>NZ_JACBJQ010000042.1 GCF_013404075.1 Mycolicibacterium vinylchloridicum
TTCCTTTGCTCGAGTGACTTTCGCGGGTCTCTCGAAGAATCACGCGATGACCTTCATTCATCCGGCTACGACACGCCGGTACCGCTGATCAGGTCCGACTCGTACACCACTCTGCTGGACGCAACCACATCGACGATGCCCGGCGGGCTGTACGGCGGCTCGCTCAGGGCGCGCAGCCCTGACCCGTCGACCCACTGGGTGCACCCGCCCAGCAACCCCGCCAACGCGCAACAGGCCAGCCCCGCGCGCACCGTCATGACCCCCACGTTATGCCCCCGGCTCTGCGGTGTCGGCGGGCTGTCCAATACGGTTGCCCGGTGAGTGTTTTCGCCGCAGGCACCGGAGTCGGTTCGTGGCCGGGTTCGACGCCGCGGGAGGCCGCCGACATCGTGGTCGGCGAGCTGCACCGGCTGCCGCACCTGGTCGAGCTGCCCGCCCGCGGTGTGGGTGCGGACATGATCGGGCGGGCCGGTGCGCTGCTGGTCGATATCGCGATCGACACCGTCCCGCGGGGCTACCGGATCGTCGCCCGGCCGGGTGCGATCACCCGTCGGGCCAAAAGCCTGCTCGACGAGGACATCGACGCCATCGAGGAAGCGTGGGAGAAGGCCGGCGGATCCGGTTCGGGGCGGCCGGTCAAGGTCCAGGCGCCGGGGCCGATCACGCTGGCCGCGCAGTTGGAACTGCCTAACGGCCACCGCGCTCTCACCGACGCCGGGGCGGTCCGCGACCTGACGTCCTCGCTGGCCGAGGGCGTAGGGCGGCACCGGGCCGAGCTGGCGCGCCGGCTGTCCACGACCGTGGTGGTGCAGTACGACGAGCCGATGCTGTCGGCGGCGCTGGCGGGCCGGTTGACCGGGGTGACGGCACTGAACCCGGTGCATCCGGTCGACGAGGTGGTGGCCATCGGGTTGCTCGACGAGTGCGTGGCCGGTGCGGGTGCCGAGGTGTTGCTGCACAGCTGCGCAGAAATCCCGTGGAATGTCCTGCAGCGCAGCGCGATCCATGCGGTTTCGGTGGACGTCGACACGCTCGGCGACGCCGATTTCGACGGGCTGGGGGAGTTCCTGGACTCGGGTCGCACCGTGGTCTTGGGCCTGGTCCCCGCGAGTGTGCCCGACGCCCGGCCCTCGGCCGAGGAGGTCGCCGCTGCCGCGGTTGCGATCACCGACCGAATCGGCTTCTCCCGCAGTTCGATTCGAGGTCGTGTCGGTATCAGCCCGGTCTGCGGGCTGGCCGGCGCCACCGCGGCCTGGGCGCGTGTCGCGGTCGGCTTGTGTCAGCGCGCCGCCGACGCGGTAACCGAGGACCCCGAAGCGATCTAGCGATATGGCTGTAGCGCAGAAACTCTCGTCGCACTGGTTTCCGCTGTTCCTGGGCGTCGTCGGCGTCGTATATGTCCTCGGCTGCCTGGACCTCGTCAACGTCGAGATCGACGACGTTTTCATCACCCTGCGCTACAGCCACAACCTGCTCGCCGGTGATGGTCCGGTGTTCAACCCCGGCGAGAGGATTGAGGGATACTCAAATCCAACCTGGTTGTTTCTGGTCAATGCGGTGTCGGCCGTCACCGGGCTGACCGGTCATCTCGCTCTGTTCTACCTCGCAAAAGTGCTGTGCATGGTTTTCGGGCTGGCGAATCTGGTTGTGCTGTACCGCCTTGCGAAACTGCACGACAACAGCACTGCCGTAGTCGCACTGTTGGTTCTCGTCGCCGCGGCAAGCCCTTTCCTGAACGTGTACAACATTTCGGGAATGGAGACGTCGCTCGTCGCCTTCCTGCTGACGGTGTCGGTTCTGCTGTATTCCTTGTGGCGCACGCACCGGACGCCGGGCTACGCCGTGGGCTTCGCCGTCACCATCGGGCTCTTGAGTATCTCGCGACCGGAAGCGATCATGTATCCCGTCGCCATCTACGCCGGCATTTTTGCGATCGGAGCGCGGCGCAAGGATGAGCGGTTGCCGTTCACCGCGATGACGGTGGCCATTGTGGTTGCGATCGTCGTGGCGTTCATCGCTTTCCGGTTCTCCTACTATGGCGAGTTGCTGCCCAATAGCCTGTTCGCCAAGAACAATCCGAGTCTCTCCGCGGTCAAGGAAGGCGCGCGTTACGTCGCCCTGTTCGGCGCCATGACACTGGGCCCCTACGTGCTGCTGGCCCTGCTCAAGAGGTCGCCGCTGCTGCTGCGTGAGCATCTGCCCGTTTACCTGGTCATCGTCGCGCAACTGGCGTTCGCCGTCTACGCGGGAGGCGACTGGATGCCAGCCTTCCGGCTGGCGTTGCCGGTGCTGCCGATACTGCTGTTCGTTCTGGTCGACCAGGTCGATCTCGGCACTCTCCTCGACCAGAAGTTGGTTGCGACGCTCACGGTCTTGGCTGTCGTGGTCGGTTGCTCGTGGGTTCTGCAGCGGTATTACGTCAAAAGCTACAAACCGCTGAGGTCGGGCTGGCACCTGGAATTCCAGCCGTACAACGCGGATTACTACGACATCGCCCGGAAGTTGGGTGACCTGGCGTCACCCGGCCAGACCGTGCTGCTCGGCGAGGCCGGCGTCATCCCGTATCTCAACGATGGGCTGAGATTCACCGACCTGTACGGGCTCATGGACAAGCACATCGCACGGGACGTTCCGGGAAAGCACTTCGCGCGCGTCGACAACGGATATCTTCTGTCCCGCAACTTCGACTTTGTCGTCGCTGTGATCCTGCGAAACAAGCGTCCGGCCGAAGTGGACGGCAAATATGACACCGGGTTCGTCGCGCTGGACGCGTTGCTGAACGATCCTCGTTTCAAGAGCGACTACCTGCCCGTCTATCACGAGAAGCGGGGCATCATCTTCAAGCGGACAGCAGCCGCGGAGCGTCTGGCCGGTTAGCCGTCGAGCGGGAAGCGATCTGGTCGAAGTCCGCCGCCAACGGGCTGCGGGGTGCTAGAAGCGTAAGCGTGTCAGCTTCGGCAGGGGTGAGGCGTCGGGTCGGGCCCGCGGTCCTGACTGCTGTCCTGGTTGCGGCGTGTGCGGCTCCGGCAGGGGCGCCGGAGGTGAAGTCCGCGACCACGCTGGCCCCCTGGGGCCCGTGCATCATGACCGAATCGATGCCGGACTCCAACGGCGCTCATCCCGGGGTCGAGTGCTCTACCCTGACCGTGCCGTTCGACTACGGCCAGGCCGATGGGCATACGTTCACGATCCCGGTCATCCGAATCCCCTCGAAGGCCGCGAAGCCGAGGCTGTTGATGACCAACCCGGGTGGCCCGGGCATCGGCGGTGTGCACGACCTGCTCTCGGCCCGTGACTATTTCGAGAACTTCACCGACACCTACACGGTGGTGTCATTCGACCCACGCGGCGTGGGCGGATCGGTGCCTGCGGTCCAATGCCTCGACGGCCAGCAGCGGCAGGAAATCTTCAATCAGCCCAGTGTTCCGACGGCCCAGGCCGACATCGAACGCGCCACGGACCTGGCCGCCGGCATCGGCGAGTCCTGCCTACGGCAATTCGGCGATGCCATCAAACATGTCGGTACCGCCAACGTGGCCCGCGACATGGACGAGATCCGCAAGGCGATGGCCTTCGACAAGATCGACTACCTCGGCTACTCGTACGGAACCTTCCTGGGCGCCACCTATGCAAACATGTTCCCCGGCAAGACCGACCGGATCGTGCTCGATTCCGTGATGGATCCCGCCCTGGACTATCCCGGGGTCAGGCTCGGCCAGGCGCAGGGCATGCAGCGCAGTGTCACCGCATTCGTCGAGGACTGCCTGCGTCAGCCGGACTGCCCTTTGACAGGTACGACCGACCAAGCGCTGCACCAGATATCCGGGATCATCGCCCAACTCGACGCGAAGCCATACGTCGGTGCCGACGGGCAGACGCTGTCGGGTGCCCGGATGCTGGCACTCGTCGAATCTTCTCAGTACTTTCCCAAATCAGGGTGGCCCAGTCTCCGGGAGACGTTGCGGCACGCGGTCGCCGGCCAGTGGCCGGCGGTGACGGAGGCCGCGTATTCGCCTGACCTGATGGTGAATCCGGCCGACTCGGAATACCTGTCGGTCGTGTGCATCGATTTCCCGACCGCGGGTGACCCGGGAGAACCCCAACGGTTGGCGCCTATCTGGGCGGCGGAGAGTCCCATCAGCGGCGGCAACCGCGCCTGGTCGCTGGCGCCCTGCGAGACGTGGCCGGTATCCCCGGTCCGGCATCCCGGGCCGACGCACGCGGAGGGCGCGGGACCGGTCCTGATCCTCAACACCACGGGTGACCCGGCCACCCCGCTGTCCTGGGCACAGTCGCTGCACGGGCAGATCAAGAATTCCACGCTGGTCGTGGCTCCGGCGGAGGGCCACATCGCCAGCTCTCAGAACGCTTGCGCCGAGAGCGCTCTCACCGCCTTCCTGAAAGACGGCACTCTTCCGCCGGGTCCGGTCTTCACCTGCCCGCCGGACACCTGAGCCTGCCAGGCCTAGGGCGCCTGCATCTGATCCAGCCGCCGTACCAACCGTGCCGGCGCTTGCAGCCGAAACGACGCATCCACCAATTCAGCGACTTCCGCCCAGTCGACCTCGGCGGCCTCGAAGTCCAGACCCAGCCAGCCGTACGGACCCAGATAGGCCGGGTAGAAGAAGCGTGGGTCCTGTTGCAGGGCCTGCCGCTCGCTGTCGTCGACCTTCACCAGCAGCGCGTGGTTGTAGCGGATCATCGGGCCGTCGGGGTTCTTGCGGCTGCCGCCGTAGACGGCGAACATTTTCGGCGCGGAGAACGTCGGACGGCCGTGGGAGATCTTCTCGGTCGCCTCGGGCAACGCCAGCGCGATTGTGCGCACCGTGGCCAGGATCGGGTCGGCGTCGTCGAACATGATCGGGTGCCCCATGGCCCCACCCTGCCACGGCCAAAGTCGTCAGCGGGCTCGACTAGCCTGCGAGTGTGGCTTCAGATACGTCCGAACCCGAGGTTGATCCCGTCGATCCGGATGTGCGCCGGCGTTGGCAGGAGCTCGCCGACGAGGTACGTGAGCACCAGTTTCGCTACTACATCAAGGACGCACCCGTCGTCTCGGACGCGGACTTCGACAAGCTCTTCAACGAACTGCTCGCCCTCGAGGACCAGTACCCCGAGTTGCGGGTACCCGACTCGCCGACCCAGCTGGTCGGTGGCGCCGGATTCGCGACCGACTTCACCGAGGCCGCCCATCTGGAGCGGATGATGTCGCTCGACGACGTCTTCAACACCGACGAGCTGACGGCCTGGTCCAACCGGGTTGAGGCCGAGATCGGCCCCAATCCGCAGTACCTCTGCGAGCTCAAGGTTGATGGGGTCGCCATCGGCCTGGTGTATCGCGGTGGCCGGTTGGAGCGGGCGGCCACCCGCGGTGACGGCCGGGTCGGCGAGGACGTCACCAACAATGCGCGGACCATTGACGACATCCCGGAAACCCTCGCTGCGTCAGAGGAATTCCCGATCCCCGCGGTTCTCGAGGTGCGCGGTGAGGTGTTCTTCCGGCTCGCCGACTTCGAGAACCTCAACGCCGGCTTGGTCGAGGAGGGCAAGGCCCCGTTCGCCAATCCGCGCAACAGCGCGGCGGGCTCACTGCGGCAGAAGAATCCGGCGGTCACCGCCAAGCGCCGCCTGCGGATGATCTGCCACGGCCTCGGCTACACCGAGGGCTTCACCCCGGACACATTGCACGACACCTATTTCGCGTTGAAGGCATGGGGGTTGCCGGTCTCCGACCACACCACGCGGGTGGCCGGGCTGGCCGCCGTCGAGGAGAAGATCACCTACTGGGGCGAGCGCCGCCACGAGATCGAACATGAAATCGACGGCATCGTGGTCAAAGTCGACGATTTCGCACTGCAACGCCGCCTCGGTGCCACATCGCGCACTCCACGCTGGGCGGTCGCCTACAAATACCCGCCCGAGGAAGCCCAGACCAAGCTGCTCGACATCCAGGTCAATGTGGGCCGCACCGGCCGGGTCACCCCGTTCGCGGTCATGGCACCGGTAAAGATCGCCGGATCGACCGTGGAGATGGCCACCCTGCACAACGGTTCGGAGGTCAAGCGCAAGGGGGTGCTGATCGGCGACACGGTGATGATCCGCAAGGCCGGTGACGTCATTCCCGAGGTGCTGGGACCCGTGGTCGATCTGCGCGACGGCACCGAGCGGGAATTCCAGATGCCCACCCACTGCCCGGAATGTGGCACTCCGCTCGCCCCGGCCAAGGAGGGCGACGTCGACATCCGCTGCCCGAATGCCCGGTCGTGTCCCGCGCAACTGCGCGAGCGTGTCTTCCATCTGGCCGGCCGCGGCGGGCTGGACATCGAAGGTCTGGGCTATGAAGCGGCGACGGCGCTGCTCAATGCGAACGTCATCGGTGACGAGGGAGATCTGTTCAGCCTCACCAGCTCCGACCTGCTCACCTCGGACTTCTTCAAGACCAAAGACGGCGCGCTGTCGGCCAACGGCGCGCGACTGTTGATCAATCTGCAGCAGGCCAAGGAACGCCCGTTGTGGCGGATCCTGGTGTCGCTGTCCATCCGGCACGTGGGACCGACGGCGGCGCGGGCGCTGGCCGTCGCGTTCGGCAGCCTCGACGCCATCATGGCCGCAACCGAGGAGCAGCTGGCCGACGTCGAGGGCGTTGGGCCGACCATCGCCGCCTCGCTCGTCGAGTGGTTCGCCGTCGACTGGCACCGCACGATCGTCGACAAGTGGCGCGCGGCCGGCGTCCGGATGGAGGACGTTCGCGACGCCGCGATAACCCCGACGCTGCAAGGGCTTTCGATCGTGGTGACTGGTTCGCTGCCCGGGTTCTCCCGTGACGAGGCCAAGGAGGCCATCATCACCCGCGGGGGCAAGGCGGTCGGCTCAGTGTCGAAGAAGACGTCGTTCGTCGTGGCGGGGGATTCACCCGGATCGAAATACGACAAGGCCGTCGAGCTGGGTGTCCCGATCCTCGACGAGGACGGCTTCCGCAGGCTGCTCGCGGAGGGACCGGCGCCGGCCGAGGAGTCGGTCGACGGCACTGCGTGACGGGTTGGCTGCCGAAACCCGGTAGTGCGAGGGCTCGGCTGAGCCGCCCTCAAGGTTGCTGGGGGCCGTTCGGTGACATAGCTCGACTTATGGAAGCGCCGTCGGTGCAGGTCGGTCGCCCTGGCTGGGTGAGGTGAGCGCACGCCCTCTATATGGTTGAATGAGGAACGTTGCGTCGATCGGGGGATGGCGCGCCGAGCTTTCCGAGGATTGTCCAGGGTGTATGGGGGTTTGCTGATGCTGATCAACGTCGAGTGCGGACGGTTGCTGTGACATATCCTCCGTCCGCCGGCGGAGGCTATGGCGGTCCGAATCCGATCGGCGGACCCGGCCCGGGCCCCGGCGAGGCACCCGGCTCGTGGCCTCAGCCGCCCGCGCCCCCGCCGCCCGCGTCCCAGCCTCAGCCGCCGGCCCACTCGTACGGCCACGCACACCAGCCGCCGCCGCAGCCGCAATGGCAGCCCGGACCGCCGCCGTACGGATCGCCCGGATACGGACCGCCACCGCGCCGAGGATCCAACAAGCGGCTGATCGTCGGTCTGATCTCCGGCCTCGCGGTCCTCGTCGTCGCGGTCGTTGTTGCTGTGATCGTGTTCGGCTCGGGTGGGCCCGGTAAGCCCAAGACTGCAGGCGACGTGGTGAAGGCCTACGTGGAGGCGCTCGCTCGGGGTGACGCGAACACGGCGCTGTCGTACTCCAACGACGAGCCGGCCTCCAAGGAATTCCTCACCGACGACATCCTCAAGCAGCAGATCGCCAAATGGCCGATCACCAACATTCGCATCCTCAACGACGACTCGTTCAGCGATATGGGCACTGTGCATGTCGCTGCCAACTTCGGTGACCAGACCTCCGATGAGAACCTTCACGTCAAGAAGATCGACGGGGCCTGGAAACTCGAGCACGCGGCGATCAAACTGAAGTTCCTCGACGCACCCGAGTCGAAGGCGTTGAGCACAGTCACGTTGTTCGGCAAGCCTTTTGACGCCAAAAAGGGCAAAGAAACCTACGTTTTCCCCGGCTGGATCGACCTCGGCAACAGCAACGAGTTCATCACCCAGGAGCCGCTGCGGCGACCTCTGCTGCTGGGTGAGTTGGGGTACGCTGGACTTTCCGCATCGCTGATGCCGCAGTTCGATATCAGTGACAAGGGAAAGTCGACGTCGTTGGATCTTGTGAGAGCCGCGATCGCGACCTGCGCGCAGTCCAAACAATTACAGCCGCCGAACTGCCCCCAGGGCGTGCGCGATCCCAGCCTGGTCGACGGCACCGCGGTATGGACCGCACCGACCGATCTCAGCGAGGTCCAGGCCAGCTACTTCGACCCGACCAAGATGACCGAACAGGTCCATGGCCCCCTCGATTTCAAGCTCACCGCAGAATCCACTTCTGGTGGAACAAAATCCGGCACGGTCTACTCGTACATCACCGCGACGGTTGACCTGACGACAAATCCGCCGACCGTTTCGGTCAAGGGCTGAGGCGTCGACACCCATGAGAGAGCAATGAGGCTGTGACACAGGACTATCCGGGCAACCCGTATCCAAATCAGCCGCCCGGCTGGGCCGGCGCCCCGGGTGGCCAACCGCCACCACCTCCACTGCAGCAGGGCTGGTACGGCTATCCTGCGGGGCAGCCGGGCTATGGCCCCGGTGGACAGTGGCAGCCGCCCTATCCGCCGCAGAACGGGCGCCGTCGCAAGCCGCTGATCATCACCCTGCTGGCATCGGCGGCGGTTCTGCTGGTCGTTGGCATCGTGCTGGTCGTGGCGCTCAACACCGGGGGTGGCACCAAGACGGTGGGAGCAGGTAATGCCGGCGAGGCGGTCAAGGCGTACCTGGAGGCGCTCGCCAAGGGCGATGCCGACGCCGCGCTCGCTATGGGGGTCGCCCAGCCCGCGTCCAAGAAATTTCTGACCAATGATGCTCTCAAGCAACAGATCTCGGAGTGGCCGATCACCAAGATCGAGATCACCGAGGATTCGTCGAAGACCGAGCCGGGCGACATGGCATTGGTGAAGGTGTCCGCGAACTTCGGTGACCATCATTCCGAGGGTCAGCTCCCGGTGAAGAAAACTGAGGAAGGATGGAAACTCTCGAGCGCGACGATCAACGTCGACACGATGAGCGGCATTCTGAGCTCGGGCCCCGCGACATCGCTCAGCGTCCTGGGCAAGCCGCTCGGGCAGGACACGCACCTCTACGTCTTCCCCGGCTATTTGGACCTGAAATCGACTGTGCCGTATATCGATGTCACCGCCAAACCGCTGTTGCTGGAAAGCATGCTCGCCGGTGATATCGCCAGCACGCTCACGTTCGACTATGCGATCAACGATGCCGGGCACAAGGCCGTCAACACCGCGCTCGAGACCTGGATCGCCGGTTGCCTTACCGCGCCGGAAACCCAATACAACTGCCCGAAGCAGAGAATCGACACGCCGATCAACCGGGCGACGGCCAAGGTGGACGGCCCGATCGACCTCAGCGGCGTCACCCAGACCCTGATTCCGATGTCCATGAGTGTGATGACGGGCGGGCCAGCCCGGTATCACTTCACGGCGCAGACCACCAGCGGTGAGTCGGCGAGCTTCACATCCGATCTGCTGGTTTCGACCTCGGTGAATCTCGCCAAGGACCCGCCCGTCGTCGGGCCAATTCGTTAGCTGAGTGGGACTACTACCCCTGGAGAGTGAGCATGACCACCACGACCCGTGCCCAACCCAACCAGCAGGACATGGAACACGCCTATCGTGTCGTGGCGGCGATATCGTCAGTCTTCTCCGCCAAGGTCGTCGGCCAAGACTACCTCAGGGAGACACTGCTTCTCGGCTTGCTGACCGGCGGCCACGTCCTGCTCGAAGGTGTTCCCGGCCTGGCCAAGACAACCGCCGCGCGGGTGGTGGCCGCTGCGATCTCCGGCGGCTTCAACCGGATTCAGTGCACACCTGACCTGTTGCCCAGCGATATCGTCGGCACCCAGATCTTCGACTCGTCGACCAACTCGTTCATCACTCAACTCGGACCGGTCCACACCAATATCGTTCTGCTGGACGAGATCAACCGGTCCAGCGCCAAGACCCAGAGCGCGATGCTGGAGGCGATGGAAGAACGTCAGACGACGCTGGCCGGAAAGATGTACCCGATCCCGGAGCCGTTCCTGGTGATCGCAACGCAGAACCCCGTCGACCAGGAAGGCACGTATCCGCTTTCCGAGGCGCAGACCGATCGGTTCATGCTCAAAGAGGTTCTGCGCTACCCATCACCGCAGGAGGAAGCCGAAGTCGTCTTCCGGATCGACGCGGGTATCTATGACCGGTCGGCGACCCCCCAGGCCGTGGCTAGTCTCGACGAAATCCGGCAATTACAGCAGATTGTCGCAAGCGTTCACATGGATCCCGTTCTGGTGCACTACACAACCCAGCTCGTGCATGTGACCCGCAACCCCGCGCAGTTCCTCTCTCCGCAACTTGCCCGCCTCGTCGAATACGGCGCGAGCCCGCGGGCGTCGATCGCCTTCTGCAAAGCGGCGCGCGCCGCCGCCATATTGGCGGGCCGCAATCATGTGATCCCCGACGACATTCGCAACCTCGCGTACCGTGTGCTACGGCACCGGCTGATCCTCGGTTTCGAGGCGGTCAACATCAACGTCACCCCCGAAATGGTGATCGACGCTGTGCTGCAGTCGGTCCGGGTGCCGTGACCGATCGCCATGGGTAGGCACCTCAACCTCGCCAAATCTTATTTCGGCACCGACACACGCGGAATCCTCGAAGGTGGCCGGTATGCGCTGCTGCATTCGCGAAGCCTCGAACTCGACGACCTGCGGCCCTACGTGGCCGGCGACGATGTCCGGGACATCGACTGGAAGGCCTCTGCGCGTTCTGGATCCGTGCTGACCAAGCGGTTCGTGTCCGAGAAGCATCACAAAATTCTCCTGGTGGCCGACACGGGAAGGAACATGACCGCACTCGCGGCCAGCGGCGAGGTGAAGCGTGTGGTCGCCGCCAACGTGATGGGTGCGGTCGGCCTCATCGCGCTCGGGCGCAGTGATGAGGTCGGCATGGTCTACGGCGACAGCACCGGATCGGCGACGATCAGGAATCGCCGCAGCGAGACTCACATCGAGAGCATGTTGGAGCGCTTCCACACCCGCGGCGCCGAGGACGTCGGCACCTCCGACATCGTCGGCCAGCTCAATTACGTAGTGCGGGCCCATCGCCGCCGGCTGCTGCTGATCATCGTGTCCGACGAACCGGACGTCAGCAGCGAACTCGAGGAAGTGCTCAAGCAGCTGCAAGGGCGCCACGATCTCATCTGGCTGATGGTCACCGATATGCCCGCTGTCGGCGGAGTCTCCGGTGAACAGGACGGATTCGATGTGGCCACCGGAAGATTCGTTCCCAACGGGTACGCGCTGGGGCCGCGTGTGTTGAACGCCTATCGCGTCGCCGAGCAACACCGGGTCGCCCAGCTCGACGAGTTCCTTACTGCCAACGGCGTGCGGTTCAGCCGGATCGGCGGCAGCGCAGAGATCCGCAGGAGTCTTGTTGCGATGAGTGAGACGTACGGCGATGCCATCTGACGATCTGCTTCGTTTCATCGGCGGCCCACTGCCGTATTCCGGGTGGTGGTTTCTGCTGGGTATTCTGCTGGTTGCGCTCGTGATCGCCTGGTGTGCAGGTGTTTTCGTGTGGACTCTACCGCCGTCGCGGCTGCGGGTATTGCCGGTGATCCGCGGGATCCACGCGGGGCTGACCCGGCGCCGGTTCATCCGCGCTGTTCGCACCGCGTTCGGTCAGTACCGTGCCGGTGTCATCAATGGCCCACAGGCGAGCGCGGCGATCAGCCGAAGCGTGCGCAGCTTCTTGTTCGTCACCACCGGCGTGCGAGCCCAGTACCTCCATGTCGGTGAGATGGTCGACGGTCCGCTCGCACCGGCGGCGCCACTGTTGGCTCGGCTCAACGATGTTCAGTTCAGCCTCGCCCCGGCGGACGATATCGCCGCGCTGGGACAGTCGGCCGAGGAGCTGATCTCGACATGGAGCTGAGATGGTGGTCGCTGGTGGTGGCCGGGACCGTGTTGCTCGTCATCGCCGTGCTGGTCGCCTGGTTCTCGCCGATGGTCCGGGTGCAGCGATCGTTGCGGCCATTGGCGCACGTTCACCGCCTCACCCGACTGCCCGAGTATCTGCGGGTCTACCGGGTCTACCTGCTATCGGTGGTCGTAACCGGGGTGCTGTTGGTCGTCACGTTCGGCGCGGCGCTCGTGGCCGCGGGACGCCCGGTCGGATCGTCGTCGTCCACCGAGACCTTCGATGCCGCCCATCCTGAGGACATCATGTTGTGCGTCGGGCAACCGGTCACCGACCCCACCACCGCGGGCTTCCTGGATTACTATGCGCAACGGGCGAAATCGTCCGACACCCAGCGACTCGGCCTGACCTCCCCGACACTGCGGATCATTCCGCTCACCCGCGACACCGATTACATTTCGCAACGCTTGACCGGCCTGACTGAGCTCGCTCGCCTCCAGCAGGACCTGGATACCGGGGCGCAGGTCTCGGCAGTCGACCGCGACAAGCTCGCCACTGGGACGGAGGCGTTCTCGCACCCCGTTGGATATGTGGACTACGCGCAAAGTGTCGAGGACATCCTGGCGCTGTGCATGACGGGATTCCCGTCATTCGAGAGCAAGGGTACGCATCGGCGACAACTGATCTATGTCGGCTACACCGACCTCCGCGGAGCCAACGAACAACGGCGGTCGCTGTTTTCGACGCAGTCGCTGCAGCAGATGGCGTCCGCCGGGGGTATCCAGCTGAACATTCTCGCCCGCTCGGACGTCGTCGCCGAATCCACTCAGGGCAACGACGCGTTGCGGTCCCTGGTCGAATCGACCGGTGGGCGGTTCAGCCCTTACAATCCCGCCGGGGCAGGACTGGCCGGTGGCGGTACCGACCCCGCACTGAGTCGGCAGCTGGACCTCATCGGCGCCAACCCGCCCTCGGCGCAACTGCCTGGGGGACAGGTGATCACCAGTCGATCCTTGGATTCGCCAGGCCCGGTGCTCATCATCGCGCTGGTAGCGGCGGGCATCCTCAGCGTGTCGTTGGCGGTGTTGCGGCGATGACCTTTTATCCAGTGATTCCCTTGGCGCTGTTACTCATCGGCGCGGGGATCGTGCTGGTCATCCGGATGGTCGCCCTCTATCGGGTTCTGGTCCGCACCGGGCCGAGCCGGTACCGCAGGGTGGTGGCGAGATGGAGTGGGCTGACGCTGGCCATCCTCTTCATCGTCATGGCGGCATTGCGGCCCGGCTTCGACAGCGACCAAGGGAGCCAGTCGATCGAGTTCAGCGGTGGCAAAACCGATCAGAACGTCAACGTGTTCTTCGTCGTCGACCGGTCAGTCAATTCGCGCGTCGAGGACTACGGCGCCGGGAAATCACGGATGTTGGGAATGCGCACCGACATCGGCGCCCTCATCGACGAGTATTCGCACGCACGGTTCGGGTTGATCTCGTTCGCAGGCAAGGCAGGCACGGACTGGCCGTTGTCCGACGACGCCTGGAGCCTTCATTCGATGGTTCAGGGGCTCTCGCCCTACACGCTGGTCACCGCTGACGCGATGTACCAAACCGACGCGTTTGCCGCCCGAGATGTCTTGCGCAGCAAGGTGGAGGAAGCCGGAAAGCTGTTTCCCGGTTCGACCACCGTGGTGTTTTATCTCGGCGAGGGGGCCCCGGGGTCCCGCGTCGCCCCTTCGTCGTTCGACCTGCCTGCTGGCTCGATCGCCGGCGGTGCGGTGCTCGGCTACGGCACCGCGGCGGGCGGTCCGATCCCGCTGGGGTGGTCGGCGGGCAACAAGGTGTATGCGGGCGATCCCGGTGGTGGTGCTGCGCTCAACTCGGCGATCGATGAGGGCCGGCTGAAAGAGATCGCTTCGCAGCTCGGCGTTCCGTATTTCCATCGCGAAGGCGCCCAGCCCATCAGCGGCGCTGTGCCGGTGATCGAGTTGAAGGATCAGCACAACGACGCCGCGATGACGCTGAAGCTGATCGATCGGTGGGAGCTGTACTGGGTTTTCGCTCTGCTGGCGGTGCTGCTGGTGTTGATCGAGATCGTGGCGACCATCCGTGAGTACCGTCGCAACCGGATGTCGCGAAGGGACGTCTGGTGATGTTGGACAGGAGACCGGCCACCTGGCGCAGCGACATCGTCCGGCGTCTTCGTCCATCCCGGGCCGCATCGGCGAGGATACGGCTGCGCCGGCGACTCTACGCGTTCTCCGCGCCCGTCATCCTGCTTCTACTCTTGTTGGCGGCCAAGCTGATCGGCGTTGTCATGGTCGGTGACAGCGCGATCGACGACTTCGCCGCGCACGATATCGACGCTTTGCGCGACGACGTGGCGAACCTGCAGGTATTCGATGTCATCGAGCCTGGCAAGGCCACGTTCGCCGCCGGGGACCTCGCAGTGCTGGAAGGTGAACTGGATCGGGCACAACGACAGTTCGCCGATACGCTGCACCAGATGTCGGACACCGCATCGTGTCCGGTGCGCATCAACCTCGAGCTGGTCCGGGAGACGCTGGGGGATTTGGCGACGCGCTCCGGGAACCGGCAGCACGCACAGCAGAGCTACACCGATGCGCTCACCGTCGTGAAGGGGGCACCCGCCGGGTGTTTCGCCGGAAACGACGACCCGAACGAAGACCGGCGTGCCATCCGAGCCGACTCGATTCCGCGACTGGAACACAAATTGGCCCTGTTGCAGGCAGCGCCGGCCTCGCCTCTGCCGCCGCCGGCCCAGGTCGGGCCGCAGCCGCCGCCGACGTCGTTGACTCCCACGTCGGTGCCACCGCTGCCGGGACTCGGCCCGCCCCCAGACCAGGGCTCGGGTTCGTCACCGGGCCCCGGACCAGGCCCGGGCCCCGGGCCGAATATGCCGCAGCTTCCGCAGGACGGAACCGGTCAGGTGCCGGTTGTCGGGCCCGACGACGGTGAGGACGGCCATGGCGCACTAGATCCGGTATCTCCTGACCGGCTGCCGACAGCCGGTGACGCAGGCGCGGCGCCTGCTCACCGGCTTGGCCCGGGCGACCCTCTGGAAAAGCTGCGGGACCTGTTGGACAACTCGAACGCGACCGGCGACAACCGCGAGTAGGGGTGAGTCAGCGCAGGATCGTCGCGACGATGCCGGCCAGGTAGCCCAGCCGGGCCACTTCCGACGGACGGAAGAGCGGACCGCCGGGCCGGCCGAGCATGACCGCAGTGTTGGGGTCGCCCAGTGGGGCCGCGGCCAGCGTGGTGTCCATATCCCGCCACACCTGTGGCACCCAATCCGCGCCCCCGTCGAGCGCTTCGGCATGCTCCAGCGGCAGCCACGGCGCCGACGTCGCCTGGGTTTCCGGTGCACCGGGGCTGCCGACGATGCGCTGCAAGCCCGCCTCCGAGATGCGCGCCACCGTGCACCAGCCCACCCGCAGTACCCGCGGTGCCTCGTCGGCGAGCACCTGGAGCTTGTCCTGGCGGTCGGCCGCGGCGATGTGGTCGATCAGTTCCAGCTCGCGGTGGGCCTCCAGCAGGCCGGTATGCGGCCGGATGGTGTCCACCCGCACACCCTCGAGCCGCTCGGCGGCCGTGATCAGCATGTCGGGCATCGCGCCCGGCGGCAGTTCGACCACCAGATCGTCGATCGCGTATCCGGAACCGCGCTCGACGACGTCGAGCGACAAGATGTCGGCGCCGACCGTGCCCAGGGCGACGGCGAGCGAGCCGAGGCTACCGGGCCGATCGACCAGCTGGACCCGCAGCAGATACGAAGGCACGCCGACACCCTTTCATAGCCGCCTGGACTCAGCATTCCGGCAGGTACTGCCGGTCAGTCCCGCACATAGACCGTGCAGGGCGCGGGGCCACAACCGAAGACGGGCCGAAACCGCAGGTCAGCGCGTGCCAGGCGGCCGGTGACGGAATTGTCGCCGACCATCACGACCGCGACGTCTGGATCGCTGAGTAAGTCTCGCGCCTGGGCTGGTGTGACGTCGTCGGGGATGCGCATCGCCGGGTGCGACAGATTCGGTGGCCAGGCCAAGTAGGGCAGATCCATCGTGCTGTCGAACACCGTGACAGCCCCGGGCGGCAGGTGGGCCGTCACGGTCAGGAAATCGCCCGGTGGCCCGTCGGCACCGACCGCCGCCCGCCGCTGTTCGGTGGTCATGCGCGGGTACGCGCTCAGTGGTGGTCCTTCGCCGGTGAGGCCGGGGTAGGAAAGCCACACGCCATGGGCCGCGACGATCGTGACAGCGGCGAACACGACCTGCCGCCAGCGTCTGCCGAGGCGGCCGGCGGCAGGCACCGCGAAGGCCAGCACCAGGCCGGCGAAGCCGAGCACGTAGCGGGCCACCGCGGGGTCCGGGGTGGCCAGCGCGGCCGCGAAGCACAGCCAGACCGCAGGCGAACGGGTGCGCAGCGCCCGCACGATGGCGAACGGCAGTGCCGCCAGGAACACCAGCCCCAGCCCACCGATGCGCATGTCGAACACCGGAAGCGGCGCCACGATCGTCGACCACGACCGGACCACTCGGCTCAGCAGCGGCCCGTCGAGGTGGGGTGAGGCCGCGCCCGAGTGCAACAGTGTTGAAAGCGCCTGTGTACCAGGCACATGCAGCGGGCCGGCGTCGATGCGGACCGGCCACACCGGATTGTGATGGCGCGCGATGTTGATCGCATACGTCGGTGCACCCAGCGCCAGCGCCGCCAGCCACGCCGGCGCAAGAGCACCGCGATGCCCGGCGCGATAGGTGCGGACCGTCACCACGACCAGCAGCAGCGCACCGGCGACGAGCGCGTTCGGCTTGGAGCCCAGGAACAAGCCGATGGAAACCCCGGCCAGCAGCAGCTGCGGGCGACCTGCCGGCGCCAGCACAAAGACGATGGCCGTCAGCAGCAGCGCGGCCGACGCCACGTCGGTGTAGTTCGACGGCAGCTGCAGGAACACCGCGGGCAGCGTCAGCCAGGCCACCCCGGCGGCCACCGCGTGAGGGGCGTGGGCTCCGTACTGACGGGCGATCGCCGCGATGGCCAGCACACCCAGCAGACCGAACATCACATGCGCCACCTCGACCAGCCGGTCGTCGGGCAGTAGTGCTCGCCACGCGATGTACGCGTCCTCGACGATGTGCGGATAGCTCGACAGGTAGGCCACATCGGCGGGAATGTCGGCGAACGTGCCGCGCTGCAGCGCGAAGTTCACGTACGGCAGGTGATAGCCCAGCGCGTCCCACTGCCATACCGGCACGTAGTAGGCCGCGACCACGGCCAGCCCCACCGCGCCGAGCCCGACCAGTAGCACCGGCAGCGTCTCGACGCTGACACCGCTGCGCCACGGCAGCTGCCACCACGCGCGACGCCGCGCCACCAATAAAACGGCCAGCGTTGCCCAAGCCAGCACCGCGAGCAGCAGCACCCCGGTCAGCCGGCCCACGGTGCCCAGCCCGACCACGACCACCACCGTGCCGGCCAGGGTCAGCACCGCCCCGGCGAGCACCCGCTGCACCGCGGGCAGAGGCCGGATCAGCGCGCCGCCGGCGAGCACCAGCAGCCCACCCAGCGGCAGGCCAACCGGAAGCAGTCCCCACGGCACGCGATTCACCCTTTCACCTAGGCTTGACGCTCGTGTCCCAGATCTCCCGCGACGACGTCGCCCGGCTGGCCAAACTGGCCCGGCTGGCGCTGACCGACCACGAACTCGACAACTTCGCCGGCCAGCTCGACGCCATCTTGGGCCACGTCAGCCAGATCCAGTCGGTCGACACCGGCGATGTCAAGCCGACCGGCAACCCTCTGAAAGACGTCAACGTCACCCGGCCCGATGTGGTTGAGCCGTGCCTGACCCAGGAGGAAGCGCTCGCCGAGGCGCCGTCGGCCGTCGAGGGTCGGTTCGCGGTGCCACAGATCCTGGGGGATGAGCAGTGAGTGAGTTGATTCGTCTTGACGCCGCCACGCTCGGGGAGAGAATCGCCGCCAAGGAGGTGTCCTCGGTCGAGGTGACACAGGCCTGTCTGGACCAGATCGCTGCGACCGACGAGAAGTACCACGCCTTTCTGCACGTGGCCGCGGACGAGGCGCTGGCCAGCGCCGCGCGCACCGACGCCGCCGTCGCCGCCGGGGAGACGCTGCCGTCGCCGTTGGCCGGTGTTCCGTTGGCGCTGAAGGATGTCTTCACCACCACCGACATGCCGACGACGTGCGGGTCGAAGATCCTCGAGGGCTGGGTGTCGCCCTACGACGCGACGGTGACCGCCCGGCTGCGGGCCGCCGGGATCCCGATCCTCGGCAAGACCAACATGGACGAGTTCGCCATGGGGAGCTCGACGGAGAACTCCGCCTATGGCCCGACCCGCAACCCGTGGGACACCGATCGGGTGCCTGGCGGCTCCGGCGGCGGTAGTGCGGCCGCGCTCGCCGCGTTCCAGGCGCCGCTGGCAATGGGCACCGACACCGGCGGCTCGATCCGCCAGCCGGCCGCGCTGACCGCGACCGTCGGGGTCAAGCCGACCTACGGCACGGTGTCGCGCTACGGACTGGTGGCGTGTGCGTCGTCGCTGGATCAGGGCGGGCCGTGCGCGCGCACGGTCCTCGACACCGCACTGCTGCATGCGGTGATCGCCGGGCACGACCCGCGCGACTCGACCTCGGTCGAGGCGCAGATTCCCGACGTGGTGGCCGCGGCGAAGGCCGGGGCTGCCGGCGATCTCTCCGGGGTTCGCGTCGGTGTGGTCAAGCAGCTGCGCAGCGGCGAGGGCTACCAGCCCGGCGTGCTGGCCTCCTTCAACGCCGCCGTCGAGCAGCTGTCTGCGCTGGGTGCCGAGGTCAGCGAGGTCGACTGCCCGCACCTGGACTACTCGCTGTCCTCCTACTACCTGATCCTGCCGTCGGAGGTGTCGAGCAACCTGGCCCGGTTCGACGCCATGCGCTATGGACTGCGCGTCGGCGACGACGGGACGCACAGCGCCGAAGAGGTGATGGCGCTGACACGCGCCGCGGGCTTCGGTCCAGAAGTCAAGCGCCGCATCATCATTGGCACTTACGCGTTGTCGGCGGGTTACTACGACGCCTACTACAACCAGGCCCAGAAGGTCCGTACCCTGATCGCGGGCGACCTGGACGCGGCCTATGAGAAGGTCGACGTGCTGGTGTCCCCGGCGACCCCCACCACCGCGTTCCGCATCGGTGAGAAGGTCGACGACCCGCTGGCGATGTACCTGTTCGACCTGTGCACGCTGCCGCTGAACCTGGCCGGGCACTGCGGAATGTCGGTGCCATCGGGCCTGTCGCCCGACGACAATCTGCCGGTCGGACTGCAGATCATGGCGCCCGCGCTGGCCGATGATCGGCTCTACCGGGTGGGTGCGGCCTATGAGGTTGCCCGCGGTTCGCTGCCAACTGCGATCTGACGAGGCAGGATAGGGCCCATGCGCATTGGAGTCCTCACCGGCGGCGGTGACTGTCCCGGTCTCAACGCCGTGATCCGTGCTGTTGTCCGGACCTGCGACGCCCGCTACGGCTCCTCGGTGGTCGGCTTCCTCGACGGCTGGCGCGGCCTGCTGGAGGACCGCCGGATCCAGCTGCACAACGACGACCGCAACAACCGGCTGCTGGCCAAGGGCGGCACGATGCTCGGCACCGCCCGCACCAACCCGGACAAGTTGCGCGCCGGGCTCGACGACATCAAACAGACGTTGGAGGACAACGGGATCGACGTATTGATCCCGATCGGCGGCGAGGGCACCCTGACCGCGGCGCACTGGCTCTCCGAAGAAGGCGTGCCTGTGGTCGGTGTGCCGAAGACCATCGACAACGACATCGACTGCACCGACGTCACTTTCGGCCATGACACCGCACTGCAGATCGCCACCGAGGCCATCGACCGGCTGCACAGCACCGCGGAGTCGCATCAGCGGGTCATGGTCGTCGAGGTGATGGGCCGCCACGCCGGCTGGATCGCGTTGAACGCGGGGCTGTCCTCCGGTGCCCACATGACGCTGATCCCCGAGCAGCCCTTCGACGTCGAAGACGTGTGCCGGCTGGTCAAGAAGCGCTTCCAGCGCGGCGAGTCGAGTTTCATCATCGTGGTCGCCGAGGGCGCCAAACCCGCCGAGGGTTCGATGCAGCTGCGTCAGGGCGGTACCGACGAGTTCGGCCACGAACGGTTCACCGGGGTGGCCCAGCAGCTGGCGATGGAGGTGGAGAAGCGGATCAAGAAGGAGGTCCGGGTGACCGTGCTCGGCCACGTGCAGCGCGGCGGCACCCCGACCGCCTACGACCGGGTGCTGGCCACCCGTTTCGGTGTCAACGCCGCCGATGCCGCCCATGCTGGTGAGTACGGGATCATGGTCTCGCTGCGCGGGCAGGATATCGGCCGGGTGCCGTTGGCCGATGCGGTGCGTCAGCTCAAGCTGGTGCCGCAGAGCCGCTACGACGACGCGGCCGCTTTCTTCGGCTGAGCCCTTCTCTGCCGCGCCCAAACCGACAAACCGCCGCGAAAGTGCGAGTGGAGAACCACATTTCGTCGATCTCGGCGCGGTGGTCTCAGTCACCCAGTCCCGTGGCGATGAAGTCGACGGCAGCGGCCACCGCCTGCGCGGCCGCCGGACCATTACCGCTGACCCGCAACTGATCGCCCACCCGGCTGCCGAGGCTGATCAGCATGATCACGCTGTCGGCGGCGACCGGTCCGATCTCGCGGGTCAGGTTGGTGATGGTCACTGCGGCGTCGAACCCGCTCAGTTTTGCGACCAGCCTGGCCGCCGGGCGGGCATGAAACCCGTTGGCGTTCACCACTTCCACATCGCGCGACACGTCCAGGGAGGCCGGGACCGGTTCGGCGATCAGGGCCGGCGCGTCGCCCAGATGTTCCTGTTTGCCGGCCAGCCCGCGCAGCGCCTCGGCGACCACCTCCGGCATCGGGGCACCGGCCGCGGCGGTGACAACTGCCGCCACCAAACCCTCGACCAGTGGCGCCGAGCACAGCGTGACCCGCCCGGCGATATCGCCGTCCAACAGTTCGGTGGCCAGCTCCGCCGACAACACCGCGCTACCCAGATCCATCAGCACCAGCACGCCATCGGGGCTGTCGGCGCTCTCGATCGCGGCGGCCACCGCGGTGGCGTCGGTTCCGAACGTCGTCTCGTCCAGCCCGGCCGCCACCGCCACCACCGGGCCTGCACCCTGCGTCATCTCGGCGGCCAGACCGACCGCCGCCTGCGCCAGCGCCCGGCTGTGCGACACCACCACTACACCGATCACGACAGCGCCGCCGCCGCGCATTCGAGCAACAGGGTGGCGCTCGTCGCGCCTGGATCCTGGTGTCCCGCACTACGTTCCCCGAGATAGCTGGCCCGGCCCTTGCGGGCCACCAGCGGCGTGATCCGGTCGCGCCCTTCGGCGGCGGCGGTAGCGCACGCAGCCAGCGCCGCGGCGATCCCGGCACTGGCCGCGGCGTCGTACGCGGTCACCCCGGCGGCCACCGCGTCGTACATGGTCTTGTCGTCCAGCTCGGCCTTGCCGCGGGCCTGCACACCTTGCACCCCGGCGCGCAGTGCCGCGCCGAACGCCGTCGCATCCACCGGGTCGACGTCCTGCAGCGCGGCGCCCAACCGCAGGAAGAACGTCCCGTACAGCGGCCCGCTGGCGCCGCCGACGGTACTGACCAGCGTCATACCGACCTTCTTGAACAGGGCGTCGGGCGAGGAGAACGTCGTCTCGTCCAGCAGGGCGACGACGGCGGTCATGCCGCGGTCCATATTGCTGCCGTGATCGGCGTCGCCGATCGCAGAATCCAGCTCGGTCAGCAGCGCGGCGTTGTCGTGGACGGCGGCGGCGAACCGACGTAGCCAGTTGCCGAATTGGTCGACCGTCAGGGTCTGCGCCACGTCAGGCACCCCACCGCAGACCGGGAGTGTTCACCGGGGCGTCCCACAGCCGGACCAGTTCGTCGTCGACCTTGAGCAGCGTCACCGAGCACCCCGCCATCTCCAGTGCGGTGATGTAGTTGCCGACCAGCGACCGCGCGATCGTGATCCCCGCGGTGCCGAGCAACCGCGCGACCTCGTTGTACATCAGATACAGCTCGAGCAGCGGGGTGCCGCCCATGCCGTTGACGAACGCCAGCACCGAATCGCCGGTGCGGAAAGGCAGGTCGGCCAGGATCTGGTCGACCAGGAGTGCGGCGATGTCCCTGGCCGGTGCCAGCGGCAACCGGGTGCGGCCCGGTTCGCCGTGGATACCGATGCCCAGCTCCATTTCCTGCTCGCCGAGCTCGAACGTCGGCTTGCCCGCTGCGGGAACGGTGCACGATGTGAGCGCCACACCCATGCTGCGGCCCTGCGCATTGACCGTCCGCGCGATCTCGGCCACCGCCGCCAGCGGCCGGCCCTCCTCGGCGGCGGCGCCCGCGATCTTCTCCAGCAGAACCGTCACCCCGACCCCGCGCCTGCCTGCCGTGAAGAGGCTGTCCTGCACGGCTACGTCGTCGTCGGTGACGACCGCCACCACCTCGATTCCCGTTTCGGCAGAGACCATTTCGGCGGCCATCTCGAAATTCATCACGTCGCCGGTGTAGTTCTTCACGATGTGCAGCACGCCGGCGCCACCGTCGACACCTGCTGTGGCGGCGATGATCTGCTCGGGAACCGGCGAGGTGAACACCTCGCCGGTGCACGCGGCGTCGAGCATGCCGAGCCCGACGAAGCCGCCGTGCATGGGCTCGTGGCCCGAACCGCCGCCGGAGACCAGACCGACCTTGCCCGCCACCGGCGCGTCCTTGCGGAACACCACCCGACTGCCGTGGTCCACCCGCAGCCGGTCACCATAGGCGGCCGCGAGGCCGAGAAGTGCTTCCCCGACGACATCGGCAGGCTCATTGATCAGCTTCTTCACGCAGCCCATCTGAGCACGCGGGCACCGCGCTCACAACCACCGTTTGGTGGGCCGTCATTGCCGGTCACTAAAATCGCAGTATGACCGCTGCAGCGCAGGCCGACCTGCTCGAATACGACGACGTCGTCGCCCGCTTCGACCCGGTGCTCGGCCTGGAGGTGCACGTCGAGCTCTCGACGGCCACCAAGATGTTCTGCCCCTGCTCGACGACCTTCGGCGCCGAGCCCAACACCCAGGTCTGCCCGGTGTGCCTGGGTCTGCCGGGTGCGCTGCCGGTGCTCAATGAAGCCGCGGTCGAGTCCGCCATCCGCATCGGGCTGGCGCTGAACTGCGACATCGCGCCGTGGTCTCGCTTCGCGCGGAAGAATTACTTCTATCCCGACCAGCCCAAGAACTACCAGATCTCGCAGTACGACGAGCCGATCGCGTTCGACGGCTATCTCGACGTGCCTCTGGACGACGGCAGCACCTTCCGCATCGCCATCGAGCGGGCCCACATGGAAGAGGACACCGGCAAGCTCACCCACGTCGGCGGCGACACCGGCCGTATCCACGGCGCGACCACGTCGCTGCTGGACGTCAACCGGGCCGGTGTTCCGCTGATCGAGATCGTCACCAAGCCGATCGAAGGCGCCGGCGAGCGGGCACCCGAGGTCGCCCGCGCCTATGTCACTGCGCTGCGCGATCTGCTGCGCGCACTCGGTGTCTCCGATGTGCGGATGGATCAGGGCTCGTTGCGCTGCGACGCCAACGTGTCGCTGCGCCCGATCGGCCAAGAGAAGTTCGGCACCCGCACCGAGACCAAGAACGTCAACTCGCTCAAGAGCGTCGAGGTGGCGGTCCGCTACGAAATGCGCCGCCAGGCAGCGATTCTCGACGCCGGCGGCAAGATCCACCAGGAGACCCGGCATTTCAACGAGGACGGCTACACCTCGCCCGGTCGCGACAAGGAGACCGCCGAGGATTACCGGTACTTCCCCGAGCCCGATCTGGAGCCGGTGGCGCCGAGCGCGGAACTGGTGGAGCGGCTGCGCACCACGATCCCCGAGCTTCCATGGTTGTCACGCAAGCGAATTCAGGAAGAGTGGGGGATCTCCGACGAGGTCATGCGCGACCTGGTCAACGCCGGTGCCATCGAATTGGTGGCCGCCACCGTCGAGGCCGGCGCCTCCAGCGAGTCAGCGCGAGCGTTGTGGGGAAACTTCTTGGTGCAGAAGGCCAATGAGGTTGGCGTCGAACTCGACGCCCTGGCCATCACGCCGGCCCAGGTGGCGAAGGTGATTGTCCTGGTCGACGAGGGCAAGCTGTCGAACAAGCTGGCCCGCCAGGTCATCGAGGGTGTGCTGGCCGGTGAGGGCGAGCCCGAGCAGGTGATGACCGACCGCGGTCTGGCCCTGGTTCGCGACGACTCACTGATCCAGACCGCCGTCGACGAAGCGCTGGCCGCCAACCCCGATATCGCCGAGAAAATCCGCGGCGGCAAGGTGCAGGCCGCGGGTGCGATCGTCGGTGCGGTGATGAAAGCCACCAGGGGTCAGGCTGACGCGGCGCGGGTGCGCGAGCTCGTCATGGCCGCGTGCGGCCAGAGCTGAGACCTACTGTCGCTGGCCGAGCCACCAGCGATCGTGCAGCCGCTTGCAGTGTCGTGCTGACAGCGGCTCGCGCCCGTCGTAGCCCGGCAGAACCGCCGCGGCACCGGTGAAGTCCTGGTGGGCGGTGTAATCGGTGGTGACGATCACCGTCGCCAGCCCGGCGCCCCTGGCCGCCTGCAGTCCCAGCGCAGAGTCCTCGATGGCCATCGCGGCATCGGGCCGAATGCCCAGTTCGTGCAGGGCCCGCTGGTAGGCCTCGGGGTCAGGTTTGAGCCGCGTGACGTCCTCGCCGGTGATCATCACCTCGACCACGCCGTCGCCGATTAGTTGGCGCACCAGCGGCTCGACCCACGAGCGCCGGCCGGTGGTGGCGATCGCGATGCGGATATCGGCGCAGTGCAGACCCCAGATCAGATCGAGCAGACCCGGTCGCGCGTCGATGTCACCGTTGAGGATCGAGTCGCGGAACAGTGCGGTTTTGGTGCGGTGCACCGCGGTGGCCAATTCGTCGGCGGCCTGCCCGTATCCGCGGGCGAGCAGGTCGGCGGCGATGCGGCGCTGACCGCCGGTGATCCGCAGCAGCCGACCGTACTCGACAGCATCCCAATACACATTTAGGCCGTGGTGGGCGAAGGCGGCGTTGAACGCCAAGCGGTGGCCATCGCGTTCGGTGTCGGCGATGGTCCCGTCGACATCGAAGATGACGGCTTCTAGCTCGGGCACGTCGGCGTAGGCGCAGCGCGCCCGGTCCCACCAGAACGAGCGATTCCTGGTGATGGTGTCCGCGTGCATGACCGCCACCCACGCAGTATGAGCTGGGCCGATACCCCCCGGCATCCCCCGATCAGGGGATTGGTGTAGCCAAACGTCACCCATCGCATGGTCGGCACCCATCTACCGGCCGGCGGCCAGGACATGGTGCAGCAGCACCATCTGCGTGATCGCCAGCGGAGTGCTCCGTTCGTCGGCACCGATCCGGCCCAGCGCATCGGGGACCGCCGACCCGTCCCGGCCGAGTGCGTGCCACACCAACTTCTCGGCGGTGGCGCTCTCTTCCGGGCTTGCGTAACCGTGCACGTGGACGCTGTCGACGGGACGCCCGTCCCCGTCACGGGCCAGGCGCATGTGGATGGTTCGGGCCATTCCCGGCGCAAGCACCTCCGACAGGTCCGGTTGCTGGATGGTGGTCCGCAGCAACAACGACGCCGACAGCGGCGTTCCGGGTGCGTCGTCGCGGGCCTCGATCGGGGCGAAGCGGACGACGATGTCGGCGTGTGACCGCTGGGGCCGGATGAACTCCGCGGATTCGGCCTCCCGGTCGACCAGCTCGGCCAGCACCTGTTCCTCGGTATAGCCGCGACTGGTGGTATCCCGGGTGACCTTCCAGGTCCGCCGGATCTGTTCGGGCGGGTCGAGGTAGACGGTGACGTCGAAGCAGGCGCGAGCCAGCTTGCTGTGCAACGGCAACAGACCCTCGACGACGATCACCTCGGCGGGCTCGATCAGCTGCGGACGGATCAGCCGCCCGGTGCTGTGGTCGTAGACCGGTTTGAGGATCGGCTGGCCGGTGGCCAGCAATTGCAAGTGCTGGGCCAGGATCGGCAGATAGTGACAGTCCGGGTGCAGTGCGGTGAACGGTTTGTGCGCGCGTTCGTAGCGGTCGTAGCGGTGATAATCGTCGGTGGACAACATCGTGCATCGCTGCGGCCCGAGGGCGTCGACGATACCCTTGGCCACCGTCGATTTTCCGGCCGCGCTGTCCCCGGCGATGGCCAGCAGAACCGGGCGGCGGCGGTCCTCGTGCGAGGCGCGACGAATCCGAATCATCTTGTCAGCCATCGCCATCCGGGGGATTGCCGGTGGAGTTACCGAGAGTTCGCAATGCGACGTCGACGACCTCTGCCGCAGCCAGGCCGAGGTGTTCGGCGACCTGCGGGCCCGGCCCGCTCTCACCGAAGCGGCTGATGCCCACCACGGCGTCGTGCGGCCCGGCCAGCGCCCGCCAGCCGGTCGGAACACCCGCTTCGATCCACACCACCGGCACGTCGGGCCGGCCATCGGAGCTGCGGAAGGAATCGAGCCACTCACGGCACATCACCGACGTGACCGCGGCACTCACACCGTGCGCGGTCAGCAGATCCGCCGCCTGCATCGCCAGGCCA
The DNA here is from genome assembly GCF_013404075.1 of Mycolicibacterium vinylchloridicum. Lineage (GTDB taxonomy): Bacteria > Actinomycetota > Actinomycetes > Mycobacteriales > Mycobacteriaceae > Mycobacterium > Mycobacterium vinylchloridicum. The sequence continues at coordinate 26,732 of NZ_JACBJQ010000042.1, forward strand.
ACCTCGGAACCCGAGGCGCCCAGCACGATGTCCGCCGGGCCCGGGGTGGCGCGGACCGTCCGTGCGCCGTGCACGCGAATGTCGTCGAGGCCCGAGGCGCCCAACGCGGGCAGGTCCTGCCTGGACAGGATCAGTGCAGTCGGGCCGTCCAAATTGGTGGCGGCCAGTTCCCAGGCCAGTGCCGTTTCGGCGGCATCGGCAGGCCGCAGCACCGTCAGGCCGGGAATCAATCGCAGTGATTCCAGTTGTTCGATGGGCTGATGGGTGGGCCCGTCCTCGCCGACATGCACCGAGTCGTGAGTGAACAGGTAGATCACCGGCAAGCGCATCAGCGCTGACAACCGCAGGGCCGGACGCAGGTAATCGGCGAACACCAGGAAGGTGCTCCCGAACGGCCGCAAGCCGCCGTGCAGGGCGATCCCGTTCATCACCGCCGCCATGGCGTGCTCACGGATCCCGAAGTGGATGGTGCGCCCCGCGTAGTCCCCGGGGGCGATATCGCCCCCGGGGATCGCGGTGTTGGTCGACGCCGCCAAGTCCGCAGATCCGCCGATCAGCCCGGGATACACCTCGGCCAGAGCCGTGAGTGCGGCTCCAGATGCCTTACGGGTGGCCATTTTCGAGTCCGCAGAATTCACACTGAGCTCTCTGAGCACGTCGACCGTCGTCGGCTCAGGCACTCTATCGATCGGGAAATGCTGGGCCAGTCCAGGATTCGCCGCCGACCAGTCCGCGTGCACCTGCTCCCACACCGCTCGGGCAGCCCCGCCTTGCGTGGCTGCGGCCGACGCAGTGTCGGCAACCGAAGCGGGAACGTGGAATTCGATGTCCGGCCAGTCCATACGCGAGCGCATCGCGGCGAGCGTCTGTGGCCCCAGTGGGCTGCCGTGCGCCTTCGACGTGCCCTCGACCCCGGGTGCACCGTAGCCGATGGTGGTGTTCACCCGGATAAAGGTCGGCCGGTCGTCGCTCTGCCGCGTGCGCGAGAACGCGCGGTCCAGCGCCGGCACATCGTTGCCGTCGTCCACGCTCAGCACGTGCCATCCGTATGCCGCGAACCGGGCTTCGACGTCGTCGGCGCAACTGCGGTGGGCCGGCCCGTCGATGGTGATGTCGTTGTCGTCGAAGATCACCGCCAACTTGCCAAGACCCAGCCGGCCGGCCAGCGAGGCGGCCTCATGGCTGATGCCCTCCATCAGGCAGCCGTCGCCGGCGAGCACCCAGACGCGGTGATCGACGACGGTGTGCTCATCGGTGTTGCACCGTTCGGCCAGCATGCGCTCGGCCAGTGCAAGGCCCACCGCATTGGCCAAACCCTGCCCCAGCGGCCCAGTGGTCGTCTCGACGCCCGGCGTATGCCCGTATTCGGGATGTCCGGGTGTCCGTGAACCGAGCTGCCGGAACCGACGAAGTTCGTCGATCGGCAGGTCGTAGCCGAACAGGTGCAGCAGGGCGTAGAGCAACATCGAACCGTGGCCCGCCGAGAGCACGAACCGGTCCCGGTCCGGCCACTGCGGGTTGGCCGGGTCGTGTCGCAGATGCCGCGACCACAGCGTCCACCCGATCCCCGCCGCGCCGAGCGGCAACCCCGGGTGGCCGCTGTTGGCTGCCTGCACAGCGTCGGCAGCGAGGAATCGAAGCGTGTTCATCCCAAGCAGGTCCAGCTCGCTGGTGCGAGCCTCTTCGAGGGTCGGCGCTGAGGTCATCGCAGAGCCAGCCTTTGCGTTGCGGCGGTGCGCATCTCATGGGTGCGTTCGCTCATGGTGCCGGAACCGCTGAACAGCGCGGATCCGGTACAGAACACGTCGGCGCCGGCGGCGGCGGCCGCACCGATGGTGGCGGCGCTGATGCCGCCGTCGACCTCCAACTCGATATCCAAACCACGACGGTCGATTTCGGCTCGCGCCGCAGCGATCTTGGGTTCCATGTCGGCGAGGTAGCGTTGGCCACCGAAGCCGGGGTTGACGGTCATCACCAACAACAGGTCCGTCACATCGAGGACGTTGACGACGGCCTCCAGTGGTGTGGCGGGGTTGAGTGCCACTCCCGACAGCGCGCCGAGATCCCTGATGTGCGAGAGGGTTCGATGCAAATGACGGCAGGCCTCGGCGTGCACGATGATGATCTGGCAGCCCGCGTCGACCCAGCGGTGCAGCATCGGATCGGGGTCGTCGACCATCAGATGAGCCTCGAATCCGATGGGAGTGCGGTCGCGGTTGGCCGCGATCACGTCCGGTCCGAAAGTCAGGTTGGGCACGAATGACCCATCCATGACGTCCCATTGGATGCGGTCGATGCCGGCGCGGTCGATCTGCTCGACATCACGGCCGAGCTCGGCGAAGTTCGCAGGCAGCACCGAGGCAACCAGCTTCGGGGCCGACATCGTCCTCACTGTCATCAGCACATCCTCCTTGTGTTTGGCCGAATGCTAGGGCCGCAACGACGGGGCTGATGTCCCCCGAAGGGGGGACCGATCGAGTTAAGTTGCCGGGGTTGAAAAGACCGGTGCCTTATCGTGGTCGCATGCCGCCGACGACGATGCAGACTGCAGCGATGAGGAGGAGCGGCGCAAAATGAACGCGACGCCGACGAATGGACCCGTGCGGGTCGTTCTTGTCGACGATCACGAAATGGTGATCGAAGGCCTCAAGGCCATGCTCTCCCCGTTCAAAAATCGGGTGCGGGTGGTGGGCGAGGCCGTTGGCGTCGATTTGGCCTTGACCGTCATCGCCAGCCTCAAGCCCGACATCGTGCTGTGCGATGTGCGTATGCAGGGCGCCAGCGGCCTTGACCTGTGCCGTGCAGTTCGGGAGCGCGACCCCGAGCGCAAGGTGATCCTGCTGTCGGTCTACGACGACGAGCAGTATCTGTTCCAGGCGCTGCGGGTGGGTGCGTCGGGGTATCTGCTCAAGGGGATCAGCAGCGACGAACTGGTCCGGCAGCTGGAGTTGGTGCAGGGCGGGGCGACGGCGATCGATCCCGGGCTGGCGGCACGTGCGGTCGACACCGCGGCCCGCCTGCAACGCGACGAGTTCTGGCCGGGTGCTCGCCATGGCTTGACTCAACGCGAGAGCGAGATCCTGTCGTTCGTGGTGACGGGCCTGTCCAACCGCGGTATCGCCAGCAAGCTGGTGATCGGTGACGAGACCGTGAAAAGCCATCTCCGTTCCATCTATCGCAAGCTCGGAGTCAGCGATCGAACGAGCGCGGTTGCCACCGCGTTGCGGGAGGGAATCTTCCAGTGACGCCGTCCGGGGGACTGGGTGCCCACGACGTCCACGGCTTGGTCGACGCCGACCGTGAAGTCGCGTTGCTGCTCGACATCATCGCGGCAACCTCCAGTGGTCCCGGAGTGGAGCCGATGGCCGCCGCGGTTGCCCGGATGATCACCGCCGCCACCGCGTCCGACGTCTGCTTCGTCCACGTGCTCGACGACACCGACCGGTCGCTGACCTTGGCCGGCGCCACCCCGCCCTTCGATGAACAGGTCGGCCGGGTGCGGCTTCCGCTGGGTTCGGGCGTGTCGGGTTGGGTGGCCAGCCACCGCGAGCCGGTGGTCATCATCAGTAACAAGGAGGACGATCCGCGGTACGTGCCGATCGTTTCGCTGCGGGGTTCCGATTTCACGTCGATGGCCTCGGTGCCGATGGAGACTGAACCGGGCGGCCTCGTCGGAGTTCTCAACGTACACACCATTTCTCGGCGTGATTTCACCCCGCGTGACATTCAGCTGCTGTTGGTCATCGGGCGCCTCATCGCCGGCGCCCTGCACCAGGCCCGGCTCCACCGGCAGCTCAGTGCACGCGAGCGGGCGCATGAGAACTTCGCCGAGCAGGTGATCGCGGCCCAGGAGAGCGTGCGCCGCCGGCTGGCCGCCGACATCCACGACGGTATTTCGCAGCGCCTGGTCAGCCTGACTTACCGGCTGGACGCGGCGGCGCGGGCCGTCGATGACGCCGAGACGGTCGAAGCGGCCGAACAGATCGAAAAGGCGCGTGATCTGGCCGATCTCACGCTCGCGGAGGCACGGTCAGCCATCGGTGGCCTTCGCCCTCCGGTACTCGATGACCTCGGCCTGGCCGGCGGGCTGGCCAGCCTGGCCGCCTCGATCATGGAGGTCGACCTGGAGCTGGAGCTCGCCGACGAGCGGCTACCCGAGCATATCGAGGTCGCGCTGTATCGCATCGCTCAGGAGAGCCTGCAGAACGTCGTCAAGCACTCCCGGGCGTTGACGGCTACGGTGTCGTTCACCGTCGCCGACGGCGCTGCCCGACTCGAGGTGTCCGACAACGGGATTGGCTTCGACCCGGGTGCCGAACGGGTGCCCGGCACCAACAATGTCGGCGGCTATGGCATGTTGTCGATGGCCGAGCGGGCCGAGCTCGTGGGCGGCAGACTCGCGGTCCGGGCTCGGCCCGGATCGGGCACCACGGTGACGGTGACGATTCCGCTCGATGTGACCGAGCCGGCTCAGACCGACTGAAGCTGGCCGCGCAGTCGCACAGCGGCGGCGCTGGCGGCGACGTGTGCGGACAGCGCCGCCTGACCGTCACCGACCAGTTCCTCGTCGCCGTGCCAGGCGGCCAGCGCCGGAGAAACCAGCGCGCGGCCGAACGAGAACGTCAACGGCCACGGCGTGTCGTGGCTCTGCATGGCAGCCAGGTTCGCGGTGGCCCGCTGCGGAGGTTGGCCGCCCGACAGGAATGCCACTCCCGCGAGATCCCCGGGCCAGCCGCGCAGCACCTCGACGGTGGCGGCGGCCACTTCCTCCGGCGAGGAAGGTGGCCCAGGATTCTCTGAACCCTCGGTCACCATGTTCGGCTTGAGGACGATGCCGGCCAAGTCGACGTTGAGCAGCGCCAGGTGCTCCCGCACCGTCTGGTGAATTGCGGCGGTGACCTCCGCGCACTGGCCGATGCCATGGGTGCCGGCCATCAACACTTCGGGTTCGACGATCGGCACCAGGCCGGCCTCCTGGCATGCGGCCGCATAACGAGCCAGCGCGCTGGCATTGGCCACGATTGCACCGCGGCTGGGTGTGTCGCCCGTGATGGTGAACACGGCACGCCACTTGGCAAAAGCCGCACCGATTTTGGCGTAGCCGGCCAGGCGGTCGGTCAGCCCGTCGAGACCTTCGGTGATCGTCTCGCCGGGCAGGCCGGGGCAGGGCTTGGCGCCGGTGTCGACCTTGATGCCGGGCAGGATGCCTCGTGCCCGGCAGGCCTCGGGGAATGGGGTGCCGTCGGCGAAGGCCTGGTTCAAGGTCTCGTCGCACAGGATGATTCCCGACACGCCATTCGCTAAATCCGGTGCAGTCACCAGCAATTCACGGTAGTCACGCCGACTCTGTGCGGTGGGATTGACGCCGGCGCCTTCCAGGCGCGACGACATGGTGCCGATGCTTTCGTCGGCGGCCAGGATGCCCTTGCCGAAAGTGGTCATCTGCCGGGCGATCTGTCGAGTCGTGGTCATGCTGTGCCTCCCTGGTTCCGGTTCTCGCGCGAGCAGACGCGAAATCGCCCAAAAACGTCGTGAAATGGGGGACTTCGCGTCTGCTCGCCGTGTGGAGGTGACGGTAGGGACGGCCGATCCGTCCTGACCTCACCCATGAGGTGGAGGGCCCGGGGGAGTTCCCATACTGAAGTAAATGGTTAAGAATAGGGGCAGAATTCTAGATAGACAGGTTCATTGTCGAGCGGGCAGCATTCGGAGCATGACGGAGAGATGGAACGCGGGGGTCATCCCCTACGCAGAAATGGGTTACTGGCAGCCGGACTATGTGCCGAAGGATTCCGATGTCCTGTGCGCCTTCCGGATCACCCCACAGGACGGTGTGCCGCCCGAGGAGGCCGGAGCCGCCGTGGCGGGCGAGTCCAGCACGGCCACCTGGACGGTGGTGTGGACCGACCGGCTGACGACATTCGAGCACTACCAGGCCAAGTGTTATCGGGTCGACGCGGTGCCGGGTACGCCAGGACAGTGGATCGCCTGGATCGCTTACGATCTCGACCTCTTCGAAGAGGGCTCGATCGCCAACCTCACCAGCTCGATCATCGGCAACGTCTTCGGGTTCAAGCCGCTCAAGGCGCTGCGGTTGGAGGACATGCGGATCCCGACCCAGTACGTGAAGACCTTCCAGGGCCCTGCCCACGGAATCGTCATGGAGCGTGAGCATCTGGGCAAGTTCGGCCGTCCGCTGCTGGGCGCCACCACCAAGCCCAAACTCGGTCTGTCCGCGCGGAACTACGGGCGCGTGGTCTATGAGGCCCTGCGCGGCGGGCTCGACTTCACCAAGGACGACGAGAACATCAACTCCCAGCCCTTCATGCGCTGGCGAGACCGGTTCTTGTACTGCATGGAGGCCGTCAACCGCGCACAGGCGGCGACCGGGGAGATCAAGGGCCATTACCTGAACATCACCGCCGGGACCATGGAAGAGATGTACGAACGCGCGGATTTCGCCGCCGAGCTGGGATCTGCGATCGTGATGATCGACCTCACCATCGGCTACACCGCGATCCAGTCGATGGCCAAATGGGCCCGCAACAACAGCGTGATCCTGCACCTGCACCGCGCGGGCCACGGCACCTACACCCGGCAGAAGACTCACGGCGTGAGTTTCCGGGTGATCTCGAAGTGGATGCGGCTGGCCGGCGTCGACCACATTCACGCCGGCACCGTTGTGGGAAAGCTGGAAGGTGACCCCAACACGACCGCCGGGTTCTACGACACGCTGCGTCTGGATCACGTCGACGCCGACCCGGTCAAAGGCCTTTTCTTCGACCAGGATTGGGCGTCCATGCCGGGCGTCATGCCAGTGGCATCCGGCGGTATCCACGCCGGCCAGATGCACCAGCTGATCCACTACCTCGGCGAGGATGTGGTGCTGCAATTCGGCGGTGGCACGATCGGGCATCCGATGGGCATTGCAGCGGGTGCCGAGGCCAACCGGGTTGCGCTGGAGGCGATGATCAAGGCGCGCAACGAAGGCCGCGACTACTACAAAGAGGGCCCCGACATTCTGAAGAAGGCCGCCAGCCGCAATCGTGCGCTCGACACCGCACTGGCGACCTGGGGCGATATCACCTTCAACTACGAATCCACCGACACCCCTGACGTCGTCGCCACCCCGACGAGCATCTGAGGAGATGAGCATGCGAATCACCCAGGGCACCTTCTCCTATCTGCCCGATTTCACCGACGAGGAGATCACCGCGCAGATCGACTACGCGCTCGGTCATGGCTGGCCGCTGTCGGTGGAGTTCACCGACGACCCGCATCCGCGCAACATCTATTGGGAGATGTGGGGCCTGCCGATGTTCGACCTGATGGATGCCGCGGGAGTCTTGATGGAGGTCAACGCTTGTCGCGCTGCCTACCCCGATCACTACATCCGGCTCAACGCGTACGATGCCAGCCTCGGCAGGCAGACCACCGCACTGTCGTTCATCGTGAACCGGCCGGCGGACGAGCCTGGCTTCCGGCTGGACCGGGCCGAGCAGGCGAACCGCACGATCGGTTACACCACCCACGCCTACGCCACCGATCGCCCGGCCGGCCAGCGGTACGCCGGCGAGTGAGGCGACGGTGACCACGGCCGCCAATCCACGGGTGTCGTTCGGATTCCGGTCGCAGGAGTCCGCACCCGAGGTGCTGCCGGTCGATGCCATCGTGGATCTTGGTGCAGCCCGCCACGATTCGGGTATCGACGATGTTCTTGACCGGCTCGATGCCGAGCTGGTGGGCCTCGAGCCGGTCAAGACTCGCATCGCCGAGATCGCCGCCCTGTTGCTGGTCGACAGGATGCGGGCGCGGTTCGGTATCGACGCCGTCCAACCCACCCTGCACATGTGCTTCACCGGCAATCCAGGCACCGGCAAGACCACGGTGGCCTTGCGGATGGCCGATCTGCTGCACCGGCTGGGCTACCTTCGACGGGGCCATCTTGTCAGCGTGACCCGTGACGACCTGGTGGGGGAGTACGTCGGGCACACCGCGCCCAAGACCAAAGACGTCATCAAACGGGCGATGGGCGGTGTGCTCTTCATCGACGAGGCTTATTACCTGTACAAGGTCGAGAACGAGCGGGACTACGGCTCGGAGGCGATCGAAATCCTGCTGCAGGTCATGGAGAACAACCGCGACGATCTCGTGGTGATCTTGGCCGGTTATGCCGACAAGATGGACCAGTTCTTCTCGGCCAACCCCGGTATGCAGAGCCGAATCGCCCATCACATCTCGTTCCCCGACTACACCGTCTCCGAGCTGGGGCAGATCGCGGCATTGATGAGCGATGCCATGGGCTATCGGTTCTCCGACGAGGCCGCGGCGGTGTTCGGCGATTATCTGCGGCGTCGGGTGGACCAACCCTGGTTCGCCAATGCCCGCAGTGTGCGCAATGCGCTGGAGCGGGCACGGCTTCGACACGCTCGGCGGCTCTTGGCCGAGCCAGGCATGGTCGGCCTGGCAGAGTTGTCGACGATCGAGCCCGCGGATCTGTTGAGCAGCCGCGTGTTCGACGATGGGGAAAGCGAGGCGCGGCGATGACGACGAAGGCCAGGTTGCGTGCACTTGTCGAGCTTGCCGACACCGGATCGGTGCGAGGTGCCGCCGAGCGATTGGTGGTGACGGAATCGTCGATCTCGTCGGCAGTGCGCGCGCTGTCGACTGAGATCGGCATCGCGCTGATCGACCGGAACGGCAGAGGCGTCAAACTGACCGCGGCCGGGCAACGCTATGTCGAATACGCCCGCCGCATCCTCGGCCTGCATGACGAGGCCATTCTGGCCGCGCGCGGCGAGGCCGACCCCGAGAATGGGTCGGTGCGTTTGGCCGCGGTCACGACGGCCGGTGAGCTACTGATCCCGGCTGCCCTGGCGTCGTTTCGGGCCAAGTACCCGGGCGTGGTGCTGCATCTGGAGGTGGCCTCCCGCAATGCGGTGTGGCCGATGCTGGCCCGCCACGAGGTCGACCTGGTGGTGGCCGGCCGCCCGCCCGATGATCTGCGCAAGAAGGCCAGAGTGCGGGCAGCGAGTCCGAACACCTTGGTGGTTGTCGGGCCACCCTCTGCAGCAACCGATTTCGAACCCGCGGCGGCGACGTGGCTGTTGCGCGAGCCGGGCTCAGGGACCCGGTCGGCCACGATGGCGTTGTTGGACGATCTCGACGTGAGCCCGCCGCTGCTGGTTCTCGGCTCGCATGGGGCGGTGGTCGCGGCGGCAGGCGCGGGCCTGGGGGTCACGTTGGTGTCTCTGCAGGCGGTGCAGCCGCAGCTGGACAGCGGTGTCCTGGTTCAGATACCGGTAGCCGGCACCCCACTGAATCGACCCTGGCACCTGGTCAGCCAGATCGTGCCCACCATGTCGACCGAACTGCTGGTCAAACATCTGGTCGGGCAGCGGGAACTGGGCTGGCGCCCGATCAGCGCCGTCCGCAGCGCCGCGTCCTGACTTCCCGAATCACTCAGCGCCGCAAGGTTTCCGACGGCGCCTCACCCCAGCGTTTGCGATACTCGACGGCGAAGCTGCCCAGGTGATGGAATCCCCAGCGTTCGGCGACCTGAGTGACGGTCACGCCGTCGGAGGGCAGCGCATCGGCCAGCTCCTCGTGCGCGCGTTCAAGCCGGCGTTCCCGCACGAAGCTCATCGGGCTCATGCCCAGTTCTTCGCGGAACCCCTGCTGGATCGACCGCACGCTCATGTGCACAGCCTTGGCGATCGCATCCATCGTTATCCGCTCGGCGAGGTGGTCGTCGACGTAGTTCATCGCGTTCTGGACGACGGCGCGACGCTGATCCGACGGTGGCGGGGCGAGGAACTCCTCGTGATAGTTCGACGGCTGCAACTGCAGCAGGGTGCTCATGATCAGTTCCTCCACCGCGCCGATGCCCTGGCCCCGTTGAATCAGCGAGCCTTCGTGGAACACCTCGGTGTGGATCAACTGGACCGCGGTGTGCCACCGCATCGCAGCCTCGGTGGCCAGGTCGAACTCGGGATCGAACACCAGCGGCCGCTTCAGGCTGCGCCCCAGTAGGCGGGTCAAGTGCGCGGCCATGGCACGCTCCTCGACGCGGATGATCAACTGGGGAGAGTCGTGGTCCAACGTCATCCGCAGGGAGACGCCGGGACTGGTCACCACTGATCGAATTGTGTTGGCTTCGAAGGTATGTCCTCGATGTTCGACGAGCGCTCGCCCGTTCATCGGCATGTGTACCCCGAAGAAGGGGCCCAGCATCGGGATGTCGATCGATGCCGCCACATGCACGTCGAGATAGAGCATGCTGACGTTGCGCAGTCGCACGCCGTGCATCGTGGCAGCAAACCCGCTGATCTGGTCGGGCCCGACGGTGAGGTGCAGTGGCCCGAGCGTCTTGGCGATCAGGCGGGACGCTTCCGGCACATCCTCGGTGTAGAAGATCTCATTATTGGCGAGCGCCGGCGGCACCCCGCGCGAGCGGACTTTGCGGCGCACCGGATTGCTGGTGCGGCGGACGTCGATGTAGCCCAGTCGAGTCAGCCGTGACATCAGCGCTGACCATGGTTTTCCCGGTCGAAAAGTGAGGATTTAATTAAAGTATCCGCGGTAATCACGCAAGCCTCCAAGCATCCCAGCGCGCATCAGCGCACTGAACTCTGCGTAATCCTGACACCTCCTGCGCGAAAGCGATAGGCATCGCGACAATGCCCAGCTAGCTTGTGACGGAGGCCACACTGGCCGACGAGGACCTAGCAGCACCGATCGGGAGGTTTGCATGACGGCTAACGGGCAGGCAATCGCGATATCGCCCGCCGATCAGATCCGCGATCGGCTCGACGACCCGACCGTCGCCGCGGCGCTGAACACCCTGCTCGATCATGCCGACCTCCTCGCCGTGCTGGTCTCCGGTCTGGACGGCTTCGTGCGCCGGGGTGATCTGATCGCCGATTCGCTGGCATCAGCGGTCAGCGACTTCAAGGGCGTCTCGGCCTCCGGTGTGTTGCCCAGTGCTGAGGCGCTCAAGGGTGTCGACGTACAAGGCCTCACGCAAACCGTTGCCACACTGTCGAATTCGCTCGTCGCCGCGGCGCCTGCGCTCAATACTCTGCTGTCCCAGGTCGGACAGGCGGTAGCCGAGGGCAGCGAGGCGGCGGCCGCCGACCCGGGTGGCCCGAAGGGGCTGTTCGGGCTCTGGAAGGTCACCAAGGACCCTGACGTATCCAGAGGTCTCGGTTTCATGATCCACGTCGCCCGCGCCTTCGGCCGTCAGGTCGCCCGGTAGTGCGCCCCACTTGTCCGGCATTTCGTCGCACAGTCGTTACAGCCCAACCTATTTCGGCCGCGCCCTCGGCCGTGATCTGAGAGGAGTGCTTCCATGGCATCCGTTCTGTGGTTTCAGGGAGGGGCATGTAGTGGCAACACCATGTCGTTCCTCAACGCGGAGGAACCCAACGTCGTCGACCTGATCGTCGACTTCGGTCTTGATCTGATCTGGCACCCGTCGCTGGGTCTGGAACTCGGCGCGAACGCCCAGAAAGTGTTCTGGGACTGCGCCAAGGGCGACCGCCCGCTGGACATCTTCGTCTTCGAGGGCAGCGTCATCGAAGCTCCCAACGGCACCGGGCGGATGGACATGTTCGCCGACCGGCCGATGAAGGACTGGGTCACCGACCTGGCCGGCGCCGCGCAGATCGTCGTCGCCATCGGTGACTGCGCCTGCTGGGGTGGCATCCCGGCCATGGAGCCCAATCCGTCGGCCTCGACCGGTCTGCAGTTCCACAAGCGGGACAAGGGCGGGTTCCTGGGTCCGGACTTCCGTTCCAAGATGGGACTTCCGGTGATCAACATCCCGGGCTGCCCCGCGCACCCCGACTGGATCACCCAGATCATCGTCGCGCTGGCCACCGGCCGGGCGGGCGACATCGCCCTCGACGAGTTGCACCGGCCCGAGACGTTCTTCAAGACGTTCACCCAAACCGGTTGCACCCGCGTGCAATTCTTTGAATACAAGCAGTCGACCATGTCCTTCGGCGAGGGCACCCGCACCGGCTGCCTGTTCTACGAGTTCGGCTGCCGCGGACCGATGACGCACTCGCCGTGCAACCGCATCCTGTGGAACCGGCAGTCGTCCAAGACCCGCGCCGGCATGCCCTGCCTGGGCTGCACCGAGCCGGAGTTCCCACACTTCGACCTGGCGCCCGGGACGCTGTTCAAGACCCAGAAAGTCGGCGGAGTGATCCCGAAGGAAGTGCCGGAGGGATCCGACCACCTGACGTACATGGCACACGCGGCGGCGGCCCGCATCGCGGCACCGCAGTGGTCCAAGGAAGACATGTTCGTCGTCTAACCCGCCTGAAACCACCAGCCCTGGTTCAGCTCTCAACTCTTGGAGGACTTTCTTATGACCGCGCTCGACCTTTACGTCAGCCCATTGGGCCGTGTCGAGGGTGACCTCGATGTCCGGGTCACCATCGACGACGGCGTCGTCACGTCGGCCTGGACGGAGGCCGCGATGTTTCGCGGCTTCGAGATCATCCTGCGGGGTAAAGACCCGCAGTCCGGTCTCGTCGTGTGTCCCCGCATCTGCGGTATCTGTGGGGGCAGCCACCTGTACAAGTCGGCTTACGCTCTGGACACCGCGTGGCGTACCCACATGCCGCCCAATGCGACGTTGATCCGCAACATCGCCCAGGCCTGCGAAACACTGCAGTCGATTCCGCGCTACTTTTACGCGCTGTTCGCCATCGACCTGACCAACAAGAACTACGCCAAGTCCAAGCTCTATGACGAGGCGGTTCGCCGGTTTGCCCCCTACGTCGGTACCAGTTATCAACCGGGCGTTGTGCTTTCAAACAAGCCGGTCGAGGTGTACGCGATCTTCGGCGGGCAGTGGCCGCACTCGAGCTTCATGGTCCCCGGCGGGGTCATGTCGGCACCGACGCTGTCGGACGTCACCCGCTCGATCGCGATCCTGGAGCATTGGAAGGACAACTGGCTCGAAGGCCAGTGGCTGGGCTGCAGCGTGGACCGGTGGCTGGAGAACAAGACCTGGGACGACGTCCTGGCCTGGGTCGACGAGAACGAGTCCCAGTACAACAGTGACTGCGGCTTTTTCATCCGCTACTCCCTGGACATCGGTCTGGACAAGTACGGCCAGGGCGTGGGTAACTACATCGCCACCGGCACCTACTTCGACCCGACGCTCTACGAGAACCCCACCATCGAGGGCCGCAACGCGGCGCTGATCGGCCGGGGCGGTATCTATGCCAAGGGGCAGTGGCACGAGTTCGATCAGGCCAACGTCCGCGAAGATGTCACGCACTCGTTCTACGAAGGCAGCACGCCGCTGCACCCGTTCGACGGCGAGACCATCCCGCTGGACCCCGAGGCCGGCAAGAAGCAGGGCAAATACAGCTGGGCCAAGTCTCCGCGCTACGCCGTCGGCGATCTGGGCAACATTCCGCTGGAAGCGGGGCCACTGGCGCGCCGGATCGCCGCAGGCGGCCCCAATGCCGGGCCGCACCAAGACAACGATCCGCTCTTCGTCGACATCATGAACAAGATCGGCCCGAGCGTGCTGGTGCGTCAGTTGGCCCGGGTCCACGAGGCGCCCAAGTACTACAAGTGGGTCAGGTCCTGGCTCGACCAGCTCGACCTGAAGGAGAGCTTCTACACCAAGCCCACCGAGTACGCCGAAGGTAAGGGCTTCGGCTCCACCGAGGCGGCGCGCGGTTCGCTCAGTGACTGGATCGTCCTGGAAGACAACAAGATCAAGAACTACCAGGTGATCACTCCGACGGCGTGGAACATCGGGCCGAGGGACGGCAACGAGGTCCTGGGCCCGATCGAGAAGGCGTTGGTCGGCTCGCCGATCGTCGATCCGGACGATCCCGTCGAACTCGGCCACGTGGCGCGCAGCTTCGACTCCTGCCTGGTGTGCACTGTGCACGCCTATGACGGCAAGACCGGCAAGGAGCTCTCGAAGTTCGTCATAAACGGAATGGTGTGATCCCGGCGATCGAGCCTGGGGCGCACGACTCCCGCAGCAACCCAGGCGGTTCCGATATCAGCACCCCTTCGCTGGATATCGGACCGCCTGGGTGTGCGGTTTTGGTGGTGGGCTGCGGCAATCTGCTGCGCGGTGACGACGGGGTCGGTCCGGTACTGGTCCGGCACCTCTGGGAGCGTGGCGTGCCGACGGGCGCCCGTCTGGTCGACGGGGGCACCGCGGGGATGGATGTCGCGTTCCAGATGCGGGGCGCCGAGCGCGTCGTGATCGTCGACGCCTCGGCTACCGGTGTGGAGCCCGGAACCGTATACCGCGTGCCCGGCGAGGAGCTGGCCGACCTACCGCCGCTACAGGGCCTGCACACCCACTCGTTCCGGTGGGATCACGCGATCGCCTTCGCTCGTTGGGTGCTGGCCGACGCCTGTCCGAGCGATATCACCGTCTTCCTGATCGAGGCGGGCGGCGTCGAGTTGGGCGCCGACCTCTCGGAACCGGTCGAGGCCGGGATGGAGCAGGTGATCGAGCTTCTGGAGCGGGACTATCTGGGTCCGCTGCGGCCGCAGGTCGGCGACGACATCTCGGTCGGCTTCACCGATGACGGTTACGTGCGCCTCGATGCGGCGTTGGCGGCCAGCCGATTTCCGTCGGATGCCGTTGCGGCGATGGTGCGTGAGGACGACCTGTGGTTGATCCCGCTGCGAGGTCCCCGTAGCGGCGGGCTGTTGCTCAAACAGCGCAACCCCGCCGGTGACCGGTCCCTGCTGGTCCGCGAGGTGCTCGCAGACCGCCCCGTCACCGGAGTTCATCGGGCATTCTGGGACGATGCACAACAAGCGCTGCGGATTCCGCTGGGGCTGGCCCGGTGATCGTCATGTGTGAAGAGCCCCGGCCGAAGACCGCCCCGCGCACTGACAGCTCCACCGACGAGGCATTGGACGTGCAGACGGTCGTCGTCGAAGAGCGCGGCCGCTGGGCGGTCGACATCGTCGTGGTCTTCGCCGATGGGGTGGTGCGCAAGCGCATCGACACCCACAACACCAAGGCCCGTGCCGAACTGTCGGCCCGATTGATCAAACGCGCCGCCGAGCGCGATATCCGTGGACCTATCCACGGATGACGGGAGAAGAGCTGTGACCACACTTGCCAACACCGAACCGGTGGACACCGACATCCTTGCGGTGCGACCGCAGCCGCTGGGCGCATTCCCACTTCCGCTGGGCTACATGCTGATCCCCGCGTCCGAGGACACCGAGGACGCCCGCGTTGCGCTGCTCGCCGGGAACATACCGCACTGGCCGGAATCGTTGCGGGCACACGAGTCGGCGCTGGCAGGCGACCGCGACGCCGCCTTGGCAGTTCTGGATGGTGACGACCCGGTCAGTCGGTACAACCGCTTCGTGATGGACCCCGACGGTGACGATCCCGCCGAATTGCGATCACTCTTGGGCGAATTCGGGGTTCTGGTCGATATCGTGCTGTTCGCCGTGGGCCGCTCGGATATCGCACCGGAGTTGAGTTCGGCCAGCGCCGAACTCGCAGCCCTGGTGTTGTCGACCCAGGCCAGTAGCGCGTTCAACGATGGTGACGCAGCACAGGCGACCGCGTTGCTCGACCAGGCGGCCGACGAAGCGGCCGGTGTGTCCCAGCCGCTGTGCGGGGTACTGCTCGGTGCGGCGGCATCGATCGCCGCCCACGGCGGCCACCCGGACGCCGTCCGGCGGTTCGAGACGGCACTGAAAGCCCTCGATGGCGCTGACGGCCTGCGCGTCTCCCGAGCCGAACTTCACCTGAACCTGGCGGGGCTGCTGCACGAACAGGCGCCGGACCGCCCCGAGTTGCTGGCAGCGATTGTGCCGCATTATCATTCGGCGCTACAGCTGGTCTTGCGCGAGGAGGCTCCGCTGATGTGGGCGTCGGCGCATGCGAACTTGGCGACCGCCTACCTCACCATGCCGATGACGGAGGCCTCCGGTCAGCTGAGATTGGGCATCGCCGCCCAGTCGCTACGCTCGGCGCTCAAGGTGTACACGCGCGAGGACTATCCAGAGCAGTGGGCCAGTGTGCAGCTGAACCTTGCGAATTCGTTGGTGTACACCCCATCGAAGCACCAGGCCGACAATCTGGTCGAGGCCGTCGAACTCTACGAGGCCGTACTGGACGCCCGTGACCGGGACAGCGATCCGATGGGCCGGGCCAGGGTGCTGGCCAATCAGGGCAATGTGTTGGCGCACCTGGGTTCCTTCGACCAGGCCAAAGCCAAGCTCTACGAGGCACGGTTCCTGTTCGAGGAACTCGGCGATGACGACTCGGTGCGCACGGTGCGCGGCGTACTCGACGAGATTGCGCGGCAGATCACGCTGGGCAGGACGGACGGAACCGATGTCGACGACCACTGAACGGCCGGTCACCGAACCGACTTTCGAAGACCTCGCCAAGCGCGTCGACGACGCCGTCGCGGCGTTGGGTGGGTTGGATACCTCGGCGCGTGAGGTGGCCGAGGAGCTGAAGTCGGCGATCGAGGAGATCCACCGCGCCGGGCTGGTGACGATCGTGCGCCGGCTGCGGTCCGACGACGCCGCCCGGGACGTGTTGTTCGAGTTGGTCGACGACCCGACCGTACATCTGTTGCTGTCGCTGCACGGGATCGTGCGCCCCGACCCGGTTACCCACGCAAACCAGGTGCTGGCGTCGGTACGTCCCCAACTGAACAGCCACGGCGGGGATGTGACGCTGGTTCGGGTCGACGACGCCACGGCGTTCGTCCGCCTGGAGGGGGCCTGCAACGGCTGCTCGATGTCATCGGTGACCCTGCGTAACCTCGTCGAAGAGGCTCTGGTGCAAGGAGTCCCGGCGATCACAGCGGTGGAGGTGCTGCCGAACGAGCCGACGCCGACACTGATCCCGATCGAGGCGCTGCTGATCGGGCGTGACCCGGCGGGTGAAGGATGGGTCGAGGTCGGCCCTGCCGCCGACCTGGCTGTCGACGACCTGTCGCCGATGAGTCTGACGACGGCGATGGGCGAGCGCGCCGAGGTGATCGTGGTCAACGCCGGCCGGCGACTGTCGGCGTACCGCAACGAGTGTGCTCATGAGGCGCTGCCGTTGGACAATGCCGTGTTGGACCTCGGCAGTAACACGCTGACCTGCCCGTGGCACGGATTCTGCTATGACGCGACATCGGGGGAGTGCCTCAGCGCGCCGGGTGCCCAGCTCGAACAGTTGCCGCTACGTGTCGACGACGGCGTCGTCTGGGTCCGCGTCGGCGAATGAGCCGCTACACCGTCCGGCACAACATCAGCGGCTTGGGTACCCGCGCTGATGTGATTCCGGACGTCGACCGCACCGACGGCTGGGCACCGGCGCTCTGGCTGGGCGCACCCGCACCGGGTGGACTGGCACTGCCGCCGGCGAAACCGTCTATGGCGTGGATGTATTCACCACGCGGAGTGTTCGTCGGTGAGCGGCACGTGGTGGTGGCCGACTCGGGCAATCACCGTGTCCTGATCTGGCACGGCATGCCCGAGGACGACGAGCAACCTGCCGACGTCGTGCTCGGGCAGGCGAACGGTGAGTCGGAAGGCCGCGCGGCAGGCGGCCGGGGCCCAGAGCGTGGAATGAACTTGCCGACCGGGGTTCTGGTGCACGACGGCCGGTTGGTCGTCGCGGACGCGTGGCATCACCGGATTCTGGTGTGGAACACCGTGCCGCAGAGCAGTGACGTTGCGCCCGATCTCGTGCTCGGCCAGCCCGACGCCGAATCGGTGGTGGAGAACCGGGGCGGTGAATGTTCGGCCTCGACGCTGTACTGGCCATTCGGTATCGGCGTCATCGGCTCGTCGTTCTGGGTCGCCGACACCGGCAATCGGCGGGTTCTCGGGTGGCGCAACGGCATTCCCGAACCCGACCAGCCCGCCGATGTGGTGTTGGGCCAGCCCGATGCGGCCGCTCGTGAGGAGAACCGCGGTGGTGCCGTCGGTCCCGCCACGTTCCGCTGGCCACACGACGTCACCGGCCGCGAGGATCTGCTGCTGGTCGCCGACGCCGGGGATCACCGCCTGCTGGGGTGGTCGCCGCCACCAGAGGCGGACCGGGACGCCAATTCGGTGCTGGGGCAGCCGGACTTCACCAGTGCACTCGAATGGCCCTACGGTCCGCACACCTCGGATCGGTTCCGCTTCCCCTATTCGGCCTGCCTGGACGGCGACCGGCTGGCGGTGGCCGACACCGCCAACAACCGGATCCTGTTGTGGGACACGGCGCCGGCAGACGGGCGCGGTGCCGACCATGTGCTGGCGCAACCGGATTTCAGCTCCAACGGCGAAAACCGCTGGACCTCGGTCCAGCGTGACACCCTGTGTTGGCCGTACGGGTTGTCGTTGCGCGGCGACACCCTGGCGGTCGCGGACTCCGGCAATAACCGGGTGATGATCTGGCGGCGGCCGATGAGCGCTTGCGCGAAGAGCAACGAGCCAACGTGAGACCGCGCATCATCCAGGAAGACGGGCAGATCGGGTTCTACTGGGCGACCGCGACCGGCAGTCCGACTTCGCTGCAGGCCCTCGTCGCCGTCGACGACGAACCCGACCGGTTGGTGGCCACCCATCTCGAGGCACTGGATGATGCGCTGATCATCGCCGCGGGCCGGTTCGGCGAGATCCTCGGTGGCGGCCGACTACCCGCTGACGCCGACGAGCGGGACGGGCTTCTCGAGCTTCACCGCACTCTGGACCGATTGTGTTTCGAATATGCCGCGGCACTGGAGCAGACCGGCGTACACGCCGATCTGCGGGCCGGGAAGATCGTCGGCACGGCGGCCTTGTTCTCGATCCGGGCGCGCCTGCCGCTGGATCTGCTCGGGCCGGCGCCGTTCGACGGCGAACTCGACGACCCGTCGATCGGGGTCGTCGGTGGCTTCGGTGAATTCCATCAGGTCGACCCGGACAAGCCGTGGAAGGGCGGCCGCTGGCTGGTGCGCACCGAAGCGGGCCAACGGTTTCCGCTGACCTTGGCGATGCTGTTCTTCGACAGCTCAGGGGTCAACAAGGACGCCGCGCGTAAGGAGCATCGTGACGCTCTGCAGGCGGTGGTCTCCGCGGCAGGCTCGCCGGACGCCGATCCGATGACGGTGACCTGTGCGGTGGACTGGCTGCTCTACGACTGGCTGATGGCGCACCGGGAGAATCCGGACAGTGCCGAAATCGTCTTTCCCAAGGGCTATGAGAGCGATGCGGCACTGGTCGTGACCGCCGCGGCCGCGTCGGTTGCCGCGCGGGCGACTTTCGATCCCGGGCTGGTGGGGTTGATCGCGTGACCACCCTCGTCGTCGATCCGGCAGAGTTCTTCAGCGCGGACGCAATACAGAATCCGTATCCGCTCTATGGCCGGCTGCGGGCGGCGGGGCCGGTGCATCAGGTCGGGGACTCGGGGTTCTATGTGGCGTCCACGTGGGCGGCCATCACCGATGTGGCGGCGCGGCCGCAGGATTTCTCATCCAACCTCACCGCGACAATGACGTACACCGCCGACGATGGCGTGACACCGTTCACGATGGACGGGCTCGGAGGCCCGACCCATATCCTGGTGACCGCCGACGATCCGGTGCACTCCCTGCACCGCAAGCTGGTGCTTGCCCAGTTCACGGCGAAGCGTGTTGCGGCGCTTGGACCGTTGATCGCCGACGTCTTCGAGCAGC
The DNA here is from genome assembly GCF_013404075.1 of Mycolicibacterium vinylchloridicum. GTDB lineage: Bacteria > Actinomycetota > Actinomycetes > Mycobacteriales > Mycobacteriaceae > Mycobacterium > Mycobacterium vinylchloridicum. The sequence goes on from NZ_JACBJQ010000042.1 coordinate 46,408, forward strand.
AGTGGTCGGCCGGCCTTGTCGACGGCCGTATCGAGTGGATGGGCACGGTGGCCAACCGGCTGCCGATGACGATCGTCGCGCGCCTCATCGGTGTTCCCGATGCCGACACCGACAGGCTGGCGCACTGGGGATACGCCACCACCCAGTTGCTCGACGGGTTGATGTCAGCCGACGAACTGTCCGCGTCGATGACCGCGATCACCGAACTCAGCGACTACATCGCCGAACATCTGACGACTGCCATCGCCGCTCCTCAGGACGATCTGATCGGTGAGCTCGCGAGGGCCTGTATCGACGGTCGGCTGAATCACTTCACCGCACAGCTCATCCTGGTATCGCTGTTCAGCGCCGGCGGCGAGTCCACCGCATCGTTGCTGGGGACGGCGGTGTCCCTGCTCGCGACCGAACCGGATCTTCAGGCGGAGCTGCGCGGTAGCCCGGAGTTGTTGGGCGCCTTCATCGAAGAAACACTTCGGCTGGAACCCCCTTTCCGGGCACACTATCGCCACGTGGTGCGCGATACCGAACTCTGCGGTGTCCTGCTGCCCGCCGAGTCCCGGGTGCTGCTGCTGTGGGGGGCGGCCAACCGAGATCCCGAACACATCGAGGCGCCGGACGAGTTTCGGCTCAACCGGCCGAACACCAAGGGGCACCTCTCGTTTGGCCGGGGTGCCCACTTCTGTCTAGGTGCACCGCTGGCACGGCTGGAAGCGATGACGGTGCTACGGCTCATGCTCGAGCGAACCGCCTGGTTCGACGCGGTCGACGTCGGTCCCTGGTTGCCGAGTGTTCTCGCACGGCGACATACGTATTTGGATCTCGCCGTGCGCTGAGAGCGCGAATCATACTGGCGGGTAACAAATATCTCACCCTCCACCTCACCATGCTTCTCCCCCCTAATGGGGGATACCTGCGCGGCCGTTGGCGGTAGACATACGCCTACCGCTCGAAGCCGTCGGCGCGGTGCACGCCGGCATTGGAGAAGGAGGGCAGGGGATTTGGGTCTGTATCTGCCCATCTTGGTGTTGGGGGTTATTGCCGCGGCGTTTGCGGTCGTGTCGGTGGTGATTGCGTTGGTGGTCGGTCCGCGGCGTTTCAACCGGGCCAAGCTCGAGGCGTATGAGTGCGGTATTGAGCCGGTGGTCGGGGAGGCGGCTGGTCAGCGGTTCCCGATCAAGTATTACCTGACGGCGATGT
>NZ_JACBJQ010000043.1 GCF_013404075.1 Mycolicibacterium vinylchloridicum
GACAGGATCGATAGGTTCATTACCAGCCACCGCCCGAGCCTGAGGGCAGAAGTGTCACCACCAACACCACCCAAACTGTCACCGATGTCCTGATACAGAACTGTCACCGATGTCCTGAGAGATGACATTCAGATTCGACAAAGATGGAAGGCATGTCGACACACGCGCACGAGCACGAACTCGAGTCCGAGCAGGACTACCTGGACGGACTCTACGAACGGCTCGACGCCAAACGCACGCGGGTCAAGGCTGCTTACCGCGCCGCGCTCGGGGGTCCGATCGACCTCCAGGACGGTGGGACTCTGGTCGCGCGCGACGCCGAGGTGCGTGCGCTGGCGCAATCGGCGGCGCGGTTGGACGTCGCCGACCAGGGGCTGTGTTTCGGACGCCTGGACGCGATCTCGGGTGAACGGCTCTACGTCGGCCGGATCGGCATCTTCGACGAGGATCACGAGCACGAGCTACTGCTGCTCGACTGGCGGGCCCCGGCCGCCCGCGCCTTCTACATCGCCACCGCCGCCAACCCCGAGGGCATGCGCCGCCGTCGCCAGTTCCACTCTGTCGGCCGACGGCTGGTCGACTTCACCGATGAGGTGTTCGGCCTTCCCGACCCCGATGCCGGCGACGACAGTCCGTTCAGCAGCGACGCGGCCCTGCTCGCCGCGGTCAACGCGCCCCGCGGTCCGGGCATGCGCGACATCGTGGCGACCATCCAGGCCGAACAGGACGAGATCATCCGGCTCGATCATCCGGGCGTGCTGGTGATCGAGGGCGGCCCCGGCACCGGCAAGACCGTCGTGGCCCTGCACCGCGTCGCGTACCTGCTCTACACCCAACGGCAGCGGATCGAACGCCACGGGGTGCTCGTCGTCGGGCCCAACCAGGCGTTCATGAACCACATCGGCCGTGTGCTGCCGTCGCTGGGTGAATCGGAGGTGGTGTTCATGACGGTTGGCGAGCTGCTGCCCGGGCTGCACATCACTGCCGAGGACACCCCGGATGTCGCCCGCATCAAGGGTTCTCGCGCAATGCTGGAGGTCCTCGCGGCGGCGATCGCCGACCACCAGCGCGTGCCGGAGCGCCCGCTGGAGATCCCGCTGGCCGACGTCACGCTACAGATCGCCGCCGATACCGCGCAGTGGGCCATCGACGAGGCGCGCGCAAGCGGGCTGCCGCACAACGCGGCCCGTGCGGTGTTTCGCGAGATCGTCACCTACGTGCTGACCGAGCGTGGGACGGCCCGGATCGGCCGCGGCTGGCTGACCCGCGACAATCGCGACGCCTGGGAAAAGGTCCGCGCGGATCTGACCACCGACCTCGAGGACAATGAACGGTTCATCGCCGCCCTCGACCAACTCTGGCCGGTCCTCGAACCGCAGGATCTGCTGGCCGAGCTGTACATGTCGGCCGAGCGGTTGCGCACCGCCGGCGCCGACCCGGCGCTGTGCCGCGAAGTCGGTGACGCCTGGACGGTGTCGGATGTGCCACTGCTCGACGAATTGATCGATCTCCTGGGACGCGACAAGGCGACCGACGACGCCGCCGAGCAGGCGCGCAAGGAAGAAACCGAGTATGCCAGAGGCGTTTTGGAGAACATGGTCGCGCACGAGGACCTGATGGACGACGAAGACCATCTTCTCGCGCAGGACTTGATCGGTGCCGAGGATCTCGCCGAACGCTTCCTCGAGCGGGATACCCGGGATCTTGCCGAACGGGCTGCAGCCGACCGGGAGTGGACGTATCGGCATGTCGTCGTCGACGAAGCCCAGGAGTTGTCGGAGATGGACTGGCGGGTGCTGATGCGCCGCTGCCCGAGCCGGTCCTTCACGGTGGTCGGCGATCTGGCTCAGCGCCGCTCGATGGCGGGAGCGACGAGCTGGGCGCAGATGCTGGAGCCGTACGTGCCCGACCGCTGGGTATACCGCTCGCTGTCGGTCAACTACCGCACGCCTGCGGAGATCATGGCCGTCGCCGCCGCGCTGCTCGCCGAGTTCGCACCCGAGGTCCGAGCGCCGGAGTCGGTGCGCGCGTGCGGAATCCAACCGTGGTCACGTCGGGTATCCGCCGACGACTTGTCGGCCGCCATTGAGGAATTCGTGACAGCGGAGGCCGCGCACGAGGGCACCAGCGTCGTGATCGGGCCGCCGGACGTGCCGGGTGCGGTCGCGCCGTCGGAGACCAAGGGTCTGGAGTTCGACGCGGTTCTGGTGGTGGAGCCCGACCGCATCCTGGCCGACGGGCCACGCGGCGCGGCGGAGCTGTATGTCGCGCTGACCCGTGCCACCCAACGGTTGGGCGTGCTGCATCAGCGCCCCTTGCCCTCCGCGCTGACCAGTCTCGCGGAATACGGCGCACTAGTTGAGCCACAAGCTGGCAAATAACTGTGCGCGCGCTGTGCATTGCTGGGAAGCTGTGCACGGCGGATTCCCACACGGGAAGTGAAGCCGACGAGCCTCGTCGGCGCCGCCCCCGGCCAGGAAGAGAAAGCCCTGATGGAGCTCGCCGCCAGTCGTCCCATGCGCACCGTCGCCGCCCTGACCACCGTCGGGGCGCTGGCCCTGACACCCATTGCGATCGCGCCGCCCGAACTGCACGCTTCCACCATCTCGGCAACCCGCGTCTCCACCCAAGCCGTGCAGCTCACCGACGCCTGGTACGACCTCCTCAACGACACCCTGCTCAACGTGGGCGTGCTCGGCGAGCTCTTCCTCGGCGGAAACAACACCTGGCCCTTGCCGAATCCGACCATCCCACTCGCGCCGATCGCCACGCAGTTGGTGCTCAACCCACTGATCTACACCGTCCAGCTGCTCACCGGCCAGGGCGCCAAGATCCCGGCCGAGATCGCCACCCACCTCTCGCAACTCGCCGACGTCATCACGCTCGTCGTCACCCAGGTGCCGCCGATCATCTTCGAACAGATCCAGGCACCGTTCGTCGCCGTCGCGCAGGCCCTCCAATCCATCACCACCAGCGGCAACCTGCTACTCGGCTTGATCGAGGCGCCCGCCGTCTTTCTCGACTACGCCCTCAACAGTCAATATGGCCTCCTCGGCGGTGCGGGTCCGGTCGCGATTTCGCTCGTCATCCGAAACCTGGTCGCCAAGGCGATCGAGACCCCGCTGCCTGTGGTCGTGCTCCCGTTCAAGAAAGCCAGCGGCGCCGCGTCGGCGTCAAAGGCGTTGACGCCCAAGGCCACCGCCGTGACCGCGCCGTCGGGCACAGCGAGCTCGGCCCGGTCAAAGCCCAAGTCCCCGTCGTCGGCATCGGCGAGCGCCAAGAAACCCGCAGCCAAGGCCGGCAGCGCGCGTAACGGCGTGGGCAGCAGCAAGCGTTAGAGGAGAGAAACCCATGGACCTCACCGCCCGCCGTTCGATGCGCACCGTCGCCGCCTTGACCACCGTCGGGGCACTGGCCTTGGCGCCCGTCGCGATCGCACCTGCAGATCTGCCCACACCGGGTATCGCGGCAACCCGCATCTCGACCGAGGCCGTCCAGCTCACCGACGCCTGGTCCGACCTGCTCACCAACACCGTCGAGAACACGATCCAACTCGCCGGGTTGTTCATCGGGTTGAGTTCGGGCGCCCCACTGCCGAACCCGATCTTCATCGCACCGGTCGCAACGCAGGTGGTGCTCAACCAATTGATCTATGCCGTACAGCTTTTCACGGGTCAAGGCGCCGAGATCCCGGTCGAGATCAACACTCACCTGGACAAGATCGGCAACCTCATCCAGGGGCTCAGCAACGACCTGCCCGGGGTCGTGGTCGATCAGTTTCAGACACCGTTCCTAGCTCTCCAGCTGGCGCTCGATTCGATCACCACCAGCGGCAACCCGCTGCTCGCATTGCTCGAGGCGCCCGCCGTGTTCCTGGACGCCGCGCTCAACAGCCAATACGGCCTCCTCGGCCCCACCGGTCCGATCGCCGTTCCGATCCTCGTCCGGAACTTCTTGGCCCAGGCAATCTCCACCCCGCCACCCACGATCACGCTCCCGTTAAAGAAAGCCGGCGGCGCAGCGGCCAAGACAGTGCCCCCAAAGGCATCGCCGGTGACCGCACCGTCAGGCACTGCGGGCTCGGCCCGAATCAAGCCCAGGTCACCGGCCGGCGGTTCGCGGAAGCCCGCCGCCAAGGCGAGCAGCCACGGCGCCGGCAGGGTCGGGCACGGCAAGCGCACCTAAGCAGCATCGGATTTCACGCCGAGCTCACTTCAGCAATGTCAGTGCGGCCGGAGGCGGTCCGGAACCGCAAATAATCGTGCGGTTCCGGTCAGCTGCTGGGAAGCTGATCCACAGCGAATTCTCAGTCCGATTTGAGGGAGAACTCTGTCATGCACCACGTTGTCCGTCGCCCACTGCTTGCCGCTGCCACCCTGACCACCGCCACAGCGCTGGCCCTGACGCCCGTCACCGTCACCCCACCCGAACTGCACCCGGCGATCTCGCCGATTCGAGTCTCCACCCAAGCGGTTCAGCTGACCGACGCCTGGTCCGACTTGTTCAGCCACACGACCACGAGCGTGACCAACCTCGTGGTGCTCGGCCTGGGCCTGGATGCCAGCTACCCCCTGCCGTCGCCGACCATTCCGCTCGCGCCCGTCGCCACGCAGCTCCTGCTCAACCCATTGATCTACGTCGCGAAGCTGTTCAACGGTCAGGCCGGACAGATCCCGGCCTGGATCGGCGCCCATCTGACCGAGGTCGGGAAGGTCGCCCAGCTGTTCGTGGCGGCTGTGCCCGGAGTCGTTCTCGAGCAGATACAGGTCCCGTTCTTCGCAGCGCAGCAGGCGATCAATTCCATCGGCAGCAGCGGAAACGTGCTGACCGGCTTGTTGCAAGCCCCGGCCGTGTTCTTGGACGTCGCTCTCAACAACCAGTTCGGACTGCTCGGCTTCACCGGCCCCATCGGAATATCACTGATCTTCCGAAACCTGTTGGCCAACGCGCTTTACACCACGCCACCGGCGATCGTTCTGCCGTTCAAGAAAGCAAGCGCCGCCACGCTGCGACCCAAGGCGACCACAACCACCGCGCCTAAGCCGGTGGCACCGTCGGGGACGGCGAACTCGGCCCGGTTGAAGCCCAAGGCCCCGTCGTCGGCAGCCGGCAGCAAGCGCAAGCCGGCCGCATCCGCCACGAAGAACAACAGCACCGGGCGCGGCCACGGCAAGCGGGGCTAACGAGACCTCCCGACACGTCTCCAGTTGTGGCAAATATCTGTGCATTGACTGAGAGCCGATGCGAAGCTGGTGCGCAGCGAATTCCCGTCCTGTCGATACCGTCTAACAGAAAGAAATGCGCAGATGGAACGTGCCGCACGCCGCCCGATACCCACCGTCGCCGCTCTGGCGACCGTCGGGGCACTCGCCCTGTCACCCCTGACCCTCGCGCCGACCGACGTGCACGCGGGGGGCGCCACACCCCTTCGCGTCTCGACCCAGGAGGTCCAGCTCACCGATGCCTGGTTCGACCTGCTCAACGACACGCTCGTCAGTACGTATCTGTTGGGACAGCTGGCCGTGGGAGCGAATCCTGTTTACCCCCTGCCGAATCCGGTTTTCGTCGCGCCCATCCTCACGCAACTGTTGGTGGTCAACCCACTGACCTACGCCGTGCAGCTGCTGACCGGCGAGGGCGCCGAGGTCCCGACGGAGATCATCACCCACATCAACAACCTCGTGCTGGTCGCCCAGGCCATCGGCAAGGATGTGCCCCCGGCCATCGTCAAGGAGATTCAGGCACCTTTCCAGGCTCTCCAACTGGCGTTCGACTCCATCACGACGAGCACCAATCTGCTGCTCGGCTTGTTCGAGGCCCCGGCGGTGTTCCTGAATGCGGCCCTCAACAGCCAGTATGGGCTCATTGGCGTCAACGGCCCGATCGCGCTCGGGTTCATCATCCGAAATGTCGTGGCGCAACAGCTGTTCACTCCGCCGCCATCCGTCCTGCCGTTCAAGAAGGCCGGCGGCGCGGCGGCCTTGCGCACCCAGGCGTCGGCCATCACCGCGGCACCGTCGGGCACTGCGAGCTCGGCCCGCTCGAAGCCCAAGGCACCTTCGTCGGCGGCCAGCAGCAAGCGCAAGCCGGCGACGTCCGCCAAAGCCGACAAGCCCAGCGGCGGGCAGGGGCACAGCAAACGCGGCTAGGTTGCCACCGGCGGCCGCGGTCGCTCGTTCCGACAGACGTTCCGGTGTGGCAAATATCTATGCTGTGGCTGAGTGCTGCGGTATAGCTAGTACCCGGCGGATTCCCAGTCAGGGAAGTGAAGCCGACGAAGCCCCGTCGACGCCGCCTCTACGAGGGAGAAATGCCCCGATGGAACCTGCTGTCCGTCGTCCGATGCTCACCGCCGCCGCACTGACGACCGCCGGGGCGCTGGCCCTGACACCCATCACGGTCACCACCGACATGCATGCGCTGGACCTCTCTCCAGCGACTGTCTCCACACAAGCGGTCCAGCTGACGGACGCGTGGTCGGACCTGCTCAACAACACCGTGGGCAACGTGGTGCAGCTCGGCGCGTTGTTCATCGGGTTGAACAGCACCTTCCCGTTGCCGAATCCGGTCTTCATCGCTCCGGTCGCCACCCAGCTGGTACTCAACCCCCTGATCTATGCCGCAGACCTGGTGACCGGCCACGGCGCCGACATTCCGGCCGAGATTCTCAGCCACATCAACAACGTCGTCACCCTGGGCCAGGCCATCGTCAGTGACGTGATCCCGGCCATCGGCAAACAGATCCAGACGCCGTTCCTCGCGCTCCAGCTCGCGATCGATTCCGTCGCCACCGCCACCAACAAGCTGGTCGCCTTGCTCGAGGCTCCCGCGGTGTTTCTCGATGCCGCGCTGAACAGCCAGTTCGGCCTCATCGGCGTCAACGGTCCGATCGCGGTTCCGATCATCATCCGCAACCTGCTGGCCTCGGCGATCGCCGCGACGCCGCCCACCATCGTGCTCCCCTTCAAGAAGGCAAGCGGTGCGGCGGCAAAGACAGTGGCACCGAAGGCAGCGGCGGTGAGCGCACCGTCGGGCACGGCGAGCTCGGCCCGCTCGAAGCCCAAGGCGCCCTCGAGCAGCACCCGCAAGGCAACGTCGGCCAAGACCGGCACCAAGAGCGGGGCGCACAGCAAGCGCGGCTGATCCGATGACTAATGGGGGCGGGGCGAGTCAATCCTTGTGACGGAACTCGACAAAAGGAGCCTCACATGACCGCCCTGCCCCCGGTAGTCGACCAGCAGACCTGGCGCGCCGCGCTCAACGAACTGCGCAAGCGGGAAAAAGCCGCCACCCGTGAACTCGATGCGATCGCCGCGCAGCGCCGGCGACTGCCGATGGTCCGGATGCCGGAGTACACCCTCGTCGGCGCCAACGGCCCGGTCTCGTTGGCCGACGTGTTCGACGGGCGTTCCCAGCTGATCGTCTACAACCACATGTGGACCGACGGCGAAGAGTGGCAGTGCTCGGGCTGTACCGGGTTCACCTCTCAGTTCACCCGGTTGGACTTCCTGGACAATTATGACGCCCGCTTCGTCATCGTCACAAACGGACCCATCGCAGAAGCTTTGGCGTACAAGGCAAAAGTCGGCAACAAGATGGAGTGGTACTCGTCGTCGGACAGCACGTTCGGCGCCGACGTCGACGCCGCGCCCGGCGACGGATTCGGGGTCAACGTGTTCCTGCGGGACGGTGACGACGTCTATCGCACCTGGCACACCAACGGCCGGGGCACCGAGCAACTCAGTCACTCGTTCGCCCTGATCGACCTGCTGCCGTGGGGCCGCCAGGAAGAGTGGCAGGACTCCCCCGACGGCTGGCCGCAGCGGCCGACGTACTCGGGCTGGGCGGGCTCGCAAGACATCGCCCGCGCCTACGGCGAAAGTCCTACGCTGCACACGTGACAACACCTCCGGAACCGACGACCCAACCCTTCGAGCCCCATCACGGTGCGTTCGGCAGCAGGTTGAACTGGCTGCGGGCCGGTGTGCTCGGGGCCAACGACGGGATCGTGTCGACGGCCGGCATCGTGGTCGGCGTGGCCGCGGCATCCACGCAGCGCGGTCCGATCTTCACCGCCGGAATCGCCGCGCTGGCCGCGGGCGCGTTGTCGATGGCTGTCGGCGAGTACGTGTCGGTGAGCACCCAGCGCGATTCCGAGAAGGCGATGCTCAAGCTGGAACGCCATGAGCTGGAGACCGAACCGATGGCCGAACTCGACGAGCTCGCAGCACTTTACGAGGCCAAAGGACTGACACCGGCGACCGCGCGGACAGTGGCCGAGGAGCTCACCGACCACGATGCGTTCGCCGCCCACGTCGACGCCGAACTGCACCTCGACCCCGACGAGCTGACGAATCCGTGGCAGGCCGCAATCTCCTCGGCCATCGCGTTCACGGTCGGCGCCATTCTGCCGCTGCTGGCGATCCTGTTGCCGCCAGCCTCAATTCGGGTGCCGATCACCTTTGTCGCGGTGTTGCTCGCCCTGACGATCACCGGCTGGATCAGTGCGCGCCTCGGCGGCGCGAACCCCCGCCGGGCGATCTACCGGGTGGTCATCGGCGGCGCGCTGGCGATGGCCGTCACCTTCGGTATCGGCCACCTCGTGGGCGGCGCGGTCGGTTAGACGTACTCGGCCGTACCGTCGTCGAGCACGATCCGCGTATTGGAGCCGTCGGGCCCGCTGGCCTCGGTGCGGTAGACCGCCCGGCCCGGCTCGGTGCGCCAGATCGAGGTGGTCAGCGTCTCGCCCGGGAAAACCGGCGCCGAGAACCGCGCGCCGACCGCGGTGAGCTTCGCGGAGTCGTTGCCGGCGAGCTCGGAAAGCAGTGCGCGCCCGGCGAATCCGTAGGTGCATAACCCGTGCAGGATCGGCCTGTCGAAACCGGCCATCTCGCGGGCGAACCACGGATCGCTGTGGAGCGGATTGCGATCACCGGAGAGCCGGTAGATCAACGCCTGGTCGCCGCGGGTCTCGTCGGCGATGCGGGCGTCGGGCTCGCGGTCGGGGAATTCCGGGGCGGCCGGCCGCTGACCGGGCTGCCCACCGAAGCCACCCTCGCCGCGGATGACGGCGGTCGACAACGTCTCGGCGATCAGCTCGCCGGTGGCCGGGTCGGTGCCCTTGCCGCGCATGACGATGATCGCGTTCTTGCCCTCGCCCTTGTCCTGGATGTCGGCGACCTCGGAGACCACCGACAGCTCACCGGAAGCGGGCAACGGCTTGTGCAACCGGATCTCTTGGGATCCGTGCAGCAGCATGCCCCAGTTGAACGAGCCCACCTTGGTGGCGGCACCGAACGCCGGGCAGCAGATCACGGCGAACGTCGGCAGCACCTGCTGCGCGATGTCGTGGCTGTTGTCGGTGGTGAAGGCCAGGTCATCGGTGCCCGCGCCCACGCCGAGCGCGTAGAGCATCGTGTCGCGGTCGGTCCACTGGTTCCGCTGAGCTTCGGTGACCGCTCCGATTGCGGTGGGGTCGATGGGCATTGCCGCACTCCTGGGGTCGAGGATGAGGAAACTCCATCGTCGCACTGGCTAAATCCGGCCCACCACGGCGGTGGACAGGGCACGCTAGAACCATGCCTGTATCCCGCATCCGGACCCTCGTCGCGATCGTCGCCGCGCTGTTGGCAGCCGTTCTCGTCGCCTCCTGCAGTTCGCCCGCCCCGACCGAGCGCACGATCACGCTGACGTTCATCCGGCACGGGGAGTCCGACGCCAACGCGAACAACATCATCGACACCGAGGTGCCCGGGCCGTCGCTGACGCCCGCCGGTCAGCAGCAGGCCTCGGCGCTGGCCGACCGCTTGAAAGGCAACAAATACGACGGCATCTACGCCTCGGAGATGGTTCGCACCCAGCAGACGGCCGCACCGATGTCCAAGGCGCTCGGGGAACCGGTCACCGTGCTTCCGGGCCTCAACGAGATCGGGGCGGGCTGGTTCAACGGCACAAGCGTCGACAAGGCCGCCATCACGTACATGGTGGCTCCGGCCGACTGGCTGCGCGGGGACACCAGCTTTTCCATCCCGGGTTCGGTGAGCGGCACCGAGTTCAACGGCAAGTTCACCGAAGCGGTGCAGCGCATCTACGCCAGCGGCGACGACAAACCGGTCGCCTTCTCCAGCGCCGCGTCGATCATGATGTGGACCCTGATGAACGTGCGCAACGCCAAGGACAGCCTGGCGACCGACCATCCGCTGCCCAACACCGGCCGGGTGGTGGTGACCGGTAACCCGGTGACCGGGTGGACGCTGGTGGATTGGGACGGCATCACCCAGTTCTGACATGGCCTCCGGGAGATTCGGCATGCCGCTGCGGGTGCGGTACGTCGAGTGCGACATGCAGGGCCGGGTGTTCAACGGCCACTACCTGACCTGGGTCGACATGGCGATGAACGAGGCACTGCGTGGGATCTTCGGGGACTTCAAGACGCTCACCGATCGTGGTATCGATTTCGTGGTGGCCGCGGCCGAACTGCAGTTTCGCCGGCCCGCGCACTTCGACGAGGATCTGGTGATCGGGGTGGGATTCGACCCGCTGGGCCGCACGTCGCTGCGCAGCACTTATGAGATACGCCGCGGTGACGACATCATCGCCGAGGCGGCGATGATCCACGTCTGCGTTGACGCGGCCACGTTCGAGAAGCAGCCGTGGCCCGACTGGTTCCGAACCACCCTTGACCGTGGCGCGATCGGCGATGAAGGATGACCCATGCGCTATGTCGTTACCGGCGGTACCGGGTTCCTTGAGCGCCGGGTGGCCGCCCACCTCCTCGATCGCTACGCCGACGCCGAAGTCTGGACGGCGGACGACGACCGGCCGCAGCGAGCCGACCACGTCGTCAATTGCAGGCCGGCCGACACCGAGGCGGCCCTGGCCCTGAGCCGCGAGCTGGGCGCCACCTTGCACCAGCTGTCCTCTGCGGCGGTGGCCGGCGACTTCGCCGGCGAATACACCGAGGACGACTTCGACGTCGGCCAGCAGCTTCGCACCCGCCGGCACCGGGTGGCCTTCGATGCCGAGCAGTTGGTGCGCACGTCTGCGGATGTGCCGTTCCGGATCTATCGGACCGGTGTGGTCGTCGGTGACTCGCGTACCGGCGAAACCGACCGAATCACCGGGCCGTATCACGTCTTCGGACTGTTGGCCCGGCTCGCCGGCCTGCCGTCGGTGACCCCGATCCTGCTGCCCGACATCGGCCGGATCAATGTCGTCCCGGTCGATTATGTCGTGGCGGCGATGGTGGAACTCATGCACGCCGAGGGCCGCGACGGGCAGACCTTCCACCTCACCGCGGTCGAGCCGATCGGTGTGCATGAGATCTACCGCGGGGTGGCCCGCACCGCCGGGTTGCCCCCGCTGCGGGGCGGTCTCCCCCGCCTGGTGGCCGAGCCCCTGCTGGGTGTGCGCGGTCGCGCAAAAGTGCTGCGCGACATGGCCGTCACGCAGATCGGTGTGCCACCCGAAGCAGTCGACAGCCTGGAGACCGCCGTGGTTCTTCACTCGGAGTTGACTCGAGAAGCATTGAGCACCAGCGGAATCGAGCCGCCACCATTCTCGGCCTATGCTCCGGCACTGTGGCGTTACTGGACCGAACACCTCGACCCTGAGCGCACTCGTAGCGGCGACCCGGACGGGCCGCTGGTCGGCAGGCACGTGATCATCACCGGGGCATCGAGTGGCATCGGGAGGGCCGCGGCGGCGGCCGTCGCCGCGCGCGGCGCCACCGTGTTCGCGCTGGCGCGCAACGGCGAAGCTCTGCAGGAGCTTGTCGAGGAGATCGAGGCCGACGGCGGCCGGGCGTTCGCGTTCAGTTGCGACGTCACCGACACCGAGTCCGTCGACGCGACGATCGCCGAGATCCTCGGGCGGTTCGGCCATGTCGACTATCTGGTCAACAATGCGGGCCGGTCGATTCGCCGCTCGGTGAGCGCCTCGACCGATCGCCTGCACGACTACGAGCGAGTGATGGCGGTCAACTACTTCGGCGCGGTACGGATGGTGCTGGCGCTGCTGCCGCACTGGCGGGCGCGCCGGTTCGGCCATGTGGTCAACGTGTCCAGCGCCGGGGTACAGGCCCGGAACCCGAAGTACAGCTCGTACCTGCCGACCAAGGCCGCGTTGGATGCGTTCACCGACGTGGTGGCCTCGGAGACCCTCTCGGAGAACATCACGTTCACGACGATTCACATGCCGCTGGTGAAGACGCCGATGATCGCGCCGTCCGGGCGGTTGAACCCGGTGCCACCGATCAGCGCCGAACATGCGGCGGCGATGGTGGTGCGCGCACTGGTCGACAAGCCGGTGCGGATCGACACCCCGCTGGGGACCCTCGCCGACGCCGGGCAGTACTTCACCCCCAAGCTGGCCCGGCGGGTGCTGCACCAGCTTTACCTGGGCTATCCCGACTCTCCGGCGGCGCGCGGCGAGATCCGGCGTCCGTCGTCCCCGGCCCCGCGCCTGCCGACAGTGCGGCTTCGCGCGCCTCGCCCGGTCAAGCGGGTCGTGCGGTTGGTGCCCGGCGTGCACTGGTGAGCCGCGCCAGATCGGCGAGAGACTCAGCGGAGGGCGGGGCCGCCACTTAGGCTGCACGCATGGCGAACGGTTGGCAGCTACTGGAGCGGCCGGCCAAGCACGAGGTAATCACGTCCGCGCTGTCCGACAGCGAAGCCTCCGGCGTCGTGATCACCGGGCCTGCGGGGGTCGGCAAGACGACCCTGGCCCGGTCGGTGACCGCATCGCTCCCCGGGCGCGTCCGGTGGGCGGCGTGCACTTCGTCCTCCAGCAATATCCCGCTCGGGGCGTTTGCCCAGTGGGTCAAACCCACCGACGCTCGCGATCCGATCGAGCTGCTGGTCTCGGCACGGCAGTCCCTGCTGGCCGACGGACCCGTGGTGATCGGCGTCGACGACGCTCATCTACTCGATCAGCTGTCGGCCACGCTGCTGCATCAGATCGCGGTGGAGCGCACCGGGTCGATCGTCGCGACAGTGCGCAGTGGCGAACCGGTCCCCGACTCGGTGATGACGCTGTGGAAAGACGGTTATCTACGCCGGATCGACCTGGAGCCGTTCAGCCACGAGGAATGCGTCGCGCTGGTCGAGTCGGTGCTCGGTGGCACGTTGGAAGAGCTGAGCGCCAACGTCATCTGGTCCCAGTCCGGCGGTAACCCGCTGTTCCTCCGCCATATGGTCGAGGCGGCTCTGGAAGCCGGCACGCTGAGCAAGGTCAACGGCGTCTGGCAGTTGCGCGGCGCGACGACGGTGTCGTCGGGCCTGGCCACCCTGCTGGAGAACCGGTTCGACAACGCCGACCCCGGGGCCGTCACCGTGTTGCGGCTGCTGGCGCTGTGCGAACCGCTGGACATCGACGCACTTGCGGAACTCGCCGGCGAGCAGGCAATCGATGCCGCGGAGAAGGCGCATCTGATCCGGATCGACCGCGACGGCCCGTCGCTCAACGCCCGGATCAGCCACCCGCTCTACGGCGACGTGGTGCGCCGTCAGATCGGGACCGCATCGGCGCGGATGCTGCGCGGCCAGATCGTCACGGTGCTCGACCGGCACAAGCCGACGTCGGCAGCCGGCCGCATCCGGCTCGCCGAGCTGTATCTGGACAGTGACCAGACCGCCGAAACAGGGCTTCTGGTCGCCGCAGCCAAAGATGCTGTGTCACTTGCCAATGCGCCGCTGGGCGAACGACTGGCACGCACCGCATTCGAGCGCGGGTCCGGAATGCGGGCTGCCCATCTGCTGTCCAGGGCGCTGCTGTGGCAGGGCCGGCCCAGCGAGGCCGACGAGATCCTGGCCCGGTTCGACCCCGATGATCTCGACGAAGGGCAACTGGTGTTGTGGGGGATCCCACGGGCCTCGATCGTGTTCTGGTCGCTCGGTCAGGTGGCGCGCGCCCAGGAGGTGATGGGCCTGCTTCGGAGTCGGGTCAGCAACCCGATTCTGCGGCCGATGGTCGACGCCGCCGACGCCGCATTCACGATTTTCGAGAACAAGCTCGCCGAGGGGCTGGCGTTGGCCGAAGCGGTGCTGGCCAATCCCGGCGCACCGGAACAGGCGGTGGAGACCGCGGCGTTTGCGGCCGGGCTGGCGATGCCGGTCGCGGGCCGCGGCGCGGACTTCGTCGCGATCGCCGAACGCTGCTTCGACACCCAGCGATCCACCGACGGCCTGATCCGGATGATGGCCCGCTACGGCGAAGTGGTGGCCTTGGTATACATCGGCGAGCTGGACAAGGCCGAAAAGCGTGCGGTGGCGTACGGCGAGTTCTCGTCCTCCGGAGAGTTTCTCGGGTGGGCGGTCGCCAAGTTGATGGCCGGCGTCGTGGCCACCGCACGGGGCCGGTTCGCCGAGGCGATCCCGACGATTGAACAGGCGCTGGCCGCGCTGAATGCGGAGAACTCCCTGCCGTGGCGGCTGCCGGGCCGGCTTCTGCTGGCCCGCGCCTATGCCGGCACGGGCAGACCCGATGACGCCGAGAAGGTGCTCACCGCGGCCGCCGAACATGCGGGTCCGACAGTGGCGTTGTTCGATCCGCAGGTGCTGGCTGTCAAGGCCTGGATCGCGGCGGCACGCGGTGGTGGACGCCGGGCGGTCGAGCTGTCCCGCGCGGCGGCCGACGCCGCGCACCGCAGCGGGCAGTTCGCGGTGGAAGCCGAGGCGCTGCACGATGCGGCCCGATTCGGCGACCGCAAGCTGGCCCACCGGCTGCAGTCGCTGGCGGTGTGCATCGACGGGCCGCTCCCGCCCCTGTACGCCCGCCATGCCGCCGCGTTGGCCGACGCCGACGGCGATGCGCTGGACTCGGTCAGCATCGATTTCGAACAGGCCGGGCTACTGTTGTCGGCCGCCGACTCTGCGGCACAGGCAGCCGGATTCCATGAGCAACGAGGCGCACGACGCCGGGAGATCGAATCCGTCACCCGCGCAATGCGTCTGGCAGCGACATGCGGCGGGGCCTCCTCTCCCGCCATTCGCGGGGCCGCTCGACCGCTGCCGGTGACCGCACGCGAGCTGGAAGTCGCTGAGCTGGTCGCCGCCGGCCTGTCGAACAAGGACATCGCCGTGCAGCTGTCGGTTTCGGTTCGCACCGTCGAGGGTCACGTCTACCGGGCGTGTCTGAAACTCGGCGTGTCCGATCGCGATGGACTGGCAGCCATCATCCGCGAGGGCGGCCCGCGCCCGCCCGGAACGTGACCGCGGGGCGGGTATCGTTACCGCGGTGAGCGTCGGGGATGACCAGGGCACCGCGCTGCCCATTTTCGCTGATGTGGACACCGGCGTCGATGACGCAATGGCACTGGTGTACCTACTGGCCAGCGCCGACGCGAGCCTCGTCGGAATCGCCTCCACCGGTGGCAACGTCCCGGTAGATCAGGTGTGCCGCAACAATCTCGGGCTACTCGAGCTGTGCCGGGCGGACGCCATTCCGGTGTCCCGTGGCGCCGATCAACCGCTGACCGTCCCGTTGCGCACCGCCGAGGACACCCACGGACCCACCGGGCTGGGCTATGCCGATCTGCCGGCGCACCAACGTGAACCAACCGAATACGACTCGGCCGAAGCGTGGGTGCGCGCCGCCCACGCCATGCCCGGCGAGTTGGTTGGTCTGGTCACCGGCCCGTTGACCAATCTCGCGCTGGCCGTTCGCGATGAGCCGAACCTGCCGTCGCTGTTACGGCGGCTGGTCATCATGGGCGGATCCTTCGACTACCGCGGCAACACCACCCCGGTGGCTGAGTGGAACGTCAGCGTCGACCCGGAGGCCGCAGCCGAGGTCTTCGACGCGTGGGGGCGAGCCGCGGATGCCAAAGTGATACAGCCACACCAACTTCCGATCGTATGCGGGCTGAACCTGACCGAGAACATCATGCTGACACCGAACCTCATGAGCCGCATGGCTGCCGCGGCGGGGGCCACCACGACAGCCATGAGCGTGCTCGATTCCCGGGGCACGCGCTCGAGCGCCGATAACGCCTTGATCCGTTCGCTCGAGGATGCGATGCGGTTCTACTTCGAGTTCCACTTCGATCAGGGCGAGGGTTTCCTTGCGCATCTGCACGACCCGCTGGCGGCGGCGGTGGCCCTGGATCCCGGCCTGGTGCAGACCCGGGCGACGACCGTCGACGTTGAACTCACCGGGACGCTGACCCGCGGTATGACGATCGCCGATTGGAGCCGGCGATGGGGCCGGGAATCCAATGCGCACGTCGGAGTCGGAGTCGATCCGGCGGTGTTCTTCGATCGGTTCATCGAACGGGTCGGCCCGTTCGCTCGGCAGCTGGCTCATTCGTAGACGCCTTCCAGATACCACCGGCGCTGCCGGTAGCACAGCAGCAGCGCGGCTCCCGGCTCGCCGGGCTGGTTGTCCACCAACACCTGGGCGCGCGCGGTCCGGCCGGCCCTGGGCTGCAGGCCCTGATCCCACCAGCGCTCGTCCACCGACCACGGCCCGGCCCACCAGCGCAGCACACCCCGATAGTGATGACCCGCACCGTCCAACCGCACCGGCTCTGCGGTGAACATCCCCCGTCCGGTCACTCGAACCGGATCACCTTGGGCGTCAAGCAGTTCCACCGGGTCGTCGAGGATGACGACCGGGGCGGGCTCGGGCAACCGACCAGGCCACGGCCGGTCCGGGTCGGCCCGGGGCACCAGCTCATCGCCAAGCGGGGTCAAGGTGATGCGCTCAGCGGGACCGCGACCGCCGGACAACACCGGCAGCTGGACGGCCTCCTGCCCCAGCAACCCCTGCACCCGGACCAGCGCCCGGCGGGCCCGTAACCGGTCCTCCTCCCCTACGCCGCCCCAGAGCGGAAGCTGAAGTGCTTCTGCGGAAACAACTTCCACCGGTTGCAGCCGAAGCACCGTCACCGGCGAGTTCGGCCGGTCGTCCGGGTTACGCCGATTGAGCCAGCCGTCGAGCTGCCAGCGCACCCGGTCGGCGGTGGCATCCTCGGTCAGCGGTTCGGCGCAGCGCCATACCCGGGTCAGCTCACCACCGCTCGCGGTGAGGGCGTGGATGGCAAGTCGGGTGCATCCCACCCCTGCCGCCTGCAGGCTGCGGTGCAGGGCGCCGGCCAGGGTCCGGCCGGCGAACGCCGCCGCATCGACCCGGTCGATCGGCGGGTCGCAGTGCAGCACCGCGTCGAGGTCGGCTGCCGGCTCGCGGCCGGACGGCCCACGCACCGGCTCACCGCGGGCGAAGCGGTGCGCGGCCGTCGCGTCGGCCCCGAACCGGGAAGTCACATCGCTTCGGGACAGCGCCGCAAACTGGCCGAGGTTCCGGATACCCATGCGCCACAACAGATCCGCCAATTCCTCCCGGCCAGGTCCGGACAGGCTGGGCTCGGCGGACAGCTGACGGATGGACAACGCCGACAGGAAAGCGGCATCCCCACCGGGCTCGACCATCCGGCCGGCCCGGGCGGCGAAGACGGCCGTCGGCAGCTGATCGGCGATCCCCACCTGACATTCGGCGCCTGCGGCGGCGACGGCGTCGACCAACCGCTCGGCGGCGACCGGCTCGGAACCGAAGTAGCGGGCCGCGCCGCGAACCGACAGCACCAACAGGCCCGGCCGCAACACCTCGGCACGGGGCACCACCTCGTCGACCGCCGCCGTCACCCCCTCGAAATAGCGGGCATCGCGGGCCGGGTCTGCGGTGACCACATGCAGTTGCGGACACCGGGCCTGCGCCTCGCGCCTGCGCAGAGTGCGACGCACCCCGACCGCACGGGCGGCCGCCGAACAGGCGATCACCCGGTTGGCCAGGGTGACCGCGACCGGGGCCGTCGGCGGTAGCCCGACCGCCGCGGCCGCGGCAACGGCGGGCCAGTCCATGCACCAGATCGCCAGTACCCGGCCGGTCACATCAGCTCACCTTTGACCGTGCCACGCGCCCGTGCGCCCGGACCGACAACCGCACCCGACTGATCCGACCGGACCCCGGCACCGGGGAACCACCGTGACCGGCGGTGGTCTCATAACCACTCACCCGCGCATCGAGGCGGACCGTCGCGCCCTGCCAGTCGCCCTGCGCAACCAGCAGGGTGCACCCCTTCTGCCGAGCCCGAGCCACCACCGCCCGCGCCCGGGTAGCGGTAACCGTCCGGCCGGCCAGGCCGAGTACCACCAGATCCATTCCGTCCATCAGCACCGCGGCCACCTCCACCGGATCGGTGCCCGGATCCGGGATCACCGCCAGCCGACTCAGGTCCGCGCCCATCTCCACGGCGGCCAGCAGACCGAAGTCCGGCAGCCCGACGACGGCCACATGCCCGCCGCCCGCGGTCACCGCTGCAGCCATGCTCACCGGCAGCGAGCGAGCCCCCGACACCACGGCGACCGCACCGCGCGGCAACCCCATCGGCAACTGCCCGGCCAGCGATTCGGGGATCGGCAGCAAACTTTCCGAGGTCGGCAACACCTCATTTGCCACATCCGTAACAGGCGGAGCGGCACCAACCTTCCCCGATACCGCCGCCATCTGGCGGCGGAGCTGTTCTAGCTGCTCAGAGCGGTCAAGCTGACGCTTCCCCAGGGCAATCGCCGCCGTCATCGCCCACCTCCAGCCGCGATCGTCGTTCACTGTGTTCGAATGTATGTTCGATATCCGAGTAAACACCCACCCTCCGACAGCGTCAAGCGTGAGACTGCTCGCTGCGCACTCCAAGCCGACGTTCGTCACAGCACCGAAAACGCACCTGGCACGATGCAGGGCATGACGAACATCGAACAGGCTGAGAAGGTCGCCAACGGAGCCGGCTTCATCGCTGCGCTGGACCAGAGTGGCGGCAGTACCCCTAAGGCACTGAAGCTCTACGGTATCGCCGAGGACGCGTACTCCAATGACGAGCAGATGTTCGACCTCGTGCACGAGATGCGCACCCGCATCATCACTAGCCCGAGCTTCGACGGTGACCGGATCATCGCCGCGATCCTGTTCGAGATGACCATGGACCGCGAGATCGAGGGCCGCCCGACCGCCGACTACCTGTGGAACGTCAAGAACGTCGTGCCGATCCTCAAGGTCGACAAGGGCCTGGCCGCCGAGGAAGACGGCGCCCAGGTGATGAAGCCGATCGACGGCCTGGACGCACTGCTGGCCCGCGCGGTGGACAAGGGCATCTTCGGCACCAAGATGCGCTCGGTCATCAAGCTCCCCGGCGCCGGTGTCGAAGCCGTCGTCGACCAGCAGTTCGAGGTCGCCCGTCAGATCCTGGCCGCCGGACTGGTGCCGATCATCGAGCCCGAGGTCGACATCAACTCACCCGAAAAGGGTCAGGCCGAGGAGCAGCTCAAGGCCGCGATCCTGCGCCACCTCGACACCCTCGGCGATCAGCAGGTGATGCTCAAGCTCACCCTGCCCGACACCGACGACCTCTACCGCGAGCTGGTCGAGCACCCCAGGGTGATGCGGGTGGTCGCGTTGTCCGGCGGCTACGACCGCACCGGCGCCTGCGAGCGGCTGGCCCGCAACCACGGTGTCATCGCCAGCTTCTCCCGCGCGCTGACCGAAGGCCTGACCGCCCAGCAGAGCGACGACGAGTTCGACAAGACCCTGGACGAGGCGATCGCCGAAATCGCCGCTGCCTCAAGGACTTAAATCACTCCCATTCGATGGTGCCGGGCGGCTTGCTCGTGATGTCGAGCACCACCCGGTTCACCTCGGACACCTCGTTGGTGATGCGCGTCGAGATGCGCTCGAGAACCTCGTAGGGCACCCGCGTCCAGTCTGCGGTCATCGCGTCCTCACTGGACACCGGCCGCAGCACGATCGGATGGCCGTAGGTGCGCCCATCGCCCTGCACGCCAACCGAACGGACATCGGCCAGCAGCACCACCGGGCACTGCCAGATCTGGTTGTCCAGGCCGGCCGACGTCAACTCCTCGCGGGCGATCAGGTCGGCGCGGCGTAGCGTGTCCAGCCGGGATGCCGTCACCTCGCCGACGATCCGGATCCCCAGCCCCGGCCCCGGGAAGGGTTGGCGGGCAACGATATCCTCCGGTAGACCCAGTTCCCGGCCCACCGCGCGCACCTCGTCCTTGAACAGCAGCCGCAACGGCTCGACGAGCTTGAACTTCAGATCGGCAGGCAGACCGCCAACATTGTGGTGGCTCTTGATGTTTGCCGTCCCCGTTCCACCGCCGGACTCGACGACGTCGGGATAAAGCGTGCCCTGAACCAGGAATTCGATCGGGTGACCGTCGGAGTCGCTTTCGGCCAACAGGTCGCGCACCGAACCCTCGAAGGCGCGGATGAACTCGCGGCCGATGATCTTGCGCTTGCCTTCCGGGTCGTGCACGCCGGACAACGCCTCGAGGAAGCGGCCCTCGGCATCGACGGTCACCAGCCGGGCACCGGTGGCCGCCACGAAATCCCGTTGCACCTGCGCGCGCTCGCCGGCACGCAGCAGGCCGTGATCAACGAACACACAGGTCAACCGGTCACCGATGGCCCGCTGCACCAACGCGGCGGCGACTGCGGAATCCACCCCCCCGGACAGCCCGCAGATGGCGTTGCCGTCGCCGATCTGCTCACGCACCTGCGCGATCAGGCTCTCGGCGATGTTGGCCGGTGTCCAGCTGGCACCGATCCCGGCGAAATCGTGCAGGAACCTGCTGAGGATCTGCTGTCCGTGCGGGGTGTGCATGACCTCCGGGTGGTACTGCACCCCGGCCAGCCGGCGGGCGCGGTCCTCGAACGCGGCAACCGGAGCACCCGCGCTGACGGCCACCACCTCGAAGCCCTCCGGTGCGGAGGTGACCGCGTCGCCGTGGCTCATCCACACCGGCTGCGTACCGGGCAAGCCCGAATGCAGTTCGCCGCCAAGGACTTCCAGCTCGGTACGGCCGTATTCACTGGTGCCGGTATGGGCGACGGTTCCGCCGAGCGCCTGGGCCATGGCCTGAAAGCCGTAGCAGATGCCGAAAACCGGGACATCGAGGTCGAACACGGCCGGATCGAGCTGCGGGGCGCCGTCGGCGTACACACTGGACGGTCCGCCGGAGAGCACGATGGCCTGCGGATCCCTGGCCTTGATCTCCTCGACGGTCGCGGTGTGCGGGATGACCTCGGAGAACACCCGGGCTTCCCGGACTCGCCGAGCGATCAGCTGGGCGTACTGGGCGCCGAAGTCGACCACCAACACGGGACGAGGCGAAGGGGATGTCACGGGCCTGAGTCTAGTGGGCCGGATCGGCCGGCCCGCTCATCAGCCGCAGGTAGCCTTTCGCTGATGAAAGCCCTGCCAGCGGCCATGGGAGTCGCCGCCGTCGCTACGGCAACCTTGGTGCTGCGCCGCTATCTGTCCGCACGCGACGCGCTCGCTGCCGTACCCACCGAGTTCCGCAGTCCGCTGCTACCGATGCTGACCGGCGACACCACCGAATGCAATTACCGGCGCTCCCGGCGGATGATGCACGTCAGGACCCCCACCGGCGCGGGGGTCACCGTGACAAAACGCACCATCGCGGGACGGCCGGTGCTGGTGCTGACGCCGGCCGGCCGCGGACCAGCGGGGCTGCTCTACATCCACGGCGGCGGCATGGTGGTCGGCTCCCCGCAATCTGAAGCCGTCGGCGCCGCCCAACTCGCCCGCGAACTGAAGGTCCTGGTCGTCTCCCCGGACTATCGACTGGCGCCGGAGCATCCGTTCCCCGCCGCGCTGGACGACTGCATGGCGACGCTGTACTGGATGCGCGACAACGCCGACGAACTGGGCCTCGACAAGGACCGCATCTCGGTCACCGGATCGAGTGCGGGCGGCGGGTTGGCCGCGGCCGTCGCTCAGCGCGCCCACGATAAGGGAATCGCGTTGCGGGCACAGGCATTGGTCTACCCGATGATCGACGACCGCACCGTACTGCGCGACCACAACGGGCGCGGCCGGTTCCTGTGGACCCCGGAATCCAACCGGTTCGGCTGGACGGCCTACCTCGGGCGTCCGCCGCGCATGTCGGATGCCCCCGAGTACGCCGCTCCCGCCCGCCGGGAGAACCTGTCCGGCCTCGCCCCGGCCTGGGTGGGCGTCGGCGGACTGGATCTGTTCTACGACGAGTCCGTCGATTACGCCGAGCGCTTGCGCGCGGCCGGCGTCGAATGCGAGCTGGTCGCGGTGCCGGGGATGTACCACGGCGCCGACGGACTGGCGCGCAAGGCACCTGCGATGCGCGCATTTCGGCGAGGCGCACTGGAGTTCCTGCGCAGCCACCTCTGAGACCCGGGCCGGCCACCCAGGCATGTTCTGCAGCCAGAACGGGAATGGACACCCCGGGGTTGAGCGACATGGAGGTGGCACGTGCTGGGATTGCCCGACGGGGTGAAGGCTTGCCTGTTCGACCTCGACGGCGTGCTCACCGACACCGCCAGAGTGCACACCAAGGCCTGGAAAGCCATGTTCGACGGCTATCTCGAGCGACGGGCACAGCAGGCCCACACCGCGTTCGTCCCGTTCGACCCCACGGCGGACTACCGCACCTATATCGACGGCAAGCCCCGCCAGGACGGGGTTCGCTCGTTCTTGGCCAGCCGCCACATCGAGCTCCCTGAGGGTGACGTCTCCGACCCATCCACCGCTCAGACGGTCAACGGATTGGGCAACCGCAAGAACCTCCTCTTCCAGCAGCTGCTGGACAAGCACGGGGTCGACGTGTTCGACGGATCCCGCCGTTACCTGAAGGCGGTACGCGACGCGGGTCTGTCGGCCGCGGTGGTGTCCTCCAGCGCCAACACCGGCAAGGTGCTCCAGATCACCGGCCTCGACGATCTGGTGCAACAACGGGTCGACGGCATCACGATTCGCGAGGAGCATCTGCGCGGCAAGCCCGCACCCGATTCGTACCTTCGCGGCGCGCAACTGCTCGGCGTCAGCCCCGAACAAGCCGCGGTGTTCGAGGACGCCCTTGCCGGTGTGGCGGCGGGCCGGGCGGGAAAATTCGGGGTCGTGGTCGGCGTCGATCGCCTGGGTCAGGCGGATGCCTTGCGGCGCAACGGCGCCGATGTCGTCGTCACCGATCTCGCTCAATTGCTGGACGAGCAGTGATCAACGGCGAGGCGTTCCCGATCGAGCCGTGGCAGGTCCGGGAAACCCACCTCAATCTGGACCAGCTGGCCCAGTCGGAGTCATTGTTCGCATTATCCAACGGGCACATCGGGTTACGGGGAAACCTCGATGAAGGCGAACCGTTCGGCATCCCCGGCACCTACCTCAACTCGTTCTACGAGACCCGGCCACTGCCCTATGCGGAATCCGGTTTCGGTTATCCCGAAGACGGCCAGACGATCGTCGACGTGACCAACGGCAAGATCCTTCGGCTGCTGGTCGATGACGAGCCCTTCGACGTGCGCTACGGCGATCTCGAGGAACACGAGCGGATTCTGGACCTGCGCGCCGGAACCATGATCCGCAACGTGCTCTGGCGTTCACCGGCGGGCAAGAAGATTCAGCTGGTGTCGACGCGGCTGGTGTCGCTGGTTCAGCGCTCGGTGGTCGCCATCGAGTACCTGGTCGAGGCGGTCGGCGAATTCACCCTTGTCACTGTGCAATCCGAACTCGTAGCCAACGAGGATCAGCCCGAGCGTTCCAATGATCCCCGGGTTTCCGCGGTGCTCAAGCACCCGCTGGAGCCGGTCCATCACGAATCCACGAAGGACGGCTCACTGCTGGTGCACCGCACCAAGGCGAGCAAGCTGATGATGGCCGCCGCGATGGACCATCTGGTCGAGGTGCCCGGCCGGGTCGAGGTCGACTCGATGGCGTCGGAAAACCTGGCCCGTACCACCGTGATCTGCGGACTGCGGCCCGGTCAGCGGTTGCGCATCGTGAAGTTCCTCGCCTACGGCTGGTCGAGCCTGCGGTCACGCCCCGCACTGCACGACCAGGTGGCTGGGGCGCTGGCCGGAGCCCGATACACCGGATGGGAAGGCCTATTACGCAGCCAGCACGAGTATCTCGACGAATATTGGGACTGCGCCGACGTCGAGGTCGACGGCGACCCGGGCTGTCAGCAGGCAGTGCGATTCGGGCTGTTTCACGTACTGCAGGCCAGTGCGCGTGCCGAACGCAGGTCGATCCCCGGCAAGGGCTTGACCGGTCCCGGCTACGACGGCCACGCGTTCTGGGACACTGAGGGTTTCGTGCTGCCGGTGCTGACCTACACCAAGCCCGAGGCGGCGGCCGACGCGCTGCGCTGGCGCGCTTCGATCCTGGATCTCGCCAAGAAGCGCGCCGAACAACTGGACCTCAACGGCGCGGCGTTCCCGTGGCGGACGATTCACGGCGAGGAGTGTTCGGCCTACTGGCCGGCCGGCACCGCGGCCTGGCACGTCAACGCCGATATCGCGATGGCCTTCGAGCGGTACCGCACGGTCACCGGCGATCATTGCCTCGAATCTGATTGCGGTCTGGGGGTTCTCGTCGAGACCGCGCGGCTGTGGATGTCGCTGGGCCACCATGACCGCGACGGCGTGTGGCATCTCGACGGCGTCACCGGACCTGACGAGTACACCGCTGTGGCACGCGACAACGTGTTCACCAATCTGATGGCCGCACACAACCTTCATACGGCCGCCGATGCGTGCAACCGCAACACCGAGGCCGCCTACGCGATGGGTGTCAGCACCGACGAGACGGCCTCCTGGCGCCACGCGGCCGAGCACGCCCACATCCCCTACGACCAGGACCTGGGCGTGCATCAGCAATGCGAAGGTTTCACCCGGCTGCGCGAGTGGGACTTCACCGCCAACACCGGCTACCCACTGCTGCTGCACCACCCCTACGTCCGGCTCTACCCCGCCCAAGTGATCAAACAACCCGACTTGGTGCTGGCGATGCAGTGGCGCAGCCATGCCTTCACCCACGACGAAAAGGCACGCAACGTCGACTATTACGAGCGGCGGACGGTGCGCGATTCGTCGTTGTCGGCCTGCACCCAGGCGGTGATGTGCGCTGAGGTCGGCCACCTCGAACTGGCGCACTCCTACACTCGAGAGGCGGCGCTGATCGACCTGCGCGATCTGCACAACAACACCCGCGACGGCCTGCACATGGCGTCGTTGGCCGGGACGTGGACGGCGCTCGTCGCCGGCTTCGGCGGCCTGCGCGACGACGAGCACATCCTCTCGCTGGATCCGCAGCTGCCGGAAAAGATCTCGCGGCTGAAGTTCGGGGTGCACTGGCGCAAGTACCGGCTGGCCGCCGAGATCGATCACCGCGAGGTGACGTACACCCTGCGCGACGGGCCTGACGGCCAGCTCACCATCCGGCACGCCGGTGAGGAGTTGACGCTGACCACACGCACGCCCACGACGGTCTCGCTACGAGCCCGCCGGGCACTGCTTCCGACGCCCGAGCAGCCACCGGGACGTGCACCGCGCCGGCACGTCGAACCCGAGAAGCCCTAGCCCCCGGTGTTGACCGGCTCGATCGGCAGGCGCCGCAGCCCGCCCGGCGCATCGACGGGCACCACCGGGTTCTTCGGTTCGATCGGCGCCAGCCGCCGGTACGGCTGGCCCTGCGCGGGACGCTGGTCGTCCTCGTCTTTGTTGGGCCACAACGACGTTGCTCGCTCGGCCTGGGCCGTGATCGACAGCGACGGATTGACACCGAGATTGGCCGAGACCGCGGCCCCGTCCATCACGTGCAGCGTCGGGTAGCCATACACCCGCTGATACGGGTCGATGACACCGTGTTCGGGGGTGTCACCGATCGCGGCGCCGCCGAGGAAGTGCGCGGTCAGCGGGATGTTGAACAGCTCTCCCCAAGTGCCGCCGGCAACACCGTCGATCTTCTCCGCAACCCGGCGAGTGACCTTGTTACCGGCCGGAATCCACGTCGGATTGGGTTCGCCGTGTCCCTGCTTACTGACCATCCTGCGCTTCCCGAACAGGCCCCGCTTGGTGTAGGTGGTGATCGAGTTGTCCAGATGCTGCATAACCAACGAGATCATGGTGCGCTCGCTCCACCTTCGTGGGCTGAGCATCCGCAGCATGGCCCTCGGATCCTCACCGGCGTTGTCCAGCAACTGCTTCCAGCGTGGCACATCGCTGCCTTCGGGGCCTGGCCCGTCGGTCATCAGCGTCTGCAACAGACCCATCGCGTTGGACCCCTTGCCGTAGCGCACGGGTTCGACGTGGGTGTCGGGGCTCGGATGGATCGACGACGTGATGGCCACGCCGTGGGTGAGGTCAAGATCCGGGCGCGCCTGCAAACGTCCTGCGCCCACGATCGATTCCGAGTTGGTCCGGGTCAGAACCCCGAGCTTGTCGGAAAGTTTCGGCAACGTGCCGGTGTCACGCATCTTGAACAGCAATTGCTGGGTGCCCCAGGTCCCCGCGGCCAGGATGACGTGGCGGGCAGTGAACGTCCGGCGGTTCTTGCGGACCCACCGGCCGGTACGCACGGTGTCGATCTCCCAGACACCGTCGGAGCGTTGCGCGAACCCGGTGACGGTGGTCATCGGAAAGACCTGCGCCCCAGCCCGTTCCGCCAAGCCCAGGTAGTTCTTGACGAGGGTGTTCTTCGCGCCGTGCCGGCAGCCCGTCATGCACTCCCCGCATTCGATGCAGCCGGTGCGAGCCGGGCCGACACCGCCGAAGTACGGGTCGGGCACGGTCCTACCCGGGGTCTTCTCGCCGTTGACGCCGAAGAACACCCCCACCGGCGTCGGGGTGAAGGTGTCGCCGACGCCCATCTCGTCGGCCACTTCTTTCATGATTCGGTCGGCGTCGGTGAACGTCGGGTTCTTCACCACACCGAGCATCCGCTGCGCCTGGTCGTAGTGCGGCATCAGCTCGGCACGCCAGTCGGTGATGTTCTTCCACTGCGGGTCGTTGAAGAACGGCTCGGGCGGGACATACAGAGTGTTGGCGTAGTTGAGCGAACCACCGCCCACACCGGCGCCGGCCAGGATCATCACGTTGCGAAGCAGGTGGATCCGCTGAATGCCGTAGCACCCCAGGCGCGGCGCCCAGAGGAACTCGCGCAGCCGCCAGGACGTCTTGGCGAACTCGTGGTCGGCGTAGCGGCGGCCGGCCTCAAGAACGCCCACGTGGTAGCCCTTTTCGGTGAGCCGCAGCGCGCTGACGCTGCCGCCGAAACCCGAACCGATGATCAGAACGTCAAAATTCGGCTCCATCGAACCAGTATGAACTTACCGGCGGGTAACAAGCTAGAGAGGGACACCTAACTGTTTTTGCCCGCTGAGCAAGACTGGCGAAGATCCGAGTCATTCATTAAGTTAATGATTAATTAAGTGAATGACTAAAGATGGCTCGCCGGCCGTGCCGAGCCGTCGGCCAGTCTCTCGGCGAAAGGTTGCGAAGCGGTGAATCAGAACCTTCGCGGGTCCGCGCCGAGCCTTCAGCGCAAGGGGGCACGGGTGGGCGATGTGCGTGGGCTTCCACAGATGACAGTGGTCGAGTCCGCATCCACGAGCCCGGTGGGTCTCCCCACGGTCGGCCACTTCGACTCCTGGCGAACGGAGTTGCGGCACACAATTCTGGCGCAGATCACCGAATTCATTGCCGCCCGCTGCGCTGACACCTTGGCGTACTGCGGCGTCGATGCCGCAGGCGACACGCTCATGGATTTCGTGGACGGCGGCAAGTGCCTGCGGTCGACCTTCATGTATCTGGGCTGGTTGTGTGGGGCACCGCCGGACGAAGCCGCGCTGGCCGCGACCGGCAGCCTTGAGCTCATCCACGTCTTTGCGTTGCTGCAAGACGACGTGATGGACAATTCGCCCTCGCGGCGCGGCCGCCCCGCAGCACACATTCAGCTCGCGGAGTGGCATGGCAGGCGCGGCCTGGCGGGATCATCGCGACGATTCGGTGAGTCGGCAGCGGTTCTGCTCGGCGATTTGTGCCTGATCTGGGCCGAGCGAGTACTGCGGGAAAGCGGTCTGGGCGCCGATCAGCTCGACCGCGCCTGGCCCCGTTACGACGCGATGCGCACCGAGCTGGCGACCGGCCAGTTCGCCGATCTGGCGTTGGACGTGCGCAAGTCGCCCAGCTTGGAGGCTGTACTACGGGTGGCACGGATGAAGTCCGGCAACTACACCGTGCGGCGCCCCCTGGAGATCGGGGCTGCGCTGGCCGGCTGCGACGATCACACGTTGACCCGGCTCGGCGAATACGGCGTCGCGGTCGGCGAGGCGTTCCAGCTCCGCGACGACATCCTGGGCATCTTCGGCTCGCCCGAGACGACGGGCAAGCCCAATGGCGGCGATCTGATCGAACGCAAGGCCACCAGCGTCATGGTCACCGCCCACCAGATGGCCGACCCGTCCACGCGGGAGCAATTCGGTGAACTGATCAACAGCGGGTTTCTCGACGACGCGGACCTGGAGCGCTGGCGAAACCTCATCGTCGCCACTGGTGCCGTGCAACGGATCGAAGGCCTGATCGCCGACCGGGTGCAGGCCGCGCATCAGGCACTCGACGACAGCCGCATCGACCGGTCGGTACGGGCGGCGTTGCTGGACATGGCCAGCGTCTGCACGCGGCGCGCCGCATGAGCAAGGGGTGATGGACTGATGCGAACTCTGTCGGGGCCGACCGACCGGGTGATCGTCGTCGGCGCGGGGTTCGCCGGCCTGTCCGCCGCGCTGCACCTCGCCGGCCGAGGCCGAGAGGTCACGGTCGTCGAGCGTGAGCCGTGGCCCGGTGGGCGCGCCGGCCGGCGCGACGTCGGCGGGTACCTGCTCGACACCGGGCCGACGGTGATCACGATGCCGGACCTCATCGATGAAGCGTTCGCCGCAGTCGGCGAAAACACTTCTCTACGTGTGGAACTGCTCCCCGTCGAGCCCGCGTACCGAACCGAGTTCGCCGACGGCGCCGGCATCGACGTCCACACCGATGCCGACCGGATGGCCGCGGCGGTGCGCGACTTCGCAGGCCCCCGGGAGGCCGCGGGATACCTGGCGTTGCGGGAGTGGCTCGACAAGTTGTACCGGACCGAGTTCGCGGGTTTCATCGCCGCCAACTTCGACTCGCCGGTGTCGATGCTGACCCCCCAGCTGGCTCGGCTGGCCGGGCTTGGCGGTTTCCGCAAATGGGAGACCATGGTCAAGCGCCACATCGCCGACCCGCGACTGCAACGGGTTTTCACCTTCCAGTCGCTGTACGCGGGAGTCGCTCCGCAACAGGCTCTCGCGGTGTATGCGGTGATCGCGTACATGGACACCGTCGCGGGCGTCTTCTTCCCGCGCGGTGGTGTGCGGGCGTTGTCCGACGGGCTCGCCGCCGCGGCGAAGAACGCGGGCGTCACATTCCGTTACGGGTCCACGGTCACCGAACTCGAGCGCACGGCTGATCGCGTCAGCGCGGTGATCACGGATACCGGCGAACGCATCTCGTGCGACGCGGTGGTGCTCACCACGGAGCTGCCGCTGACCTACCAGTTGCTCGGTCGCAGGCCCAGAAGGCCGCTCCCGCTGCGAACGGCGCCTTCGGCGGTAGTGCTGCACCTGGGGTGCCGGGCGACCGCAGCGGGCGATGCCCGGCTGCCGCACCACACCATCCTTTTCGGCGCTGAGTGGGATCAAACGTTCACCGACATCATCCGAGACGGCCGCCTGATGCAGGACCCGTCGCTGCTGGTGACCCGCCCGACGGCCAGCGACACGAGCCTCGCTCCACCGGACCGCGAGCTGCTCTATGTGCTCGCACCCGCACCGAACCTGGCTCGCGGCCGCATCAATTGGGCCGACGCCGCGCAACCCTACGCACGATCGTTGCTCGACACCGTCGAACAACGGCTGCTGCCGAATCTGGGTGACGACGTCGAACTGCTGCACCTCGACACCCCCGCCGACTGGGCCCGTCAGGGCATGACCGACGGCACCCCGTTCGCGCTCGCGCACACCTTCGCCCAGACCGGGCCGTTTCGACCGGCCAACCTGATCCGCGGCATCGACAACGTGGTGTTGGCCGGATCATCGACGACCCCCGGCGTCGGCGTTCCGACCACCTTGATCTCCGGGCGACTGGCCGCGGACCGGATCACCGGGACCCCATCCCGGTCGACGACCAACCTCGACCTGAAAGCCCGGCACTGATGATCCACACCGAACTGTCGGCAGCAGGCATCGACGACCCACGGCTGCGCGCGGCATACCGCCACTGTCGACACATCGCGGCCAAGAACGGACGGACGTATTTCCTGGCCACCCGGCTACTCGCCCCCGATCAGCGCCCCGCCGTTCACGCGCTCTACGCCTTTGCGCGCTACGCCGACGACATCCTCGACGAATTCAACCCCGAGTTGGACACCGCGGTGCGCGGGGAACGCCTGCAACGCTTGTCCGAGCAGTTCTTCTCCCACGCGGACCGGGACGACGAGCCGGTACTGGTGGCCGTCGACCACACCGTGGCCCGCTACCGGATTCCCGGCGATCTGTTCGAGGACTTCCTGAGATCCATGCGCATGGACCTCACCGTCACCGACTATCCGAACCGTGCCGCACTCAACCAGTACATGCGCGGATCGGCGGAAGTGATTGGCCTGCAAATGCTTCCGGTCCTGGGAACGGTCGGCGATCCCGCGGAGGCTGAACCGTACGCGGCGGCATTGGGCCAGGCCTTCCAGCTGACCAACTTTCTGCGCGACGTCGACGAGGACCTGGTACGCAATCGCGTGTACCTCCCCGCCGACGAGCTGGCCGCCCACGGCGTGGACCGGGAGCTGCTGGCTTGGTGCCACGACCACCGCCGAACCGACCACCGCGTGCGCAACGCTTTGGCGGATCAGCATGAGACGACGCGGAAGATCTACCGCTTCGCCGCCCAGGGCATTCCCACTCTGGCCGCGCGTTCGCGCCCTTGCGTCGCAACCGCATTGACGCTCTACTCGGAGATCCTCGATCGCATCGAGGCATCCGATTTCGCGGTGTTCAGTCACCGGGCCACTGTTGGGACGGGGCGACGGCTGGTGGTCGCGGGCGGCGCGCTGGTGCGGTCGTGGCGCGCCCGCAGGAGCGGCCACGGAACACCGCGGCCGCAACGGCGTGGGCCCGGTGCGGCGTGACCGACCGCCGACGCCAGCGACATCCGGCACCGCAGGGGGCGGCCGACGCCCACAGCTTGTCGGCCCAGCCCCGCGCGGTCGTCATCGGCGGCGGCATCGCCGGGTTGACCGCCGCGACCGCCCTTGCCGAGCGCGGCATCGCCGTCCAGGTGGTGGAGAAGGAGGGCTACCTCGGCGGCCGGGTCGGTGGCTGGACCGAACACCACGACGGGGCCGAGTTCCCGATGAACCGCGGATTCCATGCGTTCTTCCGCCAGTACTACAACCTTCGGGCGCTGCTCGGCAGGATCGACCCGCAGCTGCGCATGCTGACCCCGGTGGACGACTACCCCCTGATCGACGGTGCGGGCCGACGCGACACCTTCCGTGGCCTACCCCGGACACCACCATGGAATGCGCTGATGTTCGCGCTGCGGAGTCCGACGTCCCGGCTGCGGGATCTGGTCCGGATGGATGCGCGGGCCGCAGCGCCCCTGGCCGCGGTATCCGTGCCCGACACGTATCATCGGCTCGATCACCTTGACGCCGAAACGTTCTTGAAGGACATCAATTTCCCGGAATCGGCCCGTCATCTCGCTTTCGAGGTGTTCTCCCGGAGCTTCTTTGCCGAGCCATCCCAGCTGTCGGCGGGTGAGTTGGCGACGATGTTCCACATCTATTTCCTCGGCTCCAGCGAGGGCCTGATCTTCGACGTTGTCAACGCCAACTTCGATGCGGGACTGTGGAACCCACTGCGGGACTACCTCAGTGACATCGGCGTTCGGTTCGCGATGAACACCCGGGTCCGGCGCGTCGATACCGCCGGCACCGCGGAGTTCCGCGTGCACACCGATGCCGGTGATCCGATCGACGCGGACGCTGTCGTCCTGGCCGCCGATGTGGCCGGCCTGCAAGCCATCGCCGCAGAGTCCGAGACCCTCGGGAACTCACTGTGGCACGAGCACATTCGCCAGCTCCGCAGCGCTCCACCCTTTGTCGTGCATCGGTTGTGGCTGGACCGGCCGGTAGCATCCGTCCGGCCCGCATTCCTCGGCACGTCGGGCCATGAGCCGCTGGACAACATCAGTGTGCTGGACCGCTACGAAAGCCAAGCCGCCGCGTGGGCCAGAAACCACCAGGGTTCGGTCGTCGAATTGCATTCCTATGCATTGAATTCCGCGGCGGGGAGCGAGCAAGGCGTGCGGCAGTTGCACAAACTCTACCCGGAGACCGCCTCGGCGAATGTCGTCTACGAACGGGTGTTGCAGCGCAACGACTGCCCGCTGTTGGCGCCGGGAACCTACACCCGCCGGCCACATATCGTGACCCCACAACCCGGTTTGGTGTTGGCGGGCGACGGAATTCGCGTCGATCTGCCCGTCGCACTGATGGAACGCGCCGCGACCACCGGCTGGCTGGCGGCCAACCATCTGCTGACCGGCTGGGGACTCGCGGGACACGATCTCTACACCGTTCCGACCAGGGGAAGATCACCACTGCTGCGCTCGCTCGCACTGCGCCAGGAGCGCACCGCACCATGAGCGTGAGTGACCATCTGCGCCGGCGCTGGCCCAAACACTGGCCGCTGCAGATCGTTCCGGTTGTCCCCTGGGCCGACCAACGTCCCCTGTACGCCGAAGCGAGGCCCGGAATCATCGAGGCGGCGCTCGATCGCGCGCTGGGCCGGCCGACCGGAAACTGGTTCGCGTTCGCGGCAAGCCACGACGTTCGCGGTGACCGTCCACTGGGTGCGCGGGTCGCCGGCGTCGAGCTGGTCGCCTGGCGCGGCCGCCACGGTGAGCTGATGGTGGGACCGGCGGGATGCCCGCACATGGGAGCGGACCTGGCGACCGGAACCGTTTCCGGCGGCACACTGTTCTGCCCCTGGCACGGGCTGGCCGTCGACGGCGCGGCGTGCGCCTTGAAATGGGTTCGGCTGCCCAGCCATGACGACGGTGTCCTGGCGTGGGTGCGCCTGGACGCCGTCGGCGGGGAAACTCCGCTGGATCAGCCCGTCATTCCCGCTCGCCCCGAAGGGGAGACGCTGGCAGCCGTCACCCGCAGCGTCGGGGTGTGCGAACCCAGTGACATCATCGCCAACCGCCTCGACCCATGGCACGGCGCCTGGTTCCATCCACACTCCTTCGCCCTGCTCGACGTGCTGTCCACGCCCACTGACGACGACGACCGCTACGTCGTCTCCGTCACCTTCCGGGTCGGACGACTGGGCGTACCCACCATTGCCGAATTCACCTGCCCCGACGCACGCACCATCGTGATGCGAATCGTCGAGGGCGAAGGTGTCGGCAGCGTCGTCGAAACCCACGCGACCCCACTCGGTGCAGGGCCGGACGGGCAGCCCAGCGTCGCGGTGCTCGAAGCGGTGATCGCGCAGTCGCCGCGGCCGGGCTTCCGGGTTGCACGCGCAATGGCACCGCTGGCCACGCGACTGATACGGCACGCCGGCGACCGGCTGTGGCGCGACGACCTGGAGTACGCCGAACGCCGATACCGACTCCGCCGGGACGCATCGCGCTAGCCTGGCCTCGTCATGAAGAACGTCCACATCGCAACTGTCATCGCAGCCGTGGCCGCCCACTTCGGCTATCTGATCTACCTGCCGAGCGGCGGTTTCCTGGCACTGCGCTGGCGACGGACATTCTGGCTGCACCTGCCGGCCGTGTGCTGGGGAATCGGCGTCGTGGCCATGGACCTGCCCTGCCCCCTGACAACACTCGAACAGCGCGCGCGGCGCTCGGCCGGCATGGATCCCCTGCCCGAGACGGGATTCGTCGGCCGCTATGTGGCCGGTGTCGTGTTCCCTGCCAACCGGACCCGCGTCGCCCAGGCGCTTGCGTTCATCGCGGCGGCGGTGTCCTGGATCGCGCTGGCAGTCCAAACCCGCCGAGCCGAATAGGACGAGCCGTTCGGCGACTTTCCCACCCGGGCACTCCGTTGCGAACATTCCGGCCGGTGACACCGTAACCTTGAAAACCTGATGAAGGACGCGGGTAGGTGAGCAACAAACGCCGTACGGTCGATCCTGCGCTGGACCGGACTGAGTTGGAACGGCAGCTGTCCGCTGACGTGCGGGCAATGACCGCCCGATCCGACCGCGTCGGACGCTATTTCGCTCGCGCGAACGATGTCAACAACAGCGACTTCCACGCCCTGCTCCACATCATGGTGGCCGAGACCGCGGGCGTTCCGCTGACCCCCGCGCAACTGCGCCAGCGCATGGACCTGTCGCCGCCGGCGATCACCTATCTTGTCGACCGCATGATCGAGTCGGGTCACATCCGGCGGGAACCAGATCCCAACGACCGACGCAAATGGCTGCTGCGCTACGAGGATCGCGGGATGGCGCTGGCTCATGACTTCTTCAGGCCCCTCGGATCTCGAATCAGTGCGGCGCTGGCCGATCTCGACGATGACCACCTGCTCGCCGCCCATCAGGTTTTCCTCGCGATGATCTCGGCGATGGCCACGTTCGAGGACGAACTCGGGGTAGTCGACGTGCCCGCGTCAGCGCGCGCCGGGCGGGCCACCACCGCGCGGCGGGCTGGCAGGAAGACCCGTCCCAGCCCGCGCCCGGACTGAGAGAAGTCGCTGTTCGATCAGCACTGCCCCCCGTTGCACACCGCCGGTGGCGGCGAAGCCCGTTGCCACCCGGCGCGCTCCGGCGGTCATTGCGGATGCGCGCAGCACCGCACCGCGGAGACGGCGGGGCGTGAGCCGTTTGGGCGGCAATCGGGTGCCGCAGCCCGCAATTTGCACCCGGCGCGCGACTTCGGCCTGGTCACGGGCGAACGGCACCACACACACCGGTACGCCGCGGTCGAGCGCCTTGACAGTCGTTCCCATGCCCCCGTGGGTGACGACGCACATCGCACGGTCCAGGACCGCGGCGTGCGGCACGAACCGGCACACCGTCGAATTCGGTGTGCGGGGCAATCCCGCGGGTATGCCGGCAGGGAAGGTGACGACGACGTGAACAGGCTGATCGGCCAGCGCCAGTAGCGCAGTGCGCCCCAGCCGCTCGTCACCCTGGGCGATCGAGGACGTGCCGACGAGCACGATGGGCCGGTCCACGGCGGCCAGCCACCGCGGCTCGGGCCGCGGAACCTGTTCGAACACACAGGAACCGATGAAATGCACGGTGTCCGGCCAATCGGGGTGCGGATACTCGAACGGTTCGCCTCCCACCGCCAGCAGCAGCGGCGCCCTGCGCATCAGTGCATCAACGGACCCAACCGGAGATGCGCCCAGGCCCGCCCGGATCGTGTTGATCCTGGGCAGTACCGGGCGGTCGAAGAGCATCCTGACAACCGGTCGCATCACCCCGTCGCGGATGCCGCCGACGACTCCGGTCAGCGGCCGTAGACCCGGCCCGAAGGGTGGTGCATATCGTGAATGCAGATAAGGCGTGAACGGTGAAAACACCGACCAGGGAACGTCTCCGGCGTCCGCAGCCGATATGGCGCCCCAGCAATTAGCATCGATGATGACCGCGTCGGGTCGTACCATATCGACCGCGCGGCGATAGTCCCCGACCTCGAGCGCGGCCCGGCGACAGAGCACATCGGTGGACCGCTTGAGGACTCCCAGCGCACCGCTCGCCAGCCAATCTTGTCCATCGATGGCCTCGATTCGCGGATCGACCGCCTCGGCGCACAAGCCCGCCGCACGCATCGCGTCGACTTGGCCGGCCATGGTACGCAGATGGACCTGGTGACCCCGCCGAGCCAATTCGACCAGCAGCGCCGCAAGCGGATAAACGTGACCGAGGGCCGGCGACCCGTAGGCCAGAATCACTGCCATCGAATCGCCTAGCTTGCGCCAACCACACCAAGGCCGCGCAGCGCCGCCAGATTTGTTGCGCCGCAACCATGCAGGCATACCCGAAGCTCGGTCAGGAACATCTGCAGCCACTCGGTGACCGCCGCTACCGAATCGATGGCGGCAGCAAGGAGAGGGCGCGCGACAGCCACCACATCGGCACCCATCGCCAGAGCTTTGGCCGCATCAGAACCCGTTCGGATCCCGCCGGATGCCACCAACGGGATGCGCGGTAGTGCGGCGCGGACTTCCAAAAGCGCTTGGGCCGTGGGTATCCCCCAATCCGCCAAATCTGGGTAGCGTAGCTCGCCGTAGCGGACCAGCTGCTCGACACGCGACCAGGACGTGCCGCCCGCGCCTGCCACATCGATCGCCGCTACGGGCGGTTCACCGGTGGCCAGCAACAGTTCGCGTACCGCAGTAGCCCCGATTCCGTGGCCCACCTCCTTGAGAAGCACCGGACGGTCCACCATCGGCACCACCTCATGCAATCGGTCGAGGGAGCCGACGCAGTCCGTGTCGCCGTCCGCCTGCATCGCTTCCTGCAATGGATTCGTGTGCACCGCAAGGGCATTTGCACCGACCCGGTCGAGTGCGGAAACTATTTCCGGTACCGCCTCCTTGGTCAGCTGCGCAAGTCCGATATTGCCGATCAGTAGCACATCGGGTGCCACGTCGCGGACCGCGAAGCTCGTGGCTGCCTGCTCGCCCAGCGCGCTGCTGAACATCACCCGCTGCGAGCCCAGCATCATCCCGATGCCGAGTTGCTGAGCCGCGG
Organism: Mycolicibacterium vinylchloridicum; assembly: GCF_013404075.1. Lineage (GTDB taxonomy): Bacteria > Actinomycetota > Actinomycetes > Mycobacteriales > Mycobacteriaceae > Mycobacterium > Mycobacterium vinylchloridicum. Next base: position 36,642 of record NZ_JACBJQ010000043.1, read on the forward strand.
CCGCCAGATGGCGGTTGATGACACCCGAGAGGTCCGCTCCGCCGGTCATGGCACCGATGAGTACCGGGGCTCGCAGCCGGGATCCAAGGAAGTCGGTGGACAGGTCGACGTCGTCCATCCGGGTTTGGGTCAGGGCGTTGTAGGGCAGCCGATAGCGTTCGAGGCCCGTCGTGACACCGCGGTAGGCGACGTCACCATCCAGACAAACGTCGATGTGCCGACGTTTGCGGTGTTCGAGCAACGACATGCCACCTACCACCTCGTCTCAGTGCCCGCGATTGCACCCAGACTACCCTCGAACGATTACTTAGTTAAATCATTGAATAGTTCAGTGAGTGAATATAAGTTGGTTAACGGCTTGGCCGACAGGCGGATTGATCATGACATCTTCCAACAAAATATTTCACAATGTTAATGTTTAAGCTGATTAAGCTATCTGTGGCGGCGCCGCGACGGATCATCGCGGCTGCCGCAGTGCTGCTGATCGCCACCGCCGTCTTCGGGATTCCAGCAGCCTCGAGCCTGTCTGCCGGGGGCTTTGTCGATCCCGGTTCGGAGTCCGCGCGCGCATCAGCGACCCTGGCCGACACCTTTGGCCAAGGCGACATGGACTTGGTCGTCGTGGTCGATTCGCAGGCCGGGTTCGCGACGGGGGCCGCCCGCTCCGTCGGCACCGACATCACCAGGGATCTGGCCGCGTCACCGTTCGTATCGCAGGTCATCTCTCCGTGGGGCAGCCCACCGGTGCCCGGCACACTGTCCGGCGACGGGCGATCAGCGATGATCGTGGCCGCGATCAAGGGCGACGAGAACACCGCGCCGAAACGAGCCCGAGCCCTCGCCGACCGGCTACCGGGCAGCACCAGCGATGTCCAGGTGCACGCGGGCGGGTCCGCGCTGGTCTTCTCCGAAATCGGTCGCCAGACCGAGCAAGACTTGATCCGAATGGAATCCATCGCAATCCCGCTGAGCTTCCTTGCGTTGGTCTGGGTCTTCGGCGGCCTCGTCGCGGCCGCCCTGCCGGTGGCTGTTGGCGGGTTCGCCATCGTGGGTTCACTGGCGGTCCTGCGGGCGATGTCCTTTGTCACCGACGTATCGATCTTCGCTCTCAACGTCGCGGTGGCGTTGGGATTCGCTTTGGCCGTCGACTACACCCTGTTGATCATCAGCCGCTACCGCGAGGAGCTGGCCGACGGCGGCTCCCGTGAGCAAGCCCTGGTGCGCACCATGACCACCGCCGGTCGCACTGTCCTGTTCTCGGCGACGACTGTTGCCCTCGCACTGGTTTCGATGGCGCTGTTTCCGATGTACTTCCTCAAGTCGTTCGCCTACGCCGGAGTGGCCGTCGTGGGGTTCGCCGCCTTCGCGGCGGTGGCCCTGACCCCGGCCGCGATCGTGCTGGCGGGCGACCGGCTCGATGCGTTGAACGTCCGGCGATGGCTCCGGCAGAAACTCGGCCGCGGCCGGCGGCCGCGGCACGCCACCGAACGCACCGGGTGGTACCAGATGGCGAAGTTCGTTATGCGCCGGGCAATTCCACTCGGCTTGGTACTCACCGCGGCATTACTGGTACTCGGCGCGCCGTTTCTTCGAGTCAAGTGGGGCAACCCCGACGACCGGGTATTACCCACGTCGTCGTCGGTGCGGGCCGTCAATGACCGGGTCCGCGCGGACTTTCCGATGAATTCCACCACCGCGGTCAAGATCGTCCTGCCCGACGTCTCCGGACTGACGGATCCGGAACTGGACAGCTACGCCGCCCAGTTGTCCGGCGTGCCCGACGTGACCGCTGTGTCCGGACCGACGGGCACGTTCGTCGGTGGCCAACGCAGGGGGCCGCCGACGGCACCGGCCGGAAGGACCGCCAACAGCGCCTTTCTGACCGTGGAAACCACCGCACCGCTGTACACCAAGGCGTCCGACGACCAGCTGGACCGACTACACGCCGTCGCGCCGCCACGAAACACCTCCGCACAGTTCACCGGGGCGGCACAAACGAATCGCGATGGCGTACAAAGCATTACATCGCGCCTGCCGGTGGTGCTCGGTTTCATCGCGGTCGTCACGCTGATACTGCTGTTCCTGCTCACCGGCAGCGTCGTGTTACCGATCAAAGCGGTGCTGCTGAACATCCTTTCGCTCACGGCGGCATTCGGCGCGCTCGTGTGGATATTCCAGGAGGGACATCTGTGGGCGGCCGGTACCACTCCCACCGGCACGTTGGCCGTCAACATCCCGGTGCTGATGTTCTGCATCGCATTCGGGTTGTCCATGGACTACGAAGTCTTCCTGCTCTCGCGGATCCGCGAGTACTGGCTCGCGTCGCCCCGAACGAGTGCCGACAACGACGAGAGCATCGCGCTTGGCATCGAGCGCACCGGGCGGGTGGTGACCGCCGCCGCGCTCCTGATGACGATCTCATTTGCCGCACTGATATTCGCCGGAGTGTCGTTCATGCGCATGTTCGCCGTCGGCCTCACGATCGCGATCGTGGCCGACGCAACGGTGGTGCGCATGCTGTTGGTGCCCGCATTCATGCATGTGCTCGGCACCTGGAACTGGTGGGCGCCCGCGCCGCTGGCACGATTCCACCAGCGCCTGTTCCCGTCCGGTGGGCCGGCCCGCGAAACTAGCGGCCTACAGTCAGCCCGACCTTCTGGAATTCCTTGAGATCGCAATAGCCGGCCTTGGCCATCGACCGGCGCAGGCCGCCGACCAGGTTCAGCGAGCCGAACGGGTCGTCGGACGGCCCGTTGAGCACCCGGTCCAACGACGGGCGCTCCCCCGCCGCGATCTGCAGGAGCGCGCCGCGCGGCAGCGACGGGTGCGCGGCGGCCACCGGCCAGAACCAGCCGTCCCCGAGCGCCTCGGCGGACTCGGCGAGCGGGGTGCCCAGCACCACCGCGTCGGCTCCGCAGGCAATGGCCTTGGCCAGGTCACCGGAGGTGTGGATATCGCCGTCGGCCAGCACGTGCACGTAACGCCCACCGGTCTCGTCCAGGTATTCCCGGCGCGCAGCCGCGGCGTCGGCGATCGCCGTCGCCATCGGGACGCTGATGCCGAGCACCTCGTCGCTGGTGGTCACGCCCAGCGTCGAGCCGTAGCCGACGATCACGCCGGCCGCGCCCGTGCGCATCAGGTGCAGTGCGGTGCGGTGGTCCAGAACGCCACCGGCCACCACCGGGATGTCGAGCTCGGAGATGAAGGTCTTGAGGTTCAGCGGCTCCCCGTCGGATGCCACCCGCTCGGCGGAGATGATCGTGCCCTGGATGACCAGCAGGTCGATGCCGGCCTGGACCAGCGCCGGCGTCAAAGCCTGCGCGTTCTGCGGACTCACCCGGACCGCCGTGGTGACCCCGGCGTCGCGGATGCGGGCCACGGCCGCGCCGAGCAACTCGGGGTCCAGCGGTGCGGCGTGCAGCTGCTGCAGCAGCCGGATCGCGGCCGACGGTTCGGGCTCCTTGTCGGCGGCCTCGATGACTTCGATGATCTTGGCCGCGACGTCGGCGTGCCGGCCGATCAGACCTTCGCCGTTGAGGACCCCGAGCCCGCCGAGACGGCCCAGTTCGATCGCGAACTCCGGGGACACCAGGGCATCGGTCGGGTGCGCGACGACGGGGATCTCGAACCGGTAGGCGTCGAGCTGCCAGGCCGTGGAGACGTCCTGGGACGAGCGGGTCCGGCGGGACGGAACGATGTTGATGTCTTCGAGTTCGTAAGTGCGGCGGGCAGTTCTGCCCATGCCGATTTCCACCATGTCTCGCATCTGCTGAGCCCCTAGCGCGCGTAGTAGTTCGGCGCTTCGGCAGTCATCGTGATGTCGTGCGGATGGCTCTCCTTGAGCCCTGCCGCCGTGATCCGGACGAACTGCGCCTGCTGCAACGCCTCGATGGTTGCCGCACCGGTATACCCCATCGCTGCGCGAAGGCCGCCGGTGAGCTGGTGGATGACCGTCGACAGCGGGCCGCGGAACGGCACCCGGCCCTCGATGCCCTCGGGTACCAGCTTGTCCTCGGACAGCACATCGTCCTGGAAATAGCGGTCTTTGGAGTAGGACTTCGCCGCCCCGCGTCCCTGCATGGCGCCCAGGGACCCCATGCCTCGGTAGCTCTTGAACTGCTTGCCGTTGACGAAGATCAGCTCACCGGGGGCCTCGGCGGTGCCGGCCAGCAGGGAGCCGAGCATCGCGGTCGACGCGCCCGCCGCCAGCGCCTTGGCGATGTCACCGGAGTACTGCAGCCCGCCGTCGGCGATCACCGGCACGCCGGCCGGCGCGCACACCGCAGTGGCCTCCAGGATCGCCGTGATCTGAGGTGCACCCACCCCGGCGACCACGCGGGTGGTGCAGATCGAGCCGGGTCCGACCCCGACCTTGACGGCGTCGGCGCCGGCCTCGACGAGCGCGGCGGCCGCGCTGCGGGTGGCGACGTTGCCGCCGACCACCTCCACCCGGTGCCCGACCTCGGCCTTGAGCTTGCCGACGGTGTCGAGCACCCGGCGGTTGTGGGCGTGAGCGGTGTCGACGATCAGCACATCCACCCCGGCGTCGACCAGAGCCATGGCGCGCTCCCAGGCGTCATCGCCGACGCCGACCGCCGCGCCGACCAGCAGGCGGCCGTCACTGTCCTTGGTGGCCAGCGGGTGCTGCTCGGTCTTGACGAAGTCCTTGACAGTGATCAGACCGGTCAACCGGCCATGCCCGTCGACGATCGGCAGCTTCTCGATCTTGTTGCGCCGCAACAGGCCCAGCGCGGCGTCGGCGGTCACGCCCTCCTGCGCGGTGATCAGCGGCGCCTTGGTCATCACCTCGGCGACCGGCTTGCTCATATCGACTTCGAAGCGCATATCGCGGTTGGTGATGATCCCGACCAGCGAACCCTGCGCGTCGACGACCGGCAGGCCCGAGATGCGGAACCGGGCGCACATCGCGTCGACCTCGGCCAGGGTGTTCTCGGGCGAACAGGTCACCGGGTCGGTGACCATGCCGGCCTCGGACCGCTTGACCATCTCCACCTGGCCGGCCTGCTCGGCGATCGACAGGTTGCGGTGCAGTACTCCCATGCCGCCCTGGCGGGCCATCGCGATCGCCATCCTGGCCTCGGTCACGGTGTCCATCGCGGAACTGACCAGCGGCACCTTGAGCCGGATCTTCTTGGTCAGCTGGCTGGAGGTGTCGGCGGCGGCGGGCACCACGTCGGAGGCGGCGGGAAGTAGCAGGACGTCGTCGAATGTCAGGCCCAGCATCGCGATCTTGTTCGGGTCGTCCCCGCCGGTGGGAACCGAATCCCCCAGCAGGCCATTCAGATGCGCGGTCAGGCCGTCGATGCGGCCGGCGCTGCCTTCGGCAATGGTCATCGGTGGGCCCCCATCAGCTGGCGGAATGTGGACCCCATCCTATCGGCTCGCGGTTGCGTTCCCTGGCGCGATACCCGCTGCGTTACGTAGTGTGGAGCCGTGCGCGACCACCTCCCACCAGGCCTGCCACCAGATCCGTTCGCCGACGACCCCGCCGATCCGTCGGCTGCATTGGATGCGTTGGAACCCGGACAGCCGCTGGACCCTCAGGAGCGCGCCGCGGTGGAGGCCGATCTGGCCGACCTTGCCGTCTACGAGGCGCTGCTGGCGCACCGCGGAATCCGCGGACTCGTGGTCTGCTGCGACGAATGCCAACAAGACCACTATCACGACTGGGATATGTTGCGCGCCAACCTTCTTCAGCTGTTGGTCGACGGCACAGTCCGCCCGCACGAACCCGCTTACGATCCTGAACCGGACGCCTATGTCACGTGGGATTACTGCCGTGGGTACGCCGACGCCTCGCTCAATGAAGCGACATCGGACTACGACGGCTTCCGCTGAGCGCGGACCAACTCAGTTCCCGTCGCTGCTTCCGCTGCTGTGACTGCCGCCGGAACTCGGCAGCTTCGGCAACTGCGGCATCGGCATCACCATCGTGGTGGTGATCACAGCAGCCGGCGGTTGTGTCTTCGGCGCCTGAATGACCGTCGACGGTATCGAGATGATCGGTTGCTGGGTCGCGGTCGGGATTGAGGCTGTCGTGGGAGCCGACGATTGCTGCACGACCGTAGACGTGCTCGCCGCGGCCGGAGACTCAGCCGCTGCAGCGGTGGTCGTTGCGGCCGCCGGTGCCTGAGCCGCAGCGGACGCACTCGTCGTCGTCGTAGCCGCGGGCAGTGTGGTGGTCGTCGTCGTGGTCGTCGGCGCAACGGTCGTGGTGGTCGTCGTCGGCGCGACCGTGGTCGTGGTGGTCGACGTCGGCGCAACCGTGGTCGTGGTGGTCGTCGTCGGCGCAACCGTGGTCGTGGTCGGGTCGACCGTCGTCGTCGGGGTGTCTGACGGCGTCGTCGGAGTGTCCGACGGCGACGGCCCGAATGTGCCGGTGCTGTCCGGCGTCGTCGAGATCGTGATCGGCGGCAGGCTCGGGACGCTGGTCGGCGGCACCTCGGGCCCGTCGGTCGGGGTGATCACCGCCGGAACCAGCTCAGTGGCCGACGGCGGGACCGTGTAGGTGATACCGGGCGGCACGGTGGCCTCCGGATCCTGCTGCACAACCTTCGCCGACAATTCGTTCCACTGCTCGAGCACCTGCTGCTTCTGCGGCGCGTCGGCGACTGCGGCCACCTGGTTGTTGACCTCGACCAGCTTGGCCTGGGCCGCGGCCCAGTCGCCCTGCTCGACCAACTGCTGGACCTGTTTGAGCTGCTCGGTGGCGTTGGCGAGGGTGACCTGGTCGTCGCGGACCTGCTTGGGCTCGCCGAACAACCATGTGCGCAGCCCATACAGCGCGTCCCCGGGGCCGGCACCGGCCACGACAGCACCGAAGCCGCCCAGCGCCAGCACACCGGCCGCCGCCGCGCCCACGATGCTCAGGCCTCGCCGGCTGCGCCCACTGCTCTGCTTCTCGGCCAGGCCGGTGCGCAGCGCGGCGACGGCGTCACGTTCGGTGATCAGTCCGGTCGCCGGCGGCCAGCGCATCTCGTCACGCCACCCGCCGAGCAGTTCGGCCAACATGGCGTCGCCCTGGTCCTGCGGGGTGACCTGCTGACCGGCGGCCAGTGCGTCGATGAAACGGTCGCTGCTGACGATGGCGTCCAGCGACGGATCGTCGCCGCGGGAGTTGCGTCCGAAGTCAGGCATAGCCGTGACCTCCCGCCGTGATCTCGCCCTTGAGCTTGGCCAGCGCACGGTGCTGGGCGACTCGCACCGCACCCGGTGTGCTGCCGACCGCCTCGGCGGTCTCCTCCGCGGACATCCCGACCACGATGCGCAGGATCAGGATCTCCCGCTGCTTCTCGGGCAGGACCTCCAACAACTTGTTCATCCGCGCAGCCGAGTCAGCCTGTACTGCCATCTGCTCGGGACCCGCTTCCAGCGAGTACCGCTCCGGCACCACATCAGTGGGGTCGGATTTGTTCCGGCCGGCCGCGCGGTGTGCGTCGGCGACCTTGTGCGCAGCGATGCCGTATACGAAGGCCAGGAAGGGGCGACCCTGATCCTGGTAGCGCGGCAGCGCCTGGATGGCGGCCAAGCAAACCTCCTGAGCGACGTCGTCGGCAGAGAGGCCAACCCGCTCCGTGGCGCCGAGGCGGGCCCGGACATAACGGACCACGATGGGGCGGATGGTCTCCACAACTTCACGGAGGGCATCACGGCTGCCGGCCACCGCTTCAGCAACGGCCGCGTCGAGACGATCTCCTGGAACTGTCATCGACGGCGATATCTCCAACGTTACGAACGGGAAGCTTCCCGGCAGCCACTGCGACTAGACAATATCGGCCCAAACTGCAGATCGGGCGTTAGCCGGGGCTCCACCGTCCGCCGCGCCGTGTGATAACGCCTGCACAATCGTCGCGGATGGCCGAGACCTGCTGAGACGTAAGTGTTGCACTATCGATATCGGCCAGCAGACACGCCAGCGCCCAACGCAACGGAACCAGGCCATAGGTCTGGGTTTCGCTCAGCGCGGCGTCGGCGACTTCGCGGGCGAGCTCAGACGAACCCGCGCAGCACAGTGCCGCGGCGAGCACCACATCGCTCTTGACGCGATGGCGCCGCAACTCCGGCGACACCTTCTCGGCAATCGCGACTCCGCGCCGCGCGTGGGTCACGGCGTCCTCACCGCGGCCACCGGCCATCGCCAGCTCGGCGCTGACCCACGCCAGCCGGATCTCGAGACGAGTCGGCACCGTGTCGGCTTCGCGCATCATCGTCTCGGCCCGCTCGAGCAGTCGGGCCGAGGCCGCGAGCCGGCCCACCCCCAGTGCGTCGGCGGCGAGCCCGACGACGGCGTCGACACCGGCTTGCAGGGTCAGGGGGTCGTCGCCGGCGGTCTGCGCCAGTGCCAGCGCGCGGCCATCCCAGCCGGCGGCCGCACGGTGGCCGCCGAGTTGGCGCAGCAACGACGCCTCGGTGCTCAGCGACAGCGACGCGCACGCTGCGGTAGGTCGGTGACGCCGCAGGGCCGCGAGGTCGGAGCGCGCGCTGCTGTAGCGCCCTTGGCCCGCTGCGGCGACCGCCCGCAGCCACCATTGGTCGGGCGTGTTCGCTGCCGGCAGCGGCCAGCAGCCCGGGTTGTCGCCGAAGGCGGCGGCGGCCAATACGGTGGAGTTCATCTGACCCGGCACGCTATCAACCGGCCGGGTCGATCTGGCCAGTTAACAGTTCGTGGTCGTGATGTTACGGCCATGTTTACTACCTATTGAGCGCTAGGAAATCAGGCGGCCAGGCCTGAGGTGCCTTCCTGCGCAAATCACGAATTCATCACGATCGACACGTGTCAGTTACCACGTGGCCCGGCGACCGTGGGTCGCAATGATGAACGTGATGTAAATTCTCGAGCTGCGATTATGTGATTGCGCACATAAGTCGACTATTGACTCGCTTTGCGCAGCGCCCCTAACTTTGTGGGCACGAGTAGTCATAGGCGACAGTGCTCGGATCGGTTCCACAACTCACGCATGCGAAAGATGTGCGGAGAGAGGGGTTTTCCAATGCCACAGCCGCAGCAGCTACCCGGCCCGAACGCCGACATCTGGGATTGGCAGATGCAAGGCCTTTGCCGAGGTGTCGATTCGTCGATGTTTTTCCATCCCGACGGGGAGCGTGGCCGCGCCCGCGCACAGCGTGAGATGCGCGCGAAGGAAATGTGCCGGAGTTGCCCGGTGATCGCGCAGTGCCGTTCACATGCATTGGCTGTCGGAGAGCCTTACGGCATCTGGGGCGGATTGAGTGAATCGGAGCGTGAGTTGTTGCTCAAGCGGGTCAAGTCCAGGGGCGTGGTGTACGACGTCGTCGTGTGATTCTTCGATGTGATGGTTCAGGCGGTCAGTGCCGCGGGGGTGGCCTCCTGTTCGGTCGGTGAGCTCTGATCGGCTCGGGATTTGCTG
>NZ_JACBJQ010000044.1 GCF_013404075.1 Mycolicibacterium vinylchloridicum
AAAGTTACGGCGGCCATAGCGGCAGGGAAACGCCCGGTCCCATCCCGAACCCGGAAGCTAAGCCTGCCAGCGCCGATGATACTACCCAACACGGGTGGAAAAGTAGGACACCGCCGAACACAATTTAAGTCCTGGGCCCCCCAATTTCGATTGGGGGGCCCAGGCATTTCTGTTTCAGAATGGTTTATAGAATGGCTCTCTAAAGTGAGCTGGCGCCTGAATAAACAAGCGCACCGCCGAGAATGCCGAAAACAATCAGGGTGAGGACGCGCTGTCGTCGCTGCATCCAATCACGGAATGCGTCGAGGAATCGGTCGATCCGATGTGTCCACACTGCATAGCCGATAATCGGCACCGCCGCGGTCGAGCCGCCGACGAGCGTGAAATACGTGACCGCTCCCGCGACTCCGGCTCCGCTCAGCGGGGACGAGCCGATGATGTAGCCGGCGGCAGCGCACGCCGCGACCACCTTGACGTTGATCACCGTCAGGGCAACCCCGGTCATAGCGGCGCTCAGCGGCGTGATCCGTTTGATGCGGCCGACCCAGCGGGGAGTAATCGTGCTCGATTGCGATCGGCGCCAATAGATCACGCCACCGACCAGGGCCAACACCCCGAGGCCGATGCGCAGCCAGCTGGTCCACGACGGTGCCGGTGCGTCGAGCCTCTGCACGAGCTGGGGCACCTGCAGGAATGCCACCGTGATCGCGGCTTTGCCCACCAGCCATCCGGCGATGAAGGCCAGGCCCACCGGCCGCGGCCGCTCGCTATGGACCACCAGTGCAACGGCAGGAATGACGGTGAACGGAGACAGTGCCACCACGGCGGCCAGGGCCGTCAGTTCTCCGAGTAACGGTAGCCATCCATGCCACATCACCGTCAATTTTGCATCGCGTCCGTGCGCCAGGATGGCCCGGGGCCGGATCGATCGACACTCAGTCGAACAGCGTGGCCGATTCCCGGAGCCGCTCCAAGGCCAGCAGCTGCTTCTTGCGGTCCAGCCCGCCGCCATATCCGGTCAATCCACCGGTCGAACCGATGACACGGTGGCACGGCACGATGATGCCGATCGGATTGCGTCCGTTGGCCATCCCCACCGCCCGCGAGGCGCTCGGTGATCCGATCTGCATGGCGATTTCTCCGTACGACCGCGTCTCGCCATACGGGATGGTGCGAAGTGCCGCCCATACCTTCCGCTGGAATTCGGTTCCACCGAGGTCAAGATCGAGGTCGAATTCAGTGAGGTCGCCGGCGAAATAGGCGGCCAATTGCTCGACGGCCTCGGCGAACACCTCGTCCCGGGCCGGCTGCCAATCGGATCGGTCCGGCTCGTGGGTTTGGTCCACCATCCGCAGATGCATCAACGTCGAACCGATGCCGGCCAGCGTCAGTGGCCCGACCGGGCTGTCGATGGTTCGGTACTGCAGTGTGGTCATCACTTCGTCTCCTTCGGTGGCCACTGGTTGACGGAATGGTCGAGAGTCGTCCAGAGATGCTGTACCGCATACGACCGCCAGGGTCGCCAGCGGGCACTGTGCGAAGTCAACGCCCGCACGTCGGCCGGCAGGCCCAGCCGTTCGGCCGCCAGCCGCACACCCAGATCGCCGGCGGGAAAGGCGTCGGGATCGCCGAGCCCCCGCATCGCCACGATCTCGGCCGTCCACGGCCCGATCCCGGGCAGTGCCAGTAGCTGCCGGCGCGCTTGCTCCCAGTCGCAGCCCGGGTTCACGGCCAGCTCGCCGGTGGCCAACGCGGTGATCAGCGTGGTCAGCGACCGCCTGCGGGCAGCAGGCATCGCCAGATGGGCCGGATCGATATCGGTCAGCTGCGCGATGCTGGGGAACGTGTGCGTCAGGCCGCCGTGCGGGTCGTTCACCGCGCTGCCATAAGCGCTGACCAGTCGGGCCGCGTGAGTGCGTGCCGCCTTGGTCGACACCTGCTGACCGAGCACGGCTCGCACCGTCAGCTCCTCCTCGTCGACCGTGCGCGGGATGCGCTGCCCGGGCGCCTTGGCGATAACCGCCCGCAGGTCGGCGTCGCCCCCCAGCACGTCGATGACAGCCTCGGGGTCGGCGTCGAGGTCCAGCAACCGCCGGCACCGGGCGATTGCCGTCGACAGATCGCGTACCTGCTCGAGCACCAGCGTGCATCGGACGTGGTCAGGCTGCGGTGTCAGGCTGACCACCCCATACCCCGACGGCAGGCGCAGGGTGCGGCGGAAGGTGCCGTCGCGCACCTCTTCGCAACCGGGTACCGCGCCGGCGGCCAGATGTCCGAACACTCCCTCGTAGGCGAACGGCGTCCGCACCGGCAACCGCAGCGACAGCGCCTGCCCGCCCGGTGCACTCCCGTGCCGATCCCGGTGGATTGTCTTGTGCCGCAGCTCTGTCGGCGTCATGTCGCAGGCCGCGCGAATGGTGTCGTTGAACTGCCGGATGCTGGCGAAGCCGGCCGCGAACGCGATGTCGCTGAACGGCATGTCGGTGGTCTCGATCAGCACGCGCGCCGTCTGCACCCGCTGGGCGCGAGCCAGCGCAAGCGGGCCGGCACCCACTTCGGCCTGCAGCATGCGCTCCAGCTGACGGGTGGTGTAGCCCACCCGCGCTGCCAATCCGGTGACCCCTTCACGGTCCACCGCGCCGTCGGCGATCAGCCGCATCGCCCGGGCAACGGCGTCACCGCGCACATTCCATTCGGGCGAGCCCGGCGACGCGTCGGGACGGCATCGCTTGCAGGCCCGGAATCCCGCCCGCTGGGCGGCCGCCGAGCTGGGGTAGAAACACACGTTGCGGGCCAGCGGTAAGCGCACCGGGCAGCTGGGCCGGCAATAGATACCGGTGGTCTTGACCGCCGTGACGAACCAACCGTCGAACCGGGCGTCCCGGGACTGCACCGCCCGGTAGCAGTGGTCGAAATCGTCATGCATGCTTCGACTTTTACACGCAGGCACCGACAGTACTAGCGGAAAACCGACATCGTGGTCAGTGCGCGCTATCCGGCCGCGGCCCGCACTGGCCGATCGCCCCATCCCGAGTTGCCCACCAGATCCAAGAACGTGAACGACGGGCCGCCGTTGATCACCTGATGCAGGTGGGCCGGAAACGAGAACGGCGGGGCCTTCATCGGGTTGGCCCGGGTGTCCTCGGCGATCGCGGAGGCGATCGCGTACCCCAGATCGTGGCGAGGCCACGCGGCGTGCACCCGTTCGGCGAAGTCGGGAGACAGCCGGTGCTTGTCGAACCCGTTGATATCCAACGCGATTCCGAGGTGCGAGACCGATTGGACCGGCCCGAATCGGTGTGCCAGGCCGACGCTGGTGTGCAGTGCGATCGCCTGCCACACGGTGTGCACGGAGTCGTCGGCGACACCGTGGTCACGCAGGAAGGCGGCCGCGGCATCGGCCCCGTCGACCTCGAAGCGCTGGTCACCACCGCCGAAGGCGGTGACGCCAAGGTCGTGCAGGATGCAGCTGAGGAAGACCAGTTCGTCGTCGTAGTCCAGGCCGGCGCGCACACCGTCGGCGGCCGCGAGTTCGCGTCCGAACAGATAGCTCCGGATGCAGTGGTTGGTGATGAAGACTTCAGATACGTCGGTCACGAGCTCCCACGCGGCTGAACAGATATCGGAGTCCGGTAGGCCCCAGCGGGCCGAATCGTTGACGGTCATGACACCACGGTGCCGAGCCTGGACCCGTCATACCAGTGGCCTGAAGGCCGCGTACCCCTCGGATCAGGACACCAGCCGGTCGCGGAAGGTGCTGCGGTAGGTCTGTGGCGCCACCCCGGTGAGGCGGCGGAACTGATCGCGGAAGTTGGCCGGCGAGCTGAACCCGACCAGACGGCCGATCCTTTCCACCCCCTCGGACGTGCTCTCGAGCATCTGCTGCGCATGGCGAACCCGCACTCCGGTCACCCACTGCATGGGCGTCTGCGAAGTCTCCGCCTGGAAACGGCGGTTGAGGGTGCGGATGCTCATCGCGCCGACGTCGGCGATATCGGCGAGGGTGAGCTCGGAGCTCGCGTTCTGTTCGATCCAGGCCAGCACGGCATCCAATGTGGTGTGAGCGGCAATGGTCTTGGCGGGCAATTGATTTCGAACGATGAATTGGGCTTGCCCGCCGCTGCGGTGCAGCGGCGCGACCGCAAGCCGGGCCGCGGTCGCGGCGACCGCGGAGCCGTGGTCGAGTTGCACCATGTGCAGGCACAGATCCAGACCCGCCGACGCCCCGGCGGATGTGAGGATCTGCCCGTCGTCGACGTAGAGGACGTCGGGATCGAGTTCGACCGCCGGGTAGCGGGCGCGGAACAGACCGGCGGCCACCCAGTGCGTCGTGGCCCGCCGCCCGTCGAGCAACCCCGCCTCCGCCAGCGTGAACGCACCGGAGCAGATCGAGGCGATGCGGGCGCCGCGCTCGCAGGCACCGCGCAGCGCGGCCAGTACGTCCTCGGGAACCTCAGAGGCGGCTTCGTTGCGGCCGGGAACGACGACGGTGTCGGCACCGGCCAATGCGTCGAGGCCGTGCTCGGTGCCGATCGACAGCGGTCCTGCCGGCACTATCGGCGTGGCGGCGCAGACCAGCACCCGGTAGCCGTTGGTGCCATCCGGCAAGGGCACTCGGCTGAACACCTCCACCGCCGTGGCCAGGTCGAAGGCGACCACGTCGGGCAGGGCGAGAACGGCCACCGTGTGCACGGAGCCAGGATAGGTGTCCAGATTGGGCGTTGTCGCCGGATTCTGGCCAGGTATCGCCGGGTTATTGCCTCATGCCGGAACCGCGAGCCGGATCGGCTGGTCGTGACCGCGCAGCGTCACGGTTTCACCCAGCACCCAGTGGGCGCGCTCCTGCTCGCTGGCGTTCTCGACCGTCGTGGCCGAGGCGACGACCCGGCTGTCCGCGGTCTTGGCCAGCTCCGACAGCCGTGCGGCCTCGTTGACCGGACCGCCGATCACGGTGTACTCGAATCGCTCGTTGGCGCCCACGTTGCCGGCCACCACCTGCCCGGCCGCCACCCCGATGCCGGCGGGGCACTCGGGTACCTCCCGCGCCAGTCGCTGCACGATCTTGCGGGCCGCGGCCAGGGCGTCGTCTTCGGGATTGTCGAGGGCGGCGGGGGCGCCGAACACCGCCAGCGTCGCATCGCCTTCGAACTTGTTGAGCAACCCGTGGTGGCGGTTGACCTCGTCGACGATCACGGCGAAGAACCGGTTGAGCAACTCCACCACCTCGATCGGCGGCAGGGTGCTGACCAGTTGCGTTGACCCGACGATATCGACGAAAAGCACTGCCACATGGCGCTCTTCGCCGCCCAGTGTGGGCCGTTGCAGTTCCGCGGCAGCGGCGACCTCGCGGCCGACGTGGCGGCCGAACAGATCGCGGACTCGCTCACGTTCGCGCAGCCCGGCCACCATGGAGTTGAAACCCCTTTGCAATTCCCCGAGTTCGGTGCCGTCGAAGACCACGAGATTGGCGCTCAGGTCGCCGTCCTCGACGCGTTTGAGGGCCGAGCGCACCACGCGCACCGGAGTTGCGATGAGCCAGGCCAGAATCCACATCAAGAGGAAGCCGGCGACCAGCGCTGCCACCGAGATGATGAGGATCGCGACTTCCAGCTGCGTCCTGGTGAGGTTCTGCAGCAGCAATGAAAGCAGTGCGGTCAGTCCGATTCCGATCATCGGAACCCCCGACACCAGCATCCACACCGTCATGGTGCGGCCCATGATCCCGGGCGCAAGCCGATGTGGCGGCGGCCCGGCCGCAAGCGCCTGGGCCGCCACCGGGCGCAGGGCGAACTCGGTGACCATGTAGGCGCCGGTGGACACCAGGACGCCGCAGAAGCCCACCCCGAGCGCGATCCGGGGGATGAAGTCGGCGTCGTACAGCCCGTAGAGGATAGTGAACGCCGCGGTGCCGACCGCCCACAGTGTCAGCTGAGCCAGGGCGACTCGCCACGGCGTGAAGAAGACGTTGCGCTGGTCGATCCGGGTCGGGGTGCGTCCCTCGATGGCCCAGCGGAGGTCATTGACCGTGCGGGTGGTGATCCACCAGCTGCCGAACGCCAGCGCGGAGGCGGCATAGGCGGGCGCCACCGCAAAGGTGAGCCACGCGGGCACGTCGTGGAACACGCTGGGCACGGGGAATGCCACCGTCACCAGCAGTGCGGCCACCAGGATTCCGATGACGTTCACGCCCAGTAGCGACACGGTGACCAGCGTCTGGATCCGGACCCGGCGGCGGCCCGGGCTTTCGTTGACCCGTCCCAGGATCAATGACCCGTAGGCCGGGGTGGCGACCAACCGGCCGCTCTGCCGAGTGACCCGCTCCAGAACCCGGCCCAACCGCTGCGCAATGCTGGGGTGGGAACTCATCGTGGCGTCAGCCTAATTCGTCTCAGGTGCCAGACCCTAAGCTTGTGCGGTGCGCCTCGTGATCGCTCAATGCACCGTCGACTACATCGGCCGCCTCACCGCCCATCTGCCGTCTGCTCGCCGGCTGCTGCTCATCAAGGCCGACGGCTCGGTCAGCGTGCACGCCGACGACCGGGCCTACAAGCCGCTGAACTGGATGAGCCCGCCCTGCTGGCTGACCGAAGATGCGCAGGACGGTTCTTTGCCCGTATGGGTGGTGGAGAACAAGACCGGTGAGCAGCTGCGCATCACCCTCGAAGCCATCGAACACGACTCCAGCCACGAGCTGGGGATCGATCCGGGCTTGGTGAAGGACGGTGTCGAGGCCCATCTGCAGGAGTTGTTGGCCGAGCACATCGAACTTCTGGGTGACGGCTACACGCTGGTTCGCCGGGAGTACATGACCGCGATCGGACCGGTGGACATCCTCTGCCGCGATGATGCGGGCCGCACGGTGGCGGTGGAGATCAAACGTCGCGGCGAGATTGACGGTGTCGAGCAGTTGACGCGCTACCTCGAACTGCTCAACCGGGACAGCCTGCTAGCACCGGTCAGCGGTGTTTTCGCTGCCCAGCAGATCAAGCCGCAAGCGCGCACACTGGCGACCGATCGCGGAATACGTTGCGTCACTCTGGATTATGACGTGATGCGCGGTATGGACAGCGACGAGTTCCGGCTCTTCTGATGCCGCGGCGCCGCCCGGAACGTCGGAAGGGGAGCGATCTAGGGCCGCTGCCCGGCCGGCGCCGAGTGGAGACGGGCGCCGACGGATTCGACTACGAGGTGCGGCCGATACCGGGCGCACGTGCCGTCAAGAACTATCGGTGCCCGGGATGTGATCACGAAATCCGCTCGGGCACAGCGCATGTGGTGGTGTGGCCGGTGGACCACGGCGAGGCGGGACTCGAGGATCGGCGGCACTGGCACTCTACTTGCTGGACCAATCGCGCGACGCGCGGTCCCACCCGAAAGTGGTCGTAGCGGACTAGTGCGAAGCGGCGGGCTCGACGAGCTCCACCAGAACGCCGCCGGCGTCCTTGGGGTGGATGAAGTTGATCCGCGAGTTCGCGGTTCCACGGCGCGGTGCCTCGTAGATCAGCCGGACACCCTGGCTGCGCAACTGCTCCGAGATGGCGTCCAGATCGCTGACCCGGTAGGCCATCTGCTGGATGCCCGGGCCGCGCTTGTCGATGAACTTGGCGATTGTGGACGTCTCGTCGAGCGGGGCCATCAGCTGGATCTGCGCGCAGTCGGGCGCGGCGTTCTTCAGCGACAGCATCGCCTCGCGAATACCCTGGTCTTCGTTGATCTCCTCGTGCACAAGGATCATGCCGAGGTGCTCGTGGTACCACTGGATGGCCGCGTCGAGATCCGGCACCGCGATGCCGACGTGGTCGACAGCGGTGACGAGTGAACCAGCGAGAACTGGACGGGCATCAACTTGCTCGGCAGTCATAACGCAAAGGTAACCTAACCACATCGGATACAACACTCGGGGATCCGGGAATAGCCGCATCGAGGCGGCACCAAACGCTCTGGAGGTAGGAATGACGACGTCGGTGATCGTTGCTGGAGCTCGCACTCCCATCGGCAAACTGATGGGTTCACTCAAGGATTTCTCAGGTAGCGACCTGGGCGCGATCGCCATCAAGGGTGCCCTTCAGAAGGCCAAGATCGAGGCGTCTCTGGTCGACTACGTGATCATGGGCCAGGTGCTCACCGCCGGTGCCGGTCAGATGCCGGCCCGCCAGGCCGCCGTTGCTGCCGGGATCGGCTGGGATGTGCCCGCCCTGAGCATCAACAAGATGTGTCTGTCCGGGATCGACTCGATCGCGCTTGCCGACCAGCTCATCCGCGCCGGCGAGTTCGACGTCGTCGTCGCCGGTGGCCAGGAGTCGATGACCAGGGCGCCGCACCTGCTGGTCAACAGCCGTGAGGGTTACAAGTACGGCGACGTCACGGTGGTCGACTCGATGGCCTACGACGGCCTGCATGACGTCTTCACCGACCAGCCGATGGGTGCGCTGACCGAACAGCGCAACGACGTCGACAAGTTCACCCGCCAAGAGCAGGACGAATTCGCCGCCCTCTCGCACCAGAAGGCCGCCGCCGCCTGGAAGGACGGGGTGTTCGCCGATGAGGTGGTGCCGGTGAGCATTCCACAGCGCAAGGGTGACCCGATCGAGTTTCTGGAGGATGAGGGCATCCGGGCCAACACCACCGCCGAGTCGTTGTCGGGGCTGCGGCCCGCGTTCCGCAAGGACGGCACCATCACCGCCGGGTCGGCGTCCCAGATTTCCGACGGCGGTTGCGCAGTCGTGGTGATGAGCAAGGCCAAGGCGCAGGAACTGGGCCTGACGTGGCTGTGCGAGATCGGCGCCCACGGTGTGGTTGCCGGCCCGGATTCGACGCTGCAGTCCCAGCCGGCCAACGCCATCAAGAAGGCGGTCGCGCGCGAGGGGATTGGGCTCGACGACCTAGATGTCATTGAGATCAACGAAGCGTTCTCCGCGGTTGCGCTGGCTTCGACCCGTGAGCTCGGCGTGGCCGCCGACCGGGTCAACCGCAATGGTGGCGCCATCGCCATGGGCCATCCGATCGGCATGTCCGGCGCGCGCATCACGCTGCACGCTGCACTGGAGCTCTCGCGGCGCGGCTCGGGCTATGCCGTCGCCGCATTGTGCGGCGCGGGCGGCCAGGGCGACGCTCTGATCCTGCGCGCCGGGTAACTCGCCGGGTAACCAGCACGGTCAACGACGCGACGTAGTAGCTGGCGTGCCGCTGCGGCACAATGGCGGCATGACGAGCGCGTTCGATATCCGCAGCACGGCCGGGCGGTTCCGGTTGGTGGCGCTGGCTGAAGCGGTGAGTTGGGTTGGCCTGCTGGTCGGGATGTACTTCAAGTACCTGGGCAGCCCGCGCACCGAGATCGGCGTCAAGGTCTTCGGCATGGCGCACGGACTGGTGTTCATCGCGTTTGTGATCACTGCTCTCTTGGCCGGGATCGCCTACAAGTGGGGTGTGGTGACGTGGTTGCTGGCGTTGCTGGGCAGCATCGTGCCGCTCGGAAGTGTGATCTTCCTCATATGGGCTGATCGGGCCGCCGAATTGGGTGGTGGGCGCCCTGCCGCGGCGTCTCCTCAACCGCGGGATTCTGCCGCGACGACGACGTGACAGACTTGGGTACGTGACACGTCCTCGCCCCTCCATCGGCCCCGCCATGGCCGGTGCTGTCGATCTGTCCGGCCTCAAGCAGCGGGCCCAGCAGCCCCCGCCCGGCGGTGGTGCCGCCCCCAGCGGTGGCATAGAGGTCACCGAGGCGAATTTCGAAGCCGAAGTCCTGGTCCGGTCGGGCCAGGTGCCCGTTGTCGTGGTGCTCTGGTCGCCCCGCAGTGACGCCTCGGTGCAGCTCGCCGAGGCCCTCGGCGTCCTGGCCGCCGACGACGCCGGGAAGTGGTCGTTGGCCACAGTCAACGTCGATGTGGTTCCGCGGGTGGCCCAGATGTTCGGCATCGAGGCGGTGCCCACGGTGGTGGCCCTGGCAGGCGGTCAGCCGCTGGCCAGTTTCCAAGGCCCGCAGCCGCCCGAGCAGCTGCGCCGCTGGGTCGACTCGCTGCTGTCGGCGACCGCCGGAAAGCTGTCCGGGTCAGCCGATTCCGGGGACGAGCCAGCCGCCGATCCCGCGCTCGCGCACGCTCGCGACCTTCTCGAGGCCGGCGATTTCGCGGCCGCCGCGGCGGCCTATCAGGCGATTCTCGACGCCGACCCCGGGCATGTCGAGGCCAAGGGCGCGCTGCGGCAGATGACCTTCCTCGAGCGCGCCACGTCCCACAGTCCCGACGTCGTCGCCGCGGCCGATGCAGCGCCCGACGATATCGACGCCGCCTTCGCCGCGGCCGACGTGCAGATCCTCAATCAGGACGTGATCCCCGCCTTCGACCGGCTGATCGCCCTGGTGCGCAAGACATCCGATGACGACCGCACCAAGGTGCGCACGCGGCTCATCGAGCTGTTCGAGCTGTTCGACCCCGCCGATCCCGATGTGATCACCGGCCGGCGCAACCTCGCCAACGCGCTGTACTGACGCCTAGGCGGGTTCGAGCCAGATCGCGGAGGTCGGCGGCAGTACCAGCGTCGCCGATGCCGACCGACCGTGCCAGGGCTCGTCGGTGGCCTCGACGGCGCCGAAGTTCCCGGCCCCGGCACCGTTGTAGATGGTCGCGTCGCTGTTGAGTACCTCGCGCCAGGTTCCGCTGTGTGGCAGGCCCAGGCGGTAACGGGTGTGCTCGGATCCGGAGAAGTTGAACACACACGCCATGACCGAACCGTCGCTGCCGTAGCGCAGGAAGCTCAGCACGTTGTTGGCCGAGTCGTTGGCGTCGATCCAGGAGTAGCCCTCGGGCTTGCTGTCCTGGCTCCACAACGCCGGGCGGTTGCGGTACAGCTCGTTGATATCGGCGACGAATCGCATGATCCCGTTCGAATAGCTGTTCTCGTCGAGCTGATACCAGTCGACGCCGCGTTCCTCCGACCATTCGGCGCGCTGGCCGAACTCCTGGCCCATGAACAGCAGCTGCTTGCCGGGATGCGCCCACTGATAGGCCAGTAGGCTGCGCAGCCCGGCGGCCTTGACATGGTCGTTGCCCGGCATACGGCCCCACAGCGTGCCTTTGCCGTGCACCACCTCGTCGTGACTGATCGGCAAGACGAAGTTCTCGCTGAACGCGTACAGCAATGAGAACGTCAGCTCGCCGTGGTGATAGGTGCGATAGATCGGGTCGCGGCTGATGTAGTCCAGGGTGTCATGCATCCAACCCATGTTCCACTTCATGGAAAAGCCAAGTCCGCCAAGGTTGGTCGGCCGGGTCACGCCGGGCCAGGAGGTCGATTCCTCGGCAATCGTGACGATGCCCGGTGCCATCTTGTGGACGGTCGCGTTCATCTCCTGCAGGAACTGCACCGCCTCGAGGTTCTCGCGGCCGCCGTAGATGTTGGGCGTCCAGCCGCCCTCCGGGCGTGAGTAATCGAGATAGAGCATGGATGCGACCGCATCCACGCGCAGGCCGTCGACATGGAAATCCTGCAACCAGTACAGGGCATTGGCCACCAGGAAATTACGCACTTCGGCACGGCCGAAGTCGAAAACGTAGGTGCCCCAGTCGAGTTGCTCACCGCGGCGCGGGTCGGAGTGCTCGTAGAGCGGTGTGCCGTCGAAACGGCCCAGCGCCCAGGCGTCCTTCGGGAAGTGGGCGGGCACCCAGTCGACGATCACGCCGATCCCGGCCCGGTGCAGAGTGTCCACCAGCAGCCGGAACTCATCAGGCGTGCCGAACCTGGACGTCGGCGCGTAATACGACGTCACCTGGTAACCCCAGGATCCGCCGAACGGGTGTTCGGCCACCGGTAGCAGTTCGACGTGGGTGAACCCCTGGGCCAGAACGTATTCGGTGAGTTGTTCGGCCAAGTCACGGTAGCTCAGGCCGGGCCGCCACGAACCGAGGTGAACCTCGTAGGTGCTCATCGGTTCGAACACCGGGTTCTTCGCCGCCCGCTGCGTCATCCAGCCGGCGTCATCCCAGGTGTACTCCGAGGTGAACACGCGCGATGCGGTGTGCGGCGGAACCTCTGTCGCAAAGGCGAACGGATCGGCGCGGTCGGTGACCGATCCGTCGACTCCGTGGACGCGGAACTTGTACAGCTCGTCGGTCGGGAAGCCGGGCCAGAACAACTCCCACACCCCGCTGGATCCGAGGACCCGCATCGGCGCGTCGTTGCCGTCCCAATGGTTGAACTCACCGATCAGGTTGATGCCCTTGGCGTTCGGAGCCCAAACCGCAAACGACACGCCTTCGACCACTCCGTCGGCGGTGGTGAACGATCTCAGGTGCGCGCCCAGAATCTCCCAGAGCCGCTCGTGGCGTCCCTCGCCGAACAGATACAGGTCCATCTCGCCCAGCGTCGGCAGGAACCGGTAGCCGTCGGCGACGGTGATGGTGTGTCCGCCCGGGTAGGTGATCTCGAACCGGTAGTCGACCAGGTCGGTGAACGGCAGGGCCACCGCGAACACGCCGGAGTCGATGTGTGCCAACGGATAGCGCTCGCCGCCGACCAGGGCCACCACCTGCTCCGCATGCGGCTTGAGCGCACGGATGACGGTGTGGTCGCCGTACTCGTGGGCACCCAGGATGCTGTGCGGGCTGTGGTGCACTCCGGCGACCAGCCTGGCCAGCTCGCCGGGATCCGGTGCCAGGTGTGGGCTGGCGAGTTTGTCAGTTCTCGTCATTGCCGAGGCTCCTTTTCAGTTCGCGTCATTCCCGCCGCAGCAGACTTGCTCGCTGCTCCTGCGGTACCAACGGCATGTTCAAGATGTGCGCGACGGCCCGGGACGGTTCCAGTCGCACATAGTTCGACTGTCCCCACTGGTATTCCTCGCCGGTGATCTCGTCGCGGACCCAGAACCTGTCGTAGGGGTGCATACCCAATGCGGCCATGTCCAGCCACAGGGTGCCTTCTTCGGGACCGAATGCATTGAGCGTCACCACCACCAGCACGGTGTCGCCGGAGACGGGATCGAACTTGCTGTAGGCCAGCAGTGCGTCGTTGTCGATGTGGTGGAATCTGATCGTGCGCATCTGGCACAACGCGGGGTGGACACGGCGGATCTCGTTGAGACGCTTGAGGAATGGCTCCAAGGATCGGCCCTCCGCCAGCGCGCCTTCGAAGTCGCGTGGTCGCAGCTCGTATTTCTCGGAGTCCAGGTATTCCTCGCTGCCCGCGCGCACCGCAACGTGCTCGAACAGTTCGAAGCCCGAATACACCCCCCACGACGTGCCCATGGTCGAGGCCAGCACGGCGCGGATCGCGAACATGCCCGGACCGCCCTGCTGCAGGCTCTCGTGCAGGATGTCGGGGGTGTTCACGAACAGGTTGGGCCGGGTGTAGTCGGCGTGCTCGGCGATCTGGCGGCCGAACTCCTCGATCTCCCACTTGGCAGTCCGCCAGGTGAAGTACGAATACGACTGGGTGAAGCCGAGTTTCGCCAGGCCGTTCAAGCGCGCCGGCCGGGTGAACGCTTCGGCCAGGAACAGCACGTCGGGGTCGGCCGATTTGACCTGGCTGATCAGCCAGGCCCAGAAGTTCGGTGGCTTGGTGTGCGGGTTGTCGACCCGAAAGATCTTGATGCCGTGGTCTATCCAGTGCCGGACCACGCGCAGCACCTCGTCGTAGAGCCCGCCGGGATCGTTGTCGAAGTTCAGCGGATAGATGTCCTGGTACTTCTTCGGTGGGTTCTCCGCGTAAGCGATGGTGCCGTCGGGCAGCTCGGTGAACCATTGCCGGTGCTGCTTCGCCCACGGGTGGTCCGGCGCGCATTGCAACGCCAGGTCCAGGGCCACTTCGAGACCGTTCTCACGCGCGGCGGCCACGAATCGGTCGAAGTCGTCGATCGTGCCCAGATCGGGGTGGATCGCGTCGTGGCCGCCCTCGTCGCTGCCGATCGCCCACGGCGACCCGACGTCACCCGGCTCGGCTGTCACGCTGTTGTTGCGGCCCTTGCGGTGCACCTTGCCGATTGGATGGATGGGCGGCAGGTAGACGACGTTGAATCCCATCGAGGCGACCCGGGGGAGCGCGGCGGCCGCGGTGGCGAAGGTGCCGTGCACCGGCCGGCCGCTGTTGTCGCGACCCCCGGTGGATCGGGGGAACAGCTCGTACCAGGCGCCGCAGCGCGCCAACGGCCGGTCCACCCACACCCCGTAGGTGGCGCCTCGGGTGACCAGCTCACGCAGCGGGAACTGCTCCAGCAGCTCGGTGACCTCGTGGGAGAGCGCCAGCGCGGCGCGGGTCAGCGGGTCACCGGGTTCGCGCAGGGCGCCCGCGGCGTCGAGCAGCGGTGTCCGGCGGTCGCGGGGCACGCCGGTGGCCGCCCGTGCCAGCAAGCGCGCGCCGACCAGCAGGTCGTTGTCGAGTTCCGATTCGCCTTGGCCCGCGTTCAATTTCGCGGTGACGGCATTGCGCCACGTGGTGATGGGGTCACCCCAGCCGTCGATCCGGAAGGTCCACAGACCCACCCGGTCGGGCACGAACTGGCCGTGAAACAGATCCGGGGTGCGTCCCAACGACATCGCATACAGCTGGGGTTTGACCCGGCTGGCGGTCGGCGCCCCGTCAGCCCGCTCGGCGCCCTCGAGCGCCTTGACCCGGCGGGCGGGGCTCTGCCCCAATTGGGGATAGGACGTTCCGAGATAGCGCACCACCAACGTCGCCGCCACCGCGTCGTGACCCTCGCGCCACACCGACCCGGAAACCGGCACCACTTCGCCGACGACCGCTTTGGCCGGGTAGGTACCGCAGGACACGACGGGTGCGACGTCATCGATCTCGATACGACCGGGCACCCAACCACTCCATTCCTGACTTGTGCGGCGTGGTCTGCCCCGCGCCGGCTCGGTCGGTCTTCGCTGAGACTCCTTGCCCCTCGGGGTAACCGCATCGCGCTCTATTCACACCGTAGTGGCCCGAATGACTGCGGGGGGAAGAAGCCCACGCTCGGCAGTGGGCGCCGGCGAATCTCAGTAAGGTTGGATCACGTGAAGGCCCTCCGCAGGTTCACGGTCCGCGCCCATTTGCCCGATCGGCTCGCAGCCCTCGGTCGGCTCTCCACCAATCTGCGATGGTCGTGGGATAAACCGACGCAGGATCTGTTTGCTTCGATCGATCCGCAGTTGTGGCTGCAGACGGGCCAGGATCCGGTGGCGCTCCTCGGTGCGGTCACCCCGGCCCGGCTCGACGAGTTGGCCACCGATGAACAGTTCCTGAACGTTCTGGACCAGCTTGCTGCCGATCTGGACGACTACCTCAACCGACCTATGTGGTTTCAAGAGGAGCAGCGGTATCAGGAGCAAGGTTCCTCGGTAATGCCGACCGGTATCGCCTACTTCTCGATGGAGTTCGGTGTCGCCGAGGTGCTGCCCAACTACTCGGGTGGGCTGGGCATTCTGGCCGGCGACCACCTCAAGTCCGCGTCGGATCTGGGTCTGCCGCTGATCGCCGTCGGCCTCTACTACCGGTCCGGCTACTTCCGGCAGTCGCTGACCGCCGACGGCTGGCAGCACGAGAACTACCCCTCACTGGACCCGCAGGGGCTTCCGCTGCGGTTGCTGACCGATGCCGCAGGGGCGCCGGCGCTGGTGGAGCTGGCGATGCCGGACGCCAAGGTGTTGCGGGCCCGGGTGTGGGTGGCCCAGGTCGGCCGGATACCGCTGCTGCTGCTGGACTCGGACATCCCCGAAAACGAGCACGACCTGCGCAATGTCACCGACCGGCTGTACGGCGGCGATCAGGAACACCGCATCAAGCAGGAGCTGCTGGCGGGCATCGGCGGGGTGCGGGCCATCCGCGCGTTCACCGCGATCGAGGGCCGGCCCGCACCGGATGTGTTCCACATGAACGAGGGCCATGCGGGTTTCCTGGGCGTGGAGCGGATACGCGAGTACATCTCCGAGCAGCAGCTCGATTTCGACACCGCGCTCACCTTGGTGCGCTCGGCGACGGTGTTCACCACGCACACCCCGGTGCCTGCCGGCATCGACCGGTTCCCGCATGAGATGGTGCAGCGCTACTTCGGTGACGACGGCAAAACCGGGCTGCTGCCCGGTGTTCCGGTCGGGCGCGTGTTGGCGTTCGGGGCCGAGGACGATCCGTCGAAGTTCAACATGGCGCACATGGGCCTGCGGCTGGCCCAGCGCGCCAACGGGGTGTCGCTGCTGCACGGGCAGGTCAGCCGGACGATGTTCGACGAATTGTGGCCTGGCTTCGACCCTTCCGAGGTTCCGATCGGCTCGATCACCAACGGCGTGCACGGCCCGACGTGGGCTGCCCCGCAATGGCTTCAGCTCGGTCGCGAGCTGGCCGGCTCCACCGAGGCGTTGCGTGAGCCCAACGTCTGGCAGCGGCTGCAACAGGTGGACACCGGGCACATCTGGTGGATCCGTTCGCAGCTGCGCGCCCTGCTGGTCGAGGACGTCCGGGTGCGGCTACGCAGGTCCTGGCTCGAGCGGGGCGCCTCTGATGCCGAACTTGGTTGGATCGCAACAGCTTTCGATCCGGATGTGCTGACCATCGGCTTCGCCCGCCGCGTTCCGACCTACAAGCGCCTCACACTGATGCTGCGTGATCCGGCTCGTCTCGAGGCGCTGCTGCTCGACGAGGACAAGCCGCTTCAGCTGATCGTGGCCGGCAAATCCCATCCCGCCGACGACGCAGGCAAGGCGCTCATCCAGCAGATCGTGAAGTTCGCCGACCGGCCGGAAGTGCGTCACCGCATCGCTTTCCTTCCCGACTACGACATGTCCATGGCGCGACAGTTGTACTGGGGATGCGATGTGTGGCTGAACAATCCGCTGCGTCCGCTGGAGGCGTGCGGCACGTCGGGCATGAAGAGCGCGTTGAACGGCGGGCTCAACTTGTCCATCCGGGACGGCTGGTGGGACGAGTGGTACGACGGCGAAAACGGTTGGGAGATACCGACAGCCGACGGCCTGGCGGACGAAGGGCGGCGCGATGACCTGGAGGCCGCCGCGCTCTACGACCTGCTGGAGCATTCGGTCACGCCGCGGTTTTACGACCGCGACGACAACGGCGTGCCGAACCGGTGGGTCGAGATGGTCCGGCACACGTTGCAGTCGCTGGGCCCCAAGGTGCTGGCGTCGCGGATGGTCCGCGATTACACCGAGAAGTACTACGCGCCTGCCGCGCAGTCGTTCAACCGGACCAGCGCGCCCGTCGACGGGCTACCGTTCGGCGCGGCCCGCGAGTTGTCGGCCTATCGGCTGCGAGCGCGGGAGGCCTGGCCCAAGATTCAGATCACCGATGTGGACAGCACCGGCCTACCGGACACCCCGTTGCTCGGCTCGGAGCTGACGTTGACGGCCACCGTGCAGCTGGCCGGGCTCAGGCCTGACGAGGTGGTGGTGCAGGCGGTACTCGGTCGCGTCGACGCCGCGGACGCCCTGCAGGACCCGATCACCGTCGCCATGACACTGACGGGTCCCGGCGACGGCGGCACCGACGTTTTCCGGACGACGACCCCGCTGCCGCTGGCCGGATCCGTCGGCTATACGGTGCGCGTGCTGCCGCATCACCCGCTGCTGGCCGGCGACAACGAGCTCGGGCTCGTCGCGCTGGCGTAACGCTGGGAGTTCGAGAACCGGTTAGCAGTGCATGGGAGCCACCTGTAGGTTCCCAACAGGAGCGTCGAGGGGTCCCGCATCGGGGCGGACCATCGGTCTCCGGGAAGGCGTTCGGGGTAGTGGTTGTACGTCGTGCCGCGCTGATAGCGCTGGTGGGGACCTTGTTGGCGACGCCGGTACCCGCGTCGGCCGACCCCGATCCCGGCGGCCCCGACCTGGGCCAGCCCGTCGCCGTGGCCGACCCCGCCATCGACCCGGCCGCTCCGCCGGTCGACGACGGGAAGGTGATGTCCACACCGCCGGCCACCACCAAGTCACCCGACGGCTGGACCCTGACGATCTCGGCCAAGGACGAGACCCAGATGCCGAATGCACCACTGACCACCGCGCTCTCCTCCCGCGAGTACACCGTGGGAGGCGTCTTCAACGGCGCGCTCGACGGACCCGGCGATTTACCGAAGGGCGTCTTCGAGGTCGGCTACCAGATCGGCTGCGGCATCGACATGAGCACGTCCAACGGTGTCTCGCTGACCGGCACCGCCGGCATCAGCCCGTCCATCGGCTTCCTGGGGTTGGATTTCCCCAACAACGCGGCCGAGGGCTTGCTGCCCGGCGTCGGCGGGAACATCGGCGGCGGTATCACCGTCGGTCTCAAGCCGGGCATCATCAATGTCGTCCCGGTGACCAAGAAGGAGTACAAGGGCGACCGGCCCTGGGTCTCGATCAGCAACTTCCACGTCAAGATCGACGGCTGCGTGGGGGAGTCGTTCATCCGCTCCTACGCAACGTTGTCGAAGTCCACCGACGAGGGCGATGCGATCCTCTCCTGGTACGGCGTGACGAAGAAGATCTAGTGCGTTGATCCAGACCTCAGAGCGACGAATCGCGAAAAATATCGCTCTCGGTTCTGAATCAATGAGTTTCGGGGTTGAGAATGTACAGCCCGGCGATCGTCCCATCGTCGCGAAAAGTGATGCGTGCGACGAACTCGCCCGCCTCGAATCTGAGCGGCGTATTGGTGGTGGTGAATTCCCCGGCGCGCTCAGCCTCAGTGTCTCCGTGGGTCTCGTACGGCCCGGCCAGCTCTGAGATGTAAGCCCACCCCGCGGCAAGCTCTCGGTCAGAAAGCCCGTCGCGCATCGTCGCGTCGAAGCGAGCGC
The DNA here is from genome assembly GCF_013404075.1 of Mycolicibacterium vinylchloridicum. Lineage (GTDB taxonomy): Bacteria > Actinomycetota > Actinomycetes > Mycobacteriales > Mycobacteriaceae > Mycobacterium > Mycobacterium vinylchloridicum. Next base: position 18,755 of record NZ_JACBJQ010000044.1, read on the forward strand.
TGACGTCGTCCCAACGGGCATGGATGTAATCGTCGATGACCGCTCTGGCCAGCTCTACAGCGTCAGGAAGTGCGATCTCAGGCATATTTCAAGGCTAGCTCGGCGACGCCCCGACTACGGGAAGCGCTTGATGCAGCGGTCCTGATCGCCGAGCACCCCGATGCGGAACGCGTCGATGCGGTTGAACCCGGCGGGCACCGACTCACCGTTGATATCGCTGGCGACGAGGCCGTTGGTCAGCAGACCCGATACGGCCTCGTCGATGTCGCCCGCGGTCAGCGCGACGGTGTTGCCGTCGGGGGTGGTGACTTCCTTGGACAGCTTGGTGGTGGCCACGCCCGTCAGGCAGGCGGTGCGCAGACCGGCCTCGGCATTGTCGAGCACCAGTCCGCCGCGTTCGTGTTGCACCGCAAGCATGTAGCGCGACACCAGCACCGAGTAGGCACTGTTGTCCCCGGTCACAAGGACGTTCTCCTCACCCTCGTTCGAGGCGCCCATCTTCTCCAGCGCGGGCAGATCGACGGCGATCGTGTTGGTCGCCGGGCAGTACGACACCGGCGGGCTGGGCCGGGCGTCGGGGCACTTCGCGGCCGAGCCCGCATCGAAGCTCAGCGTCGGCGGAGTCTGGGGTTTGAACAGGATGTTCATCGCCTCGGTGATCGACCGGACCGACTCCTCGGTCACCGGCCACTCACCGGTCTGGTCGCTCTGCAGCTCGATGGGCAGATCGCCGCGGCGCTGGCCGATCTCCTGGGCATCGATGGCCGCGCACGACGACGGTCCGTCGGTGAACCCGAACTGGAAGGCTGAGATCCGCTCAAAGGCTGAGCCGTGCTCGTCACCGGTGCTGAAATAGTCGTCCTGGCTCAGCAGCGGGTCGCGGAACGAGATCATCGCGGCCAGAAGGTTGTTCAGCCCGTCGCCGGTGCTCAGCGTGAACCGTTTCGAATTGCCCTCGGCCACCCACCGCAGGTAGACGCCGGCGAAACAATCGGCCTGCTGCTCGGCCACCAGCGTCGGAGTGCCCTTCTTGTTGAGTTTGGCCATCTTTTGAATCGCATGGCCGTATTCGTGGGCCAACACCATCGTGATCGCCATGTCGCCGTTGGCTTCTCGCAACGCCGGCAGCAGGACACCGCGATCCCAGCCGATGGCGTTGTCGTCCTCGCAGAAGCCGGCGTTGATCAGGCCGGAGGTCGTGTCGCCGCAGAATTCGCCCTCGTAGTCGTCGGAATCCCAGGAGACCAGGTCCTTCACCGGTTTGAACTGGCCGTCGAAGGTGCCCGGGTAGGCGTCCGTCCAGAACGCCTCCAGATCGCTGATCGACTGGACGGCGAGCTCGTCGTCCTTGCCGCCGTCGGTGCCGGAGACCTTGCGGGTCGGCTCCTCGGCATTGGAGCGCAGGCCGCTGGCCCCGTCGACCGCCTGCAGGCCGCCGACCTTGAACGGGTCGTCGAACACCGAGACGGGCTTGCCCGAGATGGTTGTGCCGCAGCCGGCGAGCACCACAGCGGTGCCCGCGATCGCCAGCAGGCGGGCAAGGTGTCGTCGGTGCATGAGGCCACCTTTATGTCAGACCGGCGTGCGCGAAATTCTCCCCACAATAGTGCCGCGCGCCCGGCACTACCGATCCCAACTCACGACGGTTCGTCACCGCGTAACCGCTGAAGTGCTTCTCTGACGCGGGCCGGGTCGGTGGTCGCCCAGAACGGTGGCAGTGACGCACGCAGATAACCGCCATACCGGGCGGTGGCCATCCGCGAGTCCAGCACCGCGACGACGCCCCGGTCGTCGGAGCGGCGCAGCAGCCGGCCCGCTCCCTGGGCCAGCAGCAGCGCGGCGTGCGCGGCGGCCACACTCATGAACCCGTTGCCGCCGCGGGCGGCGACGGCCCGCTGGCGCGCGGTCAGCAGGGGATCGTCGGGGCGGGGGAACGGGATGCGATCGATGAGAACCAGCGACAGCGACGGGCCCGGCACGTCGACGCCCTGCCATAGCGACAGCGTGCCGAACAGTGACGTCTCGGGATCGGCGGCAAACCGCTCGACCAGGGCCGCGGTCCCGTCGTCGCCCTGACACAGGATCGGGGTGTCGATCCGTGTCCGCAGCGCCTCGGCTGCCGCCTTGGCGGCGCGCATCGAGGAGAACAGCCCGAGGGTACGGCCGCCGGCTGCCTCGATCAGCCCGGCGATCTCATCGAGCTGTTCGGTATTGCCGGAGCTGTCCCGGCCCGGCGGGGGCAGGTGCGCGGCGACGTAGAGGATGCCCGATTTGGCGTGTTCGAACGGGGAGCCGACGTCAAGGCCGGTCCACGCGGGGCCGTCGCCGAGTCCCCACGCGCCTGCCATCGCATCGAACGAGCCGCCGATCGTCAGCGTTGCCGACGTCAAAACCGTTGTGGCGCTCTCGAACAGCCGGGTGCGCAGTAGTCCGGCCACCGACAGCGGCGCCACTCTGAGCACAGGACGCAAACTCCCGCCACCCGATCCCCGGGTCGCTCCGCTCCTGCCCGCCGATCCGTCCTCGTGGTCCAGCCACACCACCTCCGTGCGGTCGGGGATGGCCGGTACGAACGAGTCGAGCACCCGTGCGGCGGCATCGCCGATCTCGGTCAGCGCCGCGATCGCCTCGCTGCGGGCCGCGGCGACCTTCGGGTCCTTGGGGGAGGGATCGATGTCGCCGCGCGCGGCGGTGGCCGCATCCCGCAGGGCCGTCACGTAGGTGGCCAGCTCGTCGTCGAGGTAATCGAGCCGGCCGGGCTGCGCATCGTGGATCGCCGAGGAGAACGTCGCCACCGCCGCTTCCATCCGCTGGACGAGCTGTGGGCTGACCAACCGCGAGATCCGCCGGGTGGCCACCCCGAGCGGGGCGGGGGTCAGCTCGCCGGTGGCGACCGACGTCACCCGGTCCACCAGTTCGTGGGCCTCGTCGACCACCAGGTACTCGTGCTCGGGCAGTACGGCGGCGTCGGCGATCGCGTCGATGGCCAGCAGTGCGTGGTTGGTGACGATGATTTCGGCGCGGCCCGCTTCACCGCGGGCTCGTTCGGAGAAGCAGTCGGTGCCGTACGGGCAGCGCGCCATGCCGAGGCATTCCCGGGCCGAGACGCTGACCTGCGACCAGGAGCGGTCGGGCACACCGGGCGTAAGTTCGTCACGATCGCCGGTCTCGGTGGACGACGCCCATGCCGTCAACCTGGCGACGTCGCGGCCCAGTGCGGTCGCGGCGACCGGTTCGAACAGTTCCTCCTGCGGGGCGTCAGCGTTCTCCTCCCCGCCGCCGTTGTGGATCTTGTTCAGGCACAGATAGTTTCGCCGTCCTTTGAGGAGCGCGAATCTGGGCCGCCGGGGCAGCGCGGCGGCCAGTGCGTCGACCAGGCGGGGCAGGTCGCGGTCGACGAGCTGACGTTGCAGTGCGATTGTCGCAGTGGACACCACGACGGGCGTCTCGTCGGCGACCGCCCGGGCGATCGCCGGGATGAGGTAGGCGAGCGACTTGCCGGTTCCGGTACCGGCCTGCACTGCCAGGTGCTTCCTGCCGGCGAATGCCTCTGCCACCGCTTCGGCCATCTGCACCTGTCCGGGCCGCTCGCTGCCGCCCAGCGCGGCCACCGCCGTCGCCAGCAACTCCCTCACCGGCGGTAGATCGTCCGCGTTCACCTCGCCGGCACCTGGCGGGTCGGGATCGCCGGTTCGCCCTGCGACAGCGCCAGACCCTCCCACGGCAGGCTGCGCAGCCCGCTGGCCACCAGATCGCGCGCCGCCGCCAGGTCGGGTGCGGCGACGACCCGCCCGCCGCGGACCAGCGGCACGGTCAGCGCGCGCGCGGGTTCGGTCACCTCGGGTGGTGCGGACACCGGGTAGACGACCTCCTCGACGATCGTGCCGGTCGGCCGGGACAGCCGCAGGGCGGCTTTCCGTCCGCCGTGGGATTCCTTACGGCTGCTTCGTTTTTCCACCGGCAGGCCGTCCACTTCGACGAGCTTGTAGACCATGCTGGCGGTGGGAGCGCCGGAGCCGGTGGCCACTGAAGTTCCGACACCATAGCTGTTGACGGGATCGGCGCGCAGCGACGCGATCGAGAACTCGTCGAGATCACCGGAGACGACGATCTTGGTGCCGCTCGCCCCGAGCTCATCGAGCTGGGCGCGCACCCGCCGAGCCAGCACGCCCAGGTCACCGGAGTCGATGCGCACCGCGCCGAGTTCGGTTCCGGCGACGGCGATCGCGTTGGCCACCCCGGTCGTGACGTCATAGGTGTCGACCAGCAAGGTCGTCCCGACACCCAGCGCCTCGACCTGCGCGCGGAACGCCGCCTTCTCGTTGGGGCCGTCAGCACCCGTGTACAGCATCGTGAACGCGTGAGCGCTGGTCCCGAGCGCCGGGATGCCGTAGCGACGGTTGGCTTCCAGGTTCGATGTCCCGGTGAAGCCGGCGATGTAGGCCGCCCGGGCCGAGGCCACGGCGGCAATTTCATGTGTGCGCCGCGACCCCATCTCGATCAGGGTCCGGCCGGCGGCGGCGCTGACCATCCGGGCGGCCGCCGAGGCGATCGCGGTGTCATGGTTGAAGATCGACAGTGCCAGCGTCTCCAGCAACACGCACTCGGCGAACGTGCCGGTGACCGACAGAACCGGGGAACCGGGGAAGTACAACTCGCCCTCGGCGTAGCCGTCGATATCACCGGTGAAGCGGAAGTCCCGAAGGTAGTCCAGGGTCGCGGTGTCGAGGAACGACTCCAGGGGGGCCAGCGCCTCGTCGTCGAAGATGAACTCGCTCAAGGCTTCCAGGAGCCGCCCGGTCCCGGCCACCACGCCGTAGCGGCGCCCGCCGGGCAGCCGTCGGGCGAACGCCTCGAATGTGGTCGTGCGGCCGGCCGAACCGTCGCGCAGCGCGGCGGCCAGCATCGTCAGCTCGTACTTGTCCGTCAGCAGGGCGGCGGTCACAGCGCAACGGTATCGGCCGCCCCACGGGCTGGAAAGGCACGTAACCGGCTCGCTATCCTTGTCCGCATGGGCTCGCAAGCAGCTCCGACCCGACCGGACGCGGCAAGACAGCAACAGACGGAAACCGTCAATGCCCTGGACAACCCCTGGGTGACGATCGTCTGGGACGATCCCGTCAACCTGATGAACTATGTGACCTACGTGTTCCAGAAGCTCTTCGGCTACAGCGAACCGCACGCGACCAAGCTCATGCTGCAGGTTCACAACGAAGGCAAGGCGGTCGTGTCGGCGGGTAGCCGCGAGTCCATGGAAGTAGACGTGTCCAAACTGCATGCCGCCGGATTGTGGGCGACCATGCAGCAGGACCGCTGAGCGCGTGCGCAAATGGAAGCGGGTCGACACCGCTGAGGGCCCCCGTTTCCGTTCGGCACTGGCCCCGCACGAAGCGGCGCTGCTGAAAAACATGGTGTCCTCGGTGCAGGGCATGCTCGACGAGCGGGAGGCCGCGACGCCGTCGGATCCGCTGGAGCAGATCACCGGTATCCGCGCCGGCAACTCCCAGCCGCCCGAAGACTCCACGATGCGGCGGCTGCTGCCCGACTTCTACAAACCGCAGCGCGATCACCCGGCGGGGTCGGCGGCCGCCGAAAGCCTCAACGGCGCGCTGCGAAGTCTGCATGAACCAGACATCATCGATGCCAAAAAGGCTGCGGCACAACGTGTTCTGGACACACTGCCCGATGGTGGGGGCCGGTTCGAAATCACCGAGGACGACGCAAACGCCTGGATCTCCGCGATCAACGACGTTCGGCTGGCGCTGGGCGCGATGCTCGACATCGGCCCGGAGGGCCCCGATCGGTTGCCAGCCGACCATCCGCTGGCCGGGCATCTCGACGTGTATCAATGGCTGACTGTGCTGCAGGAGTATCTGGTGCTGGGGCTGATGGGAAAGCCCATCAGATGAGCACAGCGCAAGCCCATCCGATGAGCGGCTCGATCACCGACGTCGGCGGCATCCTGGTCGGTCACCACGGCCGGCTCGACGCCGACGCGACGCTGGGCTCGGGCTGGGCTTGCGGCACCACCGTGATCGTCGCGCCGCCGGGGACCGTCGGCGCCGTCGACGTGCGGGGCGGTGCGCCCGGTGGCCGCGAAACCGACCTGCTGGATCCGTCCAACAGCGTGCGGCACGTCGATGCGGTCGTGCTCACCGGCGGCAGCGCCTACGGACTGGCTGCCGCTGACGGGGTGATGACCTGGCTGGAGCAGCAGGGCCGCGGGGTGGCAATGGAAGGCGGGCTGGTCCCGATAGTTCCGGCCGCGGTGATTTTTGATCTCCCGGTCGGCGGCTGGGCGTGCCGGCCGACCGCCGACTTCGGTTATGCCGCCGCACAGTCGGCCGGCGTCGACGTGGCGGTCGGTACCGTCGGCGCGGGCATCGGTGCGCGCGCCGCGGTGCTCAAGGGCGGCGTCGGCACCGCGTCGATGAGGCTCGACTCCGGCGTGACCGTCGGCGCGATCGTCGTCGTCAACAGCGCAGGCAATGTGATCGACCCGGCCACCGGACTGCCCTGGATGAGTCATCTGGTCAGGGAATTCGGGCTGGTCACCCCGCCCGCCGAACAGGTCGCCGAGCTCGGCGCTCTCGACGCCGAGTCCGGTCCGCTGAACACCACGATCGCGGTCGTCGCCACCGACGCTGCGCTCTCGCCGGCGGCGTGCCGGCGCTTCGCGGTGGCCGCACAGGACGGCCTGGCGCACACCATCCGCCCGGCCCACACCCCGCTGGACGGGGACACCGTCTTCGCGTTGGCCACCGGTGCCGTCGATCTGGAGCCGGACGCGGGCACCCCGACACAGATGCTGCCGGAGACCAAGCCGCTCGCGAGGCTGGGCGCGGCTGCGGCAGACTGTTTGGCCCGTGCGGTGCTGGTCGCTGTGCTGGCCGCCGAGTCGGCGGCCGGAATACCGACCTACCGCGACGTGTTGCCCGGTGCGTTCGACGCATCTGAACCCTGAGCCGTATCGCAGGAGGAACCCCGCCGTGTTGGTCATCCGTGCCGACCTGGTCGACGCCATGGTCGCCCACGCCAGGGCCGACCATCCCGACGAGGCGTGTGGGGTCCTGGCCGGGCCGGAGGGGTCCGACCGTCCGGAGCGGCACATCGCGATGCTGAACGCCGAGCGGTCGCCGACGTTCTACCGGTTCGACTCCATGGAACAACTCCGGGTGCACCGGGCGATGGAGGCGGCCGGCGAGGTACCCGTGGTCGTCTACCACTCACACACCGCCACCGAGCCGTATCCCAGCCGCACCGACATCTCGTTGGCACAAGAGCCCGATGCGCACTACGTCCTGGTCTCCACCCGCGATCCCGTCGACCACGAACTGCGCAGCTACCGGATCGTCGACGGGTTAGTCACCGAAGAACCCGTCACGATCGTCGAGCAGTACTAGAAAGGCGAGTCATGTCCGTAGAGGTGTCCATCCCCACCATCCTGCGCACCCACACCGGCGGCGAGAAGCGCGTCAGCGCCGACGGCGCCACGCTGGAGGCCGTGATCGCCGACCTGGAGGCCAACTACTCCGGGATCTCCGAGCGGTTGGTCGACGGCGGCAAGCTGAACCGGTTCGTCAACATCTACGTCAATGACGAGGACGTCCGCTTCTCGGGTGGGCTGGCCACCGAGATCGGCGAGGGTGATTCGGTGACGATCCTGCCCGCCGTCGCGGGCGGGGCGAATTGACCCGCTACGGCTCGTTGATCCAGGCGGTCGGCGACACGCCGCTGGTCGGGTTGCCGCGGCTGTCGCCGCGCTGGGACGGCACCGGCGCCGATGAGCCGCTTGCGCGAAGAGCATCGGACCCAGCTCCGCACGTGCGGCTGTGGGCCAAACTCGAGGACCGCAACCCGACCGGATCCATCAAGGACCGGCCCGCGCTGCGGATGATCGAGCAGGCCGAGCGCGACGGGTTACTCACACCCGGGGCGACCATCCTCGAACCGACCAGTGGCAACACCGGCATCTCGCTGGCGATGGCCGCGCTGCTCAAGGGCTACCGGCTGATCTGCGTGATGCCGGAGAACACCTCGATCGAACGCAGGCAGATCCTCGAGCTCTACGGCGCGCAGATCATCTATTCGCCCGCCGAGGGCGGCTCGAACACCGCGGTGGCCCGCGCCAAGGAATTGGCCGCCGAGCACCCCGATTGGGTGATGCTCTATCAGTACGGCAATCCCGCCAACGCCGACGCGCACTACTGCGGCACGGGTCCGGAACTGCTCAAAGACCTGCCCGAGATCACCCATTTCGTCGGCGGGCTGGGTACGACGGGCACGTTGATGGGAGTTGGGCGCTATTTGCGTGAGCACGTCCCCGACGTTGCGATCGTCGCCGCCGAGCCGCGCTACGGCGAAGGCGTCTATGCGCTGCGCAACATCGACGAGGGTTTCATCCCCGAGCTGTACGACCCCGAGGTGCTGACCACCCGCTTCTCGGTCGGCTCACTCGACGCGCTGCGGCGAACCCGCGAGCTGATCCAGGTCGAAGGGATCTTCGCCGGCATCTCCACCGGCGCCATCCTGCATGCCGCGCTCGGCGTGGCGGCCAAGGCCGTCAAGGCTGGTCAGCGTGCCGATATCGCGTTCACGGTGTGTGATGCCGGATGGAAGTATCTGTCCACCGGCGCGTACGCCGGTAGCCTGGACGAAGCCGAAGAGGCTTTGGAAGGCCAGCTCTGGGCATAGACGCGGAGGCTCCGGTGACACAGAGATGAACCAGCCGTACTCAACCATTCCGCCGCAGCCGAAGAAGCCGGCGGCGTGGAAGGTCGGCGGCGCCACCATCCTGTCGTTCGTCGCGCTGCTCTACGTCATCGAGATCGTCGATCAGCTCTCGGGGCACTCGCTGGACCGCAACGGCATCCGGCCACTGGAAACCGACGGCCTGTGGGGCATCGTCTTCTCGCCACTTCTGCACGCCAACTGGCAGCATCTGGCCGCCAACACCGTGCCGGCCCTGGTGCTCGGCTTCCTGGTGACGCTGACCGGCATGGCGCGATTCGTCTGGGCCACCGCGATCATCTGGATCGTCGGTGGATTCGGCACCTGGGTCATCGGCAACGTGGGCTGCGGGCTGGAGACCAACCACATCGGCGCCTCCGGGCTGATCTTCGGCTGGCTGACCTTCCTGTTGGTCTTCGGCTTCTTCACCCGGCACATCTGGTGGATTGTCACCGGGATCGTGGTGCTGTTCGTGTACGGCGGTGTGCTGTGGGGTGCGCTGCCCGAGCTGACCACCTGCGGCGGGGTGTCCTGGCAGGGACACCTGTGCGGCGCGATCGCCGGCGTGCTCGCCGCTTATTGGCTGTCCGGTCCGGAACGCAAGGCACGCGAACGGAAGAAGGCCGGCCAGCTTCCCGGCCTGACCTCATGAGCGACCGTTTCGCGCCGGTCGGCATCTTCGACTCCGGCGTCGGCGGGCTGACCGTTGCTCGCTCGATCATCGACCAGCTGCCCGACGAGGACATCATCTATGTCGGCGACACCGCCAACGGACCGTACGGCCCGCTGACCATCCCGGAGGTCCGGGCGCACGCCCTGGCCATCGGCGACGACCTTGTGGACCGCGGGGTGAAGGCTCTGGTCATCGCCTGCAACACCGCGTCGTCGGCCTGTCTTCGCGATGCGCGCGAACGCTACGACGTGCCCGTGGTCGAGGTGATCCTGCCGGCGGTGCGGCGTGCCGTGGCCACCACTCGCACCGGGCATATCGGCGTGATCGGCACTGCGGCCACCATTGCCTCGCAGGCCTATCAGGATGCGTTCGCCGCCGCCCGCGACATCGACATCACGGCGGTGGCGTGCCCGCGTTTCGTGGACTTCGTCGAGCGTGGCGTCACCAGCGGACGGCAGGTGCTGAACCTGGCCGAGGGATACCTGGAGCCGCTGCAGCGCGCGCAGGTCGACACGCTGGTGTTGGGCTGCACGCACTATCCGCTGCTGTCCGGGCTGATTCAGCTGGCGATGGGGGATTCGGTCACGCTGGTGTCCAGCGCCGAAGAGACGGCCAAAGACTTGCTGAAAGTGCTGACCGAGGGCGACTTGCTGCGACCTCACGAGGCTCCGCCGGCGACCCGGCTGTTCGAGGCGACAGGGGATCCCGAGGCGTTCACGACATTGGCCGCGCGCTTCCTCGGGCCGGCGATCACCGGTGTCCACCCTGTTCAGCGTCACGTCAGAGCGACGAAGTGATTCTCATGTCCAAACCCGTGATGTTTTCCTCTTGCGGCATCTGGGCATGGCAAGCTAGTGGCTGTGCGAATCACCATCCTTGGTTGCTCCGGCAGCGTTGTCGGACCTGATTCGCCGGCGTCTGGTTACCTGCTGACAGCACCGGATACCCCACCCCTCGTCCTTGATTTCGGCGGCGGGGTCCTCGGCGCCTTGCAGCGCTATGCCGACCCCAACGACGTGCACGTCCTGCTCTCGCATCTGCATGCCGACCACTGTCTGGACCTGCCCGGCCTCTTCGTCTGGCGCCGCTACCACCCGACCCCGGCCAAGGGCCGCGGGGTGATGTACGGCCCGAGCGACACCTGGAGCCGGCTGGCCGCCGCATCGTCGCCGATGGGCGGAGAGCTCGACGACTTCTCCGACATCTTCGACATCCATCACTGGCAGGACAGCCAACCCGTGCAGTTCGGTGCGCTGAACGTACTGCCGCGACTGGTGACGCATCCGACCGAGTCGTTCGGCATGCGGATCACCGACCCGACGGGTGCCACCCTGGTCTACAGCGGTGACACCGGGGTGTGCGAGTCGCTCATCGAGTTAGCCAGCGGCGCAGACGTTTTCCTGTGCGAGGCGTCCTGGACCCATGCACCGGAGCGGCCGCCGCATCTGCATCTCTCCGGCACCGAGGCGGGCCAGATGGCTGCGCGCGCCGGTGTCGGTGAGCTGTTGCTCACCCACATCCCGCCGTGGACTTCGCGCGAAGACGTGATCAGCGAGGCCAAGGCGGAGTTCGACGGACCTGTCCACGCCGTGGTGTGCGGGGAGACCATCGAGGTCCGTCGCCACTGACTGTCTCGTCGACGAGCGTGCGTGTCCGCACACCGACACGCCGTCGCGGCGAGCATTTCACGCACCCTCGGGCCGTGCCTGTCCCTCGGCTAGGGTTGCGACGTGTCCAGACGACAAGACGGCAGGCTCGACGACGAGCTGCGGCCGGTCACCATCACCCGCGGCTTCACCTCGCATCCGGCCGGCTCGGTGCTCGTCGCCTTCGGTGAAACCCGGGTGATGTGCACGGCCAGCGTCACCGAAGGCGTGCCGCGCTGGCGCAAGGGTTCGGGGCAGGGCTGGCTCACCGCGGAGTACGCCATGTTGCCCGGCGCCACCCACACCCGCTCGGATCGCGAGTCGGTGAAGGGTCGCGTCGGCGGGCGTACCCAGGAGATCAGCCGGCTGGTCGGCCGCTCGCTGCGCGCCTGCATCGACCTCGCCGCGCTCGGGGAGAACACCATCGCCATCGACTGTGATGTGCTGCAGGCCGACGGCGGGACCAGGACCGCGGCGATCACCGGCGCCTACGTGGCGCTCTCCGATGCGGTCACGTATCTGGCCGCGGGTGGCAAGCTGTCCGATCCGCGCCCGCTGTCGTGTGCGATCGCGGCGGTCAGCGTCGGCGTGGTCGACGGCCGGGTGCGCGTCGACCTTCCCTACGAGGAGGATTCGCGCGCCGAGGTCGACATGAACGTCGTCGCCACCGACACCGGAACGCTCGTCGAGATTCAGGGCACCGGTGAAGGTGCGACCTTCCCGCGCTCGACGCTGGACAAGATGCTCGACGCCGCGCTCGGCGCCTGCGAGACGCTGTTCGCCGTGCAGCGCGAAGCACTCGAGCTGCCGTATCCCGGTGTGCTGCCGGAAGGTCCGCCGTCGAAGAAGGCGTTCGGGTCCTGACTCGTTTACTGGTCGCCAGCCGCAACGCCAAGAAGCTGGCCGAGCTGCGCCGCGTTCTCGATGCCGCCGGCGTATCCGGACTGACCCTCGTCTCGCTCGACGATGTGCCGCCCTTCGCCGAGGCACCCGAGACCGGTGCCACCTTCGAGGAGAACGCGTTGGCCAAGGCGCGCGACGGCTACACCGCCACCGGCCTGCCGACCGTCGCCGACGACTCAGGGATCACGGTCGCGGCTCTCAACGGCATGCCGGGTGTGCTCTCGGCGCGGTGGGCCGGGGTCCATGGCAAGGACGGCGCCAACAACGAACTGCTGCTGGCGCAGTTGCGCGATGTGCCCGACGAGCGGCGCGCGGCGGCGTTCGTGTCGGCGTGCGCAGTGGTCTACGGTCCCGGCGACGCCGACTGCGCGGTCGTGCGCGGGGAGTGGCCCGGGGCGATCGCCAGGGAGCCGCGCGGCGCGGGCGGCTTCGGCTACGACCCGCTGTTCGTTCCCGAGGGGGAGACCCGCAGCGCGGCGCAGCTGCGTCCGGAGGAGAAGGACGCGGCTTCGCACCGCGGCCGGGCGCTGGCGTTGCTCATTCCGGCGTTGCGCGCGCTGGCCGGCTGACGAAGATTTGCGGCATTTTTCTAGCGCATCTAACTGTGTCATGATGCCCGGATGGGTCGTCACTCGGTCCGGGTGGGGCACCCCGGGGTCTTGATCGCCGTGTTGGCGGCCGCGGGCATCAGCGTGTCGCTGATGCAGACGCTGATGATCCCCCTGATTCCGGAGCTTCCGACGCTGCTGCACACCAGCCCGGACAACGCGTCGTGGGCGATCACGGTGACCCTGCTGACCGCCGCGGTGACCACACCGGTCTTCGGCCGGCTCGGCGACATGTACGGGCCCAAGCCGATGCTGATGGTGTGTGCCGCCACGCTGACGGTCGGGTCGTTGATCGCCGCGATGACGAGCTCGCTGCTGCCGTTCATCGTCGGGCGCGGGCTGCAGGGCTTCGGCATCCCGATCATCCCGCTGTCGATCAGCGTGCTGCGGGCCTCGATACCGGCCGACCGGGTCGGCTCGGCGATGGGGTTGATCAGTTCGTCGCTGGGGGTCGGTGGTGCGCTCGGGCTGCCGCTGTCGGCGGTGATCGCCCAGAAGACTGATTGGCACACATTGTTCTGGGGCGCAAGCGTTCTCGGCGTCACGGCGATGCTGCTGTTCTCTTTCCTGGTGCCCAACATTCCGGCCACTTCGGCCGACCGGTTCGACCCGTTGGGCTTCGTCTTGCTGACCACCGGGTTGGTGACGCTGCTCCTGCCGATCTCAAAGGGTTCGACCTGGGGGTGGACGAGTTCGACGACACTGTCGTTGTTCGTCGTCTCCGTCGTGGTGTTCGCCCTCTTCGCCCGTTGGCAGTTCCGGACCGCGGCGCCGATGGTCGATCTGCGCACGACGCTGCGCCGGCCGGTCCTGACCACCAACGTCGCCGCGATCTTGGTGTGCTTCTCGATGTTCTCGCTCTCGTTGGTCGCACCGCAGGTGCTCGAGCTGCCCACGGGAACCGGGTACGGCCTGGGGCAGTCGATGCTGCAAGCGGGTTTGTGGCTGGCGCCGGGCGGGCTGGCGATGATGGTGGCCTCGCCGATCGCGGCGCGGGTGGCCGGTCGCCGCGGAGCCAAGTTCACGTTGGTGTGCGGTGCGGCGATCATCGCGGCCGCCTACCTCGGCGCGGTGTGGTTGCTCGGCAGTCCGGCGGCGGTGATGGTGGTCAACGTCGCGATCAGCCTCGGGGTGGGCTTCGCGTATTCGTCGCTGCCTGCCTTGATCAACGCCGCGGTGCCCGTCTCCGAGACGGCGGCCGCCAACGGAATCAACGCGCTCGCCCGGTCGCTGGGCACGTCGATTTCCAGTGCCGTGATCGGTGTGGTGCTCGCGACAATGACGATCAGCTATGCCGGGCACACGATGCCATCGCTGCAGGGCCTGCGGATCGCGTTGCTCATCTCCGCCGGCGTCGCGGCGCTGGCCGCGGTCGTCGCGGTGACGATCCCGACTTCAGAAGATGCCGTCGAGGAGTGGTCGCCCGACGAGCTCGAGCTCGAAGACGATCCGCTGATCAGAGGTTGAAGCGGGTCTTCAGCTCGCGGGTCTGCACCTGCTCGACGATGATGCCCAGCAGCGGGATCGTGCCGGCCAGCAGCACGCCGATGGTCTTCGCGATCGGCCAGCGCACCTTGACCGCGAGGTTGGCGGTGAACAGCAGGTAGATGAAGTAGACCCAGCCGTGCACGATGCCGATCCAGGTCGGCGGGTCGTCGACCTTCACGACATACTTCAGCACCATTTCGTAGCAGAGCGCGATCAGCCAGATGCCCGTCGTCCAGGCCAGAACCCGGTAGCCGTTGAGGGCTTTGCGGATCGTCTCGTTCGGGACGCCCGTCTGCTCGTCTGCTTTGGGCGACTCGGGTGCGGTCATGCGGTGGTCCTGTTCTGATCGTCTTGGGCCTTGTCGGCCCGGGCCAGCTCGGCGAGGTAGGCGTTGTATTCGCGCATGGCGGGGTCGGGTTGGTCGGAGGCGGTTTGAGCCGTGGGCCGTTCGGGCAGCAATCCGGCCGGGATCTCGGTGATCGACTCCGATAAGGACGGCGCTGCTGGGGGAGTTTCTTCAAGGCGGATGAACTTGCGGTAGGCGTACACACAGAACCCCGCGAACATCGGCCATTGCAGGGCGTAGCCGAGGTTCTGGAAGGTGCCCGACGTCGACTCGAATCTGCTCCACTGCCACCAGCCCAGCGCCAGGCAGCCGGATGCGGCAATGATCACCAAGATGATCAGGCCGAACCGGCGGCGGCGGGTCGTGGACACACTACGACGGTACCGTGCCAGCGGTTATGGGTTCACCGGTGCGTGATGCTCAGGTGCTAGTGGCTCCGGTTCAGTCACGTAGGATCTTGGACATTGCGGGCGTGGCGGAATGGAAGACGCGATGGCTTTAGGTGCCATTGTTCGAAAGAGCGTGGGGGTTCGAGTCCCTCCGCCCGCACTCACACGGTCCGAAATATTGGCTCGACAACGCCTGGACAATTCAAGTCATGACTGTGCACCGGATCGACGGGCATAAGCTGCTGAACTTCGCTTCCCACATCGACGACAACGCCGTCGAACAGGCCAAGCAAACGGCGGCCATGCCGTTCGTGCACCCGCACGTCGCGCTGATGCCCGACGTCCACAGTGGCAAGGGCTCCGCGGTCGGCACCGTGATCCCGACCATCGACGCGGTGATCCCGGCTGCGGTCGGCGTGGATATCGGCTGCGGGATGATCGCCGCCCGAACGACGTTCACCGCCGAGGACCTTGCGGGCCGCGACATGTCCGCGCTGCGGAAGGCGATCGAGTCGGCCATACCGCTGTCGCCGGGGAACTACAACCACGACGTGGATCGGTTCCCGTTCACGGCGGCGCGCATCGAGGCGCTTCAGAACCTTGCCTGGCCGGGTGACGACGGTGAGGACAAGACTCGCCTCAACGTCGACCTGTCCCATTCACCGAAGTGGCGCGAGCAGCTCGGCTCGCTGGGCGGTGGCAACCACTTCATCGAGCTGTGCCTCGACGAGGCTGAAAGGGTATGGCTGTTCCTGCATTCCGGCTCCCGTGGGGTCGGGAACAAGATCGCCCTGAAGCACATCAAGGTGGCGCAGCAGCTGTGTAAGCGGTGGTGGATCGACCTGCCGCACCCCGACTTGGCCTACCTTCCGCAGGGCACGCCGGAGTTCGCGGCCTACCTGCGGGAGCTGAACTGGGCGCAGCGTTTCGCGATGGAGAACCGCGCGGAGATGATGGACCGCTTCGCACTGGTTTTCGGTGATTGGGTTGGCGCGCAGGGTGATACGAACGACTTCGTCGAGACGACGGTCAACACGCACCACAACTACACCGCCAAGGAGAAGCACGGCGGCAAGGATGTGTGGCTGACCCGTAAGGGTGCGATCGACGCTCACGAAGGCCTGCTGGGCATCATCCCGGGGTCGATGGGCACGCGGTCCTACATCGTGCGCGGCAAGGGGAATTCCGCCGGGCTCTGCTCGGCGCCGCACGGTGCTGGGCGGAGGTTCTCCCGCGCGGAGGCGCGGCGCCGGTTCACCGCTGACGACCTCGCCGACCGTATGCGGGGCATCGAGTACCGGCACGGCGACGAGTGGGTGGACGAGATCCCGGACGCGTACAAGGACATTGACACCGTGATGACCGATGCCGCTGACCTCGTGGAGGTTGTGCACGAGCTGCGGCAGGTGCTCAACGTCAAGGGCACGTAGGGGGGTTCTGGGTGTCACCTGCCTGGGCTAGCGTCGCATCAGTGTCAGGGTGAGGTCGCCGCTATCGCGGTGGTTGGATCCTGATCACCTGGTGTCTGGCTCGTAGCGTCGCTGCCGCCTTCGGGTTGGCATTCATGCGTTTTGTCGGCACCAGGTGAGAAGGACCGGCCGGCGTGACTTGATAGGAACGTGGCACCGCCCCCACTGAGATGTGTCCGCCGACCGGCCCAACTGTCACCTCACAGTGAATGGAGGCAACCACCATGGTTGTTGTTGGAGCCGATGTCCACAAGCGCACTCATACCTTCGTCGCCGTCGACGAGGTTGGCCGCAAACTCGGTGAGAAGGTCGTGGAAGCAACGAGCACCGGTCATCGCCAAGCGGTGCGGTGGGCTCGCACTCAGTTCGGCGTTGAGTTGGTCTGGGCGATCGAGGATTGTCGACATCTGTCGGCACGATTAGAGCGCGATCTGTTGGCCGCAGATCAAAAGGTGGTGCGTGTCCCGCCGAAGTTGATGGCGTTGACACGTAAGTCTGCGCGCACCCGGGGCAAGTCCGATCCGATTGACGCCTTGGCAGTGGCGCGGGCGTACTTACGTGAGCCCGATCTACCGATAGCGTCTCACGACGAGGTGTCGCGCGAATTGAAGTTGCTTATCGATCGTCGTGAAGACCTTGTTGGGCAACGTACTTCGACGATCAATCGACTGCTGTGGCGGATACATGAACTCGACCCGTCGCGGGCCCCGAAGCCTGCCTCCTTGGATCTTGCTAAACACCGCAGCCTGCTGGGTGACTGGCTTAGCACGCAGTCAGGTCTGGTCGCTGAGTTGGCTCGCGACGAGCTCGCTGACATCACTCGCCTCACCGAAGTGATCAACGCGCTAGCCAAGCGGATCGGTGAACGCGTCCGCGTGATCGCTCCTGCGCTGCTGGCAATACCGGGTTGTGGAGAGCTGACCGCAGCCAAGATCATCGGCGAAACAGCCGGGGTCAGCCGCTTCAAAAGCGAGGCAGCCTTCGCCCGCCACAGCGGGGTAGAACCGATCCCGGTCTGGTCAGGCAACACCGCCGGCCGGGTCCGGATGACCCGCTCGGGCAACCGACAACTCAACGCTGCCCTACACCGGATCGCGGTCACCCAGATCCGCCTCGAGGGCATGGGCCAGACCTACTACCGGCACCGCCTAACAGAAGGCGACTCCAGCACCGAGGCGCTGCGCTGCCTCAAACGCCGGCTCGCCCGTGTGGTGTTCCACCACCTCCACACCGACGAAAGAACCCGACAACAGCCCTGCCAACCGGCCGCGGCTTGACATAGGAGAAACCCATGGCACTCAAGACCGAGAACATCACGTTCGATACCACCGATCCCGAAGGTCTGGCCGCGTGGTGGGCACGCGCGCTCGACGGCCAGGTCACTCCGATCGCCCCGCCGTTCTTCGTCGTGGTCAGTCGTCCCGACGGGCCCGGCCTGGCCTTCCAACAGGTGGAGGATCCGACGCCCGGCAAGAACAAGGTGCACCTCGACTTCTCCACCGACGACGTCGAGGCGGAGGTCGCCCGGTTGGTCGAGCTCGGCGCCACCGAGACCGCTCGCAACAGCTTCGGTGACTTCGGCTGGGTGGTGCTCGCCGATCCCGACGGGAACGCGTTCTGCGTAGCGCCGCACGCTTAGCTCGCCGCCATCCGGCGCGCCCGGGACCGCCTCGGCGAGGATCCGGTCGAGGTAGGTTAGATTGTTCCAATAGGTGACGTGCGTCACTCTTCTTGCCGTGCCGGCTGGATCTCATAGTCACAACACTGCAAATCTCATAGCTAAGCTAACGTTAGAACTCTAAGGTCGGTCTCAGGTACTTATGTGAGATCGGAGCTACGGTGGTCGAGTTGGGCAAAGTTGTATACGTCATCTTCTTCCTGGTGGCGGCATTGTGGCTTTGCTTGACAGCCGAAAGCGATTAGCACCGAGAGTGAGTGGCCCACCGATGAGCGATTCCATCATGACTTCGGTCGATCTGATCCGCTACGCGATCGCAGATCAGGTGCGTGAGCTCGGCGGTGACGCCGACATGATCGATCAGATCGCCATGTCCGCCGCCTACGCCGTGTTCATCGGTGCCGCCGCCGATTCGGTTCGGCCTCGCTAGTTCCCCGGTTCGCTGCGGGCGCTGCCCGAGTGATTGCCGCGTCCCGGACGTCCAGTCGCTGGTGACCGACATCGACGAGCAAGCGCAAATGTGCGCCAACTGATCCAAAAGTACTGCGCCGCAAACCATTAGACATTTCCCGGCCCCCTGCCACGTTGTGCAGGGGGCCTTCACCGTTTGCGGTCAGTGTTGGCGCGTGCTTCGCCAGAATGCGCTGTTAGCTCCATAGAAAATTTGCTGGCATCGCTATAGGCATGCTCGATACCATGGCGGATAGGCGCAAGTCTCTTTGCGGGTAGCGGAACCGGGTGGGTGCAGCCCTCGGCCACTCGCTCGAATCAGGCACTCGGGCAGGGATACTGCCGGTCGTGGTGTCTATCACAGTGGTCGCACCGGTATCACATTGACGATTCACCGTAGCCAATAGCGATCTTGATCAGCTAAAATGCGATAATTCGCTAAAGTTGCACGTGCACGTCAAAGCTGGGCGCTTGTCAGCGGGGTGGGGCCCTACAACCGGAGGACGGAACCCACGATGGAAACTCTGTTGGGACTTGCCAAGGCGATACCCCCGGATGCGTGGCTGGTTCTGTCGGTCTTTGCCAGCGCCTTGGTGATCGGCCTGCATTGGGTCATTGCCCACATCGTCGGTCGAGACGGGTTCCGCGATGATCGAGACGCGTCGCGCGATGATATCGACACCGGCACCCACGTCGAGACCGAGCGGGAACTCCTCGGCAGCTGATCTCCCACCCACTCCCTTCAGTGCGTGGTGGGGAAGTGTTCGGATCCCGGGCCGCTTGCCGGAATCACCGGGATCACCACTGCCGACGGATGCGCGGCGTCGTGCAGGATCGCCTGTGCCGCGGACACGGTCGCGGAGCTCAGACCGAACGGTTCACCGGTATTCGGATTGGGCGCGAACTGCGGGTAGTCGCTGCTGGAAATCTCCAGCCGGATCCGGTCGCCCGCGCGAAACAGATAACTCGTCGGCCAGATCGCGATGTGGTACTCGTGGGGCTGATTCGGAATGGCCGGGCTCGGGTCCGACAACGAATCGCGAAACGCAGTCCGCAGAATGCCGTTGTTGAGGTTGATTGCGTCGCCATCGGGTTTGACCACGATCAGCTTTGCGGTGAAGTCGGTGTCGGCCGCCGATGACGCGGCCCACAGGTCGACGGTCACCGGACCGGTCACCTCGGTGTCCGCCGTAAGCGGATCGCTGCTGTAGATCAGGACATCGGAACGCTGCTCGACCGGAGTCTGGTCGTAGGGGCCCTGCGGGCCGGAACGGGCGCCGCAACACGAATGCCCGCCCATGCTGGGAGCGGGGTCGGTCGGGTCGTACACGTAGCGGTCAGGTGCCTGAACCGCCGGAGGGGCGCCGGTGCGCAATGTGCCGGTTCGCGCGCCCATCCCCCCGTCGCCCGACAGGAAGTAGCGGCTCCACTCGGTGTGGGGCAGCGGCCAACTGTCCGCCGACTTCCACCTGTTGGCGCCCATCAGAAAGTAGTCCACCCGCGGTGCACCCGATACGTTGTTGTCGACACCTTTCAGGAAGTGGTCGTACCACGCGAGCATCAACTCGTTGATCGGGCTCTCGCCGACGCTGCCGATGTCCTTCAGCAGCGGCGCCGGCTCGGAACCATGGCGGCCCCAGTCCACGTGGTCCCACGGACCGATGACCAGCCGCTGATTCGTTCGGGCCTGCGGCGTGCCCGCCGAGTCCACCATCCCGGTGAAGTTCTCGATCCCCCCGGCGAGAAATGCGTCGTACCACCCTTCGACGTCGAGCACCGGGACGCGGATCGACGGGTACCGGTCACGGATGCTCCATTGCCGCCAGAAGCCGTCACGTGACGAATGCGCGATCCAGTCGAAATACCATGGCGCCACCTCGGGACTGGCGGGTTGCAAGGCCGGAAGAGACCGGTAAGGCCTGAAGTCCAGCCATCGGGTCGGGTCCGCCGACGCCGACTTCAGCGCATTCGCGGTGAGGTCGTCGTGCCGGTTGGTCGCCGCGGTGGTCGCCAGCCCGATCGCCCACGGCAGTACGAACGCCAGCCGGAACTGGCCGCCCTCATACATCCAGCCGTCGAAATAGTCCGAGGCGGTATTGGCAGGCACGATCGTGACCAGATGCGGGGGAGCGGTTGTCGCGGCGAGCCACTGCGTCGCGCCCACGTAGGACGAGCCGTACATGCCCACCTTGCCGTTCGACCCCGGCAACGCCGCGGCCCATTCCACCGAGTCATAACCGTCGTCGCGGTCATGAGTGAACTCGCTGAAGGTTCCGCCGGAGGCGCCCTGCCCCCGAACGTCCTGAATGACAACGAGATAGCAGTGCGATGCGAACCAGTCCGGGCTCTGGTAGCGCGACGGCTGGACCTGTGCGCCCGACTTTCCGTACTGGGTGCGCATCAGGATCACCGGGACGGGTTCGGCGCTGTCCGGCCGGTAGACATCGGCACGCAGGATCGTGCCGTCGCGCATCCGCGCCGCCACATCGGTCTGCTTGGTGACCCCGCACGGACCGCGGCCGCTCGACGGCGGCCAGGCCGAGTCCGCGGCGGGCCTGCCCGGCGCGCCGCACGCCGTCAGCACAAGAGCGAGCGTGCAGAGCACCGCCAGGACGCGCATCGCCAGCACGTCTCCACGCTACGCAGTCCGCGGCTAGATCATCTCCTTCGCGGTGAGCCACCGCATGATCGGCCAGCCGGCGAACACCGGCAGCCAACACGTCAGCACCCGGTACAGGAGCACCGCGGGTACCCCGACGGCCGCGGGCACGCCGAAGGCGGCGAGGCCACCGATCAGAGCCGCCTCCACCGCGCCGACGCCACCGGGTGTGGGTGCCGCCGACGCGAGGGTGCCACCGACCATCGTCACGATGGTCACCGTGACGAACGTCGTGTCACCGCCGAAAGCTTCGATGCTGGCCCACAGCACCAGCGCCATTCCCAGAGTCGTTGTGGCGCAACCCAGCACGATGATCGCCAGCCGTTTGGGTTCACGGATCAGCTCGAGCAACTCGGTGCCGACCTCCTGGATGCGCGGGCGGACCGCCGTACCCAGCCAGCGGCGTGCGCGCGGCACCAACAGGAAGGTGCCCAGAATGCCCAGTGCGACGCCGCCGATCAGGTAGAGCAGTGTGGTGCTCGGCACGAAATGGGACAGGTCGGCGGTGGCGCCGGCGGCGACGCTGAAGAAGATCAGCAGGGTCACATGGGTGATCACCTGCACGGCCTGCTGTAGTGCGACGGCCGCGGTGGCCCGCAGCGCCCCCAGTCCGCCCTTCTGAAGGAAACGTGTGGACAGGGCCAGCCCGCCGACCCCGGCCGGCGTGGTGGTCGCGGCGAAGGTGTTGGCGAACTGCATGATGACCAGGTTGCCGAAACGCACAAGCCCGGAAGCACAGGCCCACAATGCCGCTGCCGCACCGACATACGTCAGCGCGGACACGGCCAGCCCGAGCAGCGCCCACCACCAGTTCGCGTTGCGCAGCTCGTTGAAGAAGGTCGGCACCGTACTGATGAACGGATACGCGACGTAGACGAGTGCGACGAGCAGCACCAGCTGGATCACCTGTTTGCGGGTGAAGCGGGTGATGGTCTCCGTCTTGATCTCGTCGGCCCCGGTCTGCCGCTTCACCTCGTCGCGCGCGGCGGCCATGACGGCTTTGGGATCGTTGACCGACTTGCGAATTCGCGCCGGAACCGCCGCCCTGGTGAGACGGCGCGACGCGTCGAGAACGGTCTGGATGCCCAAGATGTCGACGGCGGCCTGGACGGCCGGCTCGGCGCCGAACCGATCGGTCGTCGTCACCAGCAGCTGCGCGATATCCGATTGCAGCTGTTCATCGGTCGCCCCGTATTCCGAACTGCCGAAGCCGCCGAACAACACCTTGCCCGACTCGACCGTCATCTCTTTGAAACGTAGGTCGCCATGGGCGATCTGGTGCTGGTGCAGTACACCGAGCGAACCCCAGATCGTGGTGACGAGAGCGTCATCGCACGCGGTTGAAATCGGGGTGCCGAGCGGCCGTGTGTGCGCGTACAGCGTCCACCCGCGCTCCAGCGCCGCGACGACCATCGTGGTGGTGTTGGACACGCCCAGATCGCCGACCGCGATCGTCATCAGCGCGCGGTGCTCGACCGCGCGGCGCATCGAAGCCTGCAGCGGTGCCGTCTCGGCGTCGCGCAGAATCAGCCACCGCCAGAACTGGCGCATCGCGCCGCCGCTGCGTTGATTCGGTCCATACATCTCGACGACCACGCGTGCGCCGGCGTCGTCGGCCGCCGTCAACTCCAACGGGCCGGCGCCGGCCGGACGGACCACCGTCAGCGAGGTCACCAGGAATCCTCTGCGGGACAACGCGCGCACCGCGCCGTCGAGGGGCACCTCGAGTCCTGGGGTACCGACCACCCAGACCGTCAGGGCGCCGACGAACCAGCCGACCGCGAGGCCCAGCAGTGAGCGGGCCGGAACCACCGCACTGACCGCGAGGTGAATCGGCACGAAGGCCAGCAACAGAGTCCACCACCATCGGCGCCAGCGCGCCGGCAGCCACGGCCCGGAGACCGTCAAGACAGCGGCGAGCATCGCGATCCAGCGGGGATCGTCGAGGAACTGCGACAGGGTGCTCGACAGCCGCTCGGAAAGGTCGAAATGCCAGCGGGGGGCGGCGATACCGTTGCCGCTGATCGACAGCGAGAACACCGCCAGGAACCCGGCGGCCGCATACGCCGCGAACAACTTCCACTGCCGTGCGGCGATGAGCCCGATCAGGATCACGAACGGTAGTGCCAGGATCGCGATGCCGTAGGCCAGATAGACCAGGTTGGATTGGGTGGGGGTGAGTACCCCGACGATCCGCGATACCGACTTCTCCAGCCCGACCCAGTCGTTGCGGGTGATCAGCGAGCTGGTGATGATGACGGCCAGGACGACGGTCGCCAGCCCGAGCCGCACGATGTCGTTGGTCCGTCGAGCCAGCGGGAGCAGCACGTCGCCGGAAACGGCAACCTCACGCCCGTCGACTCGCATCGGTGAAACTTATCCCGAGAAGTCCCGGGCAGGTCTCATTGGTGCCTGCCGGGCGATGCGTCAGACGAAGCCGAGGTAGCCCAGCAGCGCGGCGGCGCCGACCACGATCAGCGGATTGGTCTTGGTCCGGACGAAGATCAGGGTGGCGACGCCGGTGATGAGATAGGCCCGCCAGTCGTGGTCGGCCGCCTTGCTCATGACCACCGAGCTGGCCAGGATCAGCCCCACGGTCAGCGGCGCGAAACCCTTCTCCACGGCGGACCGCAGCTTCGATTTCTGCGCCTTCTGCCAGGACATGGTGATCAGATACATCAGCCCCGCGGCAGGCACCACCATCGCGATCGTCGCGAGCACGCCGCCGACAACGCCGCCGAACACCCCGGCCACGCTCAGCCCCGCGGCGTACCCGACCAGCGAGACGATCAGGATGCTCGGCCCGGGCGCAGCCTGCGAGATCGAGAAGATGTCGGCGAATTGGGAGTTCGTCAGCCAGTGGTGGCCGGTCACCGCCTGCAGATGCATGTCCGGCAGCACGGTGTTGCCGCCGCCGATCGACAGCAGCGACAGCGAGCCGAACATCCCGATCAGTGCGAGGAAGGTCTTCATGCCTGGACCGGCTCTGGGTCCGGTTCGGGTTTCTTGCGCGGCCAGGCCCAGATCAGGCTCAGCGGCGCCAGGATCGCCAGCGTCGTCAACAACGGCCAGCGCATCAACCCGTTGAGGACGAAGGCGGCCAGGAAGAAGGCGATCGGCATGATGCCCTTGAGGCACTTCTGGCCGGTCTGGATCACCATCGCCAGAGTCAGGGCGACGGCGGCGGCCGAGGCGCCGTGCAGGGCGCCCTTCACCGCAGGCACCTCTTTGAAGGTGAAGTAGACGAAGCCCAGGGTGAGGACGATCGCAACCGGTATCAGGCAGAGTCCGATCAACGCGGCGACCGCGCCGGCGAGGCCCTTCATCTTGGTTCCGACGAAGACCGCCAGATTCACTTGATTGGCGCCGGGGACGATCCGGCACATCGTCATGGCGGACAGGAACTCCTCCTCGCCCAGCCATTTCTTCTCGACGACGATGACCTCACGCGACCATGCCCCCAAGCCGCCGCCGAACGACGCCAGCGCTATGTGGTTGAACGTGCGGGCGATCTCCAGCAGGGAGACCTTCTCCAGGGTTGGGCCCGGCTCACTCATGGACCAGATCATGGTCATGCGGGAACTCGTCCTCGACGGGACGGTTCTGCTCCAGTGGGTCCGGCGGCTCGTAGTGATTGGAAATCTGCCAGTCGCTCTTGAAGACCGCTTTGAGTCGAGCCACAACCTCCGGGTCGTCGGTGGTGATGCCGAGCTCGCGGCGCAAGTCGAAAGCGCTGCGATCGATGTTCATCGACCCGACCAGAACCTCTCTGCCGTCGACGATCAACAACTTGGCGTGCACCCGCAGATTCTTCTGCTTGCGGACCTCGACGCCGAAGCGGCGCAGCGTCCGAAGAGAGGCGAACGTATCGAGGATGTCCCATTCGCTGATGCCGTGCTTGCCCCCGCACAACACCCGCACCCTCACCCCACGGTGGGCGGCGGCCGCGATGTGGTCGAGGATCACGGCGTCCACGTACTTCGGGTGTTGGATGTACAGCTTGCGTTCTGCGGTGTCGATGAATCGAGCCATGTGGTAGCGCGAATTGGAGTTACTCCACAGCAGTCCTTCGTATCGGGGCGGTGTGAAGTCGCGATGCTCCCAGTCGGCGTTGAAGACGTCGATGATCTGTGCCACATGCTGCGGGTCGTGCGTGATGATCCCGTAGTCGCGGGTGAGCGTGAAGTACTTGATCATCAGGTTGTAGGTGGCGACCATGGCGGCGCTGTCGTCGACGACGATCGACTTCTCATGCGTCACATAGAATTTGGGGCTGGACCACTGAACGTCGATGCCGGCGTTCTTGAGTTCTTCATAGCTCTCGTCGTTCGCCCGGTCACCGCCCGAACGCTGCGGGTTGAGCATGATCCGGACGTCGACGCCGGCCTTCTTCCGATCGATCGCAGCTGCGATCAAGCTGGGCTCGGTGAAGGTGAATTGCTTTATCAGAAGCGAGCTTTGCGCGCTCATGATGAATTCTCGGACTGGGTCCACACCGTCGTCTGGCTCGACGATCACGCGCGGGGCGTTTGCAGGCATAGGTTTCGGATGCTAGCACCAGAACCTGCCGGAAACTTTGCCGTTGGGTGAATGTCGTGGGCGCGTCGCGGTCACGGCGCGGGCGCGGGACCAGCCGGGTCTGCCAGGCCAAACCCCAGTCCGGGCGGCACGTTGGTCTCGGGGCCCGGAGCGGTACCCGGCAGCGGTTCGCCGAGTTGCTCGTAGGGGACTTGGCCGAGCAACGCGCCGTCGAGCGAACCGCCCTGATACATCTCGTGCAGGCGCTGCAGGAACGCCAGCCGTCCGGTACCCGGCGCATCGGCCGACGGGCCGATGCCTGCGTCCGGGACACCCTCGCCCGGCGCGGCGGGGGTCACGTTCTGCGGCAGCAGATATTGGCTGTCGAAGGCATGCAGATCCGGGATCGCGACGACACCCGGTGCTCCCGGCGCCGACGGAATCGGGTTCTGCCCCAGCAGAAGTCCGGGTGCGTAGGCCGACAGATCGGGCAGCCCCAGCGGTCCCGCGGCAGGTGCGCCGGCCTGGCCGAGTGCGCTGCCGACAGTCGAGGCGGGCGCAATGTATCCGGCCGGCGGGGCGGGCGGAATCGCGGGATCGTCCTGGCCGGGATCTGCCAGTGCAGTTGCCGCTCCGGCCAGCGCGATACCGATCGCGGTCGACGCGACGAGCACCAGCCTCGTCGCCGACGTCCGATCGTGTGGGCTCATCCCGCTCCCCTCGTGGCCTCGGTCCTCGTCACACCGTAGTCGGCGACGGGACCGGCGACGTCGAGAACGGCGGCGAGGACGCGAATCAGCCCGCCGGTGCGGGGGCAGGCGGCGGTAGCGGCAACGCGGGGTCTGCCGGTATCGGGGGCGCTCCGGGAGGCGGCGGCGCCGCCGGATCCGGCAGGAACTGTTCGGGTCCGGCCGGGATGTTGATTCCCGGCGCCGGTGCGGTTCCAGGTAACGGCTGCCCGAGCTGGTCGGCCGGCATACGGCCCAGTGCGCCGTGCAGGAAGGCGTGCACACCCTTCCACTGATTCACCCTGGCGAACGGGCCGTCCGCTCCCGGTCCCAGTTGATACGGGGACGTCTGATCAGGGGTCGGCATGCCGTTGTTCTGCGCCATCAACAACCCAGCGCCGTTGAGGATGTCGGCGCCGGGCGGCGCCGCGGGTGCGGTGCCCGCCAGCGCCGGGGCGGGCGTTTGTCCGAGCAGCAGCTGGTTGCCTGCGGGACCGCCGAGGATGTCTGCAAATCCGTTGAGCGAATCCGTGATGGTTCCCTGCGGGGGGATGAAGCCCTGCGGGGCCGGGGGCGGTG
>NZ_JACBJQ010000045.1 GCF_013404075.1 Mycolicibacterium vinylchloridicum
TTTTTTTTAGTGATCACCGCACCCCCCAGGTTCTCCTCAGGGGTATCGTCGCCCGGCTCCGATTTGGTTAAGGGCCAGGGCGCCAGCTGCGGGGCGGTGGTGAACGGCTGCGAGATGTCGTTGTTGAACTTCGCGCAGCCCGCCGACGCTCCGGCAACCCCTGTCACGACCGTCGTCGCACAGAACGCGGCCAGCACCCGACGGACCGACCGGCGTACCTGCATGCCCGCCAGGTTACGGATATCGCGCCGATGTTCGCCACGACGGTCCGTGCGCGGCGCAAAGTCCAGGCAATATTGCCCGCTAGAAGCGCCGCTCAAATCCCCGATTTGCGGCGAACTGCACTTACTCTGACGTTCGTGACGAGTCAAGGCCACGATCCGCACTGGCAGCGCCCGGACGACTCCTCGGTTCGACCGGCGTCGGCCCAGCTAGTCGACCCGGAAGACGATCTGCCCTCGGCCACCTACGGTGGCGATTTCGAGACCACGACAATTCCCCATTACGGCTCGGGACTGCCCGGTTCCACGCCGTCGTCGGGATATGACCTGCTGCACGATCCCGAGCCGTTGCCGTACGTGCAGCCACACATCGATCCGACCCCGTCGCAGGCCTCTCCGATGGAGATCGAGCCCATCGACGCCGAGGAACGCGCCAAGGCTGCCGGCAAGCGGGGCACCCAGGACCTCGGCCTGCTGCTATTGCGGGTGGTCGTCGGCGCGGTGTTCATCGGCCACGGACTGCAGAAGGCCTTCGGCTGGTGGGGTGGGCAGGGCCTGGACGGTTTCAAGACCGCGCTGGCCGACGCCGGCTATCAGCACGCCGGCGTGCTCACCTACGTCGGTGCGGGCGCCCAGATCCTGGTGGGTGTCCTGCTGGTGATCGGGCTGTTCACGCCGCTGGCCGCAGCCGGCGGCGTGGCCTATCTGGTCAACAGCCTGCTGACGATCCTCGCCGCGCAGCGCCAGGACGGCTACCTCGCCGTCTTCGGCCCCGACGGCATCGAATACCTGCTGGTGCTGATCGCTGCGGCCTCGGCGGTCATCCTCGTCGGACCGGGCCGCTACGGATTCGACGGCGGACGCGGCTGGGCCCGTCGTCCGTTCATCGGCTCGTTCGTCGTGCTGCTCCTCGGTATCGGCGGCGGCGTCGCGGCGTGGTTCTTCCTGCACGGCAACAACCCGCTGTCGTAGAGCCAGCTATTCGTAGGGGTTCGGCACCCGTCCGCCGCTGGCCTCGGCCAGCAGCGGCAGCACTGCGAACGTGACTGCCGGGAGCGGCATCTCGGACCCGTCGCGCAGCCGCGCCCGAGCCCACGAGCTGCGGTCGAACCGCAGACCGTCGACCTCATCCCAGCTCACTGTGCGGCTACTCAGCAGCGTGCGCGCGGTCAGCGTGTCCCGGTCGGCGATCGTGCGCAATCGCACGATCGCGTACGACGCGATGATCGGCAGGACCATGAAGATCGCGCCCCAGGTGGGAAACATCGTGATCATCACCAACAGGCAGAGTGCGAGGAAGCCCGAGGCGAAGTGCGCCATCGGCGACATCCGGATCACGAGGGGTTTCGCGGTGGCCGAGGGATCGGGTGCGCGACGGGAGGGCATGGCGCCATCTTCCCACCATCGCCGCGGCCGCTGCCGCGGCCAGGGCGGGATTTGACGCTTGACCTGTGCGGAGGCTACCGTCGCAGGTTATGAAGTCCGGCGGAATGCTCGTAGTAATTGGCCAGCGCGTTGGTGTCGCGCTTGCCCCGACACGGGCATAGCCACACGCACCAGCGCGCAACCCTCGTACAGCCGCCGAGCTGACGGGGGTTTTTTCTTGCCCGAGAGAATGATCAGCAACGAAGACGATGGAAAAGGACCAGACCGTGAGCGCACCCACGACGCGACCACCCGAGCCGACGGCATCCGCGGACAGCGCAGCTGCGGCGCACACCGCCGGTAAGAACGGCGCGACCCCCGCCAAGCGCGTCGCCCCGCAGCAGCTCACGGGCGCCCAGGCGGTAGTCCGCTCGCTGGAGGAACTCGGCGTCGACACCATCTTCGGGATCCCCGGCGGTGCGGTGCTGCCGGTCTACGACCCGTTGTTCGACTCGCAGAAGCTGCGCCACGTTCTGGTCCGCCACGAGCAGGGCGCCGGCCATGCCGCCAGCGGCTATGCGCACGCCACCGGCAAGGTGGGCGTGATGATGGCCACGTCGGGTCCCGGTGCCACCAACCTGGTGACTCCGCTGGCCGATGCGCAGATGGATTCGATCCCGGTGGTCGCCATCACCGGGCAGGTCGGTCGCACCCTGATCGGTACCGACGCCTTCCAGGAAGCGGACATCTCCGGCATCACCATGCCGATCACCAAGCACAATTTCCTGGTGCGTAACGGCGACGACATCGCGCGGGTGATCGCCGAGGCGTTCCACATCGCCTCCACCGGCCGTCCCGGCGCGGTGCTCGTCGACATCCCCAAGGACATCCTGCAGGGCCAGTGCACCTTTGCCTGGCCGCCGCAGATCGATCTGCCCGGCTACAAGCCCAACACCAAGCCGCACAGCCGCCAGATCCGGGCGGCGGCCAAGCTGATCGCCGAGGCGCGCAAGCCGGTGCTCTATGTCGGCGGCGGTGTGATCCGCGGTGAGGCCACCGAGGAGCTGCTGGATCTGGCCGAGCTGACGGGCATCCCGGTGGTCACCACGTTGATGGCGCGCGGCGCCTTCCCGGACAGCCACCCTCAGAACATGGGCATGCCGGGTATGCACGGGACCGTCGCCGCGGTGGCGGCCCTGCAGAAGAGTGATCTGCTGATCGCTCTGGGTGCCCGGTTCGACGACCGGGTGACCGGCAAGCTGGATTCCTTTGCCCCCGAGGCCAAAGTGATCCACGTCGACATCGACCCGGCGGAGATCGGCAAGAACCGCAATGCCGACGTGCCGATCGTCGGCGACGTCAAGCTGGCGATCACTGAGCTCACCGAGTCGTTGCGGAAGACGGGCGGGACGCCGAAGGCCAACCAGGACAACTGGTGGGAGTACCTGTCGGGCATCCGGGCCACCTACCCGTTGAGCTACGACCCGCAGCATGACGGCAGCCTCAGCCCGGAATACGTCATCTCCCAGCTGGGCAAGATCGCCGGGCCGGATGCCATCTACGTGGCCGGCGTCGGTCAGCACCAGATGTGGGCCGCGCAGTTCATCTCCTACGAGAAGCCGCGCACCTGGCTGAATTCCGGCGGTCTTGGCACCATGGGCTTCGCCGTCCCGGCCGCCATGGGCGCCAAGATGGCCCGGCCCGAGGCCGAGGTGTGGGCGATCGATGGTGACGGCTGCTTCCAGATGACCAATCAGGAGTTGGCCACGTGCGCGGTCGAAGGGGTACCCATCAAGGTCGCGCTGATCAACAACGGCAACCTGGGCATGGTGCGCCAATGGCAGACGCTGTTCTACGAAGAGCGATACAGCCAAACCGATCTGGCGACCCACAGCCACCGCATCCCGGACTTCGTCAAGCTGGCCGAGGCTTACGGATGCGTCGGATTGCGTTGCGAGCGTGAGGAAGACGTGATCGACGTGATCAACCAGGCCCGGGCGATCAACGACCGCCCGGTGGTCATCGACTTCATCGTCGGGGCCGACGCCCAGGTGTGGCCGATGGTGGCCGCGGGTTGCGGTAACGACGAGATCATGGCGGCGCGCAACATCCGCCCGCTGTTCGACGACAACGAGGAAGGCCGGGCCTGATGGGAAACACTGTCACCCATACCCTTTCGGTGCTTGTCGAGGACAAGCCCGGTGTGCTGGCGCGTGTCGCCGCGCTGTTTTCCCGGCGCGGCTTCAACATCGAGTCGCTGGCCGTCGGCGCCACCGAGCAGAAGGACATGTCGCGGATGACGATCGTGGTCACCGCCGAGGAGACGCCGCTCGAGCAGATCACCAAGCAGCTCAACAAGCTGATCAACGTGATCAAGATCGTCGAGCAGGACGGCGACAACTTTGTCGCGCGCGAGCTCGCGCTGATCAAGGTTCGCGCCGACGCAGGCACCCGCAGCCAGGTCATCGAGGCGGTGAACCTGTTCCGGGCCAAGGTCATCGACGTCTCGACCGAGTCGCTGACCGTCGAGGCCACCGGCACCCCGGAGAAGCTCGAGGCGCTGCTCCGGGTGCTCGAGCCCTATGGCGTCCGTGAGATCGTGCAGTCCGGCGTGGTGGCGCTGTCGCGCGGTCCCCGCGGGATGACGAACACCAAGTAAAGACCCCACCGAAGTAACCAAAGAAAGGTAAAGGCCACCGTGGCTTCAAATCCCATTGAGATGTTCTATGACGATGATGCCGACCTGTCGATCATTCAAGGTCGCAAGGTCGGGGTGATCGGTTACGGCAGCCAGGGCCACGCCCATTCGCTGAGCCTGCGTGACTCCGGTGTGCAGGTGAAGGTCGGCCTCAAAGAGGGCTCCAAGTCGCGCGAGAAGGTCACCGAGCAGGGCCTCGAGGTCGACACCCCGGCCGAGGTCGCCAAGTGGGCCGACGTCATCATGCTGCTGGCGCCCGACACCGCGCAGGCCGAGATCTTCCGCAACGACATCGAGCCCAACCTCGAAGCCGGCAACGCGCTGTTCTTCGGCCACGGTCTGAACATCCACTTCGGTCTGATCAAGCCGCCCGCCAATGTCACGATCGGCATGGTCGCCCCGAAGGGCCCCGGCCACCTGGTGCGCCGCCAGTTCGTCGACGGCAAGGGTGTGCCCTGCCTGATCGCCGTCGAGCAGGATCCGACCGGCGAGGGTCAGGCGCTCGCGCTGTCCTACGCCAAGGGCATCGGCGGCGCCCGGGCCGGCGTCATCAAGACCACCTTCAAGGACGAGACAGAGACCGACCTCTTCGGTGAGCAGGCCGTGTTGTGCGGTGGCACAGAGGAACTCGTCAAGACCGGCTTCGACGTCATGGTCGAGGCGGGCTACGCCCCCGAGCTGGCCTACTTCGAGGTGCTGCACGAGCTCAAGCTGATCGTCGACCTGATGTACGAGGGCGGCATCGCGCGGATGAACTACTCGGTGTCCGACACCGCCGAGTTCGGTGGCTACCTGTCCGGCCCGCGGGTCATCGATGCCGACACCAAGAAGCGGATGAAGGACATCCTCTCCGACATCCAGGACGGCACCTTCGTCAAGCGCCTGGTCGCCAACGTCGAGGGCGGCAACAAGGAGCTCGAGGGCCTGCGCAAGAAGAACGCCGAGCACCCGATCGAGGTCACCGGCAAGAAGCTGCGCGACCTGATGAGCTGGGTCGATCGGCCGATCACCGAAACCGCTTAGCCCACACGGATTTCGGCGCGGTTTCGAGCGCTGCTCGCTCGAAACCGCGCCGAAGTCGGTGGTTCAAGCGGGTCCGCCCGTTCCGCCGGTTCCGCCGGCCCCGCCTGAGGTTCCATTGGCAGGTCCGCCGGTTCCACCGGGGCCCCCTGCACCGCCAGAGCTCGCACCGCCGTCGCCACCGAGTCCGCCCGTTCCTCCAGCGGTTCCACCGTCGCCGCCGGTTCCGCCGGTTCCGCCGATCCCGCCGGTCCCATTCGTTCCGTTGTTCCCGCCGGTACCCCCGTAGCCGCCTTCGCCACCGCGGCCACCGACACCCCCGGTGGTGAGGCCGGTGGCGCCGTGCCCACCAGCGCCACCAGTTCCACCGGTTCCACCGTCGCCGTTCTCACCGCCGGTGCCCCCGGTGCCGCCGGTGCCGCCAATGCCGCCGCGACCGCCGACAGGCGTGTCAGGAAAGCCTTGGCCCCCTTGACCGCCGTCGCCCCCACGACCGCCGTCACCGTTTGTGCCGCCGGTTCCGCCGGTGCCGCCCGCTCCGCCGCGACCGCCGGTGGCGCCGATGGTGACCGTGGCGTCCAGCGTGAGACCGGTGCCGCCGGTGCCGCCCTGGCCCCCTTCACCACCGTTGCCGGTGACACTTCCGCCGTCGCCGCCTCTGCCGCCGGCTCCGCCCGTCCCGCTTGAAACACCGGTCGGGCTCGGTATTCCATCGCCGCCGCGGCCCCCGGTGCCCCCGTTGCCGCCGGTGCCGCCGCCGGCGCCGCCGTCTCCTCCGGTACCGCTACCGAAGCCGCCCTCGCCGCCGGTGCCGCCGTCACCATCGGTCCCGTCGGCGCCGGGGCTGCCGACGAGTCCGCTGTGTCCGCCGGTGCCGCGGGTTCCCCCGGTGCCTCCGGTTCCGCCTCTGGCGCCGAGATCACCTCCGTAGCCGCCGGTTCCGCCGCTGCCGCCGACCCCGCCGCGCCCGCCGGTTCCGACCAACGCGCCGCCGTCGCCGCCGTCGCCCCCATCGCCGCCTTGGCCGCCGGTGCCTCCGTTGCCGTTTACGGGGGCAACACCACCGGTGAGACCGGCGCCGCCCGCTCCGCCGGCGCCGCCGTTGCCGATGACCCGACCACCGTTGCCGCCGTCACCGCCATCTTGGCCGGCCGCCCCGTCAGCCCCGTTGCCGCCATTGCCGATAAGCCATCCGCCATTCCGGCCGTCGGCTCCCGGTACGGCGCCGTCAGCCCCGTTGCCGACCGCGCCCAATGTGACGATCAGTAGCAGGCTGTTGAGCGGGTCGCTTCCGGTGGCGGCGGCCAGCGCCAGGGGCGTCGGCGTGCCTAGGGTGAAGGTCGACGTGTCCGCCGCGGGGAGATCCGCGGGAGCGGTGCACGGCAGCAACGGTCCGCACAGATCGGACTCGCCGGAGGTCAGTCGTATTTGGAAATGTGCGGATTGAATGCGCGTATCGTCCACCGCCGGAACCGTCTGCGTCACCAGCGCCAAGGCGGTTCCGGCTGCGGTTAATGCGCATGTCGCGATGCGTATCGTCATGAAATTGGCCCCCCGGCTCGGTGTCACAGGGTCTGCCTGCGACGTACGCTGAGCCTTGCATCGGGCTGAACGCGGAGGTTCAGTAGTCGGCTACGCAAAAACCCCGCGGGAGCACTCAATTGGTGTTGGACGGCGGTCGTCGCGTCCGATGCGGTCGTCCTCTCGCGACCATCGCAATACTCGGTGGCTTCAGTTTCGAGGTGTCACGACACGCGTGAACGGGTGGGCTCGCCACATCCGGGCGGTCAGCAGGATCGGCACGATGATGTAGGGCAGGTTGTACGCAAGCGCCTTGGGCACGTTGGTGAACGTGTAGTCGTAGGCCGCGTTGCAGACCGCCTGGAAAAGCGGTGCGTCCCCGGCGAATCCGACCATCACCACGATGAAGGTCGTCTGCACGACCATGCCCGTGTAGATGAAGGACGGCTTGCGGATCCACTCCCGTCCCCGGATGAAGCAGTAGACGAGCAGCACGTAGAACGTTCCGAAGACGAGGGCGGACACGCTGGCGCCGACCTGGAGGAAGCGCGGGTTGGCGATCAGCAGCGGGTCGGTGCCGCCGGCGTAGACGTGATACACGACGCGAGCGAGGAAGAAGTCGGAGTCCGGGTCGGGCCGGGCCACCATGTTGACGATGTCGCCGGTGAACGAGGACCCGATGAACATGGTGAACACGACGATGAAGAACCAGTCGTAGCGACGCTCGCGCAGCGGGATCGGACGGCGCGGAACGCCCGACTCGGTGGTGGTTGCGGCCGGGGAGATAGTCATGGCCGCTGATGCTAGGAGCCTTCCGACACCCGGGAACGCACATTCCCGAAATTACAACAGTAAGGGCCTCTGTATTGGTGGGGATGAGTTCACCCGCCGACGGGGTACTCCGCCGTGTGACACGCTTCTCGGTGATTCACATCGACGGCAGAAGGAGATCAGCGATGACGTTCAGAGGTACCGCGCTTGGCGCACTGTTCACCTGCGCACTCGGCACCGCGGCCGCCGTCGCGATGCCGACCGCGACCGCCGCGCCCTGCAGCGCCAGCGGCCTGGCCACCACCTCCAGCGGGGTCTTGGCTGCCGCCGGCGGCTACCTCGCCGACCATCCCGGAGCCGACGACGTGCTGACCGCCGCGGCCAATCAGTCGCCCGAGGATGCGAAGGCTTCGGTGCGGTCGTACTTCATCGGGCACCCGGGGGAGCTGATTGATCTACAGAACATCGCCGGACCGCTGCGCGACCTGCGTAACCAGTGTGGAGTGTCGGTCTCCCCGAGCCAGTTGGCACTGCTGTTCGAGCAGGTGTCGTAGCGGCTTACGGCGCCAGCGACGGTAGCGGCAGACCGAATTCCCGCTTGAGAACCGTCCGCGCGGCGTAGTAGCCGGCCATCCCGTGCACGCCGGTGCCCGGCGGGGTGGCCGAGGAGCACAAGTAGGCCTTGGGGATCGGCGTGGTCCACGGATTCCAGCGCAGGGTGGGGCCCACCATCGCGGCGAACAGCGTGGCGCCGCCGACGATGATGTCCCCGCCGACGTAGTTGGCGTTATAGGCCGACATCTGCGCCGCGGTCACGCACCGCGATGCCAACACCAGGTCGCGGAACCCGGGGGCGGCCTTCTCGAACAGACCGATAATGGTGTCGGTCAGGTCTTCGGTCGAGTGGGCCGGGACATGGGCGTAGGTCCACAAGGGCCGCCGCCCCGCGGCGTCGATGCGTGACGGATCGGACACGTGTGGAAGCGCCGCCAGCGTCATCGGCCAATCGGCGTGCCTGCCCGAGGCGATCTCTTTCTCCGAGTACGCCATCTGGGCTCGGGTGCCACCCATGTGGACGGTGGGCGAGGCGGCGACTCTTGGGTCGCGCCACGGAATCTCGCCGGAGAGGACAAAATCCACCTTGCAGACGCCCGGGCCAAACCTATAGCGCCGCAATGACTTTGCGTACCGATCCGGTACTGCGGCGCCGTAGATGTCGAGCAGGGCGGTCGGCGCGGTGTCGTAGATCGCCACACCCGGGGGAGGGGAGGTCACCGGCTCGCCGACCACCAGCTCGCCGCCGTGGGCCACCAGATCGGCGAGCAGGGCGTCGACGATCACCTGGCTGCCGCCGACCGGCACCGGCCAGCCCGCGGTGTGCGCCACGGTGCCCAGCATGATGCCCGCTCCGCTGTTGACCGGCGAGGGCATCGGTGAAATGGCATGTGTGCCAACACCGGTGAACAACGCACGGGCGTCGTCGCCGCGCAGCACGCCCCACACCGGGCTGCCCTGGGCCAGCACCCGGATCCCGGACCGCACCGTGGTGATCAGGTCGGGTGGCAATGATCGCTTGTCGCCCAGAAAGAAGCCGAGGACGCCGTCGGGATGATCCGCCAACGGGCCGAACAAGCTGCGCCACGAACTGCCGTGCTCGAGTTCGGCACACGTGCGCTCCAGCGAGTGGTAGGCGATCGCGGCGGGCCGGCCGGGCAAGGGGTTGGCGTAGGAGATCTCCGGCACCGCCAACTGCACCCCGCGCGCGGCGAGATCGAACTCGGCGAAGAACGGCGAGGCGATCGCCAGCGGGTGCACCGCCGAGCAGACGTCGTGGCGGATATCGGGGAACTCCGGGTCCGCTGCCGTACGGGCGCCGCCGCCGAATGTCGGCTGGCCCTCCACGACGCGCACCTTCAACCCAGCTCGGGCGCAGATGACAGCAGCCGCCAACCCGTTGGGACCACTGCCGACGACGGTCACGTCCACTCAACAAGTAGACCGCACCCCGGCCGCTGGTCGTGCACCGGCCGACAACCACTAGGCTGACCGGCGTGAATCTGCCCGTTGTACTGATCGCAGACAAGCTTGCCGAATCGACCGTCGCCGCGCTGGGCGACCAGGTCGAAGTCCGCTGGGTCGACGGCCCCGACCGGCCGAAACTGCTGGCCGCCGTCGCCGACGCCGACGCCCTGCTGGTGCGCTCGGCCACCACGGTAGACGCCGAAGTGATCGCCGCCGCGCCCAAGCTGAAGATCGTCGCCCGCGCGGGGGTCG
The DNA here is from genome assembly GCF_013404075.1 of Mycolicibacterium vinylchloridicum. Classification (GTDB taxonomy): domain Bacteria; phylum Actinomycetota; class Actinomycetes; order Mycobacteriales; family Mycobacteriaceae; genus Mycobacterium; species Mycobacterium vinylchloridicum. Next base: position 9,871 of record NZ_JACBJQ010000045.1, read on the forward strand.
GCCTGGACAACGTCGACGTCGATGCTGCTACCGCGGCGGGGGTGCTCGTCGTCAATGCGCCCACGTCGAATATCCACAGCGCCGCCGAGCATGCGCTGGCCCTGATGCTGTCGGCCGCGCGGCAGATCCCCGCCGCCGATGCGACCCTGCGCGAGCACACCTGGAAGCGTTCGTCGTTCTCGGGTACCGAGATCTTCGGCAAGACCGTCGGCGTGGTGGGCCTTGGCCGGATCGGGCAGCTGGTGGCCGCGCGGCTGGCCGCGTTCGGCACTCACGTCGTCGCCTACGACCCCTATGTGCCGGCCGCGCGTGCCGCTCAGCTGGGCATCGAACTGCTGCCGCTCGACGAGCTGCTGGGCCGTGCCGACTTCATCTCCGTGCACCTGCCCAAGACCCCGGAGACCGCCGGTCTGCTCGGCAAGGAAGCGCTCGCCAAGACCAAGCCCGGCGTGATCATCGTCAACGCCGCCCGCGGTGGGCTGATCGACGAGCAGGCGCTGGCCGACGCGATCACCAGTGGCCATGTCGCCGCCGCGGGACTCGACGTGTTCAGCACCGAACCGTGCACCGACAGCCCGCTGTTCGACCTGCCGCAGGTTGTCGTCACGCCCCACCTCGGTGCCTCTACCGCCGAGGCCCAGGATCGGGCCGGGACCGATGTGGCGGCGAGTGTGAAACTCGCGCTGGCCGGCGAATTCGTGCCGGACGCGGTCAATGTCGGCGGCGGTGCGGTCAGCGAAGAAGTGGCGCCGTGGCTGGACCTGGCGCGCAAGCTGGGGCTGCTCGTCGGTGTGTTGTCCACCGGTGCCGCCTCGAATCTTTCAGTACGGGTGTCCGGCGAGCTGGCATCGGAAGACGTTGAGGTGCTGAAGCTTTCAGCGCTGCGCGGCTTCTTCTCGACGGTGACCGATCAGCAGGTGACGTTCGTCAACGCGCCGAACCTGGCTGCCGAACGCGGTCTGCAGAGCGAGTTGAGCACCGTCAGCGAGAGCCCCAACCACCGCAGCCTCGTCGACGTGCGGGTGGTCGGCCCCGACGGCTCGGCCACCAATGTGTCCGGGACGCTATCCGGGCCGCAGCAGGTGGAGAAGGTCGTCCAGATCAACGGCCGCAACTTCGATCTGCGCGCCGAAGGTGTGAACCTGGTGCTGCATTACTCGGATCAGCCTGGGGCGCTTGGCAAGATCGGCACTCTGCTCGGCAATGCCGACGTGAACATCCTGGCGGCTCAGCTGAGCCAGGACACCAGCGGCAAGGCCGCAACCCTCATGCTGCGGTTGGACCGGGACGTCTCCGAGGACGTTCGGTCGGCAATCCGCGCGGACGTCGGCGCGACGACGCTGGAAGTGGTGGACCTGTCATGAAATTGGCGGTAATCGCGGGCGACGGGATCGGCCCGGAGGTCATCGACCAAGCGCTGCAGGTGCTCGACGCGGTGCTGCCCAATGTGGAGCGCACCGAATATGACCTGGGTGCGCGGCGCTACCACGCGACCGGTGAGCTGCTCACCGCCGAGACCATCGAGGAGCTGAAGGGGTACGACGCCATCCTGCTCGGCGCGATCGGCGATCCGTCGGTGCCCAGCGGTGTGCTCGAGCGCGGGCTGCTGCTCAAGCTCCGCTTTGCCTTGGACCATCACGTCAACCTGCGGCCGGGCCGGCTGTATCCCGGTGTCAGCAGCCCGCTTTCCGGGGTGACGAACATCGATTTCGTCGTCGTCCGCGAGGGCACGGAGGGTCCCTACACCGGCAACGGTGGCGCGTTGCGGGTCGGCACCCCGCATGAGGTGGCCACCGAGGTCAGTGTGAACACCGCGTTCGGTGTGGAGCGGGTGGTGCGTGACGCGTTCGCCCGTGCTCAGGCACGGCGCAAGCACCTGACCCTCGTCCACAAGACCAACGTGCTGACCTTCGCGGGCAGCCTGTGGTCGCGGGTGGTCGCCGAGGTGGGCGCCGAGTACCCGGACGTCGAGGTCGCCTATCAGCACATCGATGCGGCCACCATCCACATGGTCACCGATCCGGGTCGGTTCGACGTCATCGTCACCGACAACCTGTTCGGCGACATCATCACCGACCTGGCCGCGGCGGTGTGCGGCGGGATCGGGCTGGCCGCCAGCGGCAATATCGATGCCACCCGGACCAATCCGTCGATGTTCGAACCCGTCCACGGCAGTGCGCCCGACATCGCCGGGCAGGGCATCGCCGACCCGACGGCCGCGGTGATGTCGGTGGCATTGTTGCTTCGCCACATCGGGGAGGACACGGCGGCCGCCCGCGTCGACGACGCCGTCGGTGCCCATCTGGCCAGCCGTGGCGACGCGACCTACTCGACCCGCGAGGTCGGCGAGCGCATCCGCGCCGCGCTTTAGTCCTTCCGGGGCTGATCGGTCGGCACCAAAGGCAGTGCCACCACCGGGAACAGCGCGCACACGGCGAATGCCGCCGGGTATCCCAGCACGCCGATCAGTGCGCCGAACAACGGCGGGGTGAGACCGGCGGCCAGCAGTTGGCTGGTGTTCTGAGTGCCCAGTGCGCGCCCGCTCCAGAACGGTCCGGCGATCTCGGCGATCGCGGTGAACGCCAACCCGTTGTCGACGACGGTGATCACCGAGGCGACGACCATCACGGCGATGCTCAGCGGCGAGTGCAGCGCGTCGGTCAGCGCCAGCAGCGCCATCGACGCCGCCGCAGCGGCCGCGATCATCCTGATCGGACGCAGCCGCGAGCCCATCCAGTCCGACCAGCGGCCGGCGGCGATGCGGCCCAGCGCTCCGAGTACCTGTGCGGCCATCACCAGCACGCCCGCGGATTCCGCCGACCAGCCTCGGTCGGCGATCAGCCACACCAGGGTGAACGTCCACACCACACACTGCGGCACGACCAGCAGCACCGATACCGCGTGGATGCGCCACAGGACGGCGGATCCCCGATACGGGTTGGCCAGGTGCTCGGCCGGCGCCTCGGCGCGCGGCGGTCGAGGCGGATCGACCACGACGACGGCGCACACCAGCGCTGCCACCCCGCACACGATCGCCGGGAACAACAGCGCCAGCCCGATTCCGTGCGACTGGGCCAGGCGGGGAATGACCAACGCGCCGACGGCCACTCCCAGCGGCTGGGCGGTTTGGCGAATGCCCATCACCAGTCCGCGCTGATGGGGCGGGAACCACCCGACGACCAGCCGCCCGCTGGCCGAATTGCTGCTGGCCGCCGCCATTCCGCCGAGAAACAGGAAGAGGCTCACCAGGAGCAGCGAGTGCGATGCCGCCGCTGCCAGCGCCGCCGCGGCGGTCAACGCCGAGCCGACGCTCAGCACGAAGCGCTCGCCGACGCGGTCCACCACGTAACCCCACAGGATCAGCGTCAGCACCATGCCGAAGCTCGGCATCGCCGACACCAGGCCCGCCTGGGCCAGGTCGAGGCCCATCGTGGCGTGCAGTGTGGGGATGAGGAAGGCGGCGCCGTTGATGAAGACGTTGGCGGACAACGTCGCAAACAAGGCGATCGCGAGCATCATCCAACGCCGCACGGTGCTGATCGTGTCGACGGGCATGGAGCCATGATTCCACGCGTGTCTCACGATGCTGAACACTTATCTCGCATCATGAGAAACCGCTCTGGGTGAGCGTTGGCGCAGAGCACGTGCGAGTGGTGCCGAACGTGGCTGCTCACTCAACGCCCGATCGGGGCCTTTCGTCGCAGCGTGGGCGCCCCACTAGGCTGTGAGGAATGCGCCTCGGTCGAATCGCCAGCCCCGACGGGGTCGCCTTCGTCAGCATCGAAGGGGACTCGGGCAGTGACATCGTTCGTGAGATAGCCGAGCATCCATTCGGCACGCCGACCTTCACCGGCCGCACCTGGCCGTTGGCTGACGTGCGCCTGCTGGCGCCGATCCTGGCCAGCAAGGTGGTGTGCATGGGAAAGAACTATGCCGCCCACATCGAGGAGATGGGCGGGGAGGCGCCGGAGGATCCGGTCATCTTCCTCAAGCCCAACACCGCGATCATCGGCCCGGGCGTGCCAATCCAATTGCCCGCCAATGCTTCACCGGTCCATCACGAGGGTGAGCTTGCTGTCGTGATCGGCCGTCCGTGCAAAGACGTGCCGGCCGCGCGCGCCGCCGAGAACATCCTGGGATACACCATCGCCAACGATGTGTCGGCGCGTGACCAGCAGAAGGCCGACGGGCAGTGGATGCGCGCGAAAGGTCACGACACCTTCTGCCCGACGGGCCCGTGGATCGTTACCGATCTCGACCCGTCCGACCTGGAGATCCGCACCGAGGTCAACGGCGAGGTGCGCCAACTGAGCCGGACCTCGCTGATGATTCACGACATCGGGGCCATCATCGAGTGGATCTCCGCGGTCATGACCCTGCTGCCGGGCGATCTCATCCTCACCGGCACACCGGAAGGTGTCGGGCCGATCGAGAACGGTGACACCGTCAGCGTCAGTATCGAGGGAATCGGTACGTTGACCAATCCCGTGATCCGGAAGGGTGTTTGATGACCGCGGCCACCAACGACGCAGTGCGCGTGCGGTTCTGTCCGTCGCCGACCGGCATCCCGCATGTCGGTATGGTGCGCACCGCATTGTTCAACTGGGCCTACGCCCGCCACACCGGCGGCACGTTCGTGTTTCGTATCGAGGACACCGACGCCGCGCGCGACTCCGAGGAAAGCTATTCCGCACTGCTCGACGCGTTGCGCTGGCTGGGTCTGAACTGGGACGAGGGACCGGAGGTCGGTGGCCCGCATGGGCCGTACCGGCAGTCGCTGCGCACCGAACTCTATCGCGATGTGCTGGACCGACTGCTGGAGTCCGGGGCGGCCTACCTGGCGTACTCGACCCCCGAGGAAGTGGAGGCGCGCCATCTCGCCGCCGGGCGCAATCCCAAACTGGGCTATGACAATTACGACCGGGACCTGACCGACGCGCAGCGCGCCGCTTTTTCGGCCGAGGGCCGCAACGCGGTGGTGCGGCTCCGGATGCCCGACGAGGACATCAGCTGGCACGACCTGGTCCGCGGCACAACGACTTTCGCCGCCGGAACTGTTCCCGACTTCGCGCTGACCCGCGGAACCGGAGAACCCTTGTACACCTTGGTCAATCCCGTCGACGACGCACTGATGAAGATCACCCACGTGCTGCGCGGTGAGGACCTGCTGTCATCCACGCCTCGCCAGATCGCGTTGTACCAGGCGCTCATTCGCATCGGTGTGGCCGACCGGGTACCCGAATTCGCGCACCTGCCACCGGTTCTGGGGGAGGGCACCAAGAAGCTGTCCAAACGTGACCCGGAGTCCAACCTCTTCCTGCACCGCGAGCGGGGCTTCATTCCGGAGGGTCTGCTCAACTATCTGGCGCTGCTCGGCTGGGGCATCGCCGAGGACCACGACATCTTCAGCCTCGACGAGATGGTCGCCGCCTTCGACGTCGTCGACGTCAATTCCAACCCGGCGCGCTTCGACCAGAAGAAGGCCGACGCGATCAACGCCGAGCACATCCGCCGGCTGGACGAGGCCGAGTTCGCCAAGCGATTGCGGGCCTACTTCGAGGCCCACGGCCACGACACCACGCTCGACGAAGCGGGTTTCGCCGTCGCCGCGCAGCTGACTCAGACCCGCATCGTGGTGCTGTCCGACGGCTGGGAGCTGCTGAAGTTCTTCAATGACGATGCCTACGAGCTGGATCCGAAGGCCGCCGCCAAGGAGCTCGGCCCCGATGCGGTGCCGGTGCTCGACGCGGCGATCAGCGCGCTAGCCGGGGTGACCGACTGGACGACGCCGGCCATCGAGGACGCGCTGAAGGTCGCGCTGCTGGAGCGGCTCGAGCTCAAGCCGCGCAAGGCGTTCGGTCCGATCCGGGTGGCCGCGACAGGTGCGACGATCAGCCCGCCGCTTTTCGAGTCGCTGGAACTGCTCGGTCGTGACCGCAGCCTGCAGCGACTGCGGGCGGCGCGCGATCGTGCCGGGGTGGTGGAAAAAGACGGCTGAAATATTTGATAGTCTGCTCGTCGGCCCGCAACCAACGGCACCGGCCTTCACTCCCTCGCGAGGATGGGATAAAGGCGTCTGACCTGCGGTTATAGGCAGCCCATGGGGTATGGTGTAATTGGCAACACTAGGGATTCTGATTCCCTCATTCTAGGTTCGAGTCCTGGTACCCCAGCAATTATGTCGGCAACGGCCTCTGAGCTATGCTGGCTACCCGGTGCGCCGCGAGGTGCGCCACGGATTTGGTTCTGGCCCCGTCGTCTAGCGGCCTAGGACGCCGCCCTCTCACGGCGGTAGCGTGGGTTCGAATCCCATCGGGGCTACCAAATCAAATCGCCCGGTCATCGACCGGGCGATTCGTCGTTTCGGCCCAGGCTATGCGGTGCGGCAGCAAATGTGTGCACCCGCGGCGGCCATGCCGCAACATTGGCACCGATGAAGCGATACCGGGCGGCAGGCGTGATCGCCACGGTGGTGCTCGCGGCGGCCATCGCCTCTGGGCCGGCCTCGGGGACGTCGGCGGTGCGGATCGCACATGTCGCCCCGGTCATCACCGGCCCCTACGCGTCGCTGCTGGCGGCGTCGACGAACCTGGGACCCTCGCGCGTCAGTGCTGTTCAACTCACCGTGACGTTGCGTGACGGTGCGCGTCCGACGGCGCTGATCGCCTGGGCCGGCACGCACCGATTGGCGGTGCGCTGGCGGTACGGCGATGACTTCGCCATCGTCAGCGGATCCGCAGCGGGCATCGCCGACGCGTTCGGGGTGCCCGTCCACGACTACCGGGGGCGGCAGGGGCAGATGTTCTACGCCTCGCCTCGACAGCCGATGCCGCCACGGGAACTGCGCGGCGACGTCACCGAAGTCGGACGGATCCTGAGTTATCTGCCACATCGGATGGCACGCCCGGCAGTTCCGTTGGACGTGCCCCGACCCGGATTGACGCCACAGCATCTGCTGACCGCCTACAGTGCGGCGCCGCTGGCGGCGGCCGGCTACCGGGGTGCCGGCCAAACCCTGGTGTTCTACGTGTTCGACGGCTTCGACCAGCGCGACCTGGACATGTTCGCGGACATGTGGGGGCTGCCCCGGTTCGCGCCCGTCGTGGTCGGTGGCCCGCTCGGGCCGCCCGAGGGCGAGGCGGTGATGGACCTCGAGATCGCGCACGCCATCGCCCCGGACGCCCGACTGGTGGTGGTGAACGCGCGTCCGACGCTCGAGGGCGGTGGCACCTTCGAGAAGATCGGCGCGATGTTCGACGATGCGGCGCAGCACTATCCGGGCTCGGTGTGGAGTCTGTCGATCGGCTGGGGGTGTGAGGCGCTGGTCACTGCGGCGGACGTCGCTCCGGTGCGCGCGGCGCTGGCAGCAGCGCACCGCCGGGGCATCACGGTGTTCGATGCCAGCGGCGACACCGCCGGCTTGGAATGCAAAGGCGGCAAGGACTGGTCGTCGGCACCCGGGCCCGACGACGTCGGCGTCGACACCATCGCGTCGTTGCCCGAGGTCACCTCGGTCGGCGGCACCACGCTGTCCACCGACGCCAACGGCAGGTGGTTGGACGAGTGGGCCTGGGTGGACGTGCCGATGTCGCAGGGCTCCAGCGGCGGTGTGTCCCGATTGTTCGCCCGCCCCGACTATCAACGCGCAGTGGCCGTCGACCGGGATACCGATCACCGGTTGGTTCCCGACGTGTCCGCGGTGGCCGATCCGTTCACCGGTATGCAGGTCGTGTTCGGGCAGAAGATCAGGATCGGCGGGGGCACATCGCAGGCCGCACCGATCTGGGCGGGCATGGCGGCGTTGATGAACGAGTATCTGCTCGACCACGGCGGCCGGCCGCTCGGCGATATCAATCCCCTCCTGTATCGGGTCGCGCAGGGATCGCGGCTGCCGGGATTTCACGACATCACGTTGGGCGGCAACGCCGTCGACAACCCCAAACGCGGGTATGACCTGGTGACCGGATTGGGCAGCCCGATCGCCGACAACCTCGCGCAGAACCTGCTCGACGCGCAGAAGGCCTCATCAGTGGCTGCGGGCTTCGCACCCGGTGGCGGATAGGCGTGGCCATTCTTCGCTGGTCGCTGACGAGTTCGTTGTTCCCGGGGCTGCCCACGCACTCTCGCAGTCGGTTTCGCCTCGCCTTTCTCGTATTCGTCACGGCACTGGTGGCATTCGCCGCGCTGCGCTGGCAGGCGCCGATGATTGCGACCGCGGTGTGCGGGCTCCCGCTGTTGTTCACCATCTATCTGCGTGAGATCGATGTCCGCACGGTCGGGCTGCGCGCTGTGGCCGTATCCGGCGTTCTGGGGCTGGGGTTGGCAGTCGGGTGGGCGCTGATCGCCGGTCCGATCGTTGCCGGCGCCTACGACGTGGCGCTGGGTGCGCCGGCGGATACCAGACAGGTCCTGCTCTTCGGCGTGGCAGTCCCCGTCAGCGAAGCGTGGGCGATGATCGTGCCCGCGGTGGTGGTGCGGCTGACGGACCGCTCGCCGCGCGACGCCCTCGGCGGCTTCGCGATCGGGGCTTTCGGGGCAACGGTATTCACCGGGGTCGCCACTGCGATATTGCTCATGCCGCAACTGGCTATGGGTGTCACCGCACCGGACCGCTCAGTGAGCAGTCTCCTGGTCGAGGCGTTGGTCGAGGGTGTGGCGTGGCCTCTGGTGGGCGTGGCGACCGGCGGCATCATCGGCATTGCCCTGTGGTTTACCAAGCCCGCCAACGCTTCTCGCTGGCATCGGTCGGTCGTTCCCACCGCGCTGATTCTGGTGCTGATCGTGGTGACCGCGATGGGCGTGGTAGATGTCATCCCGCTCTCGTCGGTGTGGTACGGGGTGCTGCACCTACTGATCGCCGCAGTGGCGATGCTGGTTCTGCGGTTCGTCGTCGCGGCCGCGACAGGCCACCGGGCGCCCGAAGCGATCGGTACCGCAGGGCAATCGAGCTACCCCGGTGTGCTGGGGTGGCTGGCGGCGGGCCTGGGTGTGGCGGTCGCCGCCGGGGTCATCGTGTCGGCACGGATCACCCCGGCTCCGGAACTCTTTGTCTGTCCACCGGATTGCGGCCGGCCGCCGCTCGGTATCCCGGTGGAGAACAACCCGCGGTTCAGTGGCGACGACGGCGCGTTCTCGGTGGCCTATCCCGGCGAGGGGTCCGCCTACGACGCCACCTTCGATCCACCAGGGGTGAACGGTGTCGAACTCAGGTACACCGGTGGGGATACCGGCACGCTGACGTTCTCCGGTGAGCCCGCCGGCGATCGCACGGCCAAGCAGGTCGTGCAGCAGCTCATCGAGAGCAGGTACCAGGGAGCGGTCGTCGACTACGAAATCCCCAACGCGTCGGTCGGCTACCAACCCGGCTACGGCGTTGTCGCGGACGTATTTCCGACCAGCTCGTCAGCCACCTACACCCGATTGCGGGTGATCGTCGTGGCCGCAGTCAAGCACGACTACGCCCTGATCGCGGCCGCGGTCGGCCCGTATCACCGATTCGGGCCCGACTACGGGGACGGTCACCCGTCGGGTGCCAACCTCGAATTGGCCATGGACATGGGCAAATACGTCAACAGTTTCAGGTGGCGCGGTGACCGCTACAGCCGCCCGTCCTGATTCGGCTATTCGGTGGGTGCGGTGGACCCGGCCAGCGGCATCGGCGGCATGCCGAGCTTGCCGTGATCCCATGACCTGGTGCGGTTGGCCACGATGCGCACCGCCACACGCTTGTTCATCATCATGTCGACGGCAGGTTTGAGGTCGTCGGTATAGGGGCCGTTGTAGCGCTCCCACACGCTGACGCCGACTTTGAAAATGGTGTCCGGATCTTCCACGATCTCGGCCACACCTTCGAACGCGACGCCGCGCAATGTGTCGTAGGTCATCCCGTCCTCGATGAGGAAGCTGACCCGCGGGTTACGGCGCAGGTTGACCGCCTTCTGGGACTTGGCCTTTGTCTCCACCCAGATCTCGCCGTCCAGGACGCCGTACCACATCGCGACGAGATGGGGCTGGCCGTCGAGTCCGATGGTCGCCATGGTGCCGGTGCGACTACGTGCCACGAAATCGGCGATCTCGGCATCCGACATGACGATCTGGTTGCGCTGATTGGTTCCCATCGCGTCAGTTTGTCAGGCCGTCGTGCGCGCTTGTCGCCGGGATCACAGTCGGCGCGTCAGAGCGTCGGCGGCGGCCACCAGATCGGCCGCCCAGCGCGCCCCGGGCCGACGGCCCATCCGGTCGATCGGCCCGGACACCGACACCGCTGCGATCACCGCGCCGGTGCGGTCGCGCACCGGAGCCGAGATGCTGGCCACCCCGGGTTCGCGCTCGGCGGCGCTTTGCGCCCAGCCGCGGCGGCGGACCTCGGCCAGGGTGCGTTCGGTGAATTTCGCGGTCGGCAGCACGGCCTGCTGGGTGCTGCTGTCGCTATAGGCCAGCAGCACTTTGGCGCCCGATCCGGCCGTCATCGGCAGTCGGGCGCCGACGGGCACGGTATCGCGCAGCCCGGCAGGGGGTTCCAACGCGGCCACGCAGATCCGGCTGGTGCCCTCGCGGCGGTAGAGCTGCACGCTCTCGCCGGTGATCTCGCGCAGCCTCGGCAGGACCGCCGCGCCCGCCGCCAGCAGGGGATCGTTGACCTGGGCGGCCAATTCGCTGATGGCCGGTCCGAGCCGCCAGCGCCCGGCGCTGTCCCGGGCCAACAGACGGTGGGTCTCGAGGCCGGCGGCGAGCCGGTGTGCGGTGGCGCGGGGGAGCCCGGTGCGCTCACAGAGTTCGGCCAGCCCGCAGGGTGAATCAGCGATCGAGTGCAGTACGCCCACGGCTTTGTCGAGCACGCCGATGCCGCTATCCTGTCTCATATCGAGATACTAGCGTCCCGAAATGTGAGATATCCATACTTGCGTTCCGGGAATCACTGAATGAATTGAGAACTCATGGCTCAGTCCGACAAGCCCAGGACCTTGCCCGAGAAGGTGTGGGACGACCACGTCGTCGTCGCCGGTGCCGGCAGCGGTGCAGCGCGTGAACCCGATCTGATCTACATCGATCTCCATCTCATCCACGAGGTGACCAGCCCGCAGGCCTTCGACGGGCTGCGGCTGGCCGGCCGCCCGGTGCACCGTCCCGATCTCACGATCGCCACTGAAGATCACAACGTGCCGACGGTCGACATCGACAAGCCGATCGCCGATCCGATCTCGCGCACGCAGGTCGAGACGTTGCGGCGCAACTGCGCCGAATTCGGCGTGCGGCTTCACCCGATGGGTGATGTCGAGCAGGGGATCGTCCACGTGATGGGCCCTCAGCTCGGTCTGACCCAGCCTGGGATGACGATCGTGTGTGGCGACAGCCACACCTCCACCCATGGCGCGTTCGGCGCGATCGCGATGGGTATCGGTACGTCCGAAGTGGAGCATGTGCTTGCCACCCAGACACTTCCGCTGCGGCCGTTCAAGACGATGGCGGTCAATGTCGAGGGTGCGCTGCCGCCAGGCGTGAGTGCCAAGGACATCATCCTGGCGGTGATCGCCAAGATCGGCACCGGCGGCGGCCAGGGCTACGTCATCGAATACCGTGGCAGCACCATCGAATCGCTGTCGATGGAAAGTCGGATGACCATCTGCAATATGAGCATCGAGGCCGGTGCCCGAGCAGGATTGGTGGCCCCCGACGAGACCACCTATGAATTCCTGCGCGGCCGGCCATACGCGCCGACCGGCGCGGATTGGGATGCGGCAGTGGCGTCGTGGGAGGCGCTGAAGACCGACGAGGGCGCCGAATTCGACACCGAGGTCTACATCGACGCGACAGCACTGAGCCCCTTTGTGACATGGGGCACCAACCCCGGCCAGGGTGTTCCGCTGTCGGCGGCGGTGCCCGACCCGGAATTGATGACCAGCGATGACGAGCGCCAGGCCGCCGAGAAGGCGTTGGCATATATGGACCTTCGGGCGGGCACTCCGATGCGCGACGTCGCGGTCGACGCGGTGTTCGTCGGCTCGTGCACGAACGGGCGCATCGAGGATCTACGGGTGGTCGCCGATGTGCTGCGCGGACACAAAGTCGCCGACGGGGTGCGGATGCTGATCGTGCCGGGCTCGATGCGCGTGCGTGCTCAGGCCGAATCCGAAGGACTGGGCGAGATCTTCACCGCGGCCGGCGCGGACTGGCGTCAGGCAGGCTGCTCGATGTGCCTGGGCATGAACCCCGATCAACTTGCGCCTGGCGAACGCTGCGCGTCCACCTCCAACCGGAATTTCGAAGGCCGACAGGGCAAGGGCGGCCGGACGCATCTGGTTTCGCCGGCCGTCGCCGCGGCGACGGCCGTGCGCGGAACCCTGTCCTCGCCCGCCGATCTCATCAACTAGACCTGCTAAGGAGAACCACGATGGAGGCATTTCACACTCACACCGGCATCGGCGTTCCGCTGCGGCGGTCCAATGTCGACACCGACCAGATCATTCCCGCGGTGTATTTGAAGCGAGTCACCCGAACAGGTTTCGAGGACGGATTGTTCGCCGCTTGGCGCACCGATCCCTCGTTCATTCTCAATCTGAGTCCGTTCGACCGGGGTTCGGTTTTGGTCGCTGGACCGGATTTCGGCACCGGGTCGTCACGCGAGCATGCGGTCTGGGCGCTCATGGACTTCGGATTCCGGGTCGTCATCTCGTCCCGGTTCGCCGACATCTTTCGCGGCAACGCGGGCAAGGCCGGGCTGTTGGCGGCCGAAGTCGCTCAAGATGATGTCGAACTTCTCTGGAAGCTCATCGAGCAGAATCCGGGGCTGGAAATCACTGTCAATCTTCAAGATCGAAATATCACCGCGGGAACAGCCGTGGTGCCGTTCACGATTGACGATTACACGGCTTGGAGACTGCTGGAAGGCCTCGACGATATAGGCCTTACGCTGCGGAAACTCGCTGAAATCGAAGCCTTCGAGGCGAGTCGGCCAAGCTGGAAGCCGCGCATTTCGACACCTTCCTGAACGGGGCGGGACGCCGAATTCCCGCCCCCAAAGGGGGGTTCAGGCCCCCTCGAATCACCGCCCTAGGGCGGCAACCGGATTGCTGAAATCCTCCTAAGTAGTGCCTGAAATTGGGCGTGGCTCTTGGAATTCTGCAGCTCTTGGGTTTACCGTGTTCTGCAGTCGGTCCAAAGTGGACCACTGGCTTCGGAGGAATTGAATGAACAAAGCAGAGCTCATCGACGTACTCACGGAGAAATTGGGCTCAGATCGTCGGCAGGCAACTCTGGCGGTGGAGAACGTCGTTGACACCATTGTGCGCGCGGTGCACAAGGGCGACAGCGTGACCATCACCGGCTTCGGCGTTTTCGAGCAGCGGCGGCGTGCGGCTCGTGTGGCGCGTAATCCGCGCACCGGCGAAACCGTCAAAGTCAAGCCGACTTCCGTTCCCGCTTTCCGTCCCGGCGCTCAATTCAAGGCCGTCGTCTCTGGTGCACAGAAGCTTCCGTCGGAAGGCCCCGCGGTCAAGCGCGGTGCCGTCGCCGGCCCGGTCAAGAAGGCTGCCGCCAAGAAGGCCGTCCGCAAGGCGGTCGTGAAGAAGGTTGCAGCCAAGAAGGCCGCACCGGCCAAGAAGGCTGCACCGGCCAAGAAGGCCGCGCCCGCTAAGAAGGCTCCGGCCAAGAAGGCCGCACCGGCCAAGAAGGCCGCGCCTGCTAAGAAGGCTCCGGCTAAGAAGGCTCCGGCCAAGAAGGCCGCGCCTGCTAAGAAGGCTCCGGCTAAGAAGGCTCCGGCCAAGAAGGCCGCGCCTGCCAAGAAGGCCGCGCCTGCTAAGAAGGCTCCGGCCAAGAAGGCTCCGGCCAAGAAGGGCCGTCGCTAAGTTTCACCAGTCGAATACGCCGCGGGCTCAACGCCCGCGGCGTATTTGCGTGTCAGGGCCTGGTCGCCAGTGGGCTGGCGATGTAGTCGGCAGCAATGATCCGATCGCCGTCGAGCGACAGCACCCACGTGCTGCCCTTGCGGTTGCGCGATTTGTCGGGCTTGTCGGTGCCGCGCCACCACGCCAGTAGATAGGGAATGACCTTGCCCTGTGTGCAGATCACCGGTGTCCCACCGCGGGCGGCGATCTCGGAGATACGTTTGTGCGCGGCGTCGGGGTCGGCAGCGTAAGCCTCTTCGGTGAGGTCGGGCTCCGCGGTGATCGTCACTCCGAGCTCCTGCGCCAGCGGCTCGACCGTTTGAATACAGCGGACCCGATCGGCGGCGTAGATCTCGGTGGCCCCGAACGCCATCAGCTGCCCGACCAGCGACTCCGCTTGTGCACGACCATTCTTGTCCAGGGGGCGGCTGCGGTCGTCGCCTTTGAAGCGGGACTTGATGCCGGCGGTCCCATGCCGGACGATCAGGACTGTCGAGGTATCGGCGGGCTGTTTGGTGAAGGACTTGAGCACGTCCCGGTCGTGAGGATAGGTGAGCTTTTCCACTGCGGCGTCGACCGGAAGCCACTCCAGCAGGTCGACTTCGGCTCCGGGGGTGAACTCGCCACCGAGTGCCCGGGCCGCCCAGTAGTGAACGATCTTGGAGCCCTGCACCACTTGATAGTGGGTCTGGATCAGCCGTCGGCCCAGATGGCAGCGCTGCCCGGTCTCCTCCCAGATTTCGCGTACGGCGGCAACCGGCTCATTCTCACCGGGGTCGACTTTGCCCTTCGGCAACGACCAATCGTCGTAGCGAGGCCGGTGAATCAGCGCGACCCGCAGTTCGCCGGTGGCCGGGTCGTGATGCCACAGTGCCGCGCCGGCGGCGAGGATGACGCGCTGGGGCGGCTTGCCCTTCTTGGCGGCTACCTTCTTTGTCGATTTGGACCTTGAGCTGTCACGTGACGCTCGCTTGGCCACCTCAACTCCCGCAGATCAATTCGGGTCCCTGCGTGGGACCGGACTTGGTGGGTCGCAACGGAGAAAGCACCTAATGCTGCCGGTGACGGTCCATCAGCCACACTTGATGGTCGCGGACTTGTCGGCCGTCTTGCGGCGAGGCTGTCCAGTGGCCGTCAGAGCCGAGTTCCCAGCATCGCGTGGAGGGATCCATCGCCGACTCGAAGATCTCGTCGAGATACCCGGTCAGGCGCGGATCTTTGACTTGAGCCAGCACTTCGACCCGGCGATCGAGATTGCGGTGCATCATGTCGGCGCTGCCGATGAAGACCTCGTTGATCGCATTGAAATGGAAGATCCGCGAATGTTCCAGGAATCGGCCGAGAATCGAGCGCACGACGATGTTCTCGGAAAAGCCAGCAGCGCCCGGCTTGAGTGCGCAGATGCCGCGCACGACGACCTCGACCCGCACCCCCGCTTGCGAGGCCCGGTACAGCGCGTCGATGACCTGTTCGTCGACAAGGGCATTGGCCTTGAGCCGGATCCGGCCGTTGCCGCCGTGGCGGTGTGCCTCGATCTCGCGTTCGACGCGTTCGACGATGCCTTTGCGCACGCCATGCGGAGCCACCAGCAGATTGCGATAGCTGACTTTGCGCGAGTATCCGGTCAGCGAATTGAACAGGTCGGTCAGGTCGGCGCCGATTTCGGGTGACGCGGTGATCAAGCCGACGTCCTCATACAGCCGGGCGGTTTTCGGGTTGTAGTTGCCGGTACCGATATGGCAGTAGCGGCGAATCGTCGAACCTTCGCGGCGCACCACCAGGCACGTCTTGCAGTGCGTCTTGAGTCCGATCAACCCGTAAACCACGTGCACGCCGGCATCTTCCAGTGTGCGTGCCCATTTGATGTTGGCCTGTTCGTCGAAACGCGCTTTCAGTTCGACGAGGGCGACCACCTGCTTGCCGGCCTGCGCGGCGTCGATGAGCGCGTTGACGATCGGGGAGTCACCGGAAGTCCGGTACAGCGTCTGCTTGATGGCCAACACATTCGGATCGGCGGCGGCCTGCTCGATGAAGCGCTGCACGCTCGTCGAGAACGAATCGTAGGGATGGTGTACCAGCACATCACCATCGCGGAGCGTCGAAAAAATGCTCTTGGGCGTCTCGCGCTCGGCGAAGGCCGGGTGGGTGGCGGGCACGAACGGACGATCCTTCAGCGTCGGCCGGTCGACGCCGTACACCTGCCACAGTGACGAAAGATCCAGCAGCCCTGGGACCTGCACCACATCGCCGGGGTGGACGTCGAGCTCGCGCAACAGGAGCCCGAGCATGTGCTCGGTCATGTCGTCGGCGACCTCGAGACGCACCGGAGATCCGAACCGCCGTCGCGCCAGTTCGCGCTCCAGCGCCTGCAGCAGATCTTCGTCGCGGTCCTCTTCGACCTGCATGTCGGCGTTGCGGGTGATCCGGAAGACGTGGTGCTCGACGATCTCCATGCCCGGGAACAACACCGGAAGGAACGCTGCGATGAGTTCTTCGGTCGGCAGGAACCGGACGATGTCGCTCCCGCCGTTGGCGGCCTTGAGTTCCACGAACCGGTCGACGTTGTCGGGAACCTTGATACGCGCGAAGTGTTCGCCGCCGTCGTCGGGGGACTTCACGGTGATCGCCAGGTTCAGGCTCAGGCCGCTGACGAACGGGAACGGGTGCGCGGGGTCGACGGCAAGCGGGGTGAGGACCGGAAACACTTGCTCGTGGAAATAGGTTGAGAGTTCACTGCGCTCGGCGTCGGTGAGATCGGCCCATGTGACGATGCTGATGCCCTCCTCGGCCAGTGCGGGACGCACCGACTCGATGAAGACCTGGGCTTGGCGCAATGAGATCTGCCGGGTGCGCTCGCCGATGCGGCGCAACTGTTCGCGCGGGGACAGGCCGTCGGCCGATCGCACCGAGAGCCCCATCTCGTCGCGGCGTTTGAGCCCCGCCACCCGAACCATGTAGAACTCGTCGAGATTGGATGCGAAGATCGCCAGGAATTTCGCCCGCTCCAGCAGGGGCAGTGAGGTGTCGGCCGCCAGGGCCAGCACTCGGGCATTGAAATCCAGCCAGCTCAGTTCGCGATTGAGGTATCGATCCTCGGGCAGCTCGTTGTCGACCGCGGTGTCCGTGGCCGCGGGCGGGGCCTCCGGCGCCTCACCGGGCTGCCAGTCGTCATCCGTGGATCGGGCTTCGGTTTCGGTCTCGGTCACAATTCCGATCATCCCCCATGGAGAGGGTGCTTGGACCTCGGCAGTCGAAAGTCGAAGCGCGTTCAGGTGTTGTTAACCATCAGTGATGTGCGATTGCCCTGGTTGTCGCTGCGCCGACACCGAGAAGTCGCGCGGATTGCAGGTCCTCGATGGTGTCGATATCGCAGCGAAGCCCGGGCCACGCCCCGGTCAGTTCGACCGCACCGGAGTCGCGGTGCCGCCGCGCCGAATCACGGCCGAGCAGCGGGTCGAGCGGCGCGCCGAACGCGAAAAGCGCCGCGGTGCCGCTGCCGTGGCGGTCGGCCACGAAACTGCGCCGATGTGATCGCGCCTGCGTCAGCGCCTCGGCCAGCTCGTGAGTCTGCAGGGCAGGTAAATCCCCTTGCAGTACAACAGTATTGGCGCCTTGCTCGCTTACGGCGGTCCAGGCGAATCGGACCGCCGCGTTCAGCGGGTCGGGCTCAGATGCCGGCGTGGTGTCCCTCAGCACCGCCGCGCCGAGATCACGCGCGGCCGCGGCCGCCGTCTCGTCGGGAGTCACGACGGTGATCGACCGGACGGCACTGGCCGCTCGCGCCGCGGTGATGGTGTCGATCAGCATCGCCAGCACGACTCGTTCGCGGGTGCCGGCTTCGAACACCGGGCTCAGTCTGGTCTTGGCTGCCACGAGGCGCTTGACCGCGATGATCACGCCGACATCGGCTGCGCCGCTCATGTTCACCATCCTTCCAGCGTCGTCCGGGGCCGCTGCATTCCTGGTCGGCGATCCTCGCCGCGGCGTGGGCTACGTTAATGACCATGACCAGCACGGTGGGAACTGCCGCGGTGATGGGCGCCGGCGCCTGGGGAACCGCCCTGGCCAAGGTGCTGGCTGAGGCCGGTTCCGAGGTCCGGTTGTGGGCACGCCGTGCCGAGGTGGCCGATGAAATCAACGCCACACATGCCAACACTCCTTATCTACCGGGCATCGAGCTGCCGGGCGCGATCCGTGCCACCGCCGATCCGGCCGAGGCCCTCGACGGGCTGACCACCGTGCTGCTCGCCGTGCCCTCTCAAAGCCTGCGGTCCAATCTCGAACACTGGCGCGGCCTGATCGCCGACGGTGCCACCCTGGTCAGCCTGGCCAAAGGCATCGAATTGGGCAGCCTCATGCGAATGAGTCAGGTGATCGTGCAGGTCACCGGCGTCGATTCCAATCAGGTCGCGGTCGTCTCCGGTCCCAACCTGGCTGACGAGATCGCCCACGGACAGCCTGCTGCGACGGTGGTGGCCTCGACCGATTCCGGCCGTGCAGTCGCCCTACAGCGCGCGTTGAGCACCGGATACTTCCGGCCGTACACCAACGCCGACGTGATCGGTACCGAGATCGGTGGGGCGTGCAAGAACGTCATCGCGTTGGCCTGCGGTATGGCCGCCGGGGTGGGGCTCGGGGAGAACACCGCGGCGGCGATCATCACCCGGGGGCTGGCCGAGATCATGCGGCTGGGTATCGCCGTCGGCGCCAAGCCGGCGACGCTGGCCGGGCTGGCCGGGGTCGGCGATCTGGTCGCCACCTGTACGTCACCGCATTCGCGCAATCGCAGCTTCGGTGAGCGGCTCGGCCGCGGCGGCACCATGGAGGCAGCCCAGCTGGCCGCCGGTGGCCATGTGGCCGAAGGTGTCACATCGTGCGAATCGATCCTGGCATTGGCGTCGAGCTACGACGTCGAGATGCCACTCACCGATGCGGTCTATCAGGTCTGCCACAAGGGTTTGTCGGTCGGGCAGGCGGTGGCCCTGCTGCTGGGCCGCAGCACCAAACCGGAGTGACCGGACGTGAGCGATCGTTATGGCGATTCCACTCGAGCCGTCAAAGCCGTGAGTTCTCAGCCGATTCCGGGCGAGCCGGTCGGGCCCGGCCCGGTTCTGGCTTCGGCGTTCCATCTTTCCGAAGACGAGGGCAGTGAGGCCAACACCTATGGGCGCGGCTCCAATCCGAGCTGGCACCGGCTCGAGGCGGCGCTGGCCCAGCTGGAGGATGCCGCTGCCGCGCTGACGTTCGGGTCCGGGATGGCCGCCATCACCGCAGCGCTGCGGGTGACGGCCAAACCTGGTTCGGTGCTGGTTGTTCCGGCCGACGGCTACTACCAGGTGCGCCGTTACGCCACCGAAAGCCTTGCACCACTTGGTGTCACGATTCGGGAGGTGAGCTCCGAGCAGATCTACCAGGCCGCCGAAGAAGCCGATGTGGTGCTGGCCGAGACCCCGACGAACCCCGCGCTGGACGTCGTGGATCTACACAGGCTCGGGCAGATCTGCCGTCGCCGGGGAGCCCGGCTGCTTGTCGACAACACCACCGCCACACCGCTGGGGCAGCAACCGTTGTCGCTGGGGGCCGACCTGGTAGTGGCCAGTGCCACCAAGGCGCTCTCGGGGCACAGCGACCTGCTGGCCGGCTATGCCGCGGGGAGTCACCCCGAGCTGATGGCGGCCCTGGAGCGGGAGCGGTTGCTCTCCGGCGCGATCCTCGGCTCGTTCGAGGCCTGGCTGGTGTCGCGCAGCCTGGGCAGCGTGGGGCTGCGCTTCGAGCGGCAGTGCCAGAACGCGTTGGCCCTGGCGACCGCCCTGCACCGGCACCCCAGGATCCGGTCGGTGCGCTACCCGGGATTGCCCGACGACCCGTCATATGCGGTGGCCGTCGCCCAGATGCGCCGGTTCGGGGGACTGGTCTCCGTCGAACTCGCTGACGCGGCCGCGGTGCACGACCTGGTGCGGCGCAGCGAGCTGCTGGTGGCATCGACCAGCTTCGGCGGTATCCACACCTCGGTGGACCGCCGCGCCCGCTGGGGCGACCCGGTGGCGGACGGGTTTGCCCGGATCTCGGCCGGTATCGAGGACACCGATGACGTCGTCGCTGATGTCTTGGCCGCGTTGGAGAGCTGAAATGCCTGTTCACGGCGCCGGATCGTGCCGATAACACCTGGGCTGTAGCCTCTCTAGGTTGTGACGTCCCGCCTGCCGTCGGACCGGCCTCGTGTCCGTGTCGCTGTCATCTACGGCGGCCGCAGCTCCGAACACGCCATTTCCTGCGTATCGGCGGGCAGCATCCTGAGAAACCTCGACCCGGAACGCTTCGAGGTCGTCGCCGTCGGCATCACCCCGGAGGGCTCGTGGGTGCTGACCGACGGCAGCCCCGAGACGCTGGCCATCACCGATCGGAAGCTGCCGGAGGTCACCGGGGAATCGGGGACCGCGCTGGCCTTGGCAGCCGATCCGCTGCGGCGCGGCGAGCTGGTGTCGCTGGGGCAGACCCCCGGCCAGATGCTGACGTCGGTCGACGTGGTCTTCCCGATCCTGCACGGCCCGTACGGCGAGGACGGCACCATCCAGGGTCTACTGGAGTTGGCCGGCGTGCCGTACGTGGGAGCCGGAGTGTTCGCCAGCGCGGCCGGCATGGACAAGGAGTTCACCAAGAAACTTCTTGCCGCAGCGGGCCTACCGATCGGTGATCACATCGTGCTGCGGGCACAGCAGATGGCGCCGACGCTGGATGACATCGACCGATTGGGCTTTCCGATGTTCGTCAAACCCGCGCGCGGCGGCTCGTCGATCGGCGTGAGCCGGGTGAACAATGCCGACGAGCTGCCGTTGGCGATCGCCGATGCCCGCCGTCACGACCCGAAGGTGATCATCGAGGCGGCCATCGAAGGCCGTGAACTCGAATGCGGTGTTCTCGAATTCCCGGACGGCTCAGTGCAAGCCAGTGCGATCGGTGAGATCCGGGTTGCGGGGGTCCAGGGTCGTGAGGACGGCTTCTATGACTTCGCCACCAAGTATCTCGACGACGGCGCCGAACTCGACGTGCCGGCCAAGGTCGACGACGATGTAGCAGAAGAGTTGCAGCGCTTGGCGATTCAGACATTCACTGCGCTGGACTGCCAGGGTCTGGCGCGAGTGGATTTCTTCCTCACCGAAGACGGGCCCGTGGTCAACGAGATCAACACGATGCCGGGGTTCACGACGATCTCGATGTATCCGCGGATGTGGGCGGCCAGCGGGATCGACTACCCGACACTGGTGAGCACCATGGTCGAGACCGCGCTGGCCCGCGGCACCGGGCTGCGCTGACTCAGCGTGCCGGGTTCGGATCGATTCGAACCGCGGGCATGGTGCGCGCGATCAGATCTGACAACGCCTGGATGGGCGCCGGCCCGGACTCCTTGGGCAGTGTGAGCGCGACGTAGACGGGGCGGTCCACCGTGACCCACGTGCTGCGGTCGATGCCGGGGTCGTTGATCTCGAACCACTGCACGGCGTCGACCATCTGGATGGGGGAGCCGACCACGAACTCGGCAGGCCGGTCGATGCCGCATCGCATGATGACCGGAAAGTTGTCGGCTGAGCCACGCCATGCCGCAGCTCCTGGCGGCACCGGGTCTGCCGCGGCGACGCGTTTGAACTCGCCGAGGTTGGCGGGCAGGGTGTCGAGCAGGGCCCGGCAGGTCGAGGAGTCGGCTTTGGGTGCAGGAACCGACGCGATCACCACCGGCTGGACGGGTGGCTGGCGGGTGGCCGCGATTGCCAGGACTGCGGCGATCGCGCCGACCGCGACCACCACGGCGGCGATCAGCAGGGCGCGGGGTGGGCCGTCCGGGGTGTGTTCGTCGGTAGTGACGGGGTCAGGCTCAGTCGGCATCGGCGATGGGGCAGGTCAGCGTTCGGGTGATCCCGGTGATCTGCTGAATGCTGGGCACGATGGTGGCGGCAAGCTCGTCGTCGCTGGCTGCGCCGACCCGCACGACCACGTCATACGGTCCGGTCACGGATTCCGACGAGAGCACACCGGGCACCGCTGCCACCTGCTTGGCGACCACCTCGGCGCGGCCGACCTCGGTCTGGATCAGCATGTAAGCCTCAACCACCCGTCGCCTCCTCGTCTCGATGTTCGCCCGTGTGCGGTGCCGCCCTAGACTGACGTGTCCGAAGGCCGTCTCGGAAAACCTACCGCAGGTTGCCGGACCGATCAGTGTGTGCGGCAGGAGGGGAGGCGTCGTGACCGGCTCCGGTGAACCCACCCTGCGGCAGTTGGGCGAGTTCGGAATGATCGACCGGCTGGTGTCCGATCGCCGTCAGCCCTCGGGGGTGAGTGTCGGCCCCGGGGACGACGCGGCGGTGGTGAGCACGCCCGACGGGCGGGTCGTCGTCACCACCGACATGCTGGTGGAGGGCCGGCACTTCCGGCTGGACTGGTCGGCCCCGCATGACGTGGGCCGAAAGGCCATCGCGCAGAACGCCGCCGACATCGAGTCGATGGGCGCGCGGTGCAGCGCATTCGTCGTCGGGTTCGGCGCTCCGCCGGACACTGCGGTGTCGCGGGTGCAGGCACTGGCCGACGGAATGTGGCAGGAGGCTTTGGCATTGGGCGCCGGGATCGTCGGCGGGGACCTGGTCGCCAGCCCGCAGTGGGTGGTGTCGGTGACCGCACTCGGCGATCTGGGTGGACGGGCTCCGGTGTTACGCAGCGGCGCGCGGGCTGGCTCGGTGGTCGCTGTCGCCGGAGAACTCGGCCGCTCTGCTGCGGGATATCTTTTGTGGCACAAAGGAATTAGTGGCTTCGACGAGCTGCGCCGGTGGCATGTGGTGCCGCGCCCACCCTACGGACAGGGCATCGTGGCCGCGGAAGCCGGCGCCGAGGCGATGACCGATGTGTCCGACGGGTTGCTCGCCGATCTCGGACATATCGCCGAAGGATCCGGGATGGCTATCGATCTCGGCTCCGATGGGTTGGGGCCTGATGTCGAGGCTGTCGCCGCCGCGGCGACGGCGGGCGGTGTCGACCCGCTGTCACTGGTGCTCGCCGGTGGCGAAGATCACGCGCTCGTCGCGTGCTTCCCCGCTGCGGTGCCGCCGGGCTGGCGAGTGATCGGCACGGTGGCCGACGGCGCACCCGAGGTCCGGGTTGACGGGCGGCCTTGGGCGGGCTCGGCGGGTTGGCAGTCCTTCGACTGAGTGCAGGGGTTAGGTTGGCGTTCGTGACGACCACCGCCCGGCCACTGAGCGAACTCGTCGAGGACGGCTGGGCGCGCGCGCTGGCACCGGTCAGTGATCAGGTCTCGCAGATGGGCCAGTTCCTGCGCGCCGAGATCGCCGCCGGCCGGGGCTATCTGCCCGCCGGGCCGAACGTGCTGCGCGCCTTCACCTTCCCGCTCGCCGAGGTGCGGGTGCTGATCGTCGGCCAGGATCCGTATCCGACACCGGGGCATGCGGTGGGCCTGAGTTTCTCGGTGGCCCCTGAGGTGCGGCCGCTGCCGCGCAGCCTGTCCAACATCTTCAGCGAATACCGCGCCGACCTCGGCTACCCGGAGCCGTCCAACGGCGACCTCACACCGTGGTCGCAGCGCGGCGTCATGATGCTCAACCGAGTTCTCACCGTGCGGCCCGGCGCCCCGGCGTCGCACCGCGGCAAGGGGTGGGAAGCGGTCACCGAATGTGCCATCCGCGCACTGGTCGCCCGCGACCAGCCGATGGTGGCGATTCTGTGGGGGCGTGACGCGTCGACGCTGAAGCCGATGCTGGGCGCCGATTGCATGGTGATCGAGTCGCCGCATCCGTCGCCGCTGTCGGCGTCACGGGGATTCTTCGGCTCGCGGCCGTTCAGCCGCGCGAACGAACTGCTGACCGGAATGGGCGCCGAGCCGATCGACTGGCGCCTTCCTTAATACCAACGTCGAGATCGACGTTGCGCAGGAGTTTTCTCGACCTTGTGCGGCCAAACGTCGGTTTGGCCGCAGGGGGCGAATCAGCCGCGGGTGACCTTGCCGGCCTTGATGCAGGACGTGCAGACGTTCACGCGCTGCTTGTTGCCGCCG
This sequence comes from Mycolicibacterium vinylchloridicum, assembly GCF_013404075.1. Taxonomy (GTDB): domain Bacteria; phylum Actinomycetota; class Actinomycetes; order Mycobacteriales; family Mycobacteriaceae; genus Mycobacterium; species Mycobacterium vinylchloridicum. Next base: position 33,808 of record NZ_JACBJQ010000045.1, read on the forward strand.
GGACGGGTCACGGCGTGCACGGTCTGGATGTTCGGGTTCCAGCGACGGCTGGTCCGGCGATGGGAATGCGACACCGACTTGCCGAAGCCGGGGCCCTTTCCGCAGACGTCGCACACGGCAGCCATGTAGAACTCCTCTATCGAACGTGTTCCTGGGGGCCAACGACCGAAACGGGTGACCCGACAACCTGACCAGGATAGCCGTCCGGTGAACTGAACGCCAAAATGCGCCAGGGCCGGCGCTGGGCCCATCCGTTCAAACGTCGTTGACCTGCGACGATCGTAACAGCGCACCGGTGGGCGTCCCGCTGGCGTCGAACTGTCGGGTGAACTGGATAGGCTGGCGCGACACGGCCGTGTGGTGTGCCGGGATCGTGAGGAGGTGCCGATGCCGGACCGGCGGCTGGATGCATCGGCCCTGCGCGACTGGGCCCACACCGCCGTCGGCGATCTGATCACCCACACCGACGAGATCAACCGGCTCAACGTCTTCCCGGTGGCCGATTCCGACACCGGCACCAACCTGCTGTTCACCATGAGCTCGGCGCTGGAGGCCGCGAAGTCCGCCGGGTCTGGCGATGTCAGCCTGATGGCCGCGGCGCTGTCCGAGGGTGCGCTGCACGGTGCCCGCGGAAACTCCGGGGTGATCCTGTCGCAGATCCTGCGCGCCCTGGCCGACGTGACCGCATCGGCGGCCGAGGACACCGACGGCTCGCTCGCCGACATCGACGCCGTCCTGCTCGGGGCCGCGCTGCGGCACGCCGTCGGGCTGGTGGTGTCGTCGATGGGGGGTGAGCTCGTGGCCGGCACCATCGTGTCGGTCCTGCAGTCGGTCGCCGAAGCGATCCAGCAGCGCGCCGCCGAGGGTGCGGGACTGGCCGAGGCGCTGGCCGCCGGCGGCGACGCCGGCGTCGCGGCGCTGGATCGCACACCCGATCAGCTCGACGCGCTGGCCGCCGCCGGTGTGGTGGACGCCGGTGGGCGCGGGTTCCTGGTTCTCATCGACGCGCTGACCGCCACCGTCACCGGACATGCGCCCCATCGGGATACCTACGAACCGGGCCCGCCGCGCCTCGAGCACGGTCGCCACCGCACCCAGATCCAATGCCCACCCCAATTCGAGGTGATGTACCTGCTCGCCGACTGCGACGCCGCCGCTCTCGACCCGTTACGCACCCGGCTGGAGCAGCTCGGTGACTCGGTGGCCATCGCCGCCTCCCAAGAAGCAGATCGCTATTCGGTGCACGTGCACACCGACGACGCCGGTGCCGCGGTGGAAGCCGGGCTGGACGCCGGTGCGGTCAGCCGCATTCAGATCTCGGTGCTGAGCGCCGGCCCGGCCCGGGTGTCCCCCGGCAGCTGGAGCCGCGATCGCGCCGTGCTGGCCGTCGTCGACGGTGACGGCGCCGCAGAGCTTTTCGATCAGGAAGGCGCCAGCGTCCTGCGGCCGGACGCCGCACTGGCCGACCCGGCCAACGGCGTCACCGCCCGCGAGCTCGTGCGCGCGCTCGTCGACACCGGAGCAGCTCAGGTGATGGTGCTGCCCAATGGCTACGTGGCGGCCGAGGAATTGGTCGCCGGCTGCACGGCCGGAATCGGTTGGGGGATAGACGTGGTCGCGTTGCCGACCGGGTCCATGGTGCAGGGGCTGGCCGCTCTGGCCGTCCACGACTCGGGCCGCCAAGCCGTCGACGACGGCTTCTCGATGGCCAGGGCGGCGGCCGCGGCCCGGCACGGTTCGGTGCGTACAGCCGCCGAGCAGGCGCTGACCTGGGCCGGCACCTGCGAACCCGGTGACGGCCTCGGCATCGCCGGCGACGAGGTGCTGGTGGTCGCCGACGATGTGGCCGGCGCGGCCACCGGACTGATCGATCTGCTGCTGGTGGCCGGCGGTGAACTGGTGACCGTCCTGATCGGTGGCGACACCGATCCGGCTGTTGCCGAGGTGCTTTCGCAACACGTCCACCGCCGCCATCCCGGTATCGAGTTCGCGACCTATCTGACGGGGCACCGCGGCGATGCACTGCTGATCGGGGTGGAGTAGTCGTGGTCAGCCTCGGCGACCGGCTCGACGGGATCCTGGGCGGCAAGGCGGCCGGCCTACTCGACGAGGTGTTCGGCATCCGCAGTGTCGACGATCTGCTGCGGCACTACCCGCGCAAGTACATCCACGGGATGTCGGTCTGGGGCGAGGACGAGGTGCCGCCGAAGGAGGGTGAGCACATCACCCTGGTCGGCGAGATCGACAAGGCCGAGGTCCGCTGGACCAACCGCCAGCCCAAACGCGAATACCTGGTGATCACACTGGGCACCGGGCGACGCAAGGTCACCGCGACGTTCTTCAACGCGAAATACCTGAAAAAGGATCTGGTGGAAGGCGTCCGGCTGATGCTGTCGGGGGAGGTCGGTTTCTTCAAGGGCAACATGCAGCTGACCCATCCGGACTTCCTGGTGCTGAACTCCCCGAAGGGCCGGGTGTTCGGCAGCAAGTCGCTCAAGGCGATCGCGGACACCTCGACGTCGCAGAGCGGCGAACTCGCGATGTCGGCGTTCGAGCGCGATTTCTTCCCTATCTACCCGGCCAGCTCCAAGCTGCAGAGCTGGGACATCTATGCCTGTGTACAGCAGGTGCTTGCCGTGCTCGACCCGATCGCCGACCCGCTGCCGAAAACCGTTGTGGAGCAGCGTGGTTTGATCGACGAGGGTACCGCGCTGCGCGACATTCACGTGGCCGAGCGGGAGCCGGAACGCGAGGCCGCTCGCGCGCGACTGCGGTTCGACGAGGCCGTCGGCATGCAGTGGGCGCTGGCGCAACGCCGGCACGGCGAGCTCGGCGAATCCGGGCCGCCGGCGCCTTGGCGTGACGGCGGACTCGCCGCCGGGTTGATGCAGCGACTGCCATTCGAGCTGACGGCAGGGCAGCGCGAGGTGCTCGGTGTCGTATCGGGTGAATTGGCGGCGACCAAGCCGATGAACCGGTTGCTGCAGGGCGAGGTCGGCTCCGGCAAGACGATCGTGTCGGTGCTGGCGATGCTGCAGATGGTCGACGCCGGTTACCAGTGCGCGCTGCTCGCACCGACGGAAGTCCTTGCCGCCCAGCATGCCCGGTCGATCCGCGATGTGCTCGGTCCGCTGGCGATGGCCGGTCAGCTCGGCGGTGAGGAAGCCGCGACCCGGGTGGCGCTGCTGACCGGTTCGATGTCGGCGGCCCAGAAGCGGCAGGTGCGCGACGAGGTGGCGGCGGGGGAGGCGGGCATCGTGATCGGCACCCACGCGCTGCTGCAGGAGTCGGTGGAGTTTCACCGGCTGGGTTTCGTCGTCGTCGACGAGCAGCACCGGTTCGGGGTCGAGCAGCGAGACCGCTTGCGCGCCAAGGCCCCCGACGGTCTGACCCCTCATCTGCTGGTGATGACGGCGACGCCGATCCCGCGCACGGTCGCGCTCACGGTGTACGGCGACCTGGAAACCTCGACCATGCGCGAACTTCCGCGCGGCCGCCAGCCGATCACCACCAACACGATCTTCATCAAGGACAAGCCGCAATGGCTGGCCCGGGCGTGGCAGCGGATCATCGAAGAGGTTGGCGAGGGCAGGCAGGCCTATGTCGTGGCGTCCCGTATCGACGAGGACGACAAGACCGCCACGGCATCCGACGGACCGCCCGCCGAGACCGTCCTGACGTTGTTCAAGCACCTCGGTCACGGGCCGCTGTCGGGGCTGCGGCTGGGCCTCATGCACGGGCGGCTGCCCGCCGACGAAAAGGACGCGGTGATGGCCTCGTTCCGGGCCGGAGATATCGACGTCCTGGTGTGCACCACCGTGATCGAGGTCGGCGTCGACGTGCCGAACGCGACCGTGATGGTGGTGATGGACGCCGACCGGTTCGGCATCAGCCAGCTGCACCAGCTGCGCGGCCGCATCGGGCGCGGGTCGCATGCCAGCCTGTGCCTGCTGGCGACCAAGCTTCCGGCAGCATCCAAGGCGGGCGAGCGGTTGACCGCGGTGGCAGGCACCCTGGACGGCTTCGCGCTGGCCGACCTCGATCTGCAGGAGCGCCGCGAGGGAGATGTCTTGGGGCTCAACCAGTCCGGACGGCCGATCACATTGCGCTTCCTGTCGCTGGCCGAACATCTCGAGGTCATCGTGGACGCCCGGGAAGTGGCCCAGACGATCTACGCACACGATCCCGACAACCGCGGTATGGCGATCCTGGCCGGGCAGTTCACCGGTGGTGACCGCATCGACTATCTGGACAAGTCATGAGGCGGCGCACGGTCATCTGGCTTGCGGTGATCGCCGCACTGTCGGTGATCGTCGCGGTGCAGGTGAGATCCTCGGCCGGCGATGCCGATCCGGTGGTCGCGCGCGCCGACGTGCCGACCGTCGCACCCGGAACCGATGTGCTGGGCGGCATCACGATCGTCCCGCAACGGGTGCGGGGCAACGACTACCGGCGCGCGGCATTCGGCGATGCCTGGGACGACGACAACTCCGCGCCGGGCGGACACAACGGCTGCGATACCCGTAACGACATCCTCGACCGCGATCTGGTCGACAAGACCTATGTCGCGATCAAGCGTTGCCCGCAAGCGGTGGCCACCGGCGTCCTGCACGATCCGTATACGAGCGAAGCGATTCCGTTCACCCGCGGTGCGCAGGTCGGTGCCGCAGTGCAGATCGACCATCTGGTGCCGCTGGCCTACGCGTGGGACATGGGTGCGCGAGACTGGCCGGAGGACGTCAGGATTCGGTTCGCCAACGACCCGGCCAACCTGCTGGCAGTGGCGGGGCAGGTGAACCAGGACAAGGGTGATCAGCCGCCGGGCGCCTGGATGCCGCCCAACCATGCGTTCTGGTGCCAGTACGCGGTGCAGTTCGCAGCCGTGCTGCGCGGTTACTCGCTTCCGGTGGACCAGGGGTCGGCCGACGAACTGCGCGAGGCCGCGGCCACCTGTCCGAAGGGCTGATCGCGGCGGGACTTCTGCCGAGCGACGGTCGTCACCGCAGGTCAAAAAACCGCACGATTCGTAGTATTCAAGCCCACACCCGTTAAATACGCATTGGCGATGCGCAATAAACTAGCGTCGCATTCATGCAGCTCACACGCTTCACGGACCTGGGACTTCGGGCCATGATGCTGCTGGCCACCGGACAGGCACGTGAGCAGCGCGTCACCACCAGAACCGTGGCCGCCGCCGCCGGCGCTTCGGAGAACCACGTCGCCAAGGCGGTGTCCCGACTGACCGAAATGGGGCTGGTGCGCGCCCGGCGCGGCCGGGCGGGAGGGCTGGACCTCACCGACGCCGGCCGGGAGGTATCGCTGGGCTGGTTGGTGCGTCAGCTCGAAGGCGACCGGGAAGTCGTCGACTGCACCGGGCAGTCCGCGTGCCCGCTGATCGCGGGCTGTCGGTTGCGACGGGTGCTCGCCGACGCCAAAGAGGCGTTCTATGCCGAACTCGACCGCTACACCATCGCTGATCTCGTCGGCAGCACGTCGCTGCCGGTCGTTCTGCAACTGAGCACTGCAACTCACAACTGAAAGGAAACACCGATGACCACCACCGAAGCGGCCGAGGTTCAGGAACTGGAGCCCGGGCACGCCGAGATCATCAGGGCGACACTGCCGCTCGTCGGTGCACACGTCGACGAGATCACGCAAGAGTTCTATCGCCGGATGTTCGGTCGTCATCCTGAACTTCTGCGCACCCTGTTCAACCGCGGAAACCAGGCTCAGGGCTCGCAGCAGCGCGCCTTGGCAGCGTCGATCGCGACCTTCGCCACGCACCTGGTGAATCCGGATCTTCCGAACCCGAGCGAATTGCTGTCGCGCATCGGCCACAAGCATGCCTCGCTGGGGGTGACCGCCGACCAGTACTCGATCGTGCACGAGCACCTGTTCGCCGCGATCGTCGAGGTGCTGGGTTCCGACACGGTGACCGCCGAGGTCGCCGCGGCGTGGGACCGGGTGTACTGGATCATGGCCGACACCTTGATCGGCTTGGAGCATGAGCTGTACCGCGACGCCGGCGTCGACGACGGCGACGTGTTCCGCCGGCTGCGGGTCACCGCCCGCGAAGATGACCCCTCCGGCGCCGTCCTGCTGACTGTTCGCGGTGACGGGAACTCCAACACGGGTGCCGCACAGTATGTTTCGGTGGGCGTGACGCTGCCCGACGGTGCACGTCAGCTGCGCCAGTACAGCCTGCTGAATGCGCCGGGTGCCGGCGAGCTGACCTTCGCGGTCAAGCCGGTGGACGCCGACGGACCCAACCCGGCCGGCGAGGTGTCCAACTGGATCCGCAGCTGCGTGCGCGTGGGCGATCTGCTCGACGTCACGGTGCCGTTCGGCGACCTACCGAAACCGCATAGCGGGGCGCCGGTGGTCCTGATCTCCGCCGGTATCGGCATCACTCCGATGGTCGGCTTGCTGGAATATCTTGTCGCGCAGGGATACCAGGCTTCCGTGCAGGTTCTGCACGCCGACCGCAGCGAGGACAGCCATCCGTTGCGCAAGCGGCACCGGGAACTGGTCGACATCTTGCCCAACGCGACTCTGCAGCTGTGGTACGCCGAGGGGGTCGAGCCCGACAGCGCCGGCACCCGCGAGGGGCTGATGAACCTCGAGGGTGTCGAGATCGCCGACGACGCCGAGATCTACCTCTGCGGCAATGCGGGATTCGTGCAGGCGGTGCGCGCTCAGCTGACCGCCCGGGGTATCGCGCCAGGGCGCGTGCACTGCGAGCTGTTCAGCCCGAACGACTGGCTGCTTGACGGCTAGTTGGTCAGCTTGTCGGGTTCGGCCGGAACCGGGTCCCGTCGTCGAGCCCGTTGAGGGTCGCCATCTCGGCGTCGGTCAGCTCGAAGTCGAACACGTCGGCATTCTGTGTGATCTGCGCCGGCGTGGTTGAACCGGGAATGACGACGGCGCCGAGCTGCAGGCTCCAGCGGATCAGCACCTGTGCCGGTGATTTACCGTGTGCCGCAGCCACTTCGGCGATCGATGAATTCTCGGCCAGCGTGCCTTCGCTCAGCGGGATGTACGCGCCGGTGATGATCGAATGCTCGGCGTGCACCGCGCGCAGCTCGGTCTGGTTGAGCAGCGGATGCAGCTCGACCTGATTGACCACCGGCGGAAAGTAGCTCAAGTCGATGATGTCCGACAGGTTCTCGGGAGAGAAGTTCGCGACACCGATCGACTTGATCAGGCCGTCCTGGCGGGACCGCATGACGCCGCCCCAGGCGTCGATGTACTTGCCGTTCTGCTCGGCCGGCCAATCCAGCAGATAGAGGTCCACATACTCCAGGCCGAGGCGTTCGAGGCTGGCCTTGACCGCGTCCTGCGAGGACTGGAATCCCTGATCCTCGGTGGCCAGCTTCGTGGCGATGACCAGTTCGTCGCGGGGAATGCCCGATGCGGCGATGGCGCGTCCGACGGCTTGTTCATTGCCCGTGGTGGTGTCGATCAGCCGGTACCCGGCCTCCAGGGCACTGGCCACCGCGCTCTCGGCCTCCTCGGCGGACAGCTCGGCGACGCCGAGGCCAAGCACCGGGATCGTGTTGTCGTCGTTGAGCGTGACGGTGGGGATTGTGGCCGCCGGCGTCATGTCACCTGCCTGTGGAGTCGAAGTGTGTCGGGGACAGGACCCGGCCACATCGGCTCCGGGGTCAACCGACTTGGGAGACGATAGTACCCAGATCGAAATGTCGTCTGAGCAGGCCCGGCGCGCCGTGGCAGATACCGAGCCAAATTTGCGGATACGTCAGTCGGCCGGCCTGGCCTAAGGCTGCCAGACCGCTGCCGGCGCAGGTCCCGTACGCTGCGGCAATGCCGACCACACCACAAGTGAGGGGAGCAGTGATGGCAGAGAGCCGGTTTGCCACCCGGGCGCGGGCGGTCAGCAGCCGTGCCGGGGTGTTGGTCATCCCGCGTCTGCCGAGCGGCCTCAAGCGCCTGCTGTCCGGCGGCCGGGAAATCACGATCGACGGCAACACCCTGGATCCCTCGATCCAGATGATGCTCATCGCGCAGCGGGCGGTCGGCATGAGCAGTCTGGCGGTCCCCGGTGACCCGATCGCGACCCGGCGGCAGAACCGGGAAGCCACGGCCAGTCTCGACGAGCCCGACGTCCACGCCGCCGGCATCGAACCCGTCACCATCCCGGGACCGGCGGGGGACATCCCCGCGCGCCACTACCGTCCCGCCGGCGACACCGGCGCCCCGCTGCTGGTCTTCTTCCACGGCGGTGGATTCGTCTTCGGGGACCTGGAAACCCACGACTCGGCGTGCCGGCTGATCTGCCGCGATGCGGGGATCAACGTACTGGCCATCGACTATCGACTGGCCCCGGAACACAAGGCGCCCGCGGCCGTCGAGGACTGTTACGCCGCCTACCTCTGGGCGCGCGAGCATGCCACCGCGCTGGGCGCCGATCCCGACCGGGTGGCGGTCGGTGGTGACAGCGCAGGCGGCTGCCTCGCAGCGGTGGTGACCCGGCAGGCCCGCGATGCCGGTGCGCCGCTGCCCACCCTGCAATTTCTGATCTATCCGGCCACCGACCTGCGGGGAAACAGCACCTCGCGCACGTTGTTCGCCGAGGGTTTCCTGCTGACCAAGCGCAACATGGACTGGTTTCAGGATGCCTACGTAGGCGGGTCCGGCCTCGAGGTCACCGACCCGCGGGTTTCCCCGCTCCTGGCCGACGACCTCGCCGGGTTGTCGCCGGCACTGGTGGTCACTGCCGGGTTCGACCCGCTGCGCGACGAGGGCGAACAGTATGCGGAGAAGCTGCGCGCGGCGGGCGTCATGGTCGACGCGCGACGGATGGGCCCGATGACTCACGCCTTCCTCAACATGAATGTGCTGGGCGGGCAGGTCAGCCGGTGCAACGCGGAGATGATCTCGGCGTTGCGCGCCCACCTGGCGCGCGGCTGACGCGGGCTGGAGCGAAGCGACCCGGGGAATGACTTCCGGCGGGCTGGAGCGAAGCGACCGGGGGAATGACTTCCGGCGGGCTGGAGCGAAGCGACCCGGGGAATGACTTCCGGCGGGCTGGAGCGAAGCGACCCGGGGAATGACTTCCGGCGGGCTGGAGCGAAGCGACCCGGGGAATGACAAGGGCTCGGACGCGCCGCCGGTACTCTAGGAGGCGCCAACACCGAGTCATGACAGCGAGGACCAGCCGACCCGTGGCCACCAATAAGAAAAGCGCGCCCCGCTACGACCTGAAAGCCCAGGATCGCAAGCGCAACCTGTTCATCCAGCTGGGGCTGACCGCGATCGTCGTCATCTTCGCCGTCGGCCTGGTGCTTTACATCGTGATGGGTCACGACAAGAACAAGGGCAACGGCAACGCGCAGGCCGTACGGATCGCCTCCAGCCAGCTGATCAAGAAGGACGGCAGCGACGAGCCCAAGGCGGTCCTGTCGCTGTATGAGGACTTCCAGTGCCCGCACTGCCGCGAGTTCGAGAAGGTGTTCGGTCCGACCATCACCAAACTCACCGACAGCGGCGCTGTGGCCACCGACTACTACATGGTCGCCATCCTGAATTCGTCCTTCAACAAGAACTACTCCACGCGCGCCGCCAACGCGGCCTACTGCGTGGCCGACGTGGACAAGGAGGCCTTCCTGCGGTTCCACGGCGCGCTGTTCGCCCAGCAGCCCGAAGAGGGTTCGGGCAATGCCCCCGACAACACCGCGCTGATCGAAACCGCCCGCCAGGCCGGCGTGCCGACCGACAAGGTTTCGCAGTGCATCAACTCCGGTAAGAACAGCGACATGGTCGAGGGGCTGGCCGCGGCGGCCAAGATCTCCGCGACGCCGACCATTCGGCTCAACGGCCAGGACATCAGCCCCGCCTCGCCCGAGGATCTGGTCAACAAGGTCAAGGCCATCGTCGGCAATGTGCCCGGCTTGGATACCGCCTCGACCCCGGCCCCGGCTGCTCCGGCGTCGGCCCCGGCCGGCGCGGCCGCGCCCGCCCCGGCCGCGCCCTGTCTCTTATTCACCTCTGACGCTGCCGACGACACCCCCTGTCCTCAA
>NZ_JACBJQ010000046.1 GCF_013404075.1 Mycolicibacterium vinylchloridicum
GAAAGCGGGCCTCCTTCGATGGAGCAACTGGCGTCAGACACCAGCAGCTTCGAGGGAGGCCCGCCCTTCTCGGCGGAGCCACACGGGTGGGGAACTTCGATGAGCGTCAGTGGGGAATTTCAGCGAGTGCGATCACGCAGGGTTCGTCGGGCATATTCATGGGTTGTTCCGTTCGCAGTAAGTCGGAAAGCTCAGTCGGACGCGGGGAGCGCCTTTGCCTGCTTCATCCCAAGCACCTGACCGTCGACACCGAGTGCCGCCTGCCCGCCGCGGGTGCACAGCAGCTCCAGCCCCAGGTCGTCGTGGGCGTACCGCTTGCCGATGAGCGTCTCGCCGCTCCACCCGTCCTCGACACCAAGATCGCCTGGGTGCTCGGTGTCGATGGGAATCATCGATCGGCCGCCGCAGGTGACGTCGATGTCCTGGCCGGGGGCGCGCACGACGATCACCTCGGTGGCATCGACGACGCTCTTCAGGCGTTGACCATTTGTCAGCCGCATTGTCCGCCTCCTGCATCCTGGATCCGTGTGAAGTTCCGCAGTGCCTGGAGGCAACAGGGAAGTTGATGTGTCACAGAACACAGCCTACTATGCAAGTTGCATCCTGGATACAGGATGGTAGTACGGTCAGGGTCCTTGACGGACGGAAGGTGCGTGTCCACTGTGGAGTGGTACTTCGAGAACGATCCAGACTTCGAAAAGCAGCTCGTATGGGTAGATCAATTCGTCACCCAGGAGATCGAACCGCTTGATCTCCTGCTGGGGCATCCCGCAGACGTGCACGATCCGCTACGCAATGAACTGATCCGCCCGTTGCAACAGCAGGTCAAAGATCGCGATTTGTGGGCGGCTCACCTGGGGCCGGAACTCGGGGGACAGGGCTACGGGCAGCTGCGGCTTGCACTTCTGAACGAAATTGTCGGTCGATCACGTTGTGCTCCTGTGGTTTTCGGCAGTCAGGCGCCAGACTCCGGAAACGCCGAGATCCTGGCTCACTTCGGCACGGACGAACAGAAGGCCAGGTATTTGCAACCGCTCCTGGCCGGGGACATCGTCTCCTGTTTTTCGATCACCGAACCTACCGGGGGCGCCGATCCCACATCCTTCACCACCGCGGCGCATCAGGACGGTGACGAGTGGGTGATCAACGGAGAGAAATGGTTCTCGTCGAACGCGCGCTATGCAGAGTTCCTCATCGTGATGGCGGTGACCGACCCCGAGGCGGGTCCCCATCGCAGGATGTCCATGCTGCTGGTCCCGGCAGGCACGCCGGGTGTGGAGATAGTGCGCAACTCCGCCACCGCGGGGCAGCCCTTCCGGGACGGAACACACGCCTATCTGCGATTCACCGACGTCAGGGTGCCTAGCGCTAATCTGCTAGGCGACCGGGGAGCGGCATTCGCCATCGCCCAGACACGGTTGGGTGGGGGCCGTATACACCACGCGATGAGATGCGTGGGGCTGGTCCAGCGCGCGCTCGACATGATGTGTGAGCGGGTTCTGTCCAGGAGCACCCGAGGAGCGCCGCTGGCAAATCGTCAGACCGTGCAAGAACTCATAGCAGACTCCTGGATGGAACTGCAACAGTATCGTCTGCTGGTACTCCAAACTGCCTGGCGCATCGACAAATACAACGACTATCAAAAGGTCCGCGGCGACATCTCCGCGGTCAAGGCGCTGATGCCCAAGGTGCTCAACAACGTGGCGTCCCGCGCGCTTCATCTACACGGGTCGATCGGTACCACCGACGAGATGCCCTTCGCCCGAATGATTCTCGAGTCATTCCAAATGGGTCTGGCAGACGGGCCGACTGAGGTGCACAAGGTGATGGTCGCGCGCGAGGTCCTCAAGAACTACCAGCCCACCGACTCGGTGTTCCCTGCCTACCACCTGATCAGCCGGGAGGCGGAGGCCAGGCAGCGATATCGCGACGAGCTTGCCCGGCACGAGGCCGTGACCGCATGGGCCTGACGAGGGACATCGGGCAGCTTTTCACCCTGGCCGGAAAGGTCGCGATGATCTCCGGTGGCAGCCGCGGTCTCGGGCGTGCCATGGCCCGCACGTTCGCCGCCGCGGGGGCGGAGGTGATCGTGTCGTCGCGCCGTCAGGAATCGTGCGACCAAATCGTGGGGCAGATCCGCGCCAACGGTGGGAAGGCCCACGCCATCGCCGCCCACGTGGGCCGGTGGAACGAGATCGACCGGCTGGTCGAGCGGTGCCTGGAGGTGGTGGACGGGATCGACGTACTGGTGAACAACGCCGGCATGTCGCCTTTGTACCCGACGCCGTCTGCTGTCAAAGAAGAGCTCTTCGACAAGGTCATCGGGGTCAACCTCAAAGGCCCATTCCGGCTGACCGCACTGGTCGGTGAGCTGATGGTCGCCGCCGGTGGCGGATCGATCATCAACATCTCGAGCACGGGCGCGGTGCGGCCGAGCGGGCAGATCATTCCTTATGCCGCAGCCAAGGCCGGGCTCAATGCCATGACCATCGGCTTTGCGGACGCCTTCGGGCCTTCGGTCCGGGTGAACGGGATCATGCCGGGCCGATTCCGGACCGATGTCGCAAAGCACTGGACCGCCGAACAACTATCCGGCGCCAACGCCATGCTCAAGCGGGTGGGCGAAGAAGACGAGATCGTCGGTGCTGCCCTCTATCTCGCCTCACCGGCGTCCAGTTTCACCACCGGTTCGCTTCTGACCGTCGACGGTGGAGGACACTGATGACAGCACCCGACCCCGTCAGCGACTCTGGTCTCACCACGTCGGAACTCGATCGCGTCGCCGACTGGCTCCGAAGAGAGGGTGTGCTTTCCGGTGACATCGAAAACGTCGAGGCGATCGGTGGTGGAACGCAGAACATCCTGGTCGGTGTGGTCTGCGATGGAAAGCATCTGGTGTTGCGGCGCCCACCCCGGAACAAGCGGGCCGGCAGCGACAAAGCCATGCTGCGCGAGATTCAGATTCTGCGGGCACTGGCCGATAGCGAAGTTCCGCACGCACGAGTGCGCGCGGCCTGTAACGATCAGGACGTCATCGGTTCGGTGTTCTATCTGCAGGACCGGGTCGACGGCGTCAACCTTGCCGAGAAGTTCCCCACTCACTATCTGACCGATCTTGACCTTCAGTTCCAGATTGGCCTGTCGCTCGTCGATGCCCTGTTGACGGTGGGCCGCACCGCGATAAACACCGACGCATTTGCCGGATTGGGCCGCCCCGAGGGCTGGATCGAGCGTCAGGTGCGGCGCTGGCACGGGCAACTGCATGAGTATGCAGGCGGGAAGAGCTACGCCGCAGGCCAGTTGCCGCACGCCGAGCGCGTCGCGGCGTGGCTGAATGCTCACCTACCGCCACGGTGGGAACCGGGGTTGATGCACGGCGATTACCACGCCGCCAACGTCATGTTCGACCCCGCACAACCGGTGGTCGCGGCGATCGTGGACTGGGAGCTCGCGACGATCGGTGACCCGTTGGTCGATCTTGCCCATCTGGCCATCACGTGGCCGTCGCTGGACAGGTCGAGCGGCCGCGACATCACCGGTGCAAGAGGGCTGGCCACTGCAAGCGAGCTGATAGCCCGCTATGCCAGGGGAACCGACCGCGACATGAGCCACTTCGAGTGGTACATGGTGTTCGCCAGGTTCCGGCTCGGAATCCTCCTCGAAGGCACCTACGCGCGAGCGTGCGACGGCAAGGCCGACGTCGCCACCGGCGCGCGCTTGCACGATCACGCGATACGCCTCCTCACCGACGCGTTCGCCGCAATCGATCGGGCCGAGGTGCTGATGTGAGATCCCAAATGTCCGATGACCGGAACCACGCGCACGAACCGAAGGAGTAGAGATGTTTCCCACAGAGGCCCCGGATGATCAGGCGTTCCGCATGCAGGTGCGGGAGTGGTTGCACCGCAACAAACCCGAGCTGCCGATGCCGTCGACAGAAACAGCCGACGGCGTACCTGTCCACCTGGAGTGGGAACGCAAACTCCACGAGGGCCGGTGGGCGGCGGTGTCGTGGCCCGATCAGTACGGAGGGCGCGACGCCTCACTGTGGCAGTGGCTGATCTTCGAAGAAGAGTACTACCGGGCCGGGCTACCGCAGCGAGTCGCGCAGAACGGCATCTTCCTGCTGGCGCCGACGCTGCTCGAACTGGGCACCGAGGACCAGAAGGAACGCTATCTGCAGCGGATGGCGGCAGTGAACGACCTGTGGTGCCAGGGCTGGTCGGAACCTGAGGCAGGCAGCGACCTGGCTTCGCTGCGATCCCGCGCGGTTCGTGACGAAGAGGCCGGCGGTTGGCGGCTGTACGGGCAGAAGTGCTGGACCACTCGCGGGGTTTACTGCAGCCACATGTTCGGAATCTTCCGCACCGGTACCCCGGAGGAGCGCCATCGCGGTCTGACCTATTTCCTGATCGACCTGAAGCAGCCGGAGATCACCGTGCGTCCGGTCGCAAGGCTCGACGGTGATGACGGGTTTGCCGATGTGTTTTTCGACGGCGCTTTCGTCGCCGATGCCGATGTGCTCGGTGGCGTCGGACAGGGGTGGCGGGTGGCGATGGCTACCGCGGGATCCGAACGAAGTCTCTCGCTGCGCAGCCCGGGCCGCTTCATCGCTTCGGCTGATCGGCTGATCGATCAGTACCGCAGCGGTGGCGCGGAGATCCGTGACGACCAGCGCCTCCGTCAGGCCGTTGCGGATTCGTGGATGGCGGCGCGCGCCTACAAGCTCGCGACCGACGGGACGGTGTCGCAGCTGACGTCCGGAGGGAACCTCAGCGCCGAAGCGAGTATGAGCAAGGTGTACTGGTCCGAGTTGGACGTGGCCCTCCACGAGACGGCGCTGATGCTTCGTGGAGCCGACGCCGAGATCGATGAGGAGTGGATGCGCGGTTATCAGTTCGCGCTGTCCGGCCCGATCTACGCCGGCACCAACGAAATTCAGAAGAACATCATTGCCGAGCGGTTGCTCGGGCTTCCACGGCCCTAGCCCAAGAAGGAGCACACACATGGATGCATGGTTGAGCGACGACCAGATCTCACTACGCGATGGCCTGCGGGAGGTGCTGAAATCCACTTGCCCGCCGGACGTCGTGCGCGCCGTCTGGGAGAAGGGGATCGGGGCGCACGAACCGCGCCGACTCTGGCAGACCTTGGCCGATCTGGGTCTGTTCGGGCTGCTGGCCGCGGCGGACCTCGGTGGCGGGGACGGCAATGAGGTCGACCTCGTCGTCATGATGGAGGAATGCGGACGGGCCGCAGCACCGGGCCCGCTACTCGAACAGATCGCGGTCGGCGTACCAGCACTGGCAACAGCGCCGGGAAAGCTTGTTGAACAAGCCATCTCAGGTTCAGCGGTGATCACGGCGCAGGAGTCGGACGGGGCGCGCGTCCCGTGGGCCGTCGACGCCGACGTGATCGTGGCCGTGCAGCCCGACGGTGTGGCCTTCGCGACTCGCGACGCGGTGACGGTCTCGGCCGCCCCGGAGTCGGTCGACAAGTCCCGGCAGCTGAATTCGGTCGAGTTCGCGAAGACCACCGAGTTGCCCGGCGTCAGGGCGGACACCGTATTCAACCGCGCGGCACTGGCCGCCGCGGCACAGCTGCTGGGTCTGGCTGATCACCTGATCCGTGCCGCGGTCGACTACGCGCTGGTCCGTCATCAGTTCGGTGTTCCCATCGGCTCGCAACGTCCGGTCCAGCACATGCTGGCCTCGGCGTACATCGAATTGCAACACGCCCGACCCGTTGTGTACGAGGCAGCCAGGGTGATGGCCGCCGACCTCGACACCACCGACCGCGAGGTCAGCTTCGCCAAGGTATATGCCCACCGTGCGGCTCACACTGCAGCGCGTGCTGCACTGCAGTGCCACGGGGCCATCGGGTACACCTGGGAGCACGATCTCCAGCTCTGGATCAAGCGGGTGTGGGCGTTGGGTTCGGTGTGGGGCACCGACACGTTCCACCAGGATCGGGTGTCGCGGCTGGTCCTCGACGCCGGGTCTGAGCCGGTTGCGGTGCGATGAAGGTCCTCGAAGGTATCCGGGTGGTAGAGGTCACCTCGTGGTTGTTCGTGCCCGCCGCCGGAGCGGTGCTGGCCGAGTGGGGCGCCGAAGTCATCAAGATCGACCACCCGGAGCGGCCGGATCCTCTGCGCAACATGCGTGTTGCGGGTATGGGCCGGGATTCGCAGCCGCTGGCACCGATGTATCACCTTGCCAACCGCGGGAAACGCAGCCTCGGTATGGATGTGGGAAGCCGACAGGGGCGCGACATCCTCGCTCAGCTGGTCGCCGACACCGATGTCTTCCTGACGAGCCTGCTGCCGCGCAGCCGCGCCAAACTCGGCCTCGATGTCGACAGTGTCAGAGAGATGAACCCGCGCATCATCTACGCCAAGGGAAGTGGGTACGGACCAGACGGGCCGGATGCAGATGCACCAGGGTTTGATGGCACTGCCTACTGGGCCCGCGGCGGAATCGCGGACTCGCTGACGCCTGCCGGGGCCGCCGAACCGACGCCCTCAGTGCCGGCCATGGGGGATCTCCCGGCCGGGCTGACCCTCGCCGGCGCGATTGCCGCCGCGTTGTTGCGACGGGAGCGCACCGGCGAGACCCCGGTGGTCGACGTGTCACTGTTGGGTACCGCGGTGTGGAACGCGGCTCCGGCGATTTTGTCCTCCGCGTGGACCGGCCGGAAGCCGACCCGCGTCCCCCGAGAGCAGAATCCGAACCCCGCCACGCTCGTGTATCGCCTGCGCGATGATCGTTACATCAAGCTGTCTCTGTTCGCATCCGACCGTCACTTCACCGAGCTCTGCGAACGGATCGGCCGAGCCGACATCGTGGCCGATCCGCGGTTCACTGATTCCCGTTCCCGCGCAGAGCATCACGAGGCATGCATCGCCGAACTCGATGCGGTGTTCGCCACGTTGACGACGCAAGACGTCATCTCCCGTTTCACCGGGATGAGCGGCGCCTGGTCGTTGGTGCGCAATGTCGACGAGGTTGCGTTGGATCCTCAGGTACAGGCCAACGGCTATGTCAGAAGCTTCGCCGTCGACGGTGAGGACATGCCCACTGCGGCCTCGCCGTGGCAATTCGACTCCGCAACACCGGAATTGAGTGCAGCGCCAGCCCACGGTGAACACACCGACGAAATTTTGCTGCAGCTCGGATTGGACTGGGATGCGCTGCTGGAGCTCAAGATGGACGGAGTGATCGTGTGAGTGCTGCTCCGGCAGTGGCGGTGAGTCATCGGGACTCGTGCGCGATCGCCGGTATCGGCGCCACGGATTTTTCGCGGAACTCGGGCCGCACGACTCTGACGCTGGCAACCCAGGCTGCGGTGTCAGCCATCGCGGACGCTGGCCTTGAGCGTGCCGACATCGACGGTTTGGTCAAGTCGGACTATGACGACGTCCAGTGCACCGATCTCGCGCATTCGCTCGGCCTGCCTGGCGTGACGTACTGGGGGGCCACGGGGATCGGTGGCGGGGCACCTTGCGGGATGGTCGGTCAGGCGGTAGCGGCGATCCAGGCCGGACTGGCGACGAACGTGCTGGTCTATCGGGCGCTGAATGGTCGCTCAGGGGTTCGTTTCGGCAAGGGCTCCGGCGTTCAGCGGACCGGGGGCGCCCAGTATGTCGGCGGCAACGGCAGCTACGAAGAGTTCCTGTATCCCTACGGTGTGGTGGCGCCAGGACAAATGTTCGCCATGGTCGCTCGGCGACACATGCTCGAATACGGCACCACCTCAGACGATCTCGGCAGTATCGCGATGACGGTGCGAGCCCGTGCGAACGCTAATCCTGCGGCACAAATGCATGATCGGACGATGAATCGGCAACAGTACGATGCTGCGCCGCTGATCGCGGATCCGTTGCGGCTCTTCGACCACTGCCTGGAAACGGATGGAGCTTGCGCCGTGGTGGTCACCTCCGCCGAGCGGGCTTCGGACCGCCCGCATCCGCGGGTGCTCATCCGGGCGGTGTCACAGGGCATGATCGCGGAGCCGCAGAGCGGAAGCTTTCTCACCGCCCTGTTTCGCGAATCGTTGACCGATCAGCCTTCGGCCCAAGCGGCGAGGACGCTGTATCGACGGGCCGGCATGGGCCCCGATGAGGTCGACGTCGCTCAGTTCTACGACTGTTTCACCATCACGCTGCTGCTCCAGCTCGAGGATTACGGGTTCTGCGCCAAAGGCGAGGGCGGACCGTTCGCCACGAGTGGTGCGATAGACCTTGGTGGTCGGTTGCCGGTGAACACCGCGGGCGGGAATCTGTCCGAGGGCTATATCCACGGCCTCAACCATGTGCTCGAAGGGGTCCGGCAGATGCGTGGTACATCGACCTCCCAGGTGGATGGAGCGCAGACGTGCCTGGTGACCTCGGGTGTACCGGTCAACACGAGTGCGATGATCCTCAGGAAGGGATGATGTCTTCTCTCGCCCCATTGCCCTACACTGAAGATCCCGACACCGCGGGCTTCTGGCGAGCGGCCGCCGAGGGCCGCCTGGTGGTCCGGCAATGTTCGCAGTGCAGACACGTGCTACATCTGCCTCGTGCGTTCTGCGCGCGGTGCGGGTCATGGGACGGCCAATGGGCTGACGTGGCCCCAACCGGCACGCTGTACTCCTGGACGGTGGTCCACCGACTGGTTCATCCGGCGTTTCCCCCGCCCCACACAACGGTTCTGGTGGCGCTCACCGATTTCCCATCGGTCCGCCTCCTCGGGATGCTGGTAGGCGAGTCGCCTCTGTCTGTCGACATGCCGATGCGGGCCCGGTTCGACCGCCACGAGGACACGGTCCTGGTCAACTGGGAGCTTGCCTGACCTCACCGGCGACCGTGTTCAGTCGCGGATCAGTCGAGCACCTCGACGATCGTCGCGTTCGCCTGGCCGCCTCCCTCGCACATGGTCTGCAACCCGTAACGAATTGAGTTGCGGCGCATGTGGAACAGCAGGTCGGTGAGGATGCGGGCGCCCGAGCCGCCGAGGGGATGCCCGAGGGCGATAGCGCCTCCGTTCGGATTGAGCCGGTCATCGTCGACGCCGAACTCCCGCTGCCACGCGATGGGCACCGGCGCGAAGGCTTCGTTGACCTCGAACACTTCGATGTCGTCGATGGACAATCCGGACCTGCGCAGCGCTTTTGTTGTCGCCGGGATGGGCGCGGTGAGCATCATCACCGGGTCTGAGGCGGCAACGGAGGCAGCGACCACGCGCGCCATCGGCGTGAGTCCGTGTTCGTTGGCGGCGGCCTCGCTCATGACGAGCACTGCTGCGGCGCCATCGGAGATCTGGGAGGAATTCCCGGCGTGGATGACTCCGTCCTCTTTGAAGGCCGGCTTCAGGTGCGCCAGTGAGTCGACGGTCGTGGTGGGCCGGATTCCTTCGTCGTCGCTGACGGTAACGGCGTCGACTGTAACCGGCATCGACTGCTCTCGGAAGTGGCCGGCAGCTTGCGCTGCCGCCGCGCGCTGGTGCGACCTCGAGGCGTACGCATCCAGCTCTTCTCGCCCCAATCCCCATTTCTCGGCGATCATCTCGGCGCCCAGACCCTGGTGCGGACGTGATCCATAGCGGTTCAGGAAGGCCGGTCCGACGGGAACACCGCCCACCGCCGAAGACGTTCCGATCGGAATCCTGGACATTGATTCGACGCCGCCGGCGACGACCACGTCGCAATGGCCGGCGCTGACCGCTGCCACCGCGAAATCCAGCGACTGTTGCGATGAGCCGCATTGTCGGTCGATCGTTACCCCTGGAACGGTTTCGGGCCATCCGGCCGATAGCACCGCCGTGCGGGCAATGTCGACCGCCTGCTCGCCCACCTGGGCGACGCAACCCCAGATGACGTCGTCGATGAGCGCGGGGTCCAAGCCGGACCGGGTGGTCAGTTCGTCCAACACAAGGGCGGACAGATCAGCCGGATGAATACCGGACAGGCCGCCGTTACGCTTGCCGACGGGGGTGCGTACCGCGTTCACGATCACCGCTGTCATGGTCGATCCTCCTGATGTACTTGGTATTTCAGTGCGATGGTGGTGTCGACGCGCGCAGCGCGGGCAGCACCTCGCGCGCGAGCAGCCGGACCGACTCGAGGGTCGCCTGGCGCGGAACACCGGGATAGATAGTCCGGATGGTGATGTGGCCGGTGACGTTAGCAGGCAGGTCGGCCAGGATCTGCCACCATGGCAGCAGCTGGTCGATGCACTGCCGCGGCGTTCCCGCGACGAACTGCGGGGGTTTGCCGCCGGCGTCGCCGTCGGAGCCGAACTGCTTGCCCTTCAAGCTGGGTAGGTCGCCGCTCTCGTTGAGCCAGCTGCGATATTGCCGTCCGACGTGTTCGACCCCGGGCCGGACGGTGGCCCATGCGTCCTGCGCAGCGACGAATGCATTGATGGTTAGCGCAACGTGGAAGGGCTCGGTACGGGTCTGGAGTTCGAGCACGGCGAGGCGTTTCGACAGCGCCTTGGGATGGCTGAGTTCGGGGGCTATCCACCCGTTCCCGAGTTCGGCGGCTCGGCGAATCCCGACATCGGCGAAGGCGCCCACCAGCAACGCCGGGCCGCCTTCTTGCCGGGGCGACGGCGTGACCGGGGGAGTGGAATAGTCTGATAGGCCGTGAAATTCGACGGGTTTGCCCGACCAGGCCTGGCGCAGGACTGTGAGAAGTTCATCAAGGCGTCGGCCACGTTCCCGGCGATTGCGGCCCAGCCCCGCGTACTCCGACTCGCGGTAGCCCAGTCCCAGCCCCAGCATCAGGCGCCCGTTGCTGAGATGGTCCAGGACCGCCGCGTCCTCGGCGAGCCGGATCGGGTTGTAGAGTGGTCCGATCATGATGTTCGTGGCCAGTCGGATTCGTTCGGTCCGCTGGCTCAACGCAGCGAGCATGGTCAGGGGAGACGGCAGATAGCCGTCAGCGGCGAAATGATGCTCGCTGAACCACGCGGAGTCCATACCTTCGTTCTCGGCGAGCACGCAGGCATCCAGCGCCAGGGTCAAGGCCTCACCGTTTTCAGCCGACGTCCCGTTCAAGGTCTGAGCGCACACGGCTCCCAGACCCATCTCGATGGGCGGTCGTGGGTGGTGAACGTTTTTGCCGGTCATCTGTCCATCCCGTGTAGTGAAATCGCAAGCAGCGGAGTGGATTCAATCGCCGCGGTGTGCGTGCGCAACGCAGGTGGTTGTGCAGGAGAGACTCAAGTGTATCCTGGATGCAGGCTGTCCGGAATAGCGGTTGTCGGTGAAGATTCGACATGGAGGTCAACGTGGGATCACTCGAAGGCAAAGTCGTGTTCATCACCGGCGTAGCGCGCGGCCAAGGGCGATCGCACGCTGCCCGCTTGGCGTCCGAGGGCGCCAACATCATCGGAATCGACCTGTGTGACCAGGTCTCCACGGTCAGCTACCCGATGTCTACCGAGCAAGACCTGCTGGAGACGGTGGAACTGGTGGAGGCTGCCGGAGGCAAGATGTTAGCCCGCCGGGCGGATGTCAGAGACTTCGACGGGCTGCAGAGCGCAGTGGATGAGGGAGTCGCCCACTTTGGCCGCCTCGATGTCGTCATCGCCAATGCCGGGGTGATGTTTCAGGGGTGCCCACCTGAGCGCGACGGGGACGCGTTCCGTGACGCCATCGACATCATGCTCGTCGGAGCGTGGAACACCATCCGGGTCGCGCTGCCGCAGATGCTCGAGCAGGGAGACGGCGGCTCGATCGTCTTGATCAGTTCGACGAACGGCCTGCGCGGAGCGGTTGCCGGTGCCCGCGGCGGTAACTTCGGGTACGCGGCAGCGAAACACGGCGTTGTCGGACTAATGCGGATGTATGCTAATTACCTTGCACCGCACAGCATTCGAGTTAACACTGTCCACCCGACCGGGGTCGACACCCCTATGCTTGAGGGCTTCGCCGAGTTCGTCGCGCAAATCCCGCCGGATGAGCTGCCCAGTGACCGCTTGGGGAATCCCATGCCGGTAGAACGTATCGAGGCGATCGATGTCAGCAACGCCATCGCGTGGTTGGTGTCGGATCAGGCGCGCTATGTCACCGGAATTACGTTGCCTGTCGACGCGGGCTTCACCAATAAATAGACAGTCTGCCGTACCCTGTATCCAGGGTCCATCGGGAATGACCGGGAGGACCGCGGAGCAGGGGAGGCAACGTGCACGAGGGAACCTCGGGTCTCGGGACGGTGAGTCGCGGGCCGCGCCTGGTCGACGAGGTGGTGGCCAAGCTTCGCGAGGGAATTGTGACAGGTCGCTTGGCTCCCGGCACGCAGTTGTTACAGGTCGATCTCGCACGTGAACTGGGCGTCAGTCGGACCCCGCTGCGGGAAGCCTTTCGCGTCCTTGAGAACGACGGTTTGGTGCGTATCTCGAACAACAACCGCACGGTCGAGGTGGTGGCGATCACCGCCCGTGACATTCGCGAGATGTACGAACTGCGAGAAGTTCTCGACGGGCTCGCTTCAAGATTGGCTGCGGAACGGGGATTTACCCGCGGCGAGGAACAGCACGCGTACGACCTGCTGCGCGCGCTCGATGAATCAAGGGTGCACTATGACCCCGTCAGACGCACCGAGGCGCATACCAATTTTCACCAGTTTGTTGCCCGGGCTTCGGGCAACGGCCGGTTCGAGATGTTCATGGACCTGATCAGGACCAGCAGTGCTGCGCTGCATCAACCCTTCGTCACCGACCCCGAGGCCGTGCAATTGGTTCGCGGGAAAGAGCAGCTGAACTTCAGCGAGGTGATGGCGAAATCCGATGAGCAGCATCGAGAAATCCTTGAGGCGATCATCGCCCGGGATGGGCAGACTGCCGAGACCGCCGCGCGCCGACATGTGCAGCGAACCATCCAGCACGCCGCTGACGTCGACTTTTGGAGAAAGCTGATTACAGCCCGCTCGGAGGAGCTCTAAGTCAGCGCCGATCGCCGTAGCGGGCCGGGCGATCTTGATCCACTCGATCGCGCAGTGCGTCGTGACGTAGAGACACCGCTTTTCGTGAGTCCACGATTGCGCAGGATTGGTACGGCCTGTAGCGTGAGTCACAGCCGCTAGTATCCTGGATGCAGGATTTCGGCCAGAGGTCGGGCGCAGGAGTCGATGTGTCGGCCCACCCACTGGCGGCACCAACCCCTCGCGTCGGGAGATGAGTTATGAACAGCACTGTTGCCACTTCGTTACCCACCGACATGCAGGCTCTCGCGGACAAGGTCCGAAACTGGGGGCGGTGGGGTGAGGACGACGAACTCGGAACTCTGAACCTGATCGACGAGCAGAAAGTCGCGCAGTCCGCTCGGTTGGTCCGTACGGGGCGAGTGTTTTCGATGGGTGCCGATTTCGACACCTCCGGCCCGCAGGGGGCATTTCCTACGCGCACAAACCCGCTGCACTTCGTCACCGTCGATGCGGGCTGCTCGGCACCTGAAAGCGCAATGCAAACGGCGGCAGCTGAATTTGTGGCGGGGTTCTTGCAGGGCGGGCCAGCGCGCTACAACGACGACTACATCGTCATGCCATTGCAGGCCTCGACACAATGGGACGCACTGTCGCATGTGTACTACGACGACGCGATGTACAACGGATTCCCCGCCACCGCAGTCACCGCATTCGGGGCTGCCCGCCTGGGCATCGAGAAGCCCGGCTCGCAAGGTGTGGTGTCCCGCGGCGTGCTCCTGGATCTAGCCCGTCATCGCGGCGTGGATTTTTTGGATCCCGATCAGCCGATCATGCCGTCCGAACTGGACGCCTGCGCAGCGCGACAGGATGTCGCGATAGAGTCCGGCGACATCGTGTTGATCCGAACCGGTTGGTGGGACAGGTTCATCGGTTCGGGCGATCGGGACATGTCGAGTAGCGGCTTGAGCTGGCGATGTGCAGAGTGGTTGCACGAGAACGGGATCGCGGCGGTGGCCGCGGACAATGTGCAGGTGGAACCGCTGTTCCCAGAACCGGATTCGATTCCGCTGGGGCTGCACTGTCTGGCGTTGCGCGATATGGGCATGAGTCTCGGCGAACTGTGGGATCTTCGCGCGATCGCCGCCGACTGCGCGCAGGACGGCGTGTACGACTTCCAGCTCATTGCCCCTCCGATCCGCTTCACCGGCGGCATCGGTTCTCCGCTGAACCCGGTGGCCATCAAATGAGTGGGGAACCACATATCCAGTTCGATGCCCGCCTGCTGATCGACGGCTCCCTGGTCGACACAGACCGTCATTATGCGAATATCGATCCCTACAGCGAGAAGGTGTTGGGTTATACGCCCGAAGCCACCCTTGTGGATACGCAAGCTGCCATCGTGGCTGCGCGGCGCGCCTTCGACCGGACGCGGTGGCGCACTGATCATGACTTCCGGGCGACCTGCCTGATGCAATTGCACGACGGACTGCTGCGGCGGGTCGAGGAGTTGCGCACGATCCTGGTATCAGAATCGGGATGCCCGATCTTCATGACGAGAGGCCAGCAGCTCGACCTGGCGATCGCTGAGATCGTCAACTGGTCGGCGATGGCCAGGCAGTATGCCTACGAGTCCTACCTGTCTCCGACGGCGGGGCCCAGCGGGACGTCAGAGCGGTTGGTGTTGCGGGAGCCCATCGGTGTCGGTGCGCTGATCGCGCCCTACAACTATCCCGTCAACATGCTCATCACCAAGCTGGGCCCCGCCCTCGCCGCGGGTAATACCGTAGTGCTCAAGCCGTCGCCGCACACCCCGTGGACCGCGGCGTTCATCGGTGAAGTGGCTGCTCTGGAAACAGACATTCCCGCAGGCGTGTTCAACGTGATCACCGGCTCCGGCACGGATGTCAGCAGCGTGATGGTCGAGCACCCGCTGGTCGATTTTGTGCACTTCACCGGTTCGACAGAGGTGGGCCGCAGGATCATGGCCAATGCGGCAGGCACGGTCAAGAAGGTGATCCTCGAGCTCGGCGGCAAGTCGGCGCACATTGTTCTCGACGATGCCGACATCGAGGCGGCGGTGCGGTTCACCGTCGCCCGTATGAGCCGGCATTCCGGTCAAGGTTGTACCAACTTGACCCGATTGCTGTTGCCACGCAGGCACTTCGATGGCGCGTTGGAGGTGGCCGCAGAGGCAGCTGCTGAGGTCGTCTGGGGTGATCCGATGTCAGAACGGACGCACATGGGCCCTCAGATCAGCGAAAAGAGCCGCCAACGTGTCCTGGGCGCGATAGACAGAGCCGTGGGCGAGGGGGGGCGTCTGATCGCCGGGGGTGCCGCCCCGGACTCGAAGGGTTTCTTCGTCGAAGCAACAGTGATCGCCGATGTGAGCCCGAAGTCAGCTCTGGCGCAGGAAGAGTTGTTCGCACCTGTGTTGGCCGTGCTGAGTTACGAGGATGACGACGAAGCGGTAGCCATCGCCAATGACTCGATCTACGGGCTGTCGGGTGCGGTCACCGGTGGCTCCGATCGCCGTGCTCTGGAGGTGGCCCGTCGGGTCACTACCGGAACCATGGATGTAAACAACGCCACTTGGTTTGCTCCGGACTCACCGTTCGGTGGACTCAAACAGAGTGGATTGGGAACCGATTGGGGAGTGTATGGACTCGAGGAGTGCCTGCAGACTCGAATCATCGGCCATCCTCCGTTGAGCTGAGGATTGGAACGCAATACCATTGTCGCCCAACTGTTTACACAGAAAAACTACGATCCTGTATCCAGGATTCACAAATGAAAGGAAGGTACCATGCCGCTGCGAGACGACGTGCAACTGATCTCGGTGGATGACCACCTGATCGAGCATCCGATGGTGTGGCAGGACCGTCTGCCCAAGAAGTTCCTCGAGGACGGCCCGCGAATCGTCGAATCGACTGGAACAGAAACTGACCAGTACGGATTCGGGCGCTCCGTCTCGAAGGGCCGTCAGGTCTGGCAGCTCGAAGGAGTCATCTACGCCCAGCTGGGCCTCAACGCGGTCGCGGGCAAGCCGCGGGAGCAGCTGGGCACCGACCCGGTGCGGTTCGACGAGATGATCCCGGGTTGCTACGAGCCCAAGGCCAGGGTTGCCGATATGGACCTCGATGGGGTCCAGTCGGCATTGTTGTTCCCCTCGTTCCCGCGTTTCGCCGGAACGCTTTTCAGCTTTGTCAAGAACAAGGAACTTGCTCTGCTGTGCACCCAGGCCTGGAACGACTTCGTGCTCGAAGAATGGTGCGCGCCGTACCCCGATCGGTTCATCCCGATGATCATCCTGCCGTTCTGGAGCGTCGAGGAGTCGATCGCGGAGATCAAACGCCTTGCCAAATACAACATCCGCGCGGTCTCGTTTCCCGAGAACCCGGCGAAGCTCGGTCTCCCGTCGTTCCATTCCGACCATTGGGATCCGCTGCTTTCTGCCCTCGAAGAGGCCCAGATCGTCGTCTGCCTGCACTTCGGGACTTCGGGGCAGGTGACCATCACCGCAGACGATGCACCCATGGCCGTCATGACGACGTTGATGGGCACCAATTCCATGGCAGCGACGGCCGACCTGCTCTTCTCGCCGGTCTTCCACAACCATCCCAACCTCAAGGTGTCAATCTCTGAGGGTGGAATCGGTTGGATCCCTTGGCTTCTAGAGCGCGCGGACATCACCTGGGAACGTCACCGCTTCTACCAGAATATCCATCAGACGATCCGGCCCTCCGAACTGTTCAACAAGCATGTCTACGGCTGCTTCATCGTCGACCAATACGGCGTCGACAATCGCCACGCCATCGGGATCGACCGTCTGACTTGGGAATGTGATTACCCGCATTCGGATTCGTTCTGGCCGAACAGCCGCAAGACCGCCAGCGAAATGTTCTTCAACGTGCCCGACGACGAGGTGAAGCGAATCGTCGAGACCAACGCCCGCGACCTGTTCCGCTACCCGCGGATGTGATCTCCGCTCGAACTGATGAAGGAACACCGATGTCACCACTTATCGTTGGAATCGGCGGGACGCTGCGAGAGAACTCGAGCTCGCAGGCAGCGCTGGATGTCGCGCTGGCAGCAGCGCGGGCCAACGGAGCCAGAACGGCCCGCTTCGTCGGCAGAGATCTGGACATACCGCACTACGAGCCGGGTTCAGAGGGGTCGCGGAGCGAGAAGCAGGCCGCCCTGATCTCCGCGTTCCGCGCGGCCGACGGGTTCATCATCTCCAGTCCCGGCTACCATGGCACGCTCTCGGGCCTGGTGAAGAACGCGCTCGACTACGTAGAAGATCTGGTCAACGACGAACGCGCCTATTTCGCCGGACTACCGGTTGGGTGCATCGGCGTCGCCTACGGCAATCAGGCAGCGGTGGCGGTCGTCACCGGTTTGCGGTCCATCACCCACGCGCTACGCGGATTCCCCACGCCGTACGGGGCAACGGTGGTGGTCAAGCCGGAGATCTACCAACACGGCGTGTACGTCGATCGCGATGTCATTTCCTGCCTGGAGCTGGTGGGGACCGAAGTCGCGGCGTACGCAGGAAAACTCAGCCCCGCTGCCGCGCGGGTCTAGGGAGTAGGACGCAATGGGTATCGATCTGGTTCTGGAAATGGCGACGTCAGCGTTTCCGGATCGGCTTGCAGTGGGACGGCGAGGCGAGGGGCTCACGTACGAGGCGCTCGATCGTCTAGCCGACTGCGGCGCCGCTCTGCTGACAAACGCGAACGGGAGTCACCTCGTGTTCGTTGGTGTAAACGGGACGGCACTACCGGCGCTCACATTCGCCGCGGCGAGGGCTGGAATTCCATTCGTACCAATGAATTACCGCCTGGCGCAGCATCAATTGGTTGATCTGATCGGTCAGCTCGACGACCCGGTGGTGGTGGCGGACACGGACTATCTCGCCAGCGTCGCAGGAGCAGCGCGGGTGAACTGGTCGACAGACCAGTTCCTCGAGGCGGCAGGGGGCCACGAGCCACTGCCGCGCGCTGCGGTGCCCGATGACGCCACGGCCATCGTTCTGTTCACTTCGGGAACCACCTCGGCGCCGAAAGGGGTGGTGCTGCGCCATCATCACCTGTTGTCGTATGTCATGCAGACCGTGGACTTCGGCGCAGCCACCGAGGACCAGGCGGCGCTGGTGAGCACACCCCCATACCACATCGCCGGTATAGGAGCTGTGCTTTCGAATGTCTACTCAGGTCGACGTATGGTGCACCTGCCCAACTTCACACCCTCTGGCTGGCTGGACTTGGTTCGGATCGAGGGCGTGACGTCGGCAATGCTGGTGCCGACGATGCTGGCCCGGGTGGTCGAGCATCTCGACGGAGCACCCGCAGAGACACCCACCCTGGAATCGCTAGCCTATGGTGGCGCCCGGATGCCGCAGCCCGTTCTTGAAGCGGCTCTGGCTGCTTTCGCCGACACCGGCTTCGTCAATGCCTATGGGCTGACCGAGACGAGTTCGACGGTGGCGGTACTGGGGCCCGAGGATCACAGGGACGCGTGGCGGAATGACGAACTGCGGAGCCGGCTGGGATCCGTCGGCCGGATAGTGCCGGGCATCGAAGCCGAAATCCGCGACGAGAGCGGCGCGGTGCTCGGTGACGGCGAGACAGGTCTGCTGTGGGTTCGCGGTGGGCAGGTCTCGGGGGACTACATGGGACAGGCGTCCGTCCTCGACGAGAATGGTTGGTTCCCGACCCGGGATCGCGCGCGCATCGAGGAAGGGTTCCTGTACATCGGCGGCCGCGCAGACGACACGATCATCCGCGGCGGCGAGAACATCGCGCCCGCTGAGATCGAAGACGTTCTGGTACGCCATCCCGGTGTCAAGGAGATCGCCGTCATTGGCGTACCCGACGATCACTGGGGTGAGAGCATCTGTGCAGCAATAGTTCCTGCTGGCCAGACTGAGCCAGACCCGGATGACATCCGGGAATTCTGTCGGGCCAGGTTGCGCGGATCTCGAACGCCGGACTCCGTCGTGTTCGTCGCGGAACTACCCAAGAACTCCACCGGCAAGTTGGTCCGTCGTGACCTACTTCCGCTGGTGATCGCGGCGGCACCGTGACGGCCGAGCAGGGGCCACTGGCCGGATTGCGGGTGATCGAACTCGCGGGCATGGGGCCGGCACCGTTCGCCGCAATGATGTTGGCCGACCTGGGTGCGGAGGTGGTTCGGATCGACCGTCCCGGTGCGGTTCTCGGTCCGGATCTGATTCTGAACCGGAACCGGCGTTCGGTCGTGCTGGATCTCAAGGATCCGCGGGGCGCACAGGCGGTGTTGACGATGATCGAGGGCGCCGACGTTCTCCTGGAGGGTTTCCGCCCAGGAGTCGCGGAGCGACTCGGTCTCGGGCCGGAGCACTGCCTGCAGCGCAACCCGGCCCTGGTCTACGGTCGGATGACCGGGTGGGGACAGGACGGGCCACTGGCTGCGACGGCGGGCCACGACATCGACTACATAGCCAGGACAGGACTGCTTCACGCCATCGGCAGCGTAGGTGGTCCACCACAGGTGCCGTTGAACGTGGTTGGTGACTTCGGCGGTGGCGGAATGCTTCTGGCCTTCGGGGTCATGGCCGCGCTGTGGGAGCGATATCGGTCTGGACAGGGACAGGTCGTGGATGCGGCCATCGTCGACGGTGTCGCTTCGCTACTGGCAATGCAGTACGGATTCCTGGCCCATGGACGTTGGAACGACGAGCGGGGAACCAACCTGTTGGATTCCGGTGCGCCGCAATACACAGTCTACGAGACGTCGGACGGGCGGTGGATGGCCGTCGGCGCCGTGGAACCGCAATTCTATGCCCAACTCGTGGACAAACTCAGGCTGACCGGCCTACCCGATCGGGCGGACAGCGCCAACTGGCCCGAGATTCGCCGGGCCATCGCGCAGCGCTTCCTGGAGCGCACCGCATCGGAGTGGGAGTCGATCTTCGATGGCGCCGACGCATGCGTGGCTCCGGTGCGCTCACTGAGTGAGGCGCCGACGGATCCTCATCTAGCCGCGCGCGGCACCTACGTCGAAGCCAACGGGGTGATTCAGCCGGGTGTCTCACCCAGATTCTCCAGAACGTCTTCGTCGCAGCCACTTCCAGCACCGCAACCAGGCTCGCACACGCGAAGCACGCTGGTCGATTGGGGTGTGGGGGACGTCGAGGATCTCATTTCGGCCGGCGTGGCCAGACAGCTCGACTGACTCGATCACAGCACACACTTTTCACACCATCAGGAGTTCAATGAATATCGCGGGGAAGTCGGTTCTGGTCACAGGTGGCGCTTCGGGGCTCGGACGAGCCACTGCGCAGGTGCTGCTGGGACGGGGAGCGCACGTGATCTTGCTCGACCTGCCGCAGTCCAACGGCACCGCCGTGGCTGCGGAGTTGGGGGACCGAGCGGAATTCGTAGCCGCTGACGTGACCGACGAGCAGGGGGTCTCGGCGGCACTCGATGCCGCAGGACGTCGGGCGGAATTGCGCGCTGTGGTGCATTGTGCCGGGACTGGCAAGTCGCGCAGGGTAATCGGGCGTCAAGGTGTCTATCCGCTGGACGAGTTCGCCCGCATCGTCACCATCAATCTGATCGGCACGTTCAATGTCGTCCGGCTCGCCGCCGAGCGCATGTCGCGCTATGAACTCGATGGTGAGGATCGCGGCGTGGTCGTCACCACCGCGTCGGTAGCAGCATTCGAGGGCCAGGTCGGGCAGGCTGCCTACGCAGCCTCCAAGGCGGGGGTGTCGGGTATGACGCTTCCGCTGGCGCGCGATCTGGCCAGGCTCGGTGTGCGGGTGGTGTCCATCGCGCCCGGACTGTTCGACACCCCAATTCTCGGGGGCCTCAACGATGAGGCCAAATCATCTCTGGCCAAACAGATTCCGCATCCGAGTCGGCTGGGCGAGCCTGCGGAGTTCGGTGCACTTGCCGCCCACATCATCGAGAACGGGATGCTGAACGGCGAAGTGATCCGTCTCGACGGAGCCATCCGGATGGCTCCACGCTAGTCGGATCGGCCGCCGCGATTCAAGCGTCCAAGTCCGACTGCTGTTCTGCCACTGCGGCATTGAGGCCCTCGGCGAGGTCCTCGCGGGTGAGCGCAGTGAATCTCTGAATCTGTACGTCGGTGAAATCGACTTCGTCGGCGGCGAGCAACGCATCGAGGTCAGCGTCGTCGAGGCGGGCGCTGCGGTGGTCTCGAGCCCGCTCCACGACGTTGCGGACAAAGCCGGCGTTTCCGAGGACATCGATCGTGCGAATGTGGTCGCCGTCGTGGGAGATAGTCTCCTGGTTGTAGAATTTGGTGAAGGTTGGCTTGAGTACCGTCAGCGCGCCGTCGGCGATCGCGTCGCGTCCCTCGCCTGCCATCAGTTGGGTGAGGGCGATCAACTCGTCCGGGGTATAGCTGAAGAACTCGATAACGGTCGAGAACCGGCGCCGTAGGCCGGGATTGACAGCCAGCATCTGATCCATCGCCCGTGCATAACCCGCGCCGAAGACGATGAGTTCGTCACGGTGATTCTCCATGTACACCAACAGCGTGTTGATGATGGCGTTGCCGTAGGCGTCGCCTTGTGAGTAGCCCCGTTCGTGCAGAGTGTGCATCTCGTCGATGAACACGGCACCGCCGATTGCCTCATCGAGCACTTCCTCGGTGTTCTTCTCCGAGTCGGCCATGTAACGGCCTACCAGCTTGGCCCGACTCGTCTCCACCACATAGGGCTTCCGCAGTACCTCGAGTCCGCACAGTTGCTTGGTGAATGCACGCGCCACCGAAGTCTTTCCCGTGCCGGGAGGACCCACGAGCAGGGTGTGACGAGAAGTCGCCGGTACGGGAAGACCCATTTTGGCGCGCGCTCGGTTGACCTTCGTCGTCGACTTGATCAGCTGTAGTTCGCGTTTGGCACGTTCCATCCCGAACATGGCGTGCAGTTCGGCGTCCCCTTCGATGAGATACTGCTTGGCCTTCTGAGCGTGCTCGGCGGCCTCCTTCTCGGCTCGGGTGGGAGAACTGGCGGGATCCCAGGGGTCGGTCCTCGCCGCGATCGTCTGAGGGTCGCTGAGAATCAGTCGCAGGTCGGGTTGATCGAGCGCGGCACGGGCTGCGGTGAAAGACGAATCGCGCGAATACACCCGCCGCAGGATCTCGGTGGACTCGCCGTCGCGGGCCAGATGCCGCAGGCACATGGCTTGGCAGTACAGTGCAAGATTCGTCGCGGCCGGGATCAGGTCCAGCTCGGCGACTTCTTGTGCTTGGCGGCAGGCCTCCTCGAATACACCCAGCGATGCCAGCGCCTGCGTGACCATCGCTCCTGCCGCTGCCTTCACCTCTGGATATCGCCATTGCGTGGTCGCGGGGAACAACGTGATGACGCCCGGCCATCGACCGGTACGAAAGTGCAGAAGAGCGCGGACGTAGTTAACCACTTCTTGATCGTAGAATCGTTCCGGCACAATGGAATTAAGCAGATCATTGGCTTGAGCGAACTGACCGTCGGAGATCAGGGCCGTGGCATAGACGGCTGCCAGGGTCTCGGTACTGGTGATTGCCAACCGCAGAAACATGCCGTCTGAGACCTCAGGAAGGAACTGTCGCTCGTCGATTCCGAGGCGTCGAGTCTCCCAGCCGAACGAATGCGACGACGACCAGGCTTGAGCCAAGGTGTCGAGGCTGGCGTCCCCTGCCAGCACGCGAGCCAGCCAGCCGTCGCACATGCTGGGATCGATCGCGGTAGCCGTCGAGAACATTTGCAGCGCCACTTCGCGATTGTGTGACGGCTGCATGCCGTCCACGGAGATGCCGGAGGCCAGCAGACCGGCCACCATTGCTTTACGCGCGTTCAGGATATCGGCACGCGAGGTCGTCATCGGCCCGCGCCTTCTGGATCGAAGGAACGCCGACTCGAAGGCATCAACGGCAACAAGAGTTCTTCATCAGCAGCCAAGGGGCGGCGCGCAATGTCGAGTGACAGTTTCACGGGAACGGGAAGGGTTGCCTTCAGGGCAGCCAGCTGCTGTCCGTACGCCCGATTCAACCCGGCGGGCTTGTTGTCCGAGTCCGCGGCGCGGTGCTTTCGAACGAGTGCTGAGACCACAACAGTCTGTCCCGCAGCGGGTTCCAGCCGAATGACGGTGACTGTCGGCGCGGTGGCGTTGCTCAGCAGCGCATCAAAGGTGGCGTAGTGGATGTCGTGGGGAGATATCCACCAGCTCGACGCACTATCCACCTCCTCGTCTGCCGTGCGGCGCTTCAGCGTGCCGCACCGATGCTGAATTTCGTTTGGGTTCCACTCGATCAGCAAGTCCCGCTCGACCTCCGAAATCTCGTCGATCGTCAACGGAAGGACCGTGCAGTGTCGGCTCGTCATCAGATCCGAAAGTCGTTCGGTAACTGCCGAACACAACGATGCAACGCAGTCCCGCGCCGCGATGGCGCCGAAGTTCATCGATTGGTTCATCCGTACGATCAGCCAGGTGCGCGGCGGCGAGCCGTCCTGCCGGCCGCGGGTGACCGTCACGATGTCGGCACTGGACAGCCGCACGTCGAACTGGAATAGGCTCGACGCGACTGCCCCAATGGACAGCGTTTCCCTCTCGGCAGAGGCGTTGACGGCTGCAACCGACAACAACTGGTCGCGGTGTGCACGGACTCCGACTCCGTTGCGTCCGAACCGCCGATGGTGATCGACGGCGGCGAACTGGTGCGCGTCGATCGCTTCGACGCGCGCGAACCTGCCGAACAACCACGTGGAGAGCAATGCCGACAATATCTTTCGTCGCACCGTGACAGTGCCGAGAATTGCGATGATGACGGCCAGGGTAACGACTGACCACCAGATCCTGGTGTCGGCAGGCGGACCGACCGGCCATCTACTGGCTGCGACCAGTAGGGCAACGTTGATCGCGAGCACCGGGGTGACTGTGGACCACGAGAGGTCGATACCGATCGCGCGTTGCGACTTCATCTCTGCTCCGATCCACGTCGAGTCAACTTGAGCACCCCCGACGTCGCGCTGGCCCCCAATACAAGCAGGACGAGCGCGCCAGAGGCCACCCATATCGGTGTGGCGTCCGGCTTAGGAGGTATGGCCGGCACCGGCAGCGGCGCCGACATCTGCTGCGGCGGCTCCCGGCGTTCGTCGGGGACATCCCAGGTGAGGGCTGCCACCGGATCGACGATGCCGTGCCCGACCTCGTTGTCCACACCGCGCGCGGGTGCTCGCGCGGTCTGGACGAGGCGATTACGAACCTGCATCGCCGACAGCTGTGGATACCTTGCCCGGACGAGGGCGGCCACACCACTGACGAGTGCCGCCGCAAAGCCGGGCCCAGTCGGAACGAGCGTCGTGTTGTCCGGTCCGGCTACGGCATTAATCAGTCCGTCATCGCGTGGCGACAGCGATACAAGATCGGTGGCAGGTGCGGCAAGGGACACCCAAGGTCCGGACACGCTGGACTTGTCCAGAAACGTACCGTCCGAATCGACAGCGCCGACGGTGAGTACGTATTCGTCGAACCACGATGGCGTGGCTACCGTGGTGACCGAGTTCCATCCGCGGGGATCATCGGCGCGTGCGGGCCCTGGTGGTGGGTTCTGCTTGCAGTCGTGGTCGCCGACATCGCCGGCTGAGGCTACGACCAGGACATTGCGGTCGACGGTCACATACCGAAGGGCGGCGCCGAGCTCGACTTGTTCGCTGACGTTGCGGGCGTCCAAACACGCGACCTTGGACAGATTGATCACTTGGGCGCCCATATCCGCTGCGTAGACCACCGCGCGCGCTATGGTGCGGATCAAGCTGGCGGTCTGCCGTGTCTGAGGGTCCATCCCGTCGCCGTACGGGTCTTTTGTGGCGAACATCTGGCTCGAGACGCGGATCGAGATGATTTCGGCGTCCGGTGCGACACCCGTGAATCCGTCGGTCTCGGGTGGACTCATCGGAGGCGCGCTGGGGGCAGGTGCGTTCTGGAGGGGGTGGACACCGTGGAAGAGCGCTCTCGAAGTGACCGTGGTGGTGCCGGATGCCGTCGAGAGAGAGGCCGGCGCGATCTCGGGACTCGGCGTCGGGATCAAAGGCGGTGCAGGGGCATCAATCCCGGGAGCGAAGCCAGGCGCCAGCGGTGGTCCATCCGCCGGCGTAGGTGGTGGTGGAGGCTGCGGTGCTGGTACCTCCACCGTCACGGTTTGTGGTGGCGGTGGAGGGGGTGCGGGCGGTGGCGCCTCGGTCGTCGGTACCGACGGGGGACGGCGGGTTTCCTGTGGCTCGAGTCCGAAGCTGCCGTCAGCAGGTGCAGCACCGATCAAAGAGGCAACGATCGTGCCGTGGGCATCGCAATCCGAAAGCCCATCCCCACCGTCCATCACGTAGTCGCCACCGCCGACGAGATGAGGGAGTCTGGGGTGCGGAGTGACACCGGTGTCTATCACAGCCACCCGTACACCGGCGCCGCGGCCGAATTTCCACGCTTCGGGAAGTGACAGCATGTCCAAGAACTTCGGCCTGATCCGAAAGTCGGTGCCGGGCAGAACCGCAACGTCCGAACAGTATGAAGCCTGGCGCATCGGCTGCTCAGGGCTTGGCGTGCTGCTCGGTGGTGGCGCCGCGGGTCCGATGAAGGGTCGCTCGACACCTACTGCGAGCGGTGCCGTAGCCAGTGCCGCCGGCACAACCGATGTCACAGCCAAGGCGGTTGCGAGGAGGCGGCGGGCCACCGGTGCGGGGTTACCGGTAGCGGATTGCTTCGTAGACATTCATCATCCAGAGGACCAGGGGGAACAGCGGCATGAGGCAGAGGTATTCGACCCATTCGACCGCCTTGCGGAAGAGCGGGCTGTAAGTGGTGTTGGGCACCACCGCCGCGGCGATCAGTCCGAGCGCAGGAACAGCCAAGAGCACGACGACTCCGATGGCTAGGGCAAGTGGCGTCCACAACGTGACTGCGTAGCGCACCGACACGAGCGCGACGATGATCACCGCGGTGGCTGCCACGATGATCGCTTGTACGCGGTCCATGAAGGACCGCGCGCGCAGGACCAGGAAGCCGGCGGTCAACGCACCCAATACTATTGGCAGCCAACGGCGCTCGGCGCCCGGATCACACATTCCGGTCACACTGACCACCAGCAACGCGCCGAACGATACGAGCAAGCCAGTCAGGAACGCGCGCGCCCGCTCGGCGCGGACGACGACATCACGGACCGAGGCGGGCCCTTCGAGCACGGTGCTGCCGTCATCGTTGTGAACGACGGTAGGAAGTTCGGGGCGAGCTTCGAAGATCCACCGGCTATCGGCCGCAGGGAACACCGGGAGCCGAATACCGGCACACCAGCGCGCTATCGGGGCCGCCGACTGGTATCCCAGGACGCCGACGACGAACATGCAGCCGAGCAGTGTCATGACATTGACGGGTGCCAGCATCTGCACGACGCCCACGGTCATTGCCGCGAGACTGAGCATAATGATGACCGAATGGGTGGCCAGTGCGCGGCCCCCGCAGCGCACCGCCATGACCGAACCCGCCGCCAACACACCGAAACCC
Organism: Mycolicibacterium vinylchloridicum; assembly: GCF_013404075.1. Taxonomy (GTDB): domain Bacteria; phylum Actinomycetota; class Actinomycetes; order Mycobacteriales; family Mycobacteriaceae; genus Mycobacterium; species Mycobacterium vinylchloridicum. Next base: position 26,460 of record NZ_JACBJQ010000046.1, read on the forward strand.
ACGGCTGCATGCGGTGCCCCCACAGGGCCGGGTACCGCGGATGCCGTCGCGACGGCGAGCGCGGGGCTGCCTGTGAAGACCAGTACGTCGACGGCTGTGCGATCGAAACGTGTTTGCGCCCAGGCCACCATCACAGCGGCGATCGCGAAGACGGCGACGGCGATCGCAGCCGCGCTCGCAGCAGTCAGCCATGTGTCGTGGCGATACCGCCAAGCGGCGAGCAGGCCCACCGCGAGGAAGACCGCTACCGAGAGCATGCCGATACCGACCCGAACGGCTGTCGCAGGGTCGATCGCACGGTGCCGCTTGGACAGGCCAGCTGCTACGGCTGTCGAGATGTGTTCGGCGACATGGGTGCGGCGCTCGGTGTCTTCAAGGAAGCGCAGCCAGAGCAGGTCACCGTCCATGACATCCTGCGCTATCAGCGATTGGCTGTGTTGCAACGGCTTTCCATCGGCGCGACACAGAGCCCAACGCCCTCGGGCGGAGGAGTCCAGAGGTGCCTCGTCCAGTTCGACGAGGCGGTCGTTGACGACCGCCCGCAGGGGTTCGACCATGACGGATAGCGGCGCCTCCCCGTCCAGGATCATCCCGATCTGCGCACTGCCGGCCATGACGCCGATCAGTGCGGATCGAGTTGATGACGCAGCGGTGCACCGCTCGGCGCGCTCCGCCCGTGGTGCGGCGATGTCGGATTCTCCTCTGCTGCGGTGGTTCTCACCACTGGTGATGCCGGCAGTCGTTGTTTGCTGTGCCACATTGCCCTCGTCGTCTACTGTGCTGCGGAGTCGATGGGTGTTCCCCACCTACCGCCGGTGTCGCTCCCACGCACCGAACGGAAGTGTGTCGAGCAGGGTTTTGACGCCCACTCCAATGAATTGCGGCGTCGCGGGGCATATCGCCATCCAGGGTCGATCGGAGCCCGCCACGGGCGGTTGCTGATACATCGCGATCCGGCCTGACGAACCGTCCTTGATCGACAGCACCGACTCACTCGATGCGCGAGTGTCGTCGCGGTGCTGCCGTGCATAGACAACCGCTTCGGCGCGGGTGTCCGATAACGCCTGGCTGAGCGCGGCCAAGGTTGCCGGGTTCAAGCCCAGCCGGCGTAGTTCACGCGCCGCGAACACGTCGAAACCCGAATTCTGCCAATCTGATGCGGCGTCGACAGCCTCTTCTGTGGGGACAGTGACAGCAGTGATGTGCGCCGGCTCAGCCGGCGCGATCGCGTCGAGTGCATCGAGGACCAGGCCGGCGATTGACCCAGCGCCGGACACCGAGACATCGTCGACAGTGATGTCGGTACCTGATCGCACCGCCGACACCCAACGTTCGTCGCGACGCGCCAGCACGATCCGCAGCTCGCAATCGGAAACGACGTGACGCCCAGGGGCATCATCGGCGGCGGCTGCTCCATAACGCAACGGCTGCCGGGCCACCATCAGGATCACTTCGATGTCGGGGGCGCCCAACACCTCCATCCTGGCAGCGACATCTGGATGAATGTGGCCGTCGACGATGACACCCTGCTCCTGCATCACCGATATTCCTGGGTGCTCGAACAGCTCCGAATCTGAACCCGTCGAGACGTAGGGGCGACCCTTCAGCTCCGGCGCGACGTGACGAATATCCAACAGCGCCTGCAGCAACCATAGCCCTTCGGTGTTTACGGTCACGTCGGTCCGCTCGTGGACAATCATCTGTTCTCCTCTTCCGGTGTCAGTGCGGCGTCGGCAACCTGCACGAAGACGCCGGTATCTGCGGCCATCAACAAGCCGCGCCCGCGGGGCAGCGGTCCTCCTCGCATCTTGGCGCGGATGAAACCCTCATCAGGGTCGGCGTCCATCACCAGCAACGGAGCGTTCGCCTGATGTAGCGCTCGAAGCATCGGATCGCTGCCGGCCGACGACCAACCGCCGAACGTACGCGTGATGATGACGTGCAGCCCGACGTCTGCCGCTCTGCCGATCAACGGCGTGAGCCGCTGTAGTGGTGAGTCGTAACCTGTTGGTAGCAGCTGAATGTCGTCAATGATGAGGAATATCTCCGGCCCGCTCCACCAGGAGCGAGACAACAGCTCGTGTGCCGACAGCCCCGGTGGCGGTTCTCGGCGGTGCAGGACTTGAGCGAGCTCTTCGACCATCGCCGCGACGTTGTCGCCGCTGTAGGCGAAGCGCTCCAGGTAATCAGATCCCATGGTGGTCAGCAGCTGTCGCCGTGGATCGATCAGCCAGATCTGGGCGGATGGCCCCGTGGTCGATGAAGCCGATGTGGCGCCAGGCGCATACACCCGCCCGATCTCGGACATGATCACCGAAAGCGTGGTTGTGCGACCGCATCCGCGGCGGCCGGTGACCATCAGGTGCGGGCTGTCGGCGAAGTCGAGGTAGACCGGTTGGAGGTCCAACTCCGACATCGCCCAGGCGATACCACCGGCTCCAAGGCCTCGACGCTCATCCATGGACACGGATTCGCGGAGCAGACCGAGTCCGAAGCGGGACGGCAATCTCCGTATCGGTCGCGCTCGATTCGGTGTCATCTCGGCGATAGCAGACGACACCGTGCCGGATTCGAATGTGTCTGTCGGCGTGCCGCGCATAGCTGGCCGGGCGACGAGAGTGTGCAGCCCGGCTTGTGGGTCGGTGTCGAGACGAACGTAATTAACGGCCACCATGCCCCGCCCCGGCTTGGTCGGCACGTTCTGTGCGAACCGCGGTCGCACCAATCGGGCGTCTTCGACTGCCGCCAGCCGCAACTCAATGCGTGATCCGAATCCGCTTCGTACGGCTGGTCGCAATTCCGATTCGCGGTCAGCGGTGACGATCGCGTGCACTCCGAAAGATGGTCCTTGATTGACGATCTGGTTGATCTGCTCAAGGACGACTTCGTTCTCCTCGGCCAGCGCCCGATAGTTGTCGAGAACGAGGTAGATGTCCCCGAAGTTGTCCTCGGGAACCGCGCCGGGCGCGCCGGCGAACTTGCGCCGACGGAATACGTCTATCGAAGCGATGTCACAGGCGATAAAGCTTCGCCTGCGTTCTCGGACGAGTTCCAACAATTCGGCCACCGTTCGCCGAACACCGTCGGGATCCGTCGGGCCGACGACGCCGCCGACGTGAGGGATGTCGGTGACGGTCGTCAGCGCCGTCCCGCTGTACGCAAGACAGTAGAACTGCACCTGCTCGGGAGTGTGCGTGAGCGCCGCCGCGCAGATCAACGTCTGTAACGCGGTGGTCTTGCCTGCCCCCCCCGCGCCGAGAATCAATACGTTGGCGCCGGGGCCGGAAGTGTCGATGAGCCAAGGGGGTTGGTCGTGTTTGAACGGACGGTCGATGACACCGATCGGAAAAACGAGATCTCGGGCGGTTCCGTACGCGTCGCGCCAGCTGCGGCCTAGGTGCTGATCGACAAGGACATCGATGGCGATCGGCTGATCCAGCGGCGCCTGCCACAGCCGATGGGGTTCGAAGTCGATCTGGCGTAGCCGGTCGATAAGCACTGTGCCGACCTTCGGTACACGAATGGCGTCTTCGGCGGGGTGCTCGGATTTGGCGTCCGCGGCTGCGGTGTCGGCCGACGATGGCACGGGCTCGGCTGTCGTCATCTCGAGTGGCGCGAAAGCTGTGGTGAACAGCTGTGGACGAATGTAATCGACACCGAGGCTCACCGGTGCGGCGACGTCATCGTCGAATGAACTGCTGCGCAGGAAGTCTCGCCACAGGAACTCCGCTTGGAACTTGATGGTGTCCGCTCCGCTACGTCGGAAGTAGCCCACGCCTGCCTTGGCCGGCAGGTTGACTGCGTTGGGCACACCGGCGGCCTGTGCTGCAGCCGCTGTCTGAGCCTTGAGTACGAGCCGATAGCCCATGTTCTCCATCAGCTTCTCGGCGCGACTCTCGATGGTTTGTGACGCCATCACCAAATGCACCCAGTAGGCCCGGCCCTGCCGACCGATCGAGTCGAGCACGTCGACCGCTGTCGGCATGATCCGGAACCATTCGTAGAATTCATCGATCACGACGACGAGCATGGGCAGCGGAGCCATCTGCTCACCTCTGCTCTCCATCCTGCGCCTCAGCTCGTTGTATTCCTTTGCGCCGTCGACGCCGGCTGCGTCGCAGACGTTCTTGCGGCGCGCGATCTCGCCCCACATGGCCTCAAGGAATCGCTCCATCAGTGCCTGATCGTCCTCGAGGTCGGTTATGATCCGTGAGACGTGAGGCACGCCGGCGAACGGCTTGACCGCCGACCCGCCTTTGAGATCGGCGAGGACGAACTGCAATTCATCGGGCGGGTGCGCGAGCATCAGCGACGTGATGACCGTGCGGACCAGCGTGGACTTTCCGGAGCCGGTGGTTCCGGACATGACACCGTGCGGGCCGTCGCCGCCTTCGTCCAGGGACTTCATATCCAGGAACACGAGTTCGTTGTTGTCCGCGCGGACCCCGAACGGCACACGTAACCGCGACCGATCCGGTGAGTCCGCACGACGGTCCCACAACTCGCGGAAGTCCACCGTGTCGGGATCGTCGATACCATAATGCGACAGGATGTCTCGTGTACCGACTTGGACGACCCGATGCCCCATCTCCTCGTAGGCCTCGGCCAGTCGCCAGCGGGCGAGCTGCATCGCGAATTGTCCCGCCTCCGGTTCGGGCATCCGATCGGCAAGCGCGAAGAACCAGCTTCGATCATCGTCGCCGAGTGCAGTGTCCGCATCGCGCGGCTGCGCCTGGAGTGTGCCGTCGCCCTTGAACCGCAACACTCGGTGCGGCGCCTCACCGGCGACCTCGCACGCTCCCACCAAGTCGATGAAGGTGATTCCGTCGATCCCATCGGAAGTGAGTACGTACTCCCACTGGTAGTCTTCGACGTCGACGATCACGATGTGGTGGGGGGTCGAGGTGTGTGCGGGTATGCCATGTCGTGCCGGGGTGAACGATCCTCGACCGGCGAACAGTGAGTCCGAGTGTGCCTTCGCGAAATCGCGCGGTGAGGTGTACACCATTCTTGCGCTGCCAGCGGCGTCGGATCGACGACGATCGCCTACATGCGGAAGCCACTTCACCCAGTCCCACGCGGATGCCTCAGCCGTGACGACGATCATGGCGAGGTGATCGGGGCCGTGCGAGAAGGCCAGTTGACACATCAACGCTCGAACGAGATCGAGCACCCGCTCGCGGTCGCCCTGGATCCGATACCAGGGTTCGGCGAGAAGCGAGATCGTCTTTGGCAGGTTGTAGACGACGCTCTGGTACCGACCGAAGTCCCGAAGCGCTGAGACAGTGACGGGTTCGAGATCGATGTCCTCGGGCATGTCGTGCGGTTCGCCCCATGTGATCTCGGGCCGAGCGATACCGACTCCAACTCTGACGACCCCGAAGTTGAGGTCTCGGCCGTCCGGACTGCGCTCCCACATGCGGCTCGATCCGACTGAGGCGGCAAGCGTACAGGGTGCTGGATGAAACCAGCGGTATGATGCGTCCATCTCGTCAGCCGACCGAGATGCCAGCTCGCGCAACTCATCCAGCGTCGCCATGAACTTTGAACGTAGGGTGTCGAGTCGGGCCCGGCTGAGTTGCTGTCCACTACCTCCGAACCTGCCGCCGAACATCATCATGGCGATGCCACCGATCATCAGGATCGGGAACAGAGCGCCCGCTCCCATGAACATTCGCGACCCGCTGGCCACCGTCATGGCAACCATGGCGATGACGAGACCGGCGATCAGTACGCCGACCACCACCAGCCACCACGGCTTGCCTTCGGGAGGCGGGACGTTGATCGGCGTTGGCAGGACGATGTTCTCCGGCTTGACCGCTGGTGCCCGCTCCACGGTGGGTCGGGCGAAGCCGCGCTTCATCTCGGAACCTCCAGTGCGGCTGGATCTGTAGACATCGGCAGGGTGTCGTACCGCACCAACGCGTCGCTGCGCGAGAGCGTCGGCCCGGGGGGCAACAGGCGCAGCGCGGCCCAGGGTGCCGGACTCGGTTGTGTCGTCAATCCGAGTGCGTTACGGGCGTCATCGTGGTTGTCCACACCGAACCGGACCCCGGAACCCGACAACCACCACAACGAATCGGCAGACTGGGCATCCGGTTGGTTTCCCGTGGCAGAAACGAAGTTCGCGTGATCGGGCCCGTAGTAGACGTGATCGGCCGCGCTACCTGAAGTGTTCGTCTTGACCAGTGAAACCACCCGCTCGACTTCGCCGTGGGGGATGGGGAGCGATGGTCCGGCGACCAAGCTGACGCGTGCACGATTCTCCCCGACGGTGCGTTGCCACCACCAGCAGGTCGACGGATGCTCGGTAGGTTCGAGCACGGTCAATGGTTCAGGCGGATAGGCGGATAGGTCGAGTCCGTCGACGATGGGTAGCGTGGTCAACGTCGATGGAGGCACCACGATCTGCTGCCCGCCGGTTTCGTCTCTTGTGTTCTGGAGTATCTGTGCAACGATGGGCGAGATGGTCTGGACACCGTCGGCGAGTACCACGGAGAACTGCTGGGGCCCACTGATCTGGGGGGTCACGAACACGGTGCCCACGGCTCCCGGGGCGCCGGGAAAGCGCGCTGGGGCACCGGCTTCCGGTATGAGCGGCACCGTCAACTCCCTGCCGACGGGCAGCACGTTGAAGAGAGCTTGACTCATCGGCGGCGCCTGGCTTATCTGCTCCGGGCTGAGCCCCAAGGGTAGTAGAACGGCACGGTTGGCCGCGTCGACTCTTGATCGGTGACCGTCGCGGACCACCCAGGTATCCGGGCCGTACCGCAACAGCGCGGTGTCCGCTGGGGTCAGCACCTTTCGCCTGTCCGTCAGATCCGGGGTGCCGTTGATCACTGTGACGAGTACCGGCGATGACTCGGCTGAGCCCGGCGTCGGCGTGACGGAATCACAGATCAACCAGGATGACGATGTCGGAATCCTCGGCCGGAGATCTGATGGTGCACCCGGAATGCCGACCAGCGGTCCTTGAGGTTGCTTCTCGATCTCGGCAGGGCGCACCATCTGCGGATTGCCAGGGCTTCCTGCGATCAGACGCGCAGAGGCCAGATTGAGTGCAGGGTAGAAGGTTTTGCCTACGCGCACGTAAAGCGCACCGGTGTCCCGGTCGGCGACGATCGCGGCATCCCCGACTCGGCCGGCCGGGCTGATGAAAGACCACAGGAGTGCGCCGAGGCAGATGACCGCGGCGGCAGAGACAGACGCCACGACGGCCAGCGATTGGCGCCGATTGGGTTCCACCTCCATGCGCACCCGCCACCGCGTGAGCGCCAGTGCAGTACGACGGCCAAGAAACTGATGTCCGCTGACCTGCGTACGGGTGGACAACCCCAGTCCGTGTCCGGAGCGCCGCTTGGAGTCAGTCATGCCGCAGGCCATGTTCGGGAGATGCTGATGTCATTTGATGCCTATGCCATGGAAGCGGTTGCGGCAAGGCTATTTTTACGATGCCGCAACCGCATGCCATCAGAGCCAGCTAGATCCGACCGCACCGTCGGTGTCTGCCATGCTGTTACCTGCGGACTGAACGCGGTTGCCGTGGTTTGCGGCTTGTTGATAGATGATCTGGAAGTTGCGACCGAGCTGGGTGACAAAATCCTGATACGACATTGACCCGGCTCCTCCCCAGAAGTCCGATGCAGCGACGACGTCGCGGATGATGGCTTGGTGCTCGGCCTCGAGTGCGGCCGCCTGCGCCTTGATCACCGCGCCGTGCGCGTCGATGTCACCGAAGACGTAATTGATCGACATCTGGGTCTCCTTAGCTGCTCAAAGTGGCTTGTGAGGTGGCTTCTTGGTGCTCGTAGCTGTTGGCATCGCGAACCAGGCCGTCGCGAACCCCGTGAAGCATGGTCACGATGTTGCGGAACGCTTGCTGCATCTGAGCCATGGTGTCGTAGGAAGTTTGCGAGGCCACACCGCTCCAGCCGGTGCCGGAAATGTTGGCCGACGACGCCCACATCTTGCGAGCCTCGTCTTCGACGGTCTGGGCATGCAGATCGAACCGCGCAGCCATCGCCCGCATCTGGTGCGGATCAGTCAAGAACTGGGCTGGCATGTTTTGTTCTCCTTAAAGCTGTCGAATGTCTTAGTTGGGTGGAGATTGGCGCGACACCGCCGAGGGTGCGTTGTTGCATACAAGTGGCGTGCGGAACTGGTTGTCCCCCTTCGTTTGAGTGCTCAGCCGCCGAGTTCAGCCGACCGTTGCTGCGTTTGCAGCTTCGGTGGCGGCATACGAACCGGCGCTCGTTGACAGGGTCTCCACGAATTGGGCATGGATCACCGCGGCCTGCGCGCTGACCGATTGGTAGACCTGGGCGTGGGCGCTGAACTGGGCGGCAGTCAGTGCCGATACCTCATCAGCTGCAGCGGGCGAAAGAGCGGTTGTGGGACCGGAGGCCATGCGGTTGCTGTTTGAGACCGCAGCTCCGATCGCGTCAAGGCTGGCAGCTGCGGAGCTGAGGGCTTCAGGTTGAGCGTTGACGAATGACATTGACTCTCCTTGCTTCTCGATGATACTCGGGCGATGAATCGATGACGGTGGCCTACCGGTCGATGGCTTCCTTGATGAGCAGGGACGCTGAGCGCTTGAGGACGTCGCGCTCTCTGCTGGCATCGGCGATCGCCGCGCGCAACTGTTCCAGCTCGTCGCGCTCGACCGAGGACCCCGCGCTGCGTGATGACTGCGTGAGGAGGGGTCGGGCAGCAGCGTCGTCTCTGGCGGAAACTTCGCCCGGCAGTCGCGGGATCAGTTTGAGTCTGCTGCCTGCCCGGTCACGGGAGTCGCCTGTGCGGGGTGCGTTCACCACACTGCCCATCGCGCCCGGAGCTCCCATCAGCCCGCCAGGCGCTGCAGCCGGAACCGCGTTCGAGACGAGGGGTTCGGATGCGGCTGCCAAGCGGATGTGTGTGGTGGAGGAGTTGACCGATTGTGGTACGGATAGGCCGCCGACGGTGCTGGCGCGGCCGAGTCCGGCTTGGACCTCCCTGGGGGCGTAGGAACCGGCGAGATTGGTTCCGGCGCCGCCCGATACGCCCGACGCAGTCGCCGCGGGGGGTGCTGCTGCGGCAGACGCTTGCGCGGCAGACACTGCGGCCGCGGCGCCTTCTGCTGCGTTGACGCCCGGCCCAGCGTTGAATCCGACTCCCGAGATCACATAACCCGTCATGCTCAGGAAGCCCATATATGGGTTGAGACCGCCTACGAGTGCTTCGAAATCCTGTATCGGTTGGCTGGTGAGGATCTGCAGCAGGAAGTCGGAGATGGGACCGCTCAATCGCGCTTCCGCGGTGGCGTTTGTTGTTGTGGTGATGGCGTTGTGTGTGGCTGTGGTGGCGGCTTGGTTGACGGCGGCTTGTTGGTTGGCGATGCCGTCGGGGTCGGTGTCGGGCGCTTTGGCGGTGAAGGGTGTGAGTGTGCTGGCGGCTGCGGTGGAGGCGCTGGCGTAGCCATACATCGCTGCAGTGTCTTGGGCCCACATCTCGGCGTAGATCGCTTCGGTGGTGGCGATGGCAGGAGTGTTCTGGCCCAGGATGTTGGTGGCCACCAGCGATGCGAGTGTGGCGCGGTTGGCCGCAATCAGTGGCGGTGGCACTGTGGCAGTGAAGGCGGCTTCGTAGGCTGCTGCTGCGGCTCGGGCTTGGGTGGCAGTCTGTTCGGCTTGTCCGGCGGTGATCTGCATCCAGGTGATATAGGGCGCCGCGGCGGCGGCCATGGACGCTGCTGCGGGTCCGATCCAGGGTTGGCTGGTCAGTTCGGTGATGATGGAGCGGTACGCCGTTGCGGCCGAGCTGAGTTCGGCAGCCAGACCGTCCCACGCCGTGGCTGCGGTGATCATCGGTGCCGCGCCGGCGCCGACATACATCCGAGCGGAGTTGATCTCCGGCGGCAACAACCCGAAATCCAGTGGAGCGGTCACTTGTGAACAGCCTCCTTGATCAATCGGGCAGCCGCGTCACGCTCCAGCGCGACTTCGGCGTACTCGGCGCGCAGTCTCTCGAGCTCTGCGCGTGTCTCCGCGCTGAGGCCGGCACTGGTTCCTACCGGCGCATCGCAGATTTGCGAGGGAACGCCGCCGGGTGCATAAGGCACCTCGGGTAGCACTTTGACCCGACGTCTTTTGCGTGTCTTGGCGCTGTCGCGGGGGGCGTTCACCACGCTCGCCAGCATCGGCAAACCGCCGGCACCGGCCGCGGGGAGGGCATGTCCAACAAGAGGTTCGGATGCGGCTGCCAAGCGGATGGGTGTGGTGGAGGAGTTGACCGATTGTGGTACGGATAGGCCGCCGACGGTGCTGGCGCGGCCGAGTCCGGCTTGGACCTCCCTGGGGGCGTACGAACCGGTGAGATTGGTTGCGGCGTCGGTCGGCATGTCAGGTACTGCCGGCGGTGGTGGCACAGTCGGCATGGCCGCGAGTGCAGCTTTCGACGCTTCGATGGACATCTGCGTGGCGACGAAATTCTGCGGAACCACAGCTGCGAACATTCCGCCGACCGTCCAACTCATCGGTGCGGTCAGCGCACCGACGAAGGACGACATCGCTTGATTGAGAGGGCTGTTGAACACATCGAAGATTGGTTGAAGCGGCGTTCCGGCTTTCGCAACAGCTTCCGCGGTGGCGTTTGTTGTTGCGGTGATGGCGTTGTGTGTGGCTGTGGTGGCGGCTTGGTTGACGGCGGCTTGTTGGTTGGCGATGCCGTCGGGGTCGGTGTCGGGCGCTTTGGCGGTGAAGGGTGTGAGTGTGCTGGCGGCTGCGGTGGAGGCGCTGGCGTAGCCATACATCGCTGCAGTGTCTTGGGCCCACATCTCGGCGTAGATCGCTTCGGTGGTGGCGATGGCAGGAGTGTTCTGGCCCAGGATGTTGGTGGCCACCAGCGATGCGAGTGTGGCGCGGTTGGCCGCAATCAGTGGCGGTGGCACTGTGGCAGTGAAGGCGGCTTCGTAGGCTGCTGCTGCGGCTCGGGCTTGGGTGGCAGTCTGTTCGGCTTGTCCGGCGGTGATCTGCATCCAGGTGATATAGGGCGCCGCGGCGGCGGCCATGGACGCTGCTGCGGGTCCGATCCAGGGTTGGCTGGTCAGTTCGGTGATGATGGAGCGGTACGCCGTTGCGGCCGAGCTGAGTTCGGCAGCCAGACCGTCCCACGCCGTGGCTGCGGTGATCATCGGTGCCGCGCCGGCGCCGACATACATCCGAGCGGAGTTGATCTCCGGCGGCAACAACCCGAAATCCATCATCGCAGGGACACCTCGGGGGCAGGCGTCGAAACTGGACGACGAGCGCCTGCCCAATCGCCGATCGCCGTAATGCTCACTGGCCGAGGAGAATCCACTCCATCGATGGTGCGCCGGTTGTTGTTCACGCGGGAAATCGCCTTCCGGACAGTTGGCCGGTTCAGAGACGCGGCCGCAAAAGTTCGAAGCCCAGTGTGATGGGGGACACTCCGCGCTGCAAGCGTGGTTCCGGTGAGCGGAACATGCCTGTTGATAACGCGTTAATATAGTCAATGCACCACTTTGACAATACATTTCGGTAGAGCAGCGCGATCTTGGAGCTCCGCGACGGAACCGTCCGTGCGATGGCTTTCCTCGTTCGACACATGGCACGCGGAGGAACGGAACCACGAAACTACAACAGCCTTCACCCGGTTAGGGCCGGCTGCGGTCGGGCTGCCCGAGTCGCTAAGCCTGGCGCGTTGCCGACATCGTCTGGGGCGTGATGGCGAATCGACTGTGTTGTTCGTGCGCTTCGTTCGAGATATTGCGCGCTGTTGCCGACAATATGGGCGCGAGTCTACCTACGACAAGGCGGTGATTGGTGCCCGCCACCGACACCCCCGCAGCTGCAGAGAAGGCCGGCAGGGCAATGCCGAGGCAGGCGAGTTCGCTGCCATGATTACCTCTTTCGATGGCCAGGCCATGGTTGACCCGGACCTGGGCGAGCTCCCCATGCAGGCTGTTGAGAGCTGCTGCGGGGCTGTCGGTTCGACGGATCGCTGCCGCGGCGTACACGTCGTCGAGTGTCTCGGGTGCGAGCTGCGCGAGCATCGCTTTGCCCACCGCGGTGCAGTGCGCGGTTAGTCGCCGTCCGATCATGGAATGACTGACGTTAGCGAAATCACCTCCGGAACAGTCCAGAAAGTAAACCTCTGTCCGATCGAGGATTGCGAGGTGGGCAACCAACCCTGTGTGGGAGGCTAGCTCGTGAAGGTGAGGGAGTGCGATCGCGCGCAGGTTTGTGTGCCAAGCCCATCGGTCACCGAGGGCATAGGCACGATGACCCAGGTGATACTCAGTGGAAGACCGTTCCAACCATCCCAAGGCGACGAGCTGACACAAGATTCGATAGGTGGTGGTGCGTGGCAGCCCGGTACGGAGGGCGACATCTTCGTGGGTCAGCCGTCGACCCGGGTGGTCGAAGACCTCGACGATCGACGTCATTCGTTCGATCATCGAAGTGCCTGGGATCGCTGCCAGCGGTTGGGCATACCGGAGGCGTACGCCTGCTGACGAACTGGTTCGCGCACCCACGTCAGCCTCCCCTAGCCATTCCATCCTCTTCCTGATTAGCCGCCAATCCCTCTAGGGCGCGTTCAGTCAGCCGGTGCTGAATAACGTTCGTGCAGCTGGTGCAGGAGCTGGAGCCGCTTCTCCAGTCGCTGTGAAGTCGCGGGGTCCGAATCGTTCGTCAGCGCCGCGAGCTCCTTGCTGACGACGTCAATCTCTTCTTTGAGACGAAACTGGGCTTCGTCCAGCGTCAGGAGATCCTGGTCATCCCAGTCGGATTCGCCGAGAGTGCGAACTTCTTCCATCGTCATCTCCGTTTCGTCGTCAGATTGCCAATAGATGCGCCGCGTGTTTCCGCGCATCGGTTGCAGGCGGAAATGGTGATTGCTCAGCAGTTTTGAGAGTTGCGACCTCGGTGACCACTAGGCCGCGTGCATGGATAGTGTCCGGATCAAACAGACGGCCGGTGAGGACGCGAACCTCCCGTGCACCCAGATGGGCGAGTATTGCTGCACCCGAGGTCATTACGTCATCAGTGGGTTGTCCACCGCGGCCCGCAGCGTTGGTGTGGTCGACATGTCCGATTCCGGCTCGCGGTCCACGCAGGTAAACGATCACTCCTGCGCCGCTGTCGGAGATCGCCGCGCGCGCGGCGGCGAGGGTTGCTGCGCAGTCACAGTGGAGCCCGGCAAAGGTCTCGCCGGCACGGCATTCCTGGTGTAGATATGCGAGGACGGGAAGCCGAAAATCGACCGACCCGTAGGTCACGCTCAGGTGCTCGGATCCGCTGTTTTTATCCCGGAACACGCTGAACTCGGCCATCCCGGACATCGTGTCGACGGTAGACGACGAGATACAGTCCACAAGATCGGTCGTCCGGCGCCGGTGGCGCACGATTTCGTCGATGGAAACCATTACCAGTCCGTGTTCATTTGCGATTTTCGACAGATCGTCACGCCGGGCCGTGGCTCCGTCGGGGTTGACGATCTCGCACAGCAGACCCGCTGGTGGCTCTCCGGCCATCGCGGCCAGGTCGACGGCCGCCTCAGCGCGTCCGGCGTGGTCGAACAAAGTATTGGTGCTTGCGCGCAGTGGAAGAACGTGCCCCGGACGAGTCAGGTCGGCTGGCCGTGTACCCGGGTGCGCGAGCGCGCGGACGGTGGCCGCGCGATCGTTGGCCGAAATGCCAGTCGTGGTTCCATTGACTGCATCGACGGTTACTGCCATGTTGGCCGATAGGCCGTCGGCACGTCCTGGAAACATCATCGGAATCTCGAGCGCATCGAGTCGATCGCCCGGCATCGCAACGCAGGCAAATCCGCTGCAATGTCGGATTAGAAATGCCATCGCTCGCGCGGTCGTGTGCGATGCTGCCAACACCAGATCGCCTTCGCTGTCCGGGCTGTCACTGTGAAGCAGCACGACGAAGTCGCCGCGCCCAATGGCGATGATGGCTCTCTCGACGGTGTTCCCTGCGCTCATTTCGTGGTGCTCCTCATCCTGATGAATGTCGGCCCGAATCGCAGGCCCACACCGCGCCGAAGCCGGCCTGACTCCGTTTACCGGATTCGGTGTATTGGCCGAAAGCTGCGAGGTACGGTGCGTGGGTACTGAATCCTGGATGCAGGTCGACGGTATCGTTTCTGTGTCCTATATCGCAAGCTTTTCGGCTTGCCGAAAGAAAGACAGGTCACATCAGATGAGCGAGTTTGTCGAAGACAAAGTGGTCGATTATTCACAACGCGGTGCTGTCGCAGTGATCACGATGACACGCGCTGCATACCGCAACGCCCAGAACAACCGCATGACCTATGAACTGGACGATGCGTTCTACCGCGCCTCCGAGGACGAGTCCGTCAAGGTCGTCGTACTGGCGGGCGAGGGCAAACACTTCTCGGCCGGCCATGACATCGGGACGCCGGGGCGCGACATGGATGTGCACTTCGCGCGGCGGGCGGTTGCGTCCAGCAGAGTGGTGTACGAGTCGGACCTGATCAGCGGTACCGGCGTGTCGTAGCCGGATGAATGAAGGTCATCGCGTGATTCTTCGAGAGACCCGCGAAAGTCACTCGAGCAAAGGAAT
>NZ_JACBJQ010000047.1 GCF_013404075.1 Mycolicibacterium vinylchloridicum
ACAGAGCCCGGGTGCCGGGGGAGGCCCAGCGGGCGCGGCACCCGGGATCTGTTGCTCCTCGGCGGCTTTGGTGCCGGTCTTGGGCCCGATGTCGGTGACCTGCCAGCCGTTGCCGACCTTGTTGACGGTCACCCGCAACAGGATGATCGACACCTTCGGCGTCGGATTCTGCAGATTGCGGGTGGTCTGGTGCGCCGACACCACCACTTCGTAGGTGCCGTCGGGCTGAAGAACCGGATCCACAGCCAGCACCTCACCGGAGGACGTCACCTGCGCTTGCAACATCACCGCCTTGAGCAGGTCGGTTGCGTTGACGTACTTGTCTTTGAGCTGCTGTGACACCCCGTCTTCGACGGCCCGGAAGAACGCGTCCGGGTCCTCGAAGGTGTAGGTCAGCGACTTCATCGCATAGTCACGGGCGAGCTGAGCGGCGGCCTCGCGGTCGGCTTGGGCCTGGCGCAGCTCAGTGAGCTGGCCGCTCACGTCGCGGTACTTGATGAACCCGAATGCGCCGCCGCCGATCAGCAGTACCACCAAGACGACGGCGACCCAGAAGCTGCGGCTCCGAGATCCTGCCGGGGCGGTATCCACGGCAGGCTCGGTCTCGACCGCGTCGACCTTCTCGTCCTCGGCGGCAGTTGCTTTGGTCATGTCCGAACTTTCCTCGTTGCTCTCGTCCGCGGTCATTGGTGCCACTCGGGAACGTTGAGCTGCACCCGCACACCGCCGGTGTCGTTGAATGTCGATTCCCAGAAGTCGAGCCAGTGCCCGGCATCTATCTTGATGTCATGCAGCGGTGCCATCGCCGGCTGCAGGATGGTGGCGAAGGTGCCCAGCGGTCCGGCCAGCATATCGAGCCATTCGCCGAACTTGGCCACCAGGATTCCGACCGGATCCTGCGGGCCGATCACGCCGATGCCGGTGTGTGACAGGATCTCGATCTCGTGGATCAGCTGCAGGAAGGCCGGCACCGATTTCGGCAGCATCTTGCCGGTCTCGCTGATGATTTCGCCGGCATGGAGGTCGCCCAGGTTGGTGGTGAACTCCGAGACGTTGCTGAAGAGCGTGGCCAGTAGTTCCTTGTCGTCACGAATGACCTTGGCGGTCAACCCGGCCGTGACGGCGAGGGAGTCGATGGCGTCGTCGTTGCCGTTGAAGGCCGCCGACATGTCTTTGACGATGCCCTGAATCTGGTCGAGGTTGAGCGCGGTGAACAGCACGTTGGCCTTGGTGAGTAGGTCGCTGGCGGTCACGATCGGTGCGACTCGATCCGCTGGGATCACGGCACCATCGGTGAAGTACGGCGGCGCAATGACTTTCGGCCGGAAATCGATGTACTGTTCGCCCGCCGCGGAGAGGTTCTCCACGCTGATTGTGCTGTCGGCCGGGACCTGATACTTGCGGTCGACGTCCATCGACACGGCCAACCCGCTGTTGGTGGTCTGGATCCCGGTCACCCGGCCGACCTTGATGCCGCGCATCGTCACGTCCGATGTGGGCATCAGACCGCCGGAGCTGTTGAGCAACAGCGTGAGTCGGTCGACCTTCTTGGTCGGTCCCATGTCGAGCACGCCGAACGACATATACGCCGCGCCGGCCAGCGTCATCACCACCAGGATGGCCAGCGTGGTGCGTGCACCGAATTTCATGGCACCAGTCCCATCGTCTGCATCGCTTGTACCGCCGCGTCAGCCTTGTCGGCGGGATCCACGCCCTCACGTCCGGTGGGTGCGTGGAGCTCGGTGATGGTGTACTTCGGGCCTCCGTCGCGGAACCACCCGAGCAGCTTGTAGCGCAGTAGCGCGACGAACTTGTCGGCGATCACCGGGATCGTGGTGTCGACCGTCGCCATCGTGTGGATCATCGGCGTGATGTAAGACAGGATCTGCATCAGATCCCCGGCGATCGGGTTGATGAGATCGCCACCGAGCTTGCCGACATCCTTAGAGGCGCCGACCACGTTCAGGATGGCGATCGTGACCGCCGACAGGCCTTGGAGTTTCGCCGGGCCTTCGGTCACCAGCCGGTTGAACACCGCAGTGTTGTCCGCGAAACCGGAGGTGATGTTTGCCATCCCGTCGAGCATCTGGTCGATGGTGTCCTGATTGGCGGCGAGGTCGCTGAGCACACCGGCCACAGATTTCTGCATCCGGTTCAACTCGCCAGGATCTTGCGGGAACGCCTTGTTGACGTTGACTACGGTGGTTTGCAGCGTACCGATCGCGCCACCGGCCACCAGGTTCGACATCGACCGCAACAGGTCTTCGACGTTGTCCGCCGGCGAGGTGTTGCGCAGCGGAATGGTGTCGCCGTCGCGCAATACCGGTCCGGACTTGTCTTCGGGGGGCAGCAGCGCGATGTAGATGTCGCCGAGCGGAGTGGCCTGGCGGAGCTCGGCACGGGTATTGACGGAAAGCTTGGTATCGCCGGCTATCTCGACGTAGGTGACGGCAGTGGTGCCCTCGAGTTGCACGCGATCGAGCACACCGATCTGCACGCCACCGGAATCGACCTTGGCCCGGGCGGGCAGATTGAGCACGCTGGCGAACTCGATCTTGATCTTGTACGCGTGGCTCGGCAGGTAGGCGCCCGGTACCGGCAGGCGGGTGGGGTCCAGCGAGCAGGCCGCTGTGAGACCCAGGGTCAGGGTCGCCAGCAGTGCGCAGAACGTGCGTATCGATCGTCGGGTCATGGTGACAGCGCCGCCCCCAGAACGAGATTGGTCAACCCGAGAGTGATCGGGTCACTCGGAGTTCCCGACGCGCACGCCGCGGCAGCACCGGGGATGTTGCGATCCTTGAGTCCCTCGCAGATGGCGCCGGCCTGCGTCGGTGCGATCGATACCTGCGGCGGTATGTAGGTGACATTGTGGGTGCCCCAGGCCGGTTCATAGATATCGGCCACCCAGTGGCTGAACTGCGGCCACGAATTGATCATTGCGGTGATGGCCGGGATGTGCCGGTTCAGGAGGTCGCGGAACCCGCCGAACCGAGCATCGAACTTATCGTAGAACCGGGGCCCGAATCGGTTGATCGCCTCGATCAAGGTCGGCAGCAGGTGCGAGACATATGCCATCGCAGCGCCGAAGTTGTCCGACAGGCCCTCCATCAGCTGGGCCGTGACCGGAAGCGTCCGGATCACCGAGGCGAAGCTGTCCCAGTTCTTCAGGAAGTCGGAGGACAGGATTTCGCCGTTCTCGAACAGCTGCCGGTAGTCGGCGTCGGCCTTGTACGGGTCGGCGAGCATGGTGACCAGATTGCGCATCGTCTTGTTGATGCCGGGCCCGGTGCCTTGCAACGAATTGCTGGCCGCGGTCAGGCTGTCATTGATGGCTTGCACACCGGGCGCCTTGGACGGGTCCTGTCCCGGCTCGGATCCCAAGATCGTATCGGTGAGATTGCCGATCGCAGAGAATGTTTCGCTGACGCTGATCGGGGTTTTGGTGGACTTCAGCTTGATGCACCCGGGGCCGGTGAATTTCGGGCCGCCGGTGTAGGCCTTGGTGAGTTCGATATGGCGGTCGGTGACGATCGACTGCGAATAGGTGACCGCACCGACGTCGGCGGGCAGAACGAGATCGGCGGGCACGGTGAAGTCGACCTCGACGTGGTCGGGCTTGTTGACGATCGCACTCATCGAACCGACCTCGATGCCCAGCAGTGCGACCTTGTTGCCGGGGTAGAGCCCGACTGCGTCGGTGAATTCGGCACACATCGCCCGGGTCGGATTGATCTTGGGTGTCAGGACCTTGATGCCGACGACGACGGCAACCGCGACGACGGCGAGGATCGCCACGACCACGGCGAGGACCCGCCGCGACCGCAGCCGTGATCCGAAAGCCGATGCGCCGGCCATGTCAGCAGGCCTTCATGATGTTGGGCAGACACAGGTCCTGGCCGGGCACCAGCCGGTTGTGCTGGTCGAAGGTAACGCCGTTGCCGCTGAGCATGGGCCCGATGATGTTGAGCGTCTGGCCAAGGCCGTCGAGTGCCATGCCCCACCGCTCGGGATGGGCTGCCAGGGTGTCGCTGATGTCTTCGATTCCCTCGGCGATAGGCATGACATCCTTGCCGTACCACATCGTGAGCCGGTCGAGGACGCGGGTCAATTCCTTGATCAGAGCGAAGAATTCGACGATGTCGACAGCCTTCGAGGTGTACATCTTGCCGAGGATGTCGAACTGCTCGAACAGCGCGATGAGCTGTGCGCGTCCGGCCGTCATCGCCCGTAGACCGTCGTTGACGAAGTCCAGGCCGCGGTGAAAGTCGGCGGTGGACTTGCTCATCGATTCGGTCAGCGTGTCCGCCGACTGGAGCAGGTTACGGATCGCGTCGGGATATCTGTTGGCCGCCTTGGCCACCTCGGCGAAGGTGTCGTGGATGACTTGGCCGTCGACCTCTTTGACCACCGGGGTGGCCGCCTGGATGATGTCGTTGACCTCGAAGGGCAGGGTGACGCGGCTCGGCGGAATTCCGTTGCGGCCCAGCGGTGCCGAGCCTTTCGGGTCGAGCGCGACATAGTGGCCGCCCAGCGGGGTCAGCAACTTGATGTCCAGGGTGGAGTCCGAGCCGACCTTGACCGAGTTCTCGACGTCGAACGTCATCTCGACCAAGGCGCCGTCGAGGCGAACGCCGGTGACCTTGCCCACGGCGATTCCCGCCACCCGGACCTGGTCGCCGGCACGCAGACCCGCGGAGTTGGGCATGTGTGCGGTATAGCCGGCCTCGTCCGCCGGATTGAGGTAGGCCATCGCGGTGCCGGCCAGTGAGGCGATGATGACAGCGACACCGATGATGCCGTTTCGCCGGTTGCGCTTGGCGGTCTCGCGCTCGTCTCGCGAGCCTTGCCGCCCGCCGATTTTCGCGCGCAGCGTGGTGAGGTGCTTGTCGAGTTCCATTACCGGCACACCACCAGGTTCTGCTGTGCGAACGAGACCTCGCCGATCCCGGGCAGCGTGACCTCACCGCGTGAGCAGGAAAACGTCGGGGTGGCGGGTTGTTCGTCCACCAGCCAGTTCCGCATGCCCTGGATCAACGACGGAGCCAGCGACAGGCCCGCGATGATCGTCGGCGTCTGCGGCCACATCCGGCTGCTCAGGTCGAACAGCGGGCCGGTCGTTCCATCGAAGGTGTGCTCGAAATATTGCATGACATGGGTGGTGTTGCGCAGGACCGGCAGTCCGCTGTCCAGCGCGGAGCGGAATTCCTCAGCCTTGGAACCGAATTGCGCGAGCACCACGTTGAGCTGGGAGATGAGCTCAAACAGCTGTCCGGACTTCCCGCCCAGATCCTGGGATATCGCGCTGAGATTGCGGATCATGGTGGTGATCACCATCTGGCGGTCGACCGCCAGCTTGGAAATTTCGTCGAGGTTGTGCAGGAACGGGCCGATACCGGACTCGTCGCCCTGGATCAGCCGCAGCAGGTTTTCGCCCAACAGGTTGAACTGGGCGGGGTCGAGAGTCTGGAACATCGGCTGAAACCCGTTGAACAGTTTGGCGACATCGAACGACGGGATCGTCTGCCCGATCGGGATGGTGCCCCCGTCCGGCAGCTTGTTGGCCGGCTTGGCCGGCTGGACGAGTTCGACGTAACGCTGACCGATCAGGGTCTGATAGCGCACCGCGGCAACGGTGTTGGCATACACCGGGTGGTCGGCCTGCGCGGTGAAGTCCACCTTGGCGACCCGCCCGTCGAGCCGAATGGTCGCGACCTTGCCGACCTGGACGCCGGAGATGCGGACGTCGTCACCGACGTAGAGCCCCGACACGTCGGAGAAGGTGGCCGTGTAGCGGGACAGCGACCCGGTGACCGGACTGCGCAGGGCTGTCAGCACGATCAGCGTGCAGACCACTGCGACCGCGGTGAACACCGTCAGCCAGAACACCGATTTGGTGACACTCCTCATCGGCCGCCGCCTTGCGGTGGAGCGGGTGCGGGTGCCGCCGCAGGGTCTTCGGCGGGCAGCGCCGCCGCCAGCCCGGGCATGGTGTCCAGGGTGAGTTCGAGATTGAGCCGGACCTTGCCGTTGATGATCGGAAACGCCGTACTGGTGCGGTCCAACAGCCCGGAGATCCGGTCATAGGCCGGCGACATACTTCCGTACATGTAGGCGTAGGGCACGAAGACGCTCATGATCCCGCCGAACAGCGGGACGAGCCAGCTCATGTGCTTGGCGAAGATTCCGTCGGCGGTGAACAGCAGCTTCGACAACTGGTCCATGATCAGGTTCATCCGATCCACCCCGTCGGGGTGTGCCAGGAACTCCATCCCGTTGAGCAGATCATAGGCCAGGCTGACCAGCGGGACGGCGTCGCTGACCCCGTTGACCACCGAGGCGAGCACCGAAAGTGACTGTGAGAACGGCACTTTCTGCGAGTCGGTGAGCATCTTGATCAGATCGAAGTACGACCGGGTGACCGGCTCGGTGAGGTCGGCATGCTTGCGCACGATCCCGATGATGTGGTCGATATCGGGCGAGTCCATGATCCGGCCGAATCGCTGGCCCTGCCGCAGCAGTCCGGTGATGGACGCCGACTTCACATTGGTGTCGACCACCAGTGTCTGGTTCGAGGCCAGCCGCGGGCCCGATCCGCTGCTGACCAGTTCGACCGCGGCGAGCCCGAAGGTGTTGGAGGACGTGAAGTTCGCCGTCGTGTCGGCCGCCAGGGCAGCCGCCTGGCGCGGCTCGAGTTCGAGGGTGATCTTCTGCTTGTTGAACCCCGCCGACTGCAATGTCTCCACCGAACCGATCGTCAGGCCGCGGAATTTCACTTCGGCGCCGGGCGTCAGGCCCTCGCCCAGCTTGTCGGCCATCACCGTGAGTTTGAACGTGTCGGCATAGCCGCCGGTGCCGGCTTGGTAGAGCACGGTGCCCCCGACAGCCAGCACCACCGCGGCGATGAGTCCGCGGATCCGCAATGCGCGAGAACTCGGCCTGCGGCCCCCTTGGTCGGCAGATGCGAACATGCCCTATCCCGAGATCCGAATCCCGGGGCTGTTACCCCAGAAGATCAGCGTCAGCACCATATCGGCGGCGACCACGGTGACGATGCTGGCCCGGATGGCGCGTCCCGAGGCCCGCCCGACGCCTTCGGGACCGCCGACCGCGAAGTAGCCCTGATAGCCGTGGATGGCGATGATCAGCGTCACGAAAATGACGGCCTTCAGCACCGAGAACACGATGTCCGAGGGCTGGATGAACGAGTCGAAGTAGTGGTAGTAGGTGCCCGATGACTGCCCGTGCAGCACGTTGACCACCAGCGCGCACGACACATAACTCAGAGCCAGCGTCACCACGTACAGCGGGATGATCGTCAGCATCCCGGCGATCACCCGGGTGGTGACCACGAACGGGATCGACCGGATTCCCAGCGCCTCGAGCGCGTCGATCTCCTCGGAGATCCGCATCGCACCGATCTCGGCGGTCATGCGGCAGCCGGCCTGGGCGGCGAAGCCGATGCCGGCGATCATCGGTGCCATCTCCCGGGTGTTGGCATACGCGGAGACGAATCCGGTAAGCGGGCCCATTCCGACCATGTCCAGTGCGCCGTAGCCTTCGATACCCACTGCTCCGCCGACCGCCGCGCCCATGAACACGAGGACGCCGATGGTGCCGCCGCCGACGATGAGTGACCCGTTGCCCCACATGACGTCGACCAGCAGCACGCCGGTCTGGTGCCGGTAGTGCTTCAGCGTGTGCGGGATCGCGCCGAGCACCTGGGCCAGAAAGCTGACCTGATGTCCGAGGCACTGGAAGACCGAGTCGCCCTGCTCGGCGATCCACAGCGGCGCGCGCACGACGCCGGGAGTGTGGCGTGACGGCGCTGACATCCGAGCCATCACCCCATCCTCAGCGGCATCGACATCGACACACCCTGCGTGATGATGAGGTTGAGAATGAACACGGCGACCACGCCGATCACGACGGAGGCGTTGACCGCGTCGGCCACGCCGCGGGCGCCGCCCTTGGCCTCCAGACCGCGCTGGCAGGACACCAGGATCACGATCACACCGAACAGCCACGTCTTGAGCATGGCCACGACGACATCGCTGACGCTGGCGAACGACGCGAACGACGCGATGTAGCTGCCGGGTGTGCCGGACTGGAAGCCGACGTTGATGGCGTAGCCGGCCGCCAGTCCCATGAAGATGATGAAGGCGCAGAGCACCGGCGCCACAAACACGATTGCTGCCAGTCGCGGGGTGACCAGCCGCTGCACGGGGTCGACGCCCATCACGCGCAGCGCGTCGACCTCCTCGCGGATGGTGCGGGCGCCCAGGTCGGTCGCCACTGCCGAACCCGCGGCGCCGCCCAGCAACAGTGCGGCCACCATCGGTGCGCCCTGCCGGATCACCCCGAGGCCGCCGGCGGCGCCCGAGACCGACGATGCACCGACCTGCTGGATGAAGTTGCCGACCTGCACTGCCACGATCACCCCGAATGGGATGGACACCAGTAAGGCCGGTATCGCGGTGACGCTGATGATGAACCAGGCCTGGTTGACGGTGTCGCGCCAGGGGTGGCGCAGGCGGATCAGATCCGTGATGAGGAAGCCGAACGCCTGAGCCCCCAGGCCGAAGAAGCGGCCCAGTGTCTGCAGCGACGAATCCGTTTGGCCGAGAACGTGTCTAAGCGGCTTGCTCAGTATCGCGACGACTTCGCGGCCGGTGGACGCCCGCGTGACGGGTTCGGGCTCCTGGTGAGGGCCGCTTTCTACCGGCACCTCATCGGCAACGATGTCGCCGTTGGTGGTGATCGTCGCGTCGACGTCGACGCAGGCAAGATCGATGCCTTCTGGTTGGGTCGCTGCTTGGGCCGCAGTCGCGTCATGGACACCTGCGGTCAACGGCAGGCACCTCCTTAATCGCTGGCACGGCTGCTCCCCCCAGCAAAGTTCGAGCTTGGTTGTCGTGCGTTTACCAGCGGTACGAGTACGTGCGTTGTACCAGCGGCACAGTGCGTGTGTTCACGGAAAGAAGTTCAGTGTGATGTACGCCACAATCGAACGTCAAGGCCTGTCGAGGCTTTGCCCGGCCGCCTGAACCGACCCAAGAGTTGCGGCAAGGTCAATAACGTGCGACGACGCGTGCTCGAGGCGGCAGCGGCCGTAAGTTCCCTGGCTCGGCGCTACTTCGTGTCCGCCGACGACAGCTTTCGGCCCCGGCGTACGGCCTGAAGCGGAGGGTGAATGCACAGGGAATTGACAGTAAGGCCAATTCGTGGCGGTACGGAAAAAGGATCCGCGCCCGATCGTGGCTGCGAGCGCCGAAGTCAGGCCCGTCGCCGGGGACGGTTACCGCACACCGCCGTGTTCACATTTCGCGTATGCCGGGGCCGCGCGCCGTTCGGGCAAATACCGCTACGAGCCGGTGCGATTGTCTATCAGATCGTCAAAGCCCGGCGAACGGCCGCGCATCTGCACTAGGGTTCGGGCGAGTTGGACAGACTAGGCGGGGGTCATGGCGAGCGCAGTGTGCGGGCACGTGCCGGGGGCGACCGCGCTCGAACGTCATGCCGGTCAGCTCTGAGCGCATCGGCGCGGGGGCTGGGCGCACGCGAGTAGTCGACTACATCGTCGAACACCTGACCCGGCGCGGCGTCCGTCACCTGTTCGGGGTGGACGGCGCCAACATCGAGGACCTCTACGACGCCGCGCACGCCTGCGCCGAGTTCACCGCGGTGGTGGCCAAGCACGAGTTCTCCGCGGCCGCCATGGCGGACGGCTACAGCCGGGCCGGCGCCGGTATCGGCGTCGTCGCCGCGACATCCGGTGGCGGCGCCCTCAACACCATCGCCGGCCTGGGGGAGTCCTATGCCAGCCGGGTGCCGGTGCTCGGGCTCATCGGTCAGCCGGCGACCACGACCGACGGGCTCGGATCGTTTCAGGACACCAGTGGCCGGAGCGGCGCACTGGACGGGGAGGCGTTGTTCTCGGCGGTGTCGGTGTTCTGCCGGCGGGTGCTGCGCCCGGCCGACATCGCGACCGCGTTGCCGCAGGCACTGGCTGCCGCGACCACCCTTGGCGGGCCTGCGGTGTTGTTGCTGCCCAAAGATATTCAGCAGGCCGTGCTCGAGGCCCCGGTCGACGACGATTCCGACGTCCCAGCGCGCCACGCAGGGGACGTCGGCGCGCTGGTCGAGCTGCTGCGCGGCGTGGCCGGCCCGGTGATGATCATCGCCGGTGACCAGGTGGCCCGCGACGATGCCCGCGCCGAACTGGAACACCTGCGTTCGGTCCTGCGGGCGGGAATCGCCGCGGTGCCCGACGCGAAAGACGTCGTCGCGGCCCAATCCCCCTTGGGCGTGACCGGGGTGATGGGGCACCCCGCGGTGAGTGCCGCACTGGCTCAGAGCGCGGCATGCCTGCTCGTGGGCACCCGTCTGCCGCTGATGGCGCGCGCAGGCCTGGAGGAGGTGCTGGGCTCACGGCCGATCGCGTCACTCGGATCAGCGTCGCCCTACCTGCCTGCCACCCACGTCGACAGCGACGACCTGCGCGCCTCCCTGCGCGAGCTCGCCGCCGCGTTGGGCGACAAGGACTGGCCGGACCCAGAGTCTGTGACACCCGGTGAGCTGACGCCGCCGGCCCACGCCGGGGCGGGGGTGCGTTACCGCGAGGCGATGCTGGCACTGGATGAGCTGCTGCCGGAGGCGGCCGACATCGTGGTCGACGCGGGCAATATCGGCGCGGCCGCGATTCACTGGCTGCCGGCCCGCCGCGACGGCCGCTTTCTGGTGGCCCTCGGGATGGGCGGCATGGGGTACAGCTTCGGCGCCGCCATCGGGATGACGATGGCACGCGGACGCCGCACCGTGGTCATCGCCGGTGACGGATCGTTCTATATGCACGGCATGGAGATTCACACTGCACTGCACTACCGGCTTCCGGTCACCTTCGTGCTGTTCGACAACCACGCCCACGCGATGTGCGTCAGCCGTGAGCAGCTGTTTTACGGTGACCGCTACAGCTACAACAGGTTTGGCCCCAGCCGGCTCGGGGCCGGGCTGGCCGCGATGTTCCCGGCACTGCCGTCGATCGATGTCACCGACGTCGGCGAACTGCGGGTGGCGATCAAGGCCGCACTGGACGTCGAGGGTCCGTCCGTGGTGGCGATCGACTGCTCGGCGGACGAAATTCCGCCCTTCACACCATTTCTGGCGAAGACGAAGGAAAACTGATGACACTGCCTGCGCTCGAGGACATCACCACTCACCACGGTGGCACCGATCCGATTCCCGGGCTGATGCGCATCGAGACCTCGCCCCGCGAGAAGGCCACACCGGTCCTCATGGAGATGATCCACGCGGTCTACCCGCATGACGACGTGTTCGGCGAGTACTGCACGGTCAACGATTTCATCGACTGCCCGCCCGACGAGCTGTTCGACTACCTGTCTGACACCCGCTCGCTGGAGGAGTGGACCTACAGCCTGCGTGGGTTCACCCCCACCGACTCCGACGGCCTGTGGCTCGCCTATGACCGCTTGGGCAGTGAGACCGAGATCTACACCCGCACAGTCGCCAACCGCGAGGCCCGCACCGTCGACTATCACTGCGCCTGGGACCAAGGGCGGCACCTGTGGATGATCTATCTGATGCGCGTGGTGGACGCGCAGCTGGTGTTCAACAAGCCCGGCTCGGTGGTGCTGTGGACAAATTGCCACCATCCGTTCTACGACGACAATCCGTATCCCGAGACCGCCCCGCCGGAGCGCCCGGTCTGGGTCGGTGACTTCTGGGAGATGTTCGGTGCGGGCCATCTCCTGGAACTGAAGAATCTCAAGGCAATTGCCGAATACCGGCACCACAACGGGCTGCCCGTCACACCGGACTGGATGCGGACATCATGAGCCCGGCCGGCGCCCAGCCCACCGTCAGCCTGATCGACGTCGCCACCTACCTGCCCGAAAACCGGGTTCCCGCGCAGTGGTACGCGCAGTTCAGCGAAAACGACGATCTGCGCGACAACCCGATGTTCCGGCCGCCGGACTTCCGGCACCACGCCGCCGACGACGAATCCAACGTCGACATGATCGAACGCGCCGTCGCCGAACTGGTAGCCCGCCACGGGGCCGATGTGCTGGACGAGGTCGACGTGCTGTTGACGCACTCGCAGCTGCCCGATCTGCCGATCCTCGGTGCGGGCGGCGAGGTCGCAAAGCGAATCGGCATCAGTCCCGAATGGATCGTCGACGTCCACAACGGCGGGTGTGCCGCATTTGTGTTGATGCTCAAGCTTGCTCGTCAGCTGCTGACCAGCGGAGCGGGCCGCACGGCGCTGATCGCGGTCGCGCAGAACGCCGCAGGCAAGATCTTCGAACAGGATCAGGTACGCAAGCTGGCCCAGGCGTCGGTACCCGGCGACGGCGCGGCGGTGGGCTTGGTCACCCTGTCGGACAGCTCACCGGTGCTCGACATCGAATGCCGGTATTTCGGTGAGAACGCCACCGATATGACGTTGGCGGCAGACCCCGCTCGGCGCTGGTGGGAAGCCGGGCCGGGGCAGGGCTACGTCGGGTTCAACGAAGGCAAGATCATCAAGGTGCTCGCCCGCGGCAACCGGCAGGTGCCCTCGGTGGTCCGCGCGGTGTGCGACCGCATCGGGGTGAAGCCGGGTGACCTCGACCTGCTCGTCACCAATCAGCCCAACCGGCTGCTGTTGCGGAACTGGAATGAGGCGCTGGGCATCTCACCGGAGCGGCACCCCGACACCTTCCACGAGTGCGGCAACCTGTTCGCGGTCGCCATCCCGGTCAACTTCGAGGCCGCGATTCTCGACGGCCGGATCGGCGCCGGTGACATCGTGATGATGGCGGGGTTCGCGCACGCCGGCGATTTCGCGGGCGCGGCCGCCATCCAGTGGGGTGGAACGCGGAGATGACGGCGACGCTGGCTGGTGTCACCCGAGAGATCATCGAGCTCATCGAGTCCGAAACCGATGGTGCTGCAGTCACTCTCACCGCCGACTCGGGCCTGCAGGACGCCGGCATGGATTCGGCCCGGGTGTTGTCGCTGGTCTTCCGGATCGAAGCCCGCTACGACATCGACCTGGACGCCGAGGACGGCGACGACCTGCGGACCATCGGCGAGCTGGCCCGGCTGGTGCTGCGCCGGATCCAGGAACGGTCATGACAGCCGCACCGATCCGGCCCAAATTCGAGACGCTGACCGAGATGCTCGATGCCGCAGCGCAAACCGAACACAGCCTGTTCTTCGTCGATCGCAATGAGAACGACACCGAGGTTTCGATGGCTGAGGTCCGCCGGCAGGCGCGCGATCTCGCCGGTGGTTTGCGGGCGACCGGTGTGAAGGCGGGCGATCGTGTCGCGCTGGTGCTGCCGACCGGTCCGGACTTCGTCGCCGGCTTCTTCGGCGTGCTGTACGCAGGCGCCATCCCGGTACCGTTGTACCCACCGGTGCGTTTGGGCAAGCTCGACGAGTACCGCGACCGGACCGCGGCGATGTTGCGTGCGGTTCAAGCCGCCCTGGTGATCACCGAAGACCGGATCCGCCCGCTGCTCGAGTCGGACGAGGCCGGCTGTCGCACCGCAGCCGAATTGAGGGGCGCCAGTGGCGACGACGTCGCGCTCGCCGCAACCGATCTCGCACTGATCCAATTCTCCTCGGGCACCACCCATGACCCCAAACCCGTCGCCCTCACCCACGAAAACCTGCTGTACAACATGGCCGCGATCGCCGACTATTTCGCCCGCGCGGGCATGCCGGAACAGGTGGGCGTCACGTGGCTGCCGCTCTACCACGACATGGGGTTGATCGGAAACCTGCTGACGGCGTTCTATCTTCCGCGGCCCTTGGTGTTGTTACCGCCGGAACTGTTTCTTGCCGTACCCGCGGCGTGGTTGCGTGCCATCTCGCGGCACCATGGCACGATCACCGCCGCACCCAACTTCGCTTTCGGCCTGTGCCTGAAGCGGATTCGCGACGAGGACCTCAACGGCGTCGACTTGCGGTCCTGGCGGCTGTGCCTCAACGGCGCGGAGCTGGCCAGCGCCGAGGTTCAGCGCCGATTCAGTGAACGCTTCGAACGCTGGGGGTTCGACGCGCAGGCGTTCACCCCCGTCTACGGCCTGGCCGAAGCGTCGTTGGCGGTCACCTTCAAGCCACCGGGCAGCCCGGTCAAGCTGTTCGAGCTCGACAACAAGGAGGTGGTGAGCACCGGTCGTCCCCTGGCCGGCGTCGAGGTCGAGGTCCGCGCGGACGATTCCCGGCGATTGCCCGAGGGGGAAGTGGGCAACATCTTCGTTCGGGGGCCGAGTGTGATGGCCGGCTACTTCGGCCGCGGCGACCTCACTCCTCACGTGTTACATGACGGTTGGCTGGACTGCGGTGACCTCGGATTCATCCATGACGGTGAGCTTTTCGTCTGCGGACGCAGCAAGGAGACCGTGATCATCCGCGGAGCCAACCACGCACCGCAGGATTTCGAGGCGGCACTGGACGGGCTGGCCGGTGTTCGCACCGGATGTGCGGTGGCTGTCGGGTACCGGCCCGTCGACGCGGACGACGAGGCGCTGGCCATGCTCGTCGAGACCACCGCCGACGCCCCCGACAGCCTGGCGGTCGACGTGGCCACCCGGGTGTTGCAGCGCACCGGCATCGCCGTCGGGCACGTCGAACTGGTGGCGCCAGGCACGTTGCCGCGGACGTCCAGTGGAAAGCTGCGTCGGCTCGAGGCGCGCACACAGTGGCTGGCGGGAACGCTGACACCGTGTTAGCGGGCATCGCCGCACTCGCGATTCGCGCTCCCCGGCGGATGATCGCAATCGCGCTACTCGTTCTGATTGCGACAGCCGTATTCGGTGTTCCGGTGGCCGGCAAGCTTTCCGCGGGCGGACTCACCGATCCCGGCGCGCAGTCGTCACAGGCGAGGACAGTGCTGGCCCGTACCTTCGGGCAGGGTGACATGCCGCTGCTGATCACCGTCAGCTCGCCGGCCGGCGCCGATTCGGCCGCGGCGCGTGCGGTGGGTACCGAGATCGTGCAGACGTTGAGCCAGTCGCCCAGCGTGGCGACGGTGAGCTCGCCGTGGACCGCTCCGCCGTCCGCCGTCGGATCGCTGATCAGCAAGGACGGCACGATCGGCGTCATCGTGGCCGGTATCACCGGCGGTGACAACGATGCGCCCAAGAACGCCGGGGTGCTGATCGACAAGGTGGTGCACGACCGCGACGGCGTGACTGTGCGGGCCGGCGGTGAGGCGGCGATGATGCTCCAGATCACCCAGCAGAGTGAGAAAGACCTGAAGCTCATGGAAGGCATCGCGATTCCGCTGAGCTTCCTGGTTCTGGTCTGGGTCTTCGGCGGCCTGGTTGCCGCCTCGCTGCCGCTGGCGGTGGGCGCTGTGGCGATCTTCGGGGCGATGGCGGTGTTGCACGTCGTCACGTTCGCCACCGACGTCTCGATCTTCGCGCTCAATCTCGCTGTGGCACTGGGGTTGGCGCTGGCCATCGACTACACGCTGTTGCTGCTGAGCCGGTTCCGGGACGAGCTGGCAGCCGGTGCGCAGCGTGACGATGCGCTGATACACACCATGGTGTCCGCCGGCCGAACGGTGTTGTTCTCCGCGATGACGGTCGCGCTGTCGATGTCGGCCATGGTGCTGTTCCCGATCTATGCACTCAAGTCGTTCGGCTATGCGGGCGTCGCCGTGGTCGCATTCGCTTCTCTCGCAGCCATTTTCGTGACGCCGGCGGCCGTCGTGTTGCTCGGCGACCGACTGGACTCGCTGGATCTTCACCGGTGGTTGCGGCGTCCGGCCGCCGCAGCGCGCCCGGTGGAGGAAAGTCCCTGGTACCGGCTGGCGATGTTCTCGATGCGCAGGGCGGTACCGGTCGGGGTGGCGATCGTTGCGTTGCTGGTGCTGCTCGGCGCGCCATTCCTGGGCGTCACATGGGGGGTCCCCGACGACCGGGTCCTGCCGACCTCGAGTTCAGCTCACGTCGTCGGCGATCAGATGCGCACACAGTTCGCCGCTGACCTGGAAAAGAACCTGACCATCGTCATACCGGATGTGAAGAATCTCAGTGCGGCCGAACTCGACACCTACGCGGCCGCGCTGTCGCAGGTGCCCGACGTGTCATCCGTCTCGGCCGCAGGCGCCACCTTCGTCAACGGCGCGTCCGTGGGTCCGCCGACGGCGGCGACCGCGATCACCGGCGGCGGCGCCTTCCTCACCGTCACCAGCACCGCACCGCTGTACTCCCAAGCATCCGAGACCCAGCTCGACCGGCTGCAGGTAGTTCGGCCACCCGCGGGGCGGCAGGTCCTGATCGGTGGGACCCCGCAGATCAACCGGGACACCGCCAGCGCCATCGCATCCCGGCTGGGGGCGGTTCTGGCGATCATCGCCGGCGTCACCTTCGTACTGCTCTTCATGATGACCGGCAGCGTCGTGGTGCCACTGAAGGCGTTGATACTCAACGTGTTGTCGCTGTCCGCCGCATTCGGCGCGCTGGTGTGGATCTTCCAGGACGGCCACCTCGGCGCCCTGGGCACTACGTCGACCGGAACTCTGGCGATCAGCATCCCCGTCCTGCTGTTCTGCATCGCCTTCGGATTGTCGATGGACTACGAAGTGTTCCTGGTGGCACGCATTCGCGAATTCTGGCTGGCGAGCGCCAAGACGGCCGCCGACAACGACAGGAGCGTCGCGCTCGGGCTGGCCCGCACCGCCCGGGTGATCACGGCCGCCGCGCTCATCATGGCCATCACCTTCGCGGCGCTGTCCGGTGCGCAGGTGTCATTCCTGCGGATGCTGGGCGTGGGACTGACGTTGGCGATCCTGGCCGACGCCACTCTCGTCCGCGTTCTGCTCGTTCCCGCCTTCATGCACCTGATGGGCCGATTCAACTGGTGGGCCCCGACATCGCTGGCGCGCCTGCATCAACGGGTCGGAATCCGGGAGGCGCCCCATGCCTAAGGCCGCCAAGGTGCCGCCCGCCTGGCTCGCCCGCGGAGTCGAGTGGGCACGCCATCACCTGCTGCTGCTGCATCAACGGATGCTGCCCGCGCCCATGGCGATGATGGAGCTGGTCGTTTCGGGTTGGCCCGCGCAGGCGATCACCACGGCCGCGCAACTCGGAATCGCCGATGCGCTCGCCGACGGGCCACTGCCCATCGACGAGCTGGCCGAGCGGGTGGGCGCCAACCCCGACGCGCTGCGAAGGCTGATGCGCGCATTGATCGGCCGAGGCATCTTCCGGCGCCGCCGAGACGGCCGCTACGCGCTGAATCCCCTTGCCGCCACCCTTCGTTCGGATGCGCCGATTTCGCTCAAAGGGGCCGCGATGTTCCAGGGTTCGCAAGAGCAGCGTGAACGCTGGACGCTGCTCACCGACTCGGTGCGCACGGGCGAATCGATCGTGCCGGCATTGCGCGGCATGGACGGGTTCGACTACCTCGTCCACATTCCCGACCACGCGGACCTTTTCGACCAGACGATGACGAGCCTGGCGCAGATGACGCTGGCCGTCGTGGTGGCCAGCTACGATTTCGGCGCGCATCGCACCATCGTCGACGTCGGCGGGGGACAGGGTGCGATGCTGGCCGCCATCCTGCGGTCGACGCCCGGATCGAAAGGCGTTCTCTACGACGTGCCGCGGGTGGTGGCGGGCGCCCCGGAGTTGTTGCGCGCCAACCATGTCGCCGACCGCGTCGACATCGTGGAAGGGTCGTTTTTCGAGCATGTTCCCAGCGGGGGAGATGCCTATCTGCTGAAGAACGTCATCCACGACTGGCCGGACGAGAAGGCATTGCAGATCCTGCGCAATGTTCGGGCGGCGACGGAGCCCGGTGCCACGCTGCTGCTGGTCGAGATGGTCGTTCGAGAGAACGGCCGCGACGGCCCGGAGAACTGGGTGGATCTGGAGATGCTGCTGAACCTCGGCTCCCGTGAGCGCACTGCGGAGGAGTACCGGAATCTGCTGGCGCAAGCCGGGTTCCGAATGACCCGCGTGGTCCCGACTGCCTCACCGCTGAGTGTGGTCGAGGCGATCGCCGATGGCGTGTCACCCGGCTAGGCGGCGGAGCCCGTGATGGACATCGCCACCATGCCCCGCGGCGGGTTCGACGCCACCTGGCTGGACCGACGTCTGCAAACCGACCGTCCGGAGTACCTGGACCGAGACGATGTGGACGACCGCATCAAACGGCAGGTGATCTGGTCGCTGGACTGGATGGGCCGGATCCTGCGCGATCACGAGCATCTCGCCGCCCGAGCCCTGCCGCTGGTCGCAGATCGCTCCGCCCCGAAGATCCTGGAATTGGGGGCGGGCCACGGCGCCCTGTCCCGCACAGTGCTGAGGATGCATCCCACCGCTGCGCTCACGGTCACCGACATCGACCCGGTCTCGGTGTCGAATATCGCCGCGGGCGACCTGGGCAGCCACCCGCGTGCCGTCGTGCGCCAAGTCGACGCCACCGCGATCGACGCGCCCGACCGCTCGTACGATCTCGCGTTGTTCGCCCTGTCGTTTCACCACCTGCCGCCCGTCCAGGCCGCGCGGGTTCTGGCCGAGGGAACCCGGGTCGCGGACAAGCTGGTCGTGTGCGACCTGCGCCGCCCGCCGGCGCCGGTGCACCTACTCCGATTGGCGTCGATGCTGCCGTTCGTGTTTCTGCCGTTTGCCCACGACGGGCTGATCAGTTCGCTGCGCGCCTACAGTCCTTCGGCGTTTCAGGTGTTGGCCGCGCAGGCCGACCCGGCGATCACCCTCGAATTCAGCAGGCTAGGGCGCAACCAGGTCGTCGTGGCGTCGAGGACGACGTGAACGCGCTGGCAGCACTCGGCCGCGCGGCCTGGGCCGGCCTCGACCCGGAGGGGTTCTTCCGGCGTCACGCGGCCGACCCCAAGCCGTTCCCCGTGCGGTTTCCTGGACTCGGCGAGGTCCTGTTCTTCTCGACCGCCGACGGCGCGCGCGATATCCTCACCGCCCCCGGCACGCATTGCCGTGCCCCGCTGCCGAACCCGATCGAACCCGTCGTCGGACCGAACTCACTGATCCTGCTGTCCGGCGAGGCTCACCGGCGAGCCCGAAGCGTCCTGACACCGCCGTTTCGCGGTGAACTCATGCGCTACTACGTCGATCTGATCGCGGAGGTTGCCGCCGAGCAGATCGCTGATCTGCGGCCGGGCGACCGATTGCTGGTCGGCCAGGCGGCCCAGAACATCACTCTGGACGTGGTGATCCGCGTCGTGTTCGGGGTGACGGATCGTGGGCTTCGCCGCGAGTATGCCCGGGTGACAACGCAATTGCTGCGGTCCGGCAGCGCGACGTTGATGTTGGTGCCCTGGCTGCGCCGCGATATCGCCGGGCGAGGGCCGTGGGCCCGCCTGGTCGCCTTTCGGGCCGAGCTCGACGCGCTGCTGTCGGCGCAGATCGAAGAGCGAAGGGGCAGTGGCGAACACGGCAGTGATGTGCTCGGGCTGATCCTTGACGCCACCGACGACGAGGGCAAGGTCCTTGGCGATGACGTTCTGCGGGAACAGCTTCGGACGATGCTGGCCGCCGGGCACGAAACCAGTTCGACGTCGCTCACGTGGGCGCTGTACCACATCCACCGCGACGACAACATTCGCGCACGCGTCATCGCGGAACTCGCGGCCGCGGACACACCGGCCGAGATCGCCGCGCTGCCGTACCTCGGCGCGGTGATCTCCGAGACGCTGCGCGTGCATCCGACGGTGCCGATCGTATTGCGCAGACTCACCGTCCCGCTCACCGTCGATTCCGTCGCCTGTTCACCTGATGACATAGTCGGAATCGCACTTCCCGCATTGCATTTCAATCCTGGTGTGTGGCAGGACCCTGAGTCGTTTTGCCCCGAGCGATTCCTCGGTGCCAGGCCGTCACCGTTTCAGTACGCCCCGTTCGGTGGCGGGTACCGTCGTTGCATCGGCGCGGCGTTCGCACACAACGAGCTGGCGGTGGCGCTCGGTACCATCATGAAGACCGTCGAACTGCGGGCCCGCGACGACGGGCGGCCGCCTCGCGCGGTGCCCCGCGGTATTGCCACCAAACCCGGCCGCGAGATCGCGCTGGACGTGATCGGGCGGCGTTAGTCACATGCGCCGGGCGTGGGGGCTTTCGGTGGTCGTCGCGCCGATCCTCACCGAGATCCCGCACTCTCGGCGCCTGGTCACTGGCGATAGGTCGCCAGGAACTGCCCGATTCGCTCGACGGTGGATTCCAGCTCGTCGGCTTGCGGCAGGGTGACGATCCGGATGTGGTCGGGCTCAGGCCAACTCAGGCCCGTGCCGGGAATGATGTGGATCCTCTCCTGCAGCAGCAGATCCAGGACGAACTGCTCGTCGTCGCGGATCGGATACACACTGAGGTCGATCTTCGGGAACGCGTACAACGCGCCCCTGGGCTTGACACACGAGACGCCCGGAATCGCATTCAAGGCGACCCATGCGCGGTCCCGCTGTTCGTGCAATCGCTCGGTGGGCAACGTCAGATCGCACCCTGAATGGTCGGCATCGAGTGCGGCCCGCACCGCTTGCTGGGCAGGCACATTCGCGCAGCGGCGCAGCCCCGCCACGGTCGTCAGCCCGCCGAGATAGCTGGTGGCGTGATCGGTCGGCCCGGACACTGCGAGCCAACCGGCCCGAAATCCCGCGCAGCGGTAGGCCTTGGACAGGCCGTTGAACGTCAGGCAGAGCAGATCCGGCGCCAGCGACGCCGTCACGGTGTGGGTGGCGTCGTCGTAGAGGATCTTGTCGTAGATCTCGTCCGAGCAGACGATGAGATTGTGCTCTCGGGCGATCTCGAGGATGCCGGTCAGCACCTGGGGCGGGTACACCGCGCCGGTCGGATTGTTGGGGTTGATGATGACGATCGCCCGCGTGCGCGCGGTCACCTTCGCCGCGATGTCGGCGATGTCGGGGTACCAATCCGATGCTTCGTCGCACCGGTAGTGCACGGCCCGGCCGCCGTTGACGTTGACCGCGGCGGTCCATACCGGAAAGTCGGGAGCGGGCACCAGGACCTCGTCGCGGTCTTCCAGAAGTGCCGTCATCGCCATCGTGATCAACTCGGAGGCGCCGTTGCCGAGGTACACGTTCTCGGCGTCGACATCGGGGACTCCGCGCGAGGCGTAATACTGCGCAACGGCACGGCGCGCGGTGAGCAGTCCCTTGGGCGATGTGTATCCGGCCGACCGGGACAGGGT
The DNA here is from genome assembly GCF_013404075.1 of Mycolicibacterium vinylchloridicum. Taxonomy (GTDB): domain Bacteria; phylum Actinomycetota; class Actinomycetes; order Mycobacteriales; family Mycobacteriaceae; genus Mycobacterium; species Mycobacterium vinylchloridicum. The sequence goes on from NZ_JACBJQ010000047.1 coordinate 21,196, forward strand.
GTCGGCGATCTCGCGGATCAGTTCGGCAGGTGCTTGGAAGCCGAACTGATAGGGATCGCCCGCATCCAGTCGCATGACGTGATGTCCTGCTGCCTCGAGCCGGGCCACCTCTTCGGTGATCGGCCCCGGGGTTTCATGCGACAGGTTGGACAGCCTGCTCGACTGGGCGAACTTCATGCGGTTCCTTTCACCTGTCAATCCGCAGGTCAACCCCGTTCGCGGGCTGCGTATTGACAGATGCGTCAAAGCCTAGCGTCCAGCGGCTGCCTGACCGAGCGATCAGGCGACAGCACGTGGGAATGAGCGCTGGAGTCCGGTGAACGCCCCAGGCTGTGCGGGGGCGATGGAAACGGACTGTCCCGCCGATCATTGCTCTGTGCTGCTTGAACTTTCGTAACGGCCATTCCTTCAGGCTCAGCGATCGCGCGGCTCGCAGTTCAGCAAGAGAATGTCCCACCCCCCGTTTGCGATCACGTCATCCGGGTTAGAGAGGAGGTATGACCGGCCACGAAATGCTCGTGGACCGCTACGCGCTACGCGGGACCCTGGGGCGCGGCGGCATGGCCGAGGTGCGCGACGGGTGGGATACCCGGCTCAACCGACCGGTGGCGGTGAAACTGCTGCATCCGGCGCTGGGCGCGATGCCCGACCTCCGGCGCCGCTTCGAAGACGAGGCCCGGTCGGCGGCTCGGCTCTCGCACCAGAACATCGTCGTCGTGTTCGACTTCGGTGTGCACGAGGGCAGCCCCTTCATCGTGCTGGAACGGTTGCCCGGCCAGACGCTGGCCGACCTCATCGCCGCCGGCCCGATGCCGCCGTGGCGCGTTCGCAAGATGCTCGACGACGTCCTGGCGGGCCTTCAGGTCGCGCACAGCGCCGGAATCCTGCATCGCGACATCAAACCGGGGAACATCCTCGTGTCGGCGCCCGGCGACTGTATGAAGGTCGCCGACTTCGGCATCGCGAAAACCGGCGATGGCGCGCCCACCACGACCGGCCAGATCGTCGGGACCATGAGCTACCTCAGCCCTGAGCGCCTCACCGGCGCACCCGCCTCGGTGGGTGACGACCTCTACGCGGTCGGGCTGATGGCCTACGAGGCCCTGCTGGGCAGACGGCTGTTCGCACAGGACAATCCAGCCGCGCTCGCCCGCGCGATCATCGACAACCCGCCACCGCCGGTGGCCGCGATCTCCGCTGGTACCGATCCGTTGCTCGCGGCGGTCATCGATCGTGCGATGACGCGAAACCCGATGCAGCGCTTCGGGAGTGCGGCACAAATGCGTGCGGCGCTGGCAGGTGACCGGACTGCATTGTTCGACCTCTCGGCTCCGGGCCCCGGTCGGCCGCCGCCTGGAACGAAAATGCTGACGGAACCGCCGGTCCCGGCTGGTACCTATCTGCCGCCACCGCGACCTCGGCCGCGCCGAGGCAAGGGCCGGGTGTATGCGTGGGCGGCTGCCGCAGTGGTGGCCCTTGGCGTCTCGGCGGTGGCAATGGCGATGGATTCACCGTCATCGACGGCACCGCCGCCGCAGCCGGTGGGCACCAGCACACCGGTTCTTCCGACGACGACGGTCGCCCCGCCGCCCAGTCCGGTCGTCGCGCCGCCGGCGCCGCCCGGACAGCACGATCAGGGCGGCCGAGGACACGGGAAGGGCGACAAGAAACGCGGGTAGTCCCGGGGGGTGGTTCGGGCTCCATTGGTCAGTAATCCCCGGTCAGCGCCCACCCGGCGCTAGTATCGACTCGCTACACCGGGACCGTGCGCCGCACGGATGAGCCGTACTAGGGGAAGGCGGCCTGCCAATTGGAGTGGCCGTTCGTTGCCCGCTCGGCAGAGATCAATCAGGCGATCGACGCCGTCGACAACTCGTCGTTCAGCGGTGTGGTCTTCGTCGGGGAAGCCGGAGTCGGTAAGACAGCGCTGGCGCGCCAGGTAGCTGAACGGTTCAGCAGCCGCGGGATGCGCACTCACTTCGTGTTGGGCACCCAGACCTCCCGGGACGTTCCGCTGGCCGCCTTCGCCGGGATCGTGCAGATCCCGGGCGCGCTGGAGCCGATCCGCTTGCTCGCCGCCGCGCACGATGCACTCGACAGCGTTGAGAACCTACTGCTGGTGGTCGACGACGCGCATTTGCTCGATCCGCTGTCGGCAATTGTCGTGCACCAGCTGGCCGTGCGTGGGGCAGCGACGCTGATCGTCACCATGCGGTCGGAAACCGAGGTTCCCGACGCCATCACCGCGCTGTGGAAAGACCAGTACCTGCGCCGCATCGAGGTGGGCACGTTCTCGCACGCCGATACCGGGCGGCTGCTCACCGAGACACTCGGCGGCCCTGTCGCCGGAACCGTCGTCGACCAGCTTCACGAATTGTCTGCGGGCAGTCCGCTGCTGTTGCGCGGCCTGCTGGACACCGCGGTGGACGACGGCGCCCTCACCGACGACACGGGACGCTGGCGGCTCACCCACTCACCGCGGCTGGGCTCCGACATCGAGCAACTCCTCGAGTCGCGTGTGCGCGGGCTGCCGCCGAACGAACGTGATGTTCTCGAAATCGTGGCAGCGGCAGAGGTTCTGGACTGGAATGCGCTTCGCGCGATGTGCGATATCGACTCGATCAGCGACGCCGAACGGCATGCCGTCATCCACGTGATCAGCGACCCGCTGCGCATGCGTGTCCAGGTGGCCCATCCGGTGCTGGCCGACGTCGTGCGCAGGGGCTGCGGGGTGGCCAGACTGCGGCAGATCAATACCTCGCTCGCACAGAGATTTTGGTCGCTGGTGGGCGACCTGGACCCGAATGCGACCAGGGATCCGCGGCTGGTCATCGAACTCGCCCGGCTGATGATGAACAGCGACGCGACCCCGGACATCAACCTGATCATCGACGCCGCCGAGAGTGCGATGACGATGTCCAGCCTGACACTCGCCGAGCAATTGGCGCGGTTCGCCTACGAGAACGGCGGGGAACTGCGCGCCGCGATCGCGCTCGCGGATGCGCTGGGCTGGCAGGGTTTCAACGAGCAGGCCGAGGAGCTGTTGGCGACGTTCGATCCGCGCGACGAGGTGATGCTCGTCCGCTGGGGGTGCCTGCGGGCGACGAACCTGTTCTTCGGCTGCGGGCAGCGTGCGATGGCCGAGGAGGTTCTCGGCACGGTCCGGTCTCGTGTCACGATGCCCGCTCTGCGCAGCTATGCGCTGGCGGTCGAGGCATCGATCGCGTACTTCGCCGCTGATCTGGACACCGCGGATGCGGCGAGCGCCGCTGTGATCGCCGACCCTGATGCGATGCCGATGGCTGTCCTGTGGGCGGCGGTTCCGGCTGCCGCGTCGGCGAACCTGCGCGGGCGGCCGGAGGTGTTGGCGGCCGCGGCCAGCCGGGGTGCTGATGCGGCACTTCACTGTGCGTCCGGACCACAGCAGTATGCGATCGCGTTGTCAGAGGCGCTGTCGGCGCTCAACCACGGCGACATCGCCGGCGCCCAGGCCATCGTCGACCGGCAGCAGGCCGGGGCGCACGGGGCCCCGCATGCGGAGGCGATCGTGGCGGCGATGGCCGGCCGGGTCGCGCTCGCGGCGGGTCGCCCGCAGGCGGCCTGCGACTGGCTGCAGCGCGCACTGTCGGCGATGGTGTCGACCCTGTCGGGGGGATGGGTGCCTCTGGTCGCCGTCTGGACCGTTCAGGCTGAAGTCCTGCGCGGTGACAGCGGTGCGGCCGCACGGGCGCTGAGCGTGGCCGAAAACGCATGGGGACCGGCGGTGGAGGTGTTCCGGCCGTCGCTCGAGCTGGCCAGGGCGTATCACAGCGCCGCCACCGGGGCGATCGCCGAGGCCCATGGTGCGATCGAACGGGCCGCCGAGGCCGCCCGCCGCTGCGGTATCACCACCGGCGAGATGGAGGCCCTGTACACCGGCATGCGGTTCGGAATGGAACCTGATGTGGCTCGCATCAAAGCCCTTGCAGACCAACTGGATTCTCCGATCGCGGTCCTTGCCGCCGCCCACGCCGAAGCGCTGGTGGCCGGCGATGGTGACAGCCTGGACCGGGTGGCCGCCGAGTGGGAATCACTGGGCATGGCGGCGCACGCAGCCGACGCGTTTGCCGCGGCGGCGGTGGCACACCGCCGGGCGGGCGCTCGGCTGCCCGGGCTGCAGTCCTCGACGCGGGCACATTGGCTGGTCAGCACCTACGGATTGCACACTCCGGCGACGGCGACCGGCGGAGTTCCGCTGCCGCTCAGCGGCCGTGAGCGGGAGATCGCCACGCTGGTCGCCAGCGGCTGGTCGAACCGGCAGATCGCCGAACACCTGGTGGTGTCGGTCCGCACGGTGGAAGGACACCTGTACCGGATCTACAAACAGCTGGGAATCAACGAACGCGAACAGCTGATCCGTCTCATGCGCAACGCTGATCCCGAGGCGCGCTAGGACGGGTGCGAGAACTCGGGGTTTCCTACCGGTGTCCGCGATTGGTCGTCGTCTGACGATGCGGCGGGCTCGTCCTCGACCGGATGAGAGAACAGGGAATCCACTGGGTTTCCTTTCACGCGCAGGCCGACTCGAAGTCGCCATCGGCTGTCATTGGTAATTCGCAGAGTGGATCGCCCATGCCGATGACACGCGAAACGCAGTGCGAAGGTTCGATGATCCACGTGACGTTTGCTCTGCGGCACCGCTCATCGATGTGGTAGAGAGCTGAAATGCCAGCGCAGTCAAAGAAACTCACCTGGGTCATGTCGAGAGTCAGGCGCTTGCAGTTGCCCGCGCGGCCGAGGGTGTAGTGGCTCAATTGGTGCGCTGTGCACATGTCGACGTTGCCGGCGACGGTGATCCGAACGTCGGTCGGCGAAAGCCATTCCGTGAAGAGTTGTAACGGGTTTCGGGTTTCGCAATCTATGGGCGACCCGGAAAGAGGAGAAAACACTAGACGGCTCCAATGAGCACTAGAAGGGAGAAACAAGTCTGGGTGGGACGCGCCCGAGAGGCTCGCACAGCGGGTGCAACGCACACCGCATGCCTGCGACGAATACCGCGGCTGGACAATCAACCTTTCACGAGCCTACACCCACGGGGAGCTTATTGCGGCACGGCGCGGTGTTCGCCCGAGTCAGGAGCAGGGTGAATCGCCGGGCGTGTAGTAGGGGACACCGTCGTTGGTCAGGCACGGAGGCCGTCCGGCAGCGGCTTGAGCTGCGGCGTCGAAGGCGTCTGCGACCGGTACCGCGTTGGCCGGCTCCGGGTCGGCGATCCCGGGGCCGACTTCGACGTCGGGTCCGACGACGATGTCAGGACCGACAACGACGTCGGCGTGTGCGACGGGCGCCAGCAACAGTGCTGTGGCCGCGGCCGCGGCGGCGAACAGTGTCTTCATCCTTGTCGTTTTACTCGCATTGGCTGAGTTTGGTGACATTACGTCGCACACTTTCCGCTGATTTCCTGGGCGATGACATCGCCTCTGGGCTCAGGTTCGGCCACGCGTACCACGGCCAGATGTGTGCGCGCGTCAAGTGCGGTATATCTATCCGCATGGCACTGAAGGCGGTTTCGCTGGCATCAGTTCTTCTCGCGGGTGCCGCAGCTGTCTCGATCGTGGCTGCTTCGCCGGCCGCCGCCGACCCAGGCTGTGTCAACCCCGATGGCAGCCCGTGTTCGGTCGGCACGGCAGGCCCGAATGGCGCATCGGGCAGCATTCCCGGCGGGCCGGGTGGCACGGCCGGTCCCGGTGGCGTCAGCGGATCGATCCCGAACGGACCCAGTGGTTCGGCGTGGCCGGGCGGGGCCACCGGTTGCATTCCGTACGTGGGCTGCTACTCGGTCGGAAGATAGCCGGGAAAACCGGCTAGCCCCAACGGTTCTCGCTGACGAACTCTTCCAGTGGGCGGCCAAACGTCCACTCGTCGATCTCCAGGGCGGGACGGTCGGGAAAGTCGGGCACCGGTCCGAGGCAGAGGATCGCGACCGGCTCGGCATCGGCGGGCATATCGAGCAGTTCGGCCAGACGCCGTGGATCGAAGATCGAGACCCAGCCCATGCCGAGTCCTTCGGCGCGGGCTGCCAGCCAAAGGTTTTGGATGGCGCAGGACACCGACGCCAGATCCATGTGCGGCATCGTGCGTCGGCCGAAGACGTGGCCGTCGCGATCGTCGCCGAGCGCGACCACCAGAAGCTCCGCGCAGTCGAGGATCCCTTCGACCTTGAGCGCCAGGAATTCGGCGGCCCTGGCGCCCAATGCAACCGCGGTCTGCCGACGTTCCTCGTCGACCAGCGCGTGGATCTTGTCGCGCAGACCGTCATCGGTGATCCGCAGGAACCGCCACGGCTGCATCAGACCGACACTGGGCGCGGCGTGCGCTGCGGCGAGCAAGCGCGCCAGCACCGTCTCGGACACCGTGCTGCCCGGACGGAACCTGCGCATATCGCGCCGCTCGTGGATCACGCGGTAGACGGCGCGGCGCTCCTCGTCAGAGAACGCGTGCTCGGTCACCGGGTCATCCTAGAGAGCGCCACAGAGCGGTAACGACGGGCGCGGTCTCACGGTTCGCAGGCGCAGTTCCGGCTAGGCTGATAACCCCGGTGAGGCAGCGCCGCCGCACCGTCCAAGGGGGAGTGATGTCGGTATCCCATGCGGCCGTTCTCAGCGGCCCCACGTTGCCGCCCAGCCACATCGTCGAGGTCAAAGCCGCCGACGGCACGCGTCTGCACACCGAGGTCTTCGGGCCCGAGGACGGCTACCCGATCGTGCTGGCGCATGGCATCACCTGCGCCATCCGGGTCTGGCACGAGCAGATCAACGACCTGTCGCGCAGCTACCGGGTGATCGCCTACGACCACCGCGGACACGGCCGCAGCGGGCTGGCGCACCGGTCGGCCTACAGCCTCGGGCACCTGGCCGGTGACCTGGATGCCGTCCTGTCGGCCACCTTGCGACCAGGGGAGCGGGCCCTCATCGCCGGACATTCGATGGGCGGGATCGCAATCAGCGCGTGGTCGGACCGCTACCGGCATCGGGTCGCGCACCGCGCCGACGCCGTCGCCCTGATCAACACCACCACCGGTGACCTGCTCAAAGAGATCAACTTGCTGCGGGTGCCGACGATGCTGGCCGGCGGTCGCTCAGCGGCCGCGCGCCGGATGATCAAGACGTTCGGCGGGGCGCCGCTGGTCCGCGGCGCCCAGCCCGGCAGCCGCTGGTTCGTCGCGATGATGGCCGTCGGCGCCGGGGCAGACCCCGCGGTCGCGCGCCTGATCCACGATCTGTTCGCCGCCACCCCCGCTGCCGGACGGGGCGCCTGGGCACGGGCACTCGTCGACGAGATGGGTCCGCGTCATATCGACCTCACCGGCCTGACCGTGCCGACCCTGGTCATCGGCAGCACGCACGATCGGCTGCTGCCGATGTGCCAGGCCCGCAAGATCGCCGACGCGGCGCCGAACCTGGCCGAACTGGTCGAGGTACCCGGCGGACACTGCGCGATCCTGGAGCATCCCGAGACCGTCAACGCGCATCTGCGCGCACTGGCCGAATCGGTGAGCGCGCAGCGCCGTATCAGCTCCTAGAGCGTCGCGGCGACCTCGGCCGCCGCGCGCTGACCGGAGCGCACCGCGCCGTCCAGGAAGCCGGTCCACTCGTCAGCTGTCTCGGTGCTGGCCCAATGCAGCGGGCCGATCGGCTCACGCAGTAGCGGGCCGAATTCCGTCCATGCCCCTGGCGGTACCGCTGCCGTCGGCCCGCCGGGCGCGAAAGTCTCTGCGCCCCAACAATGGTCGAGGTATTCGATCGGATTCTCCGCGTCGGGTCCGAACAACGCCGCGAAGCCGGCGAGCGCCTTCTCGCGACGCTGTTCGGGGGCGAGCGCGTCGAACCCGCGGGAGTCGACGAAGCCGAGCAGCACTCCGGGGCCGTCGTCGCCGGGGCTCACATCGAAGGTGATGAACACCGGTCCCTGGTCGGACAGCGCCTGACCGGACAGGCGTTTGTCCCGCCAGAACGGCCGGGTGTAGGCGGCGTAGGCCTTACTCAGCGCGCCCTGCGGCCAGCGCTGGGCCAGCTGCTGGTAGCCGATCGGCGGGGGCGGCGCGATGTCGATGCCTTGCCGGTGGGCAGGGGGAATCGCCAGGATCGCGCGGCGTGCCTCCACGACGCCGCCCGAGGACGTGACGGCCACCGCGTCGTCGGACCACTCGATCCGGGAGACGCTCGCGTTGAGCCGGACTCGCTCACCCAGCTCGGCGGCCATCTTGAGGGCGATCTGCTGGGTGCCGCCGGGGAAGTGGTCCTGCTGGGCGCCGCCGACCACGTCGAGCATGCGGTCCAGCCCGCCGGCGGCGTTGACGTAGCGCACCGCGTGCAGCATCGAGACCTCGTCGGGTTCGGCGCCCCAGGTCACGCGGGCCATGATGGCCAACAGATCCCGCGACGACGCGCTGGCGCCCACCGAGTGCAGCCAGCCGCCCAGGGTCGTGCCGTCGAGCTGCTTGGCCTTGGGCGCCGCCCACGGTTTCCTGATGTCGACGGTGCGCGCGAGCCGATCGACCTGCCATTGGATCCGGGCGATGTCGAGCAGTTGGAGTACCCCCAACCGGGGCACGGTGCCGTGGTACGACCGCACCTTGCCCCGCCAGCGGATGAGGTTGGCGCCCTCGCAGTAGGTGGGCTCGGTGGGGCAGTCGAGTTCCTTGGCCAGCGCCAGGACCGCGTCCTGGGTGGGGCCGACGAACGTGCCGCCGAGATCGACGGGAACTCCGGCCAGCGTCGTGGTGCTCGATCGTCCGCCGACCCGGTCACGACCCTCGAGCACCACCACGTCGAATCCGTCTTTTACCAGCTCACGTGCGGCAACCAGGCCTGAGAAGCCGGCGCCGATGACCACAACGTCATAACCCACTCCACCAGTGTTGCGCACTCGGGAGAGTGCAAACCCGTGAACGGCGGCTAGCGGGCCAGTTCGTCGACGATCTCGGCCAGCGTGTCAATCGCGATCGGGCCCGGCTGGTAGAGGCAGACGGTGTCGCCGACGCCGTCGACACGCTCGCGGATATGCGCGGCGATCTGTTTGGGGGTACCGCACGCCGCAATGGTGTGCAGCATCTCGTCGGTGATCAGCCCGGCCATCTCCAGCCATTTGCCTTGTTTGGACATCGAATTCAGCTCGGGTTGCAGGTCACCCCAGCCGTGGATGTCCAGCACCGGCCGGTAGGCCGGGGTCGACCCGTAGAACGACAGCAGCCGCCGCGTCGCGTCGTGATCGGTACCGGCTGACAGGATGATTTCGGGCACCACCGCGAAGGACGATTCCGTGCGCCCCGCGGCAGCCAGGCCCGCACGTACCGCGGGCATCGTCGACTCACGCAGGAACTTGGCCGAGCCGAACGGCATGACCAGCAGCCCGTCGGCCACCTCCGCGGTGGCCCTGGTCAGCCGAGGGCCCAAAGCGCCGACGTAAATCGGTGGCGGCCCAAAGGGATTCGGACCAGGATTGAACATCGGCGTCATCAGGGTGTGCCGGTAGTACTCACCGCGGAAGTCCAGGCGCTCGCCGGTCTGCCACGTGTGGTAGATCGCCCGCAGCGCACGGACAAGCTCACTCATCCGCGCGACCGGCCTGTCGAACGCCGCACCGTAGTGCTTCTCGATCTGCGCGCGCACCTGCGTGCCCAGGCCCAGGATGAACCGGCCCTCGGCGAGCAGCTGGTGATCGTAGGCCTGGTGCGCCAACTGGATCGGATTGCGCGGGAACGCGATTGCCACATTGGTCATCAGGCCCAGCCCGCCGACAGCGGAGGCCAGGGTCAGCGGCGCGAACACGTCGTGCGGCCCTTCGAATGTGAAGACGCCGCTGGCGCCGGCCTCGCGCAGCGCGCGCGCACGATCGACCGCATCGGTTGGCCCATAAAGGGCAGTCATGACTTTCACGGGGGGCTAGGGCGCCACCGTCAGCCAGTCCGCGAAGCCCGACGGGTCGTGACGGCCCAGGGCGCCGTGCTCGAACAAGCCCCACCCCTCGACCGACGAATTGCCGTCGTGGCAGACCGCGCGTCCGACGTGGTCGATCACGCCGAACGCGGTACGCCCGACGATGCCGGGGTCGTTCATGTCGTAGGTGAGCCGTTCGGTGAACTTCTCGCCCTTCCAGGTGCCGTGGATCCAGTCCGAGTCTCCGCCGTAGCCGCCACCGACGTGAATCGGGACGGGAAGTTTGGACTCGACGTCAAAACGGAGCACCGCACCCGCACCGTCGGTGGCCTCGATGGTGGCGCCGGTGGGAATGCGTGTGCCGGAACGGTAGTGGATTTTCACCCGCGGCCAGCCCAGCTGCTCGACCCGGCCGTCGCGCCAGACCCGCGTGCAGTCGTTGAGCGAGCGGAAGCCGTCCGGTGCTTCCTGGATGATCAGGACGATCGCGAAGTCGTCGAAGGCCATCGGCACGTACAGCCACCACATGCCCTCGAACGGCGGATCGGCCGGCCGTCCGGCGGGCTCGGCTTCGCCGACCGGGCGGATGCCCCACGACCGGTCCCGGCTGCCGATCCACGCCGACGGATCGACTTTGATCTCCTCGCCGTCGATCGCGATATGCCCTGTCCACGAACCCAATTGGGCGAAACGCTGGGCATCCAGCGTAACCCGGTTGCCCTGGCGCATGATGTGTGGCTGCTCCTGCACCACCGGGAACAGGCCTTCCCACGTGAGATCAAGGGCCATACCCTCGGTCTCGTCCATCACGATCCGGATCTTGTGCAGCGGCTCGACGACCTCGAGGCGGTAGCTGTTGACGTGCTGATTGAGGCGATCCTGGTCGATCGCGTCGGACAGGTGCACCGCGGTCTGCGTGTCGCTCGGCCCGATGTCGCCGGCCCCGCGGCTCCGGCGGCGTACCAGGACGTAGGCATCCTTGACCCCGAGGTTGGGGTAATAGCCCATACCGGTGATCAGGAAGATGTTCCCGGTGCGGTCGTGCGCATTGAAGTAGTTGCGGTCATAGAAGTTTCGGTCCGAGGATCCCGGCCAGGCGATCGGTAGCGGTGCCTGGTGGACGGGGTATTCGTCGAGCGGTCCGAGCATTCGGGCTACGCCTCCTCAATAAGCCGGCGCAGTAGTCCGGCGTGGTAGAACGTCGACTCGACGTCCTCGGGCTTCTCGATCTCGCCGAAGTGCACGCGTCGCGCGCCGGTACGCATGAACACACAGCACCAGATCACTCCGGAGTAGACGTAAAACCAGCGCAGATCTCCGAGTTCGACACCGGCCAGCTTCTCGTAGGTGGCACGAACGTCCTCTTCGCGCATGACGTCGGGCAGGCCCGGCATTCCGGCCAGCCCGGCGAGTTCCTGGAACACCATGTGCGCGAAGATGATCCACGCGACGTCCAGCTCACGCGGGCCGAGTGTCGCCATCTCCCAATCCAGCACCGCGACAGGCCGGAAATCCTCGTAGAGCACATTGCCGACTCGCGAGTCGCCCCATGCCAGGACCGGCTCGGTCGCCGCTACGTCGGCGGGGAAATTGTCCTCGAGCCACTGCAGGGCGGTCTCGACCAGCGGGGAGCGACCGATATCGGGGACGGCGAACTCGTACCAGCCCTTCAGCCAGTTCAATTGACGACGTAGCGGGGTGTCCCCCTCGGGCACGGCCTCGGCCAGGAAGCCGAAGGTCTGGGCCGCGTCGGGGATCGCGTGCAACTTGGCCAGCACCTCGACCGTCGCGTCCTGCAATGCACGCTGCCGTTCGGCGGGCGCATCGGCGAACCAGTTGCCGCCGAACGTGTAGGGCATCACATCTGGGGGGACGATGCCCGCGACATGATCCATGAGGAAGAAGGGAGCACCGAGCACCGTGCCGGTCGGGTCGATCCAGCGCACCTTCGGCACCGGTACGTCCGTCAGTTCGCCGACGAGGCGGATGACGTCGAACTGATGGTCCATCCGGTAGGTGATGAAGACCGGGACGTCCTCCTCGGTGGGCGCCACCCGGGCGACCCACTTCTGCTCGACCTTCTTGCCGTCCTCTTCCCAGCGGCCGGTCAGGATGATCGTCTCCGACGACATGCCGTTCGAGTCGATGCCGCTCTCCACGGTCACCTCCGGCTTCACGCCGCCCGGCATGACGGTGGACAGCCATTCCGACAGCAGCGCGGGAACGGTGCTGACGTCACGACCAGAACGCTGCAACCGATCGAGGTCGGTTTCTACAGTCGGTTGGTTGGTCACCTTTGTCCTCTCCAACCCTATTACGATACGGTGGGTAGCGTTATGAAAGCAGACGCGTCTTCGCTTGACAAGGCCGCGGTCCCGGGGAGGCCCCGCGATCCGCGTATCGACGCTGCCATACTGCGTGCCACCGCGGAGCTGCTTGTCGAAATCGGTTATCCGAATCTGACTTTGGCGGCAGTCGCCGAACGGGCGGGCACGACGAAGACCGCGCTGTACCGTCGCTGGTCCAGCAAGGCCGAGCTGGTTCACGAGGCTGCCTTCCCAACGGCGCCGAGCGCCCTGGCCGCGCCCGCGGGCGATATCGCCGCCGATGTGCGTGCCATGCTCGCCGCCACCCGCGACGTCTTCACCAGCCCGGTGGTGCGCGCCGCGCTGCCGGGTCTGATCGCCGACATGAGCGCCGACGCGGACCTGAACGCCCGGGTGATGGCGCGGTTCACCGATGTGTTCGCCGCGGTGCGGGATCGTCTCGTGGAGGCGGTGCACTGCCGTGAAGTTCACGCCGACGTCGACCCGGAACGGCTCATCGAGCTGATCGGTGGTGCGACGATGATGCGGTTGTTGTTACGCCCCGAGGACGTTCTCGACGCGAGCTGGGTCGACCAGACGGCGGCGATCCTCGTACATGGGGTGGCGCTCTAGAGAAGAGGATCGCGATGTCTGGACGCCTGGCCGGCCGAACCGCCATCGTCACTGGCGCCAGCCGTGGGCTGGGCCGAGCGACCGCGCTGGCCCTGGCCGCCGAGGGCGCCGCGGTGGCGGTGGTGGCCCGTACCGAACAGCAGTGGGACGAGCGTCTGCCGGGCACGATCGGCGAGACCGTCGCCGCCATCGAAGCCACCGGCGGGACGGCCGTCGCCATCCAAGCTGACCTGCTCGAGCGCGATGACCTGCCCCGGCTTGTCGATGAAACCCGCACCGCGCTGGGTCCGGTCACGATCCTGGTCAACAATGCGGCGTTCACCGCACCGGGTCGCCCGCCCAAGCCGGATGCAGCACCGAAGACGCCGAAGCCCAAGGGCGCACCGGCCGCGGTGAATGCCGACTGGCCCGGATTCCTGGCGATCCCGCCGAATGCCTATCGCAGGCATTTCGAGATCGGGGTGTTCGCCTCCTACGAACTCATCCAGCTGGTCTGCCCGGACATGTTCGCCGCGGGCGCCGGCTCGATCATCAACGTCACCTCAGTGGCCTCCCGGGTGCCCGGGGATGGGCCGTATGAGAACTTCGGCGGCGGAGTGCTGCCCGGCTACGGCGGATCCAAGGCGGCACTGGAGCACCTGACCTGGTGTGCGGCCTACGATCTGCAGCGCCACAACATCGCGGTCAATGCGCTGGCACCGTCGCGGCCGATCCCGACTCCGGGCCTGTCGTACTACCGCAACGAGTTCGCCAGCGTGTCTCCGGATGACGAGTTCGCCCGTGCCGCAGCAGAACTGGCGCTGGTCGACGCCAACGTCGTCACGGGTCGCACCATCGGGCATCTTGAAGTGCTGGACGGCAGCTTCGCGCCGTTCACCAACACCACGTCCGCGTTGGGCTAGTGGTGAGCGGCCATGTGAGTCCGTACCGGACCGATCTGCTGGCCGGCAAGGTCGCGCTGATCACCGGCGGCGCGACCGGCCTCGGCCTCGAGGTCGCCGGCATGCTCGGTGCGCACGGTGCCGGCGTCGCCATCTGCAGCAGGAAAGAACCCAATCTCGAAGCCGCGGTGGCACAGTTGCGCGCAACCGGGGTCGATGCGATCTACACCGTGTGTGATGTCCGCAGGCCCGAGGAGGTTACGGCCACCATCGAGAAGGTTCTCGAGCGGTTCGGGCGCCTGGACATCGTCGTCAACAACGCAGCGGGGAACTTCCCGGCCCCGATATCCGGGCTCAGCGCCAACGGGTTCAAAGCCGTCGTCGACATCGATCTGCTCGGCACGTTCAACGTGTCCAAGGCCGCCTACGAAGGCTGGTTGCATCGCCACGGCGGGGCCATCGTGAACATCAGTGCGGCAACGCAATACCGGGGGATGGCAATGCAGGCACACGTCGTCTCGGCGAAAGCGGGTGTCGACGCGCTGAGCCGGGCGTGTGCGATCGAGTGGGGCGCCGACGGGGTCCGGGTCAACGTGGTGGCTCCTGGGGCGATGGCGGGCACCGAGGGTGTTGCGCGGATCGCCGGCGAGCAATTGGCCGCCATGCCGCAGATTCCGTTGCAGCGCGCGGGAACCACCGCCGAGGTCGCGCGGGCCGTGTTGTTCCTGGCCAGCGACGCCGCGTCCTACATCACCGGCGCGATCGTCGTCGTCGACGGTGGCGCGTGGCTCACGTCGGGCGAGGTGCCCGATCTGCCGCGCTATCGGCCAAATCCGGGCTGAACAAGCGCCAGTGAGTTCACCTGCGGCCTCCTCAGCGCCGTACGGGGTCCATCGCCGCACGGGAAGCCCTCCTAACGGTGTAATTCAACAGCCATTGAAATATGCCAACAGGTCAATTACGCTGAGGCCATGATTTCAATCGAGGTTGAAAAAACTTTTGTCGAACCTCGCAGTAGTCAGATCACCGTGTGGCTTGGGGTAGGCGCGATCACCGTCGGTGTCTGTGCTGCGCTGGCGAGCGGAACCGGACTAGCGCACGCCGACACCGCGCACCCCGGCGCAGACGGCAACACCTCGAACAGCGACGCCGGTCCCAAGGCGAGGGCTCCCAAGGTGCGCGGGATCGCCCACCGGCCGGTCGGACTTACGCCGAGCGCACCCGCGAACGAGACGGCACAGCTATCAGTGCCGAGATCGACCAACATCGTTGTGCGCGGCGCTGTTACAACGGGACCGGCAGGTATACCGCGGCGGCTGATGATCGCGAACGCGACGTTGGGTTGGGTCTACCGCGAACTGCGCTACACCCTGTTCAATCGGCCGCCCAGCATCATCGCGGTTCAACACTCCCAAGACCCCCTCAGTGGCGTCGTCACCGGGCAACTCCGTGACAGCACTCGTCACGCCGGGAGGCCGGTTTACACGGTCAGCCAGCCCGGCAATGCCCTCGTGCAGGTCAACCCCGGCGGAAGCTTCACCGTCACGCCTGATTCGGAGGTCGCTCACCACGGTGGAACGGTCAGCTTCACCGTGACCGCGGACAATGGCCTCGGTTACCGGCTATCGGGTCCAATGGGCCGCCTTCAGTCCGTAATCCATTCCTTTGCAGTCAATCTCGGTCTCAGCGGACCCGACACAACTAGCACGCTAGTGGTGGTCGATGTAGCAGCCACCAACCAACCGCCCGTGGTCAATGGCTACACGGCCAGCACGTCCGCGGGCACCGGCACCGTCGCCGGCCAGATGCGAGCCGCAGACTCCAACAATGACAACCTTGACTTCAGTGGACCGACGACCAGCGCGCTCGGGGGATCAGTGACCGTCAACCCCGACGGCTCCTTTACGTACGTGCCCACCGCTGAGATTCGCCATGCCGCTGCCGCGGTAAATGCATCCGATGCCGTGAAGGCTGACAGCTTCACCGTCACCGTCAGCGACGGCTACGGTGGCACCGCCAGCACGAGGGTGGATGTTGCCGTCAGCCCCGCCAATGGCAATCCCACCGGCGGAACGGTTGCCGACCTGCAAGTCGATGACATCATCGGATTTGTCACCGGATCAATCTCCGGTGTCGCCGATCCCGATGCGGACTCGTTGAGCTACACCGTCAACCCGACCAGCGCGGGTGGCGGCTACGTCGATGTATTCAGCGACGGCTCCTTCACCTACAACCCGACGGCCGAACAACGTCACCTTGCCGCCGCTTTGGGTGCGCCGTTCGCCACCACGCACGACAGCTTCGCCGTCTTCGTCGCGGACGGCCACGGAGGCGGTACAGCAATCATCGTCATCGTCCCGATAGCACCGGAAGCCGACGAGCCCCCGAGTGGCGAGGAGGTGTGACGCGCAATTCGCGCGCTACCCCTCATCCACGGCCGACGGTGGGACTGATCTGCCGCTTGTTGCGCTCGGCCACTTCACGCTGGCGGGCGGCGAGCGCTCCGGTGTCCACCGAAGCCGCCCCGGCGACCGCGCGCTCGGCTTTCAGCGCCGGCCCGGTAAGCGCTGCGGTCCCGGTGCGATAGATCTCTTTGAGGCCGGCCATGGTCGGGCCGGGCACCTCCGCGATCTGGCCTGCCAGCTCGCGAGCACGGTCCAGAAGCTGTTCGTGGGCAACGACTTCGGTGACCAGTCCGATCCGCTCGGCCCGATGTGCGTCGACCACCTCCCCGGTCATCGACAGCCGCCGGGCCATCCCGGAACCCACCAGCCGTGGCAGCCGCGCCGTCATCCCGCCACCGGGCAGGATCCCAACGCGGGCGTGGGTGTCGGCGAAAACCGCACGCTCCGAGGCGATCAGGAAATCACACGCCAACGCGATCTCCAAACCACCGGTGAAGGTCGGGCCGTTGATCGCGCCGACGACCGGCTTGCTCAGCTCGACGATCGCGTTCATGCAATTCATCTTGTCGAACCGGCCGAAGTAATCCATGCCGAGGCTCTGCGCCTGCTTGAGGTCGACGCCCGCGCAGAACGCCGGATCGGTGCCGGTGAGCACCACCGCACGCACGGAGTCGTCGGCGTCGGCCTCGCCGAGCGCGGCGTGGAGCGCCTCGAAGAGTTCGGTGCTCAACGCGTTGCGCACCTCGGGCCGGTTCATCGTCAAGACCCGGACGGCGCCGTGGTCATCGCTGAGAAGGATCATCAATCGAGGAATCTAGCCGCATGGTCGACCAGGTCGAGCAACGGCTGCGGTAGTGCGCCGAGCGCGAACGTGATGGCGGCGGTGAGCGTGATCGTCGCGACGCTCAATGAGCTGGGCGTGACGACTTCCGGGGCGTCCTCGGGCGGGTCGGTGAAGAACATCAGCACGATCACCCGCACGTAGAAGTAGGCGGCGATCGCCGAGGCGATCACGCCCACCACCACCAGCGGGATGGCCCCACCCTGCCCGGCGGCCTTGAACACGGCGAACTTACTGACGAAGCCGCTGGTGAGTGGGATGCCGGCGAACGCGAGCAGGAACAGCGAGAACACCACGCCGACAAGCGGATAGCGACGGCCGAGCCCCGCCCAGCGGGCCATATCGGTCTCCTCGGCACCGTTGGCGTCGCGGACCACGCTCACGACGGCGAACGCGCCCAGGGTGGAGAAGCCGTAGGCGAACAGATAGAACAGCGTTGCCGACAGACCGGCGGGGTTGGCGGCGATCACACCCGTGAGGATGAAACCGGCGTGTGCCACAGCCGAATACGCGAGCATCCGCTTGACGTCGGTCTGGGTAACCGCGGTCACGGTGCCGACCGCCATGGTGAGGATGGCCACCGCCCACAGGACGGGCCGCCAGTCGTGGTTGAGGCCGGGTAGTGCCACGTAGAAGATGCGCAGCATCGCACCGAACGCGGCGACCTTGGTGGCTGCGGCCATGAAGGCGGTGATGGGGGTTGGTGCGCCTTGATAGACGTCGGGGATCCAGGAGTGGAACGGCACCGCGCCGACTTTGAACAGCACGCCGACGGTGACGAGCGACGCGCCGATGAGTGCCAGCGTCGTGTTGTCGGTGCTGGTCTGGATCGCCCGCGCGATGCCGGTCAGGCTCAAGGTGCCGGCATAGCCGTAGAGCAGGGCGATGCCGTAGAGGAAGAAGGCTGACGAGAACGCGCCGAGCAGAAAGTATTTCAGCGCGGATTCCTGGGACAGCAACCGCCGGCGACGAGCCAGGCCGCACATGAGATACAGCGGCAGCGAGAACACTTCCAGCGCAATGAACATGGTCAGCAGGTCGTTGGCCGCGGGGAAGATCATCATGCCGCCGATGGCGAACATGGTCAGCGGGAACACCTCGGTCTGCACCAGTGCGGCCTTGGTGGCGATCTTCTCCGCGACGCTGCCCGGTACGGCCGACGCATCGGGGGTGAATGCATCCAAACCCGCTGCACTGTCCTCGGATTCGGCGGGCACCCGCCGTTCTGCGATGAGCAGGACGCCGAGGATCCCGATCAGCAGGATGGTGCCCTGAAGGAACAGTGCGGGCGCGTCGACGGCAACCGCACCGACCACGACGGCCTGCCCGACCCCGCCGTGCAGGCCGCGACCCAGCAGCACCACGGCGACGAACGCGGCCACCAGCCCGGCCACGCTCAGGGTGACCTGGGCGGGGTAGCGGGCCTTGCGGGGCGCGAAGGCCTCGACGAGCACCCCGGCGACGGCTACACCGAGGACGATCAACATCGGTGAGAGCTGGCCGTATTCGATGCTGGGCGCGTTCATGGACGTGTTCCCTCCGCGACGGTGGGTGCCGGGTCGGGCTGATGGATCGACGTCAGCGTCGCGGTCACCGCGGGGTTGATGACGTCGAGGGCGATCTTGGGGTAGATCCCCAGCCCGATCAGCAGCGCGATCAGCGGCGCCACCACCAGAAGTTCTCGCGGCCGCAGATCCCGGACCTTCTCGTTGCCGTCGGTGACGGCCCCGGTCATCATCCGCTGATATAGCCACAGCACGTAGACCGCGGAGAGCACCAGCGCCGCCGATGCGATGACGGCGAAAGCCGGGTAGCGGGTGA
>NZ_JACBJQ010000048.1 GCF_013404075.1 Mycolicibacterium vinylchloridicum
CAGCAAATCCCGAGCCGATCAGAGCTCACCGACCGAACAGGAGGCCACCCCCGCGGCACTGACCGCCTGAACCATCACATCGAAGAATCACACGACGACGTCGTACACCACGCCCCTGGACTTGACCAAAGTTGATCAATCCGCCGCCGAGGGTCCGAGTCGATATCGGTGCGTTGGTAGAGCAGACGATCACTATGGCCGATGGTTCCCACTGGCGGTACGAGACAACCCTCGCTCCCGGTCATACCGACGCCCGTCGAACCGACCAAATCACAAGGCAAGCCCTTGATTGGGGAGGGATCGATCGCGAGGGGCACTTCGGATCGGTCTACACCCAATGCGGCTACTGCCACCAACTATGTTGTGCAGCATGCGTGGATCGCATCGTCACGTGCGATTGCTGTGGCGTCGCGATATGCAAAAGGTGCATCCGCGAGCCGCTTAGCGGCATGTGGCTGTGTCACGCGTGCTCGTCAACGCGGACACCTAGCCGCCAGGAGGCTCGCGGACACGGCCGCCTTTTGTCGGCGCGAGGCATGCTCATCGGGATCGATCCACTTCACACGGTCGTCGTCGAACACGTGAAGTCGCACTGGCACCTTCACGGACGCAACGGCGAGAAGCACTTGATTGCAAATCCCTCGGTGAGGCGATATCTCGACCAGCGACTGGCTGATAGCGAGAGGTAACACGCTGGAGGGTCGCCAGCGCACTCGCTCAATTGCGCGGCCAACGCTTCGCTGCTCGCCAAAGCGCAACGTCGATACGTCTGAGCAGACTTACTCGTGGGGATACGACCCGGCACACGTCCGAAATGATTTGACGGCGTGATGATTCCGACAACTCGTCGTGCAGCGCCAGCCAAAACCGTCCCTTCGGGGGCTGCAGGTAGTTGTTGACCTCGTTGTCGAGTATCGGAATGAGCTTTGGACGTTTGGCCGCCATGAGCTTGCCCGCGACAACCCACCCGATGCCTGCCAAGGTCCGCAGCTCCGCATGCAAGTTGCCGGCGGCACTTCCCACGCTGACATCTGATCGACTCACTTCCCACAGGTTCTGCTCGCGTGGGATCTGCTTCAGTAGCGAGTTGAAGCGCTCGCTATTCGCAATGAGAAGGGACGCTGCAGCCTCGGTGGGCACCGTGACGCTGAGGGCTTCGACAGCGAGTAGGTCTGAGGCTTCGAACCGGTTCGGATCACCGATGACCGCAAATTCCTCGAACCACCGTCCGGTGAAGGTTGGCTCAACTCCTCCGAAGTACCCGACAAGATCACTGCGGACTTGGTCCGCGTTGTCGGAGAACCACTCAGCTAGGTCGAACCGAAACCTGGTCATTGAGCGTGCTCGTCACCGAGCACGGCGACTAAGGCGTCGCGCATCGCTTTAGCTTGTTCGGTCGACATCTGCATTGCAGTTGGCCAGTGCGGGAACGAAACGTCCCACGCCGTCGCCGTTCCGTCCCGCAGTTCGTACTTGCCTAAACACATGCCATGGCCTCGAAATACGACCTTCCGTTCAGGCATCGCAATCCCTGTAGCAGCTGTCGCGGCGAGGGGTGTGGATGCCGGCGACGCGGCGATGCCAACCACGATCTCGTTGCCAGCAGCAGGATCCACAGTCACATGCATACCGAGTTCGATGATCCTGCCGTCTCGTGGATGCCAGTCGCGGTCTGCGTTGGTGCGTCCCAAGATTGGATCGAGCGCGTCGATTGTCTGCTTCCAGAGGTTCACCCAATTCCTCCTCGGGCCTACAACAAATGCAAGCTCGAGCCTGACGGGTCCGGACGGAAGTTCTGTTGCACCCACCACGGCGACGCGGATCTGCTCTTTGTAGGCAGCCGTCGACGCCGACACGGTTGTTCTCGCGACTAGCACCTCCGCCGAGGGTGCCGACACCTCGCGGGCGGCGTCAATTCGTACGAAGGACCGGTCGCTGTGCTGCTTTGTGCACCACACCGAAACAAGCCCGGGATCCCTCAGGTGATAGGCGAGTGGGTAAGCAAAATTGTCGAGATCTGACGTGCCGAGTAGGTCGCGCCCCTCCGACATTCCGACATCGAGCCGAAGTGCCCATTCGCCGTCAACCCTTGACTCGGCGAGGAGCGCCGCCGTGTCGTCCAAATACGCGCGCAGTCGAACCTGATCTGGGTCGTCGGATTTGTTCCACGACGCCAGACGCGGCGCAACCCTGAGACGGTGGGCGTCGTTTTCGGGGCGGGCGTACCAGCGCATTGCCACAAAGTAGCCCGGCGGACCGACTAGTCATCGGCCTTCCGGCGAGCCCTACCCCAATCCCCTACGCCGGCACCAACGTAATCGGAATCTGGCTCTGCCCCGGCCTGGTCATCTGGCAGTTGCCCTGCTGAATCTCCATCAGCTCACCCTGCAGCGTCTGCGAGTTCCAGGTGAACACCATCGCGCCGCGGGTCTTGGTCTTGTCCGGGCACACCGGCACCTGACCCGTAATCTTCATCGCCCAGGTATGCATGCCCTGATAGACCGCTTTTCCCTCGATCAGCGGCGACGTCACGTTAGCCACACACCCGGTCTCGATCACGTTGCACAGGTTCGAGATCGTCCAGGTGTCGATCACCTCGTTGGGGCCCTTCACGGTGAAGCTGCCGCTCATCAGATCCTCGGACGCGTGAGCGGCCGGGGCCATGCCCACAGCCAGCCCGCACACCACCGCGGCGACAAGCCCAGCGCGCATGAACAACCCCTTACCAAACAGTCGACGGTTGCCAACAGTATGCCGACAACCTGCGAACCCGCAGCACGAGACTTTGCAGCAGCACAAGGACCACCGAAAACCCGCACTGTTCAGCCTCTACATCGTCACGACCTCGACTACCGTTAGCCCCGATCACCATGGCTGCTGACGACCACCTCGAAGCCGCGCGCGCCGCGTACGCCACCGGCGACTGGCACGCTGCCTACGACCACTTCACCGCGGCCCAGGAAACAGACGAACTCACCACCGACGACCTGTCCTCCTACGGCCTCGCCGCCTGGCGCCTCGGCCACGGCCGGCACTCCATGCAGCTCTCTGAACAGGCCTTCAACCGCCTCAACGCCGCCAACGACGTCCCCGGCGCCGCGATGAAAGCCGTCGAGGTCGCCCTGCAGTGGTTCAACGGCGGCGACCTCACCATCACCCGCGTCTGGATCAACCGCGCCCGCCGCCTGCACGACAAACAGCCCGACGACCGAATCCTGGCCTACCTGCTCTACGTCGACTCCCTCGTCGCCATCGACGAAGCCCGCAACGACGTCGCCAAAGACCTCGCCGAGCAACTCCAGGAAGTCACCACCAGGCTCAACGATCCCGGCTTCAACGCCCTGTGCTCGACGGCCAGCGGCGTCACCATGCTGCCGTTCGCCCGCACCAGCGAGGCCTTCGCCCAACTCGACGAGGCGATGATGCCCGTCCTCGCCGACCAGGTCCCCGTCGACTGGGCCGGCGACATCTATTGCGCCGTCATCCACGAATGCCACCGCCTGGCCGACCTCGCCCGCATGAAGTCCTGGTTCGAAGCCATGGAGGTCTGGCGCAAAGGCCCGCAGGTCACCTCCTCCTGGTACGGCACCACCTGCGAGGTCCACAAGATGGACCTGCACAGCGCCACCCAGACCTTCGCCGAAGTCGAACAGCGGCTCACCGACGCCATCGCCGCTCTCGGCGACTTCCCCGGCACCGCCGGCATGGGCTACTACGAGCTCGGCGAGATCCGCCGCCGCAAGGGCGACGTCGAGGGAGCCCACCAAGCGTTCCGCCAAGCACGAGAACACAACAAGGAACCCCAACCCGGCGAGGCACTCCTGCGCTGCCACCTCGGCGAGCACGACGCCGCCGCCACCGATCTGCGCATGCGCCTCGACGCCGAGCAGGACGAGATCAACCGCACCCGACTGTTGCCCGCCGCCGTCGAAATCGCGTTGGCGCGCAACAGAATCGACGAAGCCGACCAGTACTGCACGCAGCTCGAAGACGGCGCCGAGAAGTTCGACTCCCCCGGTTTCCGGGCCTGGGCGGCCCACGCCCGCGGCGCGGTTCTGGTCAAACAAGGCAAACCCGACGAAGCCCTGCCCGTGCTGCAGGACGCCTTACGCCGCTACCGCAACACCCAGTGCCGCTACGAGCTGGCCCAGGTCTACGAGTGGATGGCCCAAGCCCGCCTGGGCACCGGCGACAACGACGGCGCCGCCACCGATGCCGCCAACGCCGAGGCCATCTACCGCCAGCTCGGCGCCGCACCCACCCAGGCGGCACCGACCGCGACGCCCGGCGGCCTCACCAAGCGCGAACTCGAGGTCCTGGTCGGCGTCGCCGCGGGCCTGTCCAACCGTGACCTGGCCAAGAAGCTGTTCATCAGCGAGAAGACCACCGCCCGGCATCTGGCCAACATCTTCGTCAAGATCGGCGTCTCCTCGCGCACCGCCGCGGTGGCCTGGGCCCACGAAAACAAGGCGCTGCACGGCGCGTCTACATAATTTGCACCATAGTCTGCCTGCACAAACGCACATTTCGCCCGATGTTGCGGGGTGCCTGCGCGCCATAACTTGATCAGCATGACCATCACAGCCAAGCTCGCACTGACCACCCTGGCCGCCCCGGTTCTCGCCGCCCTCGCCATCGGGCTGGCCGGCCACGCCGCCGCCGAGACCCCCGACACCGACGGCGGCACCGTCTCCGCCGCCGACACCGTCGGCCATCTGCGCGACCAAGGCATCCACGTCGTCGTCGACAAAGATGACGCCACTCCGCTGGCCAAGTGCTCCGTCATCTCCGTGCACCAAGAGCGCCACGAACACCACGGCGGCCAGCAGCGCGACGCCTTCGAGACCGCCTACGTGCACGTGTTCTGCCACGCGTGATCCCCCACCGCTGGCTCGTACTCGGTGTGCTCAGCCTGGGTGTGCTGCTGATCGGAGTCGACGGCACCGCCCTGGCCGTCGCGACACCGATCATCGGCAAGCAACTCGGGGCCAACGCCACCGAGATCCTCTGGATCGGCGACATCTACTCATTCATCCTCGCCGGCCTGCTCGTCACGATGGGCAGCCTCGGTGACCGCATCGGGCACAAGAAGTTACTGCTCTGCAGCGCAACCGCTTTCGCGTCGGCCTCGGTGGTCATTGCCTACGCGCCAACGGTCGAGCTGCTGATCGCCGGGCGGGCGCTACTCGGCCTCGCCGGTGCCAGCCTGGCGCCGTCGACCCTCGCCCTGATCCGGGGCATCTTTCCCAGCGCGCGCGAACGTACTGTGGCCGTGGGTATTTGGGCATCGGTGTTCTCCGCCGGAACCGCGCTGGGGCCGGTGATCGGCGGGCTGTTCCTGGAGCACTTCTGGTGGGGCTCGGTCTTCCTGATCAACGTGCCGGTGATCATCGTGCTGGTGCTGGGCGGCACCGTCCTGCTCCCCGAATTGCGCAATCCCGAACCGGGGCCGTGGGATCCGCTCGGCGTCGGGCTGTCTCTCGTCGGCATCCTCGGTGTGGTCTACGCCGCCAAACAGGCTGCCGCGCAGGGATTGCACCACGACGTCGTCGTCGCCGGCGTGGTGGGTGCCGCGGCACTGATCCTCTTCGTCCGACGCCAGCTGCGTGTGCCCCACCCGTTGATCGACGTGCGGCTGTTCGGCAATCGCGCCTTCTCCGGGGTGATCGCCGCCAACATGTTGTCGATCCTCGGGCTGTCCGGGGTGCTGTTCTTCCTGTCCCAGTACTTCCAACTGGTCGACGGGTACAGCCCGCTGCAGGCCGGGGCCGCCGAACTGCCCGCCGCGGTGGCGGCCACGGTATTCGGTGTGCTGGCCGGGGTCGCCTCGCGGCACTGGTCGCAGCGCGCGGTGCTCACGGCGGCGCTGGGCATGATCGGGGCCGCGATGGCGTCGCTGACGCTGATCACCCCGGCTACCACGTATCCGCAACTCGGTGTCGCGCTGTTCGTCATCGGGGCGGGTCTCGGCATGGCCTTCGCGGTGGCCAACGACGTCGTCATCACCTGCGTCCCGCCGCAACGCGCCGGCTCGGCGGCCGGTATCTCCGAGACCGCCTACGAGCTGGGGATGGCGCTCGGAATCGCCGTGCTCGGCAGCGTGATCGCCGCCGTGTACCGCGGCCTGGACCGCCCGCCCGGCATCCACGACGACGTGATTGCGCATGCGGAAGAATCGCTTACCGCCGCCCACCGCGCGGCCGAGACCCTTGGCGGCCAGCAGGCCCACGCCCTGCTGTCTTCCGCCCAAAGCGCTTTCGCCAGCGGCGTGGCCGTCGCCGCCGGCATCGGGTCGGCCCTGCTGCTGACCTCCGCGGTGGCGGTGTGGATGCTGCTCAAACCCGACGCCACAGCGTCGTCGCTCGCCTATCGTTGCGTTGACTCCGAGGAAGGATGCGTCCCCCGATGACCGCAGAATCCACCGACGAGGAAATCCGGCACTCCGGATACCAACCCGAGCTGAATCGCACCCTCGGCGGGCTTCAGTTGTTCGCCATCTCGTTCGCGTTCATCTCGGTGCTCGTCGCCGTCTTCGCGTCCTACAGCATCGTGCTCAATTACTCGGGGCCGGCCGGAATCTGGTTGTGGATCATCGTCGCGATCGGCCAGACCCTCGTCGCATTGGTGGTCGCGCAGTTCGCTGCCCGGATCGCGCTCACCGGCTCGTCCTATCAGTGGGCCTCGCGGCTGGCGAACCCGAAAGTCGGCTGGTTCTTCGGCTGGCTGACGTTCTGGTTCCTGGCCATCGGCGTCGTCGCGATGAACAACGCACTGGCCAGCCAAGCCCTCATGCCCCTGCTCGGGATAGCACCCGACGAGGACGTCGCACGCCTGATCACGTTGGCGCTCATGCTCACTGAGGCCGTCCTGGTCATCGCGTCCACCCGGCTGCTGGGCATGGTCACCTCCACCACGGTGGGTCTCGAATTGGTGATCCTGGTGGCGCTGATCGTCGGCCTCGGTGCGGTCATGGTGTTCTCCGGGACCGGCACCGTCGACAATCTCGGGTCGCGCGGTGTGGCCGCCGATGCACCGAACTACTTCGGGATCGGCGGGCCGCTGATGGCGTCGATGCTCATGGGCCTGGTCACGCTCGTCGGCTTCGATTCCGCGGCGAATCTCGCTGAGGAAGCCAAGGATCCGTTTCGCAGCGTCCCGCGCGCCATCGTCTCGTCGGTAGTGGCTTCTGCCGTCCTGGGTTTCGTCTTCGTCCTCATCCTCACCCTGGCGATCAAGGACATCGGCCGGGTGACCGCCAGCGGCTCGCCAGTGGCGACGATCATTCGCGATCAAATCGGCCCGGTGATGGAGCGAGTTCTGTTGGCGGGCATTGTGTTTGCGATGTTCGGTGCTGGCATGGTGATGACGGCGGCCTGCTCACGCCAGGCGTTCGCCATGGCCCGCGACGGGCGCTTTCCCGCCCACACGCTGATCCGTAGAGTCAGCCCGCGCACCAAGACTCCGATACCCGCCACGATCCTGATCCTGGTGATCGGGGCGGTCTTGATGGTCGCGCTGCCCGGTGCGGCACTGCTGCAGCTGATCGTCGCGTCGACGATCCTGCCTGCCGTCCTCTACGGCGGGATCGTCGTGCTGTACCTCTGTGTGCGCAAACGCCTGGAAACCAAGGAAGGCGGATTCAGCCTCGGACGTTTCGAGCTGCCGGTGGCCTACGTCGCCCTCGTCTGGGTGGCGTTCGCGGTCTTCACGTTGGTTTCCCCGAGTGAGGCCCGGGTGCCCGGCCTGATCGTGCTGGGCCTGATGGTGGTCGGCGGGCTCTACTTCGCCGCGATGATGCTGACCAACCGTGAAGTGTTGGAGACCGAGCCGGGCGAGGACGAGTTCAGCTGAAAGAAATCTTGTAGCCAATCGGCGCTGTTTGGCGCGACCGGTACTAGGCTGCACAAATAGTAGGTTCGTGGTCAAGCACAACTCAACACCGTGGCGGCGTCTGATCGGGGGATGCAGTGCGAAGAAATAAATGGCACATCACGCTCGGCGTCATCGCCACGCTGGTGCCCAGCAGCCTCTTTACCGCGACACCGGCGGCCGCGGATTGCACCAACGCCGGCGCGGCAACCGTATGCGCGCAGGGCGAAGTGCGCGGCGGTGGACCCACTGCACCGATCGCCGGGCCGGCCTATCCCGGCTACTGCGCCGATCCCTGGTATTGCGACGACATGTGGGGCGTCGACATCGACCTCAATCCGCGGCCGAATCCGCCACCTCGCCCGCCCATCCGACCCGGCAGACCGGGCGTCGGTCCGCGCTAAGCGCCTATCCACCAGTACCTTCGATAAGGAGCAGTCGAATGTCGTTCCGAAACCTGATCGGCGCCAGCATCATTGCGAGCGCGGCCCTGCTCGGCAGCACGGCAACCGCCGCCGCCGACGAACCCAACTGCACGGCAGGCGACCTCACCCAGGTCCTGTCCGGCGTCAACGCCGGCATGTCGGTGTATCTGTTCACCCATCCCGACGTGAACGCCTTCTTCACCGGCCTCAAGGGCAAGTCACGCGACGAGATGCGCACCGCGGTCTCCGACTACCTACAGGCCAATCCTGAAGTCCGGGATCAGATCAAGGCCGTGCGGCAGCCGGCAGCCGATTTCCGGGCTCGCTGCGACGCGCCGATGCCCGACGACATGGGCCCGATGGGCTGAAGATTGTCGCTGAAAGGCGGGCACCCAGCCGGTGCCCGGCTTCAGCCATGCCAGCCCTAGTGGCCAGCCCGCTTGCTTCCGCCGGTACCCGACGGCTTGCCTGACTTCTTACCGGTACCACCGGCTTTCGACGACGGCGCCTTGCTGCTCGTGCCGGCCGTCGCCTGCGCCCCACCGATGCGGAAGTTGTTGATCGCGACCCCGGGGCCGGTCTTGGTGACAGTTGCACCGTTATTGAAGATCGTTCCGGCCAGCGCCAGCGGTCCCGGCCCTGCGCTCACGGTGTTGGTTCCGCCGAGGACGTTGAACCCGGCGGTGAAGTTGCCACCGGCACCGCCCGCGCTGACGGCGTTGTTGCTGCCCAACGAATTGAACGTCAGGTTCCAGTTACTGCCGGCGCCACCGACGCTCAAGGTGTTGTTGCTGCCGATCAGGTTCACCACCGAATTCTGGTACCCGGTCGTCGACGAGAGTGTGTTGCCGGTGCCGCCCAACAGGTTACTGGCCGAGCTGTAGATGCCGGACACGACGGTCACGGCGTTGTTGGTGCCGAACCAGTTCTGCGCGGTGCTTCCGTAGGCACCGCCCGTTATCGTCACGGTATTGCCGCCGCCGAACAGGTTTCGGACCGCGTTGGAGTAGCCGCCGGTGATCGTCACGGTGTTGCCATTGCCGAGAATGTTGCGGGCCCAGTTCGCATAGCCACCGGTCGTGGTGACGGTGTTGTTGCTGCCGAGCAGATTGCTCGCGGTGTTCACCAGGCTGCCATTGGTGGCGACCGTGTTGTTGTCGCCGAGCAGGTTCGTCGCCCAGTTGAAGACGCCGCCTTCCGCCGTGACGTTGGTATTACTGCCAAAGAGATTCGTGGTCAGGTTGAGCAGCGAGCTTGTCGCGGCATCACCCGCCTCGATGACGTTGTCGTGGCCGCCCCAATTCGACGCGATGTTGAGCAACCCGTGCGACGTCACCACCATGCTGCCCGGATCGTTGGCAGTCCCCCGACCGAAGAGGTTCAGGGCGATGTTGCCGGCCGCGCCGGTACCACCGGCGGTGACGGTGCTGCTGTTGGTCGGCGCGCCGAGTGCCGAGACATTCAGTGCAATGTTGAAGCCGGGGTTGGCCAGCAGACCCGAACCCTCGGTGATCGCAGAGCCATTCGGCCCGAGCTGCGTGGCGATACCGAACAAGCCGTTGGCGGTCGCGACCGACCCGTCGCCGAGAGCCGTGGCGAGGGTGAACGCGTCGCCGGTGGTGGCGGCCGAATTGGTCCCGACCGCAAAGGCGCCACCCAACAGGCCACTGGCATGAGCGGTCGCGCCGGAGCCGAGCGCGATCGCGATGCTCAGCGGGGTGCTGCTGCAATCAGCGCTGTTCCCCAGACCGAAGAACGACGCGCAGCTGGCGTTGGCCGAAGGCGCTGACCCCAACGCGGCCGCAGCGAGCACACTGCTGGCGGCGGCACCGGCCACCAGCACGCCGGCGACGGTAGAACGAGACTTTGCGGTGGCGATCATGATGCCTCTCCCCTCAGAGCAAGATCACGACAGATCAATTTGCTGGACGTCCAGTATGGCGGCCTGTCAAGCGACCGACACCGGAATGAGGAGATAGGAGCTGCCGCTCGGGACCGCGGATGCCGTCAAGCCGCCGGTCAGCCCGAAGAGGTTCGCCGCGCCGAAGGCGAACAGCAAGAACGCCGCCGTGCCCGCTCCGGCCAGCTGGCCGATGGCGTAGCTGATCGGATTGTCACCGAACAGCGCGCCGAATCCCTGCCCCAAGGCCTGGCCGAGCGCGATCTGCAGTGCCGGGCTCTTCACGACCTCCGCAAGCACCGTGTTCACCAAGTCCTCCGGCGGGGTTCCGTCCAGGACCTGGCCGGCGAGCTCGCCGATCAAGTTCTGCGCGGCGGGATTGGACACCAGGGCGTCGACCGCGGCTTTGGTCACCCCGCTCGTCGCCACGAAGTTCAGCGGCGTCTTGTCCAGCAGATCGGCGACCACACCTTGGGCCACTTCGCTGATCACGCCCCGCACCGCGGGAGCCTTCAGGACCCCCTTCAGCGCATCCGGGACGGTGGCGTTGAACGCGGCCACGACCGCGGTGTCGGCCTGCAACGACCCGAAGGCCGTCAGCACCCCGTCGCTCAACGATCCGCCGGCCAGCAGCGCGGCGACCAGATCTTCGGCGGCAGTCGACAGCGCCGCGGCCACCCCCGCCTGGCTGAGGAAGCCGGTCACCACCGCGCCCGCCGTCGCGGCCAGCTGCGCCGCGGACGTCGGGTCGGCCAGGGTGCTCACCACGGTCGGGCCGTACTCCGGCCCGAGCAGCTCGCCGATGAGGGTCCGGACGGCGGCATTGCCGGCGATGTCGTTGACCAGCCCGGTGACGGTCGAACCCAGTGCCGAAACCACACCGGCGTTGGTGGCCAGCGAGTACACCGCGCTGCCCGTCGCGGGCGCCAGGGCCGACAGGAACGCCGAATCCGAGACCAGCCCTTGCCATGCCAGGTCCAGGGCGTCGATCCAGTCGGTGCCCGCCAGGTAGCTGCTGCCGAACTGGGTGACGAAGTCGGCCAGGGCGGCGGGCACGCCCGGCGTGCCCAGGATGTTCGTCACCGCCGCACCGGCCACCGTGGCCAGGCCCTGCATCGCGTTCGTGTTGCTCAGCAAGCCCTGTACCGCATTGCCGACCGCGTTGCCCAGACCCTCGGCTGCCGCGCCGCCGCCCAGCGCCTGCGACACCCAGCCCCCGGCGAGGTCGCCGAGCCAGGTCGGCACAGTCGGACCCGAGGTCAGGTCGATGACCGCTTGCGACGCCCCCGAAGCCAGCGCGGCCCCGAAAGCCGGGGTGCTCAGGAAGGTGGCGATCTCGTCGGTGGAGTTCGCGACGACCGATTTGAGGTAGGAGGCCAGCGGCGCAGTGTCACCGGCCTCCAGAGCCGCCGCGATCGCGGTGTTCTGGGCCGAGTCCGGCCGCACCGCGTTGGCGAGCACGTCGAGTGCGCTTTGCACGCCGGCATTGCCCAACACCGTGGTGACCAGGTTGACTGCGGCGTTGCCGACGACGGTGCCGACCGACGAGGGCACGCCAACGTAGTACGTCAGCGCTGTCGCGATCTTCGTCGAAACGAATTGGCGGATGGCGGTATTCGTGACGAGCCGCTGGACCTCGGCGCTCACCGCGCCGTTGCTCAGCAGGTCCGCAATACCGTCGGCGACAATCGGCGCCAATTCGTCGGCAATCGACGTCCATCCCGGCAGATGGGTGTCGATGAAGGTGCGGACCGCGGTGTTGAGGGCGGGGCTTGCGGTGGCTCCGGCCGCCAGTGGCGCGTCCCCGGTATCGCTGGCACTGGGCGCCAAAGCGGTTGTGCTGCTGGCTATTCCACGACTGGGGACGGTGTCGACCAACCGCGCCGACGTGGCGAGCCGTTCCCGTCGGGTCACCGCAAGCGCGGCCCACGACAGCGACTCGGTCACCGGGGCCAGGGGGTCACCCGAACCCAGCCGGTCCAGTGGTGCCCGACTCGCGGCCGAGACCACACCGGGCTTGACGGACGCCGCCGGCGCCGACTTCGGGGTGCGGGGACCCGCCTTCGCCGCGTTCCGGGGGGCCGGTTTGCCGGCAGACGATGTCGCCTTCCCCGAATTCCCGGTCCCGGTGTCCGCGTCCGCGACAGCCGGCAATGCGGCGAGGAATCCGCCGATGCCGAGAGCCACGGCCAACGCCCCGACCCGACCGATGTAGCGACCCTGCTGCCCCATGACACCTACCCCGACGTAGTGATGCTGACGATCAAGCTAATTTGCTAGGGGTATAGCACACTGCTCCGGTGACGCGCCGGTGTACGGCCCGAATAACGGATGCCAAATTGTTGATTACCCCGGCTACCGGCGCGAATTCCCCTAACATCCACCGAGTGGATGGCGAGCTTTCGGCGGTGACTTTGCAGACCGTCATCGAGGTCCAGCAAGCGAGCGCAGTCGTATGAGCACACGTCTTATGGTGGAACGTAACGACCTGCGGGCATTCCAGTGGGTCGAGTCGCCCGCGACAGCCCTCAACGACGGCGACGTCCGCATGCGGATCGACACGTTCGCACTGACGTCGAACAACATCACCTACGCAGCACTGGGCGATGTCATGAACTATTGGCAGTTCTTCCCGACAGGCGATACCGCGACGGGCTGCGTTCCGGTGTGGGGCTTTGCCTCTGTCGTCGAATCACGTTGTCCTGGAGTTGACGTCGGCGAGCGCTTCTATGGCTACTGGCCGATCGGCGACGAGATCGTGCTACAGGCCACCGGGGTGCATCCCGGTGGTTTCACCGACGGCGCGCAGCACCGGCAGTCCTTGCATCCGATCTACAACCAGTACGTGCGGTGCAGCGCCGATCCGGGGTATCGAGCTGATCGCGAAGCTCAGCAGGCGTTGCTGCGTCCATTGTTCGCCACGTCGTTCCTGATCGACGACTTCCTGATGGACAACGGATTTTTCGGCGCCAGCACGGTGGTCATGTCCAGTGCGTCGAGCAAGACCGCCTACGGCACCGCGTTCTGCCTTACCCGGCGTCAGGCGGTCACCGTCGTCGGACTCACATCGCCGGCCAACGCCGAATTCACCCGCGCGCTGAGCTGTTACGACGACGTGCTGTGCTACGACGACATCGCGACGGCACTGCCCGAGACCGCGTCGGTGTATGTCGATTTCAGCGGCGACGCCGGCGTGCGCGCGGCCGTGCATCGCCGGCTCGGCGATCAGCTGGCCTACAGCTGTTCGGTCGGCGCCACCCATTGGGACGCCCTGGGCGGCGGCGATGACCTGCCAGGCCCTGCGCCGGTGTTGTTCTTCGCGCCCGAGCAGGCCCGCAAGCGGATCGCCGACTGGGGCCCGGCCGGCTTCCAGGAGCAGATGGCCGCAGCGTGGACGGCGTTCATGGAGCCTGTCACCGAGGCCGACCACCCCTGGTTGACCGTGGTGACCGGCCAGGCCCGAGACGCCGTCGAGCGGTCCTATACCGCGCTGCTGGATGGCACCGTGCCGGCCAGCGAGGGCCACATCCTGCGCGTTGATTGAGCGTTGACGCCTCAATCAAGCGGCATTTTCGCGGCGTCAGCGCTCAATGAATGACAGCGCCGACTAAGGTCAGGCCACGCCTACTGCCGCCAGTGAATTGAGTTGCGCGAACAGCGAGTCCAGCAGACCGGAACGGACCACCAGCAGCGCGGGGAGCGAGTTCACCGCGATGAACAGCCCGGTCGGGATCCCCACGAACTGGCCGACCAGGAAGCCGATCGGACCGCCGCCGAACAGCGACCCCACGGCCTGACCGAAGGCCTGACCGAAGGCGAGTTGCGCACCAGGGCTGGAGAGAACCGCGCCCAGGAAGGACTTCACCACCGTCCCCGGTGCCTTCCCGATCGCAAGATCACCGGCCAGGCTGCCGATCAGGGTTCGCACGGACCCGTCGCCCAGAAGCGAATACACAGCGGACTTCAACGCACTGGCCAACAACCGCTCCGCGGTCGGGTTGTTCAGCGGTGACGCGTCGAGGAAGTCCTGGATCACATAACCCGCGATTCTGGCGGCGGCCTGCTCCAGCGCCCGCACACCGAGCACACCCCGCACCGCGGCGGCGACCGTCGACTTCAGCGCCGCGACGAACGACGGATTGGCACGCAGCGCATTCAGCGCTTCACTGATGGCCTCATCCGAGGTGCCGCCGGCGAGCATCGCGACAACAGCTTGGTTGACGGCCTCACCTAGTGCATCCGGAACTCCGCGTGCCCCAAGGAACTTCGGCAGCACACCGCTGATCGCGCCGGCCAGCCTCTCGATCGCGGCGGTGTTGTCCAGTACGCCGACGATCTCGCCGCCGTACTTGGCGCCGAACTGCTCGAGGACAGCGGCTTTGATCGCCGGTGCGGTAGCCACGTCGGTGATCAACGTCTCGACCGTCGCGCTGATCTCGGAGAGCATGTCGGCGTTACCGGCGGCGGCTTTCACGCCATCCTTGAGCGCCTGACCGAGGGCCAGTTGAACGTTGGGATCGGCGGTGAACGCCGCCATCGCGGCATCCAATGCCGCCTGCACTTCCGCCTCGGTCCCCGTGGCCAGTGCCTGCGCGACCGTATTGGCAGCGCTCGCGAGTGCCGTGCTGACGCCCGCATAGTCGAGGAACGTCGACACCGTGGTCTCAAGGGTGCCGACCGCACCGTCGATGACTATCGCCGAGCTCAGAATGTGCTCTACCGCAGCACGTCCCGCGAGTGCGACGACGGCGGTCACGGGATCGGAGACCCCGCCTTCGCCGACCGCAAGTTCGACCTGATCACCGATGAAGGTCACGAAGGCGGACGACGGATCTTCCTGCCAGCCGCTCAATCCGACGAGCACGTAAGTGGAGCCCTTGAGCGCGCTGAACACCGCGGCACGCAGGGCCTGGTCGGCGAGCAGGACCGGCAAGCCCGTCACAAACGCCGGCGCGCTCTGTTGAACGTCCTGTTCGATAAGGTCTTTCAGGGTGTAGGTCGGCGAGCTCAGGTTGGCGAGCAGAGCGTCGATGTCCCCGTTGGGAACCACCGTCAACGTGTGCGCCAGAGTGCTGACGGCATTCTGGACAGCGGTGTTGCCCAACAGGGTCTGAGCGAGGTAGCCCATCGCCTGGCCCGCGACGTGGGCGGCCCCCGCGTTGAGTCCGTTGGCGACGGCCAGGGTTTGGACTTCATCGGTGACGAAGTTCAGGAGCGTCTGGTTGTTGGCCAGGTCGGTGAGGGCGCCGCCCAGTGAGGTCTTGGTGTAGGCGTTACCCATCAACTCGACGACCGAGGGCAGCACCACATTGACGAGAGCCTGTTGCTCAGCACTCAACCCGGCGAAGCCGATTCCGGTCTTGATGAAGTTGGTGAGGGTCGGCGCAACCTGACTGTTCCAGTCCGTCATCGTGGTGCCGGCTGCAGGCACCGCGGCGGCCGGCTCTGCGGTGGTCACGACCGCCGCCGGCAGCACCGTGGCGTTGGCACTCGACAACTCACGACGCAGGGCCACGCCCGCCAACTCCAGCGGAGTCGCCAGCGGGGTTCCCGGGTCGCTACCGCCGCCCGCCGAGTCCAGCTTGACGCGGTTCGCTGCCCTCAGCGAGTGCCCGGTCGACACGGTGATCGTCGAGGACTGCGGTTTCTTCGCCGAGCTGGCGCCCGCACTGCGCGCCTTCGGCCCTCCCTTCGCCGACGAATCCGCCGACGAGGTCGTCTTACCCGAGTTGCCGGTGTCCGCGGCGGCGACGGCTGGCAGCGCCGCGATCACCCCGCCGACACCGAGCGCGATTGCCAACGCCCCGACCCGACCGATGTGCTGAGTTGCCATTGTTTCCCCCCGGAATATTGACGTCTACGACTATAAGAGCGGTATAGCACACCCCGGCGAACGACGGGCCTTACTCGGCAGATAGAAAAACCTTCCCTATCGACAGCGGGAATCTGGTCTTCACGGCGATTACGCCAGAAGCCGCTGGTCACGACTATTTGAGTCATGACCACGTACCTGCCCCACCCGGCGACAACGCACCGCAGCGCGGCCCGGCCGAGCTTCCGCGATGTGGCAGGTATCCGCCTCGCGGACAACCTCGACGTGCTGTCCCGCGACGAGATCGAGGCCACCCAGCAGCACAACTTGCGAGCCACCCTGAGCGCCGCGCACGAGTCCACCAACGTGTCGCGACGCTTCCCCGGACTCGGGGTGCTGGACCCCACCGCCACCGCCGACGACCTCGCCGTGCTGCCGCTGCTGTCCGCCGCGGACCTGTCCGCCGGCTGCCCGCCGCATTCGGCTGACCTCCTCTTCGACCAAAGCCCCGGACTCGTCCTGCGCTCCAGCGGTACCGCCAGCCGGCCCAAGGTCCTCTACCACTCCTGGGACTTCACCGACCGCGTCGGACACCTCGGTGTGCGCGGCGTCCGCGCGGCCCTGCCGACACCGCCGGCCCGGGTGGCGAACTGCCTGTGGCCCGGCGACCTCAACGGAGCCTTCCTCTTCGTCCAGGACATCACCCGCGCCCTGCCGGCGCTCTCCTTCGCCATGGGCGAGCTGACCGCGACCGCCGACGCCGCCGCCGTCATCGAGGCCCACGGGATCGACACCCTGGTGTCCTCACCCGCCTACGGCGCCGAGCTGCTGGCGGGAACCCCGGACCTGCCCCTGCAGAACTTTCTGTTCATCGGCGAATCGCTGGGCGCCGAGCGGGAACGCATCGTGCGCTCGGCGGCGCCGGATCTGAACGTCCGGTCACTGGCCTACTCGACATCCGAGACGGGCCCGCTGGGCTACCAGTGCCACCACCAGACGACCGGCATGCACCACGTCCACGAAGACGCCAACGTGCTGGAGGTCGTCGACGAGGCCGGCCGTCCGGTGCCCGCCGGAACACCCGGCGAGCTGGTCGTCACGCCCCTGACCACATCGGGGATGGCGCTGGTGCGCTACCGCCTCGGCGACCGCGGGATGTTCATGACCGACGCCTGCCCCTGCGGCAGCGCTGCCCGCTCGGTGCTGCTGCTGGGCCGGATGCCGAATTCGATGACCGTCGACACCATCACGTTCTCCAGCGACCACCTGCTGGCTGCGTTGGCGCCGCTGGGTGTGGCCGGGCCGGCCGACTGCCAGTTGCAGGTCCTGTGGGAGGGCCACCGGTACCGGGTGCGGCTGCTCGTAACACCCTCCGCCCCAGCTGGATTCACGACCGACGCGGCCCGCGCGGCCATGCGGCACGCCCACGAAATCCACGAGGTGATCGTCAGCCCGCGGTGCCTGGACTTCGAGGTGCAGCGCGCCGGCGTGCATCAGTTCGCTCGCTCCAAGCGGGGCAAGGTGCCGGTCCTCTACCAGCACGGAATCAGCGGTTAACGGAAATTCTGAGAAGGAGATCGAGCCATGAAAAGCCAAGACACCCTTGCGATGCTGCGTGCCGAGCTGGATCGCATCGACGTGGAATTCCTTGCCTCGCTGGGCGCACGGGTCGCCGTGTGCCGCAGCATCGCCCACTACAAGCGTGACCACGGCGTGCCGATGATGCAGCCGCACCGCATCGGCGTGGTGCAGCAGCGCGCAGCCCGGTTCGCCGCGGCCACCGGCCTCGATCCGGAGTTCATGAAGCGGTTCTACGACCTGATCATCGCCGAAACCTGCCGCATCGAGGACCTGATCATCGACGCCGACCTCGACGGGAGCGCGGCCTGATGCGCGTCCTACTCGTCGACAACTACGACTCCTTCACCTACAACCTCTACCAACTGATCGGCGAAGTCTCCGGCCAGCCGCCGACCGTCGTCCGCAACGACACTCCCTGGGCCGAACTGCGATTCGACCAGTTCGACGCCGCCGTGATCTCACCCGGCCCCGGCCGGCCCGACCGTGACCGCGACTTCGGCGTCAGCGCCCGCGTGATCCTCGACAGCGGGCTGCCCGTGCTCGGTGTCTGCCTCGGCCACCAGGGCCTGTGCCACCTCTTCGGCGGCGAGGTCGTCAACGCGCCCGAACCCATGCACGGACGCATCTCCGATGTACGCCACACCGGCGTCGACCTCTTCGCCGGCATCCCCTCGCCGTTCGAAGTCG
The DNA here is from genome assembly GCF_013404075.1 of Mycolicibacterium vinylchloridicum. Lineage (GTDB taxonomy): Bacteria > Actinomycetota > Actinomycetes > Mycobacteriales > Mycobacteriaceae > Mycobacterium > Mycobacterium vinylchloridicum. The sequence goes on from NZ_JACBJQ010000048.1 coordinate 18,275, forward strand.
TGCGCTACCACTCGCTGGCCGTCACCTCACTTCCCGAGGACCTCGAGGAACTGGCATGGACCGCCGACGGCGTCGTGATGGGCGTTCGGCACCGCCGGCTCCCGTTGTGGGGCTTGCAGTTCCACCCGGAATCGATCAGCAGCACCTACGGCCACGAACTTCTGGCCAACTTCCTCACCCTCGCCGCAGACCACTCGGCGTCCGCCGCCACCCCCACGGCGGACGCCGAGTCCCCCCGCTACGAGCTGCACGTGCAGCACGTCGACGCCCACCCCGAGGCGCTGGCCGCTTACAGCTCGCTGTTCGCCAATGGCCGGCAGGGCTTTTGGCTGGACAGCAGCTCGGTGATCGACGGGTTGTCCCGCTTCTCGATCATGGGCAACGGCGAAGGCCCACTCGCCGAGCAGGTCACCTATCACGTCGCCGACCGGGAGGTCGTGGTCCGCCGAGCCGATGGCACCACCGAACGAATTCGCCAGCAGTTCTTCGACTATCTCGACGATCAGCTGCGTTCCCGTGAGGTGCCGGCACCGGCGGGACTGCCCTTCGAGTTCAACCTGGGCTATATCGGCTATCTGGGCTACGAGCTGAAGGCCGAGACCGGGGGCGTCGCAGCGCATCAGTCCGACACCCCCGACGCCGCGCTGCTGTTCGCCGACCGCGCACTGGTGCTCGATCACGCAACGCGCACCAGTTATCTTCTGGCCCTGTCCCTCTCGGGAGACGCCGACCAGGCGCGGGCGTGGTTGTCCTCCACCGCGGAAGCACTGCACACTCTTCCCGCCGCTCCGCGCGATCCGGCCGCGCGGCTGCCACTGTCCGGCCCGGCCATGACCGACCCCGACATCGGCATGAACGTCGAGCTCCGGCACGACAAGACCGCCTATCTCAAGCGGATCGACGAGTGCTTCGACGAGATCAACGCCGGCGAGTCCTACGAGATCTGCATGACCAACATGGTCACCGTCCACACGCAGATCGACGTGCTGCCCACGTTCGCGCATCTACGCCGGGTGAGCCCCGTCCCGTTCGGAGCGCTGCTGGACTTCGGCGACGTGGCCGTGCTCAGCGCATCACCCGAGCGGTTCCTGTCCATCGACCTCAACGGCGCCGTCGAGGCCAAGCCGATCAAGGGCACCCGCCCCAGGGGTGCCGATGCCGCCGAGGACCGCGCCTTTGTCCAAGAGCTGCAAGACAACCCGAAGGACCGCGCCGAGAACCTGATGATCGTCGACCTGCTCCGCAACGACCTCAACACGGTCTGCTCGGTGGGATCGGTCCACGTGCCGACGCTGTTCGACGTCGAAACCTACGCGGCGGTGCACCAGCTGGTCTCCACGATCCGCGGCACGCTGGCCCCCGGCCGTTCGGCGGTCGACTGCATCCGCGCCGCCTTTCCCGGCGGGTCGATGACCGGTGCCCCCAAGGTCCGCACGATGGAGATCATCGACCGGCTGGAGCAGGGCCCCCGCGGTGTGTATTCCGGTGCGCTCGGCTGGTTTTCGCTCTCCGGGGCGAGCGACCTGTCGATCGTGATCCGCACCCTGGTGGTCGACTCCGGACGGGTGAGCTTCGGCGTCGGCGGCGCGATCGTCGCCCTCTCCGACCCCGACGGCGAATTCGACGAGACCGTCGTCAAGTCCCGCGCCATGATGACCGCCCTGGCCGCAAGTCAGGAGGACCCGCAGTGACCGGGACCATCGGACGCGTCGTCGTCGCCGGCGGCTCCGGCGCGGTGGGAGCGCTGTTCGCCGAGCACCTTCAGGAATCCGGCAACGACGTCGTCATCGTCGACCGCAACGTGCCCGGACCCACCCACCGAGTCAGCCGCTTCGTGCGCGGCGACATCACCGATCCCGGCGCCGGCGTGGCCGACGTCGTCCGCACCGCCGACGCCGTCATGCTGTGCGTCCCCGAGCCCGCGGCGCTGGTCGCGATCGGCCGACTGACCGGAACGGTGCGCACCGACGCCCTCATCGTCGACACCTCGTCGGTGAAGTCGACGGTGGTCCCCGTCCTGCACGCCGCCGCCACGATCGCCGGCGACGCAGAAGCGCTCAGCCTCAACCCGATGTTCGCCCCCTCCCTCGGTTTCGCCGGCCACCCGGTGGCCTCGGTGATCGTGCGCGACGGCCGGCGCGGGCGAGCGCTGCACGACCTGATCGAAACGTGGGGTTCCCGCATGGTGACCGTGACCGCCGACCAGCATGATCGGCTCGCCGCCGCCGCCCAGGCCCTCACCCACGCCGCAGTGATCGCCTTCGGCGCCGCGCTGGCCGAACTGGACGTCGACATCGCCGATCTGGATCGGATCGCGCCGCCGCCGCACGCCGCGCTGCTCGCCCTCCTGGCGCGCATCACATCCGGTGCACCCGAGGTGTATTGGGACGTCCAGGCGGCCAACCCCCACGCCCCGGCAGCTCGCCGCGCCTTGTCGCGCGGAGTGTCCGAGCTGTCCGGCGTCGTCGATGACGACGACCCCGCCGCATTCGGCGACCTGCTCGACCGCCTTCGCGGGGTGCTCGGCCCCCTGCAAGGCGCCTACCGCGAGCGCAGCGCACACGCGTTGCGCGCCATGACCACCGACCTCACCAAGGAGACCACGACATGACCGAACTGATGAGCCGCCCCAACTGGGTCGCGTCCCGAGTCAGCAAGACCTCCGACTCGCTCGACCGGGCCTTCGCCGAAGGCCTGACCGGGCACGTCATCACCGCACGGGACGGCAAGCAGGTCACGCTGGCCGACGGCAGCGACGCCGTCGAATTCGTGTCGTGCTCCTACCTCGGGCTGGAATCGCACCCGGATCTGATCGCCGCGGCGACCGAGGCGATGAGCCGCTTCGGCCTGCACTTCTCCACCTCGCGTAACCGGGGACGTCCGCCGTATCTCGCCGAGCTGGAAGACCTGCTGTCCGTGATGTACGGGGGCGCCAAGGTGGCGGCCTTCACCTCGGTCAGTAACGTTCACCTCGGCGTGCTGCCGCTGCTCGGCGCCGGTGCGCTGCCCAGCTATCCGGTCTCCGAGGCCGGTGTCTCGTTCCTGGTCGAGAAGACCGCGCACGCCTCCATCCAGGTGATCCGCGGTGTGCTCGAGCAGATCGGCCCGACCCGGCGCTTCGACATGACCGACCCGGCCGCACTGCCCAAGGCGGTCCGCGAGATCGCCGCCACCGGCCGCACGCCGATCGTGCTGGTCGACGGGGTCGGCTCGATGGGCGGCCTGATCGACGTGGCGGGGATGCACGCGATCCTCGAACCGTTCGGCGGCCACCTGTATGTCGATGACGCCCATGGGGTTTCGATCGAAGGGCGACTCGGCGCGGGCTACGCGTTCGAGGCTCTCGGCGGCACGCTGCCGGAGAATGTCATGCTGGCCGGGTCGCTGTCCAAGGCGTTCGGCGGGGCGGGCGGGTTCGTGGTCGTGCCGAGTGAGGACGACATGCGGGTGCTGCGAAAGTTCGCCAACCCATTGGTGTTCGGGCACTCGATCATGGTGCCGATGCTCGCGGCCAACGTCGCCGCTGCCTGGTTGCACGTCGACGGCCAAGCCGCCGACCTGCAGCAGCAGCTGTGGCGCAACGCCGCCGAGTTCGACCGCCTGACCGCTGGAACGCTCGTCAACGCCGGGCTGCACTCGCCGGTCCGCGGCGCCGTCTTCGACACCGAGGACAAGGCGTTCGCCGCGGCCCGCCGGTTGAAGCAGGCCGGCGTGCTGGTCCTACCCGCCTTCTACCCCACCGTCGCGAAGGGCACCGGCCTGATGCGCTTCGCGGTGTCCGCCCTGCACCAACAGCACCACCTCGAGACCGCCGCCCGTGCCCTCGGGTTCTAGTCCACCCAATCACACTCGACAACAAGGAGTTTCACCGATGTCCACGTCCTTCGCCACCACCGCACTGCTGACGCCCGAACAGCGTTCCCACCTCGCGGCACTGCCCGAGCTCGGCGGCGGCAACCTGATCGCAACGGCCATGGCCGTACACCCCGATCCGCACATCCCGTTCATCCGCACCGGCCGGCCGGTGATCAACACCGCGAGCGAGGAGCAGACCGAGTTCACCCTCGCCCAGCTCGATGCGCTGGTCCAGAGCTGGTCGGTCTGGTACCACGAGCAGGGTGTGGGGCCGCGCGACCGGGTGGCCCTGTACATGGCGGACACCTTCGCCTACACGATCCACCTCAACGCTCTCGCCCAGCTGGGCGCCATCGGCGTGCTGATCAACAGCAAGGCATCGCCGGCGCTCGCCCTCGGATTGTGCGAGCGCACAACACCGGTGGGGATCTACACCGACCGGACACGGCTTGCTGCGATCAGCCACGGCGTCGGTTCGCTCGACGGCCTGCGCTGGGTCCAGCTCGCCGAGGACGTGCCCGCGCCGCCCGCGGCCACGCTGCCCGACGCCTGGCGTTTCAAGCACGCCGGCGAAGACCCGGTGTCGATCATGCATTCGTCGGGGACGACCGGAATCCCGAAGGCGGTCACCCAGACTCACGCGTCCAGCGTCGCCGGGCCGCGTTTCCGCCTGGAGAACTACATCGAGCCCGCCCACGAGCGGATGATGACCGCCCAGCCGCAGTCGCATCTCGGGTGCATCGTGTACACCGCGTACTCGATCCTCGCCGGCACCCCGCTGGTGTCGTTGTACGACCCGACCGGTGCGGAGCTGGCCGCAGCGGTGCACCTGCACCGCCCGAAGGGCGTCATGGCCTTCGCCCACGCCTACTCCGAGCTGGCTGCACTCGAAACAGTGCCCGGCACGGTCGATTCCGTCGACTACTGGGTGAACATGGGCGATGCCATCCACGGCGCTCACATCGACGCGATCCTGGCCAAGCGCAGCGCCGACCAGGAACCGTCGACCTTCTACGACCGCTTCGGCACGACCGAGCTCGGCTGGGGCCTGGTGGTTCAGCCCCGCACGCTGGCATCCGAGCGCTCGGACCGCCGCGTCGGCAAGCCCGATCCCGTCGCCGAGGTCGCGGTCCTGCGGCCCGACGGCAGCAAGGCCGCGGTCGGTGAGGTCGGCTTCTTCGGCGCCAGGGGCCCGTCGATCACCGCCGGGTACTGGAACGACTCCGACACCACCTACCGCTCGAAGCTCGGCGGCTACTGGCTGACCGGGGACTTCGTGTTCCAGGATTCCGACGGCAACATCTTCGTGGTCGACCGGACCAAGGACGCCATCGAAACTGCCCAGGGCACCGGCTATTCGGTACTCATGGAGGAGGTGCTGCTCAGCGAGATCAGCGCGATCACCGATTGCGCCGTCGTCGCCGGCCGTCACGGCGAGCGCGTGGTTCCGGTCGCCGTCATGATCACCGACGTGCCGCCCGCCGAGGCCGCACGGCTGCTGGCGCAGGCCAACGAGGTGCTGGCGAGCGCGGGCCATCCCCGCATCGCCGTCCTCGACATCGCCGTCAAGCCCGGGGACTTCCCGGTGGGCGTGACCGGCAAGGTGCTCAAACGCGAACTGCGGGAACGCTACAGCGATCTGTCGTTGTGCTCGCGCCCGTTCAACCGGGCGATCGCCGCGTTCATCACCGACCAGCCCGACAGCGCAGTCGCATGATCGGGACGTGGCTGAAAACCCTGGTCCCCGAGCCCGGTGCGCGTCGCCGCCTGGGCCTGGGCACCGGGATCTACAACATCGGCACCGGCATGTTCATGACGTCGTCGGTTCTGTATTTCACCGAGGGACTTGGGCTTTCGGTCACCGAGGTCGGCCTGTGGCTGGCCGTGGCCGGACTGATCGGCCTGTTCGCCGGCGTGCCGATGGGTCACCTGGCCGACCGCCGCGGCCCCCGCGGGGTGGCGGCGCTGAGCCTGGTGGTGCTCGCGGCGACGATGGTGGCCTACGTCTTCGTCACCCACATCTGGATGTTCGTCGTGGTGACGGTCGTCGAGATGCTCGCGACGGCAGCGTCGCGAGCATCGCGCGGCGGCCTGATCCGCCGGGTCGGCGGGGAAGGTGCGGCGGCCTACCGCTCCCAGCTGCGGGCCATCGAGAACGCCGGCGTGGGCATCGGCGCCGCCATCGGCGGACTGGCGCTGACCCTGCACACCCTGGCCGCCTATCAGGTGCTGTTCATCGCCAACGCCGCGACCTTCCTCGTCGGTGCGTTGGTGACCGCACTGCTCCCCTACTTCGAGCCGTTGCCTGCTCCGCCCGGCACACGGCCCGGGGTGGCGTTGCGCGACAAGCCGTTCATCGCGTACACGATTCTCAACGGGGTGATGAGCCTGCAGTACGCGGTCATCACGTTCGCCCTGCCGCTCTGGATCGCCACGGAAACCAACGCGCCGCGCTGGATGGTCGGCGCCGTGCTGCTCGTCAACACGATCGGGGTGGTGGCCCTGCAGGTCTGGGTTGGCAAGAAGGTCAACACCGTCCGCCAGGGTGCTGCGGCCATGCGTGTCGCGGGGCTGGTGTTCCTCGTCGCGTGCGGCGGTGTGGCGGTCTCATCCGGTCTGCCGGCGTGGGCCTCCGCCGCCGTCTTGCTGGCGGCGGTGGCTGTCCATTCGGTGGGCGAAATGTGCCATGCGGCAGCGGTGTTCGCGCTGAGCTTCGAGCTGGCGCCCGCGCACGCACAGAGCGAGTACGTGGGTCTGCAGGATATGGGCCTGGGCGCCGCGTTCGCGGTGGCGCCGGCGGTGCTCGGCTTCCTGTGCCTGGGGATCGGCCAGGTGGGCTGGCTGATGCTCGGCGGGATACTCACCGCCGCGGGCCTGGCGACCGTGCCGATCGTGCACTGGGCGATCCGCAGCCGGCCCTTCCCCGTCGAATCGGAGCGCGCAGTCGAACCGGCGACCGTGGTACTGGCGAGCGCCCCGTTCGCCGTCCGCCCGCCGGCCCGGTTGATGCCGCAGACGACGGTTCAGATTCAGCGCAATCTCGAAAGCGTTGTCCTCGACGATGCTTCGCGCTTCATCCTGGACCGGGATTGCGTCGTCGGACGCGACCCGCACGGTTGCGATGCGGTGCGGCGGGGACTGCGGCCCATCCGGATCGACGCCCGCTCCAACGGAATGTCGCGGGCGCACTTGGAGATTCGCAGCATCGGCGGCCGGGTGTACATCATCGACCGCGAGTCGAGAAACGGCGTTGCCATCCGGCCCGCCGGGAAGACGAAGTGGACCCGGATCACGCCGTGGAAGCCGATCGTCTGGCTGCCCGGAATGTCGGTGCGAATCGGCAGCCGGATCCTGCGGCTGGAAGCCAATACCCCGCAAGCCGTCATCGCCGGCCCGCCGTCGAGTTCACCGACCGTACGAATCCCCGTCGCGGCCGGCTCAGAAAGGAATGCATCATGAAACCCCGCGCCTTTATCCTCACCGGCTACTTGCCCGTCGTCTGCCGAGATTCCATTTACATCGAGGAACTGCGTCGGCGAGACCTCACGGTCCTGGTGCTCACCGGAGCCATTTCTCGCGCGTATGCGGCGGCCCACGGTGAGGATGGCGCCCACCCCGCCTCGATGATCGACGAGATCGCCTTCGTCGACGGGTCGGTCGCGAGCGAAGGCTCCTACCTTCCCGGGGTCATCGAGCACGCGGAACGCTGGCGCAACCAGTACGACGTCGTCGGGGTCTACGCCGTCGGGGAGACGCTGGTCGAGCCGACGGGCCTGATCGCCGACTTCTTCGGCCTGCCGTTCCCGGGGCTGCGGGCGGCGCGCGCCTGCCGCAACAAGTTCCTGCAGCGCTGGTATCTCCCCGATCTCAGCCCAGTCTCCGCGCTGATCCCGCCCGGGTCACGCGATGCCGACCGTGGGGCGGTCCCCTTCCCCGCGGTCGTCAAGCCGGCCACCCGGCACTCGAGCGAAGGCGTGCAGATGGTGCACGACCATGCCGAGTTGGCCGCGCAACTGGAGCAGTACCCGGCCGAGGAGACGATCCTCGTCGAGCAGATGATCACCGGGCAGGAGTACTCGGTGGAGAGCCTGACCCAGGACGGTAAGACGCTGTTCTCGTCGGTCACCCGCAAGGAGACCAATGACGTCGACTCGCAATACTTCGTCGAGATGGCTCACACCGTGCCCGCCCCGCGGGGCGACGCCTGGGATGCGGTGCAGCGGGCCAACATCGAGATGCTCGAGCGCCTCGGTGTCGAGAACGGCATCACGCACGCCGAGTGGCGCCTCGACGAGCACGGCGAGGCCCGCCTGATGGAAGTGGCCGCCCGCACGCCCGGCGACGGGATCATGGTCTTGTACCGGCTCGCGACGGGCTGGCGGATGGAGCCCGAGATCCTGCGGATCGCGCTCGGCGAGCCTGCCGACTATCCCGCGGCGCGGCGCTTCGCCCGTCAGGTGTACGTCGCGCACGAGCCCGGGACACTCGTCGGCGTCGATGTCGACTGGCCCGGCATCGAAGCCCGGTGGGTCGACGACGGCAATCCCTGGCCTGATCTGCCCGCACTGCCCGCTCATGCCCCAGCGGCGCTGCGCGCGGTGTTCGTCTACGAGGCCATCGGCACCGAGCTGGGCCCCATCCGTAGCTCCGACGACCGGGCGGTCACCTTCTTCATCGACGCCCCGACGCTCGCCGACCTGGACGAGATCGAGGCGCGCGTGCGTGCGGCCATCCGCATCCATTCAGAACCTAGCGCGAAGAATCTGGAGAATCCTCGCTCTGAGGTCTGAACGGATCGCTGTGGATGGAGGTACACCCGAATCTGCAGTCTCCACAACACTCTGGCTGATGCACCGCGTGTTCATCGGCACCGAAGCTGTCGCCGCGGGTGAGGTGACGAAGTACCAGCTTCGGGCGCATTACCAGCGGCTCTTCCCCGATGTGTATGCCGGTAGAGGCGTTCCCCTCTCCGTTGAGGACAAGGCATTCGCGGCGTTTCTCTGGTCGCGCCGGCGCGCAGTTGTGACCGGAGTAGCGGCCTCGGCGCTGTATGGGGCCAAATGGGTTGACGTACAAGCACCGATCGAACTGAACTACCCCAACAACAAGTCACCACATGGCATCGTCGCCCACGACGAGACTCTGCTCGACGACGAAGTGCGTACCACCCGGCGTGGGCTGGCGGTGACCACATTGCAGCGCACGGCATTCGACCTCGCCCGGCGCGGGAGCATCAGCCAGGCGGTGGCTCGCTTAGACGCGCTCGCCAACGCCGCACATTTCGCCATCGACGACGTACTGGACGTGACGGCGAACCACCCAGGGCTCGGCGGCGTCCGCAGGGTCCTAAGGTCCTCACTCTGATAGATGCCGGCGCGCTATCACCAATAGAGACCTGTTTGCGCCTGTTGCTGATGGACGCAGGCTTTCCCAGACCGCGCACCCAGATCCCGGTGCTCGGCGCCAACGGCCGCGCGCGCTACTTCCTCGACATGGGGTGGGAGGAGCTGATGATCGCCGTCGAGTACGACGGCGAACACCACCGCACCAGCCGCGACACCTACACCAACGACCTCACCCGCTCCGACTACATTCGCGACGCGGGGTGGTGGCACATCCGGGTGGTCGCCGGGCATCGACCCGCCGAGGTCATCGAGAAGACCCGGCGGGCATGGTCATTGCGTCAGATCGCGCCCTTGCCCCGAAGCTAGAAAAACCTATCCCCGCGCATGGAATTTTCTGGTCGCGTGGGCGATTACGCCAACGGCCCTGGTCAAAGAGCATTTGAGACATGACCACAGACACCTTGCTCGTCTTCGACGAGAGCATCACGCGCGCCGGCGTCGAGGGATGGATCCAGCACTTCGAAGCCGGCGGCTCCCCCGCCGAGTTGTACCGCCTCGGTGAGTCGCACGTCCTCTCGGCGTCCGATACCGAGCTCATCGACACCGCATATCTCCTAGATCTGCCCGCGCCGACGCACATGGTGGCACGCCACAACGAGGCTCCGCTGGGCCGCAAGGAGCTGCGCCCCAGCGGCACGCAGGTCTCGTTCGGTCCGACGACGATCGGCGACGGCTCCGTCGCGGTGATCGCCGGCCCGTGCGCGGTCGAATCGCGCGAGCAGACGCTGGCCACCGCGGCCGTCGTCGCCGCTGAAGGCGCCGCCGGCCTACGGGGCGGTGTGTTCAAACCCCGCACATCACCGCATTCGTTCCAGGGCCTGCAGTGGGACGGCCTCGACCTGCTGGCCGAGGCCCGCGAACTGACCGGCCTGCCCGTCGTCACCGAGGTGATCGACCCCGAGCACGTCAAGCGGCTGTCCGGAGTGGTCGACGCCTTGCAGATCGGCGCGCGCAACATGCAGAACTTCGCGCTGCTGACCGCCGCAGGCCAGAGCGGCCTGCCGGTGGTGCTCAAGCGCGGCTTCGGCTGCACGGTGGAAGAGACGCTGGCCGCCGCCGAATACCTGTTGCTTGAGGGTAATGACCAGGTTGTGTTGTGCGAGCGCGGAATTCGCACCTTCGAGCCGTCAGCGCGGTTCACCCTCGACCTCACCGCGGTCGCGCTGTGGAAGCAGCGCACCCACCTGCCGGTCATGGTGGACCCCAGCCATTCCGGTGGCCACCCCGATCTGGTGGCACCGCTGTCACTGGCCGCGATCGCGGCCGGCGCTGACGCGCTGATCATCGACGTCCACGTCGCGCCGGAGCAGGCCCTGTGCGACGGCAAGCAGGCACTGCTGCCTTACGAATTCGCCGACGTGATGGCCCGGCTCACTCCCGTGGCCGCCGCACTCGGCCGCACCATGAGCGGAGCACCAGGTGTTCACTAAGCAACTGCACACGGCGATCGTCGGCCTCGGCCCGCGTGGCCTGTCGGTCGCCGAACGCCTGTGCGCCAATGCGGATTCGCTTCTGGCGCACGGCCAGGAACTCGTCATCCACCTGATCGACCCGCATGTGTTCGACGGCGGCCAGGTGTGGCGAAGCACGCAGGACCGGGTGCTGCTGATGAACACCGTCGCCTGCCAGGTAACGGTGTTCGTCGACGACACCGTGGACTGCGACGGGCCGGTCGTGGCGGGGCCGAGCCTCTACGAATGGGCCCGTTCGATCGCGTTGGTCGGAGCCCCGAGTGTCCCGGAAGCCGTTCGGGCCGAGGCGCTTACGCTCGGGCCGGATGACTATCCGTCGCGGCCGTTCTACGGCAGCTACCTGCAGTGGGCACGTGACCGCATCATCTGGAGCGCGCTCCCGGCCGTCAGCTTCGTGTCCCACCAGGCCATGGCGGTCGACGTTCGTGACGCACCGGATGGCTTGCAGGAGGTGGTGTTACACACCGGCGAGATCATCAAGAGCCTGCAGTCCGTGGTGCTCGCTCTCGGTCACCAGCCCCACCACCTCGGCGAGACCGAGACAGCTCTGCGTGAGTACGCGCTGCGCCACGACGTCCGCTACATCCCGCCGAACAATCCGGCCGACGTGATGCTGGACGCCATCCCGGCGGGCGAGCCGGTGATCCTGCGAGGGATGGGCCTTAACTTCTTCGACTACATGGCGCTGTTCACCATCGGCCGCGGCGGTACCTTCGTGCGCAGTGCGGACGACACCCTCACCTACGTTGCATCCGGCCGGGAGCCGCACCTGGTGGTGGGGTCGCGACGCGGCGTGCCCTACCACGCCCGCGGCAAGAACCAGAAGGGATCATTCGGCCGCCACACGGCCCGCTACGTGACCCCCGAGGTGATCGAGCGGTTGCGGGCCCGCGCCGACGCCGGTGCGCCGGTGGATTTTCGCCGCGACATCTGGCCGCTGATCGACCAGGAAGTCCGCACGTTGTACTACGCGACTCTGGTGCGGGAGCGTCGATGTGTCTGCGACGCAGACGAATTCACCACATTGTTCGCTACCGCGGAGCCGGCATTGGTGCCGATCTTCGGTGACCCACTGGCCGTCGAGGAGAGCGAAGCCCAGCGCACCGTGCTCGCCAAGTTCGACATCGATCCCGAAAATCGTTGGGATTGGCGCCACATCGCGAGGCCGTACACCGACGCCGACGTGTCCTCGACGACGCAGTTCCGCGGCTGGCTGCGACGCTACCTCGACGACGAAGTCCGCGAGGCCGACAAGGGTAACGTGACCGGCCCCCGCAAGGCCGCCATGGATGTCCTGCGCGACCTGCGCAACGAGATCCGCTTGCTGGTGGATCACGGTGGCCTGTCCGGGGATTCGTACCGCGACGAGCTGCAGCGCTGGTATATGCCGCTGAACGCGTTCCTGTCGATCGGGCCGCCCGCCGAACGCATCGAGCAGTTCTGCGCCCTGATGGACGCCGGCGTGCTCGAGGTTCTCGGCCCGGACATGCACGTCGACTGCGACAACGGCGAATTCGTCGCGCACTCCGGCATCTGCCCGGACCTCACCGTGCGGGCAGCGACGCTGATCGAGGCGCGGCTGCCGGAAACGGACCTGCACCGCACCGCCGATCCGCTGCTGCGCACGCTGCTCGAGAGAGGCGAGTGCCGGCCGCACCGCATTCCCATCCGCGGCGGCGGGCACTGGGTCTCCGGTGGTGTCGCGGTCACCCGGCGTCCCTACCACCTGCTCGACGCGCACGATCGTGCCCATCCACGGCGGTTCGCGTTCGGTGTGCCCACCGAGTCGGTGCATTGGGTGACGGCGGCGGGCATCCGGCCCGGCGTCAACTCCGTGATACTCGGTGACGCGGACGCCATCGCCCGGTCCACCCTGCGCATGGCGACCGACCACCTGACGGAGCGATCAGCATGACCGACTACGGAATCCTGGCCCCCGCATGGGCGGCAACAGGAGCGGCCGAGCTGGTGGACGACGACGCCGTGCTGCGCGCCATGCTCGCGACCGAAGTCGCACTGGCCGAAGCACAGGCCGAATTGGGCGTGATCCCGGCGGGCGCGGCGGTGGCCATCAGAGCCGCCGCCGTGCCTGCGCACATCGATCCCGCAGCGGTGGCTGCCGGGGTCCGCGAGACGGCAAACCCCGTCGTCGCGTTCGTCGAGCAGCTCACCCACGCGGTTCGGACCGTCGACCCATCGGCCGCCGAATACGTACACCGCGGCAGCACCAGCCAGGACATCCTGGACACCGCCCTGGCCCTGCTGTGCGCGGCGACGCTGGACCGCATCGTCGACGACCTGCTGACGTGTGCGGACGCCCTGGCCGGACTCGCCGAAAAACACCGGGATACCCCGATGGCCGGACGCACGCTGACCCAGCACGCCGTACCCGTCACCTTCGGGTTGAAGGCCGCGACCTGGCTGCATCTGGTGATCGACGCCGCGCAGCGGGTGCTGCAGGCCCGTACGACACTCCCGGTCTCCATCGGCGGCGCCGCGGGCACGCTTGCGGCGTATCACGCATACGGCCACGAGACGACCGAGGCGACGTTGCGTCTACCGGCGTTGGTGGCCAGTCACCTCGGGCTGGCCGAACCCGTGCTGCCCTGGCACCAGATCCGCACCCCCCTGGCCGACGTCGCCGCGAGCCTGATGATCACCACCGGCGCACTCGGCAAGCTGGCCGCCGACATCCTGGTCTTGAGCCGCACCGAGATCGGCGAAGTCACCGAGGAGCAGGCACCTGGCCGGGGCGCGTCCTCGGCCATGCCGCAGAAGCACAACCCCGTCTTCGCGACCCTCGTCGCGACCGCGGCCCGCCAGCTCCCGCCGATCGCCACGGTGCTGTTCAGTTCGATGGCATCCGAGGACGAACGGTCCTCCGGCGGGTGGCATGCCGAGTGGCAGCCGCTGCGGGAGTGCCTGCGCATCGCCGCCGGCGCGGCCGCCAACGCGGTGCGCCTGACCGACACGCTTCAGGTGGTCCCCGAGCAGATGGCCGCGAACCTGCGAATGACCCGCGGCGCCATCGTCGCCGAACGCGTCAACGCGGTGCTGGCGCCCTTGCTCGGCAAGGGCAACGCCAAACGCTTACTGGCCCAGGTCACTGCCTCCGCCGAGCGGACCGGCGCCGAAGTCGCCGACCTGCTCGCCGAAGCCCTGCAGGAGGCCGGCGTGACCGCCCCCGACATGACAGGACTGTTCGATCCGGCCGGCTACACCGGGATCTCGGGCCCGCTGGTCGACCGCGCGCTCAAACACTTCAAGGAGAGTTCGCATGAATAGGATTGCCGCGCTTGCCACACCGGGCTTCGGCGACGTCTTCACCGATCACATGGTGACCATGCGATGGACGGCACAGGAGGGTTGGCACGAGCCTGAGGTCGGCCCGCTCACCCCGATCGCGATGCACCCGGCCACCATGGCGTTGCACTACGGGCAGACGATCTTCGAAGGGATGAAAGCGTTTTGGCGCGCCGGCGGCCAGCGCGCAGTGTTCCGGCCGGCTGATCACGCCCGCCGGTTCAACAACTCGGCACGCCGCATGGCCATGCCCACCTTGCCCGTCGCCGACTTCGTCGCAGCGGTCGAGACGCTGGTACGACTTGACGCGGCCTGGGTTCCCCGCACCCGTGGACACAATTTGTACCTGCGGCCGTTCATGATTGCGGCCGAGACCGGCCTGGGCAACCGCCCCGCCGAGGAGTACCTGTTCATCGTGATCGCGACACCGTTACGGCCGGCGTCCACCGCAGAGCCGAAACCGTTGCGGCTGTGGATCGCCACCGACCACGTCCGCGCGGCACAGGGCGGTACCGGGGAAGCCAAGTGCGGCGGCAACTACGGCGGGACCTACGTGGCGCAGCGACGTGCCGCGGCCAACGACTGCGACGACGTCGTCTGGCTCGACGCCGCCGAGCGCAGCTACGTCGAGGAAGCCGGCAGTTCCAACCTGTTCTTCGTGGAATCGACATTGGACGGCCCCTGCCTGCGCACCCCGCCCCTGAGCGGAACTCTGCTGCCGGGCATCACCCGCGACTCGGTCCTGCAGCTGGCGCTGTCGCTGGGCTATCCGGTCTCCACGGAACCGCTCACGGTCGACGAATGGGAGCAGAGCTGCGCCGACGGGCGCATCACCGAGACGTTCGTCTCGGGCACCTTCCGGTCGATCGTGCCGGTCGGGCACGTGGCCTCGGCTCAACGGGAGTGGCAGGTCGGCGACGGCGTCGCGGGCCCCGTCACCTCGCGGTTGCGTGAGGCCATGCTGGACATTCACTACGGCGACGCTCCGGACGAGTTCGGCTGGATGCAGCTCGTCGACGCCGACGAATAAGCTGTCGACATGCCTTCCCACCTGGAAGTCTGGAAACCCTCCGGACGGCAGCTGATCCCACTCGGCACCGAGCGAGTGACGGTCGGCAAGTCCTCGTCCAATGTGGTGTCACTCGACCACGACTCAACGGTCTCGCGTCTGCACGCCGTATTGGAGAACCACGGATACGCATGGTCCATCCGGGATGTGGGCAGCCGCAATGGCACCTACATCAACGGGGAGAAGATCTCTGCCGAGCGCGTCCTGCGCTCAGGCGACGAGTTGCGGATCGGCAAGTCCAAGTTGGTCTTCTGGGAAGTGCGGGGCACCGACGAGGCCACCGTCGGTGAAGCGACGGTGGCCGTCGCCCCGGCGCAGCCGCCGCCACGCCTGACCCGGCGCGAACTCGAGGTCCTCGTCGTGCTGTGCCGCCCGCTGGTGTCCGGTGATCCCTTCCCGGAGGCGGTCTCGGTCAAACAGATGGCCCAGGAGCTGTTCGTCACCGAGGCCGCGATCAAACAGCACCTGCAGAACCTCTACGACAAATTCGGGATCCCACCGGAAGGCGAGCGCCGGGTACGGCTTGCCAATGAGGCCATTAGGCGTGGCGCTATCACACTGAACATGTTGCGCGACAATGGTTCTGCCGAAAGCTAGGCACTAGGAGAAGTCCAGCGCCTCGACCGTCGCGACCGCCCCTTCGTGCGTCGGACGGTTCGCACCGCCGATCGCGTACACGGTGTTGCCCACCGCGGCGACCACTTCACCGTGCCGGGCGGTCGGCATCGGCGGCAGCGCAATCCACTTACCCTCGGCGATGTCGTACATCTCCGCGGTGGTCAGCACCTGGGTCGGCTCCTCACCACCGAGGGCGACGATCCGGCCATCGATGAATGCAGCGCCGTAGCTACCGCGCGGAGTCGGCATGTCCACCAGCTTGGTCCACTGCCCGGACTGCGGATCGAAACGCTCGAATGCCGCCGAGTTCTTGTCTGCCGAGAGGAACCGGCCGCCGATCGCGTACACGTAGGTCCCGTCCGACACCGCGGCCAGATGTTCGCGCGGCGTCGGCAAGTCGGCCGCGTCCTTCCAGGACTGGCCGTCGAACACCTCGGTCTGCGCGACCAGTTGCTTGGCGTTCTGCCCACCGGTGACCACCAGCTTGTCGCCGACGACCGCTGCCGCGGATGCCGCCCGGGCGTGGGTGAGGCTGGGTAGCTCCACCCACGTACTGCCCCGCAGCGCATAGACCTTGTTCGACGCGTTCGCGAGTTCGTCGCTGGCGCCGCCGATGACGACCATTTCGCCGCGGTACGTCGTGGCGGTGGCGTGGTGCAGCGGGACCGGCAGCGGCGGTTGGGCCTGCCACGCCCGGGTCTGCGGGTCGTAGCTCTGGACCAGCTGCAGGGTGTCGCCGTGAGTCATCCCGCCGGCGATGTAGATCTTGTCGTCGAGCACCGTCCACGCCATCATCAGCCGCGGCGTCGGCGCATCCGGCAGCGCGCGCCAGGCCGACGCGGGCTGAAGCTTTCGCGGCGCCAGCTTCAGCGTCTCCGCCGTCGACGTCACCTGGTTGTTCCCGGGGTCGGTCGCCCCGCCGATCACGTAGACCGACTTCTCCACCGCGGCAACGGCCATGCCGTGGCGCGGCGTACCCATGTCCGGCAGACCGGCCCAGCTCTTCGCCGAGAGATCCATCACCGAAACGGTCTTGAGCACTTGCCCTCTGGAGAGCCCTCCGACGGCGACCAGCCGAGCATCGGCGATCGCGACGCCGAGGTCGCTGCGCGGTTCGGACAGGGCGGGCAACGACGTCCAGGAATCGGCGCCGGGGTCGTAGGCCTCGACCGTCGGAAGGTCTGTGGTCCCGTCGCTGCCACCGACGGTGTACATCAGTCGGTCATCCGCCGCGGCGCCGAACATCTTTCGCGGCGTTGGCATTTGGGCACCGAGCTTCCAGGTGGTGCCGTCGAAGACTTCGGTGGTGTTGAGGAGCTTGCCGTTGGCGTCGACGCCGCCGGTGACCACGATGCGGCCCCCGATCACCGCGGCGGCGGCCGCCGCGCGGGGCTGCAACAGGGGCGGCAGTTCCACCCAGCGGCTGTTGACGACCCGCCACACCTTGTCGGTCGCGACCTGGGTGTTGGCGCCGTCGGCCCGCCAGCCGCCCAGCACGCACGGGGTGCCCTGCCAGGTCACCGCCATCGCGTGCTGAACCGGAACCGGGAGCTCGTCGCCGCCCTTCCAGCTGTCGATCGCCGGGTCGTAACCCTCGTGGCGTCCGCTGACGCTGCCGTCGCTTTCCAGCCCGCCGAAGATCCAGATGGTGCCGTCGGCCTGAGTGGTCGCCGTCGCCTCGCGGGCGACGCGCGCGTTGGTGATCGGCTTCCAGCCGGCCTGCACCTCGGTGGTCGGCTGGCTCGCGACGGTCGTGGTGCCCGAGCCGCCGCCGGCGCCCTTGTCGGGTGCGGACACGAAGTAGATGACGCCGGCCACCAACAGCAGCGCCACGATCGCCGCGGCCCCGATCAACAGCAGGGATCGGCGATCCTGCGTCTTCTTCTTGATGATGCTGGTCGGCCCGTCGGACTGCGGGGACGGCGGTCCGAACCCGCCCGGGGGAATGGGGCCGGGCGGAATCGGCGAGATCGGCCCACCCGGAATCGGCGAGACCGGCCCGGTCAGGCTGGGCGAAACCGGCGGCGGAGGCGGGGGCGCCGCCGGCGGAGCGCCCATGAAGGACGCCGCTTCGGACATGTCGGTCTGCGTCGCGAACTGGATCGCCGCGGTCTCGGGCTGGGCTGAAGGACCGGCGGCCTCGCTGAGGACCATCTGATCGACGATCAACCCGTTGTGACGCTGCGCCGACTGCAGTTCGCGGCCGAACTCGGCCGCCGTAGGGTGCCGTTCGGCCGGATCGAGCGACATCGCCTTCTCGATGGCGGCACACACGTCGGCCGGGATTCCCTGCGGACGCATGTCAGGCACGGGCGTCGAGCTGATCCGCAGGTAGTGCGCGACGAGATCCTCGCCGTCCTTGCGCTCGTGCGCGGCGGCGCCGGCGATCAGGGCGTAGATCGTGGCGCCGAGCGAATACACGTCGGACACGGCGGTCGGTGGGTTTCCGGACAGCACTTCGGGCGCGGTGAAGGCGATGGTCCCGGTGAAGAAGCCGGTCGCGGTTTCGTATCCGCCGACGATCCGGGCGATGCCGAAATCGCTCAATTGCGGTTCGCCGTAGTCGTTGACGAGCACGTTCCCGGGCTTGATGTCACGGTGCAACGTGCCGGTCCGGTGCGCGGTCTCCAATGCACCGCACAGCTTGATCGCCATCCGCAGGGCGTCCGGCCAGGCGATCCGGCCGACCCGATGCAGCCGCTGGGCCAGCGACCCGGCCTCGTGATAGGGCATCACGATGTAGGGCCGGTTGGTGTCGGTGACGCCGACCTGCAGGATGTTCTCGATGTTCGGGTGGCCGGAGAGCTTGCCCATCGCCAGGCCCTCACGCAGGAAGCGCTCGCGGTTGTCCTGGTCGAGATCGGACATCAGCACCTTGATGGCGACGATGCGCGCGAGCGAGGTCTGGTGGCAGCGGTAGACGATGCCCGCGCCGCCGCGGCCGACTTCCACTGCGTCCAGGAAGCCCGCGGCTACCAGCTCGGCAGCAATCCCCTCAGCCGGGGGCTTTCCGCCCTCCACACGTTCTCCGGCCATATCGCCGATGGTCCTCCGATGTGATGCGTCAGATTCGCGATCTACAAAAGTACTGAGCGCGAACTCGCCGACGTCGAATGTGGTGTTAGCCGCCGCCTGCACATCCAGTCGCCCCCGGGAAGCTCGCAGTTACATAGTGGACTGGGTTACGGCATTGCTCCAGAGTTTGGGCCGGGCAATGTTGGCGCGGGAAGGTCCCCCGATTACGCGAGACACGTTCTCGGGGTGCCGACGGTTCAATCTTTGCCCGAACCACGGGCGTGCACAGTTGTTCGGCCCGCCACCACTCCCCTGGTGACGGGCCGAAGGTTGACTGTGCTGGGTTAGCGGATGGCAGCCGCGCGCGGCAGGTCGATGAGCACTCCGATCTTCGAGGGGTTGTTGGGCTTGACCGTGCCGCCAGTGCTGGCCGGCGCGGTGGTGATGACGATCTTTCCGCCGCGGCAGCTCACGATCTTGCCGTCGACGAAGACGTCCTGGCCGTCGTCGATCGGGACGTCGTAGCCGTCCTTGTCGGTGTAGGTGCAGCCACCGCCACCCCCGGTGTTGTCGATTGGCTGTGCGTGGGCGACGGCCGGGGCCAAGGCGACGAAGGCCAGGGCGCCGATCACGGTCGCTGCGTATTTGAATCCGGTCATTGTGGGTTCCTTCTCGGTTGGTTTCGCTGTTGCTTGTTGAGAAGAAATGCTCCCGATTTCGCGGTTCCGCCGTAATCGCCCCGAAGCGAGACTTACTCGTGCGATAGGAAAGAAATTCCTATCCGCCAGGTAAGGGTCAATATCGAGCGCTAGCTGTACTGACCACGGACGTTGGTGACGGCGTGGCGTGGTGACATGACGAAGACCTCCGAGTGAAGTGCGAGCTGTCTAGGAAAGCACTCACACACCGGAGGTCTTCGTGTCCCACCGTAATGCCCCAT
>NZ_JACBJQ010000049.1 GCF_013404075.1 Mycolicibacterium vinylchloridicum
CCATCGTCAGGGCCTACCGACCGCGTAGCTGTCTGATCAGTCAGGCACGCCGCACGCGCGCATTTTCAGTGAGGCAACGAAGACGAATTTCGCGGCCCTTCGCGCGCATTTCCGATGAGTCAACGCGTGGGCTTGCCGGCGTTGTATTCGAATATCCGTTCGATACCGTTGGATCATGACGTGCGAACCGCTCACCGCTCAGACGGTGCATGATCGGGTCCGCGCCGAGCTCGACGCTGTCGATGCCGCGCATGACCGGCTGCGGGCGATATGTACCGACCTGGCCGGCAATGCTTTTCGGATCGAGATCGCCGAACGGCTGGAGAGCCAGAACCGGAGGAACCGCGGGCTGTCCTACCGGTTCTTCGGCGAGATCGCCGAGCCGGTCGACGGGGTGACCTGGCCCGCCGGGCCCAAGGTGCGCGACGTCCTTGCCAGCCGGTTGCGACTGACCGCCGGCGAGGTCAAGCGACGGTCGCGCTTGCGGCACGGATCCGGCCGCGACGATCGTTGACCGGGGCACCATTGCCGCCCGAGTTGCCGACACTGGCCGACGCCATCGAGGCAGGCGATATCGGCGACGACCATGCCGCCGCGGTGTGCCGTGCGCTGGACAGATTGCCGTCAGCGGTTGCGCCGGCCGATCGCGAGGTCGCCGAGCGGGCGTTGGTTCACCACGCCCGGGAACAGGATTCACAGTTCGTCACCGCGATCGGCACACAGATCTCGGACTGGCTGAATCCGGACGGCACGTTCACCGACGAGGACCGGGCACGCCGGCGGGGTCTGGTGCTGGGTCCGCAAGGGCCGGATGGGATGAGCCGTCTTTCCGGCTGGCTGGACCCGGAAGGCCGCGCCTATGTCGAGGCCGTGACGGCCGCGGCCGGGCCGGGGCGGCATCTCCCCGACGGGACCGAGGGGCCGGACGATCGCAGTCCCGAACAACGCTGCCACGACGGTGTGAAGCTCGGCCTCAAAGCGGGAATCGAGTCCGGCGCGCTCGGGCAGCATCGTGGCCTGCCGGTCACCGTCATCGTGACGACGACATTGGGCGACTTGGAGCGGGCGGCGGGGTGGGCCCGCACCGGCGGAACCGGCCGACTGCCGATGCGGGATGTCATCCGGATGGCCAGCGAAGCGGTCCACTACCTGGCCGTGTTCGAGGACCACTCGGAGCGGCCGCTGTACCTGGGCCGCGCCAAACGCCTTGCGACAGCGGACCATCGAATCATCTGCTACGCCCGCGACCGCGGCTGCACCAAACCGAACTGCTTCGCGCCGGGCTACCACTCCGAGGTGCATCACGCGAGGCCGTGGAGCGAAGGCGGGACGACCGACGCCGACAACCTCTACTTCGGCTGCGGCTGCGATCACACGATGGCGACCGAGGGCACGTACACGACGATCGTCACCGAGGACGGCCGGATCGCCTGGAGCGACGGCACCGGTCCCCCACGCGTCAACGATGTTCACCACCCGGAGCGTTTACTGGATCGTGACGACGATGATCCGGGCTGAGGCAGGATCAACTCATGGCGACATCACCGACGACGGTGTTCACGGCGCGGCGGGTGATCACTATGGATCCGGGGGTGTCCGACGCCACCGCGGTCGCGGTCTCCGACGGGCGCGTCGTGGCCGTGGGCCCTGTAGCGGACCTGCGCGACGCAGGGGTGGTCGACGACACCTTTGCCGACGCGATCGTCTGCGCCGGCTTGATCGATCAGCACCTGCACCCGATCCTGGGCGCCACCACGCTGATGACCGACGTCATCGCGATCGAGGACTGGGAGCTGCCTGGCAAGACCTATCCGGCCGCGCACTCCGCCAAGGAGTACCGCCAGCGGCTTTCCGAAGCTGCGCAACAGTTTTCGAAGCCCGACGAGTGGCTGTTCTCCTGGGGCTACCACAAGCTCTGGCACGGCGGGCTCGACCGTGACCTCCTCGACGAGATCAGCGCGACCCGGCCGATCGCGGTGTGGCAGCGTTCGTGTCACGAGTGGTTCCTGAACTCCGCGGCAGTCGACGCGCTCCACCTCACAGCTGCGGACATGACCGGCCCGGCCGCCAGCATGGTGGATTTCGCCGCGGGCCACTGGTGGGAGACCGGGATGAACCTGCTACTTCCCCGCCTCGCCCCGGTCTTCATGAGCCAGGACCGCCTGACGAGTGGACTGCACCAGCTGGTCGCCTACCTGCACCGAAACGGCGTCACCGCGATCAACGAGCCCGGCCTGATGTGGGCTCTCGAGCCTTGGTCGCTGTACCAGGACATCCTCGGTGACCCATCAACCCCGTTCTCGTCGACATTCCTTGTCGACGCTCGCAGCCAGGCCGACGGCGGGATGGATCCCGCCGACGCGGTCGCCGACGCCGAACGCCAGGTCGCGATGGCGTCGGCGGGCAAAGTGCGCCTACTGCCCAAGCAGGTCAAGTTGTTCGCCGACGGTGCGATCATCAGCCAGCTCATGCAGATGCGCGACCCCTACCTCGACGACACCGGCCATCCCGACCTATGCCACCACGGCGAGTGGATGATGAAACCCGACACATTCCGGGCGTTCGCAAAGGCGTACTGGAACGCAACCTGGCAGTTGCATATTCACGTCAACGGTGACGCGGCACTGGATCTGGTGCTCGACACCGTCGACGAGTGCATGACAGAACATCCGCGCACCGATCACCGCACGGTGATCGTCCACTTCGCCAATTCGTCTGAAGAACAGGTCGACCGCATCGCCCGGCTGGGCGCCGTCGTGTCAGCCAACCCGTACTATCCGGTCGGATTCGCCGACCACTACGCCGCCCACGGACTGGGCGCCGACCGCGCCGACGTGATGGTGCGAGCCGAATCGGTACTGCGCCGGGGCATTCCGCTGTCACTACACTCCGACCTGCCGATGGCACCCGCCGCGCCGCTGATGCTCGCGTGGTGCGCGGTGAACCGGCAAACCCCGAGCGGACGGACGGTCGCACCGGAGCAACGGATCTCGGTGCACGACGCGCTCCGGGCGATCACCATTGAGGCCGCCTATTCGTGGCGGCTGGAGGACGAGCTGGGCAGCATCACGCCGGGGAAGCTCGCCAATTTCACGATCTTGGCCGATGACCCGTACGCCGTCGATCCGCTGGCGCTCAAAGACCTTCCGATACTGGGCACCGTCTACGAGGGCAGGTGGTTCCCTAGCGGCTGACCGGCGGAGCCGGGTCCAGCATCCCAGCCAACAACGCGCCCAATCGCTTCTGCTCAGCTGCGCTGAGCCGGGTGATCAACGGGGCGAGCAGACCGGCCACCTGGTCGGCGAGCTCGGCACCCAGCCGGTGGCCCTCGACGGTGAGGCTGACGTGCACCGAGCGCGCGTCCTCGCGGCTGGCGGTCCGCTGAGCCAGGCCGCGACGCACCGCGCGGTCCATCAACCCGCTCACCGACGAACGCTCCAGGCCCAGGTAGTCGGCCAGTTGGGCCATCGTGGGCTCACGGTCGCGCAGGATCGCCAGAGCACGCAACTGCGTCAGCGACAGATCGTTCTCGGCGGCAACCCGGTTGAGCACTGCCATCACCGCGAAAGATGTGCGCACCAGGTCTTCGAGCAGCGCTTCATTCACCGCTCTAGCGTACCTCATTGGTTCGTATTACCATCTATTTTAGTTCGTATTACCATCTATCATTCGGAGCCTCTCTTGAACGCAGCCGTCGTCACCGACTTCACGAAACCGCCTGTCTACCAACACTTTCCACAGCCGGCGGCGTCCACCGACAACGAGGTTGTCGTCGATGTCATCGCCGCCGGCCTGCATCCACTGGTACGCTCCCGCGCCGCTGGCACGCACTACACGAGCACCGGCGACTTACCGCTGGTACCGGGCATCGACGGGGTCGGCCGCGCCCCGGACGGCACCCTGCGCTACTTCGTCGTGGCCACCGACCTGGGTGCGATGGCCGAGCAGACAGTCGTCGACCTGCGCCGCAGCGTCGTCCTGCCCGACGACGCGGACCTGGTCGCGATCGCCGCGGCGATGAACCCCGCGATGTCGTCCTGGGTGGCGTTGCGCCGGCGCACCACTCTGCAGCCTGGGCAGACCGTCGTCGTCCTCGGCGCGACCGGCAGCGCCGGCCGGTTGGCCGTCCAGGCGGCCAAGCACCTCGGCGCGGGGGTGGTGATCGGCGTCGGACGGGATAAGCGACAGCTGGGTGCTCTGCCGGATCTGGGTGCCGACGATGTCATCGCACTCGATGAGCTGGCGGCGAACTTCGGCCGGGTGCTGGGCGCCGACATCGTCATCGACTACGTCTGGGGCCGGCCCGCGACCGAGCTGATGGCCGGCTTCGCGCGCGGCCGCCACGACCGCGCGCAGCCGCTGACCTGGATTCAGATCGGTTCGATGGCCGGCACCAGCGCCGATATCCCGTCGGCGGCGTTACGGTCCATGCCGCTTCAGATCGTCGGCAGCGGGATCGGCTCCGTGCCGGTTGCCGACTTCGTCGCCGAACTACCGGAGTTGGCGATAGCAATCTCGAACGGCACCCTGCGGACGCAGGCGCGCGCGGTTCCGCTCGCGGAAGTGGAACAGGCCTGGCAGCAACCGGAGAACGGTCAGCGGGTCGTTTTCACGCCCTGAGTGCTCAGCTGTACTTGATCTGCAGAGCCATGCCGACAATGGACACGACCCAGATGCCGGTGACGAACAGCGTCAGGCGGTCGAGGTTCTTCTCCACCACGGTCGACCCGGACAGGCTGGACTGCACACCGCCGCCGAACAGCGTCGACAGGCCACCACCCTTGGCGCGGTGCAACAGCACCAGCAACACCACCAGCACGCTGGTGACCACCAGGAGGATCTGCAGAGCCAAAACCATGCCGACCAGACTACCTGTTCGCCTGCGTGATCAGGGCAGCGGCCCACCTGCGGCGATCGCCGACAGGATGGCGAACTGCTCGCCATCCAGCGATGCCCCGCCGACCAGCGCGCCGTCGACATCCTTCTGCCCGACGATCTCGCCGACGTTCTTGGCGTTCACCGAGCCGCCGTAGAGCACCCGGATCCCGTCGGCGATCTCAGCGGAAGCGATATTGCCCAGCTCGCCGCGGATCGCGGCGCACACTTCCTGCGCGTCGGCGGCACTGGCCACCCGGCCCGTGCCGATGGCCCACACCGGCTCGTAGGCGATCACGACGCCCGCCAGCTGCTCGTTGCTCAGCCCGGCCAGCGAACCACGCAACGAATTCACGTTGAACTCGACGTGGTTGCCGGCCTCGCGGACCTCGAGCTGCTCGCCGATGCACACGATCGGGGTGAGCCCGTGCTTCAAGGCGGCGGCCGCCTTCTCGGCGACCAGCGCGTCGTCCTCGTGGTGATAGGTACGGCGCTCGGAGTGGCCGACCACCACGAACGTGCACCCCAATTTCGCCAGGAACGCGCCGCTGATGTCGCCGGTGTAGGCGCCCGAATCGTGCTGCGAGAGGTCCTGTGCGCCGTAGGTCAGCCGCAGCTTGTCGCCGTCGACCAGAGTCTGCACACTCCGCAGATCGGTGAACGGCGGGATGACGGTGACGTCGACCTTGTCGAAGTACTTGTCGGGCAACGAGAATGCGATCTTCTGGACGAGCGCGATGGCCTCGAAGTGGTTGAGGTTCATCTTCCAGTTGCCCGCGATCAGCGGTTTACGGGACACGCAGGTCTCCTAGTTCTCGAGGACAGAAATGCCGGGCAGTTCCTTGCCCTCAAGGTATTCCAGCGATGCGCCGCCGCCGGTGGAAATGTGCGAGAAACCGTCCTCGGGCAACCCGAGCTGGCGTACCGCTGCCGCCGAGTCGCCGCCGCCGACCACACTGAACGCGCCCTTGGCGGTGGCGCCGATGATCGCCTCGGCGACCCCCTTGGTGCCCGCGGCGAACGCCGGGAATTCGAACACCCCCATCGGGCCGTTCCAGAAGATCGTGCGCGCATTGGTCAGCAGCGTGGTGAACCGCTTCACTGACTCCGGGCCGATATCCAAACCCATCTTGCCATCCGGGATACGGTCAGCAGCAACGGTTTCCGGTGCGGAGTCGGCCGCGAACTTCTCCGCGACAACGATGTCCACCGGCAGATGGATCACATCACCGTAGGTCTCCAGAAGCTGACGGCAGGTGTCGATCATCTCCTCTTGGCACAGTGAGGTACCTACCGACACCCCTTGCGCGGCAAGGAAAGTGAAGCACATGCCGCCACCGATGATCAGACTGTCAGCCTTGGTCGCCAGATTCTCGATGACGGCCAGCTTGTCCGACACCTTCGATCCGCCCAGCACCACGGCATACGGACGCTCGGTGGAACTGGTCAGCGCCTCGAGCACCTTGACCTCGGCGGCGACCAACGTGCCAGCGTAGTGCGGCAGCAGCGACGCGACGTCAAACACCGAGGCCTGCTTGCGGTGCACCACACCGAACCCGTCGGACACGAAAGCGCCGTCTTCCCCGACCAATTCGACGAGTGCCTTGGCCAGCTTCAGCCGTTCGGAGTCGTCCTTGCTGGTCTCCCGGGGGTCGAAACGGATGTTCTCCAACAACAGCACATCGCCGTCGGTCAAACCCTCGGCACGAGCCAGCGCATCGGTGCCGACCACGTCACCGGCCAACTGCACGTGCCGGCCGAGCTTGTCCCCCAGCGCGGCGGCCACCGGCGCCAGCGACAACGCCGGATCTGGGGTTCCCTTGGGCCGGCCCAGATGCGCGGTCACGATGACCTTGGCGCCGGCGTCGGCCAGCGCCTTCAGCGTCGGGACCGACGCGATGATCCGCCCCGGATCGGTGATCTTTCCGCCGTCGAGCGGGACGTTGAGGTCGCAGCGCACCAACACGCCCTGACCTTCAACGCCGTCGGCCAGCAGGTCAGCCAGTGTCTTGACGGCCATCGCTGTTAGAGCGACTTGCCGACCAGTGCGACCAGGTCGACCAGGCGGTTGGAGTAGCCCCACTCGTTGTCGTACCAGGAGACGACCTTGGCCTGGTCGTCGATGACCTTGGTCAGACCCGAGTCGAAGATCGAGCTGTGCGGGTCGGTGACGATGTCACTGGACACGATCGGCGCGTCGTAGTACTTCAGGATGCCCTTGAGCGGACCCTCGGCGGCGGCCTTCATCGCGGCGTTGATCTCGGCGGCGGTGGCCTTCTTGCTCAGCTCGGCGGTCAGGTCGGTGACCGACCCGGTGGGGATCGGCACCCGCAGGGCGTAGCCGTCCAGCTTGCCCTTCAGCTCGGGCAGCACCAGCCCGATCGCCTTGGCCGCGCCGGTCGAGGTCGGCACGATGTTCAGTGCCGCGGCCCGGGCCCGGCGCAGATCGCTGTGCGGACCGTCCTGCAGGTTCTGATCCTGGGTGTAGGCGTGGATGGTGGTCATCAGGCCCTTGACGATGCCGAACTCGTCGTTGAGCACCTTGGCCAGCGGACCGAGGCAGTTCGTCGTGCACGACGCGTTGGAGATGATGTTCTGGCTGCCGTCGTACTTGTCGTCGTTGACGCCCAGCACGATCGTGATGTCCTCGTCGGTGGCCGGTGCGGAGATGATGACCTTCTTGGCGCCCGCGTCCAGGTGACCCTTGGCCTTCTCGGCCTTGGTGAAGATGCCCGTCGACTCGACGACGATGTCGACACCCAAGTCGCCCCACGGCAGTTCGGCCGGCCCGGCCTTGACCTCGAGCGCCTTGATCTTGATGTCGCCGACGACGATCGTGTCCTCGCCCTCGAGGCTCACGTCGTAGGGCAGCCGGCCCAGGATGGAGTCGAACTTCAGCAGATGCGCAAGAGTCGCGTTGTCGGTCAGATCGTTGACCGCGATGATCTCGATATCGGTGTTCTTGCCCAGCGCCTTCTGCGCGTCAAGAGCCCGGAAGAAGTTGCGCCCGATTCGGCCGAATCCGTTCACGCCAACCCGGATGGTCACGTTGTCTCCTCATGGTTGCCTCTGAAGTACCCGCGCCCAGCCTAGTGGCCTGCTCACCGGTGTGCGCGACCGCCCGGAAGGTCACCCTGACAGTCCCCCGATCAGGGGCCCACTCTGGTCGGCTCGGGGCGAGCCGGTCCAGCGTTCCCGGATCGCGGGGAGCGTGCCGTCCTTCTCGAGAGTGGCCTGCGCGACGTTGATCCGGCCCAGTAGCGCGGTGTCGGTGGTCGGCACCGCGATCGCGATCTTCTCGGTGGTGATGCCGCGCTGGACGACGCTCACACCGGGCACCGCGTCGGCCAGCCGGGTCAGCACCGGGTCCAGCTTCATGAACGCATCACAGCGGCCGGTGGTCAGATCACGCAGCGCGGTGCGGATGCCGCCGTAGTCATAGACCCGGACCCTGGCGACCTTTTCGTCGGCCAGCAGCCGGTTGGCGATCGGTTGGCTGGTGTTGCCCCGCTGCACGCCGATCGTCAGGCCTTCGAGGTCGTCGGTCGACTTGACCTCGGGCAGCTGGCCGGCGTCGACGGCCAGTGCCTGACCCGAGATCAGGTACGGATCGCAGAACGCCGCCTTGAGCGCGCGCGAACCGGTGATCGTGGTGCCCGACGCGACGCAGTCGAAGTCGCCGGAGTCCAGCGCGTCGAAGATGCCGTTGAAATCGCGGCCTTCGTAGCGGATGAACTGCACCTCGACACCGAGTTGCGCGGCGATCGCGGTCATGAGCTCGACGTCCAGACCCGCACCGTGCACGTCATTGAACGGCGGGTCCGGGAAAGCCGCACCGACGCGCAGGACCTCAGCCATGGCACAAACGCTAGCCCCTGCTCGGCGGCCCCCACCGGTGAGCGCCGCCGAGGAATGCCGTCCAGCCGAGGACAGCACCGGCGTGCAGCAGCAGCGTGAACGTCACCGGCTCGATCACCAGCGCCGCAGCCGCGGCGGGCAGGCTGGCCCGGCAGGGGTCACCCACCCAACGGCGGTACTGGCGCAGCGCCCACACCCCGTACGCCATGTCGATGACGAGCTTGCCGGCGATCACCACCAGCACCGGCGCCAGCACGGCCACGTCCCGGGTGGCCAGGAAGTAGATCAGCAGCCCGAATGCCGTCAGCCCGTACAGCGGCGCCACCGTGTCGATGGCCTTGACCGGCAACATGACGGTGCCCAGCCGCCCGAATCTGCGATCGCCGACCATGCCTCGATACCACCAGTGGGTCTGCAGGAAACCGCCGAACCAGCGGCGGCGCTGACGCAGGAACGCGCCCACCGACGCCGGCGCCTCGGTGCGGGCCTGCGCGTCGCCGAGAACCCGAAACCGCCAGTCCCGCTCCTGTTCTCCGGCGAAGCGCCGCATGCGAGCCACCAGCTCGTAATCCTCGACCAGGCAGGCGTCGTCGAATCCGCCCACGTCGGTGACGGCTTGGCGGCGAAAACCCGCGAACGCCCCGGAGATCAGCTGCAGACAGTCCACCCGCATCCAGGCATAGCGGCCCAGGAAGTTCCGGATGTATTCGTAGGTCTGGAACCACTGCATCGCTGCACCCAGCGGGGTGGGCGGGCACCGCGGCGTGATCACGCCGGTGACGGCGGCCAGCTCTGGCTCGCGCGAAAAGGCCTGGCGCACTGCACCAATCGCCCCGACCTCCGGCACTGTGTCGGCATCGACGGTGAGGATGATGTCAGCAGAGGTGCGCAACAGTGCGGCATTGAGGGCCGCCGATTTGCCACCATGCGGTAGTCGCAGCCAGCGCAACGCCGTCGAGCCGACCCGCACCGGATCGCTGACGTGGCCAACGGGCGGAACCGCGAAACCGTGCTCATCACAGAGTATTTCGGCGGTGGCATCGGTCGATCCGTCGTCGGCGATGAGGATCTCGTCCGGCGGGTCGGCCTGGTTGAGCAGCGCGTCGAGGGTGTCCGGTAACACCGTGGCCTCGTTGTGCGCGGCGACGATGACGACCAGCGTCAGCCGGTCGATATCGGTGCCGGCCGGCGGTGGGTCACGGCCGATCCGCCGTATCTGCCACCCGGTGAACACCTGCAACGCGGCGTCGTAGCCCAGGTAGGCCAGGCCGACCGACCAGGCCAGCACGCCACCGCGGCCGAATGCCAGCAGGAACAACGTGACCCACAGCGCGAACACCAGCACGTGGATCACGATGCTGACAGCCGGGGTCGCCGGCCGCGCCAGTCGTGAGGACGCGCGGGTCAACGCGGGTGTCAGTGAATCTGTCAACGGTTCGATGATAGGAGAACGGCATTGCGGCTGAGTCGGTTCGACTGCGGGCTCGCCATTACGCTGTTGGGGTGGCAAGCATCGTGTCGGTCAATCTGGCCCGTGTGCGGGTGAATCCGGACCCGAAAGCGTCGAAACCGACCGGCATCGACAAGGTGCCCGCATCCGAGCCGGTGCTGGTCCGTGCGCCGGGGCCGATGCGAGAGGGCCTGGGCAGCGGCCTGGTCGGCGACACCATCGGCAATCAGAAGCTGCACGGCGGCGACGACCAAGCCGTCTACGCCTACGCACGCGAAGACCTCGACGAATGGCAGACCCGGCTGGAGCGCCCGCTGGCCAACGGGATGTTCGGTGAAAACTTCACCACGTCCGGGATCGACGTCACCCAGGCGCGCATCGGTGACCGCTGGCGGGTGGGCACCGACGGTCTGCTGCTCGAAGTCTCAGCTCCCCGCACCCCGTGCCGGACCTTCGCGAAGTTCCTCGACATCGAGGGCTGGATCAAGACGTTCACCGACGCCGGCAAACCCGGTGCGTATCTGCGCGTCATCTCCCCGGGGACGGTGCGCGCCGGTGACACCATCGAGATCGACTACCGGCCCGACCACGATGTGACGATCAACCTCGTCTACCGCGCCAAGATGTCGGATCCGAGCCTGCTGCCCCAACTCGAGGCGGCCGACGCGTTGTCGGCCGAGCTCAAGGCCCTGGTGGTGAAGAGGGCGGGCAAGCCTTCCTAAGCGTCTTCGAGTAGGTCCGGGGTGACAGCCGATTCGGTGTCGGGGATGCCGTCCTGCTTGGCCTTGCGGTCCGCCATCGACAGCAGCCGCCGAATGCGGCCGGCAACAGCATCTTTCGTCATCGGCGGGTCGGCGAGCCGGCCCAGCTCCTCCAGCGACGCCTGACGGTGCTCGACCCGCAGGCGACCCGCGGCGGCCAGATGGTCGGGCACCGTGTCGGCCAGAATCTCAAGCGCCCGCTCGACGCGTGCGGCCGCAGCCACCGCGGCGCGGGCCGAGCGGCGCAGGTTCGCGTCGTCGAAGTTGGCCAGCCGGTTTGCGGTGGCGCGGACCTCGCGGCGCATCCGCCGCTCCTCCCACGTCAGCCGGGTGTCCTGGGCGCCCATCCGGGTGAGCAGCGCACCAATGGCCTCGCCGTCGCGCACCACGACCCGGTCGGTCCCGCGCACCTCGCGGGCCTTCGCGCTGACCCCGAGTCGGCGGGCCGCACCCACCAACGCCAGCGCGGCTTCCGGTCCAGGGCAACTGACTTCGAGCGCCGACGACCGCCCCGGCTCGGTCAGTGAGCCGTGGGCGAGAAACGCTCCGCGCCAGGCCGCCTCGGCGTCGCCGACGCTGCCGCCGACCACTTGCGCGGGCAGCCCCCGCACCGGCCGGCCACGCATGTCCAGCAAGCCGGTCTGCCGAGCGAGGGCTTCACCGTCCTTGGCGACCCGCACCAGATAGCGGGTGCTCTTGCGGATGCCGCTGGCCGACAGCACGTGCACGACGGCGTTGTAGCCGTAGAGGTCGTAGATGTCCTTGCGCAACCGGCGGGCGATGATGCCCAGGTCGACTTCGGCCTCGACGACCACCCGGCCCGACACGATGTGCAGGCCGCCGGCGAAGCGCAACAGCGAGGCCACCTCGGCACGGCGGGCCGTCACGGAATTGACCACCAATCGGCTGAGTTCGTCCTTCACCTCGGCCGTCATCGCCACGGGTCGTCACCTCTCGGTCCGTTGCCACTGGGTCCCTGCACCCCGTCCCCCTGTCGAGTCGCTCCGGCCTGCATGGATGCGGCCGGCGGAAGGGTACTAGGCGCAGGAATCGTATTCCGGGTTCGCACACCGTCAAGCGCTGCAGCCAGCTTCGCCGGGTCATGTAAAGGTGTACCAGGTCTGGAGACGTCGGCAAACCGAACTGACGCTTCGAGCAGACTCGCGGTGCGGCGTAGTTGGTCACGCTCCCGGTCAGACGGGACGCGGGCCGCGTCCACGACGATCTCGTCTATGACGAAGCCCGGCGCGTGCTGCGCGAGAACGTGCAAATGGCGCTCGGCGGAGAAACCGGCGGTCTCCCCCGGCTCGGCAGCCAGGTTCAGCACCAGGGCACGCCTGGCGGTGGTCGCCTTCAGCGCCGCCGCGAGTTCCGGCACCAGCACGTGCGGGATGACACTGGTGAACCAGGAGCCCGGCCCGAGCACCACCAGATCGGCGGTCATGATGGCGTCGATCGCCTGACGGGTGGCGGGCGGATCGCCGGGCAGCAGCCGCACCCGCCGCACCTTTCCCGGGGTGGTCGCCACCGCGACCTGCCCGCGGATCACCCGGCTCATGCGGGGGTCGCCGTCCAGCCCGGACACATCGGCTTCGATCTGTAGCGCGATCGGGCACATCGGCAGGACCCTGCCCTTGACGCCGAGGATGCGGCCCAGTTCGTCGAGCGCGGCCACCGGATCTGCCAGCAACTCGTTGAGGCCGGCGAGCATCAGATTGCCGATCGGATGCCCCGCCAGTGCACCGCTGCCACCGAACCGGTGTTGGATGATGGTCGCCCACAGCCGGCCGTGCGGGCTGTCAGAAGCCAAGGCGGCCAACGCCATTCGTAGATCACCCGGGGGCACGATGTCGAGCTCGCTGCGCAGCCGTCCCGACGATCCGCCGTCGTCGGCGACGGTGACCACCGCGGTGATGTGGGGGGTGAGGCGGCGGGCTGCGGACAGCGTCGCGTACAAGCCGTGCCCACCGCCGAGGGCGACGATTCGGGTCATTCGCGACCCAGATCCCGGTGCAGCACCCGCACCGACAGATGCTCATTGTGCTCCAGCAGTCCGGCGAGCGCTTCGGCCATGGCGACACTGCGGTGCTTACCCCCGGTGCAGCCGATGGCCACCGTCATGTAGCGCTTCCCTTCCCGGCTGTATCCGTCGACGACGAGTCTCAGCAGCTGATGGTAGGTCTGCAGGAACTCCGCGGCGCCAGGTTGGCTCAGGACGTAGTCACGGACCGCCGCATGCTGCCCGGTGTGCGGCCGGAGCTCGTCGACCCAGTGCGGGTTCGGCAGGAAGCGGACGTCCATCACCATGTCGGAATCCATCGGCAGGCCGTACTTGAAGCCGAACGATTCGACGGTGACGCTGGTCTGCTTGACGGCCTCGCCGCCGAAGGCGCGTTCGATGTTCTCCCGCAGGCCGTGCACCGACAGTGTCGAGGTGTCGATGACCAGGTCCGCCGAGGCCCGCACCGGGGCCAGCATCGTCCGCTCCGCGGCGATGCCTTCGGCCAGGGTCTGGTTGCCCTGCAGCGGATGACTGCGCCGGTTGTTCTCGTAGCGGCGGACCAGGATGTCGTCGGAAGCCTCCATGAACAGCACCCGCGAATGGATGCCGCGGGTCGCAAGCTCGTTGCGTACCCAGTCCAGGTCGCCGGTGAACCCGCGGGACCGCACATCCATGACGACCGCCAGCTGGGTGATCCGCGAGCCGGCAGCCAGGCCGAACTCCACCATCCGGGCGATGAGTTCGGGCGGCAGGTTGTCGGCCACATACCAACCGAGGTCTTCGAGCACCTTGGCCGCGGTGCCCCGGCCGGCCCCGGACAGGCCCGTCACCAACACCACGTCGATTCCCGATTCCTCGCCGGTCTGGCCGGTGCGCATGTCTTCGCCTGTGCTGTGATCTGTCATCTCGTCGCCTGTTCAGCAGACTGATCTTCACCGACCGGGTCGCCCTGCGCAGCCGATCCCGACGAATCCACCGTCACACCTAAGGCTTCCAGTACCGCGGTCGCGGTCGCCGTCCCGATCCCCGGCACCGCGGTGATCTCCTCGACGCTGGCCTGCCGCAGCCTGGCCAGCGATCCGAAATGAGTCACCAGCGCCTTGCGCCGGATGTCGCCGAGCCCGGGCACCGCATCCAGCGCCGAGGCCGTCATCCGCTTGGACCGCTTGCTGCGGTGATAGGTGATCGCGAACCGGTGGGCCTCGTCGCGGACCCGCTGCAACAGATAGAGGCCCTCACTGTTCCTCGGGAAGATGAGCGGGTCCGGCTCGGCCGGCACCCACACCTCCTCGAGGCGCTTGGCCAGGCCGATGACGGCGACGTCGGTGACACCGAGATCGTCGAGCACGGCCTGGGCGGCATTGACCTGAGGGGCGCCGCCGTCGACGACATAGAGGTTGGGCGGATAGGCGAACTTGCGGGACTTGCCTTCCGCGGAGAATTCTTCAACGGTCTGCTGCTGTTCGGCGACGTGCCGGGTGAACCGACGGCGCGTCACCTCCGCGATCGAGGCGACGTCGTCGGAGCGGCCCTCGCCCGCGGCGTCCCGGATCGCGAAGTGCCGATAGTCGGATTTGCGCGGCAGACCGTCTTCGAACACCACAAGGGAGGCCACCACATCGGTGCCCTGCACATGGCTGATGTCGACACACTCGATCCGCAGTGGCGCATCGGCCAGGCCCAATGATTCCTGAATGTTCTGCAGCGCAGCAGATCTGGCGGTGAAGTCACCCGCGCGTTTGAGCTTGTGTTGTTGCAGCGCTTCCTGGGCGTTGCGGTGTACCGTCTCGGCCAGTGCCTTTTTGTCGCCGCGCTGCGGCACCCGAAGTGTCACCCGTGAGCCGCGCAGCCCGGAGAGCCATTCGCCCAGCTCGTCGGCATTCGGCGGCAGGCACGGCACCAAGACCTCGCGGGGCACCGGATTGGTGGATTCATCTGCGGCGCCACCCAACTCGGCCTGCTCCCCGTAGAACTGGGTGAGGAACTGCTCGACCAGCGCAGCCTCAGCGGCTTCGCCTGGATCGCCGGGCTTTTCGACCACCCAGCCGCGCTGGCCGCGCACCCGGCCGCCGCGGACGTGGAACACCTGTACGGCAGCCTCCAAGTCGTCGTCGGCGAAGGCGACGACGTCGGCGTCGGTGCCGTCGCCGAGCACGACGGCCTGCTTCTCCAGCGCGCGCTTGAGCGCGGCGATATCGTCGCGCAGCCGAGCCGCCCGTTCGAAGTCGAGTTCGGCAGATGCGGCGTTCATCTGCTGCTCCAGCTCACGGGCGAAACGGTCGGTCTTGCCGGACAGGAAGTCACAGAAGTCCAGCACGATCTTGCGGTGCTCCTCGGCGCTGACCCGGCCGACGCACGGCGCCGAGCATTTGTCGATGTAACCCAGCAGACAGGGACGCTCGATTTGACTGTGCCGCTTGAACACTCCCGCAGAACAGGTGCGCGCCGGAAAGACCCGGGTCAGCAGGTCCAACGTCTCGCGAATCGCCCAGGCATGCGAGTACGGCCCGAAATAGCGGACCCCCTTGCGCCGCGGGCCGCGGTAGACGAACAGCCGCGGGTACTCCTCGCCCAGTGTCACGGCCAGCACCGGATAGGACTTGTCGTCGCGGTAACGGACGTTGAACCGCGGGTCGAACTCCTTGATCCAGTTGTATTCCAGCTGCAGGGCTTCGACCTCGGTGTTGACCACCGTCCACTCGACCTTGGCCGCGGTGGTCACCATCTGGCGGGTGCGGGGATGCAGGGCGGCGATGTCCTGGAAGTACGACGTGAGCCTGCTGCGCAGGCTCTTCGCCTTGCCGACGTAGATCACCCGGCCATGTGGATCCCGGAATCGATAGACACCCGGTTCGACCGGAATCGACCCGGGCGCCGGGCGGTACGTCGACGGATCGGGCACGTCCACAAGGTTAGTCCGAGCGCCGACAGGCATTACCGTCGTGTGCGTGCCAGCAGTGCGCATCACCCGCCTCACCGAGTCGGACTGGGAACAATTCGCCGAACTCCGACTGCGGGCGCTCGCCGACACGTTCGGGACGGCGGACCAGCAGTACGCCGCCGAGGCCCGCTACTCCCCCGCCGAATGGCGCAGGCGACTGCGCGATCACGCCCAGTTCGTAGCGGTCCTGGCCGGCGAGGCAGTCGGCATGGTCGCGGTCTACCAGGAGAGCGCGCAGACCGCCTACGTGTACTCGCTGTGGCTCGAGCCCGGCGCACGCGGACGCGGGCTGGGCCGCCGCCTGGTGGCCGTAGCGCTGGACTGGGCACGCCGGCGCGGGGTGCGCACAGCGACGCTGCGGATGGCCCCCGACAACGCGGCTGCGCGCGCGGTCTACGAGCGTCTGGGATTCGCCGAAGTGCCCACCGGCGGCGCGGCGGGCGAAGTGGTGATGAGGCTCACGATCCGGTGACGCGGTATTTGTCCACCAGGGTGCGCAGGGTGTCCATCGATGCCACCGCGCGTTCGCTGTCTATCGCCTGGATGGCCAATACCGGGACGTACTCGTAGTCGGCCAGATCCACCCGCGCCCACCGCGCTCCCTGTGGAAACGACACGCCGACAACATCACTCCACGGCACGACCCGCTCGATCAGGATGTTGCGCACTCCGATGCCGACCGGGCCGACCCGGACCCGCGGGGTCGCCAGCAGCAGGATCGCGGCGGCCAGAATCACGCCGAGGAGGCCCATCGACACCTGATCGGCGGTCTGGATGATGGCCCCGGTGTAGCGCACCTTGAACAGGACCCCGACGACGATGCCCGACGTGGCGACGATGGCGGCCGCGACGTACGCGACCAACGGCGTCAGGCGGGGCCGCAGCACCACATCCCAGTCGTTGTTCGCGGTGGTCATGCCCCGCGCAGGTGGCGCAGCGTCAACGCGGTCGACAGCGCGGCGGCGGCGGCCTGCGCGCCCTTGTCCTCGGCCGAACCGGGCAGCCCGGCGCGGTCGAGTGCCTGCTCCTCGCTGTTGGTGGTCAGCACGCCGTTGGCCACCGGTGTCGACGCATCGAGCGAGACCCGGGTCAGGCCCTGGGTGACGGCATCGCAGACATAGTCGAAATGTGGTGT
This sequence comes from Mycolicibacterium vinylchloridicum, assembly GCF_013404075.1. Lineage (GTDB taxonomy): Bacteria > Actinomycetota > Actinomycetes > Mycobacteriales > Mycobacteriaceae > Mycobacterium > Mycobacterium vinylchloridicum. Next base: position 17,023 of record NZ_JACBJQ010000049.1, read on the forward strand.
CTGGCCACGGATCACGACGCCGAGTGCGACGACCGCGTCATGGGTGCGGGCGAGTTCCTGTGCGACGACCGGGATTTCGATGGCACCGAGCACACGGACGACGGTCGGGCTGGGCACCCCAGAATCGTCGGCCACCTTGCGGGCGCCGTCGAGCAGCGCGTTGCAGATCTTCGAATGCCAGGTGCTGGCCACGATCGCCAGTGACAACCCTGAGGCGTCCATCTCCGGAAAGTCCGGGACGCCCGCGCCTCCACTCATATCTAGAGCGCTCCGCCGAGGTCGCCCGGCAGCCGGACCGCCTCGTCATAATCGTCGAGCCCGGTCAGGTCGTGACCCATCCGGTCGCGCTTGGTCATCAGATAGCGGATGTTCTCGGCGTTGGCGCGCACCGGCAGCGGAACCCGCTCGATGATGTGCAGCCCGTAGCCGTCCAGGCCCACCCGCTTGGCCGGGTTGTTGGTCAGCAGCCGCATCGAGCGCACCCCGAGATCCACCAGGATCTGCGCGCCGATGCCGTAGTCGCGGGCGTCGGCGGGCAGCCCGAGCTCAAGGTTGGCGTCCACGGTGTCGGCGCCGGCGTCCTGCAGCTGGTAGGCCTGCAGTTTGTGCATCAGGCCGATGCCGCGGCCTTCATGCCCGCGCATGTAGAGCACGATGCCCCGGCCCTCACGGGCCACCATCGCCAGTGCGGCATCCAACTGGGGGCCGCAGTCGCACCGCCGCGAACCGAAGACGTCGCCGGTCAGGCATTCGGAGTGCACGCGCACCAGGACGTCGTGGCCGTCGTTCTCCGGCCCGGCGATATCACCCTTGACCAGCGCGACGTGCTCCACCTCTTCATAGATGCTGGAGTAGCCGACCGCCCGGAACTCGCCGTGCCGGGTCGGGATGCGCGCCTCGGCGATCCGCTCGATGTGCTTTTCGTGCTTGCGCCGCCACTCGATGAGATCGGCGATGGAGATCAGGGCCAGGTCGTGTTCGTCGGCGAAGACCCGCAGCTCATCAGTCTGGGCCATCGAACCGTCGTCCTTCTGGCTGACGATTTCACAGATGGCGCCGGCGGGCTGCAGACCGGCCAGCCGGGCCAGGTCCACGGCGGCCTCGGTGTGACCGGGACGGCGCAGGACGCCACCGTCCTTGGCGCGCAGCGGAACGACATGGCCGGGCTTGGTGAAGTCCTCCGCGACGCTGGCGGGATCAGCCAGTAGACGCATGGTCGTGGCTCGGTCAGCCGCCGAAATACCAGTCCCCACACCAATTTTGGCATCCACTGTGACGGTGTAGGCGGTGCCGTGCTTGTCCTGGTTCACCGCATACATGGGCAGCAGACCGAGCTTGTCGCAGATCTCGCCGGACAGCGGGACGCACAGATAGCCCGAGGTGTAGCGGACCATGAACGCGACCAGTTCCGGTGTCGCCTTCTCGGCGGCGAAGATCAGGTCGCCCTCGTTCTCACGGTCTTCGTCATCGATGACGACGACGGCCTTACCTGCCGCGATATCGGCAACCGCCCGTTCGACGGTGTCCAGCCTCGTCATCCTTGCCGCCTGCCCATTTCTCACTCGACGCACCTGACACTCAGTATGAACCACCCGAGGCCGACGACTATTGCCCGTCCTGCTCAGCGGCGAATATCTGCAGGCCAGCCGCCGCGGTGTGACGTACGTGACAAGACGGACGCGGGGTGAACGGCCGAGATACCGGCCCATGCCACGCCGCCCCAGCTGGCGGGGGTCTAATTAATTACCCGTGCTCGTGCTGGTGTTGTTCCACGTCTTCCACACCCGGGTCGGGTAGGTGTTGTCGATGACACCGTTGACGACACGGTAGTAACCGTCGTAGACGGTATAGGTCTGGATACCGGTGTTCTGTGTACCCGCGCCGTTGCTGTTGCCAGTCCAACTGAAGGTGTGCTGGTTGCCCGAGTTGATGGTCACGGACCCCCTACTGAGGGTGTACCACGGGTTGCCCGTGCCGTCGTTCGACGTGTTCAGAGCCCCGCTGAGCGAGTCACCGTCGGGATCGCCCATGGTCGCAGTCACCGTGCACGTGCCAAACGCACACGCCGGGCTGTTGGTCGACATCGTCGGCGAGCTGTTGACCGCCCAGACGGGCACCGTCACCTTCACCGTGCTGGTGCCGCCGTAGCCGTCGGTCACCGTGACGTTGAACCAGTCCGCCGTCGTCGTCCCGGACGCTCCGATCCTGGCCGCGGCGTGGTAGTACGACACGTTGGCCTTGGTGATCGAATACGACAGCGTCCCATTGGCATTCACAGTCACGGTGCCACCGTTGGCTGTCGTGATGGTGGCGCCCGGGGCCAGCGCGACCACCGAGCCAGTGCCGTCGTACTTGTTGTTCACGTACAGCGTGTCACCGTCGGTGTCGGAGTACGTGATCGTGATTCCAGTGAGTGTCTGCGTGAACGTGCCGGTGTTGTACGACCCCGGCGCAGTCATCGCAGTCGTCGCGGAATTGCCGGTGGCGGACGTACCGTTGACCGTGACCGTTGGTGCGTTGTTGCTCACCGACGGAGCCACGTTGATCGTTGCGATGATCACCGACTTGCCGGTGGCATCGGTGGCCCTGATTGTGAACGAATCGTTCGGAGTCGTGCTGTGGCCCAGCCCCGCGGTGCGGGTGTAGGTGTAGGTGCCGTTGGCGTTGACGATCACGCTGCCCTTCGAGGGGCCGGCGCCCAGGCTGTAGGTCAGGCCCAGCCCGGTATCGCCGGCCGGAACGTTGAGCGAGCCGGTCGTGACACCCGCCGTCGTGTTCGTGTTCGTCTGCGGTGACGGTGTCGTCAGCCCGCTCAGGGTGACCGTCGCCGTGCTGGTTCCACCGTGGCCGTCGTTCACCTGTACCTGGAAAGTGTCCGACGTGACCCCGGATTTGGGAATGTAGGTGAACGAGGTGCCGCTCATCGTGATGATGCCGCCATTGGAACCGTAGACCGAACCACCTGTCGCACCGACCAGGGTGTAGGTCAGACCGTCGCCGTCGTCGTCGGAGCCGTTCGAAATGGTGCCGCGCACGACGCCGAGGCCGCTGGTGCTAGAACTGCTTACACCGCCGCTCAAAGTCGGTGCGGCGTTTTGCTTTTCGATGGGAATGCCGTAGGTCACGTTGGTCGTGCCGCCGAAGGCGTCACTGACCGCGATCGTGAACGTGTCACCGGGGTCGCCGTCAGCGGCGTGGTCGTGCCAGTAGCTGTCCGACACACCGAACCACGCGTACTTCTGGTTCGTGTAGGTGAACGTGCCGTTGGCGTTGACGGTGATCGTCCCGCCCTGAGCGGTGTTGTAGGTGCCGGCCGCCCAGGTGAGCGGATCGCCTTCGGCGTCAGTCGCTTTCAGCGTGCCGGACGTATCCTGCCGGTCGTACGGACCGACGATGCGCGACAGCGCCGAACTGGCCACCGTCACACCGTTACCCACCGGCGCGCTGTTGGACACCGTCGGGTTGACGTTGACCACCGCGATGGTCGTCGTTTTTCCGCTGCTGTCGGTTCCGAGGATCGTGAAGGAGTCCTGCGTCGGCTGCGTGTGACCGGCCGCCGTGCGGGTGTAGGTGAAGGTGCCGTTGGCATTCAGGATTACGGTGCCGCGCAACGGGTTGGGGGCGGTTCCGATGCTGTAGGTCAACAACCCGGTGTCGCTGCCGTTGTTCAGGCTCCCGGTGACCGTACCCGTCGTCGGGTTCGTGGTCGTGACGGGCGATGCCGAACTCACGGGCACAGACACCGTCGTCGTATAGGTGTGACCGAAGCTGTCGGTGCTCGTCAGCTGGAACGAGTCCGTCGTCGCACTCGACGACCGGTTCGGGACGTAGGTGTAGGCCCCGGTGGTCGGGTTGAGTTTGATGATGCCGCCGTTGGCGGTGTACGCCGATCCCCCGCTGGCGCCGACCAGCGAATAGGTCATCGGGTTGTCCGGGTTGTTCGGGGCCGAGACGGTGCCGCGAACCACACCCATCGGCGAGGTGCTGCCGACTGTATTGGTCAGCGACCCGACGGCCTGGTTGTAGTAGACGGTCACGGTGACTGTCTTCGTCGTCTCGTTACCGTTCGGCATGTACGGCTTGGACACGCTGATCTGACCGTCGCCCTGGGCGAGCACGGTCATGGTGAACGTCAATGTCTTCGGAGACTTGTCGCTGGACAAGGGATTCCAGTCCCACACGGTCCAGTTCATCCGCCCGTTGGTGCCATCGACCACGGTGACGGTGAACCGGCTGTCGTTGGGCTCGGTGAAACCGTATGAGGTGATCGGGTCGCCGTCGGCGTCGTAGAACTGCACGTATCCGGAGACGGTCGTGCCGCTTCCGTTCGGCAGGTGCTGACTGGTCTGCTGCATGTCGGTCACGACGGGCTGGTGATCGGTTGCGACGTCGGCGAAGCGCCGGAAGATCGCGACCACGACGACATACATGGCCAGCGACACCGGGTTCGGCGACGGGCCGATGTCGATTGTCATGTCCAGAACACTCGCGGGGGCGAGGAAGGCCGACCTCGCCGCTCCGATGACGCCGTCCAGGTCATTCGCGGTGAGCCCGTTGATCACGGGGTTCGCTGCGATATCCTGCAACGCGCCGGCGAGGCTCACCGCCTCGGCGATCCAGTGGTTGATGTCGACAGTCTGCGACGTGTTCATCAGGACGATGGCACCCGCGAGGACGGCGGCTGTCACCGACGCCGGCGTGATCGTCGAGGGCGCGCCGTCCACCATCTTGAACGGTGGCACGAACTGGTCCAACAGGGTCGCCAGGCCGTTGAGCCCGTAGGAGAGCCGGTCGGCCACGATCGAGGGCTTGAAGAACCCGTTCAAGAATGTGACCGGGAACTTGAGCCAGCCGTTGGCCGCAGTGAGCGGGGCCGCCATCAGCGCGTCGAGCTGCGCCGCCCAGGCATCGAGCGTGGTCTGGATGTCGTACTGCGCCGGGGTGGTGATCGGACCCGCGCCGTCCTGAACAGCGTTGAGGTCGCCGTCCATCGAGTATGCGGCGGCCGACGGGGCAACGGCCGACCTGGCGGACGTCGACTTCCGGATCGGGGTGGTCGTGGTGGTCGTCGACGTGCCGTCGGTGGTCGAGTCGACATCATCAGTCGTATCGCTAACACCGGTCGTCGTGGTGGTGTCCGTCGAAGTTGTTGTGGTGGTGGATGATTCGGTCGGCAACGGCGTGGCGGTCGCGGTGGGGATCCGGGCCGAGCCCACCGACCGCACAGTCACCGAGGACCCGCCGTTGGAGTCCACAGCCGGGGCCTTGGCCGTCGAGCGGGTGCGCGCGCTCCCCGCGGATCCGTTTGTGCGCTTGGGGCCCGAGGCCTGGCTCGAATTGCTCCCGCCATTGCTCGCCGAATGCGATGCCGATCCAGAATCCGATGATCCGCCATCGGTCGAGGCAGCGGCCACGCCGTGTCCGACACCGACCGCCAGTCCCAGGCCGACCGCGGCCGCGACGATCCCGTTCTGAGCGGCCCGCCTGCCGTTGTTCGCCGCCTGCTTGCGGTGGCGGGCAGCCTGCTTCCGGTGGCGACCCACCCGCTTGTTACTCACCGAATCTCCCGACGCGACCGATGGGTGACGCAGACCGCACACGCGGGTGCACGGAGACGAACGTCACTTGAACCGAGCCGCAACGTAACACTAGTTACCGGGTTTTGCCAAAGCTTGTCTCAGTCAAATTTCGCGTAAACGCGCCCAACAGGGATTTTGTCGAAAAATATCCACATTCGTGTCGAAAACGGGTGCTGAGTAGTTGCACAGCACGGCATACACAGCAAATGTTCACGCACGTAAACGGCGATCGGACCGGACAGTAAGCGTCCCGCTGACGGCAGGCGCGACCGAGCCAGCGGCGTCACCTGTGGAAACACCGCGACGAAGGTCGATGACGGCGTCGCGCTAGTTGCCGGTGGTCGTGTTGCCGGAATTGGCGGCCCATTGCACCCAGAACTTCGCCGGGGTGCCGACGTTGGCCACACCGTTGGTGACCGTGTAGTAGCCGTCGTAGACGGTGAAGGTATTGGCGGTCGCCGTGGTACCGAAGGTGCCGCCGGCAGCCCACGAGATGGTGGTCACGCCAGAGCCCCATACGGTGACAGACCCGGCGGCGAGGGTGTAGCCGGCGCCGGCGCCGGGGGTTATCGCGTTGTTGGGAATGCTGTCGCCATCCGTATCACTGACCGTCATCCCGCCCCTCGTGCAGAGGTAGAAGGCGCAGGTGGGGCCGCCGTAGCCGCTGATCGTTGGCGCGCTGTTGACCGCCCAGACCGGCACCGTCACCTTGACCGTGCTCGTTCCGCCGAACCCGTCGGTCACCGTGACGTTGAACCAGTCGGCCACCGCGGTCCCCGAAGCCCCGATCCTGGCCGCCTCGTGGTAGTACGACACGTTGGCCTTGGTGATCGAATACGACAGCGTCCCATTGGCATTCACGGTCACGGTGCCGCCATTGGCCGTGGTGATGGTGGCACCCGGGGCCAGGGCGACCGCCGAACCGGTGCCGTCGTACTTGTTGTTCACATACAGCGCGTCACCATCGGAGTCGGAATACGTGATCGTGATTCCAGTGAGCGTCTGCGTGAACGTGCCGGTGTTGTAGGACCCCGGCCCAGACATGGCGGTCGTCGCGGAATTGCCGGTAGCGGACACCCCGTTGACCGTCAGGGTCGGCGCGCTGTTCGCGACGGTCGGTGTCACGGTGATGGTCGCGATGATCACTGACCGCCCGGTGGCGTTCTCGGTCGCCGTGATGGTGAACGTGTCGGTCGGGGACGTGCTGTGCCCGAGGGCGGCGTTGCGGGTGTAGGTGAATGCACCCGTCGAGGTCACCACGGTCGGCGTGCCGACCTTGGTCCCGTCGGCACCCAGGCTGTAGGTCCACCCACTGGTGTTCCCCGTCGTATTCAGTTGTCCGGTAACCACATTCACCGTCGAGGTGTTGACACTCGTCACCGGTGACGGCGTGGTCAACCCGGAAAGGTTGTAGGTCGCCGTCGTGACGCCGCCGTGGCCGTCGTTCACCTGCACCTGGAACGAGTCCGACGTCACCCCCACCTTCGGTACGTAGGTGAATGAGGTTCCGGTCAGCTTGACGATGCCGCCGTTGGCGGTATAGGCCGATCCCCCGGAGCCACCGACGAGACTGTAGGTGAGGCTGTCGCCGTCATCATCCGAACCGGTGTTGATGCTGCCGCGCCGGATGCCCAGCACATCGACGGTCGGAGTCCCGTTGAACGTTCCCGCCAATGTCGGCGCGGCGTTGAGCTTCGCGATCGGGATCCCGTACGTCACCGCGGTGGTGGCGCCGAAGGCATCGGTGACGTTGATGGTGAAGAGATCCCCGGGGTCACCGTCGACAGCGTGATCGTGCCAGTAGCTGCTGTGGATTCCGAACGGAGCGAATTTGGACTGCGAATAGGTGAAGGACCCGGACGCGGTAACCGTCACCGTGCCGCCCTGCGCGGTCGTGTAGGTACCGGCAGTGTAGGTCACCGGGTCGCCGTCGGCGTCTGACGAATGCAGTGCGCCTGTCGTGTTCTGCTCGTCGGACGGACCGCCCCACACGTTGTAGGTCGGCGCCCCGACGGGCGAGTCGGTGGTCACACCGGTACCCACCGGCGCGCTGTTGACCACCGCAGGTGTGACGGCCAGTTTCAGGGTCACCGTGCGGCCACTGGCGTCGGTGGCGATCACGGTGATCACATCGCTGTTCGCCGTGGTACGGCCCACGCTCGAGGTGTAGGTGAACGAGCCGGTGACGGGGTTGAAGGACGTCACCGTGCCCTTCGTCGGACTGGCGCCCAGGGCATAACTGGTGAAGAGGCCGGCATCACCGCTGGGAACCGGCACAGAACCGGTCACGACATACGGCGTCGAGGTGTTCAGATTGCCCGGAGTGATCGACGTCGTGTTCGGCACCGTGACCGTGGCGATGGTGGTGCCGCCGTGGCCGTCGGTCATCTGCACCTGGAAGCTCTGCGTAGCACCGGCCGTCGCCGACGAAACATAGGTGAAGGCGCCGGTGGTCGGATTCAGCGTGATGATGCCGCCGTTGCCGGCGCCGTTCTTGGTGTAGCCGGAGTTGTTGTTCAGGCCGTTGACCGACGAGCCGACCAGTGAGTACGTCAACGTGTCACCGTTGGAGTCGCTGCCGCCGACACTGCCGCGCACCACGCCAAGCCCGTCGGCGGCGCCCATCGTGGGAGACGATGTGGGATTGGCGTTCGACCCGTCGATGATCTGGATCTTGAAGGTGAGCGTGTACTCGACACCGTCCGCCGAGGTCACCGGGATATTCACGGTGTCGTATCTGTCGGCCTCGTTTTCCGACGTGGCTCTGTGGAAGAACGCCGCGCCGGGCAACGTGTTGGTGTAGGTGAATCCCCCACCACTGGTGTTGATCGTGACCAGCCCGCCGCCCGCCGAGGTGTACGTTCCGAGTAGCGACGTCCCGAAGTCCACCGATCTGCCGTCGGGATCCACCGCGTGGAACGTGCCCGCCGCATATTCGGAGCGAGTGCTGTCACCGCCCAAACTCAGTGTGTAGAGCCAACTGTCGTAGGTCGTGCTCGTCGTGAACGTGGTCAGAACGGCCACTTCCTGGAACCGCTTGTACATGGCAACCAGCACGACGCAAGTCACGACCGTGAACGGATTGACCTGCGCCGCAGTCCAGGTCGGCAGCGTGATGTCCCAGGCCCGAGTCGGGTCGTAGTACGCGCCACCGTCGCTGAGCCCGAATGTCAATATGGCTGCAGCCTGCGCGGCGGCGATCTTGGTTTCCAGACTGGTGGAGTTCGTCAGATCAGCCCTGGTGACCGTGGCACCGGTAGTCGCCTTGATGACATCGATCTCCCACTGGGCCGGGTCATACACACCATTGAGCATGTCCGTCAATACCGTTGCTGTGCCGACCACTGCCGCGCCCATGATCTTGTACTGCGTGATGACGCCGAAGGTGTCCGCTCCCGGTGAGATGTTGAACGGCGGCACGATCCGGTTGAGGAAGTCACCCCAGGCGTTGAGGGTGTCACTGATCGTATAGCTCGGGATTGCCGACTTGACAAAGAGATTGACGATTCCGACGAAGCCGGGTAGCCACTGCGCCGGGCTGCCAATGTTCGCATTGGCAAACAACGCGTCGAGCTGATCATCGAGCGCGTCAAGACTCTGGTCGGTCACATGATTGGTGATCGTGACGAAGTTGCGCGGCAGACCCGGCCAGCCGGCGAGCCGGTCGACCGCCCGCTGCAAGGTACCGATGAAATACCATGCCCCCGTCCCCGCCGCCGGCACCGCAGCGGCGGTGGGGGTGGCCGACGCGGCCGCGGTAGGAGCGGCCCCCGATTCGGGCGAAAAGAAAGCATGCAGGCTTGCGGCGACCGGCGCGACGGACAACCGGATCGCGCGTTCGAAATCCCTTGTCGCGTTGGCGATCTCGTGGTCGATTCCGGCTCCGACATGATGGACGACTCGCGTCGCCAGCTCCGAGAGATCACTGAAGAGATGGGTGCCATTCGCGAATGCGGCCTGAACCGCATCCCACGGATGCGCTCCCGGCAGGTATTCGGCGCGAGTGGTTGCCAATCGTCGACCGTTGCGCACTTCGTTGTTTCGGCCGGCGGCCAACCACAGCCCGTCCGGTGCACCGCCGGGAAGTGTCGGCACACGAACGGGGCTTCCCAGTCCGCCAAGGCCCATGGCGTCCAGCGCATCATTGAGGGCACTGATGTAACTCGTCGGCGCCGTGCCGATTTCGGTGGTGCTGTGTGGTGCGGTCGTTGGTAGCGCAGAAGGCGCGGACAGGTTCACCGAGTTCACGACCGGCTCGGCTCCAGCTGTCAGCAACCGATCGTCAGGCGCGACACCCGCGGCCGACCTCTTGCCGGGGGTCGCCGGGGTGGCGGACTTGTGCGAACTGGTCGTCGAGGACCGGGTAACGCCGTCGGTATTGCGCTTCGAAGATTCCGACTGACCCGCGCGTGCCGCGGGACCGCGAGGCCCAGCCGTGGCGTTCGACGAACTGCGGTCGGACTTCGCGACGCCCGTGCCCGCACCCGGATTGGCCGAATGGGACGGGTCATCGGGAGCGGCCGACGCCATGGCCTGGCTGCCGACGATCGCCGCGCCCAGCCCAACACCGACCGTGCCGACGCGCAACCACTGAGCGCAGTTCGATGACTCGAAGGCCGAGGGCTTGCGGTGGCGGCCGTTAGTGCGACGCGGTTTGCGCCGACCAGCCGCAGCCATCTCACCTCCTTCACCCCAGTGTCTTCACGCCAACACAGTCACCCGGCGCGGCCCTGTTCGGGCCAGCGGGGAACTCTGCGACACGACTCACACACATTGCTTGGGAGAGGCGCACCTTACGTACGTTCGGCAACGTAACACGGTCCTCAGCTTTCGCCAAGGACAATTACGACATCGACCGGGACTGATCGCTTGAACAGGGCATTTGCCAGAGTTAACTGCAAAGAACCGGTGGGCATAGCTTCATTTATCGGCGCAAGGTGCGACAAACCAGCAAAGCTTGGTACTGATTGGTCGATCAGTGGTTTGCCAGCATTACCGACCGCGATCGCTGAGCAGCCGCTCAACGTATTTGGCGATGACATCCACTTCGAGATTCACCGGAGTGCCGACCGGAGCGCGACCCAGTGTCGTGAGCGCCAGCGTCGTCGGAATCAACGAGACCTCGAACCAGTCGTCACCCAGCCCGGAGACGGTCAGCGAAATGCCGTCGACGGTGATGGAGCCCTTCTCGACCACGTACCGCGACAGTTCGGGCGGCAGCGCGATCCGCACGACCTCCCAGTGCTCGGAAGGTGCGCGGGATACCACTCGCCCGGTGCCGTCGACGTGCCCCTGGACGATGTGGCCGCCGAGGCGGCTGTTGACCGCCGCCGCGCGCTCGAGGTTCACGGCACTGCCGACATCGACGGCGGCCAGACTGGACCGGTTGAGCGTCTCGGCCATCACATCGGCACTGAACCGGCCGTCGGGCAGCACGTCGACCACGGTCAGACAGACGCCGTTGACCGCGATCGAGTCGCCGTGGCGGGCGTCGGCGGTGACGACGGGCCCGCGGATGACGAATCGAGCCGAGTCGGCCAGCTCATCCTTACCGACCACCTCGCCCAGCTCCTCGACGATTCCAGTGAACACGGGCCTAATCTAGTCCGGCCCCGGCGACACTCGCTTAGCCATACTAAAATCGCAGGTCATCCCGCATAACGCCGGGTGGCGGCGGCCTGGGCGATCACTCCGGGTCGGGCCGACCCTCTACGATGCACCTATGCCGACGTGCCGCCGAATGTTTGCCGTCCTTGTCGCCCTCTTCGCCACCGCAGCCCTGTTCGTCGCGGGCTGCTCGTCGTCGTCGACGCCCTCCGAGCCGCTCCCGGACGCCGCCGGACTGCTGCAACAGTCCATCGCGGTCACCAAGGGCCTCAAGAGCGCCCACCTGGACATCACCGTCAGCGGCAAGATCGATGGGCTCCCCATCAAGAAGCTCTCCGGAGACCTGACCAATGTGCCTGCGGTCGCGATCTCGGGCAGCTCGACAATCTCCATGGGCGGCTCGGATGCCGACATTCAGTTGGTCGTGGTCGATGGCACCCTCTACGCCGCGCTGACCCCCAACAACTGGCTGGACATGGGCCCGGCGAAGGACATCTACGACCCGTCGGTGATCCTCAATCCCGACAACGGCCTGGCCAACCTGCTCGCCAGCATCACCGACGCCAAGTCGGAGGCCAGCGAGTCCATCAACGGTGTGGACGCCATCCGGATTTCCGGCAAGGTCAGCGGTGACGCGGTCACCAAACTGATCCCTCAGATCCAGTCGACCACGCCGCTGCCGGGGACGATCTGGATCCAGAAGAGCGACCCCCATCAGCTGGTGCAGGCCAAGGTCGATACCGGCAACGGCAGCGGCGTGCAGCTGGACCTGTCGGAGTGGGACAAGCCGGTCACCGTCACCAAGCCCGCCGTCTGACGGCGCCGCACATGGCTGAGTCCGTAGACACCGCCGCCCACCGGGCACAGACATCCGGCCGCAGCCGCCGGATCGTGATCAGCGCGGGCAGCCTGGCCGTATTGCTCGGCGCACTCGACACCTACGTGGTCGTCACGATCATGGTCGACATCATGTCGACGGTCGGCATCCCGGTGAACAAGCTGCAGCAGGTCACCCCGATCATCACCTGGTACATGCTGGGCTACATCGCGGCCATGCCGCTGCTGGGCCGGCTGTCCGACCGCTTTGGACGCAAGCTGATGCTGCAACTGTCCCTGGTCACCTTCGCGGCGGGCTCGGTGGTGACGGCACTGTCCACGGACCTGACCATGCTGGTGATCGGGCGGCTCATCCAGGGCATCGCCGCCGGTGCCTTGCTGCCCGTCACGTTGGCGCTGGCCGCCGACCTATGGGCCGCCCGCAGCCGCGCTGCCGTGCTCGGCGGCATCGGCGCCGCCCAGGAGCTGGGCAGCGTGCTCGGCCCGCTCTACGGCATCGGTGTGGTGCTGCTGCTGGGCAAGTGGCAGGACGTGTTCTGGATCAACGTGCCGCTCACCGTGATCGCGATGATCATGATCCACTTCAGCCTGCCCTCGCACGACAAGTCCGCGAACCCGGAAAAGGTGGACCTGGTCGGCGGCATCCTGCTTGCGATCGCATTGGGCCTGGTCGTGATCGGCCTGTACAACCCGGCACCGGACGGCAAGCAGCTGCTACCGCCGCACGGCCTGCTGTTGGTCGGCGGCGCGGTCGTCGCGGCGATCGCCTTCGGAGTGTGGGAGCGCTTCGCCCGCACCCGGCTGATCGAACCGGCGGGTGTCCGGTTCGTCCCGTTCCTGGCCTCGCTGGGCACCTCGCTGTGCGCGGGCGCGGCGCTGATGGTCACCCTGGTCAACGTCGAACTGTTCGGCCAGGGCGTACTGGGCAAGGACCAGACGCAAGCCGCATTCCTGTTGCTGCACTTCCTGATCGCGCTCCCGATCGGCGCTCTCGTCGGCGGCTGGATCGCCACCAGAATCGGCGACCGGATTGTCGCCGTGGTCGGCATGCTGATTTCGGCCGGGGCGTATTGGCTGGTGTCCGACTGGGGTATCAACGTGGCCAGCGCCCGCCACGATCTGGGCTTCATCTCGCTGCCGGTGATCGACACCGACCTGGCGCTGGCCGGTCTCGGGCTCGGACTGGTGATCGGCCCGCTCACCTCGGCCGCGCTTCGCGTGGTGCCCGCGGCGCAGCACGGTATCGCGTCGTCACTGGTCGTCGTGGCCCGGATGACCGGCATGCTGATCGGCGTGGCCGCGCTGAGCGCGTGGGGCCTGTATCGGTTCAACCAGATCCTGGCCACCCTGCCCAGCCCGGGCGGCAACACCTTGGCCGCCAAGCTCGCCGGCGAGGCCATGCGCTACCGCACCGCGTTCGCCATGCAGTACGGGTCGATCTTCTTCATCACCGTGATCGTGTGTCTGGTCGGTGCCGGACTGGCGCTGTTCATCGGCGGCAAGCAGGCCCACGCCGACGAGACGGAAGTCGAGAAGACGCTCGCCACCTAGACGTCGCGGGCCAGCAGGTCCGCCCAGGTGTCCCGGCGCACGACCAGCCGCGCGTCGCCGCGAGACGCGAACACCACCGGGATCCGGCGCGCGCCGTTGTACTGGTTGGACATCGTGTAGCAGTACGCCCCGGTGACCGGCACCGCCAACAGGTCGCCGACCACCGGATTGTCAAGGGGCACACCGTCGATCAGCTGATCGCCGGACTCACAGTGGCGGCCCACCACGGTGACGGTCTCGCCGCCATCCAGCCGGTCGACGAGCGCGGCCTCGAAGCGCTGCCCGTACAGCGACACTTCCAGGTTGTCCCCCATTCCGCCGTCGACCGCGACGTGGGTGAGCTTGCCCCGTTTGACGGTGATGACCCGGTAGACCGTGCACGCCGCGGTCGCGGTCATCGAGCGGCCCGGCTCGACGATGATGCGGGCCTCGGCGGGAACCAGCCCACGGGCCTTGTCGATCATGGTCTGGGCGTAGACGTCCAGCGAGGTCGGGTGGTCGGCGTAGGTGTAGCGGACGCCGAGCCCGCCGCCGAAGTCGTAAACGTCGAAGCTGCCGAGTTCGGCGACCGGAGCGACGGCGGCGGCCAGCTGCTCGGCATCGAGCAGCTGGGAGCCGACGTGGGTGTGCACGCCATCGCAGCGCAGCACCCTGCTGCGGCGGATCCGCTCGATCGCCACGTGCGCGTCCTCGGGCAGCAGCCCGAACTTCGATCCGTCATGCCCGGTGGCGACCGCGGCGTGCGTGTCCGCCTCGATGCCGGGCACCACCCGCACCAGGCAGGCCTGCCGTCGGCCCGGCTCGACGATGCGCTCCAGCCGGTCGATGTCGTCGAAATTGTCGACGACCACCAGCCCGACGCCCTTGGCGACGGCCAGTTCGAGTTCCTCGTCGGTCTTGGCGTTACCGTGCAACAACATCCGGGCCGGGTCGGCGCCCGCGGCCAGCGCTGTGACGATCTCGCCGCCACCTGCGACGTCGAGCAGCAACCCCTCCTCGCTCATCAGCCGCTGAATTGCCGTACACGGGAACGCCTTTGATGCAAACGCCACATCTGCTCGGGCCCAGCGGCCGCGGAACGCCGCCAGATAGTCCCTGGCCCGCTGCCGCACCGCGTCCTCGGCGACCACCATGACCGGAGTGCCGAACTCCGTGGCGAGGTCATCGAGCCGGCAACCGCCGACGGTCAGGACGCCGTCGTCGAGCACCGAACCGGGCGGGAACAGGCCGAGCACTTGGGAATCGCTCATCACCCCATCCTGCTCCACGCCGAGGGTATTAACCTGCGGTCGGCGGGTATGCGGACGCCATGAGCAACGAACTTTCCGGCAAGCGAATCGCATTCCTGGTCGCCCCCGAAGGCACCGAGCAGGTCGAACTGACCACGCCGTGGGAGGCCGTCGAACAGGCCGGTGGCACTCCGGAACTGGTGTCGACCGAGGTCGGCAAGATCCAGGCGTTCAACCACCTCACCCCTGCCGACACCTTCGACGCCGACACATCCGCAGACTCCGTGACGGCGGCCGACTACGACGGGCTGGTGCTGCCCGGCGGGGTGGCCAACCCGGACTTCCTGCGCACCCAACCGGCCGCGGTCGGCCTGGCCAAGAGTTTCTTCGACGCAGGCAAGCCGGTGGCCGTCATCTGCCACGGACCGTGGACGCTGATCGAGGCCGACGTGGTCGAGGGCCGCCGGATCACGTCGTGGCCCAGCGTAGCGACCGACCTGCGCAACGCCGGCGCCGAGTGGGTCGACGAGCAGGTCGTGGTGTGCACCGGCGGACCCAACACGCTGGTGTCCAGCCGCAAGCCCGACGACCTGCCGGCCTTCTGCTCGGAGCTCGTGACAGCCTTCGCGGGTTAGCCCGGCACCAGGCTCAGCAGCAGATCGGGCCCGATCCGGTCGACGCCGTCGTACTGCCACCGCAGCGCCCGCGCGATGCTGGGCACGCCCACGTCGTCGACGGCGGTGATCGGCCCACCCAGAAGGATCGGGCCGACGTAGGCCAGGATCCGGTCGATCGCCCCGGCCCGCAAGAACGCGCCGGCCAGCGTCGGGCCGCCCTCGATGAGCACATCGGTGCGATCCGACAACGCCTGGATGACCTCGTGCGGATCGTGGGTCCGGATCAGCATCGTGCGCGAATCATCATTCAGCACATTGGCTTCCGGAGAGATCTCGCGCTTGCCGACGACCACGCGAAGCGGCTGGCGCTGCGCCAGTCCGCCGCCGGGCAGCCGCGCGGTCAGCGTCGGGTCGTCGATGTCGACCGTGCCGGTGCCGACCACGATCGCGTCGCACGCGGCGCGGCGCACATGAAGGTCGGCGCGTGCCGCCTCACTGGTGATCCATTGCGAGGAGCCGTCCGCCGCTGCACTGCGCCCGTCGACACTGGTGGCGAACTTCCAGGTGACGTGCGGCTTTCCGGTGCGCTGTTTGTGCAGCCATTCCCGCAGCGGGCCGCCGGCGACCTCGTCGGCGCACACCGAGCCGGTGATCGCGATTCCGGCAGCGCGCAATCGGTCGGCGCCGCCGGCGGCAACGGGATTCGGGTCGGTGACGGCGTAGACCACCGCGGCCACGCCGGCCTCGATCAGCGCGTCGACGCAGGGTGGGGTGCGGCCCTGGTGATTGCACGGTTCGAGGGTGACGACAGCGGTACCGCCCGTCGCCCGCGGCCCCGCCTCCCTCAGCGCCATCACCTCGGCGTGCGGACCGCCTGCGGGCTGGGTGCCACCGGAACCCACGACATCGCCCGCCACACTCAGAATGACCGCTCCCACAGGGGGATTCGGATACGTCGATCCTTTCACCCGTTGCGCCTGGGCGATGGCCAGCCGCATCGCGGCCTCGACTGCGGTCATATCCGCAGATGCTGCGACGCGGCAGCCGCCTGGCGGCGCAGTGCCTCAACCGCGGCACCGGGGTCCTGGGCGCCGTAGACCGCCGAACCCGCGACGAAGCAGTCCACGCCGGCCTCGGCGGCCAGCTCGATGGTGTCGGCGTTGATGCCGCCGTCGATCTCGACGAGGATCGTCAGCTCACCGGCATCGACCAGCCGGCGGGCCGTCGCGACCTTGGACAGCACCTCGGCGATGAAGCTCTGGCCGCCGAAGCCCGGTTCGACCGACATCACCAGTAGCGTGTCGAAGTCGCGGAGGATCTCCAGGTAGGGCTCCAGCGGGGTGCCCGGTTTGACCGACAGACCCGCCTTGGCGCCGGCGGCGCGGATATCACGGGCCACCGCGACGGGATTGTCGGTGGCCTCGGCGTGGAAAGTGACGTTGTAGGCCCCGGCCTCGGCATACCCGGGCGCCCAGCGGTCCGGGTCATCGATCATCAGGTGGCAGTCCATCGGGATGTCCGAGGCCGCCAGCAGGCTCTCGACCACCGGCAGGCCGAGGGTGAGGTTGGGCACGAAGTGGCCGTCCATCACGTCGACGTGCAGCCAGTCGGCGCCTTCGACGGCGGCGGCCTCCTCGGCGAGGCGGGCGAAGTCGGCGGACAGGATCGACGGCGCGATCAGTGGTCGCATGCCAGTCACCCTAGGTCCTTCTGCAGGGCGGCCGCGAACATCGCGTCGGTGCCGTGGCGGTGCGGCCAGAGCTGCACGTGCGGACCGTCGCCGAGCCGGTCGGCAGGGCCGAACAGCCCCCGGGTGTCCAGCGCCGTTACCGGATGACGGCGCAGGGCGTCAGACACCACCCCGACGGTCTCGGCCAGGTGCGGCGAACAGGTGGCGTAGAGAATCACCCCGCCGGGGCGGGTCAGCGCTATCGCGGCGGCCAGCAGCTCGCGCTGCAGCTTGGCGAGCACCGGGACATCGGCCGGGGTGCGCCGCCAACGAGCCTCCGGCCTGCGCCGCAGCGCCCCCAGCCCGGTGCACGGTGCGTCGACCAGCACCCGGTCGAAACTGCCCGGCGCCAGCCCGGATTCGCGGCCGTCGACCCGCAGCACCTCGACCGGCAGGCCGCGGGTGTTCTGCTCGACAAGGTCGGCGCGGCGCGGCGCGGGCTCGATCGCGGTCACGGCGCCGCCGTGTTGGACGGCGATCGCGGCGATCAGCGCTGTCTTGCCGCCCGGGCCCGAGCACAGGTCCAGCCAGCGTCCGCCGTCCTCACCCACCAGCGGGGCCAGCGTCAGCGCCTGCGCCACGAGCTGGCTGCCCTCGTCCTGCACCAGCGCCGCGCCGTCACGGACCGCGGCCAGCCGGCCCGGATCACCGCCGCCCAGGTAGACGGCATACGGCGAGTACCGGCCCACCGTCCCGTCCACCGCGGCGGCCAGCTCCTGCGCGGTCAGCACACCGGGGCGCGCGGCGAGGTGCACGCCGGGACGGCCGTTGTCGGCGGCCAGGGCGGCGTCGAGCTCCCCCGCGTCGGCGCCCAGCGCGTCGGCGAACGACTGGGCGATCCAGCGCGGATGGGCGTGCACGAATGCCAGATGGCCTACCGGGTCGGCGCCCTTCGAAGGTGCCAGCTCGGCGACCCACGCCGCCTCGTCGCGGCCCGAGATCGTGCGCAGCACGCCGTTCACGAAACCCGCTCGCACACTGTCGAATTCGATGCCGGCCTGCTCGACGGTGGTCGACACTGCGGCGTGCTGGGCGACGTTGGTGCGCAACAGCTGATAGCTGCCGAGGCGCAGCAGGTCCAGCAGCACCGGGTCGATCTGTTCCACCGGGCGCCCGGCCGCGGCGGCGATGACGGCGTCGAGCAGCCCCAGCGTGCGGCAGCTGCCGTAGGCCAGTTCAGTGGCGAACGCCGCGTCGCGGCCGTGGATCCCGCGTTCGGCCAGCATCGCGGGCAGGACCAGGTTCGCGTACGCGTCGCGTTCGGACACCGCGCGCAGCACGTCGAAGGCGGCCTGGCGCGCCGGATCCAGCGGGGTGCGCTGCGGGCGCCGAGGCGGACGCTGCTGCGTGCGATCACGCCCCGGCGGCGCGCCGGTGCGATCGCGCCGCTGACCGGATTGCTGAAAGTTCTTGCCGCGCTTGGGACGCTCACTCATGAGGCCCGCACTCCCTCGTCGAGCCTGGCACCCCGGGCCCAGTCGGCGGCGTTCATCAGCTTCTTGCCCGGCGGCTGCACCTGGCCGAGAAGCACCGGCTGCGACGCGGTGCCGACCCTCACCCCGGATCGGTCAACGGTGATCTCCCCCGGCGCCAGCGGCGCCGCTGCCTCGTCGACGCTGACCGGGCCGACTTTGACCCGCAGGTCGCCGATCATCGTCCAGGCACCGGGATTGGGGGTCACCGCGCGAATCCGTCGATCGACCACGTGCGCCGGGCGCTCCCAGGAGATCCGCGCCTGCTCGACGGTGATCTTCGGGGCCACGCTGACGCCGTCGGCAGGCTGCGGCACCGGGGTCAGTGTCGCGTCGGCGATCCCGTCCAACGTCGCCTCGAGCAGGCCCGCCCCCGAGACCGCCAGCCGGTCGAGCAGGTCGCCCGCGGTGTCGGCGGGCCGCACGGTCTCGGTGACCACGCCGTAGACCGGCCCCGAATCCAGGCTGGGTTCGATCAGGAAAGTCGTTGCGCCCGTGACGGTATCGCCCGCAGCGACCGCTGCCTGTACCGGCGCCGCACCCCGCCACGCAGGCAGCAGCGAGAAGTGCAGGTTGATCCAACCGTGCACCGGAACCGCGAGCAGCGCTTCACTCAACAGTGCGCCGTAGGCCACCACCGCGCAGCACTCCGGCGCCAGTTCGGTCAGCTCGGCGATGAACTCCGGCGAGTTGGGCTTCGCCGGGCGCAGAACTGCGATGCCCGCCTCCTGCGCCAGTCGCGCCACCGGCGACGGCGCGGGTTTACCGCGGCGTCCGGCAGCGGCGTCCGGGCGGGTGAGCACCGCTATCACGTCGTGGCGCGGTGAGTCGATCAGCCGCTGCAGCGACGGGAGTGCCGGTTCGGGTGTGCCGGCGAAAACGATTCGCATACTTCTACTTTGGCACCTGGTAGAACTCACGCTGCGACACCCCGGCCATTGGCGCGACGAACATCGTCGGAATCGTGGTGGTCAGCCGGTTCACCGTGGCGACGGCGTCGTTGTAGTACTGCCGGGCGAAGGCCAGCTTGTCCTCGGTGTCGGCCAGATTCTGCTGCAGGTTCAAGAAGTTGTTCGACGAGCTCAGCTGCGGGTAACTCTGCCCCAGCGCAAGTACCTGACCGACGGCGGAATCGAACTCTTTTTCCGCCGAAGTACGTTGTGCCACAGACTTTCCCGCGGTCGCAGCGGTCAGTGCGGTCTGGGCGTCGGCGATGTGGTCCAGGATCGCTCTCTCATGAGCGGCGAACGTCTGCACGGTGTGCACCAGTCCGGGGATCAGCGCGGCCCGCCGGGTGAGCTGCACGTCGATCCCGCCGAGCGCCTCGTCGACCCGGACGTCGGCGGCCCGAACCTTGTTGTAGCCCAGGACGAAGCCGATCAGCACCAAGACCGCGAGCACCAGCACGACGATCAGCACGAAGCTCACCATGACCCGCCTCCTCCCTGTCCCTTATACCCATTTGCCGTTGCCGCCGATCCCCCTTGGTCAGTTCCAGTTGCCAGCCGTTCTATGACAAAAAAAACAATACCCTATGCACATCTACTACCACTGACCT
>NZ_JACBJQ010000005.1 GCF_013404075.1 Mycolicibacterium vinylchloridicum
GGGTACCCGGGATAGCCCGGTGGGTGGGGCTGCTGCGTGCGGCGGGCCTTCGACCGTTCACGCAGGCCCAGGACCAGCAGCAGGACGCCGATCGCCGGGATCAGCACCACCTCGCCGACAATCAACCACGGCCTGCCGTCGGCAAGCAGCGCAGTGGAGGCGGCGTAGCTGAGCAGTGTCACTGTTCGTTGACTCTAGTTCGGATTAGCCTGCGGACATGACCATTGACGCGAAGAACACCGCCGTGGTGTTGATCGAGTACCAGAACGATTTCACCACCGCGGGCGGGGTGCTGCACGGGGCAGTGGCGGACGTGATGGCGAAGACGGACATGCTCGCACACACCCGCGACGTGGTGGCAGCGGCGCGCAGTGCCGGGGCATCGATCATGCACGCTCCGATCACCTTCGCCGAAGGCTATGGCGAGATCACCAACCATCCATACGGGATTCTGAAGGGCGTGGTCGACGGCAACGCCTTCGTCAAGGGCTCCTGGGGCGCGGCGATCGTCGACGACCTGGCACCGGCCGACGGTGACATCGTAATCGAGGGCAAGCGTGGCCTGGACACCTTCGCCAGCACCAACCTCGACTTCATCCTGCGCAGCAAGGGCATCACGACCATCGCCCTCGGCGGCTTCCTCACCAACTGCTGTGTCGAGTCGACCATGCGCAGTGGCTACGAGAACGGTTATCAGGTCATCACGTTGAGCGATTGCGTGGCGGCGACCTCCGTCGAGGAGCACGACAACGCACTGAAGTACGACTACCCGATGTTCTCGCGGCCGATGACCGCCGACGAGTTCATCGGGCAGCTCGCGTGACGCGGATCCAGGTGGCGGTCCTCGACGACTACCAGAATGTCGCGTGGGAGATGGCCGACTGGTCGGCAGTGGCCGAACGCGCCGACATCACGGTCTTCAGCGACCACGTCTTCGACGCCGACGAGCTCGTCGCGCGGCTGACTCCCTTCGATGTGATATTTGTGATGAGGGAGCGAACCCCGTTGCCGCGCAGCATCATTGAACGCCTTCCGCGGCTGAAGATGATCGCCTCGACCGGACCGTTCAACGCATCCATCGACATGGGGGCCGCCGCGGATCACGGCATTCACGTCGGCACCACCGGCGGCACCGTGGCATCGACGGTGGAGCTCACCTGGGCGCTGATCCTCGCCGGCGCGCGCAACCTGGTGGCCGAGAGCATGTCGATCCGCGACGGTGGCTGGCAGGTATCGGTGGGGCGCGAGCTGTCCGGGCGGACGCTCGGCGTTCTTGGTCTCGGTCGCATCGGCGCCCGGGTCGCCCGGATCGGCGAGGCCTTCGGTATGGAAGTGATCGCCTGGAGCCAGAACCTCACCCCGGCGGCGGCCGCCGAGGCGGGAGCGACCTATGTCGGCAAAGACGAGCTGTTCGGCCGTTCCGATGTGCTGACCATCCACATGAAGCTCAGCGAGCGATCCGCCGGCTTGGTCGGTACCGACGAACTCGCTCTGATGAAACCGACTGCGGTGCTGGTCAACACCTCTCGCGGACCGCTCATCGACGAGGCCGCGTTGGTCGAGACCCTGAAAGCCAAGCGTATCCGGGCGGCGGCGCTCGACGTCTTCGACACCGAGCCGCTGCCGGCCGGTCATCCGCTGCGCACCCTGGACAACGTGATCGCCACACCGCATATCGGCTATGTCGCCGACCGCCCCTACCGCATCTTCTACCGGGATGCGGTTGCCGCTATTGCGGAATGGCTCGACCGGCAGTGATCAGAAGGCGTTCGGATCCTGTTGGACTGCCACGGGAACCGGGTGCTGGTAGAGCCGGGAGGCGTTCTCCCACGTCACTTTCCGGATGATCTCATCGGGTAGGCCGTGGATCTGTTCGCGGATGGTGCGCTGGGTGTGCGGCCACGTCGAGTCACAGTGCGGGTAGTCGGCCTCGAGCAGGATGTTGTCGGCGCCGATCCGCTCGTACTGGACGAACGACGACTGGTCTTCGACCGCGCAGAACCAGAAGTTCCGGCTGAAGACTTCGGCCGGGGTCAGGGTTTCACCCAGAGCCTTCCAGGTTCCGTACATCTCGTGATAGCTGAGCATGTGATCGAGGCGGTCCAGAAGTCCTGCCACCCAACCGATTCCGCCTTCGGACAGGCAGATCTTCAGGTCAGGGTAGCGCGTGCACACACCGGAATAGAGCCAGTCGACCGCCGCCGAAATCGCGTAGGCGAAGAACAGCACCCCGGCCACATCGGGTGGCGCATCTGCTGACGTCGACGGCGACGTACCCGACGAGCCGATGTGGAGATTGACCACCGTCCCGGTTTCCGCGCAGGCCGCCATCATCGGTTCCCAATACCCCGAGTGAATGGTCGGAAAGCCAAGCAGCGCTGGATTTTCACTGAAGGTCACGGCATGAAAGCCGCGCGAAGCGTTCTCGTAGATCATCTGTGCGCCGACCTCGGGATCGAGTAGCCAGGGCAGCTGGCAGGGGATGATCCGCCCGGGATAGCTACCGGCCCAGGATTCGATGTGCCAGTCGTTCCATGCCCTGACCGACGCCATCGCCAGGTCGCGGTCGGTGGTGACCTGCTGGAGCCGCTGACCGGCGAAGCCGGGCAGGAACGACGGGAAGTTCAGCGAGGCATACACTCCGTTGAGGTCCATGTCCGCGACGCGGGCGTGGATGTCCCAGGCGCCACGGCGCATTTCGTCGAACCGGGCCGGCTCGAAGCCGTACTCCGACACCGGCCGCCCGACGACGGCGTTGAAGCCGACATTCGGCAGCGAATGGCCGTCATACATCCAGGTCTGCCCGCCGCCGTCGGTCTCGATCACCCGCGGCGCCCGGTCGGCGAACTTGGCCGGCACCCGCCCCTCGAACGTGTCGGGCGGCTCGACGATGTGATCGTCGACCGAGATGACGGTGTAAAAGCGTTCGGCGCGTTCGGGTTCCGGCAGGAACGTCACCGTGCGGTCGGCGCCGGTCTTGGCGGTGGTGAAGTTCAGATTCGACTGCAGTTCGTCGATGGAAGCCATGGCAGGAGGCCCTTTCAGTCCAGTACGCCGCGGTCGGCCTTGATGGTCATGCGGGCCGCTCCGGCCCAGTACACGTCGGCGGCGCGTTCGATCAGCGAGGCCTGCATGCCGATCATGTCGCCGCGGTTCATCTGCTTATGCGTGCGACCGGTGATCATGACGTCGTAGGCCAGCCGGCACACCCGCTCAATTGACACCGCGCGGTAGACCGCCGCGGCTACATCGTGCCCGGTCGCGATGACGCCGTGGTTGGCCAGGATGATCAGATTGGCCGAACCGATCTGGCCGGCCAGTTCGGCTGCGCGCCAAGGGGCGTCGATTTCGCCGTCGTAGGTCTCGACCAGATACATGTCGTCGAGGAACAGCGCGCCGGTCTGGTGGACCAGATCGGGCAGGACTCCCAGTGCTGCTATCAGGCTGACGTAATAGGGGTGGTTGTGGATCACCACCCTGGCGTCGGGGCGCTGCCGGTGAATCTCGGTGTGGAGATGGATCGCCGGTGTGACGTCCCATCGGCCGCGCACGACGCGGGCGTCCTCGTCGACCACGCAGATATCGGATGCGGTGAGTTCCTGCCACCACAGTCCCCACGGGTTGACGAACATGTCGGTCTGCCCGTCCGGCTGCCAGGTGATGTGCCCGGCCATGTTCTCGGCGAACCCGATGTCGGCGAGGTGACGGAACGCCACCGCCATCGTCTGCTCGTCGGTGAGCTCGACGCCGATCGGCGGCGTCTTCGACGGCGCCCACACGCCCAGCCCGCCCCTGCGCACTTCGGATGTGCTCATGATCGCTCCAGTATCGATCGGATGGTTTCGCGGAGTTGGCCTTTGGCGATCTTCCCGCCTGACGATCGGGGCAGTTCGTCGAGTACCTCGAGACGTTCGGGAAGCAGTTCCTTGGAGACGCCCTGGGCCAGGAGGTGGTCGACGAGGGCGGGTAGCTCCAGTGAGTCGCCGGTGTTCACCAGTTCTGCGAAGACGCAGACGCGCTCCCCGAAAAGGGGATCGGGCATCGCCACGGCGGCGGCCACGGCGACGGCGGGATGGGTGTCGACGACCTCCTCGACGGCAACCGCGCTGATGTTCTTGCCGCCGCGCAGGATGAAGTCGGAGGTCCGCCCGGCCAGAGTCAGATAGCCGTCGCTGTCCAGCTCGCAGATGTCGCCCATCCGCATCCAGCCGTCCTTGGTGTACAGCTTGTCGTGGTCAGTCCCGCCCAGATAGCCAAGGCTCAGCGCCGGGCCTCGGCACACTGGCTGTCCGCGACCGGATGTCGTGACGTCGTCGTCGCCGTCGAACAGGCGGACCTGCATCTCGGGGACGATCCGCCCGGCGGTGCGCAGCCGGTGGTGCAGCGAGTCCTTGATGGTGGTGGCGCTGAGCATGCCGGTCTCGTTGGAGCCGTAGAACTGGAGGATGGTGACGCCGGTCAGCTCTTCGAACTGCGCGGCCTGCGCATACGGCAACGGCTCGCCGCCGGTGAACACCACCCGCAGGCTGGACAGGTCGTAGTCCCTGGCGGCGGGGTTGGCCACGATCATCATCAATTGCGTACTCACACAGCACAACACCGTGACCCTGTGACGCTCGATGGCTGCACACGTGGCGACGGGGTCGAACCGTTCGATGCGCACGGTCGTGGCGCCCAGATAGATCGGGGTGGTGTGCGCGGTCCAGATCCCGAAGCCGAACGGTGTCGGGATGACCGGGAGAAGCACGTCGTCGGCACTCAATTCGCCGTTGGCGACCGCCTTTTGGTGAAAGTAGTGCCACCGGTTCTGGGTGTGCACCACGCATTTGGGCAGCCCGGTGGTGCCCGAGGTCGAATTGATCAGGAAGGCGTCGTCCGGCCCCAGCGGGGACAGTTCCGCCGTCGGGGCGGGGGCGGTGGTGTCGATGCCGAGGCCGCCGGTTCCAAGGACCACGGCCCGCAACGCAATCTCGGGAACCGCGCGAAGGACCTCTGTGGCCTGAGGACCCCGGGTGGCGTCGGTGACCATGAGTGACGGCTGTGCGGTCCGGATGATCTGTGCGGCTTCCCGCACGCCGGCGCGCGCCCCGAGCCCGACACTCACCGCGCCGCACCGCTCGATGGCCATCAGTAGGACGTGGATGGCGACACGGTCGCCGTGCCAGACCGCCACCAGGTCGCCGGGCGTCACGCCCAGCCGGTGCAGGTCAAGGGCCAGGTTGGTGGCGGCGTTGTCGAACTCCGACCAGGTCAGCGCCTGGCCCGGTGCGTCACGTGTGAAGTCGGCGTAGGCCGCCTTGTCCGGGGAGACCGCCGCGTTGTGGTGGACGCAGTCGGACAGCGTGGTGTCCGACCACCAGCCTGCGGCCCGATAGCGCGCCGCCTCGGCGCTGGTCGTGACGGCAGCGTCGACAGCCATCACCAAATCATATGAAAATAAAGGACCGCGTCAATGGTCCCAATGGCGCACGATCGTGGGGTCGACCGTTCCCGCTGATCCTGGGTAGTGCTGGGCATTGATCAGGTGGGCTGCGGCAAGGTCGTGCGCTCGGCGCGAATCGCCGGCCTCGATGGCGTCGATGACTTGCCGATGTTCCTCCAGCACGGCCAGCCGCTCCTCGACGGGCACGATGCTGTGGTCGCGCACCCGGGTTGACCAGCTCTGTTCGTGTGCCGACCAGAGCGTTTCGAGCGCGCCGGCCAGCATGATCATCGTCTGATTGCCGCACGAGGCGACCAGGGCTTCGTGGTAGCGCCGGCTCGCCGAGATGGCCTGCTGAAAATCGTCGGCGGCGGCGACGGCCTCGGCATGCAGGTGGCGCAGCGCCGGGACCACCGTGCGCATCCGGTCGGGTCGTTCGGCACACAGCGCAGCGCACGCCGGCTCCATCTGCCTCAACGCGCCGCCGAGGTCGGCCAGGCTCACCTCTTGGGAGCCCAGCACCAGGCCGATCGTGTAGGCCACGTTCGCCGCATCGGGCCGGCGAACCACGGCACCGCCCAGCTTGCCGCGCCGCACCCGCAGCAGCCCCTCGGCTTCCAGGATGCGCATGGCCTCCCGCAGTGACGGCTTGCTCACCGGGAACTCGCGCAGCAGCTCGTCCTCTTTGGGCAGGATGCTCCCGTCGGCGAGTTCGCCCAGCAGGATGCGTCGTCGCAGTTGGTCGGCGACCTGTTCGGCGAGGCGACGGAATTGAACGGTTGGTTCTGACACGGACCGGGCTTCTATCTGGCTGGCAAGAGACCTGCATCGTACAAGCGATCTCCATCGGATCTCCACGCAATCACCAAGCAGCGAATCCCGGCGCTGACAAGCATGAGTGGTGGCCGTCAGCGCCGTGAAATCGATTAGGACAGGGCTATCTTCATGAACCACGTCACCGAATTCGAACGAGACGTCATGCCATTCACCGCCGAGTTGTATCGACGGGCACTGGGCTACACGATGAACGCCGCCGACGCCGAGGACCTGGTACAGGAGACGATGTTGAAGGCGTACAACGCTTTTGGCAGGCTTGGGGAGGATGCGCACCTGAGGGCATGGCTGCTGCGGATCACGCGCAACACTTGGATCTCGGACTACCGGGCCCGGCTGCGTAGGCCTGACGAGAGCTTGGTCGGTCAGGTCGACGATGCATCCGAGCGCGCAATGTCCGCTGAGAGTCAGGTATTTCGCCACCAGTTCGATCCCGATGTCCGCGAGGCATTGTTCGCGTTGTCGGCTGAAATGCGCGAAACGCTCTACTGGGTGGCGGTCGAAGGAATGACGTACCGGGAGACCGCCGACATCATGGGTGTGCCGGAGGGAACCGTGATGTCGCGCATGCACCGCAGCCGGGCCAGCATGCGTCGCTCGCTGGGTGATGCCGCGTGAGGGCAGAAGTCGGGGAGCAGTGCCGAGAAACGGCGATGTCCGGGCGGGCCAACCGTGCGCAGGGCAGGCCGGCCGTCGCCGCGGGTAGCGGACTTACTTATGCGCGGGGCGCTTCAGCAGGTACTGAAGCCAGCGAACGTCGAGCAACATGTGACTCACGCTAGGGCTCAAAAATAAGGTGGCGAGGTCCAAGCGGTAATACGTCGCTAAGAAAATTTGCCAAGACGCCATTATTTTCGGGGTGCCCGACACTCCCGCCGGCCAATGCGCGGACGGCTGTCGTAGTGATCAGGCTGTTCGGCCGTTACTTCGCCGGTATCGGCTTGTGTTGTTTCGTTCACGCATCGCGGACGCTCGACCAATAGCTGCGTTCCCGGGTTGTCAGCTCGTTGTCGGTGATCGCGCCGAATTCCGCGGCTTCGCGGGCGAACCGTGCCGGGGCGTCCGGCAGCGCGTCGGGGCCCTCGAGCCGGAAACAACTCGGAGCCAGCGGCCCGAACAGCAGAGCGCGGTGCAGACCAGGCCAGCGGTCCAGCTGTGGTTCCACGCCCGCGGCGCGGGCGAATGTCACCGCGGCCAGATTCATCCGGGTCTTGCGCTGCCCGATCGCGCGGCAGGATTCGATCGCCGCGCGCTGGTCGGCTTCGTCCGGCGCCTCGGCGACGCCGCCCCAGGTGTAGGCGATCCACCGGGCCTGCAGCTCCAATGGGACGAAGTAGCCGCCCGACTGGTCCCACATACCCATGAACGCCAGCCCGGGCAGATCGGGGTGGAAGGTGTATCGATCGGTGGCGAAACCCCCGGCGTCCAGGTTGAGGATCGCGCGCGCGTCGTCGTCCAGGAACGGCAGCCTCAGCTGGAACCCGGTCCCGAACACGATGCCGTCGAACTCCTCGATGTGTCCGTCGCCGAATGTCACCTCTCTTCCAGCGACCGATGCCAGCCACGGCCGGACGCGGATCGATCCGTCCGCCACGGCGGGGAGGTAGTTCTGGCTGAGCGTCACGCCCGCGGCGAAGAGTGACTCGGCCGGGCGAGGGGCGCCGTATTGCTCAGGGCTGCCTGCGGACTCGACCACGATTTCCTTGAGCTGGCGGTCGACCTCCGCGGGAGCGAGGGTCTCGTCGGCGAGGGCCCCGTAACGGGTGAACATCCGGTGATCCGATGGCACGCCGGCGACGAATTTGGGCAGCACGTAGCGCTGGCGGCGTTGGGTGACCACGACGTGTTCGGCGCCCCCGGCGGCGAGTTCGGCGGCGATCTCCAGGGCGCTGACCGCGCACCCCGCGACGAGGACCCGTTTGCCGCGGTATGTCGACGGCCCGCGGTAGTCGTAGGACGCGATGACGCCGGTGTCGCCACTGAAGCCGGCCAGGCCGGGAACATCCGGGATCGCCGGGGTATGGAACCGGCCGGCGGCCACCACGACTTTGTCGAACGTCTCCCGGGTGTCGCCGTGGCGCACCCGCCAGCCGCGACCGGCACGGGTGATGGTGTCGACGCGGGTGTCGCAGCGCAGGCGGGAAGTGAGGTCGAACAGCGCGGCGTAGCGGTGCAAGTAGTCCAGGACGGCGCCGCCGGAAGGGAACACGAGATCGCCGTCGTGCGGTAGGTCGCTGAACGCGGTCAGGATGCGACTGGTGTTGGTGTGCATGCCCGGCCATACCCCGCTTCGGCCGGGAAGCGCGGTCCACTGACCGCCCAACGCCGGACCCTGCTCGAAAATCGCCGGCTCGAATCCCTGCGACAGCAACCAGCGCGATACCGCCAGCCCCGCGGGGCCGGCCCCGATCACCGCGACCGTCGTCGTCATGTGAAGAAACTCTCCCACGTGGGCGTCCGCTCGGTAGCATCTGGCCGATTGAGGGGAGGAGGCCGAGATGGCCACTGGTAAATGGCTTCCGACGGTTGCCGGTGCGGTTCTGATTGCGGCGGTCGAGCTTGCCGCTCCCGCTGCAGCGGTACCCCCGCCGACTCCAGGTATGGAGGTCGACGACGAAAGCGGTAGGTGCACAGCCGGTTTCGCAGCGCAGGGCAATGATGGCAATTACTACCTACTGACCAGCGGGCACTGCGACGGCCACGACGGCTCGGATTGGACGTACGGCAGCGACGACACGCTGCTCGGGACGATCAGCGCGAGCGAGGTGGACGGTGACAAGCGCGATGCCGCCATCATCCGGATCGACCCCGCCGTCGGCGCGCCGAACGGAGACGTCGGTGGCCAGTATCAGGTGCGAGATGTGTTGGGGGCCAGTCAACTCAGTGTCGGCATGCCGTTCTGCAAGGTCGGCGCGGTCACCGGTGAAACCTGCGGCGAGGTCAAGGGGATCGAGGGCGATGTCGTCGAGGCCAACGTCTACAGCCTGGAAGGCGACAGTGGCAGCCCGGGTTTCGTCAAGAATCCCGACGGCACCGTGAGCGCGGTCGGGATTCTGATGTCCTCACCCGACGGTGACGATTACACGACGTACTTCACGTTGGTGCAGCCCCTGCTCGGGCAGTGGGGACTGACCATCCTTTCCTGACGCGCGGGCGCCCCTCGGCGGAGCCCTCTGGATCGGTCGGGGTTGTTGCCCGCCTCAGCGCGACAACTGGCAGGCGTCGGCCCGGAACGCGGCGACGCGCAGACGAATCCGGTGCTCCGTACCGCGTGGGATGCCCAGCATCGCGCGATGTCGTCCGCATTCAAGGCGGCGACAGTTTCGTTGTCGCTGAGAGGCGGACAGCAACCCTGTTGGTCCGGAGAGTTCCCGCCGCGCTGGTCATCGGCGATGGGGGTCGCCGCCCGTGATCGGCTCGCAAGGATGAATGATTATTCATACTTGAATACTGATTCACTCGACGTTACGCTCCGGGTGCCGATGCATCAGCACTCAAGGAGAGAGAATGTCTGCGCTCGAGTACGTGCTTGCCGCGCCGCCGATACCCGCGCACCCGACCACCCCGATGCCGTTTGTGCCCGAGGTGATCTTCACGATCTTCCTGGGCATCCCGGTGGTCGTCATGGTGTTCTTCGCGGTCAAGCACCTGATCGTCGGTAAGGGGCCGTTGCTGCTGTTCTGCCTGATCGGCGGTGGTATCGCGTGCTTGTTCGAGCCGATCGTGGACACGCTGGGGTTGTGCTACATCCGCCAGGGCGCGGTGACGATGACGTTCTCCTCGATGGGCCGTGACTTCCCGCTCTTCATCAACTTCGTCTACATCTGGTACGTCGGCGGCCTGGCCTATCTGGCGTATCGCATCTACTCCACCGGGGTCACCCGTAAGCAGATCTTCCAGCTCTACGTGATCGACGTGTTCATCAACATTTTTCTGGAGAGCCCGGGCGTCCTGATGGGCGCCTACGAGTACTACGGGCCGCAGCCGCTGAATTTCTGGGGCTTGCCGCTGTGGTGGGTGTGCGTCAACCCGCTGATGCCGATGACGGCGGGCGCGCTGATCTACCGGATGCGCCAGCACCTGCCGGGCTGGCGATTGGCCCTGGTGATTGCCTTCATTCCGATGTCGGACGGTATCGCCAACGGCGCGGCCGCGTGGCCGGTGTGGACGGCGCTGAACCTCGACGCGTCACTGTGGGTCACCCACTTCGCTTGGCTCGTCACCCTCGGTCTGGCGCTCACGTTCGTGTGGGTCTTGTCGTTCGTGGTCGCCCGCGCCGAAGAGGACGTGTTCATCAAATCGAAGGTCGGCATCATCAAAGCGGCGGTCTTCGGTGCCGACGACACCGTCAAGGTCAAAGAGCCGGCGACGGCCTGACCGGTCAGGATCGCTCGAGCTTGGCGACCTTGGTGACCACGGTCTTGGCCTCGGATGCGCTCAGTCCCAGTGCGGCAAGGACGAGGCGAGCGAAGGCCCGTTCGGCATGATCGCCATGACGCCCGTCGAGGATCTCGCGGATGAGGGCGAACGCGCCGCCGATCACTGTCGTCAGCAACACCTCGACGTCGGCGACATCGAAACGGCCGCTGGCGATTCCGCGCTCCACTGCCACTCGGGCGTGGGGGTGTACGGCCGCGCCGAACAGGGCCTCGGAATGGCCGATGTTGACGATCAGTCGTGCGAAATCGGGTTCGGCATAGGCCAAGCGGATAACCCGCAGGTTGGCAAGGGCCACGACTTCGGCGGGATCGGTCGCGTCATCGACGTTGCTGATGGTCGCCGAGGCCAGATCGGAGAGGCTCTCGGTGATGACCGCTTCGAGAAACTCTTCCTTGGAGGGGAAGTAGTTGTAGAACGACCCCAACGCGATATCGGCCTGCTCGGTGATCTCCTGGATGCGAAGTCCGGGAACACCTTTCGCGGCGATCAGGGTTCGGCCGGCATCCAGCAGTTGCCGGCGGGTTCGTTCGCGCTGGCGTTCGGTCCGCGTCGCGGGCTTTTCGTGTGGCGGCACACCGTGATTCTTCAACATGAATGAATTTTCATACTTGATAGTCCGTTCATCGGACGTTATGTTAGCGAAGGTTGGGCGGTTCACGATGAGAGATGGTGCGCAGTGAGTTCGCAGTTGGCGGTACATGCCCCGGACACCGATCTGCTGATCCCGCTGCCCGGCCCCGACGAGAGCTGGGATCCGCATCTGATCCATACGCACTATTTCGGGTTCTCGGTGCCCGAGGCGGTGATCGGTGCGTTCATCTATGTCCGTTATCAGCCGGCGTTCCCGCTGTCGCAGGGCGGCGTGTGCGTGTTCCAGGGCAACGACAACGTGGAACTGACCGACATCGCCTACCACGACTACGAGATCACGATGCCGTGGCCGACCGTGGAAGGAAACACGATCACGACCGACAACGGTCTGTCGATCGAGTTCGTCGAGCCCGGCAGGACGGCCCGGCTGCGCTACCGCGCCGTCGACGACCGCATGTCGTTCGACCTCATCGCCGAGGCGGTGACGCCCCTGCTGGCGCGCGGGCACGTGATGCCCGGCGAGGACGTGCATCATGATGTGTCCCGTCAGCCCGGCGGCAGCGAACAGTTCATGCGCGTCACCGGCAGCCTGCAGTTGGACGGCACAGGCTACGGCGTCGACTGCTTCGCTCCGCGGGACCGGTCCTGGCGCCAGATCCGGGTCGAGCGGCGCGGCGCGGTCCCGAGCCCGCCGGTTGGGTGGTCGCCCATGTACTTCGGGCCCGACCTGGTCTTCAACCAGATCAGCTTCGAACCGCTGGACACCAATCCGCGCTGGGCGGGCCTATATGAAGTGGGTGATCGCCCCTCGCACCACTTCGCCTGGGTGCAGCGTGGCGACGAAACCCGGGCCGTCACGTCGGTGCGCCGCGACGTGCTGGAGTATCACCCCACCATCCACCTGGCCACCCGCCAGGAGATCACCGCGCAGGACGATCACGGTGACACCTACCGATTCCGCGGCGAAGCGATCGCGTCGGCGGTACTTCCCGCCTGGCCCAACGTCTCGTTCCACGACAGCGTCTACCGCTGGGAAGACGACCACGGTCGGGTCGCCCACGCCACCTACCAGGAGATCTGGTTCGACATCTACCAGCGGGCGATGCTGAAACACCGCCTGCTACCGACACCGACGGCGTGAAAGGGACACCACGATGGCGTTGAAGAACGAGATCGACACCGAGGAAGCCTCGCGGCGGCTGGCGACCTGGATCGAATCGAAAATCGATGGAGCCCAACAGGTTCGAATAACCGATCTCGACGTGCCGGCATCGGCGGGCCTGTCCAACGAAACGGTGCTCTTCACCGCATCGTGGAGCCGGGACGGGCAGGAACACACCCGCGAGATGGTGGCCCGGGTGCAACCGTCCGGGCCGGGTGTGTTCGCCTCCTACGATCTGGGCAAGGAAGCCAGGGTCATCAGCGCGCTGGGCTCGGCGGGAGTGCCGGTGCCCGAGGTGTACTTCTTCGAGCAGGATCCCGCGGTGTTCGGCTCGCCGTTCCTGGTGATGCGGCGAGTCGACGGCCGGGTGCCCTCCGACGATCCGCCGTTCACCGCAGGCGGTTGGGTCCTCGACTTGGCTCCCGAGCAGCGAACAGCTATGTGGCACAATAGCTTGGCGGTGCTCGCGCAGATCCATGCCGCTGACTGGCAGGCACTCGGCCTGGACTTCCTGGACACCGACGCCAACGGCAGTGGAGTGCACGCGCAGATCGCCAACTGGCGCGAATCGTTCGCCTGGGGGGCCGAGGGCGAACCGAACCCCACCATCGAGCACGCACTCGAGTGGCTCGTCGACAACGTTCCCGCCACAGCGGCGCCGAAGGTATTGAACTGGGGTGACGCCCGCGTCGGCAACATCATGTTCGACGACGACCTCTCCGCCGCTGCGGTTCTCGATTGGGAGATGGTGACCCTGGGTAGCCGGGAACTCGACCTCGGCTGGTGGCTGTTCTTGATGCGGCACCACACCGAGGGAATCGGATTTCCGCTGCCGGAGGGGGTTCCGGACCGCACGGCCACCCTCGAGTACTACACCTCGATCACCGGCCACGCTCCGATCGATATCGACTACTACGAGATCCTCGCCGCCACCAAGCTGTCCATCATCATGGTGCGCGCCGCACACATGATGATCGCGATGGGCCTGATGCCTCCGGATTCGCCGATGGCACTGAACAATCCGGCCAGTCAGCTGTTGGCCAAACTGCTTGGCCTCTCCGCTCCGACGGGTGAGACCGCTACGTTCATCGGCAACCGTTGAGCAGCCCGTGCTGACCGACAGTGCTCCCAGCCGAGCGGGTTCAGACGCGACCGACGCCGAAGCGCGGCGCGGCGCAGTGTCGCTGTGGGCACTGCTGGGGGTGGGATGGATCCTGTTCGTCGGGCAGGCGTGGACCCGATGGATCCTGTCCGACACCCAGTTCGGGCCGGCGCCCATCCAGGGACCGGACACCTTCGACGGCACCGCGCTGGTGGTGCTTCGTGTCATCGAGGTTGTCAGCCTGCTGATCGCCGGTGCAACGATCTGGGTGTTTCTCGTCAAGCCGTTGGTCGCGCAGCGGCGGCTGACGCTGGACGGGATGATCGTCATCGGTTCACTGCTGGCCTCGGGTATCGATCCGCTGATCAACTACTTTCACTACACGTTCGCGTGGAATGCCCACGCGCTCAACGCCGGATCGTGGCTCGCGTTCTTCCCGCTGCACCAGGGGCCGACGCGGTACGCCGAGGGGCTGGCCTGGTTCATCCCGCAGTATCTGTACCTGGGCATCGGCCTGGCCGCCATCGAGTGCCGCATCATCCTCGCGCTGCGGCGCCGCTACCCGGGCATCGCCAACATCCGGTCGTTCAGCATCGCGTTCGTGGCCATCTTCGGTGTGGACATCCTCATCGAGCAGGTGTTCATCCGGACCCGGGTGTACGCGTTTCCGCGCACCTGGGAGGCGTTCACCCTGTTCGCCGGCACACCGTATCAATTCCCCGTCTACGAGAGCGTGTTCGTGGCGATCTATGCCGCCGGGTTCACCTACCTGCGGATGTCAGCCCATGACAGTGCCGACGGCACTCCGTTCCTGCATCGCGGAATCCAGCGCTGGCCCAGCCGGTTCCGGACGCCGGTGAAGCTGCTGGCTGTCATCGGGTTCTGCGCGGTCTGGGCCGCGCTGGCCTATTTCATTCCCTGGAGCTGGATGTCGGTGAACCCGGACTCGACCATCACCCCGCCGTCCTACATGCTTCCCGGTCACTAAGGAGACGTCACCCGTGTCAACCAAATCTCTTCCTGCCGAGTCCGATTACGTCATCATCGGGGCGGGGCACAACGGGCTGACGGCGGCCTGCTACCTGGCCCGCGCGGGCCACAGCGTCGCCGTCCTCGAAGCCTCACCGACGGTCGGCGGGATGACGTCGACGAATGCCACCCTGCCCAGCGCGCCCGGCCATTTCTTCAACGAAGGCGCCATCCAGCTGACCGGGATTTTCCGCCTGTCGGGTGTGGCCGAAGACCTCGAATTGCACAAGTACGGCCTGCGGGAGATCTCCGTCGACCCCGCTCACGTCCAATTGGCCCCGGACGGAAGCTCATTGGCGATCTGGAAGGATGCCAGCCGAACCGCCGACGAATTGCGGCGGTTCTCGCCAAAGGATGCCCGCGCCTGGTTGGATCTGGCCAATGCCCTGGACCCCGCCATGGATGTGGTGGTGGCCTATATGAAGTCCCATCCGCTGCGGCCCTGGAATGCCGAGATGGGCAAGGCTTTTGCGCGGGCAGCTCGCCACCCCAAGCGGTTGTGGTCACTGCGGAGCATGGCCACCGCATCGCACACCGAGTTCCTGGAAGAGACCTTCGAATCGGAATTGCCCAAGGGGGCACTGGCTGCGATGGCCGCCTTCTCCCAGATGCGTCTGGACATGACGGCCTGGGCGATGATCTATCTGGGCGTGGTGCAGAAGGTCGCCAATGCGATGCCGGTCGGCGGCACCGGTGCGCTGCCGGCCGCGCTGCATCGTTGCCTGCTCGCCCTCGGTGGCAGCGTGCACACCGACAGTCGGGTCCATGAACTTGTCATGACCGGCGATCGGGTCAGTGGGATCCAGCTCGACACCGGGCAGGTCGTCAGGGCACGCAACGCCGTGATCACCACCTGTAATCCGGTTATCACGCTCAATGAGCTACTGCCCCAGGGTGTTTTGGACACCAAGCTCTCCGCACGGGCCAAGGACATCCCGATCCGCAAGACGCACGCCACCTCGCTGAAGATCAACGTCGCGATCGATGGCGAGGTCTCCATGCGGCGCCACGAGAAGTGGCGGGGCGACGATCTCGACCTGCGTAAGTATCTGGTCGCATGGCACACCCTGGAGGAGCAGGACGCCGGGTGGAACTCCCTGGTTCGTGGCGAGTGGCCCGACCCGGTGCCGGTGAGTTGCGCGATCATTCCGTCGGCGGTCGACCCGTCACAGGCACCTCCGGGCCGCAGCAACCTGTGGTTGTGGTCGGGCGTGATTCCGGTGACACCGCGAGAACCGTGGGAGGACGTCCGCGACAAGATCGGCGACTCCGTGCTGCGCGACAGTGCCCTGTACTACGAGGGACTCGACAGCCTCGAGATCGACCGGGCGGTGTTGGGCGGCCCGGATATCGAGCAGCGTTTCAACGCGCCTGCCGGCAACGTCTACCACGTGGATCCGTTGATCACCCGGTTCGGACCGCTCAAGCCGGCCGCCGGCCTCGGCGCCTACCGAACCCCGGTGAAGGGGCTCTACCTGAGTGGGGCGGGCACTCATCCGGTCGGGGGCGTGTGCGCGTTGCCCGGAAAGCTGGCCGCGCAGACCGCCCTTCGCGATCACGCCAAGTGCTGACGGGGCTCGGCCACCCGTCGCGGCCGCCATGACAGTGGCACCCACGGCGGGAGCAAGCGGGTGACGATCGCGCCGCTGAGGAGTGCTCCCACACAGAGCGCTCCGCACAGAGCGCCCGCACGCTGAACTACCTTGCGCGACTTCATATCGTTTCCTTCTGCGACGGCTGCGCCGCATCGACATCTCGTTGGAGCTGTAGTTCGCGGGTTCGGGCGTAGATCCAGCGCGCCATGGCGTCGAGCAGGACCACCCCGATCGCACACGAAGCCAGCGCACCGCCCCACGTCACCCACGCCGTTGCGCCCGGGGTGTGCAACGCGTTGTAGACGGGCAGACCGACCGCGGCGCTACAGGCGGTGTCGGTGACGAGAGGAAGGAAGATGACCAGCGGTGCCCGCCAGCCGCGAAAGTAGTTCGGTGCGGCGAACAGAATGGCGGCGGTCAAAATGGGCCCGGTGGTGTTGATGAACAACCAGTACAGCGGGAAACCGCCGACCGACATGGGGACGTCGCCGTAGCCGAAGTACGTGTAGAGCCGAAAGTGCAGCAGTGGCACCTCGATCAGCAGGTCGGCGATGAATGTGATGGCGATACCGGTCCAGAACGCCTTCGGCGTGAACGTGAGCTTTCGCAGTTCGGCGAGCAGCACGTAGGCGATACCGCCGAAGAAGATGATGTAGGTCGGCAACCCCCAGTGCGGGATCGGGCCCATCGTCTCGAACAGCACGTGTTGACCCGGCCGTGGATGATGAACCAGCCCGAGGATGTCGTCGAGCGGCTCGTTCAACAGGGCGATACCGCCACCGGCCAGCAAGACCAGGCCCAGTGCTGAACCGGTTCGGCGCCACTCTCGTACGGCGTAGATCACGAAGCCCGCGACGACGAGCCACAAAACTACTTCGGCAGCGATCTGGGGTACTTGCGGAAAGACCATGTCCGACGGGACCGGGATGTTGAATTGCTCAGTCGCGAAAAACATGATCACCCGCGCCGCAGAGCCGCGAGCAGTTCCCGCGCGGCACGCTCACCGGCGGTCGTCGCAGTGTTGACGTTGCCCGAGGAGTTGTACGAACCCGCAAGGTGGATGCGGCTGTGCCGATCTCGGCTGGCGTGGAATGCGCCGAGCTTCTTGTAGAGACCGGGATGGCTGTAGACCAGAACCGGATACCAGCGGTTGACGCGGCTGAACTCGATGTCTGCACCCAGCCCCGGCAGCGCCTTCTCCGCCTCGCGCAGCGCGTCGGCGACGATGTCCTCGTCGGTGGCGTCCATGTGGTCGATCGCCCACTGGTTCATCATGAACAGGGAGACCAGTCCCTTCCCGTCCGGTGCGCGGCCGGCAACCTTGTTGTGCTCGAGGATGATCGCGAACAGCCCTTCGGATACCGGCCGGGGCACGACGATGAACGATGCCGCGCAATCGGGAAGGTGGCTGAGCGCCAGGTTGATCGACATGGTCGACGTGTAGTTGAGCTTGCGCAGGAAGTCGGCCCGATCCGGGTCGAGCTGGGGGAGCAGGTCGGGGACCTCGTTTCCCATGCTGGAGACGATTGCCCCGGCGCCGGTCTCGGTGTGAACCCCGCGGGCGTCCTCGTAGGTGATGGTCACCCCGTCGTCGTCCTCGACGACCGTGCGCACCCGGGTGTTCAGTCGTACGTCGGACAGCTTGTCCGCCAGGCGTTGTGGGAATGAGGAATAGCCGTCGCGAAAGGCGAACAGCCTCGTGCCGAGCACCTTCTGCCAGAGGAAGAAGAACTCCACGACCGAGATGACGTCGCCGGGGACGCCAGCCCCGCCGCGCACGGTCGGCTCGATCAGATAGTCGTAGAGTTCGCCGTCCAGCCCGCGGCGACGGCAGTAATCCTCGGGCGTCTCGACGTCGTAGTCGGCGGCAATCGAAAGATCTTCGTAGCTCAGTAACTTGCGCAGCCGGAAGGAGTCCAGGGCAAGCTTGGCGACCTTCACCTTCGAGCGCAGCGATAGCAGCTTGGTACGCGCCGCGTCGAGAATCAGGTGGTTGGACCGCATCAGATGCAGCTCGTCGCCCCGCATGAAGCCCATCAGGGAGTTGGCCGGTACCAGATCGTTGGTCATTCCGATGTCGCGGACCAGACCCATCACGCTGTCGTAGGCCTCGGGCAGGATCGTGGTGCCGGCCTCCATCAGGAAGCCGTCGCGCCGGACCGACAACAGTTGCCCGCCAACGCGGTCGCGGGATTCGAAGACCACCACATCGCGGCCGGCCTCGCGCAGCCGCCATGCGGCGGCCAGCCCGGAGGGCCCGGCTCCGACTACGAAAATTCTCGAACGGTCGTTCACGGTAGTACCGTATCGGACACCGTGTATGACAGTCCATACAATCTGTTCGATTCACCGATAATCAGTACACTGACTCCCGTGGAACCCGCCCCGCCTCGCCCGCTGCAGCTGTCGCACGCACAGCGGCGCGGCATGTTGAGCAGGCATTTCGTCGCTGTCGTCGAGAAGCTGGTCGAGGGTGGCGCGACGTATGCCGATCTGAGCGTCGAGGCGATCATCAAAGCGGGTGGCATCTCGCGGTCCACGTTCTACGTCTATTTCAATGACAAGGGCGACCTATTGGTCGCGATGGCGGCCGACGTGATCGGGGATCTGGTGTCGACGGGATCCGCCTGGTGGGACCTGCCCGCCGACGCGACCAAAGCGGATCTTCACGCGGGATTGCGGATCCCGATCGACACCTATCGTGAGCACCGCACGATCCTGGGCACGGTCGTCGAGACCGCGGCCTACGACCCGCGGGTGAGAGAACAGCACCAGTCGCTCATCAATCAAGTGGTGCCCGCCCTCGCGGACTACATCGCCCGAGCACAGGTTGCCGGCACCGCAGATCCGGAACTGGATGCCGAACGCACTGCGCGATGGCTGGTCTGGATGATCGAGCGCGGCCTCTATCAGCTCGTCGGCACCGTCGACGACGACGAGGTCAGCCGTGAACTCGACGCGCTCACCGACATCCTCTGGCGGGTCGTGTATCGCCGCACCGCCGACTAGGGCTTCACCACCACGTCGAGGATTACCAGCGCGACGAACACCACGAGTACATAACCCTCGAACAGAACCCGCAGAGCCGTCGGTGCAACCCGAACGTCCATGAAATGCAAGCCGATCAGACGCACCTTCAGCAGGGCGATCCCGATGATGGCGATCGCGGCCGCCCCGGCGAAATCGGCGCTCTGCTCGATGCCGACGACAAACGACCCGAAGGTCAACGCCAGCAGCACAGCCCAGACAAAGGTCAATCGACGTGTGGCCGTCATCGTCACCTCACCAGGTAGAAGAGCGCGAACAGAACCACCCAGAGCAGATCGACCATGTGCCAGAAGATTCCACCGGTTTCACACAGCCGCTGCTGCTTGCCGTCGAGAGTGGGCCGACGCGTCAGGGCGATGAGTCGCCCGAGAATCGCCACACCGATCAGCACGTGCATCAGATGGATGCCCGTGAATACGAAGTAGTAGGAGAAGTATTCACCACTGCCGACGCCCTTGCCCGCGCTGAACAGCTGCGTCCACTCGATGGCTTTGACGGCGACGAAGCCGGCGCCACATCCGAGCGCACCGATGAACAGCCGGGTGGCATCCTGATGCCGACCGCCGAGCACCCGCTGCACACCGATGGCGACGAGCAATGAACTGCTCAGCAGCAGAACAGTGTTCACGGTGCCCAGTGCGACGTGAAGCTCGGAGTGCCCTGCGGCGAAGGATTGTGGGTTCTTGCCCCGCGAGTACATGAAGGTCGCAAAGAACAGCGCGAACACCGTCATGTCGCCGAGGACGAAGACCCAGATGCCTTCCTCGCCGGGAATGCGGCGCTCGGTCGTCCGGGCCGGTTCGACGTCGTCCAGCACAGTCATGACGTCAATACGCCCTCAGCCGTGTGGGTTTCGTCGTCACTCGGCGCGGTGACCCACAGCTGCCACGACATGACCAGGAACCACACCCCGAAGAACACCGCAACCAGCCAGAAGGCCAGCAGCCCGTTCCACGCGAAGACGCCGTCCTTGAACAGCACCACCAGCCCGCCGGCGGCGAAGATGAAGGCGCACCACACGTTGAAGTAGCCCAGCCACCGTGGCCAGATCATGGTCTTGGCGCCGAAGATCGCGAATCCGATGACCAGACACTGGATAGTGGCTGCCGGCCAGTTCATCACGAACGGCAGCCACCCCAGATCGTTGAGCGCCTGGGTGATCTCGGGATCGCGTTCCGGACGGTAGGACGCGGCGGCGAAGGCGAATGTCGGCATGAGAATGGCGACCACCGCAAGACCGGTGCCGACCAGTTGGGTGTAGGCCAGTGCGGAATATCGGCTGCCTTCCATCTGCCGGATGCGGACCGCCATCAGAGCGCCGAAGGGTGCCTGTAATCCCGCTGCTGCCAGCATGATCACCAGCCCCACCCGTTTGAGGCCGGTGTTGGTCGACCAGAACTGCGCCACCTGGTCTGCCGTGCGCAGCGGTGACATCGGCGGTAGCAGCCCGATCATGATGATCGACGGGAACAGCAACAGGACGAATGCCGCACCGCAGATCGCCATGGTGCGTTGAATCTCGCGCGTCATCGGCCCGGGAAGGGGTCGTTGGGCCCGCTCGTGTAGGGGTTCTCGGTGAGCGCAGCGCGCCGGCGTTCCCGGCGCAGTCGGTCTTTGAGAGCACCGAGGCGTCCGCCCTGATCCTCCAGCCGGAACTGCTTGAGCATGGTGCGCGCGGCGTTCTGGCCCGGCATACCGCTGATCCCGGCGACCGGGTGGGTGCCTGACCCGGTCAGGAACAGCCCTTCGACCGGCGTGCGGTAGCCGGCGAATCCGCTCACCGGCTTGTTGGGCCCGAATCGGCTGATCGTCGGATCGACGTGGTAGACCGAACCGTCGATCGCCCAGAACCGTTCTTCGATATCGGGCAGCACCAGCGGACGCACCGCGACCTGCAGATCTTCGACGCCCTTGTAGTACTGGTCGGCGTCTTTGATGATGCTGTCGGTGATCTTCTTGCGCGCCACGTCCCAGCCCTCTTCGGGGAACGACGGGGTCAGCCCGGTCCAGAACCACCACAAATCCTTGCCCGGCGGCGACATCGAGGGATCGAACGCGTTGGTCACCTGTGCCAAACCGGGGATCGCGTCGGGCACCTGGCCGCGGACGCAGGCCTTGGCGGCTTCCTTGGCCTGTTCGTAGGTGTGGTAGCAGTTGCAGGCCAGCCTAAGGTCGATGCCGTCGCCACGCCACTTCTCGTGCTTGGACATGTCGACTCGTCCCGATAGCGCGACATTGACTTTGGCGTCTGCGATACCGCGCTTGCGGGTCGGGATGTGATCGGCGGCGACCTGCTTCTTGTGCTCGAGAATTCCGCGGGGGAGCAGCCGGGTCAGCGTGGTCTTGGGGCTGCAGGCGGTCAAAACTCCACGGCGGGCCCGGATCTCGCTGCCGCCACGGACGCGGACACCGACGCAGCGGTTGGACTCGACGATGAGTTCCTCGACCGGCGAGCTGGTGATGATGTCGCCGCCGTTGTCCTTGATGACCCCGATCAGCGCCTTCGGCAGTGAGCCGGTTCCGCCGTGGAACATCGCAACGCCGTACTTGGACAGCACGCCCAGGTAAATCAGCGACCAGCCGGACAGGTCGGCGTCGAAGGGCATGAACGGCAGCGACGTCAGTAACGGCGCGCGGATCATGTCGTGCTCGAAGCTCTCTTCGACCGCTTCGGTCTGGGAACTGGCCATCCAGCGCCCGATCGCGCTGAGTTGCTTGCGATTCTTCGCAACGCCTTTGGCGGCCTTCAGAATTGCCGAGATATCGGGTGTCACGACATTGGTCTGCATCATCGGCAGGCCGATTTCCACGGCTGCGTCGATCACTTCGTACAGTTCGAGCAGCGCGCGAGCATCCTTGCGGGAGAAGTGCTCGAGCTCCGAGGCGGTCTTGCGCGGATCGCGCCAGAGCCCCAGTGAACTCCCGTCGGCGGCGAGCTGGAAGTGCGCGGGATCGATGACCGTCTGGCGCAGGCCGTAGCGGGTCGACAGTTCCAGGTCGTCGTTGATGGTGGTGGTACGAAACAGCGACGCCTGGATGGAGGCCTCGTTGATGGTGTATTCCGGTGCTTCCGGTGCGAAGGAGTTCGTCGACGTCATCCCGCCGGCGGTGGCCGCCGCCTCGACGACGAGGACGTTGAGCCCCGCCTTGGCCAGGTAGGCCGCCGCGACGAGACCGTTGTGCCCGGAGCCGACGACGACGACATCGGCTTCACGTGGGGGCTGGGCAGTTTGGGACATGACAAGAACCTCATCGAGTGTAAGTGGGAACGAACGGAAGGCGATGGGCCGGAACCGGTTTGCACTCGGAACCGGCCCACCGTCTCCGCGGGTCAGAGCGTGGCGGCCGGTTGGCGGTTCTGCTGGCCACCGTTCATGATGATGGTCGGCCCGACCACGATCGCCTGAGCAGGATCCTCGGGATCGACCGCGATTCCGTCACCGGGCTTGACGCCACCTTCCTCGCACATTTTGCGCCACAGGTTCTGGCGGCCGGTGCGGGTCGGGATGAACTTGCCGTAGGCGAACACCCGCCAGAAGGTCCACTTCGGAGCAGGCTGCGAATTCGGCCGGCCGACAAGGCGATGCAGCACGAACATCCAGCCCACCATCATCGCCATCATCACGGCGGCGCCGATCCAGCGCACCGCGGTCGGCAGCGTGGAATTGTGGATCAGGATGTGCGGCCAGCCCACACCGAAGTAGGCGACCATCATGCCGAATGGAGCCACCAGTAGCAGCCAGAGCTTGTGCGCGCCTTTGAGTCTCGGGACGGCGTAGGCGAGGATGGCGCCGATCGTGACGAACGAACCACCGTTGATGAAGCCCCACCAGTACGGGAAGTTCAGGAAGCTGAACGGCTGCACACCGTAGTAGAGGTAGGTGCCCAGGTTGATGCCCGCGGTCTCCATGACGGCGTCGGTGACGATTCCCATCCCCAGCAGCATCACGAAGTGGCTGGCGTGGGCGCCGTTGCGGATCACGAAGTAGCAGAAATAGGCTTCCAGCCCCAGGAACGCCACGTAGCACGGCGGGATCAGCAGGGGCACGGTGATGCCGAAGTTGGT
The DNA here is from genome assembly GCF_013404075.1 of Mycolicibacterium vinylchloridicum. Taxonomy (GTDB): domain Bacteria; phylum Actinomycetota; class Actinomycetes; order Mycobacteriales; family Mycobacteriaceae; genus Mycobacterium; species Mycobacterium vinylchloridicum. The sequence goes on from NZ_JACBJQ010000005.1 coordinate 23,290, forward strand.
GAACGCCGGCATGAGGTTGTTGGCCCAATGCAGATGGCCGAGCAGGTCGAGCATCGGCTCGAGCAAGCTGCAGATCAGCCCACTGGCCATCACGATCAGCGGGATGTAGTTGCGGCTCTTCACTGCGGCCCGGATGGCCCAGGGCAGGGCGAAGACGACGACCAGGGCGCCGGCGATCAGGAAGAAGGCGATCTCCGCGCCCAGGCTGACGCTGAAATCACCGGGGGCCGGCTGGATATTGGGCGGCCAGCCCTGGCCCTGCACCAGGGGTGACCAACTCAGGCTCAACGTGGGACTCATCGATTCGGCCTCTCCTTATGATCGGGTGCCCGCATGCCCGCTCCACCTGCGGTTTCTCCGCGGCGAGCGGCGCGGCGCCGCCGTCTGGCGACTGTGGACCAGCTCACACTAACATCGTGTCTAGACAATGTGTATACCCTGTTTGAAATTGGATTAAATTTCTCGAACGCGCCGCCTGGAGCGGCGCCGGGCGACGGTAAGGTGGCTGCGATGACAGAGGCGACGCGTCGACCGCGATCGGTCGACCTCAACGGGGTGCCGCCGGTCGATGCCATCTACGCGGCGACGGCCCGGCTGATGGAACGTGAGCCGTTCGCCGATATCAGCGTGGCGCAGATCCTCACCGAAGCGGGCATCTCGCGGGCGACGTTCTACTTCTACTTCTCCTCGAAGTTCTCGGTCCTGTCCGGTCTGCTCGAGGCCGCGATGGAGGACATCTTCGGTACGGTGCAGCCGTTCTTGGAGCGTTCACCCGATGATCCGCCGTCACTGGCGTTGGAGCGCAGTATCCGTGCGGTGACCCGCGCGTGGCATCGGCACCGTGCGGTGTTGCAGGCGGCCAATCAGCACTGGCACAGTGAGCGGCCGCTGCGTTCGCTCTGGCTCGCGGTCGTCGAGCGCTTTGTCGCCGCCGGTGCCGTCGAGATCGATAGGGAGCGCGAGGCGGGGCTGATCACGTCGGATCTGCCGAGCCGGACCCTGGCGGCCACCCTGTTCTGGAGTACCGAGCGGGTGCTGCACATTGCCGGTATGGGCGTCGATCCCGAACTCACCGACGAGGAGGCCATGGTCGGCCCACTCGTCGCGATGTGGAACGGCACCCTCTACGGCAAGTGACCCATTCGAATTTCACGTTTCGCAGGGGAAGTTCGAGTGCAGCGCCGCAAAACGTGAAACTCGATGTCAGCGGGGAACGGCGCTGGCCATCGCCAGTGAGGTCATCACGAATCGTTCGATCATCGCCCGCTCCTCGTCCTGGGGGATGTTGCGGCGCAAGATGATCGACGCGTAGACGGTGTGCAGCCAGTCGGACAGATCCCGATTCGACAAGTCGTCGCGAAGCAGGTGTCGGGCGCGGCCGACATCCAGCCAGGGCTGCCAGAACCGCAACCCGCGCTCTACCAGTTCCGGGGACCACAGCGCCTCGTGGGCGGTGATCGGACTGCCGTCGCCGAGGAGCACCGACAACTCGGGGTCGTTGCGCAGGGTTTCGATGATCTGGACGGACAGTTCGACGAACGATTCGGTGAAGCTTCCGTCCGGAACGCTGGCGCCGGGCGTGGCGGCATCGGCGATCTCGACGATCCGCTCGATGGCGGCGGCCAGCACCAACTCGCGGCGATCGAAGAACACCTTGTACACCATCTGTCGGCTGTAGCCGGCGCCCCGCGCGACATCCGTCATCGTCACCGCGCGTACTCCGTTGGTGCGGAACAATTCCCGCGCCGCGGCGACAACACGGCTGCGGGCAGCGGCGCGTGGGACCGGCGTCATGTCAGCGGACTCCTCAGGTGAAGACGGCGTTGACATCATCGCATATATGGCGTCATTATCACCCTAACGATTACAAAGTGTCCTATTTGTCTACTGGAGGTCGGATGTCGTTGACCACGGGCGCCGATGACGCGGTCGCCGAGAAGCCGGCCGTGAATCCACCGCCGCTCGGGCGGCAGGGCCCCGCGACGTTCCTGGCCCTGATCGGCGTCGTCTGGTTTGCGATCTGCGCCGAAGTCATTGTGCGATGGGTGACTTCGGGTGAGGAGTTCACCCCGGCGCCGAGGATCGGGCCCGATGTCATGGAGGACTGGCGACTGATCGCGCTGCGGATCTTCGAGGCGATCAGTCTGGCGGTGATGGCGGCGTTCATCTGGTATTGCGTGGTCAAGCCGCTGCGCCAGACCGGCTCGCTGAGTCTGGACGGCAAGTTCGTCATCGGCGGCATCATCTGCTTCGTCGCCGATGCCTTCCTCAACGTGCAGCAGTATCTGTTCGCCTGGAACAGCGCGAATGTCAACCGCGGGGTCTGGGTTCGCTTCCTGCCGTTCCACAATCCGGACGCGCCGAGTCGTTATGCGGAGTCGCTGATCTGGGGACCGCCGATGTACATCTACTTCTGTGCCGGCGTGGCCATCGTGGCCTGCCACGAGGCGCAGCGCGTACGCCGCCGGTGGCCGGCCATGTCGAAGTTCCGCTTGTTTGTCTTCATCTTCATTTTCGAATTCATCTTCGATTTTGTGGTGGAGAACGTCGTCATCAGGACCACCCACGCGTACGCGTTCGCGAAAACCTATGAGCCCCTGACGCTATGGCCGGGAGAGGTGCATCAGTTCCCCATCTACGAGTCGGTCCTGGTCGCCTTCGTCGGATGTGTCTTCACGTGGGCGCGGATGGAGGCGCAGGAGCGGCCGGTGGGGGAGTCGCCGATCGAGCTCGGCGCGGACCGGTGGCGCCCGTCGCTACGTCCGCACGTCCGCAATTTCGCGGTCCTCGGATTCTGCATGGTCACTTTGGTGTTCGTGTACCACCTGCCGTTCAACTGGCTCGGGCTGATCGGCACGTCGTATGCCGACCTGCCCAGCTACCTGCTGGCCGGCTGATCGGAGGTTGTGATGGCACCTGTGACGACGATGGGAATCGATACGCCCGTCTGGCCGGCCGGCCAATGGATCGCCACCGTGCTCACCTTCGCGCTGGCGGTCGCGGTGCTCATCTGGGTCGCCCGCCTGTGTCGTCGGGAATCGATCGTGTGGCCGCTGTTCGTCCTCGTCAGCGGGACGCTCACCTGCCTGATGGAACCGCTGTTCGACCACCTGTACGGGTTGTGGTTCCGCGAACAGGGGCAATGGCACCTCTACACGACATTCGGCAGCCACCAACCGATTTGGGTGCCCGCGGCCTACCTGGCATTCTACGGGGGCGCCAGCGTGTTCATCGCCCGCACCATCGCTCGCCGGCCGGCGATCCGCACCGTGTGGATGATGTACGCGTTCATCGTGGTGATGGCGATCGCGGCGGAGATGACCTACGTCAGCGTGCTGAAAGTCTATGAGTATCAAGACAGTCAACCGTTCGTCGTGCTCGGTTACCCGATCTTCCTGGGCTTCACGAATGCGATGTCGGCCTTGGTCAGCGGCATCGTCATCTATCGACTCGCGCCACTCCTGCGCGGCGCCGCGTACCTCTACCTGATCCCGATCGTGCCGATGGCATTCGCGGCGGGGCTTTTCGGCTCCGGAATCCTGTACCTGTCGGTGCGCCATTCCGTCGACAATCCGCCGATGCTCCTCGTCCATCTGGCCGCGTTGACGGTCGTCGGTGGCATCGCCAGCTCGGTGGGGCTGTTGGGCAGGGTGCTGGTGGAACCCAGGCGCGACCTCGCCGAGCGTGGTGTTCTCCGTTGACGAACGTCGCTGATCTCGACGAGAACACTCACGTTCGGCGCGCGAATCGTCTCGCGCGAATCGCTAAGGCATCGTGTAGCCGCCGCTGACCGAGATCAGCTGCCCGGTCACCTGACCGGCAGCCACCGGAGAGGCGAAGAACAAACACGCGTTCCCGACATCGTGGGCGGTGGTGAGCTTGCGCGTCGGGGTGTCCTTGAGCATGAACTCGATCTGCTTGGGGTTGAACACCTCGTCCTGGCCGACCGACCACAGGCTGGCCGCGCCCACCGCGTCGGGGCTCTCCGGGATCACCAGACCGGGGCAGACGATATTGGAGCGGATGCCGTGCCTGCCGTGCTCGCGTGCCGTCGTGCGGGCCAGTGCCACCATGGCTGCCTTCGATGCACCGTAGACGCCCTGGCGGATCTGTCCGAAGGCGGCGTCGCTGGCGATGAAGACGATCGACCCGCCGCCAGCCTCCTTCATCGGACCGATCGCGGCCTGCGTAGCGCCGATCGCCGAGAACAAATTGATCTCGATGGTGCGCTGCCATTTGTCTCGGTCGGTGTCGGTTGCGACGAAGCCGGGAACACTCCACCCGGCGTTGTTGACCAGCACATCGATGCCGCCCCAGTTGTCGACGGCGGTACCCACCGCGGTCTCGGCGCCAATCTGCGTCGTCAGGTCGGCGATCGCCAGTTCGACAGCGGCTGCCCCCAACTCCAGCGCCTCGGTCTTGACCTTCTCGGCCTGCGGTTCGTCGATGTCGTTCAACACAATCCGCGCACCCTCGGCGGCGAACTGGTGCACGATGCCGCGGCCGATGTTGGATGCGCCGCCGGTGATCACGACGCGGGCGTCGGCCAGTCCCAGATCCACGTTGACCCTTCCTGGTTGGGGCGCACTTGAGGCCACCCCGGCAATTGGTTTAACCTAGATTAGAAATTTCGATTAGATTTGTCCATATCCGGCTTTCGAGGAGACCCAGATGAGCGTCACGACGTCGCTCGACGGTCACGTCGGGTGGATCACCCTGAACCGTCCGGATCGGATGAACGCGATCAACACCGGCCTGGCACGTGCGCTGCGCGAGGCCATCGAATCCCTCGGCGCCGAACCCGCGGTCAACGTGATCGTGATCCGGGGCAGCGGCGGAAACTTCTGCGCCGGCGGTGACTTCGAAGAGGTCGAACGACTGCGTGCCCAGGGACCTGTCGCGCTCGCAGAATTGTTTGCCGCCTTCCGTGCAGCGTGCGACGCGATCGCCGGTGTCGAGATCCCGGTCATCGCCGCGGTCGAGGGGTCCGCGGCGGCGGGCGGCTTCGAGCTGATGCAGGCCGTCGACATCGTCCTGGTCAGTGAGACGGCCAAGATCGCCGACAACCACGTCAACTACGGGATGGTTCCCGGCGGGGGCGGCACGGCCCGGCTGCCGCGCATCATCGGTCGCCAGCAGGCGCTGGGCGTACTGCTATCGGGCGATCGGCTCTCCGGGCTCGACGCCGTGCGACTGGGCTTGGCCTACCGGGCCTTTCCGCAGGATGAATTCGACGACGGCGTTGCGCGTTTCGCCACCCGGCTCGCTGACCGCCGCCGCGACGCGGTGATCACCATCAAACGACTCGTGGCCGTCGGAATCGACGACGGCCTGCGCGCGGGATTGGACGCCGAGATGGATGCGGTGGTCCGCCACATCGCCGGCGACGCGGGATCGGACAGCGTCACGGCATTCCAGAGCAGAGAGGTTCGGGCATGACGACATCGATCGACGCGCCAGTGGTCTTGGAAGTCGGCGACGGCATCGCCCGGCTGCGGCTGAACCGGCCCGAGGCGTCCAACGGCCTCAACGTTGAGATCCTCAAGGCGCTGCACGAAGCGATCCTGACCTGCCATGCCGACCCGGCGGTACGCGTCGTCCTCCTCACCGGTGAGGGCCGCAACTTCTGCGCGGGCGGCGACGTCAAGACCTTCGAATCCAAGGGTGCCGATCTACCCGACTACCTGCGTGAAGCCACGGCCTGGCTGCAGCTGGCGACCGCGGCGCTGATCCAGCTGCGGGTCCCCGTCGTCACCGCCGTGCAGGGGTTCGCCGCCGGCGGCGGAGGACTGGGCCTGGTGTGTGCCTCCGACATCGTCGTCGCCGCACGGTCGGCGAAATTCTTCTCGGGTGCGGTCCGGGTCGGGATGGCTCCCGACGGCGGCTCGTCGGTGACGCTGACGCAGCTCGTCGGGCTGCGGCAGGCGCTGCGGATACTGCTGACGAATCCCACGCTGTCGGCCAGCGAGGCCGCCGACATCGGGCTCATCACCGAAGTCGTCGACGACGACGCCCTGACGGCACGTGCCGAGGAACTCGCCGCCCAGCTGGTCCAACTGCCCACGGCCGCGCTGTCGGCCACCAAGCGACTGGTGTGGAGCGGGGTCGGGCAGTCGGTAGAACAGCGGTTGGCCGAAGAAGCCCGTACCGTCTCCGAGCTTTCCGGCACGGCGGACGCGCTGGAAGGACTGCGCGCGGTGATCGAACGGCGTCCCCCGAAGTTCGGCGGCCTATGAGCGTCCTCATCGACGACGCCGGCCCCGTTCGCACGATCACGCTGAACCGGCCGACGGTCCGCAACGCGATCGACCTGCCGCTGCGCATCGCTTTGGCAGAGGCGATCGAGGCGGCCGACGCCGACGCCGGAGTGCGGGTGATCGTGCTGACCGGTGCGGGCGGCTCGTTCTGCTCCGGCGGCGACATCGCGACCATGACCAGGATGTCCGCCGAAGCGGCCCTCGAGCGCATCAATCTGGCGCAGCGGGTGATTCGTGCGATCTGGGCCACCCCCAAGCCGGTGCTGGCCGCGGTCGAGGGATCCGCATTCGGTGCCGGTGTCGGCCTTGCGGCGGCCTGCGACCGGGTGATCGCCGCCCGCGACGCCCGCTTCGCGGCGACCTTCACCAACGTCGGCCTGTCCGGCGACATGGGTACCTACGTCTCGCTGCCTGCCCGCATCGGCGTGGCCCGAACCCGTCAGCTGATCCTGTTCCCCGCGCCGATCAGCGCCACCGACGCATTCGAACTCGGGTTGGTCGACAGCCTGGCCGAGCCGGGCCAAGCGCTTGCCGCAGCGGTCGCGGATGCCGCCACGCTGGCACAGCGGCCCGCACAAGCGCTCGGCGTCATCAAGACGATGTTGGCGACCGCCCCGACCATGCACCCGCTGGACGTGCTGGACCGGGAGGCCGCGGAACAGGCGCGCCTGTTCGACAGCGATGACTTCGCCGAGGCGGTCGACGCGTTCGCCGCCAAGCGGAGCCCGGTATTCGGAACCACACAAGGAGTACGGCAATGACTTCGGTGATCGATCCGGCCGCGGCTACCGCAGGCCGCTACGACCGCTTGATCCGCCACGACAAGGTGCACGGGTCGATGTACACCGACCCGACGATCTTCGCTGAAGAACTGCAGAAGATCTGGTACCGCAGTTGGGTATTCGTCGGCCACGAGAGTGAGGTCGCCCGGCCGAACGACTACGTCCGCAAGAAGCTGGGATTGCAGGACGTGATCATGACGCGCGACCGAGACGGACAGATCCACTTGCTGCTCAACCGGTGCAGCCACCGGGGAAACCAGGTCTGCGACGACGCCAAGGGCAACTCGAGCACATTCCGGTGCCCCTTCCACGGCTGGACGTTCCGCAATACCGGTGAGCTGATCGGGTTTCCGTTCTTCAAGGGATACGGGCAGCGTCAACTCGACATGCCGATGGGCCGGGTGCCGCGGATGGACTCCTATCGCGGCTTCGTCTTCGGCAGCTTCGCCTCCGACGGTCCCAGTCTGCTCGAGCACCTCGGTGCCGCGGCAGGCGAGATCGACCGTCTGTGCGGGCTGTCGCCCGAGGGCACCGTCGAGTTGAACGCCGGGTGGTTGCAGCACCAGACCCGCGCCAACTGGAAGCTGGTGGTGGAGAACGAGACTGACGGCTACCACCCGCAGTTCGTGCACGGAGCGATCCTCGGTGTCACACAGTCCACGATCGGCCCGCTCTACAGCGATTCCTCGACCGCGGTGACCCGTGATCTCGGCAACGGCCACAGCGAGAACGACCTGCGTCCGGAGTTCCGCAAGCACGCCACCCCGATGCGCTGGTTCGGCACCACCGAATCACGGGTCCCCGAATACGTCGCGGCCATGCGGGCACGTCATGGCGAGGCGGCCGAACAGATCCTCATCGAGGGTGCCCCGCACGTGATGATCTTCCCGAACCTGTTCATCGCCGAGATCCAGGTGTTCAACCTGCAGCCGGTGTCGGTCCGGGAGTGCGTGCAGTACTCCACCGCTGTGCAGCTCGTGGGTGCACCCGAGCTCAACAAGCGTTTGGTGTCACAGTGTCTGGCGTCGGTGGGGCCTGCGGGCATGCTGCTGGCCGACGACACCGAGATGTACGAGCGCAACCAGGCCGGCCTCGAGGTGCTGAACCCAGAATGGCTCGATGTACGGCGGGGGCTGAATCGCGAGCGGGTCGACGAGCACGGATTCACCATCGGCACCAACACCGACGAGACGGGTATGCGGGCGTTCTGGTCGCACTACAAGCAGTTGATAGAGCAGGACTGACGATGACCGCGACAATGAGCGATGAACTTCTGCCCGTACCAACCGAATTCGATCGGTTCGAGGTCGAGCAGTTCCTGTTCCGCGAGGCCCGCCTCGCCGATGAGAACGACTTTGACTCGTGGGAAGCGCTGTGGACCGACGACGCGCTCTACTGGGTGCCGGCCAACGGCGCCAGTGCTGCTCAGCCCGGCAACCAGATGGCCATCATCTGCGACAACCGCAGCCGGATCGGGACGCGGCTCAAGCAGATCCGCACCGGCAAGCGGTACGCCCAGGCACCCCCGTCCAATATGCGCCGCCTGCTGAGCAACATCGAATTCCTTGGTGGCAGGACCACTTCCGTGGGTGGTGTCGACCTCGAGGTCGGCGCCAACTTCCTGCTGCTCGAATCGCGGGTCCGGGGCACGCATCTGTGGGGCGGGCGCACGACTTACCGGCTGCGGCGCACCGACGCTGGCCTGCGCCTGGTGTACAAGAAGGTCGTCCTGGTAGACAACGACCGCCCGCTGCCCACCCTCGGCTTCCTGATCTGAGGGGCGCATGGAACCGGATCAGGCACAACCGGCAGTGGTGGCCAGTGAATTCGCTCAGGTCTCGGTGACCGTCGACCTCGACGCCAACGGCCCGCGGCTGCGGCTGGAAGACCTGCGCACCCATCGGGTGCGCTTCCTCGACGCATTGGAGTTGGAGACCCTCGTGTGGCTGCCCGACGAGCGCCTGACGGCGCTGCTCGACCCATCGGCGAACCGATGGCGGGACGAGGGAACGATATGAGACGGGCCGCGATCGTCGCGCCGCGGCGCACACCGGTCGGCACGTTCGGCGGGGCGCTGCGCCCGCTGCGCGCAGAGGACCTCGCCGCGCAGGTGACCCGTGCCGTCGTCGAGGCCAGCGGTGTCGACCCTGTGCTGATCGAGGATGTCGTCTTCGCCCAGTCCTACGCCAACTCGGAGGCGCCCTGCATCGGCCGCTGGGTGGCGCTGCACGCCGGCCTGCCGATCACCGTCCCCGGCCTGCAGATCGATCGCCGCTGTGGCGGCGGGTTACAGGCGGTGGTGACCGCGGCGATGACCGTGCAGACCGGGGCCGCCGACGTCGTGCTGGCTGGCGGCGTCGAATCGATGAGCAACATCGAGCACTACACCACGACTGCGCGCTGGGGCTCGAGGTCGGGCAACCAGACCCTCTACGACCGGCTGGACCGTGGCCGCGAAATGTCCCAGCCGGCATGGCGATTCGGGGCGATCAGCGGGATGATCGAGACGGCCGAGAACCTGGCGCGCGATTACGGTATCGGCCGCGACGCCGCCGACGCGTTCGCCGCCCGCAGCCATCAGCGCGCCGTGGCCGCACAGCAGGCCGGCGCTTTCGACGACGAGATCATCCCGGTGCCCGTACCGCAACGCCGCGGTGAGCCGGTCACCGTCGACCGCGACGAGGGGGTGCGCCCCGAGACCACGCCCGAGACGCTGGCCCGGCTGCGCACCGTGGTGCCGGACGGCACGGTCACCGCAGGCAACTCCAGCCAGCAGAACGACGCCGCCGCGGCCTGCCTGGTGGTGGCCGAGGACCGGCTGGAGGAACTCGGCCTGGAACCCATCGGCTATCTCGAAGGATGGGCAGCGGTCGGCTGTGAGCCGTCGCGGATGGGCATCGGTCCCGTCGGTGCGGTCGAAAAGCTCTTTGCCAGAACGGGACTGGGCTTCGACGATCTTGACCTGATCGAGATCAACGAGGCCTTCGCCGTGCAGGTGCTGGCCGTGCTGAGTGGATGGGGCGTCAAACTCGAGGACGTCGAGGACCGCCTCAATGTGAACGGGTCGGGAATCTCGCTGGGCCACCCGATCGGGGCGACCGGTGTGCGCATCCTGGCCACGATGCTGCACGAACTGCGCCGCCGCGGAGGCGGATTGGCGCTGGAGACCATGTGCATCGGCGGCGGGCAGGGGATCGCCGCGGTGTTCCGGGGAGTGTCGTGACCGCCGGGCTGCTGGCCTATGCGAGCTATGTGCCGCGGTTCCGGCTCGCCGGCGCCGACATCGGGACGCCCAGCCGTGACCGCGTCGTCGCCAGCTACGACGAGGATTCCACCACGATGGCGGTGGCCGCAGCGGGTTCGGCGCTGGGCGAGCAGAGCGCACCGCAGGCGATCTACTTCGCCACGTCCAGCCCGGCGTACGCCGACAAGACCAACGCCACGGCGATTCACGCTGCGCTGGGTCTACCACCCGAGGTGTTCGCCGCCGACTTCTGCGGTTCCGGCCGTAGTGGATTCGCCGCGATCCGGGCCGCGGCGGCGGGCGGCGGATTGGCGGTATGCGCCGACGTCCGCGTCGGTCGTCCCGGCTCGGCCGACGAGAAACTGGGCGGCGACGGGGCGGCAGCACTGCTGTTCGGTGACGGTCCGTCGATCGCCGACGTGTTGGCTACCACCGCGCTGACCGACGAATTCCTCGACCGCTGGCGGGTTCCCACCGACATCACCGGCCGGCAATGGGAGGAGCGCTTCGGCTTTGCGCGCTACTCCGCACTCGTGCGCGCCGCCACCGAGCAGGTCCTGGATGCTGCGGGCGTGGTCGAGGCGGACCATGTCGTCGTCGCCTGCCCCAACGCCGGGATCGTCAAGGGCGCCGGAGCTCTGGTGAAGGGGCGGAAGTCGATCAGGTCCTCACCGGTAGGGCACAGCGGGGCGGCGGATGCGGCGATCGCGCTCTGCGACGCGCTCGATGTCGCCGAGCCGGGCGACACCATTCTGGTGGTCTCGGCGACCGATGGCTGCGACGCGGTGGTGCTGCAGACCACCGCGGCGTTGCCGGGTGCCCGTCAACAGCGCGCCGTAGCGGCCCAACGGGCCGACGGCATCCCGGCCGACTACCTGAAGTACCTGTCCTGGCGTGGGCTGGTCGCCTTCGAGCCACCCCGACGCCCTGAACCCGACAAGCCGGCGGGACCACCGTCCGCGCGGGCTCAGGAGTGGAAGTTCGGCCTCACCGGAACCCGCTGTGACGGCTGCGGATTCGTCCATCTGCCGCCGCTGCGGGTGTGCCGGGCGTGTGGGTCTTCGGAACCGATGAGCATGGTCCGCATCGCCGAACTCGGTGCGACGGTCGTCACCTACACCGTCGATCGGCTCGCCTATTCGCCGTCGCCGCCGATGGTCCAGGCCGTCGTCGACGTCGACGGCGGTGGGCGGTTCACCGTCGAAATGGCCGACGTCGGGTCGCGGGAGGTGCAGGTGGGCGACCGGGTCGGCTTCACGTTCCGCCGCCTGTTCACCGCCGACGGTGTGCACAACTACTTCTGGAAGGCGGTGCTGCGCGATGGGCAGTAATGGAATCGCCGGGCGGGTCGCCGTTGTCGCGATGGGCTGCAGCCACTTCGGGGAGCGCTTCGACACCTCGACCGAGGACCTGATTCTCGAGGCGTATCAGGAATGCCTGAGCGGGGCGGGCGGGCTGACATCCGCCGACATCGATGCCTATTGGCTGGGGACTCTGAGCTCAGGAATGTCCGGGCTGACGTTGAGCCGCGCGCTCGGCAGCGACGACAAACCCGTCACCCGGGTCGAGAACATGTGCGCTTCGGGATCGGAAGCGTTCCGCAACGCCTGTTATGCGGTGGCGTCCGGTGCCTATGACATCGCGATGGCCGTTGGCGTCGAAAAGCTGAAGGACTCCGGCTATTCCGGACTCCTGCGCCAGGACCCGCCGGCCGACGGTACTGCTGCCGAGCTGTCGATGACGGCGCCGGCGGCGTTCTCCCTCCTCGACCCGGCCTACTGCGCGCGGTACGGCGTGCACCCCGACGAGATGCGTGCGGCGATGACCCACGTCGCCTGGAAGAACCACGACAACGGCTCACGTAACCCGAAGGCGCAGTTCCGGAAGTCCGTCGCCAAAGAGGCCATCGACTCCGCGCCCAAGGTCGCCGGCCGCCTCGGCGTCTACGACTGCTCCGGCGTGTCCGACGGCGCGGCGTGTGCGCTGATCGTGCCTGCCGAGCGGGCCCACGAATTCACCGACAGCCCAATGTATGTCAACGCATTGTCACTGGTGGCGGGCTCGACCAGGGGGACGACCGACCCCGGCTACGACTTCACGACCTTTCCGGAGGTCGTGAAGTCGGCCAGGGACGCCTACGCCCAGGCCGGTATCGACAACCCGGCTGTCCAGCTGTCGCTGGCCGAGGTCCACGACTGTTTCACCCCGACCGAGATCGTCTTGATGGAAGACCTCGGATTCGCCGAGCCCGGTCAGGCGTGGAAGGACGTGCTGGGCGGTGAGTTCGACGCCGGGGGCCGGCTGCCGGTCAACCCCGATGGTGGCCTGAAGAGTTTCGGTCACCCGGTCGGGGCCAGCGGTCTGCGCATGCTCTATGAGGCGTGGCTGCAGTTCCGCGGTGAGGCGGGTGCCCGCCAGCTGTCCGATCCGCACACCGCGCTGACCCACAACCTCGGCGGTCGGCCGGGAGGGTGCGTCTCGTTCATTTCCGTGGTGTCCCGCGAGCCGCGTCGCGGCTCATGACAATCGACAAGCTCAAGGAGAACAGCTAGTGCCAGGATTGCAGGACCGCGTCGTCGTCGTCACCGGAGCCGGGGGAGGGCTGGGCCGCGCGTACGCGCGATTCCTCGCCGCCAACGGCGCACTGGTCGTCGTGAACGATCTCGGCGGAGCCAGAGACGGCTCGGGATCGTCCACCAGCATGGCCGACGCGGTCGTGGACGAGATCCGCAGCGACGGTGGCCGTGCCGTCGCGAACTACTCGTCGGTGGCCACCGCCGAGGGGGCAGCCGAGATCGTCGCCACCGCGCTGGAGGAGTTCGGCGCGGTGCACGGCATCGTCAGCAACGCGGGAATCCTCCGGGACGGCGCATTCCACAAGCTGACGCAGGAGAATTGGGATGCGGTGCTCCAGGTGCACCTGCACGGCGGCTATAACGTGATCCGGGCGGCGTGGCCGCATCTGCGCGAACAGGGCTTCGGCCGGATCGTGGTCGCCACGTCGACCAGCGGGCTGTACGGCAACTTCGGGCAGGCCAATTACGGTGCTGCGAAGGCAGGGCTGGTCGGACTGATCAACACCCTGGCCATCGAAGGGGCCAAGTACGACATCACCGCCAATGCTATTGCGCCGCTGGCCGCCACCCGGATGACTGCGGACGTTGCGCCCCAGGAAGTCCTCGACAAGCTCAACCCCGAGCTGGTCGCGCCTGCCGTCGGCTACCTGCTCTCCGAACAGAACCACGACACCGGCTCGGTTTTCGTCGTCGGGGGTGGGCTGGTGCAGCGGGTCGCCCAGTTCCAGAACGATGGGGTCACCTTCTCCGCAGCACCGAGCCTGGACGAGATCACCGAACGCTGGTCGGAGGTCAGCGATATGAGCCAGGCGAAGCTGGGCACCAACCCGGTATGACCGGCGGCCCGGCGCACGCCTACTGGACGGCCGACCGCTCCACGGAGCTGGTCGACCTGACAGTGGGTGAGTTGCTGGCCGAGCGGGCCGGCAGCGACCCGCAGCGCACAGCGCTGATCGGAACATGCCACGGCAGTGCAACTCCCGTGCGATTGAGCTACGGCGAGCTGTTCGTCGAGGCGTGCCGGGTCGCCACCGCGCTGGCGCGGCTGGCCGACCGGGGAAGCCAGATCGCCCTGTGGGCCCCGAACGTCGTCGAATGGCCGATCATCCAGTACGGCGCTGCACTGGCCGGTATGGTGCTGGTGGCGCTCAACCCGGCACTGCCGGAGGATGATCTGCATTACGCCGTCGCGCATTCCGGGTCGACGATTCTGCTGCACGGTGACGTCAACCGCGACTATCCGATGGCCGAGGTAGCCACGCGGGTGGCCGCCAGGATTCCCGGACTCCGCTGTATCTCGTTGTCGGATCGCGCGATGTGGTGCGCTCGAGTGCCGGACCCGGCGGTGCTCGACGACGCCGTGGGCAGTGCCGACGAGATCGCCATGCTGCAGTACACGTCGGGAACCACCGGCCGACCCAAAGGCGTTGCGCTGCGGCACCGCTCGCTGGTCAACGTCGCCAAGCTCACCGTCGAGGCCGCCGCGCTGCCCGATCGCCCGGTCTGCATGAACCCGCTGCCGATGTTCCACACCGCAGGATGCGTCATTGGAACCCTCGGGCCGCTGTGGGCCGGGGGAACCATCGTCCTGGTCGAGCGGTTCGTGCCCGGCCCGGTACTCGAGGCGATGCGCGAGGAAGCCGTCGAGGTCTTGTTCTACGTTCCCGCGGTGTTGTCGGCGTTGGTCGACCAGCAGCGGGACAGGGCTCTGCCTGCTCCCCAGCTCGCGGTGATCATGGGCGGCGCCTCCCCAGTGGAGTCCAGGCTGATCGACGCGGCCACCGACCTGTTCGGTGCGAACGTCTACAACCTCTACGGCCAAACCGAACTCGCGCCGGTGCTGAGCCTGACGCGGCCCGACGACAGCATCGAGGACCGTCGTCACACGGTCGGACGTCCGTTGCCCCAGGTGGATTGCAAGGTGACCGATCCGGCGACCGGACGGGTGGTCGCAACTGGCGAGGTCGGCGAGCTGTGCGCCCGGGGCTACCAGCAGTTCGTGCACTACCTGCACGATCCCGAGGCCACCGCGGCGGCGCTGGACCCGGACGGCTTCCTGCACACCGGCGATCTCGGCGCCATGGACGACCGCGGCTACCTCACGATCACTGGGCGTCTCAAAGAACTCATCATCCGCGGTGGCGAGAACATCTCACCCGCACACGTCGAACAGGTGCTGTCCGAACACGATTCGGTGCGCGAGGTGGTGGTCGTGGGGTTACCCGACCATCGACTCGGCGAAATCGTTGCGGCAGTGCTGATAACCACGCATCGAGACCAGGGCTTGAAAGCAGATCTGGTGGACCACGCGCAGAGCAGGCTCGCCCGTTACCAGGTGCCGGCTCGCTGGTATCTCGCCGAGCAGTTCCCGGTCACCCCGACCGGCAAGGTTCAGCGGTTTGCCGTCCGCGACGCGATTCTGCAGGGCCGGATCACCGAGCTGTGAGTACCAGCATCGGCTCGCGCCGGGACGTGTTACGGGCGCAGTTCCCGGTGTGGCAGCCGATGGCGCTGGCTGATTGGCTCGAGCGCTGCGCGGCCTGGTTTCCCGAGCGGCCGTTCGTCATCACCGATGAGGTGACGCTGAGCTATCGCGACGTGGCCGACGCGTCGGCCCGGCTGGCGGCCGGACTGGCCGCGCTCGGCGTCGGACCGGGCGACCGCGTCGGGATGGTGATGGCCAATAGCGCCGAGTTCGTCACGGTGAAATTCGCCATCGCCCGGCTCGGGGCCATCGCGGTGCCGTTCAATTATCTGTACCGGCGCGACGAACTTCGCTATGTGCTGGCCGATTCGGGGTGCCGGGTTGTCGTGACGATGGACCGATTCGGCGACATCGACTATTGCGCGCTGTTCGACGAGATTCTGGCCGGATGGTCGGGGCCGGACTTCACTGTGGTCCTGACTGCCAAGGGGGCGCCGGGCACGTTGTCGCTCGACGACCTCGCCGGATCGGGGAAGCCTTCTCCACCGGTCTCACCCGACGCTGCGGCGGACATGCTCTACACGTCGGGCAGTACCGGTTTTCCCAAGGGTGTCTTGACGTCTCACGACGCCGTTCTGCGGACCGCCTATGCGTCGGCGCTTACCCGCGCCCACGAGGACGGTCGGCGAATCCTGTTCTCGCTGCCCTGCTATCACATGTTTGCGTATATCGAAGGCCTGCTGTCGGTCATGTTCGTCGGTGGTGCGGTGATCATGCAGCCGACGTTCAGCGCGGAAGGGTACTTCGCCGGCATCGACAAGCATGGAGCTACCGACATGTTGTGCGTTCCGACCATGGCGCTCGCGATGGTCGAGAGCCCGGCTCGTCGCGACTACGATCTGAGCTCGCTTCGCGCCGTGCTGTGCGGGTCGGCGCCGGCTCCGATCCGGCTGTGGCAGCAGATCCGAGAAGTGCTGGGCGCCAGCGAGATCGTGACGGGATACGGCATGACCGAGTGCGGGGGAGCCATGACGCTAACCCTGCCCGAGGACCCGCTGACCCGCTGTGCCGAGACGGTGGGTCGCCCCAAGCTCGCCGGCGCCGCCGGTGTCGAGGGAACTGATGCCTTGGTGGTGTACGCGACAGTCGAGGGTGAACTGGTCTCCCGCGGTCCCACAACCATGATCGGGTATTGGAATCGGTCGGACGAGACGGCGGCGGCGTTGCGGGACGGCTGGTTGCACTCCGGCGATGTCGGGTGTGTCGACGCCGACGGGTACCTGCGGGTCACCGGGCGCAGCAAGGAGCTGTACAAGAGTGGTGGCGAGCTGGTCATGCCGAAGGAGATCGAAGACCTGCTGGCCGCCTACGAGGACATCAGCCAGGTCTTCGCTATCGGTCTCACCGACGACCGGTGGGGCGAGATCGGCTGCGCCGTCGTCGTTCCCGTCCCTGGAGCGTCGTTGACCGAGGATGATGTGATCGATCGATGCCGCGGCCGGCTCGCGCGGTTCAAGGTGCCCAAGAAGGTCGTGATCTGCAGCGCAGACGAACTGCCGACGACGGCCACCGGAAAGGTGCAGAAGTTCCGGCTGGTGGAGCAGCTCCAGCGACGGTGAGTGCTGTGCGGTCGCGGCGATCCTGTAGCTGTCGACACGTCCACTCGATTTTCTTGTCGATAGCTACAGCTTCGGCGCAGTCACGGAAGTGGCCCGGCGGCCGGTGATTCTGCTTGCTCGGCCTTGATGGCACGCAACAGGAACACCATGTTCACGGCGAACTGGATGACGAAAACCGTTGCAGGAATCCAGAACACAAATATCCCGTTCCAGGCGAACGGCCCGGACTTGAAGAACTGAAGGACGATACCCGGGGTGAACACGATCGGCGCCCAGATGTTCAGGTAGGCCAGCCACCGTGGCAGTATCGGTTTCGGGCCCCTGTCGGAGAGAATGGCGAACGCAAAGGCGAAGTTCTGCACCATGAACGGCGGCCAGGGCATCACCAGGAAGATCCACGACATGTCGTTGAGCAGCATGGTGGTCTCTGGTGCCCGCTCGGGCCGGAATGCCGTGACGGCGAAGAACAATGCCGGCACAAGGAACGTCAGGCAGGCAAACGCTCCGGCAGCGAGCTGGGTGAAAACCACCGTCTGGTGCACGCCGCGGATCCGTTGCATCTGACCTGACATCACGGCGGTATACGCGGCGTAGAACATCCCGCTCAGCAGCATGATTCCGGCGCCAAGTCGGATGCCGTTCGCGTGGTCCCGGTAGTGCGCGGCGATTTCACTCGCGCTGGACGACGGCGCCAACGGCGGGACGAAGCCGGCGGCGATGAAAGCGCCGAAGAACAACAGTGGACAAATCATCCCGCTGATGGCGCAGACGCGCTGAAAGGTCATCTGGGGGTTGGCGAGGGCAGTCCCGCCTGGTCGTGACCGCGTGGTAGTTGACATTCGTCTCCTCGAAGTCCAGATTGTCACTAGCTCGTATAGCAGGTGCTTAACATACAACCATTGGTTCGATGAAGGAAGAGTGGATGTCGCAGCAACGTTCCCAACCTGACGTTCTCATCGTCGGTGCCGGTCACAACGGCCTGACTGCGGGGTGCTATCTCGCCCGTGCGGGACTGAACGTGCTCGTCGTCGAGTCGTCGCCCTCGATCGGGGGGATGACCTCGACCAACGCGGTCCTCCCCGGTGCGCCGGCACACCGGATCAACGAGGGCGCGATGGACTCGTCGCTGTGGCGGACGACCACCATTGCCCGCGATCTGGAGCTCACTCGCTACGGCCTGTGCGAACTCGATATCGACACGCCATACGCCTTTTTGGGCGACGACGGCAGCTCGCTGTGCATCCACCGGGATCCGGTCCGCACTGCCGAGGAGGTCGGCCGGTTCAATCGGGCTGACGGACGCGCCTACCTGGAGTTGGCCAACGCGCTCGAAGCCGCAATGAACATTGCGGTGCCGTACATGAACAGCAACCCGCTGCGTCCGGCTCTGCCCGACATCGCCAGGGGAGCCGTTCGTTCCGCGCGTCATCCGCGGCGATTCGGGCCGCTCACCGAGTTCTTGACGACTTCCCAGGCGGAGTTCATCGACAGCCGTTTCGCTGACCACCGGATCAAGTCGCTGTTGGCCGCCGTCCCGTGCTATGCGCCGATCGGCGCCGATGGAACTGCCTGGGTCCTCATCTATTTCGGGCTCATTCATCGTGTCGGGGTCGGCCGATTCCAGGGCGGGACCGGCGCGATCACGGACGCGCTGGCCCGTTGCTTTACCGATGCGGGCGGCAGCATCCGGCTCGACGCCGCCGTCGAGTCACTTGTGGTTCGGGGCGGCCGAGCCTGCGGGGTCCAACTCGAATCCGGCGAACAGCTGTCGGCGAACACTGTGGTGACCACCAACAATGCAGCGACGGTGCTCGATCGTTGGCTGCCCGACGGTGTGCTGCCGGAGCGCATCGCGAAGCGGGTGCCCCACATTCCGACTTCGTCCACGCATGCCTCCTCGTTCAAGATCGATGTCGCCCTGAGTGGTCGCGCGGAGCTGTCAACTCATCAGAACAATCGTCACGACAATGTCGATCTGCGGCGACCGGCATTGTGCCTGACCACATTTGATGACCACGTCGCCGCGTGGAGCGCATGCGCCCGCGGGGCCGTCGCCGACCCGCTCCCGGGTTTCGCGATCCTGCCGACCGGAATGGACCCCTCGCAAGCTCCCGACGGTCAGGACACCTTCTGGTTCTGGTCGGGGATCGCGCCTGCGAACCCCGTGCGCCCGTGGCCGGAGCTGGCCAGTTCTACTGCGGCACAAGTCCTTGGCGATGCCGCGAAGTACATCGACGGGCTGGAGAAACTGGAGATCGACCGCCAGGTGCTGACACCTGAAGACATCGAGGCGCGCTTCCGCGCACCCGACGGCAACGTCTACCATGTTGATCCGGTCGCTACCCGCTTTGGCCCGTTGCGGCCGTTGCGCGGCGCTGCCGGTTATCGCACACCTGTCGAATGCTTGTTCCTCAGCGGGGCCAGCACGCATCCCAGCGCCGGAATCTGCGGCGTTCCCGGTCAGCAGGCCGCCCGTGCCGTCATGCGCGCACAACGCAGTCAGACGTCGCTGCGCCACAGGTTGTTTCGTTGAGCACCACCGAAGTCGCCGAGTCCGTCACGACGCCCGACCAGGCCAAAGGGCATATTCCGGGCGAGCCCGGAATATGGATCTTCATCCTGGGCGACATGGCGGTCTTCGCCGTGTTGTTCGGAACCTTCCTGGTATACCGCAGCAAGGACGTTGCGCTGTTTGACAGCGCCCAGTCGCACCTCAACACCACCTTCGGTCTGATCAACACCCTTCTACTGCTGGTGAGCTCGGTGCTCGTGGTGCTGGCAGTGTCCGCCGTCCGCAGTAGAAACCCGCGGCCCGCACCAGGTTTGATCGCCGGCGCGATTGCGTGTGGTCTCGCGTTCTCGGTCCTCAAGGTGGTCGAGTATGTCGGCAAGATCGATGTCGGCATCACGCCACAGACGAACACGTTCTACATGTTCTATTTCCTGCTGACCGGACTGCATTGGTTCCATCTGATCCTCGGTCTGGCGGTGCTGACCTATCTCCTGGTTTCTGCCCGCCGGAAACGCCATGACGCACGCCAACTTGCTTGGCTCGAAGGTGGGGGCTGCTTCTGGCACATGGTCGACCTGCTCTGGATTGTCCTGTTTCCCCTTATCTACCTTCTGAATTGAGCGAGTCGATGGATACGATCGCACCTCTTCTGCGAACACGAACCAGCATCGTCTGGCTCGTTCTGATTCTTGCGACGCTGTTGACCTGGTCATTGGGCGGCAGCCACCATACGCCCGGCGCGGGTGGCGGGCACTCCCTCGCCGGGTTCAGCATCCTGCTCATCGCGTTCGTCAAAGTCCGCTTCATCGGACTGTATTTCATGGAACTACGGCACGCGCCCGTCGCGCTTCGCGTCGTCTTCGAGGCCTATTGCGTCGTGACCTGCGGCGTGCTCGTCGTCCTGTTCGGAGTTTCCCAACAGATCGTCTGAAATCGACTCTAGGAGAAAGGCATACAATGTCCACCACCTATCCTTCAGTAGGCACTGACAAGACGACGCCGGCCGCTGCGGCAATCCGTCGCCGATTGCACTACGCCTGTATCTGGGCCTGGCCCGTCGCTATCGTCGGTTTCGGAGTTCCCTTCGTCTTCCTCGCGGGGTTCTTCCCCCCACCGTCGCCCGGCGCGAGCGCAGCCGATATCGCCAAGTTCTACCTCGACAATCAGGCTTCGATCCGCATCGGGCTGATCGGTGCGCTGTTCGCATCCAGCTTCCTGCTGCCGTTCTACACGGTCATCTCCAAGGAGATTCGCAAGATCGAGGGTCGCGGCGCGCTGCTCGCGCCAATCCAGTTCGGCGGCGCCGTCATTCTCGTCGCCTTCTTCCAGATCATCTGCCTGTTCTGGCTATTGGCGAGCTTTCGGCCCGACATCAGCCCGGAGATCATCCGCGGCTTCAACGACTACGGATGGTTGGTGTGGACGATGCTGATCCCCACGTACTCCATGCAATACGTCTGCATGGCGATTGCGGGTTTCATGGACACGCGGCCGAACCCCACGTGGCCTCGCTGGGCGGCATACATGAACCTGTGGGTGGCAACGATCGGCGCCGGCGGCGTCGCAGCCGTCTTCTTCAAAGCCGGACCGTTCTCGTGGGACGGCATCGTCGGCATCTGGCTGCCGACGCTGTTCTTCGCGGCCGGCATGACCGTGAACACCGTGTTGCTCTACCGTCGGGCCAAGATCGAGTTCGCAACAGGCTAGTGTCACGTGCCATGGCCGCTGCAAAAGCCCCCGCGAGCGTGCGAGGCCGGGGACGCCAGTTGTTGCTCACCGCAGCGCGTGCCATCTTCGCCGAGCGTGGCTACAAGGGCACGTCGACCCGCGACATCGCCGAACGTGCCGGGGTGACGGAAGTGATGATCTTCCGTCACTTCGGCACGAAGGCCAACCTGTTCCAAGAAGCGGTCGTCACCCCGTTCACGTCCTTCATCGAGCAGTACCTGACTGACTACCGCGGCCGCCAACACGGCGTGCGCAGTCCTTACGACGAGGGACTCGATCTCTACACGGGACTGTTCGAGGTCCTCCACGGTGAGCGGGAGGTCCTTCTCGCATTGATGGCCGCCCGCCAATTCGACGACCTCCCTGAGGCGGCGGCCCGCCAGGTGGATCAGGCCTTCGCCGAGGTGCTCACTGTCATCGAGGAAGTTGTCGGCACCGAATCGGTCGAACGCGGTTTCTCCGGCTTCGATCTGGGTCCGACTGTGCGCGCGATGTTCGCGATGGTCTTGTCCGTATCGCTGCACGGCGACTGGATGGGCCTCAAAGACACCAAAGCCTACCGACAAGTCATCGATGCGATGACGACGCTGACGGTCCGTGGCCTTCAGGTGCCGGAGAGCTGATTAAGTTCTGAGCTCAACACACGGCGAAGGTCGTCACCTCGCCGGATTCGTCTGCCCGCAACACGCCGGTACTCACCAGCAACTCGAGGTGCGCCGACACTTCCAGGACCGCGACCATCTGGTGAATGGTCTCCAGCTCTGACAGTGAACGTTCGGATCGGGTCCAGCGCATTCGACGGGCGGCCTCGAACGCCGTCGAAGCGCCGGCCACGACCAGGTCGGCAATGGTCGTCAGGCGCACGTCGTGGTGGTCGAGCAGCTCTTGTGCCCGTTGGCGGGTGCGGTGGTCGGTATCGCCGTGTGCGGGCAGCATGCGCGCGTCCGGAAGGTGAAGGAACAGTTGCAGCGACCGCAGAAATGAGCGCAGCGGCAGCCGCTCCGGAACCCGTTCGAAGGCGATGGACGGGGTGATGCGGGGGAGCAGGTGATCCCCGGTGAAGGCCATGCCGGACGCTTCGAAGACCGTGTGGCCACGGGTGTGGCCAGGCGTCGCCCGCGCGGTGATCGTGACGCCATCCGCGTCGACGAGGTCGCCGTCGCTCAGCCAGCGATCCGGCGCCGTGAACGGCATGTCGCGTTCGTAGGGCTCCCAGCGAAGTGCTGCGACAGCCCGGGCCAACTCCTGCGCACCTGCCCGGATCAACACCGGCACCTGGTTGGGATGGACACCAGCGAGAGCGTCGAATCCCTCGATGCTGTGCCGCTCTTCGGCCCCGAGCAATATCTCAACACCCAGCTCGTCACGCCATTTCACCGCCTGCGTGTAGTGATCCCAGTGCGCGTGGGTGACCAGAATCTGCCGGATGTCAGTGGGGGCGTAGCCCATCGAGTCCAGCGCCATCAGGAGCATCGTCTCCGATTCGCGGCTGGCCCACCCCGGGTCGATCAGCGTCACACCACCTGCGGTGCCGACCGCATAGGAGTTGACGACCCTCAGATCTCGTAGTGGCAGGGGCAGCGGGATTCTCACGATGGTGTGACTGCCGGTGTCCAGCAGTGTCTCGGTGGTAATCCGCGGCTCCCTCCGTCTGGCTGCGCCAAATTTAACATCAAATAGAAAACATGCTACGGTCGCCTCGTATGGCGATGTTGGCCTGCAGGTACTGATTCAAATGAAAATTAGAAATATTCGCACGCTGACCCCAGCCCTACGGCCTCGCGACGGCCTGGCCCGTGGTCTGGCCGGCTGACTTACTCGGGAGGCGAAATGGAAGTCTGTGCCTACTCGGCCGAAGCCACTTCGGCGGTTGTGCGCTGTGTCGCCTGAGATTCTCGGCGATGCGAAGGTGGCTGCGGCCCAACGGCTGTATGAGGCGCTCGCCACCGGCGATCGCGACGGTATCGACGCGCTGCTCCATCCTGATTTCGTCGGGCACGCCGCCGAGGGGCTGCCGCTGGGCATGGGCGGGCGACATGCCGGGGCAGACGCGATGTGCGCAAACCTCTGGTGGCGTATCGGTCGGCACTTCACCGCCCGCGCCGTGCCCGGCGACTTCCAGCAACTGAGTGACGGACGGCTGATGGTGATCGGCCGTTACCGAGGAACGGCGCGCCGGTCCGGTCAGCCGCTCGACGCCGAGTTCGTTCACCTGCTTGAGTTCGCCGCCGACGGGCGCATCACGACACTGCACCAGCTCACCGACACCGCGGCCTGGCATGCGGCACTCGATGCGCCGCCACGTTTGGAGACGATCGACTACCGCGTCGACGACGGGGTGGCCACGCTGTGTCTGAACCGGCCCGATGACCGCAACGCCATTGACCTACGCGTCGCGCAAGAGACACTCGCGGTCGCACGGCGCATCGCCGCGGACGACACGGTGCGGTGTGTGCTCATTCGCGGGGAGGGCCCCTCGTTGTCGGTCGGCGGCGACATCGCGTTCTTCCTCGACGGCGGGCGTGCGCGCTTCGGCGACCTCTTCGTCGAGATGACCGTCCCGTTCCACGAAGCGTTCACCGTCCTCAGTCGGCTCGACGTGCCGATCGTCACCGCCGCGCACGGGGCCGTGGCCGGCGGGGCACTGGGATACGTCTACGCCGCCGACCTCGTAATCGCAGCCGAGGGAACCCGTTTCGTCACCGCATTCGCCGGGATCGGCGTTTCCGGTGACGGTGGTGGCACCTGGCATCTGCCCCGTCTGATCGGTGCCCGTCGCGCTGCGGCGGCCTACCTGCGCAACACCCCGATCAGCGTCGAGGAGGCCCGCGACTGGGGGCTGATCAACGAGATCGTTCCCGGTGGCCAACTGCGACAACGCGCCGAAGTCGTCGCCGGCGAGCTCGCGCACGGCCCGACGAAGGCGTTCGCCACCATGCGCCGATTGCTGCGGGAGTCGTGGCACCGCGACCTGCCGACTCAGCTCATCGCGGAGACGCACGGGCTGCGGTTGACCGGCGACACCGCCGACGCAGCCGCCGCCATCGCCGCGTTCGCGACCAAGACCACACCCGAATTCACCGGAAGGTAGCCAATGCCTGGACTCGTCCACGATTCTGACGAACACAGCGCGATCCGCGCGACCGTCGCGGCCATCGCCGATCGCTATGGCCCGCAATACTTTCTGGAGCGGGCCCGGGCCGGTGGCGATATCGACGAGCTCTGGAAGGACCTCGGCGTGGCCGGGCTGCTCGGCGTACACCTTCCTGAGGAATACGGCGGCGGCGGAGGAGGCATGGCCGAGGCGGTCGTGGTGGTCGAGGAACTCGCCGCGCACGGCATGCCGTTGCTGATCTGGGTGATCTCGCCGGCCATCTGCGGAAGCATCCTCGCCCACCATGGATCTGAGGAGATGAAGCGCCGCTGGCTGCCGGCGATCGCCGACGGTTCGCAGAAGATGGCCTTCGGGCTCACTGAGCCCGACGCCGGGTCCAACAGCCACAACGTCAAAACCACAGCGCGGCGCACCAAGGAGGGCGGATGGCGGATCTCTGGTGCGAAGTACTACATCTCGGCAGTCGACCAGGCTGACGCGATCCTGCTCGTCACCCGCGACGCCGACGAATCGACACCCGACAAGTCCCGGCTCTCGCTGTTCGTGGTGCCCACCGACTCGCCAGGGTTGAGCTACCAGCAGATCGACACCTCGATCGTGTCGCCCGACCAGCAGTTCACGGTCTTTCTCGACGAGGTCGAAGTGGGCGAGGACGCCCTGATCGGCAGCGTCGGCAACGGGCTGCGACAGGTGTTCGACGGCCTCAACCCGGAACGTATCCTGGTGGGCGCCTTGTGTGGCGGCCTCGGTCGCTATGCGGTCGACAAGGCCGCACTCTATGCCAACGAGCGCACGGTGTGGTCGACGCCGATCGGCGCACACCAGGGCGTGGCCCACCCGCTGGCCGAATGTCACATCAATGTCGAAGTGGGCCGGCTGGCCACCATGCGCAGCGCCGAGTTGTTCGACGCCGGCGAGCAGGCAGGCGAAGCGGCCAACATGGCCAAGTTCGCCGCGTCGGAGGCTGCGCTTGCCGCACTGGATCAAGCCATCCAGACACACGGCGGCAACGGCCTGTCCCATGAATACGGCTTGTCGGAGCTGTGGTTCGTCACGCGGCTGATGCGTACTGCTCCGGTCAGCCGAGAGATGGTTCTCAACTTCATCGCCCAGACCTCACTGGGACTGCCCCGTTCGTACTGACCACGGAAGAGGAGAAAAATCCATGGCAACAACAGATTTCGACGTCGTTGTGATCGGCGCCGGTGCCGGAGGGTTGTTCACCGCAGCCCGATTGGCGCACAGCGGCTTTCGAACCTTGGTCGTGGAGCGCCTCGACAAGGTCGGCGGACGGGCATCCACCGACGACATCGACGGCTTCAAGGTGAACAACGGTGCCATCGTGATCGAGGTCGGCGGTATCACTGAGGAGACATGCGCGGAGGTCGGTGCACCGTTCGACATCAGGGAGCCCAAACCGCCGCTGCTGTACCGCATCGGCGGTAAGGACGTCGACGTCACCGGTGGCGGCTGGGGCCTGTTGCTGGGCAAGCTGACCCGGCAGGGCGCCAAGCTGGTGAAGGGAATCGGCGCCGCCCGCAGCGACTCGGGCCTGCCCGAGGACGAGATCTCCACCGCGCAATGGGTGGCGAAGTACACCAAGAACGAAGGCGTGCACGGCATCTTTCGCAACATGTGCGCCTCGATCTTCGCTGTGGGCTCCGAAGATCTGCCCGCGCGGGTGTTCCTGACCTACTTCACCCGCAAGAGCGCGTTCAAGCGGTTCGGCTTCCACCCCGAAGGAACCATCGGCATCTGGAAAGGCTTGGCTGCGGCCGTCGAACGCGACGGCGGCCAGATCTGGCTGTCGACGGCGGTGACCGGCATTGTGTCGGCTGACGGCAAGGTGGCCGGGGTCGAGGTCCTACGCGACGGCGAGCCGATCACGGTGAACGCGCCAATCGTGATCAGCGACGTCGGGCCCGCAGCGACGCTGACGCTGCTCGGTATCGATGACGTTCCGGCCGACTACCGTGAGCTGGTCGCCCGCGGTGACCGGCCCACGGCGATGATCTCGGTCAACTTCGCCAGCACCGAACCGCTGATCGCCGCTCCCGGAATGCTCAGCTTCGCGAAATCGCGGCGGCTGGCCTACATCGCCAATTTCACCGATCTCTGTCCGGAGATGGCCCCGCCTGGCTGGCACCTCTATGTCGGGACCTCGGTGCCCCAGCCCTCGATCGGAGACTTCGACGAGGCCGCCGAGACCCAGCTGCTGCTCGACGACCTTCGCGACACCATCGACGACTTCGACAGCCGGGCAAAGGTTCTCAACATCGCCGTCACCCGCGACGGCTGGCCGCCGCAGCGGGCGGTCGCCGGATTCGACCTACCCCACGAAACCCCGATCGAGGGGCTGTGGAACGTCGGCGACGCGGTCAAGGAATACGCCAACGGCGGAACGACCGCGTGCGCGGAAACCGCCAAGCTCGTGGCCGACAAGATCGTTGCCAGTTACCGTCCAACCGTTCGCAGCTGATCCATGTCCACGACTCTGAAAAACGTGTGCGCCTGGGCAGGACCGGCCGCCGTCGTAGTGACCCTGATCGGCTGGCTCATCGCCGGCGTACTACCCCTGCCGCTGGGATCGTCGAGCACCACGGATGAGGTCGTCGCCTTCTACAGCCACGACACCCGGGTACTGATCGGCATGGTGATCGCGCAACTCGGCATCTGTCTGGTGTTCCCGTTGATCGCGTTGATCGCGCTGGCGATGTTGCGCATCGAGGGGCGCACGCCGCTGCTGACCATCATCCAAGTGGTCACCGGCGCCGCGACCGGTGTCCTGTTACTGATACCGATGCTGCTGATGGCGATCATCGCGTTCCGGCCGGACCGAACAGCGGAACTGACGGTCACCCTCAACGACATCGCCTGGTTGCTGTTCTTGACGCCGATCGCGCCGTTCATGATTCAGAACATCGCAGTCGGCACCGCGATCCTGACGGACAAGCGCTCGGTGCTGCCGCGTTGGGTCGGGTACCTCAACTTCTGGGTCGCGGCCGCCTTCATCCCCGATGTGCTGGCCTTCTTCTTCCACGACGGGCCGTTCTCGTGGCGCGGCGTATTCGTCTTCTGGCTGGCGCTATTCGCCTACGCCGCGTTCCTCATCGTGATGGGCGTGGTGTTGCGGTCGGCGAACCTGGAGGAAATCCCAGCCCGTGAACGAACGCCGCGGTGAGTTGACCTGCGCCGCCTGAATCTGCGCTGATCCGCGTCGACGGAAGGGGCGCTGCGTAGAATCCGGTGAGTTAGCCAACTCTTCGAGGACGGGCAGGCGTATCGCGCGATGGCAGTGACGGTTCGAAAGGGGAGGGTCAGCCGCGCGACGCGGCGCGAAGAAATCGCTCGCAAGCTGTTCGCGACGGCCGAAGAACTGCTGGCTGAAGGCATCGGATTCGCCGAAATCAGTGTGGAACAGCTCATCACGGGTGCGGAGATCGCACGCTCCACTTTCTACGTGTACTTCGAGGACAAGGGCGCTCTGCTGATGGAGTTGGCCGAGCGGGTGACCCAGACAGTCGGCGAGGCTGCCGACGCGTGGTTCAGCTTGCCGCCGGGGTCGACCCCCGATGACTTGAAGGCGGCGCTCAAGCAGATCGCGGACGCCTACACCGACCACCGGTACCTGCTGGCTGCCGTAGTCGAGACCGCCACCTACGATCCGCGGGTTCGTGCTCAGTTCGCCGGCGTCATGCAGCGTCGGGCCGAGGATCTGCGGGTCGGGTTCCGCCGCCAGCAAGAGACCGGTTTCATCCCTGCCGACATTGACGTGGCCCTCGTAGCGCCGTGGCTTACCTGGATGATCGAACGCGGACTGTACGAGCTGACGAGCACCGGCGCCGATGTCGATGACAAGCTCGACGGTATGACCACGGTGGTCTGGCGGACGCTGTACGCCCCAACAGGCTAGCTGCTCAACCGATTTCGGCTGGTTGGCCCGCCGGCCGCACTGCTCGCCAGCTAAGAGTGATCATCAGCGCGAAGTACCCGGTGAACATGGCGAACGGAATCCACCACACCAGCAGCCCGTTCCAGGCGAACGGCCCAGTCTTCAGAAACATCGCGCCGAGGGCCGGCAGGAATGAAATGCTCACCCACAGTTGAAGATAGGCCGTCCAGCGCGGGAAGGCAGGGCGGGGTCGTTTGTCGCGGAAGATGGCGATCGCCAAGATCACATACTGCAGGATGAAGGGTGCGATCGGGGTGATGAAGAACAACCAACCGAGATCGACGAGCGCCTGGGTGATTTCCGGGCTTCGTTGCGGGCGGAACGCGGCCGCGGTCCAGAGGAATGCCGGCACGAAGAATGTCATTGCCGAAACCACGCCGGCCGCCAGTTGAGTACCGGCGAGAAAGATTGACCCGCCGTCGATTTCCTTGATCAGGTCGGAGAGCATCGTGGTCCACGGCAGATAAAACACGGTACCGATCGTCATCAGCACCATCCCGATCCGGATGGGCACCGATCGGGCCTGGAAGAGATCGGCGACCTGGTCGGCCGAATCCGACGGGGGTATCGGCGGAATCCACTGCGCAAAGAACACGAACCCGATCAGCCAGAGCAGAAAGAACGCAGCGCCGCTCCATACGCCGAGGATGCGCAGGTTCGAGTTCATGGGCAGGTCTCCGTTCGGGGTGATTGACAACACTCAGCAGATCGTACATATTGTTCGAATAAGTTGTTCGAGATTGTCTCGACATCCGAGCCCGACGCCTCAAATCCCCTGTCCGGTAGGAGCCCAAGCCGATGAGCAACGCCACTGCGCCACCGATCCTCGACTCGGCGGACTTGATGACGCGCGACTGGTTTCATGCCGTGCTTACCGAAGCGGGACTTCTCGCCGAAGCCGATCTCGCTGCAGTCGATCTCGAGCCGGTCGAAGGCGGGATCATCGCCCGGATGGTGCGAGCCACGTTGACTTACACGAGGCCGACGGCCGCGCCCGCGTCGGTCGTGGTGAAGTTCCCCAGCGGTGACCCGGGCAGCCGCGGGCTCGCGGTCGCGATGGGCATGTACGAATTAGAGACGCTCTTCTACCGCGATATCGCCCCCATGGTGCCCGAATTTTCAGTGGCACAGTGCTATTCGGCCCGGCTTTCGGAGGACGCACAGTCATTCAACCTGGTCCTCGAGGATCTGGGGATCGAGATGTGTCCAGGCAACGTGCTCGAGGTGGCGACGTTGTCCGAGTGTTCGACGGCACTGGGCGAACTCGTGAAGTTCCAGGCACCGTTGTGGAACAGCGCTGCGTTGGCACGCCTGGAGTGGCTCGCCGACCCGCGGCGCACCTTGGGGGTATTCGATTCCCTGCCGGCCGGCCTTACGCCCTTCCTGGACCGATTCGGTGACCATCTGGACCCGTCGCATGTGAGGCTGTTCGAGGCGGTGGTACCCCGTGCCGGCGAGTGGGTGCGCAGCTGGAAGCCTCCCACCGTCGTTCAGCACGGGGACTTTCGCAGCGACAACCTGATGTTCAGCACCGATCCGGCGGCCGGGCGAGCTGTCGTCGTCGACTTCCAGACGGTGCGGTTGGGGCCGCCAGGTCTGGACCCCGCGTACTACCTCGGGTCGTCACTGCCCACGGTCGACCGCCGCGCGTCCGAGCGTGAGCTGATCGCCGAATACCATGACCGACTGCTCTTTTCGGGTGTCGAGGGCTATGACTTCGACTCGTGTTGGTCCGCCTACCGGGAAGGCGCGATGTACGGGGTGCTGCTCTTTGTCGGTATGGCCAGCCAAGTCGAGTCCAGTGAACGCGGCGACCGGATCATCGTCGATCAGATCCGCCGGTATGCCGATATGGCGCTGGATCTGGATTCTCCGCAGGCTGCAGGGCTGGTGTGACGATGGGGTGGACCGACAAGATCGACATCGCCGACGAGTATTTCCACGAGCGCAGCGCCGACCCTTACTGGAGCGAGAACAGCCTGTTCGGGTTTACCGTCCCGGAGCGGAACCTGTGCGGCTTCATCTACTTCTACTTCCGGCCGAACATGAACCTGGTGGTGGCCGGCCCAGCGATGTGGGACCACACCGGCGAGGATGTCTACAACTGCCTGTACTACGGGTGGGATCAGCACCTGGCGATACCAGACGGCGCGCAGATGTACGACTTCACACTGTCGAACTCGTTGAGCTGCCGCATGATCGAGCCACAACAGGAATACCGGCTCGGCTATGACCGACATGGGGTCAAGTTCGATCTGACGTGGACTGCGAGCGCCGAGCCGCACTACATGAAGCTCTCCAGCAGCGGCGACGAGGATCCGGGTATCAAGAACTGGGTCAAGAAGGAGGGCGACTTTTCGGTCGGCCACTACGAGCACGCCGGATGGATCAGAGGCACCCTCGACATCGAGGGGGAGAAGATCGATATCAATTGCGGCGGCCTGCGTGACCGCGGCTGGGGACCGCGACATGCCGACGTGTCAGACCCGCTCCGCGCGGGTTGGCCGTACGTGTTCGCGTCCCCGCAGAGCGGCTGGCATCTCTATGATCCGCAGACCTCGCTGGCATTCGACGAGGACCCGATCGAGGGGACGACGGAGACCGTCACCACCGGCTTCTACATTCGCGACGGGATCAAGGCGCTGGTCGTCGGGGGTACTCGGCGTGCGCAACGCGGTCGGGACGGGCGAGTGCTCACCCAGGTCATCGACTGCGTAGACGAATTGGGCAGGGAGCTGCACGCGGTCGGTCAGACAATGAACTGGCTGAAATGGCCTATCAACAGCGACATCCTGAACTGGTGGTCGTTGGTGCGCTGGGAGTACGACGGCCAGGTGGTCTACGGCGAGGACCAGGATTTCATGACGTTCCGGCACTACCGCAAGTACTGGAAGCGGCTGCTGGCGGAGGATCCCGGTCTCTTGCAGTGCTTTCCGGATTCGCCCGATTACCCGCCCTACACCCGACCCGAGGTATGACCGTGACTGACCAAACCGATACGCAGCCATCGATGATGGAGG
Organism: Mycolicibacterium vinylchloridicum; assembly: GCF_013404075.1. GTDB lineage: Bacteria > Actinomycetota > Actinomycetes > Mycobacteriales > Mycobacteriaceae > Mycobacterium > Mycobacterium vinylchloridicum. Next base: position 54,520 of record NZ_JACBJQ010000005.1, read on the forward strand.
TGTTTCGCAGCACCTGGGACACCTGCCCTCTGTTCGGACCGATGCGCGAATACGCGCCGGTGCTGCACGTTCCCGAGCTCGATGCCTGGGTGGTCAGCAGGTACGACGATGTGCTGGCGATCGTCAAAGACATCGACCGATTCGGTTGCATGCCGGACGATCTCGTTGGCGAGGTGCCCGAGGAATTGAAACACCTTCTGCCCCACGGCTATGCGCCCTGGCAGCCCGCATTGATCAACACCGACCCGCCGGAGCACACCCGGATCCGCAAGTTGGCAGCCAAGCCGCTGACACCGGCCGCAGTGAAACAACACGAAGGGGTGATCCGGGCGGCCGCCAATTCTCTGGTCGACGACTTCGTTGGTGACGGTCGAGCTGACCTCGTGGAGCGGTTCGCCACGCCAATGCCGATCGATGTGCTCATCAAAGTCCTGGGTGTGCCTGCAGAAGATCGGCAGAAGTTTCGGAATTGGACGTTGGGTATCACCGAATTGTTCGTCCCGTCGATCTCCGCTGCCCGACGTCTGGAGTTGGCGAGCGATCAGGTCGGTTTCAACGAGTACCTGCTCGATGCGATTGCACGACGGCGCGCCGAACCTCATGCCGACCTGATCAGCGGCTTGATCCTGGCCCAGGAGCACAGCGAGAAGAGTCTCACCGACCGTGAAATCCTCGGTGTGGTAGGACAGTTGGTCATCGCCGGATTCGAGACCAGTGCCGGTGGCATCAGCTTCACGCTCTACAAACTCAGCCAAGACCGCGACCTGCTCGAGCGAGTCCGCAATGATCTGAGTCTGGTGCCGAGGGTTGTTGAAGAGTCGCTTCGCCGGCTCACTCCTGCCCGCGGAATCGTACGCCACGTCAAGGAGGACGTGGAGATCCGCGGCCATCGGATTCCTCAGGGTGCGAACATCTTTGCATTGGTCCAATCGGCCAACAATGACGAAGCAGTCTTCGCTTGTCCCGAGCGATTCGACATCGACCGTCCCGCGGCCGAAATGCGGAAGAGTATGCACTTCGGCACCGGGCCGCACACCTGCATCGGCATCAACATCGCACGTCTGGATATGAAAGTCGCGATCGAGACCACGATCACTCGATTGCCCAATCTGCGGCTTGTCGAGGGCCAGGAGATCCGGGTGCAGGACGGGATGATCTTTCATCGACCGGAGCGCCTCGAATTCGAATGGGATCTCTAGCGTGCGTGTGCGGGGGCAGCTGGTCTGCTTGTGCAGCGGCTACGCGTTCTTCATCCTCTATCTGCTCGGAATCGTCGTCGTCGCCGGTTTCATCCCGCCTCCCGCACCGAGCTGGGGCCCAGACACCATGGCGGCGTTCTTCAGTGAGCGCCGCGGACGAATTCTGGTCGGCATGTCCATCTGCGCGTTTGCCTCGGCGCTCTACTTGCCATGGGGCGTGGCGATCACCGGCCAGATGCTGCGGATGGAGAAGTCACGATTCCCTGCGCTGAGCATCCTGCAGGTCATTTCGGCTGGGCTCGGTGGAGTGTTCTTCGCGATCTCACCACTGCTCTGGCTGGCTATCGCCTACCGATCCGAGCACGTCAGTGACACGGTGCAGGTTCTGAACGACTTCGCGTGGATCTCCTGGATTGTCAGCTGGCCGTTCTTCTTCGTGCAAGCCGGGGCACTGGGCTTGTGCGTATTGATGGCTCGAGGCTCGGATATTCCACGCTGGGTGGGTTACCTCAGTGTCTGGTTCGCGGTGAGCATGTTTCCCGCCAGCGCGATGGTGTTCTTCTATAGCGGACCGCTGGCGTGGAATGGCGTCTTCGCCCTGTACCTGCCGCTGACCATCTTCGCTGCTTGGTACAACGTGGTGACGTACTACCTGCTGAAGGCCATCAGGAGCGAGGCGAAAGAGCTCACGACGCACGCGCCATCGCACGTTTAACGGCAGGTAGAAAGCCTGCTCAATCTCCTTCTTTCCTGTCGCGCGGTGTGGGCGGCAACTGGCCCGATTCGGTCGGTGCTGGACCCGCTCTTGTTTTTAATCCGAATTTGATTACTATCCGTCTAGGTGGCTGGTGCCCGCGCGAGTGCGGAGGGCATGCCGATCTAGGAGGCACCCGTGACAGCAACAACCGGACGCGTTTCACCGGAACTGCGGTCCCATGCGAGTACGGATTTCACGATGCTCCGCGCAGCGCTGTGGTCTGTCTGCATCTATGTGGGGCTCGGGCTGCTGGGCTTCGCGGTGTTCGCCGGGTTTTGGCCGCCCCCAGGTCAGGACCTCGACGCCGCCGCCATCACCGAGTACTTCCAAACCCACGGCACCGCAATCAGGATCGGCATGGTGTTGATGGTGGTCGGCGCGCCCTGCTATTACACGTGGAGCGTGGCGCTGTCCAAGATCATCAGCCGCATGGAAGGTCCGATGGGACCGCTGTCGATGACCGAGCTGGTCGGTGGCTTGATGACTGCACTGGTCACGGCAATGCCCGCCGTCGTGTGGCAGACCGCGACATTCCGATCCGAAAGTCGTTCTCCGGAAACGGTTCAGATGCTCTACGACTTCGGCTGGTTGTTCTTCGACCTGACGTTCATGTTCTCATTCCTGCAGAGCGTGGCGCTCGGCATCGCCATCCTGATCGACCGCCGCGCCGAACCGCTGTTCCCGCGCTGGGTGGCCTATGTGTGCTTCTTGACCGCAGCGGTCTACATTCCGTTGAGCCTGGTGCCCTTCGTCCGGACCGGACCCTTTGCCTGGCATGGAGTGCTCAACTTCTGGGCCGTCTTCGTGATGTTCTTCGTCCTCATCGCGGTGCTGACGCCGTATGCATTCCGCGCGTTGCGCCGACTTGAACGCGAGTAATCGTCAGCCGCCGAGTTCCTCACGCAGCGAGCGCATCATCATTTCGAGGCCGACGCCGAACGAATCCGGCGGGGCGCTTCGGTTCGGCTGTTCCGGGCGCAGCCGGTTGAGCATCGTATAGCCCAGCACGTAACTGGTCAGTGAGCGCAGGATGTCGGCACTGCGTGCGCGGGCGAGCCCCGCCTTCTGCAAAGTGGCGATCAGGCTCTGGCGGAACTCGTCGAGCCGCAGCGTGTCGGACTCGGCGATGATCAGGTCTACGACGCCGGGGTGGCGATCGAGGATCCGGTGCAGATCGAGCATCGCGGCGCCAATCTGCTTGTCCGAGGACAGCTTCGGATCGAGATCGTTGGCGAGCGGCGTCATCGCGTACTCGATCATCGCGGACAGCAGGTCCGCCTTGTCGTCGAAGTAGTGGTAGGGCGTCATCGCACTGATGTTCATCCGGTCGGCGAGCTTGCGCAGGTTCAGCGCGCCGAGCCCGTCGCTGTCGATGAGATCGAGAGCGGCCTCGATGACGATCTCGCGGCTCAGCGTCGACTTCCGGCCGCGACGGGGCTGGTCCTGACTCGCCATCAAGGAATTCCTTTACAAATGTAAAAATGGAACCTAGATTTCTCTTACAAGCGTAAGAGTAGCCCAATGGCGGGCCAGACATCGAACGGAAGACCGAATGTCCCAAGGTGAGCCCGTCGATGTCGTCGATGACCTGAGCGCGTACGTCATCTCCGGAGCAGTGAGCGCGGTGCAAGGCGACGTCGACTACGAATCTGATATGCGGACCCCGGCACAGGGCATCGACGACGTCGTCGAAGCCGAAAAGCTGGGCTTTCGCGCGGCCTTCCTCTCCGAACGGTGGGACATCAAGCAGGCCGACGTGATCCTCTCCGGCGCCGCCGCGCGCACGTCCCGGATCGAGGTGGGCACGGCAATGGTGTGCCCACCGACCCGTCAGCCGTGGCTGATGGCCGCGCTCGCGGCGACCATGCAGGCCTGCTACGGCCCGCGGTTCACGCTCGGATTGGGTCGCGGCACCGATGCGATCTGGCACGGTATGGGTCTTCGGATGCCGACGTTCACCGAGATGGCCGACTATGTCGACATCCTGCGCCGACTCTGGCGTGGCGAGACAGTCTCGTACGACGGGCCGGTGGGCACGTTTCCAGCGCTGGCCTTCTCCGAGATCGTGCCTGGCCCGCCGCCGCCGGTCTGGTTCGGAACGTTCGCGAAGAAGAGGGGCGCCGAGCTGCTTGCGTCGTCCTTCGACGGAGTCCTGCTGCCGCCAGTGCTCACTCCGGAAGCCACTGCCAAGGCAGTTGAGCGAATTCGCTTGGCGTGCGAGCGAATCGGTAGAGATCCGGCCGAGATCCACATCTGTCAGGCGGTCATCACCGCCCCAGGCCTCGACGACATCGAGACCCGCTCGCTGGCGCACGGTCGTGCGGTCGGCTATTTGCAATACCCCGGCTATGGGGAGACCCTGGTCGAGGAAAACGGCTGGGACATGTCGGTGGTCCACGAGTTGCGGGCTCACAAGCAGCTGGCCGCCAACGAGAAGGTGGCCGATCGGCTCTTCCATCGTCACCAGTTGCTCGAACCGGCGAAAATCGTGCCCGACGAGTGGATGATCGATACGTGTGCGATCGGGTCGGTCGACGAGTGTGTCGCCTCGTTGCAGCGGTTCCGCGATGCCGGCGCCGATGAAATCGCGACATATGGAAGTACTCCCGCCCAGAACGCCAAGTTGATCGAAGCCTGGAAGGCTCGGAGCATCGCATGACCACTGCCGAAAACGACTACGTCTTCAATCCTCTCGATCCGGAGCTAGCCGTCGATCCCTTCCCGATCTTGGCGCGACTTCGCGCCATCGACCCAGTGTTCGCCGCAGAGGCGTTGGGCTCGTTCGTCGTGACCGGACATGATCCGGCGCGAGAGGTGCTGGCGCGCAAGGATGGCGATCTGCGCTGGGAGCAGTTCCAGCGGATGCGCCACGGCGACGATGTGGTGAACCAGCCTTATTTCACGATCATGGCGGACAGTGTGCTGATGAAGGCGGGGGAGGACCATCGCCGGGTGCGGCAGACCTTCCAGCGCAACTTCCGCCCGGGTCTGGTCGACACCCTGCGGCCCGCGATCATCGATCGTGCCCACCAGCTGATCGACGCTTTCGTCGACCCCTCGGGCGGGCCCGGCCGCGTTGAGCTGATGGCGGCCTTCGCGTCTCCGCTGCCGCTGTCGGCGATCAGCCAGCTGCTGGCGGTGCCGCACGAGGACGAGGCCGACATCTATCAGTGGATGCACGGTTTCAAGCTGGCCGTTCAGATGCTTCCGCTCGATGCCGACCAGCTGAAGGTGGCCAACGACTCGATGTCGGCGCTGGACACCTATTTTCGGCAACTGGTCGCACGCCGGCGAGAGGAGCCAGTGGACGACCTGGTCAACAAGATGATCACCGACACCGACGATGGCACGCTCACCGAGGACGAGCTGATCGCCAACCTGTGGAGCATCTATGTCGGCGGGCACGACACCAGTGCACTGTCGATCTGCAATGCGATGGTGACCCTTCTGCGCCATCCCGATCAGCTGCGCGCGTTGCAGGAAGATATGTCATTGCTCCCCAACGCAGTTCAAGAGATTCTGCGTCACATCGGTACCGTGCACGGCACCCATCGGCTGCTGAGCGAGGACATCGAGCTGGGCGGCCATCACATCCCGGCCGATACCCCCATCATGGTTTATCTCTCGGCGGCCAATCATGACGAGAGCTGGTGTCCGCACGCCGAGCAGTTCGACATCACCCGCGACGTACCGCCCGACCACCTGACGTTCGGCCATGGACCCCACAAGTGTCCCGGCCAACACATGGCCCGAGCGGTGATCGATATCGCGGTGGAAGCCCTGCTGAGCCGGCTGCGTGGGTTGCGTTTGGAAGAACTTGAATGGGACACCGATGCCTTGTTGTTCCGCGGCCCGGCGCGGTTGGTGCTGTCCTGGAACGAAAGCCGTTCGCGCGCATGAGCGGCGCCATTACCCGCACGGGTCTGACCCCCGAATCGGAATTCCCGATCCAGTCCTATCCCGACATCCCGCTGTGGACGGAGAACTATTGCTTCGTCGCCTACGACCCCGCCGCCCAGATCGGATTGTGGACGCACCTCGGTCGCGCCCCCTTCGATCCGACACTGTGGCGGGAGCTGTCGTTCCTCTACCTGCCCGACGGGCAACGCTTGGTCAGCAAGGGGTACGGCCGTTCGGAGACGCCCCGCGGTCCCGGCGGAGCCACGATGGCCTTCCAGTGCCTTGACCCGTTCCGATCGTGGCGGATGAGCCGAGATGGCGGAGCGATCCGCACCACCGTAGAACGGCTCTACAACGGCATGGCCGGTGACCAGCGCCATGAACGGCTCAGCTTCGATCTGAGTCTGGAATGTCATGGCGCGGTCTGGGACTGGGGCGAGGTCGAGGACGCGCACCAGTGGGGCAAGCTGCACTATGAGCAGCTGGTCAATGTCCGTGGCACCGTCACCGTCGACGGGGAGCCCATCCCTTTCGACGGGCAGGGTTTGCGCGATCACACCAGCGGGCCACGCGATTTCACCGTCTTCTCCAGCCACATCTGGGCATGGGCGAATTTTCCCAGCGGACGGGGTTTCATCCTGCTGCAACTGGTCGTCGACGGAAACCTGCTCACCCGAGCGGTGATCCAGGAGGACGGCGTGTTGACGGCGGTTGAGATGCACAATTCACCGGTGCTGACCAATCGTGCTCAGCACGCCGACCCCTACGTGCTCGAGCTCGGCGACCACCACATCCGCGGCGAGATCCTGCATCCCTTCCCCAATGGCTTCGACGGCCCGAACGACATCTGCATCGGTTTCGACCCCGCGGTCACCGCCACGGCGAACTTCGAAAACCTCTCCCAATTCGAGTGGGACGGGGAGACCGGCTACGGGCACACCGAACGATCGATCAGGCTCACGTGACGCACTATCCGATCGACGCGTGGGATCCCCTGCACCAGCCGGGTGGTCCTGACTCGCATTGGTCAACCGTCAACGTCGGTGAGGCCGTCCCCGGTGTCACCACCCCGTTGGGCTGGTCGATCTGGTCGGATATCGGCGATCAGATGTGCCGGGATCTGTCGTATGCACTCGGTGTTTTCGGCGCCGGCGAGCGCAAGCAACCACCGCCAGGCCCGGACCGGATCATCACCGTCTTCTTCGGGCGCATCGCCATGCGCACCGAATGGCTGGCCGCCGTAGGTGACCGAATGCCAGGCACCACAGGTGAAGTCGCGATCACCGGCATGCTGGGCGAAGCGCCGTCCACGATGAGATTTGCCCCCACGATTCGGCGCTATCCCGTCATCGCCCACCGGCTGCCGCGCGCCGCGCTGGGCATGCCCGGCAAGGTACGCCGGCTTGCGCCCCAGATCGATGCCTGGTGGCGCGCGGAGACCACTCGGGTGGCACACGCCGACCTGGCCGGTGCGGTGTCCACGTTCGCCGACGCGAGCCGCCGCTTCTCCACGGCGATGACCCTGCACGGCATCGCACTGTTTGCGGCGATCACGCCGTTGATCAACGCGCTGACCTCGCTGGTGGCGCGCACCGGGGTCGGTGACGTGGGCGTGCTATCGGGTGCCGGCGGAGCCGAGCTGCGGATGATCGACGACATCTGGAAGGCCTCACGCGGCGAACTCACCCTCGATGAGGTGGTCGCCGGCTACGGCTACCACGGCCCCCTCGAGGGTGAGATTTCGTCGCGGGTGTGGCGCGAGGACTCGACTCCGCTGGCGGCGGTCATCGAGCGCTACGCCGTCACCGACGACAGCGCGAGTCCTGTTGCGCGGGAGCGAGCGGCGCGTGATCGGTTGCCGCGAATGCAGGCGGAGCTGTTGGCCGAACTTCCAGTGCCGGCCCGGCCCGCGGTCAAGCTGCTGCTGAATCATGCCGCGCGCACGATCCCGCTGCGCGGCGTCGGAAAGGTGTCGTTCCTGCAGGCGCTCGACGTCGCGCGAGCGGCGGCCCGCCGAGTGGGTGAGCACCTTGCCGGGGCCGGCGTGCTGGCCGACCCAGAGGACGTCTTCTTCCTGACCGTCGACGAGATCGTCGGGGGAGTGCCTGTGGCGGCACGCGAGCTGGTGACGCTTCGCCGGGAGCGGCGTGCGCAGTACCAGCAGCTCGAACTGCCGACGTGGTGGCGGGGTACACCCGAGCCGACGCCCGTCGCCGACAAGCAGCCCGACATCACCGACGACGCGCTGCTGACCGGGATCGGTGCCGGCAGCGGGATTGTCGAAGGCCCGGTGCGCATCGTCCACGATCCTGCGGTGGTCGAGGTCGAACCCGGTGAGGTGCTGGTCGCGCCGACCACCGACCCCAGTTGGGCCTCGATCATGTTCGTGTCCGCGGCACTCGTCGTCGACATCGGCAGCGTACTGAGCCACGCCGCCGTCGTGGCGCGCGAACTCGGGTTGCCGTGTGTGGTCAACACCGGAAACGGAACTCGGGTCCTGCGCGACGGCGACCTGGTGCGGGTGGACGGGTCTGCCGGCACCGTGCAGCTACTCAAGCGGGCCGAGAACTAATACCTCGACGAGGAGGTTTCACCGATGAACACCACGGCCCAACGTTTGTGCGCGTGGAGCGGGATCGCATGCATCGTCGTCTTTTTCGTCGGCTTCTGGTTGGTCGCGGGTTTCATCCCGCCCCCGCCTCCGACACTCACCGGTGAACAACTCGCCCAGCTGTTTGCCGAGGATGCCGTGCGCATCCGGCTGGGGATGATCATCTCGCTGATGGCGTCGGCTCTGCTGGCGTCGTGGAGCGCGGCGGTCACCGCTCAGATGATGCGCATGACGCGGCGGGTCGCGGCACTGGCCTACACCAACCTCGCCGTCGGCGCGCTGTTCGTACTGGAGTTCATCATCTCCCTGATCATCTGGCAGTCCATGACGTTTCGGCCCCGCGATCCGCAGGTACTGCTGGCAATGAACGACACGGCCTGGCTGCTGTTCGTGGCGATCACCTCGACGCCAATCCTGCAGACGCTGTCCATCGGCACCGCGATCTTCCTCGACACCGCCGACAACAACCCGAATCCGGTGCTGCCGCGCTGGGCGGGTTACCTGAATTTCTGGGTGGCGATGCTCTTCCTACCCGGGTCGATCACCGTGTTCTTCCATACCGGTCCCTTCGCGTGGAACGGGATCCTGGTGTGGTACTTGCCGCTGACGGCATTCGCGGTGTGGATGGTGGTCATGTCGATCCTGGTGCTGCGTGCCGTCGCCGCCGAGGGTGCGCAGCCGAATACCGTTGCCGATCAACCGGACCGGAAGGAGCACGTGCGATGAACTATCGCAATCAGGTGGTCTGCGCATGGTGCGGGCCGTTGATGACGCTGCTGTTCTTCATCGGGCTGCTGCCGTTGGCCCACTTCATCTGGCCACCGGCGCCGTCGGAGAGCGCGGCACAGATAGCGGCGTTCTTCCAGGACGGCACCGTCGCCAAGCGACTGGGTGTGTTCATCGCGATGATCGGAACCGGTCTGCTTGCACCGTTTTACGCGGTGATTTCGCAGCAGATGCGCCGCATCGAGGGGGTGTCGCGCACCTTGGTTTACGCCCAGTTGGCCGCGGCGGCGTGTACGACGCTGGAGATCATCCTGCCGCTGATGCTCTGGCAGGGCATCCTCTACCGGCCCGACCGCGATCCGGCGATCACCCAGGCCCTCAACGACGTGGCGTGGTTGACGTTCATCGGCACCACGACGACAGTGCTGGTGCAGAACGCCATCATCGGGGTGATCGTCCTGCAGGACAAGAGCCCGAATCCGGTCTATCCGCGGTGGTATGCGTACCTGAACTTCTTCGCCGTGATGGGAGTCTTCCCGGCCCGGCTCGTGGTGTTCTTCAAGGAGGGGCCGCTGGCCTGGAACGGGATCATCGTCTGGGGAATCGGTGTGGCGATCTTCTTCATCTGGATCTGCGTCAGCGCCTACCTCGTGATCGTCGCGGCCGGCCGGGAACGCACTGTCGACATGGTTGGAGGTGCGGCATTAGTTCCGTCGTAATGCTGGACGGCCGGGCTGGTCTTCCGCGGAACCTGTTGGGCAACAAGGGCTATGGCATCGATGCCATGCGTCGTGAGGGTTTGCCGGTGCCACCGGCGTTCTGCATCACCACTGCGGTCTGTGCTCGGGTATTCGCCGATGCGGGCGCTTGCCTCGATGACATCTGGCCCGATGTCCGGCAGAACATGCATCGGCTCGAGGACGAGACGTCACGCAGCTTCGGTCGCGGACCGCGGCCGCTGCTGGTCAGTGTGCGCAGCGGGGCGGCGCAATCGATGCCCGGGATGATGGACACCGTCCTCGACCTGGGTATCGATGACGCGGTCGAAGATGCCCTTGCCCACGGCGCAAGCGTGGAGTTCGCCCGCGACACCCGAATCCGGTTCACCGAGATGTATCGCCGCATCGTCCTGGTCGGTGACGAATCCATCGAGGTACCTGCTGACCCGTGGGCGCAGCTGCGCGGAGCGGTCGAAGCCGTATTCGCGTCGTGGAACAGCCCCCGAGCACTGCACTACCGGTCACATCACGGACTGGACGGCGACGCCGGAACGGCGGTCATCGTGCAGGCCATGGTCTTCGGCAATCTGTTGTGCAACTCCGGCACCGGGGTTCTGTTCTCTCGCAATCCAATTACCGGGGCCAACGCACCGTTCGGCGAGTGGCTCGCCGGTGGGCAGGGCGAGGATGTCGTGTCGGGCAGCGTGGACGTCGAACCGATCGCCGCACTGAGCGTCGAGCAACCGGCGGTCTACGAGCAGCTGATGGCCACCGCACGAACGTTGGAGCACATCTCCGCCGACGTGCAGGACATCGAATTCACCGTCGAGGAGGGCAAGCTCTGGTTGCTGCAGACCCGCTCGGCCAAGCGATCAGCACAAGCCGCGGTGCGCCTGGCCCTGCAGCTACACGCTGAGGGATTGATCGATGATGCGGAGGCGCTGCGCCGGGTGACGCCGGCACACATCGACACACTGCTCGCGCCGTCTCTACAGCCCGAAACACGTCTTGCAGCACCACTTCTGGCCAGCGGCCTACCGTCGTGCCCTGGAGTCGCATCGGGCCGGGTGTACACCGACGTCGATGCGGCGCTGGATGCGGCCGACGCGGGGGAGGACGTGATCTTGGTGCGTACCGCGACGAGCCCCGACGACGTGGCCGGCATGATCGCCGCCCAGGCCATCGTCACCGAGATCGGTGGGGCCACCTCGCATGCCGCCGTCGTCAGCCGCGAGATCGGCACACCGGCGGTGGTCGGCTGCGGCGCGGGCGTGGCGGCGACACTCGCCGGCAAGCTGGTCACTGTCGACGGCGACGAAGGTGAGGTCCGTGAAGGGATTCTCGAATGCACTGCCTGGTCGGAGACCGCGTCGCCGGATCTGACCGAACTCGCCGAGATCGCGCGCCGCGTCAGCCCGATCCGCGCGTACGCCAGCGGTGACCACCATGTGCTCGCTGACGCCTCACCACCAGCCGTCGCCGACGCTGTGGCGGCCGGTCACACCGACGTTGTCTCACCGCATCCGCTGATCACCATGCTGATTGCGTTACGCCTTCACGATGGCGAGAAGGGGAAGGTCAATGTCTGAGTTGACTGTGCTACAGGGTGTTCGGCTCAAGGGCCGGGTCGGCGAACAGGATCTGGTGACCACGCTGGGTGAAGACCCGGCCGAGGTGGCGGCCACTGTGGCGGAACTGACCGCGGCGGGGCTCCTGGTCGAGGGCAAGGTGCTGCGGCTCAACCCCGCGGGACGGGACCGGCTCAACGCTCTACTGGCGCAGGAGCGATCGGGTATCGACCAGGGCGCATTGGCACACAGCTACGGTGACTTCCGCACCGTCAATAACGAATTCAAGGCCTTGGTGGCAGCCTGGCAGCTCAGGGACGGCCAACCCAATCTGCACGACGATGCCGACTATGACGCCGCGATCCTTGACCGCCTGGACGCTGTCCATCAGCGGGTGTCACCGGTCCTTGCTTCGGTTGCATCGTTGGTGCCACGCATTGGTGCGTATGCCGAAAAGCTGGGCGCGGCCTTGGCGAAGGTGAAGGCCGGCGACACCTCGTGGTTCGCCCGGCCGATCATCGACTCGTACCACACCGTCTGGTTCGAGTTGCATGAAGAGCTGATCGGCGCCTCCGGCCTCACGCGCGAGGACGAGGCCAAAGCCGGGCACGCGGACTAGGCCGATGACGAGCGCACCGGCCATTCCGGATCTACTGTCCGCGGAGAATCTCGCGAATCCGTGGCCCGGCTACCAGATCCTGCGCGACCACTATCCGGTCTTCTGGCATGAGCCCAGCCAGAGCTGGGTGATCAGCCGTTATGAGCACATCAAGCCGCTCGTCAAAGACCCACGGCTGACCCATGAGTACCTCCAGGACATCCTCGGTGTATTCCTGGGCGACGCACCGGTGATGGTGGCGATGGAGGGCCGCCAGCATGCGTCGCGCCGCAAGCTGGTCGGTCCGTTCCTGAACGGTAAGGGACTCGACGCCTTCGCCGCGACGATCGAACGGCAGGCGCGGACCACGTTGGAGCCGGTCTTGGAGCGCGAGCGGGCCGCGGTCGCCGCAGGTTCACGGGAGCGCGGCGGGATGGATTTCGTCACGGAGTTCTCGCGGGTCTTTCCGGTCTCGGTGATGTGCGATCTGATGGCGTTGCCGCCGGAGGATCACCACAAGTTCGAGGACTGGTACAACGCGTTCATCCTCTGCCTGGGCAACATTCAGGGTGATCCGCAGTTGTTCGAGGACGGCATGCGGGCCAAGCGGGAATTCGGCGAGTACATGCTGCCGCTGATCGCATCGCGTCGCGGAGGCGACGGCGAGGATCTGATTTCGGCACTGTGCCGGGCCGAACCCGATGGCGACGGTGTGCCGATGGACGATGAGGAGATCCGCACGATGGCGGCGCTGATGCTGCTTGGGGGAGCCGAGAACACCGATCACCAGCTGGCCCAGCTCGTCCACGCACTAGTGGAGCACCCGGAACAGCTGCAGGCGCTCAGGGATGACCGCAGCCTGATGTCCGCCGCAATCGCTGAAGGGTTGCGCTACAACGGCATCGTGCAATTCATTCAGCGGCTGGCGGTCGAGGACGTCGATGTCGACGGGGTCACCGTTCCGGAAGGTGCGATGGTGACCCTGTTCTTCGCTTCAGGCAATCGCGATCCCCGCCGGTTCGCCGACCCCGATACGTTCGACATGTTCCGCACCGACAACGACGTCACCAAAGCCTTCGGCGGTAACGCCGAACATCTCGGATTCGGAGGCGGTCCGCACGTGTGCCTGGGTATGCAGACGACCAAGCTCGAGCTGGAAACCGCCGTGAACCTGCTGCTGGACAACACATCGGATCTTCGGTTGGCCGACGGCTACCGACCCCAATGGACGGGGGTGCTCTCAAGGGCGCTGTCGTCTCTTGAGCTCACCTACACACCGGTCTAGGTGCCGGGCGCGGTATCCGCAATCGCCGTGAGGTCTTCGTCGGCTTCCTGCTTGATGGCCCGCAGAAGAAACACCGTCATGACCAGATACCAGATCCCGAAAACGGCTGCGGGAATCCAGAATCCGATCACTCCGGTCCAGGCGAACGGTCCGGACTTGAAGAACAGGATCATGCTGGCCGGCAGCAGCAACACCGCGACCCACACGTTGTAATAGCCTAACCAGCGCGGGAACACCGGTTCGGCTCGCCGGTCGGTGAACACCGCCAGTGCCAGGGCGCCCAGCTGGCCGATGAGTGGTGGCCACGGCAGGATCAGCATCTCGTAGGACAAGTCGTTGACGAGTTGGGTCAGTTCAGCCGCGCGCTCGGGGCGAAAGGCATTGCCGGCGAACAACAGGATCGGGATGATCAGCACGACCGTGACGATCAGTCCGGAGGCGAACTGCAGGACGGACAGGATCGGGGTTCGCAGTTCGGTGCGGCGCATCTGCATGCTGATCGCCAGGGCGAACGGCAGGGTCAGAAAGGCGCCTGCCATCGCGATGATCAGCCCGATGCGGTGCAGTGTCGGATTGGTGCTGTAGGCCGCCGCGACCTCGGCGGCTGAGTCGCCGGGCGGGATCAGTGGGATGAATCCGCCGAGCAGACCCCAGCCGCCGAACAGGCACAGCACGAACACCGGGCCGCACCAGGTGCAGAAGACTTGGATCCGACGGGACTTGTCGATGTCGCCGCGCAGGTCTGCTGGGGTAGTGGCGGTACTCACGACCTGACCCTACCGCCGCAATAAATCAAAATTCAATGATGAAAGACTGTTCACTACCGCGGCCGCGGTGTCGACGCAGATGGCCTTCCGCAAGTTGACTGGCGGGCGGCGGGATGTGACGATGCGCATATCAGATCCTGTCGATGTTGTACTCTTTGAGGTACAGTTTTGAATCGAAAATAAATTAAGGAGAACGATGGGGTTCACCGACTCTGCCGAGGTAGCGAAGTACATCGGCGGCATCTTCGAGGCCGCATTCGAAGACCCTGAGATCGGTCCGAAGCTCGAAGCGACCGGTCTGGTGGTCGCGTTCGACTTCACCGACCCAAAGGCTGTCGTCGTGATCGACATGGCCAACAAGACGACCCGTGAGGGTGTGGCGGGCGGCACCGCGCCGATGGCCACCATGTTCATGACCGCCGACACCGGAAACGCCTACTGGCAGGGCAAAGTGAACCTGCCGCTGGCCATGGCCAAGAAGAAGATCACGGTCGAGGGCAATGTGGCGAGCCTGCTCAAGCTTGCGCCGCTGGGCAAGAAGCTCTATCCGACCTATATCGCTCGGCTCCAAGGCGACGGCCGCACCGACCTGATCGTCTAGCGCCATGTATCCGGGAACCCACGCAGCCACCGACCCCAGCCGGCCCGCGGTCATCATGGCCGGCACCGGCCGCACGTTGAGCTATGGCGAACTTGATGAGCGCTCGGCCCGGCTGGCGTCGGCGTTGCGTGAGCTGGGACTACGACCAGGCGACGTGATCGCCGTGCTCAGTGACAACACCACCGAGGTATTCGAGACCTACTGGGCGGCTTTGCGATCGGGGCTCTACATCACCCCGGTCAATCGGCACCTTACGGCCCCGGAGGTGGCTCACATCCTGGCCGACAGTGGCGCACAAGTGCTGTTCGCCTCGGCAGCCCTCGACACGCTGGCCCGCAGCGCCGCCGCCGAGGTCCCGGACCTGCAGCACCGCTATGCATTTGGCGGCGCGATCAGTGGTTTCGACTCTTACCGTGAGCTCTACGAATCGGCAGATCGGATCTCACTGGAGGAGCAGCCGCGCGGGGCGGAGATGCTGTACTCGTCGGGCACGACGGGTCATCCCAAGGGGATCAAACTGGCCCTGCCCGCGGTGGCCATCGACGAGCCGGGCGCCGATCTGATCGCCTTGATGCTCCAGCACGTCTTCGCTGTCACCAGCGCCGACGTCTACCTCTCGCCGGCGCCGATTTACCATGCGGCGCCGCTGAAGTGGTCGGCCGCGGTACACGCCATCGGTGGCACGGTGGTCATGATGGAGAAGTTCGACCCCGCCGCGGCACTGGCCGCCATCGAGCGCTACCGAGTCACCGTCACCCAGATGGTCCCCACCATGTTCGTGCGCCTGCTGCAGCTCCCCGAGGAACGGCGGTTGGGTTACGACGTCTCCTCGCTGCGGCTGGCCGTCCACGCCGGAGCGCCCTGCCCGCCCGAGGTCAAGGACGCGATGATCGGTTGGTGGGGACCGATTTTCACCGAGTACTACGGAGCCACCGAGAGCCACGGCACGACCGTGATGTCGAGTGCCGAATGGCAGAACAAGCGGGGATCGGTGGGCAGGGCAGTGCTCGGGGTCGCGCACATCTGCGACGACGACGGCCACGAATTGCCCTCCGGCGAGGTCGGACTGGTCTACTTCGAACGCGATCAACCCTCGTTCAGTTACCACAACGACCCGGAGAAGACCGCGGGGTCGCGGCATCCGGCACACGAGAACTGGGCCACGGTGGGGGATATGGGCTACCTCGACGAGGACGGCTACCTGTATCTGACCGATCGCAAGTCCTTCATGATCATCTCCGGCGGCGTGAACATCTATCCGCAAGAGGTCGAGAATGTTCTGGCGTTGCACCCCAAGATCTTCGACGCCGCGGTGATCGGGGTACCCGACGCCGAGATGGGTGAACAGGTCAAGGCCGTCGTCCAGCTGCGCGACGGGATCAGCCCGTCCGACGAGCTGGCCGCCGAGATCATCGGCTATGTACGGGATCGCCTCGCGCACTTCAAGGCGCCACGCTCGGTCGACTTTGTCGACCAGCTACCGCGCTCGGAGACAGGAAAACTCGTGAAGAGAATTTTGAAAGCCCGCTACGTGGAGGCATCAGCATGACCGTCCAACCCGACACCGCGCCGTCGACCGACACCACACGGCCGCCGTATGACCCGGTGAGCATTTCGTCGCTGGAGTTCTGGGCGCAGAGTTTCGACGATCGGGAGAAATCGTTCAAGATCCTGCGCGACGAACGTCCGGTCAGCTGGCACCGCCCGATCGAGGGCTCCATGATGGAGCCCGAGATCGACGGTGTCTGGGTGGTCACCCGGCACGAGGACGTCTGCTACGTCAGCAAGAATCCCGAGATCTTCTGCTCCGGGCAGGGCATCACCTTCGAAGCGGTTCCCGAAGAGATGCTGGACGCCATCCAGTCGTTCCTCGGCATGGACGGTGCGAAGCACTCGAGCCTGCGCAGGCTCGTCAGCTCCGTCTTCACCCCGCGTCAGGTCACCAAGATCAAGGACCAGATCGAGCACCAGGCCAAAACGATCGTCGACGACCTGCTCACCACGAAAGAGGGCGACTTCGTCGAGCAGGTCTCCAAGCGACTGCCGATGTGGACGATCTACGACATGCTCGGGCTCCCTGAAGAGCAGCGTGACGAGGCAGCGCAGCTGGCCGAGGGCATGGTGGCCTGGGCCGACCCCGCCGTCGCGGCGGGACGCGAACCGGCCGAGGTGCTCACCGATTCGATGGTCGGGTTGCTCGAGATCGGCATCGGCCTGGCCCAGGCCCGGCGGGAGAAGCCCGAGAACGACCTGATGACGTCGTTGGTGCAGGCCGAGGTGGACGGCAGGAAGCTCACCGACGACGAACTCGGCCCGTACTTCGTGCTGCTGTCGGTGGCCGGCAACGACACCACCAAGACCACCACCACCTTCACCACCATCGCGCTGGACCGGTTCCCCGAGCAGAAAGCGTTGCTGCAGAGGGACTTCGATGGTCACATCAAGACTGCAATGGAGGAGTTCGTCCGGTGGACCACCCCGGTCATGACGTTCCGGCGCACCGCGACCCAGGACACCGAGCTGCACGGTCAACACATCCGCAAAGGCGACTGGGTGACGATGGCGTATTCGTCGGCCAACCGCGACGAGCGGGTGTTCACCAATCCCTACGAGTTCGACATCACCCGCACGCCCAATCCGCACGTCGGATACGGCGGGGGCGGGCCGCACTACTGCATGGGTGCCTTCATGGCGAAGATGCAGCTGGAGTCGATCTTCCGCGAGTTGATCGTGCGCGCACCGAATCTGCGGGTCGGTGAACCGGAATACCTGACCGGAAACTTCATCACCGCCGTCAAGCATCTGCCCTACACCCTCGACTAGGAGACACCGACATGGCTGACTTTTCCGGGCGACGCTACGTCGTCACCGGCGCCGCCTCCGGGATCGGCCACGCCGTCGCCGAACAACTGCTGGCGCTCGGCGCCGAGGTGACGAGCCTGGACCGCAACACCCCGACCGCAGCCGTGCACACCCACATCGAGGTGGACCTGGCCAACCCGCGCAGCATCGACGCCGCCCTGGAACAGCTGCACGGCGAGTACGACGGATTGATGAACGTCGCAGGCATTCCGGGCACCGCGGCCGGAGAGCTGGTATTCGCCGTCAATTCGCTTGCGGTGCGCCATCTCACCGAAGCGTTCTTCGAACGGCTGGCGCCCGGCGGTTCGGTGACGATCGTGTCCTCGACCGCCGGATTCGGCTGGCCCGAGCGTCTGGGGCCGATCCGCGACCTGCTGGCCACCGACACCTTCGAGGAGGGCGCCGCCTGGTTCAAGGCCAACCCGCAGCAGGGCAATGCGTACAACTTCTCCAAGGAAGTCACCACCGTCTACACGCTGTCGATGGGTCTGGCCATGGCGCAGATGGGCTTCCGGATCAACGCCGTCCTGCCCGGTCCGGTGCACACCCCGATCCTGGTGGACTTCGAGGAGTCCATGGGCAAGGACACCCTCGACGGGCTCGAAGAGCTGCTCGGCCGACACGCGCAGCCCGGTGACATCGCCGAGGTGGTGCTGTTCCTGGCCTCCGATGCCGCGCGTTGGGTCAACGGGCAGGCGATCGCCGTTGATGGCGGAATCAGCGGGGCGGTCGCCTCCGGCGTCGTTCCTGCGCCCGAAATCTGAGTACGGCCTTGATGATTCACGAGGTCGCACCGCGCACCACCGGTCAGGTTCTCACGGATGTCCGCCGTGTCTTTGCTGCCGGGCGCACCCGCTCGCTGGACTGGCGGCTGAGGCAATTGCAGGGCATCGAGCGGCTGTGCGACGAACGTGAAGCCGACATCGCCGAGGCGCTGGCGGCCGACCTCGGCCGCACCCCGGTGGAAGCGTGGCTGGGTGACGTCGCGTCGACGAAAGCCGAAGCGGCGTTCGCGCGCAAGCACCTGCGGAAATGGATGACCCGCCAGCGGGTTTCGTTGCCGATAGCGCAGCTGCCGGGCCGCGGCTGGATCCAGTACGACCCGCTGGGCGTGGTGCTGGTGATCGGACCGTGGAACTATCCGTTCTACCTGCTGATGGGTCCCGTCGTCGCCGCGGTTGCGGCAGGCAACGGCGTTGTCATCAAGCCGTCCGAACTCGCTCCGGCGACCTCTGCGCTGGTTGCGCGTCTGGTGCCGCAATACCTTGATCCAGAAGCGATCCGAGTCGTGGAGGGCGACGCCCAGACCACCCAGGATCTGTTGGCCTCGGGATTCGACCACGCGTTCTTCACCGGTGGTACCGAGATCGGCCGCAAGATCATGACCGCGGCCGCCTCGACCCTCACCCCGGTCACCCTCGAGTTGGGTGGCAAGAGCCCGGCCATCGTCGCCGGGGATGCCGATGTGGACGTCACCGCCCGACGGCTGGCGTACACCAAGCTGATCAACTCCGGACAAACCTGCATCGCCCCGGACTATGTTCTCGCCGATGCAACCATCGCCGACGAACTGGTGGCCAAGATCGTCGCCAACATCGCGGAGTTCCGCAATGCGCCGTCGCTACCCATCGTCAACGAACGGCAATTCGACCGGCTCACAACGCTGATCGAGACCACCAGCGGCACCGTGGTCGCCGGCGGCGGGTCCGACCGTACCGGGCTGCGCATCGAGCCCACCGTCATCGTCGATCCGTCGCCCGGCGACCCCGTGATGGCCGACGAGATATTCGGTCCCATCCTGCCGGTCATGCGTGTCGAATCCGTCGACACCGCTGTCGAATTCGTCAACTCGCGGCCGAAGCCATTGGCGCTGTATGTGTTCACCAAGGACTCGGGGGCGGCGCGTGACATCATTGACCGCACGCCATCGGGTGGGGCTGTGGTCAATCATGCGATGATGCACTGCCTCGTTCCCCAGCTGCCTTTCGGCGGTGTCGGAGCCAGCGGAATGGGTGCCTACCACGGCAAGTGGGGGTTCGAGGCGCTGTCGCACCGGCGCGCGGTGCTCGCCAAACCGAGCCGGCCGGATCCGTCGATCGTCTACCCGCCGTACAGCAATCGCGCGCTCAAGCTCATGAGGAAGTTGTTCTGATGCGGGTGCACGTCGACCGGACCAAGTGTTCGGGAATCGGATTGTGCGAGCTGACCGCCCCGGCGATCTTCGAGATCGGCGACGACGGCCAGTCGCACGTGATCGACCCCGATCCACCCGAATCCGAGCGGAGCGCTGCCGAGGAGGCGGTTTCGAACTGTCCGACCGGAGCCTTGTCGATCGAGAACTGATCGACCCCGTTTCGCGCACCACCACCCAGGAGTATGTCGTGGCATTCGTGATCACCCAGAACTGCTGCACCGACGCCAGTTGCGTGCCGGCGTGTCCCGTCGACTGCATACGGCCGGTGCCGGATCCCTCGGGTGTGGGCAACCAGATGCTGTACATCGATCCCGCCGCATGCGTGGACTGCGGGGCCTGTCTGCAGGTGTGCCCCGTCGGTGCCATCTACTACGAGGACGACCTGCCCGAGGGGCAGACGAAGTTTCGGGACATCAACGCCGAGTTCTTCGACCGGCGGCCACTGGAGACCCGTGCAGCGCCGCCCGTGGCGATCCGGCCGGCCGTCGAGTCCGGTGCACTGCGGGTCGCGATCGTCGGATCTGGCCCGGCGGCCTGCTACGCCGCTGCCGAGCTGTTGGAGAACGACGGCGTCGAGGTGAATGTCTTTGAGCGACTGCCTACACCGTTCGGGCTCATCAGGTCTGGCGTGGCTCCGGACCACCAGCGCACCAAAGACGTCGTCGGCATCTTCGAACCGGCGCTGGGTGGACCGGGTGCAGGGTGCTACTTCAATGTCGCGGTCGGCCCCGACATCAGCCACGACGAGCTCTTGGCCCACCACCACGCCGTTATCTACGCCGTCGGCGCCACAGCCAGCAGCAGTCTGGGCATCCCGGGCGAGCAACTGCGGGGTCATCACGCCGCCGCCGACATCGTGGCGTGGTACAACGGCCATCCCGACCACGCCGACGACGACGTGGACCTCGACTCACCTCGCGTGGTGATCGTCGGCAACGGCAACGTGGCGCTCGACGTGGCCCGCGTCTTGCTCATGACACCGGATACCCTCGCACACACCGATATCGCCGATCACGCGTTACGCCGCTTGGCTGCTGGATCCATCGAAGAGGTCGTCATCCTCGCTCGTCGCGGGGCCGCCGACGCGGCGTTCTCGGTCGGTGAGTTCCTGGCGCTCGGTGAACTCGACGGCGTCGACGTCGCCGTCGAAGGCGAACTCGGTCATCGTCCCGACGACGACTTCGAGGCTGCGCTCAAATACGACCTGGCCGCCGAGTACCGCGACAGGCCCGCCACGTTCGGAAACAAGCGACTGGTCTTCCGGTTCTCCACCACGCCCGTCGAGCTCATCGGGACGAAGCGCGTGCAGGGCCTGCGTGTGCGGGAGGGGGAGCGCGAGGAGACCATCGACACCACCCTCGTGCTGCGGTCGATCGGCTACCGCGGGACCCCGGTTGCGGACCTGCCCTTCGACCCCTCCCGTGGGGTGGTACCCAACGCGGGTGGCCGGGTGGTGGCCGACGGGCAGGCGGTGACCGGCGTGTACGTCACCGGCTGGATCAAACGCGGGCCCCGTGGGGTCATCGGCACCAACCGCGGGTGTGCGCACGAGACGGTCAACGCGTTGTTCGAGGATTTCACCGCCGGCCGGCTCGCGCGACAGGTCGGCCCGAATAGTGACGTGGACGCGCTATTGGCCGAGCGGAACGTTCCCGTCGTCGACTGGCTAGGCTGGCGGGCGATCGACGCCGCCGAGCGCGACCGAGCCGCCGACAGTGGGCGTCCGCGGGTGAAGTACTGCGACCCAGCAGAATTGGTGGCCGTGGCCCGGAGACAGTGATGACCCCCACCCGCAACCTCATGCTGCTGGTCTGGACCGGGCCAATCGGCATCGTGTTGGTCCTGCTCGGGTGGATGATTTTCGCCGGATTCCTGCCGCCACCGTCGCCGACGATCACCGGCGGGGGCCTCACCGAGCTGTGGTCGGATCACAGTAACCTCAAGCGCGCCGGCATGGTTCTGTGCATCTGGGGTGGGAGCATGTATGTCCCGTTCACAGTTGCGGTCGGAATTCTGTTGCGCCGCAGTCAGTCCGAGCATTCGGTGCTGGCCACCGCGCAGACGGCCCTCGGTACCTTCGGGACGGTGTTCTTCACACTGAACTTTGTGATCCTGTCCGCGGTCGCCTACCGCCCCGACCTCCCGCCGCAGGTGCTCCAGCCGCTGCATGACCTCGGCTTCATCATGACGTTCTCGCCGGTCGCGCCGTTCACCTTCCAGTACTTCGCCGTTGGTGTGGCAATCCTGCAGGACACCTCGCCGCGACCACTGTTCGCGCGTTGGGTCGGCTACGCCAACCTCTGGGTAGGCCTGCTCCTGATTCCGGCGTGCGCGATCCCGTTCTTCAAGACCGGGCCGATGGCCTGGAACGGGGTCCTGGCGTTCTGGATCCCGGTGGCGGTCTTCGTGGCCTGGTTCTTCATCATGTTCGCCACCATGCGCCGAGCGGTGAAAGTGGTCAGCGCGTAGAGCCGGCGATCTCGCGGCCGATGATTTCCTTCATGATCTCGGTGGTTCCGCCGTAGATCGTCTTGACCCGGGTGTCCAGATACGCTCGCGCGACCGGATATTCGGTCATGTAGCCATAGCCGCCGTGCAACTGCAGGCAGCGGTCGATCACGCGCTTCTGCAGCTCGCTGACATACCACTTGCCCTTGGCGGCATCCACCGGTGTCAACTCGCCTGCGTTGTAGGCCAGCACCGAAGTGTCGACGTAGGCCTGCACGATGTCGATCTCGGTACCCATCTCGGCCAGTTCGAAGCGCACATGCTGCTTGTCGGTCAGCGGGCCGCCGAACGCCTGGCGGGATTGGCAGTAGTCCACGGTCAGCTCGAAGATCGCGCGTGTGGTGGCGATCGCCTCCGCGGTCACCCCGAGGCGCTCGCGCGGCAGATGACTCATCAGGTACTGCAGGCCGCGACCGGGCTCGCCGAGCAGGTTGGCCGCCGGGACGACCGCGTCGTGGAAGAACAGCTCCGCGGTGTCCTGTCCGGGCAGGCCGATCTTGTCGAGCTTGCGTCCGCGTTCGAAGCCGGGCGTGTCACGTTCGACCACGAACAGGCTGAGATCGCGGGAGCCGCCGGTGCTGTCGGTGCGGGCGGCCACGACGACGACGTCGGCCATGATTCCGCTCGAGATGAAGGTCTTCTGGCCGTTGAGGATCCAGTGATCGCCGTCGCGTTGGGCGGTGGTACGGATGCCGCGCAGGTCGCTGCCCGCACCGGGCTCGGTCATCGCCAGCGCGCCGACGACCTCACCGGCGACGAACCCGGGCAGCCAACGCTGCTTCTGCTCGTCGTTGGTGAGATCGAGCAGGTAGTGCAGCACGAGATCGTCCTGCAGACTGATCGTCACGCCGAAGGACAGGGCGTTGACCCTGGCGATCTCCTCGCACACCACCATGCGGTAGCGGTAGTCGGGTTCGCCTGCTCCGCCGTACTGCTCACCGATCTGCAGCGCATAGATGCCGGCCTTGGCCGCACGCGCGAACACCGAACGATCGATCCACCGATTCTCGTCCCAGTCCTGTTGGTGTGGAACGACTTCACGGGCCAAGAACTCCCGCACGGTCTCTCGATACGCCTCATGGTCGGGGCCGTACAGCGAACGTTGCATCTCAGAGCCGTTCGATGATGGTGACGTTGGCCTGTCCGCCGCCCTCACACATCGTCTGCAGACCGTAGCGACCGCCGGTGCGCTCCAGCTCGTGCAGCAGGGACGTCATCAGTCGTGCGCCGGTGCAGCCGATCGGGTGGCCCAGTGCGATGGCGCCGCCATTGGGATTGACGGTATCGGGGTCTGCCTCGGTCTCGGCCAGCCACGCCAGCACCACCGGTGCGAAGGCCTCGTTGATCTCGACGGCGTCGATGTCGGCGATCGACATTCCGGTGCGCTTCAAGGCATGCTGGGTCGCCGGGATGGGGGCGGTGAGCATCATCACCGGATCCGCACCGCGCACCGACATGTGGTGAATCCGGGCCCGGGGAGTCAGATCGAAGCGGTCGACGGCCGCCTGCGAGGCGATCAGCAGTCCGGCTGCACCGTCGGAGATCTGGCTGGCCACAGCGGCCGTCAGCACGCCGCCTTCAACCAGCGTGGGCAGGCCGGCCATCTTCTCCAGCGAGGTGTCGGCCCGGGGGCCCTCGTCGACGCTGAGGCCGGCGTACGGGGTGATCTCCCGCTCGAAACGGCCCTCGGCGATCGCGGCGAGTGCACGCTGGTGGCTGGCGAAAGCGAAACGTTCGTTATCCTCGCGCGACAGCTTCCACTGTTGCGCGATCAGTTCCGCGCCGCGGAACTGGGAGATCTCCTGATCGCCGTAGCGGTCCAGCCAGCCCTGGCAACCGGTCCAGGGATCCACCGATCCGAACGGCTCCCCGGCGCCGAAGGCGCTGAGGATCGGGTACTGGCTCATCTTCTGCACGCCGCCGGCGACAATGAGATCGGCCGTACCGCTCATCACGCCTTGAGCGGCGAAATGCACTGCCTGCTGGGCGGATCCGCACTGGCGGTCGATCGTCACACCGGGCACGGACTCGGGCAGACCCGCGGCCAGAGCGGCCGTGCGGGCGATGTCGCCGGCCTGGGAGCCGATGTTGTCCAGGCAGCCGAGAATGACGTCGTCGATGGCCGCCGGATCGATGTCGTGACGCCCGACGAGCGTCTTGATCACGTGTGCTGCCATGTCGGCTGGGTGCACGCCGGCCAACCCGCCCTTGCGCTTGCCGACAGGGGTGCGGACAGCGTCGATGATGAATGCCTCAGTCACCCGATTAATTTAACATAGAATCAAAAAACACGGGAATCGGCTGCCCAGCGTGCGACGTCCCGTCGACGATCGTCAATGGCTTCACCGATGATCCGCACGCTCGACGTGCAGAGGAGCGGCTAGCGAGAGGAGCGCTTGCTCCGGGCGGTGCTTCCGGCGGTCGGGCTGATGCCACTGCGCACGATCGCCTGGGCGTTGGCGACAATGGTGTCGAGAGATCCGCGTTTCGGGTCCCACCATTCCGCCGCCCAGTTCAATGCGCCCAGAACAAGACCCCGCACAACCCTCGGATCGAGGTCGGCGCGCATCTCGCCGTCGGCCGTTGCGTCGTCGAACAGGCGTTGCCAGATTCGCCCGTAGGCCGCACTTTCCTTCTGCTGCCGGGCGCGGAGGTGCTCGGGAATCTGACCTGAGTTGCGAATCGTGGCCGTCGCATAGTCCGAAAGCTCCAGCTCATGGCGCAGGTGAGCTTCCACCGCCGCCATGATCCGGTCCAATGGCGGGGTGCCGGCCGGCAACGCGTCGAGGGTCTCCTGAAGGTGCCGGCGCATATCGCTGATGCCGCAGAACATCACCTCTTCGATGAGGTCCTCGCGGGAGGGGAAGTAGTAATAGATCGCCGGCGCCTGCAGCTCGGCGTATTCGGCGACGTCGGACAGGCGCGTCCCGGCGAAGCCCTTGACGCTGAGCACGTGCGCCGCGGCGTCGAGAATGCGCTGGCGCGTGCGTTGAGACTTCGACTCGCCCTCGGAGTCGGCAGAAGCACTCGCCGCGGATTTTCTAGGCATCGTTCAATGATATTGCCCAGGCGTCGGCCCAGTGGAAAGGCCATGCCGGATAAGGCATTGGGCGTTGGCCACGACGGCCTCGATCGAGCCCCGACGGGGATCCCACCATTCGACCGCCCAATTCAACGCGCCGAGGACCAGCATCTGAGCCACGTAGGGGTCGAACTCGCGGCGCAGACCGCCTTCTCGAGACAGATCATTGAGCAGACCACGCCACACCTCGCCGTAGCGTTCCTCCTCGCGGATCTGGCGTTTGCGGATCTCCAGCGGAACCTGGCCGGCGTTGCGGATCGCGGCGGTCGTGTAGTCGGAGATCTCCAGCTCGTGGCGCAGGTGGGCTTCGGCCGCAGCCAGAAGGCGATCCAAGGGCGCGGTTCCGTCGGGCAACGCATCCAGCGCCGCGATGACGTGTTCGCGCATGTTGGCGATGCCGGCCCACATGACTTCTTCGATGAGCTCGTCGCGGGAGGGGAAGTAGTAATAGATTGCCGGCGCCTGCAGTTCGGCGCTGGCGGCGACATCGGTGAGGCGCAGCCCCGCGTATCCCTTGCTGGACAACACGTGCGCCGCGGAATCCAGTATCCGGGCTCGAGTCAGTGCCGACTTGGATTCGGCGCCGGCATCATCGGTCGCAGCGGCGGCGGCATGCCGTGAAGAAGAGGTCCGCCTGGCCATCGCAACATGATAGGGCCAGCTGCGACGCGGGCGGTCGCATAATCGATCGTTATCAGGCCGGCTGGCCGTAAACCGCCACCAGAACCGAGCGGTCGAGGCTGTTCACCGACCAGACACCGATCGCGGTGTTCGCGCAGTCGGACATGATCGCGAAATCCGCGGGGTCGTAATACCACTGGTTGATGACGTCCATGTTGTTGATCGCCAGTGCCGGGTTGATGGCCACGGTCTGGGCGACCTTGCCGTTGAAACCGGCTGCGGCAGCACGGCTCTGCGGGGTGGAGCCGTCGGATCCGAGATCGCCGTCCAACTCCCGGTTGCCCAGGACATCGTTGGCGTGCCACTCCGCGGCCAGCGTCAGGGCGGGATTCTTCTTGATGTCCGTGGAACACCCGGCCTGGTGCTGGACGGTGTAGACGTTGGCGACCACCCCGTTGTTGAGGCGGGTGTTGTCAGCGTGTGCAACCGGTGCGCCGGCAACTGCCAGCAGCGTCGTCGCGCCAACCGCGCCCGCGGCTTGGATAGCTTTTCCTAGCAACGTCTTTCCTTCCTATGCGGACGGTACGTAGCCGCCCGCGGACTGACGGAGCTGCCAGATCGCGGCCGGGCACAGTTCCTGAGCGGACTGGCTGATCAGATACGACGCCTGGAATTCGTCGCTGGTGTTGAAGTCGGCCTTGATGGTGTTGACCAACTGGCCGTAGCTCACCCCGGAGTTGATCTGGTCGCAGACGCCATTGCCGTAGGCCAGCGCGGCGTCGGCATTGGGAAAGTTGTAACCCGGCCGGACGGTGACGTTGATCAGATAGCCGATGTTGTCGGCATGGGCAGGTTGCGCGGTGGTCAGCACGCCCACCGTGCCCACGGCGGCCACGGTGCCGGCAATCAGCAGGCGGGTTTTTGAGCTAGGCATTCCCATATTGTCCCATGGTTGATCGGCGCAGGTCGGGGAGTACTGGCGATCCGCGGAATATACATCGACGCACCCCCCGGTGATCTAGTATTCGGCCATGATTCGGCCGACCTATGTGGTGTCGATGGCTGTCGCGCTGGTGTTTGCCGGCCTGACCGGAGGTGCGGTTGCGCACGCCGGCCCACTGCCACCATGCACGTACACACTCTCGCCGCCCGAGGTCGGGCCCAGCGGGGTCACCGCCACCGCCGAACTGGCCGGCTGCGGCCCGGCCGGTGGCGGGTATTCGGCAGTCGCCTGCCTGCTCGGCGCCGACGGGGTCACGCACTGCGCCCAGGCCCGCGGCTCGGATCCCGCCGTGATCTCGGTCCCGTACCAGCCCGGTACGACCTACATTGCGACCGGCCGCGGCTGCCCGGTCTGGCTCGGACAGAACGTCGCACCCGACTGCCAGATCCTCGGCCCGCTCAACGCGACTCTCTAGGACGACCATGGCGATCGACAAGGCCGCGGTTGTCGCGGGCGGGATCCGACTGGCCTCGGGTGTGCATTTCCTCGTGGACCCGATGGGCGCCAACAAACTGTGGGGCGAGCCGAACGACCCCGGCCCGTCGGCGCGGCTGTTGCTGCGGTCGATGGGCTACCGCGACGCGCTGATCGGCGGACTTCTGCTGTCGGCGGGGCTTCGCGGCCGCAATACCCGCGGCTGGTTCCTGGCTTCCGGCGGAGCCGATGCGGCTGACCTGCTGGGCGGCTCGAGCGTGCACAGCGACCTGACTCGCGGGCAGCAGATCATCGGACTCGGCGGTGCGGTGGTGGGCATCGGTGTCGGCCTGTGGGGCGCGACGCGCCGCCGCAAGCCTGCGCCTGAGGTAGCTGCGTAGGTTCGGCGGGCAGGACCGGGTAGCACCAGCGGAATTTCGGCGCGCGCAGCAGCTGTGGTGGCGCGTGCCGCCGTCCTGCGCGCCGGTGGCCCGGTGGGCGTTCACCGAGGGGACCTGGGTCGGCGACTGGCACGACCCGATCGACTATCAACATTTCGAGCACCGGTGAATGGGGAGTAGCGATGGACCTGTGGGAATTGGTGGCGCGTGAGCGAATTCGCGACACCCTCGCGTTGTACAACTGGTCCGGTGACGCGGGGCGTGTCGAAGAGTTGACCCAATCTTTCTGCCCGGACGGCGAACTCGAGGTCCGCGGCACCGCTGCCGCGACGGGCCGGGCCGCGATCGCGGAGTTCCTCGGTGGCGTCGCTTGGGCTCCGGCGGGAACCGCATCGAAGCCCGCGGTCAAGCGGATCGTCCGGCACACCCTGACCAACATCCGGTTCACCGAACTGACTCAAGAGCGTGCGCAGGTCTCGTCGTATTTCACGGTGTTCACCGAGGTCGGTCTGGACCACTATGGGCGCTACCGCGACGTCTTCACCCCGGTCGGTGACGCCTGGTTGATCGCCCACCGGTTCGTCTCGACCGACTGGCGTGCGCCGAACTCGACGATGGCGCCGCCATAGGCGGTGTCGTGATCGCTCAGGCCGACAACCCGGACGCCATGGCCTCGCCGAACGCGACCAGCCCCACCTTGCCGATGCCCAGAATCGCCTCGTCGAAGTCGTTGTTGTCCCGGTAGGACAGCTCCAGCATGCGGTCGGCCATCTCGACGGCCACCAGCATGGCCCGCCGATCGGTGTCGACGGGGATCAGCCCGGCGGCGAGCAGGATGTCGTGCAGCCGATCGGCCAGGGTCTGCATCCGGGCGTGCACATGTTTGGTGACAGTCGGTGAGGTGCGCCCACCCATCCACAGCCCGGCTGCGCCGGGATGCTTGCGGTAGTAGTCGACGTGCAGGTCGAGCTCGTTGTTGAGCAGTTGCGCGATCGAGGTGATCGTCCAGGTCTGCTCGGCTGCCACGCATTGGGCGTCGATCTCGGCGCAGTGCCGCTCCATCAGCTCGTCGAGGATGGCGTCGCGATCGGCGAAGAACCGGTACAGCGAGGGATAGGACACCCCGGCGCGGTCGGCGATCGAGCGGGTGGTGACAGCGTCCACGCCGTCCTCGTCGGCGATGGCGGCCGCGGCATCGAGAATGCGGGCCACGGTCTGCCGGCTGCGGGCCTGAACTGGGGCCCGACGCGGGATCGACGCCGTGGTCATCACATACCTCCTGGGAAGCCTTGACAGCTGTGGGCAAAACTATAACACTATTCACGTTATAGTTTCTACGCTCGAACCGGAGAATGCCCGATGACCGTGAACTCGCTCAACCAGGCCCGCCCGACCCAGCCGCTGCGCGGCCACGTCGACGTCCTGATCGTCGGTGCCGGAATCTCCGGCCTCGGGATGGGGCACTATCTGGTGACCGGCCAGCCCGGTAAGACCTTCGCGATCGTCGACAGCCGCGAGGCCATCGGTGGCACCTGGGACCTGTTCCGGTATCCCGGCATCCGCTCGGACTCCGACCTGCACACGTTCGGTTACGAGTTCAAGCCGTGGACGTCCGACAACGCGATCGCCGACGCGCACGAGATTCTCGACTACCTGCACGAAGTCATCGACGAGGACGATCTGGCACGCCGGATCTACCTGCAACACAAGGTGATCCGAGCTGATTTCGACTCCGCTGACGCGCAGTGGACCGTCACCCTCGAACGCGCCGGTGAGCAGTTCGAGGTGACGTGCGACTGGCTGTTCGGCGCTACCGGGTACTACGACTACGCCGGCGGGCACCGGCCGGTATTCGACGGCGAAGAGGACTTCGAAGGGGTGATCGTCCACCCGCAGGCCTGGCCGGAAGACCTCGACTACAAGGGCAAGAAGGTCGTCGTCATCGGCAGCGGCGCGACCGCGGTCACGTTGATTCCCGCGATGGCCGACGACGTCGAACACATCACCATGCTCCAGCGTTCGCCGACCTATGTGATGCCGCTGCCGCGGAAGGATCCGATCGCCAACACGTTGCGAAAGGTGTTGCCGGCCAAGGCTGCCTACGCCGCGACCCGCCGCTTCAACATCGGCAAGGGACGGTTCATCTACAACCTGTGCCAACGTCATCCCAAGCTGGCCAAACGCATCATCCACTCGATCAACGTCAAGGCGCTGCCTGAGGGCTACGACGTCGATACGCACTTCAAGCCCTCGTACAACCCGTGGGATCAACGCCTGTGCGCGGTGCCCGACGCCGACCTGTTCCGGTCGGTCGGCCGGGGGAAGGCCGAGGTGGTCACCGACCGCATCGTGCGCTTCACCAAGAACGGCATCCTGCTGGAGTCGGGCACGACGCTCGAGGCCGACATCATCGTCACCGCAACCGGTTTGAAGCTGCTTCCGCTCGGCGGCATCCAGATCGCGGTCGACGGCGAGGTCAAGGACCTGCACCAGTCGCTGGTCTACAAGAGCTTCATGCTCTCCGGCATCCCGAACCTGGCGTTCGCCTTCGGCTATACCAATTCGTCGTGGACCCTCAAGGTCGGCCTGGTGTGCGAACACCTCTGCCGCATGCTGGGTTACCTGGACCGGCACGGCTACACCACGGTCGTCCCCGTCGTCGACAACCCGCTGATCGAGAAGCGCCCGATGCTGGACTTCTCCGCCGGCTACGTCCAGCGGGCGGTGGACCTGTTCCCGCAGCAGGGCACGACCGGGCCGTGGACCGTCGAGATGGACTACTGGTCGGACCACGCCCGGCTACGCAAGGGTGCCGTCGCCGACCCGGCGCTGCGGTTCAGCACCGCGGTTCCGGTGAAGGCGGTGTCGGGGCTGGCCTCAGCGTGAGTCGCACCGCGTTCATCGATGTTGACGGTCGACGTACTCGCGTTCGGGTCGACGGCGATCCGGACAATCCACCGGTCCTGCTGGTGCACGGGATCGGACGCAGCATGGACGACTGGGCGCCCCAGTACGAACGGCTGGCGCAGACGTACCGGACCATCGCCCTCGACGTGCCCGGCTTCGGCTTCTCCGAACGCCCCAGGGAGGCAATCACATTGCCGACCCTGGCGCGTGGAGTCGCCGCCACCCTCGACGCGATGGGCGAGACCCGGCCGGTCCACCTCGTCGGCAACTCGCTCGGCGGGGCGATCAGCCAGCAGCTGCTGGCCACACAGCCCGAGCGGGTCGCCAGCCTGGCGCTGATCAACAGCGCCGGATTCGGCAGCGAGGTCACCCCGCTGCTACGGATGCTCACCGTGCCGGGACTCGGCGCGCTTGGCACTCGCCGGCCTACCCGGATGAGTGCTCGGGCGTTCGAGCGCGCCATCCACGCCGACAAGGCGGTGGCCACCAAGGAGCGCATCGACCACGCGCTGGCCATCGGGGCTCAACCCGGGGTTGGTGCTGCTCTGCGGGAAACCGCACTCGCCCTAGGCACACCGCGCGGGGTGAAGCCGCAATGGCGGCGCGAACTCGCCGCTGCGGTGGCGCGAACACCCCGGCCGACGCTGATCATGTGGGGTTCGCAGGACCGCATCCTGCCCGCCCGCCACATCGACGAGGCGATGCGGGTGTATCCGCACGCCGAGGTGCATCTGCTCAACGGGGTCGGCCACATGCCGCAGATCGAATGCCCGACGCGGTTCGCCGACCTTCTGCTGCCGTTCCTGGCGCGTGCCGCGGGCTGATCAGCGGGTGCGGCTCAGAGATCCATTCGGTCGATTTGCCAATCGATGTCGCCGAACTGGGGCATCTCGCGTCCGTCGTCCACACCGATTTCGGTTTTGATCACCGCCTCGAGCTTCGCACTGGCCGACAGCACCAGATCGCTATGCTCACCCTTGGTCGCGGCAAGGTTGGTCATCTCTGCGGGATCGGACTTCAGATCGAACAACTCGACGTCGTTGAACCGGTACAGGTCGTCGAGATTGGTCGGCACGTTGCGCTGGGCGGGTGTGAAGTATCGGCTGAACTTGTATCGGCCATCGAACATCGTCCGTAGGCTGCCGCGCTTGGTGAGATCCGGCCGGAATCCACTGGTCTGCATCAGCTGTCGTGGATCCTGGCCCGCGGCTTTCGCCTCGGCGAACAGCTTCACCGCGTCGCTGTCGTTGGTCGCCAAGCCGCTGTAGGTGAAGAGCACGCTGTCCCGAACGGAATGGACGTCGGCGTTGCCCGGATTGGACAGCGCCGCGCTGAAGTCCTTGCCCGGCAGTGCTCGACCGGCCAACTCGTCGGCTTTGGCCGGGGCCACGCCCACCATCGCCAGCAGACTCGGCACCAGATCGATGTGACTGGTCAGTGTGTTCAGGTGCTGTCCGCCTGTCACGTCCGGGTGCACGACGTGCATGGGCAGGTGAATCGACTCCTCGTAGGCGAACGGGCCCTTGCCGCGCAGTCCGTGCGCACCGGCCATCTCGCCGTGGTCGGAGGTGAAGACCACGATGGTGTTGTCGCGCAATGCGAGATCGTCGAGTTCGCCGAGCAGCAGGGACATCTGCTGGTCAACGGAGCGGATGCTGTTCAGGTAGAAGTCGGTGAAGCGTTGCCAGCGGTCCGGTTCGGGCGGAATGGCACCCAGGGTGTAACCCCAGGCTTTCAGGAATTCGCCGTGGGCCCGGGGGCGCCCCGATTCGTCCATCGGTTGCTCGAGGCTCGCAGGAAGGGCGACGTTCCAGTGCTGCTGATACAGGGCGTGCTCGGGCGCCCGTGCGGCGTGCATCAGCAGCTTGCCGGTGTCCTGCACGTTCTCACCGGGCTTGTCGGTGTTGAAATACATAATGTCGTGCGGATTGATCAGACTTACGAACAACGCCCACGGTTTGCCGTCATCGGCCATCGGCCGCCCCGTGTTGCGCAGCCATGACTGCGCGCCGGCGGCGATCACTGAGTCCGAGGTGTAGCCGCCCAGGTCATGGGCCAGCGAGTCGACCGGTAATCCGAAGTCCGAGAAGCCATAAGCGTCCATGCGGTCGGTCAGAACATGCTGAACCGGATCCCGGTCGAAAGCGGCGTCGAGGTGCCATTTTCCTTGATAGGCGGTGTAATAGCCGGCTTTACGCAGCAGGTGCCCGATAGTAGGAACAGCGGTGTTCATGGCCTTCACGTAGGGCAGGTCGGCATTCTCGAACATCCCGTTGTCGGGAGTTTGCAGTCCTGTCAGCAACACCGCGCGCGAGCTGGTACACATCACTGCCGAGCTGTAGTGGTTGTGGAATGTCACGCCTTCCTCGGCCAGCCGCTCCCGGGCCGGAAGGGACATTCCGGACGGCCAGTTCGCGAAGTAGCGTTCCTGGTCGGTGAACACAAACACGATGTTGGGATGTGAACCACGTTGCGGAGCAGCTGGTTTCGTGATCCACGGCGTTGACGCGGCGGGTGTCGTCGTGGTGCTCGAACCGCAGGATGCCAGCAAGGGGACAGCCGCGGCGCCACCGGCGGCGAGTGCCAGGAACCGGCGCCGCGACGGGCCCGGGGTGGTCGAGTCGATCTGATGGGTGCTGATGAGGTGGGCTTCCTGTTCAGTCATCGGCGATGCCGGCTCCGGCCAGAGCGGGCACGGTGGGTTCGCGGTATAGCACTGAGTGCACGCCGGTCTTGAATCGCTCGAACGTCTCGACGATCGCCTGCCCCTCGGGTGTGTGACCCCAGATGCTGATGCCTTGGTGAGTGGTTGGCTCCCAGGTCGATTCATCGACGACGATCGGATTCCAGCCGACCTCCCATTCGAACCCTGACGGGCTGACGGCGTAGAACGACAGTGTCTTGTCGTTCGGGTGTTGGCCGACCGATAGCGCCATGTCGAAGCCGAGGTCTTTCACCCTCTGGTAGGCCGAGGTCATGTCATCGAGTTCGGCGACCTGGATATTGCAGTGTTGGATTCTCGTGCGAATCGGGTTGAGCGGCAACCGGTTCACGGAGAGGATCGCCACGGTGTGATGGCGCTCGTTGACCCGCAGGAACCGGATCTTGCACTTCAGTCCGCTGATCGTCTCGTCGATGTAGTCGGACAGCCGCGCGTCGAACACCGTGCTGTAGTAGCCGCGCATCTGGTACGGCTTCTTGGTGGTGATGGCCACGTGGCCTAGACCGCCCTCACCGGTGACGAATCCACTGCCGGCCAGTCGTAACGGCTCGGCGGCGGCGCGCGGATTCACGTAGATCTCCTGCGTCAGCCCATTCGGACCGGGGAACCGCGCGAATCGCTCGACCCCGCGCAAGGCGGCCTCCTCGGCGGAGCCTTCGTTCACCGTCACTCCGTGGCTGCGCACCCTTGCCTCGATGGCCTCGAAGGTGTTGTGGTCGTCGAGCTCCCAGCCCAGTGCGGTGGTGTCCTCGGCGGGGCCCTTGCGCAGCAGGAAGCGGCAGGTGTTGTCGTCGAGCCGAAATCGCATGGCTTCGCTCGAGGTTTCGTCGACGTGCATGCCGATAGCGTCGCGACCGAACCTACGCCAGTCGGCGAACTTCTCGGTTTCGATGACGAGATAGCCCAGGTGGACCTTGCCGAAGACGTTCACGCGATGGCCCAATCCGATTCAGGGGAGAGGAACTCGGCGACCAGGCGGTTGAACAACTCCGCTCGTTCCCACTGCATCCAGTGTCCGGTGTGGGAGGTCATGACCAGCTCGGCATTGGGCATCAGGCGCTGCAGTAGCGGGCCGCCGGAGGGCCGGTTGACCTTGTCGTCGCGGCCCCACAGCACCAGGGTGGGGTTGAGTAGCGTCGCGAGGCGGTTGTCGCGGGTGAGGTCCATCCGCCACAGCGTGCGCAGCCCTGACGGGCGCTGTAGCGGCGGATCGGCCACCACCTCCGGGTCGAGGGATGCCTGGTAGCGCAGCTCGATCAGCTCGTCGGGCACCGCGGCGCCGTCGTAAACCAGGTAGGTGCGGATGAACGCGGCCAGCTTCTCGCGGCTCGGCCCGTCGCCGCCGTAGTACGACAGAAGGCTTTTCAGCCCCTCGGTGGGCAGACCCCGGGTGGTACCGATCCCACCCGGGCCCATCAGAACGAGCTTCCCGACTCGCTGCGGGGTGTCCAGTGCCAGCCGCAACGCCGCGGCCCCGCCGTAGGAGTTACCGACCAGATGCGCTGACAGCAGACCTAGCTCGTCGAGCAGGCCACGGATGGTGTCGGCGAGATAACCGAACGGATCGCTGTGATCGACGTGCTTGCTCGACCGGCCATACCCGGGCATGTCGGGCACGATGACTCGGTACCGGCCCGACAGGGCGTCGATATTGCGCGCGTAGTTCGACACTCCCGAGGCGCCGGGTCCGCCGCCGTGCAGCATGACAACCGCTGGGCCCTTGCCTTTTTCGGCGACGAAGATGTCTTTGCCGTTGACGCGGACGATGTAATCGGAGGTTACGGTCATGCGAGGTCCTTCGCTCGGACGGCTGGGCTGGTGAACCCGGCTGGTGGTGGGGGTAGCGGTTGGTCGGCGCCGGCGGCGGCGTAGATGAATCCGTCGGGCCGGACGACCACGACCGCGGCCTTCTTGGTCTCGAGCCAGGCGGTCAGTGCGCCGTCCCGGTCGACGATGCGGTCAGCGCCCGGGGTGCCGCCGGATGCAACGACTCGGTAGGCAGGTACGCCGGCCGAGCGCCACTCGTGCCATGGGCGCCCAGTGCCGGTGTGCAGCACGGCCCATCTGCTGCCGACCACATCATCGAAGCGCACCCGGTCGCCCTTTTCGTCGATCACCCACGGCTGGGGGATCAGCCAGCCCGCCGCCGGGTTGCCGTTGCGTACGAGCAGGCCGGCGTCATAGCGCGCATCGGGGAGCCAGCGGTGATCACGCAGCCATGTCGTGAAGGCGGGAATCGTGGTGGCCACACGGAGAAGTCGGTTGCGCGCGGCCGCACGGATGGGACTGCGCTCGATGATGATCTCGCCGACTTTCACGGCGCGCTTGGTGACTTCCTTGACGTGCGGCAGCCGCTCGGCCTGATACGTGTCGAGCACCGATTCCGGAAGCGACCCGGCGATGACCGCGTGCAGTTTCCAGCACAGGTTCGCGACATCCCGCACCCCGGCGCACATACCCTGGCCGATCCACGGCGGCATCGCATGAGCGGCATCGCCGGCGAGGAAGATCCGGCCGACCCGCCATCGGTCGGCGAACCGGACGTGATGGTTGTAACAGGCGAAACCGATGATCTCGACGTTGTCCTTCGTGATGCCCTGGTGGGCAAGGACTTTCCAGATGGCCTCATCGGTGAGGAGGTCCTTCTCGTCCTCGTGGTCGCGCACCGGGAACTCCCAGCGATGGTGACCCAGTGGAGTGGGGCAGTCAACGGTCGGCCGCGCGGGGTTGCAGTGGAAGCGCAGGCGATCGTGGCCGGGCCACTCCTGGAGCACTTTGGTATCGATGACGATCCAGCGTTCCGAGTAGGTCCGGCCGGTGAAGCCGATACCCAGCTGTCCGCGAATGGCGCTCGACCCGCCGTCGGCGGCAATGACGTAGGTCGCCCGGATCCGCTTGAACTCGTCGCGGGTGAGATCGGCGAGTAGCAACTCGACCGAGTCGGAGTGCTGGATGAGACGCAGGCACTCGTGCTCGAGGAGGAGTGCGACATTGGGAAAGCGGTCGACGCCCTCCCGTAGGACCCGGTCGACCGCCGGTTGGTAGATGAACTGCTGTGGCGGGTGGCCGTTACCCCGATCGGCGGGGAGCAGTTTGGCGATGGGCACACCGTCCGCGTCGACGAACGTGGCTCCCGCGCCGGGCTGCATATCGGCGTTGAGCTGGTCGGCCAGTCCGACCTGCTGCCAGATCCGCACCACTTCCTCGTCGGTCGAGATGGCGCGGGCGCGGAAGTAGATGTCCGGATCTCGTTCGATCACAACGACATTCAGGCCCATCTGGCCCAGCAGATTGGCGGCGGTGGCTCCGACCGGGCCGTAGCCGACGATTGCTACGTCGTAGGTGGCTGCGTCACTCATGGCTGGCTCTCTTCGTCTGCCGATGTCCGCGTTGTCGGGGACTTGTTCTGTAGTGATCGCTACGGTAATGTAGCGATCACTACAGAGTCAAGAGGTGGAGAGAAGATGGCCACAGCGGACAAACCGAAGCGCCGAACGCGGCGAGTCGATGGAGAGTTGTCACGCACGAAGATCCTCGATGCCGCCACCGAGATTGCTGCCGAGCGGGGTTATGAGGGGACGAGCATCGGTGCGGTGAGCGCCAAATGCGGGCTGCCGGCAAGTTCCATCTACTGGCATTTCAAAGACAAGGACGACCTCATCGCCGCGGTCATCGAGCGCAGTTTCGAGAACTGGCTCAAGGTGTGGCAGCTCCCCGCAGACGGCATGGCGCGAGACCATTTACTGGAGGTGGCGGTCGGTACGGCAAAGGCGCTGTTGGAATCGCCTGACTTTCTCCGGCTCGGCCTGATGCTCGCGCTCGAGCGCAGGCCCGAGGAGCCCCGGGCCCGCGCGATGTTCGTCCAGGTTCGGCGGCAGGCATTCGACGCGCTGTCCAACAGCATCCGAGATATGGAGCTCGGCCTCGACGAAGCCCAGGTCGGACAGCTCGCCACGTATGCGGTCGCCGGCGCCGATGGTCTGTTCATCGCCAAGGAAATCGGTGGCGACGCGGTGGATCTCATCTCCCTGTTCACCCTTCATGGTCAGGCGCTGTACGACACCGCGATGCGGATGGTCGAGGAGAATCGAGCCCGATGACTCTGACGGACAACGAAATCCAGGCAGCTGCCGACATGCTGGCCGTCGCCGATGAGACCGTTGCACCGGTTGAGCAGTTGACGCGGCGATCCGCTCATGGACCTGCGTGACGCATATGCAATACATCCACCCCGGTGATGTTGTGCCGGCCACCATCGGTGGTCTCGGCACAGCCTCGCTGACATTCGCCTGAGGAAATCATGTCAGCACAACAAGATTGGCCGGTCGCGATCATCGGCTCCGGCAACATCGGCACCGATCTGATGATCAAGGTGCTGCGCGGCGAGGGGCCGCTGGTCATGGGTGCGATGGTCGGCATCGACCCGAATTCCGACGGCCTCGGGCGTGCCAGGAAGATGGGTGTTCCCACCACGGCCGATGGAATCGACGGCCTACTCGCGATGCCGGAATTCGCGAATATCAAGCTCGTGTTCGACGCAACCTCGGCCGGCGCGCATCGGGCCAACTGGCGCAAGCTCGAACACACCGGTGTGCGCGTGCTGGACCTGACACCTGCCGCCGCCGGCCCCCTGTGCATCCCCGTGGTCAACATCGACGACCACATCGACGCCCCGAACCTCAACATGGTCACCTGTGGCGGGCAGGCCACGGTGCCGATCGTGGCCGCCGTCGGCGAACTCGGCTTCGTGTCGTACGCGGAGATCGTCTCGTCGATATCGTCGAGTTCGGCCGGACCGGGAACGCGCGCGAACATCGATGAGTTCACCGAGACCACCGCAGCGGCGCTCCGGACGGTCGGCGGTGCCGAACGCAGCCGGGCGGTGATGATACTCAACCCTGCGGTTCCGCCAATCATGATGCGCAACACCATCTATTGCCTGGTCGACGGTCAACCCGACCACGGTGCGATCGAAC
This sequence comes from Mycolicibacterium vinylchloridicum, assembly GCF_013404075.1. Lineage (GTDB taxonomy): Bacteria > Actinomycetota > Actinomycetes > Mycobacteriales > Mycobacteriaceae > Mycobacterium > Mycobacterium vinylchloridicum. The sequence goes on from NZ_JACBJQ010000005.1 coordinate 92,941, forward strand.
AATCCATCGAGGCGATGGTGAACAAGGTGCAGGGGTACGTGCCCGGCTACCGACTCAAGCAGCGGGTGCAGTTCGAGACGTTCACCGGTGAGAACCCGCTCTTCATCCCGGAGACCGGCAAGTTCATCGGCACCCGGGTGACCGTGCTGCTCGAGGTCGTCGGTGCGGCCGACTACTTGCCCGCCTACGCCGGCAACCTGGACATCATGACCTCGGCGGCCAAGACGACCGCGGAGCGGATCGCCCATCACGCGAGCCGAGCCGCCGGGGCACTCCGATGAGCCCCGACCTGTACATCAGTGACGTCACACTGCGCGACGGCATGCACGCCGTTGCGCACCAATACACGACCCAACAGGTGGCGGCGATTGCCATGGCCCTCGATGCCGCCGGGGTCGACTCGATCGAAGTGGCCCACGGCGACGGCCTCGCCGGATCGACATGTAACTATGGCTTCGGCGCTCACACCGACCTGGAGTGGATAGAGACCGTCGCATCGGTAGTCAAGTCGGCCCGAGTGGCGACACTGCTGCTGCCCGGGATCGGCACCGTGCACAACCTGAAAGACGCACACCGGGCAGGTGCCACGGTCGTGCGCGTGGCCACCCACTGCACCGAAGCCGACATCGCCGCCGAGCACATTGCCGCAGCCCGGGAGTTGGGCATGGACACCGTCGGCTTCCTGATGATGAGTCACATGACGACACCCGGTGCGCTTGGCGCGCAAGCCAAACTCATGGAGGGTTACGGCGCGACATCCGTTTACGTGGTGGACTCTGGGGGCGCCATGCTCATGAGAGACGTCGCCGAGCGGGTCGACGCGCTTCGGGAAACGCTGCTCCCCACCACGGAGGTCGGGATACATGCTCATCACAATCTATCCCTCGGGGTGGCGAATTCGATTGCGGCGGTGGAACATGGCGCGACCCGGGTCGACGCGTCGTTGGCCGGCATGGGCGCTGGAGCGGGAAACGCGCCCCTGGAAGTCGTCATCGCCGCCGCCGACCGCATGGGGTGGAACCACGGGTGCGATCTGCACGCGCTCCAAGACGCGGCCGACGACCTGGTGCGTCCGCTGCAGGACCGCCCGGTACGTGTCGACCGGGAAACCCTGACGCTCGGGTACGCCGGGGTCTATTCGAGCTTCCTACGCCATGCGGAGGCGGCCGCCTGCCGTTACGCGGTCGATGCCCGGGCGATCTTGGAAGAAGCGGGTCGACGAGGAATGGTCGGGGGGCAAGAGGACATGCTGGTCGACATCGCCCTCGACCTGTCCAACGCTGCTATCTGACGGTAGGGTTCGCCGAGCCCGAATTCGCCAGCGCCCAGGCTGTGCCGGCCATCTCTCGGTACCGGTCGCGGAATTCCGACGACGCCGCTCGCGCGTCGGCCGCGTTGCCGTCGAGGCCGCGTCGCCAGACCCCTGCGGTGATCGCGGCCAGCCGAAACATCGAGAACACCACGAAGGGCGTCAGCCCGTCGGGCGGCTCGATCCCGGCGTATCGGGCGTAGTCCGCCACAAAAGTCTCCTGGTCGGGGATGCCCGACTTGCTGAAGTCCTCACCCAGCAGACCCGACCTCCCGGAGATGCCGGGTGCGAAATGATAAGTGATACAGGCATATCCGAGATCTGCGAGTGGGTGGCCGATGGTGGAGAGTTCCCAGTCCAGCACCGCGACGATACGCGGCTCATCCGGGTGGATCAGCACGTTGCCCAGCCGGTAGTCGCCGTGCGCGATGCGCGAATCCTCTTCTTCGGCGGGGAGGTGCCGGGCCAACCACTCGGCCAGCCGGTCCATATCCGGGTTGTCCTCGGCGCGCACGGCGTCCCATTGCCTGGTCCAGAGCGCGAGCTGGCGTTGCATGTAGCCGCCGGGCTTCCCGAATCCGTCCAGCCCGCATCCGCGCCAGTCGACACGGTGAAGCAGCCCGAGCACCCGCGCCAGTTCTTCGTAGATCGCGCGGCGCTCGTCGGGTGTACCCTCGAGCATCACCCGGTCGGGGTACATCCGTCCGCGGACGTGGTCCATGACGAAGAACGGTGTGCCGATGACCGAATCGTCGGTGCAGAGCAACCGAGTTTTCGGGACGGGCACCTCACTTGCGGCCAGGGCGGAGATGACCCGGTGTTCGCGCTCTACGTCGTGTGCGCGGGGCAGCAGCGTGCCGGGCGGCTTCTTGCGCAATACGTAGTCACCTTCGGTGGTGTGCAGGTGGAAGGTCGGGTTGCTCTGGCCGCCTTGAAATTGCATGACCTCGAACGGCTCGTCGAAGCCGGGCAGCCGTGGTCGCAGATAGCGCGCCAACGATTCGTGGTCAAAATGATGAACTGGCAGTGGGGGCACCAGCTCCGGTTCGCCTCCACCCGCGCTGACGCCGTCGGGCACATTGCCTTGCACGTGATGTCCTCCTCGAGTCAACGACGCTACCTCGACGCACTCGCGCCCCGTATCGTGATCCGGTGACCGGCGACCGATGGGGTTCGAAATGGATCCTGGCCGCTGTCTCGATCGCTCTGTTCTGCGTGCAGATCGACTACTTCGCGGTGAACCTGGCGCTGCCGCGGATTGCCGCCGATCTGCACGCCGCCACCACAGACCTGCAATGGGTGATCAGCGTGTACATGCTGACCCTCGGCGCGTTCATGGTGCCCGCCGGCCGCATCGGAGACATCTTCGGCCGCCGCCGTGCGCTGCTGGCCGGCATCGCGCTGTTCGGCGCCGCGTCGGTCTGCTGCGCGATCGCCCCGGATGCCGGGGTGCTGATCGCCGCCCGCGCGGCGCAGGGCATCGGCGCGGCGTTGATCTTCCCCGTGTCGGTCAGTGTGCTGACGAATGCCTACTCCGCCGAAGAGTCAAGCCGGGCAATCGGTTTGGCTTACGGCATCGCCGGTTTGGGGAACGCGGCCGGGCCGGTGGTGGGTGGCATATTGACCGATACCCTGGGCTGGCGGGCGGTGTTCTGGCTCCTGGTCCCGTTCGCCGTGGTGTCACTGATCCTGGGCATGCTGGCGATTCCCGAGACGTTCGACCACACCGTTGCGCGCCGCCTGGACCTTACCGGTCTCGGGTTGATCGTCACGGGCGTCGGGCTTTTCACGTTGACCGTCGACCGCGCACCGTCCTGGGGGTGGACGTCGGCGGCCACGATCGGCGCGTTCGCCGCAGCGGTGGCGCTGCTGGCCGCATTCGTCGCCGTCGAGAGACGCACGCGCTGGCCGCTACTGGATCTGTCGCTCCTGGGCAACGGCCGCTTCGTCGTCCTGGTGGCCGCGGGCACCGTGGCCAACGTCGCCTACGCGGTGACGGTGTTCTTGTCGACGCTGAATCTGCAACAGGTCCGCGCACTCACGCCACTCGCTGCGGGTCTGTTGTTCCTCGGCCCGTCGGCGGGTGCGGCCCTCGGCGGAGTGCTGTCGGGTCGGCTGGCCACCTCCGACGTCGCCGGCCCGGCGGCTCCGGCCGGTCATTCTCCGATCGCGGTGATGGGCGCCGGATGCACTGCAGCCGCGCTGGCGCTGGGACTGCTGGCCGCCGCGGGTGATCCGGTGATCTACGTGGTCGCGCTGACCGCGTGCGGGCTCACCATGGGTTTCGTCTATGCGTTCACCACGGTCGCGACGCAGGCTGTCGTCCCACCGGAGCGCGCCGGGGGAGCCGCCGGCGTTACGCTGACGTTCCTCGTCACGATCGCCGGTATCGGGGTGGCGGTGGCGGGGACCACCCTGGAAGCGTTGCAGGGCAATGGTTTCGGATCCGGAAGTGGGATCGCCATGATCCTGGCGGTCGTCGCCGCACCGCTGCTGGTGGCTGGGCTGGTGGTGCTGCAGCGTTCGCGATCGCGCGTCTAGTTGACCGGGACGTCGAGGATCGGGCGTTGGACGCCCGCGCCGGGCCCGTCGAAATGCCACCACTCACCGGAGTAGACGGCCATCCCGCCGGCGCCCATCGCGGCCCGCAGCCGCGCCCGGTTGGCCTGGGCGGCGGCGCTCACCCCGTCGGTGGCATATGCCTGGGCGCGCGCGGAGAAATCGTCGAAATCGGTGCCCATATCGACCAGTCGGCCGCGCTCGGCGATGGTCACGTCGACCGACCGGCCGGCCTCGTGGCTGCGCGCATACGGCCCGGGCTTGGCCACCCAGGCCGGGTCGGGCACCGCGTCGAACATCCGTACCTGGACGTCGTGCGGGCGGTAGCAATCCCAGAACACCAGCACATCACCCTGGGTTCGGAGTTCGTCGGCGGCCTTCGCCAGCCCCGGTGCCATCGATTCGTGCACCAGGCAGCGGGCATCGGCGGGATACAGCGGGACGCCGACGAAGTTGTGCGGTGTCGCGTAACGCAGGTCGATCACCGCGTCGGGCACCACGGTCCGCACATCGACGAAGTCGGCCGCGCTGGCTTGCGGGCTGACCGGCGGAACGTCGCCCGGAGCCGCTGCGACCGGTACCGCCGTGACCACCATCGCCGCCGCGGCCGCCAGAACGCTCAGGTCAGCCCGCGTTGGTCTCATGCGGGCTAACGATGCGCTGATCGGCGGTCAGCAGCAAGTTGTCGAAGGCCGAGCGGGCGGGCGCCGGCTCGACCTGGGACAGACCGACGAAGTCGGCGACCACCCGCTCGGCCAGCAGCCGAAGCTTGATGTTGGCTTCCTGGGAACGCCAGCGCAACAGGTCGAACGCCGCCTCGGAGTCGATGCCGTAGACGACCATCAACATGCCCTTGGCCTGCTCGATGGTCGCCCGGTTCTCGGCGATCTCGGCGATGGCCTCGCTGAGTTGCTTCTGCGTGCGGTCCTCGTTCGGCGTGACATCGACATAGAAGCCGCTGGTGCCGATTACCGTCCCGACCTCGTCCTGCAGCTTGTCGGCCACGACGATGACGTGATGGATTCGGCCCGTGGTGTCGATGATGCGATGCCGCGTGCTGAACGCCTGATGCTGCCGCCGGACGTTGTCGAGGGTGGTCGCGACCTGCTGATAATCGTCGGGATGCTTGTGCGACAGCACCAGCTCGGTGGTCGGCGACACCGTGCCGGGCTCATAGCCGTGCATGATCTGGACCTCGTCCGACCATTCCCAGCGTTCGTCGTCGAAGAAGAACCGAAACCAGCCCACCTGTTCTGGACGCACGCCGGTCGCTCCGTCGCCGTTTCTCAACGCCGGGTCCTGATCCGGAATCATCGACACCCCTCGGCCCCGACAACCTTTCGGTTGTCCGTAGTTCATCAGACCGCAGGTACCCGCGACGACGAAGAGTGCCATGAAGGCAGAACCCATCGCCATCCCAGGTTCTGCGGGCAAAAGTTATTTACACCGTCGGCCACCGTGTTTTCAAGGGGTATCGCCGATGTCGTCGAGTAGGTGAGGTCTCCTGAGGCTGTGGTGACTGCAGTGACGGATGTAACGAATTGCGTTCGCGGTCGACATCACCTGTACAGGGCGTTCACGGCACGGGGACGCCGCCCTGCAAACGCGGAGGACACGACGGTGACGATCACGATGAATGCCCGTCTGGGGCTCGGGATGCTGGCGGTTTCGGCGGCGATCCTGGCGACACCCACGGCATGGGCCGATCCGACCGATCCCGCCGAACCGGCCATCCCGACACCGGTGACCGCCGACCCCACCATCCCGGCGCCGGTGGCCGCACCGGCCCCCGTCGAGCACTTGTCGAGCCCCGACAACCTGCCGCCGGGTACGACGTCTGAGGACACGCCGCCGCAGGGCCGGCTGGGCTATTGGCGCGACCTTCTGCACGCCATGCGCACCCAGGAAGTATCCGGCAGTGATGCGCTGTTGCTGCTCACGCAACGTCCACTCGACGCCAGTACTGCGCCGCCGCCCGGTGTGCCGGCCGGCCCGACCGGGCCGGTCGGAACATCTGCAGTACCGCCGGCCGTCGATGCGGAAGCGCCCGTTCCCGTGGGCTAGGTCTTTTCGACGGCCTCGACCGCGGCATCGAGGTCGGGTTGGTAGCGACCTTCCGCCTCGAACTCCTGCCACCATTCGGTGCGCTGCACTGTCCGCAATGCCCTGTGCGGTAACGCGCTGATTATCAGCCGTATCCCGGCGCCGGACAGTTCGAGGTCGAGGTCGACCAGAATGTGCAGCACCGTCGACTCCAGCACGGTCTGCCGAACGAGGTCCAGCACCACCGTCGCCGGCTTCGTGTCGGCTTCGAGCGCGGCCGCGCGGACGGCGGCGATGTTCGGGCGCACATTGGCGGCGTAGAGCGGGACGAGGCAGCGCAGCACCAGCGGTTCGGCCGGAATCAGCGACGCGTTCTCGGGCTGTTCGATCCAGGCGCCGGTCTCATGACGCACGACTTGAACGACGTGCGGGGAGTTCACCACGTGCAGGACCACCAACAGGGTGACCGCCACCGCGACGGCCACCGCGGGGATGAGTCCGAATGCCAACCCGATCAGTGCCACGCCGATGGCGCCGAAACCCTCGCGGGGATTGAGGCGGTAGAGCCGGCGCAGCCCGCCGACGTCGACGAGCCGGGTGACCGCAACGACGACGACCGCACCGAGTACCGCCTGGGGCAGCAGGCTCAGAACAGGGGCGACGAACAACGCGACGAGGACAGCGAGGACCACCAACACCAGACCGCTGATCTGGCTGCGCGCACCGGAGCGCAGGTTCACCGATGTCTGCGCGAATCCACCCGCCGGCGGCAGCGAATGGAAGAACGCGCCCGCGACCGCAGCGAGCCCCAACGCGGTCAGCTCGCGGTCCGGCTCGATCGGGCTGTCTTCGGCGCGCCTCGAGGTACGGGCTACGGCAATTGTTTCCAGGAACGCCATCACCGCGATCGCGAAGGCGCCCGGAAGCAACGACAGGATGTGGCGATCGAGATGGGGCATAGCGGGTGCCGGAAAGCCAGACGGCACGGTCGGGATCAACGCCACGCCAAGCGCCGGAAGCGCCACGGCGGCGCTGACCGCGATGGCGATGACGATCACGACGAGTGGTCCCGGAACACGGGGTGTGAACTTGGTCAGCGAGAACAGCACGACCAGACACATCGCCGACACCGCGACGGTAGCCGGGCTGGCGTGGGGGACGTCCGAGAGCGCGGCCCAGGCCACCTTGAAGAACCCGGTCGTGTGGGGGTGGGGCGCCACACCGAGCAGCTTGGGCAGCTGTGCGGCCATGACAGTCAGGCCGACGGCGACCTTGATACCGATGAGCGTCATATCGCTGATGTTGTCGACGAGCATGCCGAGGCGAAACACCCTGGCTGCCAACAAGAACAGGCCCACCAGCAGCGTCAGGGTCACCAGATCGCCGCGCTGATCGTCCGAGCCGATGAGAACCCCGCTCGCGAGCATCGTCGAGGCCGTCAGCGTGGAGACCGTCGACGAAGTGGTGACGCTGGCGATCCGGGAACCGCCGATGAAGGCGTACACCATCACCGGGATGATGCAGGTGTACAAGCCCATCTGCACGGGCATGTTGGCCACCGTCGCGTAGGCCATCGCCAACGGGATGACCACGGCCCCGGTGCTCAGGCCGGCCACCACGTCGGCCCGCAACCAACTCGCGTGATACGGGCGGATTCCCGGGGCCAGCCAGGCGTGCGCGGTGGTGGACACGAGCGGAATTGTGACACCTCAATCGCGCTTGGTGCGCGCGATGTGGCCAGCTGTTTACCTTCACGTTCCGGTTATCCAGCTATGCGGATCCCATTCTGCGATAGGGGATCCGCATAGCGGACCATTGCTGAGCCGCGAGCGGGGTCAGCGAATCACCGATCCTCGGCAAGGCCTATCACGACTTCGTTCCGCCGCCGGCACGGCAGCGTCCACGGCGGATCATAGAACCAGGCCAACGGGTCACCGGTTGGTTCGATCCCGTTGCGGTACAGGACCTTCAAGAGCTGCTCGGTGCGCTCGGAGACCGCAGCGGGGCCGATGCTCCCGGTGAACCGGAGGACCGCAACAGTCTCCTCGGGAACTGCCACCAGACGGACCCGGTCGTCGTCGGGAGTCGGCAGCGTGTCCAGTGTGTATTTCGACGGCATGAAGAAGCGGATCACCCATTCGCCGGAGGGGCGCCGTTGGGTGGCGACCGGCGCGGTCATCGCGATCTTCTCGCTGGGCTGTTGGGCCACCGGAGCCGTCATGGCGATCTTGTCGCCGCCGGCGTTGGCGCCGAAAATGTAGCGAGCCAGCAGCCTGAAGCCCTGATTGCGCGCCGATTCCTCGTCGGCCCCGATCGCCGTCTCGGCTGCGACGCGGGGGCCGTACCGGCGAATTTCGACCCCGTCGATCTTCTGTTCCACCGTGTACTCGGGCTCTTCGGTGCCGAGCCGGATGCCCACGATGTTGCCCACACCTTCGGCGACTTGCACCACCGCGCCGGCGATCGTCTTCAGCATGTGTCAGCCCTCCTTCGTCATCCCATCAGATACCCGTATATCGTCCGGTGATGACTCGGGTTTCGATAATCACAGGTGGCGCGGGCGGCATGGGCCGGGCCACGGCGAAGATCGTTGGTCAGGACCGCACGCTGGTGCTGTGCGACGTCAGGCAGGATCGCCTGGACGCCGCATCGGCCGAGCTGAGCGAGTTGGGGATCACGGCTACGGCGGTCAACTGCGACGTCACCGATCGCGACGCCGTCGGGCGGCTGTTCGAGACGGCGGCCGGCCTCGGGCCGATCGCGTCGGTGATCCACACCGCCGGCGTCAGCCCGAGCATGGGCGACGCCGATTACGTGATGACAACCAATGCGATCGGCACGCTCAACGTCAACGAGGAGTTCTTCACCTCGGCCGGCGAAGGCGCCGCGATCGTCAACGTGGCGTCGATGGCCTCGCACATGCTGCCCGAGGAGCTCGTCCCTTCGCAGCATTTCGACCTCGTCTTCACCGACCAGAAGCGCTTCCTCGCCGAACTGCTGGCGGCCTGCGATATCGCGGGGGAGGAGATGCGCTCCGGGCTGGCCTACGGCATCAGCAAGACCTTTGTGCGCTGGTACAGCTCGTCGCAGGCCGAACGGTTCAACGGCAAGGGCCTGCGCATCGTCTCGGTCTCCCCGGGGTCGGTCGATACCGAGATGGGTCTGCTGGAGGCCGATGCCGGTGCCGGGGCAATGGTCGCCAACGCCGCGGTGCCGCGGTGGGGGAAGGCCGAGGAGATGGCCGAGTTGTTCGCCTTCTGCGCCAGTGACCGGGCCGGCTATCTGACCGGAACCGACCTCCTCAACGACGGCGGCGTGATCGCCTCGATGCGGGAACGGGCCCGGGTCGCCGAAAACGGCTAGGGACGAGTCAGTTTCGCATACCGCATGCGGTGGGAGTCGGTGGAACCGAACTCGTACTGCAGCGCGGTGAGCCGCTTGAAGTAGTGACCGATCGCCAGTTCCTCGGTCATGCCCATGCCGCCATGCAGCTGCACGGAGTTCTGGCCCACGAATCGGGCGGCCCGTCCGATGGTCGCCTTGGCCGCGGAAACCGCTCGGGCCCGGACGTGCGGCTCGGCCTCCAGGTTCAGCACCGCCAGATACACGGCGGCCACCGCCTGTTCGAGTTCCATGTACATGTCGACCATGCGGTGCTGCAGAACCTGGAAGTTGCCGATCGGCTGCCCGAACTGCTGTCGCTGCTTGCAGTATTCGACAGTGTCGGACAACACCTTTCGCATCGCACCGACCGCCTCAGCGCACACCGCGGCCGCGCCCTCGTCACTGGCCTGCGCCAACGACGCGGTCGCGTCGTCGGTGAGCAGCGTATCGGCGGGGAGGCGCAGCTGGTCCATCGTCAGGTCGGCGGCGCGCCGATCGTCGATGGTGCGGTAGCCGTGTACCTCCAGGCCTGCCGGCGGTGCCGCCGGGTCGAACTCGGTGAGGAACAGCGAAACCCCTTGTGAGTCGGGGCTTGTCTTGGCCGTGATCAGCAGATGGGTTGCCAGTGGTGCGGCCGTGACGACGATCTTCTCGCCCGTGAGCACCCAGTCGCCGCCGGTGTGGACGGCCGTGGTCGACACCGAGTGGGCGCCACCGGGCTCGGTGCTCGCCAGGGCGACGATGGCGCTGCCGTCGGCTATGTGCTCCAAAAGTGCTGCGGCAGCCGGGTTGTCGGTCCGCTGCAGCAGGCCACCGGCGACGACGACGGTGTCGATGAACGGTTCGATCACCAGCGCCCGACCGAGCTCTTCGGCGATGACCATGATTTCGACTGGGCCCCCGCCGATTCCGCCGACCGACTCAGGGAACGCGGCGCCGAGGATGCCCAGTTTGTCGGCCAGGCCGCGCCAGATGTCGGGCTGCCAGCCCGGCCCGAGCTTGGCCGCCGTGCGGCTCTTCTCGAGGTCGTAGCGGGTGGCCAGGAACTTGCCGAGCCCGTCGCGCAGGAGCTCTTGTTCTTTGTTCAGATTGAAGTCCATTACAGCCCCAATGTCGCCTTGGCCAGGATGTTGCGTTGAATCTCGTTGCTGCCCGCGTAGATCGAACCGGCGCGGTCGTTGAAGTAGCGCAGCGCCGCGACCGCCTGCCACGGCTCGCCGCTGACGTAGCCGTCGGTCGGTGGTTCGAAGTCCGAGACCGGACCCCCGGGGTAGGTCGCGTGCGGCTGATAAGCCCGGCCGCGGGGTCCGGCGGCCTCCATGGCGAGTTCGGTGATGGCCTGCGAGAGTTCGGTGGACAGGACCTTCAGCATCGACGAGGCGGCACCGGGGTTGCCACCCTCGGCAACCGTTGTCAGAACCCGGTATTCGAGGATCTCGAGCACGTCGGCGCGGATGCGGATGTCGGCGAGTTTGGCCGCGAACGTCGGATCGTCGATCAGTGCGCCGCCGGCCGGACCCGGTTGTTCGGCTGCCTCGGTGGCGATCGACCCGGCCAACGCCTGTAGCGCGGGTGCTGTTGCACCGCCCCCGCGTTCGAACTCCAGGAGGTACTTGGCCACCGTCCAGCCGTCATCGATCTCGCCGATCACATTCGCCTTGGGCACCCGGACGGCGTCGAAGAAGATCTGATTTTGCACCTTCTCGCCGGACGTCATCACCAGTGGGCGAATCTCGATACCGGGCGTGCTCATGTCGATCAGGACGAAGGTGATGCCCTGTTGCTTCTTGGCCGAGCGCGACGTGCGCACGAGGGCGAAGATCCAGTTGGCCTCCGTGGCATGGGTGGTCCAGATCTTGCTGCCGGTACAGATGAGGTCGTCACCGTCATCGATCGCCGACATCGTCAGCGCGGCCAGGTCCGAGCCCGCCTCGGGCTCGGAATAGCCCTGGCAGAAGAACACCTCGCCGGTGAGGATGCGCGGCAGAAAGTAGTCCTTCTGCTCTGGCGTGCCGTAGGCGATGATCGCGTGGGCGACCATCCGGATCCCCATCGGCGACAGCGACGGCGCACCGGCCAACGTGGATTCACGGCTGAAGATGTAGTGCTGGGTCAGCGTCCAGCCGCACCCGCCGTGCTCGACCGGCCAGGCCGGGGCGGCCCAGCCACGCTCGTGCAGGATCGCCTGCCACGCCATGCTGGCCTCATGGTCGGCGTAGACGCTGGTCATCAGCCGGCCGGCCCGGCGAAGGTCCGGTGTGAGCTTCTCGTCGAGGAACGCCCGGACCTCGTCTTGGAACTCGAGATCTTTCGCCGACCATGACAGGTCCATCTGGCGTCCCCTTATCTGCGCACGGCCGTTTTCAGAAGTGACCATAGCCCGTCTGCGGTTGCCGGCCTGCCGGGGGTGTTGTCTGAACTTATTCTGCGCGGCCGGGTTTGAGGAGCCAAGGGCTGGGGAATAGTGCTGGAGGCCGCCTGCGGCGGCCCCCACACGTGACACTGAGAGGCCCGGTCCCTGCACAAGGGACCGGGCCTTTCGTCTGAGGTCAGGCGCTCGGAGCGGCGCCCAGCACGCGCTGGATGTCAGGCTTCATGGCCTGCAACTGGCCACCCCAATAGCCCCAGCTGTGTGTGCCGTTGGACGGGAAGTTGAAGACACCGTTGCGTCCGCCAGCGGCTTCATAGCGGCTCTGGAACTCGTGGTTGGTCCGATTGGTCAGGCCCTCGAGGAACTGCGCGGAAATCTGCGCGTTGCCCAGGCCGGCGTCGAGGTCGGTCGGGTTGCCGTTGCCGCTGTAGACCCAGACCCGAGTGTTGTTGGCGACCAGTTGTCCGACGTGAAGCATCGGGTCGTTGCGTTGCCACGCCGGCCCGCCGAACACGCCCCACATGTCGAGCGCATTGAATCCACCGGCGTCGGCCATCGCGATCGACACCAGCAGCGGCCAGCTCTGAGCCGACAGGTGCAAGAAGCCCGACAGCGAGCTGGCATAGACGAACTGTCCGGGATGGTAGGCGGCCAGGATCAGTGCTGCGCTTCCCGACATCGACAGTCCGACCACGGCGTTGCCGCTGGGGCTGATCCCTTTGTTGGCCGAGAGCCAGGCCGGTAGCTCGGAGGTCAGGAAGGTCTCCCACTTGTAGGTCTGGGTGGTGCCGTTGCCGACTGCCGGTCGATACCAGTCGGTGTAGAAGCTCGACATGCCGCCGACGGGCATGACGACGGAGACACCGGAGTCGTTGAACCACGAGAACGCACCGGTGTTGATGTCCCAGCCGCTGCGGTCGTCCTGGGCACGCAGGCCGTCGAGCAGATACAGCGCCTTGGGGCCGCCGCCCTGGAACTGGACGACGATGTCACGTCCCATCGACGGCGACGGGACGCGCAGGTACTCGACCTCGGCGGCGTTGGCGGTCGGCGGCGTGGCCGCGATGGCGCCGATCACCAGAAGTGAAGCGAAGGCGGCGGCGGCCGCCCGAATGATCCCCCGACTGCGTATCTTTCGACATGGATTCATGAGAGGTCCTGTTCTGCAGTCATCCCCCGGACCTACCCGACGTATCGGAGGCGGCGAGCCATCAGTTACGACCCCGACAGTTCTCTGCGCCTCCTCGCCGATGACGTGGCCGATCTGCTCTCTCGCGCGCCCGGGCGCGTCGTCGTCGGCATCACCGGACCGCCCGGGGCGGGCAAGTCGACGTCGGCGCGGGCGATGGTGGCGGCATTCGACGGTGCGTCGTATCTGCCGATGGACGGTTTCCACCTGTCCAACGCGGAGCTGGACCGGCAGGGGCGCCGCGGCCGCAAGGGGGCGATCGACACCTTCGATGCCGCGGGTTATGTCGCCGCGCTGCGTCGGGTGCGCACCGAGTATGTCCGCGGAGATGTGTACGTGCCCGCGTTCGACCGCAGCCTCGATGAGCCTCTCGCGGCCGGGCACGTCATCCCCGCCGAGTGCTCGCTGGTGGTCACCGAGGGCAATTACCTGGGTGTGCCCGACGGCCAGTGGGCCGCGGTGCGTCCGCTGCTGGACCGGTTGTACTACGTCGACTGCCCGGCGCCGGTGCGGCGAGAACGGTTGGTGGCGCGGCACATTGAGGGTGGTCGTTCACCGGCGGCGGCCCGGGCGTGGGCCGACGAGGTCGACGAAGTGAATGCCAGGCTGATCGCGACGACGCGACAGTACTGCGACCGGGTCGTCGAGATCGACGAAATGTGGTAAACCACTCGGACTTTGGCTGCCAATCGTCGGTTTGGGCGAGAGGATCAGCAGCAGCGGGCGGTGGGGTTGGCGTCCTGCTGGTCGTGGCGCATCCGCCAGTACTGAGCCTCGCTGAGCACCGGCTCGCCGGGATGGGTGCGTGCCCGGTGCTCGACGTAGCGGCCGTAGTGGTTGTCGCCCATCAATGTGCGGATGTACCAACGGATCTGGCGGGCGATGTGGGTAGTGCGTCCCATTGCTTCTGCACCTCCTTCTCCGCGGAGGTCGAGATCAGGCTGGATGGCCCGAAGATCTTCGAGGGCACCGGCGCGTCCTCGGTCAACTCCCGGCCACCGCCGCGGATCGCCCGCAGCGCCATGGTCACGCCGGCGAGGAACACGATGATGACCAGGACGGCGAAGACCACCGACAGCGTGCCCTGGATGAACGTGTTGCGGATGACGGCGTGCAGCTGGTCGGCGTTCTTGGCTGAGCCGAACGAGGTCTTGCCGGCCTCGGCGGCCGCACGGTAGGCGAAGTGCTGCGTCCAGTAGCCGAGTTTGGGATCGCCGGAGAAGATCTTCTGCCACGACGCGGTGAGTGTGACCGTCAGATCCCATAGCAGCGGAATGCCGGGTATCCACGCCCATTTCAGCAGACCCTTCTTGATCACCACGACGGTGACGACCGTCAGGGCGATCGCGGCCAGCAGCTGGTTGGCGATACCGAACAGCGGGAAGAGGGTGTTGATGCCGCCGAGCGGATCGGTGACGCCCATCAACAGGATGGAACCCCAGCCGGCGACCACCACCAGGCTGCAGATCCAGGCCCCGACCCGCCAGCTCGGGTTGCGGAGCCGCTTCAACGGGCCGCCGAGATTGGCCAGGGCGTCGGAGAGCATGAACCGGGCGACGCGGGTTCCGGCGTCGACGGTGGTCAGGATGAATAGCGCCTCGAACATGATCGCGAAGTGGTACCAGAACGCCTTCAGTGAGGCGCCGCCGAAAACCTGGTGCAGCACCTCGGACATGCCGAATGCCAGCGTCGGCGCGCCACCGGTCCGGGAAACGATCGACTCCTCACCGACGCTCTTGGCGGCGTCGGCGATTTCGGCCCCGGTGATCGGGGCGCCCGACAAGCCAAGGCCGTTGACGTATTTGGCGGCCGTCTCGGCGGTGGCGCCGGTCTGGGCTGAAGGTGCGTTGATGGCGAAGTACAGATGCTGGTTGAGGATCGCCGCGGTGACCAACGCCATGATCGCCACGAACGATTCGGTGAGCATGCCGCCGTAACCGATCAGCCGCATCTGGCTTTCCTTCTCCAGAAGCTTGGGCGTGGTGCCCGAGGAGATCAGGGAGTGGAAGCCCGACAGGGCGCCGCAGGCGATCGTGATGAACAGGAAGGGGAACAGCGAGCCGGCGAAGACCGGGCCGGAGCCGCTCTCGGCGAACTTCGAGATCGCCGGCGCCTCCATGATTGGCCGGGCCAGCAGGATGCCGACCGCCAGCAGCGCGATGGTGCCGACCTTCATGAACGTCGACAAATAGTCGCGCGGCGCGAGCAGGAACCACACCGGCAGCACCGATGCCGCGAGCCCGTAGACGATGATGCACCACGACAGGGTGACCTTGGACAGCGTGAACCAGTCTGTGCCCCAATCGGTTCCGGCAACCCAGCCGCCACTGGCCACCGCCAGCAGTAGCAGGACGACGCCGATGAGGGAAACCTCGGAGACCCGGCCGGGCCGCAGGAACCGCAGATACAGGCCCATGAAGATCGCGATCGGGATCGTCATCGCGATGGAGAAGACGCCCCATGGGCTTTCGGCGAGCGCGCCGACCACGACCAGCGCCAGCACCGCGAGCAGGATGACCATGATGACCAGCACGGCGACGATCGCGGCGACCCCGCCGACGGCACCGAGCTCGTCGCGGGCCATTTGCCCCAGCGAGCGGCCGCGCCGCCGGGTGGAGATGGACAGCACCAGGTAGTCCTGAACGCAGCCGGCGAACACCGCGCCGACGATGATCCAGATCGTGCCGGGCAGATAGCCCATCTGCATGGCCAGGACCGGGCCGACCAGCGGGCCGGCGCCGGCGATGGCGGCGAAGTGGTGACCGAACAGCACTCGTCGGTCGGTGGGCATGTAGTCGGTGCCGTTCTCGAAGATCTCGGCGGGCGTGGCGTGGTCGTCGCGCGGGCGGACGATCTTCATCTCGATCAGCCGGGCGTAGAACCGGTAGCCGATGACGTAGGTGCAGATCGCCGCGATCACGAACCACACGGCGTTGACGGTCTCGCCGCGGACGAAGGCGATGACCGCCCACGCGATGGCCCCGACGACGGCGATGGCGCCGAAGATCAATTTGTGCCTGGTCGTGATGGGCGAGCGGTCGATGATCGAAACCGGCGGCAGATCCTTCTCGGTGCGGATATAGGTGACGTCGCCCTTGGTTTCCTCGATGTGTTCCGACGGCTCGGCGGTCGGTGCAGCCACGGTGTTTCTCCCTTGACGAGACGTGTCATGTCAGGCGGTGCGGTGATCCTTTCATTCACAGGTTCGCCAGTAAGGGGAACGCGAAACGCCGCGCCGCGATTCAGCGCGGGTCTTAGTGTTACCACAAGTTTCTCTTAATTTTCTTAATTTTGATGTACGGTCGCGGCATGGCCGAACGTGATTCACAAGCGGTGGTTTTGGGCGCGGGGCTTGCGGGGTTGCTGGCGGCCAGGGTGCTTTCGGAGTTCTACGGATCGGTCACCGTCGTGGAACGTGACGCGTTGCCCGGCCACGCCGTGCAGCGGACCGGGGTACCGCAGGGTCGCCATCTGCACAGTCTGCTGAGCCGCGGCACGCAGGTGATCGCCGAGTTGTTTCCCGGAATCCTGGGTGAGCTGGCCGCGGCGGGCGCCGTTGTCGACGACGGCGACGATCTGTCAAGGCTCTACGTGCGCGTCGGACGTCATGAACTGAATCGCACCGGCCGCCTGGCCGATCCGGAATCGCTGGCGGCATATCAATCCAGCCGCCCTTTCCTCGAGTTCCATCTCCGGCGGCGGGTGGGCGCGCTGGAGAACGTCACCATCCTGGACCGCCGGAACATCGTGGCACCAGTGCTGACCGGCGACACCGTGACCGGAGTGCGAATCATCAACCGCGACACCGGTATCTCGTCGACTCTCGCGGCCGGGCTGGTGGTCGATGCAACCGGACGTGCCGGGCGCACCGCGCACTTCTTGGCGAGTCAGGGCTATGGCGTGGTGCCCGAGGAACAGGTCGCCTCGATCACCGGCTACAGCAGCCAGTTGTTGCGTATCCCGCCGGGACGGATCCGTGAGCGGATGGCGTTCATCAACCAGGGTCCCCGCGCGCCGGGGGCGCTGCTTGTCGCCTACGAGGACGACACCTGGATGCTGGCGATCTCCCGTCCAACCGAGTTGGGCAGGCCACCAGTCGATTTCACCGAGATGATGGACGCGGCGGCGCAGCTGCTGCCACAGGGAATCATGGCCGGGATGCGGCATGCGGTACCGGTCGGGGAGATCTCCGTCTCGCGCAATACCGCCGCCGTCTGGCGACGTTATGACCGGATGGCGCGCCTGCCGTCCGGTCTGGTGATCCTGGGTGACGCGCTGTGCAGCCTCAATCCGCTGTACGGACAAGGCATGACGATGGCAGCCCTGCAAGCACTCGCGCTGCGCGACTGCCTGCGCGCCGATGATGCCGATATCTCGCGGCGTTTCTTTCTCGCCGCCGCCGAACGCATCGGACCGGTGTGGTCGGCCAACCGGACGAACGATCGGCCACCGTCTGCCGACGACGGGCACCGGCGGACGGCCGCATGGACTCAGCGTGCGGTGTTGAAAGCCGCGGCAACCGATATCGTTGTGGCCGAGCGGATTATGCGGGTTCGCGGCCTGGTCGATCCGCCCGATCGGCTACGGGACCCGGCACTGTTCGTGCGGGTCCTGCTGGCCAACCTGCGGCCCACCCCCCGTCTCACTTCCGCACCGGTGCACTCGACGATCAGCCACTCCGACGAGCAGGCGATCCGCGCGCTGGTCGATCGCCAGGCTCATCGTCGCAGAGGGCGCACCGAGATCACCCGTCTGCGGCATCTGACGCCCGACGTGGTGCTGATCCAGGCCCGCGCGGCGATAGCGGGGCGGTTGCACCGGATGACCCGCCGTAACACCAGCGTCGCGGTGCGCACCGACGACGGCTGGCAGCTGGCCTTCTCGCAGAACACCGCGTCGTGGAGGTTCACCCATGCTTGAGACGACGTATCGCGCCGCCCGCGCTCGGGTGAGTGAACTCGCCGCCACGCTCAGCGACGAACAGCGTCGAGTGCAGGTGCCCGCGACCCCGCGATGGACGGTGCACGAGCTGCTAGCCCACCTCGTCGGCTGCGCTTCCGATGCCATCAGCGGACGCTTGGACGGAGTGACGAGCGATCAGTGGACAGCACGACACGTCCGGGAACGTCGGAGCAACTCGATCGAAGAACTGATGGGCGAATGGGACCGCATCGGTGCCGCCGCCGACGCCACCTTGAGCGACGAGCAGCTCTACGGGCCCAACCTCGCCATCGACACCATCTGCCACGAGTCGGACTTGCATGAGGCACTGGGACTTCCCCGCGTCGACCGCGAGCACTGGCAACCATTCCTCGACGTGACGATGCTCTATCTCGGCAGGCAACTGCGGCGCGGCACGACCCTGCTCATCGTGGATGACCAAGACCAGCAGTGGAGTTGCGGCTCAGGGGAACCAATGACGCTGCTGCGAGTCGACGGCTATGAACTATTGCGCGCCAACCTGAGTCGCCGCTCGTTGAATCAGATCGGTGATTGGGAATGGACGCCGGCGCCCACCGAGGAGATGCTGCACGGATTCGGAGTCTTCGGCACGCGTGTCGATGATCAGCCCGTGCCGGCCCGCTAGTCCCGCTCGTAGAACGCCCGCACGGTGTCGATGGTGTCGGCTTCGGCCGGGCTCTTGTCGTCGCGATAGCGCAGCACCCGGGCGAACCGCAGCGCCATGCCCGCGGGATAGCGGCTGGACCCCTGCACTCCGTCGAACGCGATCTCCACGACCTGCTCGGGGCGCACCTGCACCACGTATTGGTCGAGCGGGCTCGTTGCGAGTTCGGTGAATCGCGTTGTCTGCCAGTCCAGCATCGCGTCGGTCATGCCCTTGAACGTCTTGCCCAGCATCACGAACCCGCCCGTCTGCGGATCCAGCGCTCCCAGATGGATATTGGACAGCTTGCCGGTGCGCCGCCCCGATCCCCACTCCACGGCCAGCACCACCAGATCCAGGGTGTGCACCGGCTTGACCTTCAGCCAGCCCGCGCCGCGGCGGCCCGCTTCGTACGGCGAGGTGGATGATTTGGCCATCACACCCTCGTGGCCGGCGGCCAGCGTGATATCCAGAAAGCCCTGTGCCGCAGCGGCATCAGTGGTGACCAGCCGGTCGACGCGCTGCCCGGCGGGCACGATCGAGTCCAGTGCCGCGAGCCGGGCGTGCGTCGGCTCGTCGAGCAGATCGGCACCGTCGAGATGCAGGATGTCGAAGAAGAACACCGAAAGTGGTTGTGCCGCCCGGGCTGCTGCCACGTCGGTGCTCTTGCCGAATCGCGATGCGGTCACCTGGAACCGGTGCGGACGCAGGTCGGGGCGAAGCGCGATGGCCTCGCCGTCGGCGATCAGGGTGGTGACCGGCAGCGCCAGCGCGGCGTCCACCACCTCCGGCAGCCGGGCCGTCACGTCGTCGAGACTGCGGGTGTAGACAGTGACATCATCGCCGTTGCGGTGGATCTGGACTCGGGCGCCGTCGAGCTTGGCCTCGAAAATGGCGTCGCCGCTAAGGCGTTCGAGGGCATCGGCCACGCCCGTGGCGGTTTGTGCCAACATCGGCCCGACCGGACGGCCCACCGTCAACGTGAACGCGCTCAGCGCCTCGGCTCCGCCGGTCAGCGCTGTGGCCGCCACCGCGGGCAGGGCACCGCCGAGCATGGCGGCCCGGCGGACCGCCGGGGCGGGCAGGCCGGCCGCCTTGGCAACCGCGTCGGCCATCACCCCGGCCAGCGCCCCTTGGCGCAGTTCGCCGCCCAGCAACCGCCGCAGGAACACCTGCTCGGTCTCGGTGGCCGCGCCGAACAGGCCGGCGAGCAGATCGGCACGGCGGGCCTGTGAGCCTTTGCCCGCAACCGCACCGATCTCGGTGAACGTCGTGTCGACCTGCGACACCGTCAGCGTCGGCCCGGTCGCCGGACCCGGGAGCGAGCGCAACGATGCCCAGCCGACCCCGATCTGGCGCTGCGGCAGCTCACCGGACAGCCACGACACCACGACAGCCACCAGCCGCGGGTCGCCCACTCCGGTCAGCAGTTCGGCGATCCGTGCCACCTTGGCCAGCCGTGAGGACGTCGCCGACACATCGACCGAGGCCGCCGCGACATCGCCAAGCAACATGACTCCAGGTTGGCACGCGACACCGACAAACCGGCAGGCGTCAGCCGACTTCGAACGACACCGAGGGCCAGCCGGTCGCGCCGTCGGGGGCGGGTGGCGCCTGGTCTTCGGTCTGCACCGCGCCGGTGTTGTCGGTCGCGCGAGCGGTGATCGTGTGAAAGCCGCCCTGAGTGGCGGTCCACGGGAAGCTCCACAGCCGCCAGGTGTCGTCGGAGTAAGCCGCCCCGAGCTGGGCGGCCTGCCAGGGTCCGTCGTCGATGCGCACCTCGACGGCCTTCACGCCGCGGTTCTGCGCCCACGCCACCCCGCCGAAGGTGACCGGGCCCTTGGCCACCTTCTGGCCGTCGCGCGGGACGTCGATACGCGACTCGGTCTTGATCGGGCCGCGCTCGGACCACCCGAGCTTGGTCCAGTAGGCCTGCGCCCGGTCGAAGCGGGTCAGCTCCAGGTCCACCACCCATTTGGTGGCTGACACATAGCCGTACAGCCCGGGCACCACCAGCCGGGCGGGATACCCGTGCTCGACGGGCAGCGGCGTGCCGTTCATGCCGATCGCCAGCATCGATCCGCGGGCGTCGGTGAGCGCCTCCACCGGGGTGCCCGCGGTGAACCCGTCGATGGAGGTGGAGAGCACCATGTCGGCATCGGGGTGGATCCCGCTGGCGCGCAACAGGTCCGCGACCCGGTATCCGGTCCAGCTGGCGTTGGAGATCAGGTCGCCGCCGACGGGGTTGGACACACAGGTCAGCGTGACGACCTTGGTGATCGGCTCGAACTTCGCCAGGTCGTCGAAGGTGTAGGTCACTTCACGGTCGACCATGCCGTGGATCCGCAGCCGGAAGTCGGCACGCGCGAGCTGCGGGACGCTCAGCGCGGTGTCGATGCGGTAGAACTCCTTGTTGGGCGTGATGAAGCTGGGTAGCTGCACGCCCGCGGGCGTGACGTCGGCGGGAATCGGCGACGGCGGCGGCGCCGACGGTAGGGCGAAGCTCTCGCGGTCGCCGGACACCGAGTGCAGCCGGCGGCTGATCACCGCACCGGCGACGCCGCTCAACAGCCCGAGCCCGCCGATGCCGAACGTCAGCAGCGAGAGCCGGCGTCCCGGATCGACGTCGGCGTCGTCGGTCGTCTCGGGCGCTTCGCTCGCGGCGATGCGGCCGGTGAGGAAACGCAACACCGCGATCCCACACACGGCGCCGAGAAGGGTCGGGATGATGTCGACGCCGCGCGCACCGGGAATCGCCAACACCGCGACGCAGCCGGCCACCGCGGCGGCCACGAACGCCAGCGTGCCCACCGGGATGCGGGAGCGTTCCCAGATCGCGGCGACGGCGGCCAGCACGCCGATGACGGCAAGCACGGATACCGACAGGAACAGCTTGTCGGCGGTGCCGAAGGTCTGGATCGCCCATTCCTTGACCGGCCCCGGAGTGAGGTTGATGACGGCGGTGCCCACCGCGGTGCGAGCGTCGGCGGCCGGTGAGAAGAAGGCGGCGGCCAGCTCGACGACGCCGACGGCGGCGGCCGCTGCGGCCACCCCGGACCCCATGTGCAGACCGGTGGTGGATCGGGCCATGAGGCCCAAAGTACCGCCCGGTGGACACCCTTGGTCATTACCGATTCATGACGGCCGGTAACGTGCGTACCGGCTCGGGCG
Organism: Mycolicibacterium vinylchloridicum; assembly: GCF_013404075.1. Lineage (GTDB taxonomy): Bacteria > Actinomycetota > Actinomycetes > Mycobacteriales > Mycobacteriaceae > Mycobacterium > Mycobacterium vinylchloridicum. Next base: position 114,572 of record NZ_JACBJQ010000005.1, read on the forward strand.
CCACCGGGGTGTCCCGCGAATGGAACAGCGAACTGTAAGCCGCACGGTTAGCGTGGCTGCGGCATCAACCGACAGGAGTATCGGATGGAGATCTCGGGCAAGAAGGTAGTCGTCGTGGGCGGCGCATCGGGCTTCGGGCGGGCAAGTGCGGAACTGCTGGCCTCCCGCGGGGCTCAGGTGGCGATTCTCGACCGCGAGGGCACCGACGGCCCCGAGGTCGCGGCGGCTGTCGGCGGCCCGTTCCTTCCGGTTGACGTCACCGACTTCGCGGGCACCGAGAAGGTGCTGGCCGAAGCCGTCGAGAAGCTGGGGGGCCTGCACGTCGTGCTGACCACCGCCGGCGGCGGTGTCGCGGAGAAGACGTTCGGCAAGAACGGCCCGCACGCCCTGGAGACCTTCCAGAGCACGATCAACCTCAATCTGATCGCCAGCTTCAACATCAGCCGGCTGGCGGCCGCGCACATGGCCAACAACGAGCCCGAGGACGAAGAGCGCGGCGTCATCATCAACACCGCGTCGATCGCCGCCTTCGAAGGCCAGATCGGCCAGGTTGCCTACACCGCCGCCAAGGCCGGTATCGCGGGCATGTGCCTGACCATGGCCCGCGATCTGGGTCCGGTCGGGATCCGCGCGTTGGCGATCGCGCCCAGCCTGTTCGCCACCGGCCTGACCAAGGGCATTCCCGACGAGTTCGCCAAGGCGCTGACCAAGGACGCCGCGTTCCCGAAGCGCCTGGGCCGGCCCGAGGAGTTCGCCAAGCTGGTGTCCGCGATCGTCGAGAACCCGATGCTCAACGGCCAGTGCATCCGTCTGGACGCCGGACAGCGCTTTGCCCCCAAGTAATCCGTTCTGTGGTAAGGCATTAGAGGAATAGGCACCGCCGCCTCGAGGAGGACCCGATGGGTATCGCACTGACCGACGACCACCGCGAACTCAGCGAGATAGCGCGCTCGTTCCTGGCTGCGCAGAAGGCCAGGGCGGCAACGCGGGACCTCCTCGCCGACGATGTCGAGGAGACCCGCCCGCCGTTCTGGTCGGAGCTGGCCGAGCTGGGCTGGCTCGGGCTGCACGTCGACGAGCAGTACGGCGGTTCGGGTTTCGGCCTGCCGGAGCTTGTGGTGGTGATCGACGAGCTCGGCCGGGCGATCGCGCCCGGCCTGTTCGTGCCGACCGTCGTCGCCTCCGCCCTGGTGTCTGCGGCCGGTAGCGACGAGCAGAAGGCGCGCCTGTTGCCCGGCCTTGTCGACGGATCAGTCACTGCCGCGGTCGGATTCGCCTGTGACATCACGGTTTCCGGAGATGCGGCGACCGGCGATGCCGGTGTGGTGCTCGGTGCCGGGCTGGCCGATCTGCTGGTATTGACCAGCGGGGCAGACGTGTTGCTGGTGGAGCGGGGTGCCGACGGGGTGTCGGTCGACGCGCCGGGAAGCCTCGACCGCGCTCGGCGCTCGGCTCGGGTGTCGCTTCGTGACGTGTCGGTAGCCGGCAATGTGCTGGCCGGAGCGCGGCCGGTGGCAGTTGCGTTGGCCCGCACGCTATTCGGTGCCGAGGCTGCCGGCGGGGCCTCGGACTGCGTCGACACCGCCGTCGAATACGCCAAGGTCCGTGAGCAATTCGGTCGCACGATCGCGACATTCCAGGCGGTCAAGCACCACTGCGCCAACATGATCGTCGCCTCGGAGTCGGCGGTCGCGGTGGTGTGGGACGCCGCCCGTGCATTCGGGGATGACGGGAAGCAGTTCGAATTGGTGGCCGCTGCTGCGGCGGCGCTGGCCTTCCCCGCCTATGTCGGCAACGCGGAGTTGAACATTCAGGTGCACGGTGGCATCGGGTTCACCTGGGAACACGACGCGCATCTGCACCTGCGGCGGGCGCTGACCGTGCAGGCGCTACTCGGCGGAGACGGCCCGGTCACCGACGTGTTCGACCTGACGCAGTCGGGTGTCAGCAGGGCCAACAGTCTGGACCTGCCGGCCGAGGCCGACGAGGTGCGCACGCAGATCCGAGCCGACGCGCATCAACTCGCCGCGCTCGACGAGAAGGCGCAGCTCGACGAGCTGATCGCGACCGGCTACGTCATGCCGCACTGGCCCAAGCCGTGGGGCCGTGCCGCGGGTGCCGTCGAGCAGCTGCTGATCGAAGAGGAATTCGCCGCCGCCGGCGTCAAGCGGCCCGACTACGGCATCACCGGCTGGGTGATCCTGACCCTGATCCAGCACGGAACTCCCTCTCAGATCGAACGATTCGTCGAGAAGGCGTTGCGTAAAGACGAGATCTGGTGCCAGCTGTTCTCCGAACCGTCGGCGGGCTCGGATGCCGCGGCGGTCAAGACCCGCGCGGTTCGGGTGGACGGCGGCTGGAAGATCACCGGCCAGAAGGTGTGGACCAGCGGGGCACACTACTGCAAGCGCGGGCTGGCCACCGTCCGCACCGATTTCGACGTGCCCAAGCATGCCGGCATCACGACGGTGATCCTGGACATGGAGGCGCCCGGCGTCGAGGTGCGGCCGCTGCGCCAGATCACCGGCGGCGCCGACTTCAACGAGGTGTTCTTCAACGACGTGTTCGTCCCCGACGAAGACGTTGTGGGGGAGCCGAACTCCGGCTGGACCGTCGCGCGGGCCACGCTGGGCAACGAGCGGGTCAGCATCGGCGGTGGCGCAGGCACCATCGCGCCTGCCGCGGCGTGGTTGGTGTCGCTGGCCAAGAAGCACGGTGACCGGCACGCGGGCGCGGTTCAGTGGGTCGGCAAGTTCCTCGCCCGGGACCAGGCGCTGCGACTGTTGAACCTGCGCCGCGTGGTCCGTGCCCTCGAAGGTGCGGGGCCCGGCCCGGAAGGCAACATCACCAAACTGATCCTGGCCGAGCAGTTCCAGGAGCAGGGCACGATTGCTGCCGCGCTGGTCGGTCCCGATGTCGCGCTCGATGGCGGCGAGGGCGAAATGGCGGGCCGGACGGCACTGGGATCGCGCGCTCTGTCCATCGCCGGCGGCACCTCGGAGATCACCCGCAACCAGATCGCCGAGCGCATCCTGGGCATGCCGCGCGATCCGCTGATCAGGTAGCTCACCCAGCGTTTGCACAGTTGGCAAACTGTTTTTGAGCTATACACCGCAGGCGCAGCGGTTGTTGGCTAATGTTCGTCCATGCGAACAAGAGGTCTGGTAGTGGCTGCGCTGGCCGTCGCCCTGGCGGCCTGCGGGGGCCCGAAGCCCGTCGTCCCCACCCCGACGAATATCGCCAACCCGGGTACCGCCAAGCCGGCACCCGGCGACGTCACGATCACCGGCGATTCGTCCGCGGAGGTCAACAAGCTGGCGATCGCGGCGATCGAGGACCTACAGAAGTACTGGGCCGAGGAATATCCGAAGCTCTACGGCAGCGACTACGAGCCGGTCTCGGGTGGCTTCTACGCGGTAATCCCGTCCTCGGGGGAGCTGCCGCCGTGCGCCGAAAGCGCCAGCGACATCGACCACAACGCCTTCTACTGCGCCAGCAAGGACGTGGTGGCCTGGGACGCCGAGACCCTGCTGCCCGAATTGCAGTCCAAATTCGGCGATTTCGTCATCCCGATCGTGCTGGCTCATGAGTGGGGGCACGCGATTCAGGCCCGGTCCAACTTCACCGCGCGCACGGTGACCAAGGAACTGCAGGCCGACTGCTTCGCCGGCGGCTGGGCCAAGCATGCCAAGGACGCGGGGGTGTACAAGGTCAACGCCGCCGAGATGGACAACGCCCTGGCGGGCATCCTGGAACTGCGGGATTCCCCGGGTACCAGCAAGATCGACACCTCGGCGCATGGCAGCGGCTTCGACCGGGTCAGCGCGTTCCAGGACGGTTACGACAACGGGACCGCGGCGTGCAAGGCCTACCGCGACGACGACCCGGTGGTCCTCGAGCTTCCGTTCCAGAATGCCGAGGACGAGGCCGCCGGCGGCGATATGCCCTACGACGCGATGGTCAACGACGTGCCCTATGACATCGAGGACTATTGGGCCCACGTGTATCCCGAGCTGACCAACGGGGAGCTCTGGGTGCCGGTGAAGGGCCTGGAGCCGTTTGACCCGTCCAACCCGCCGATGTGCGGCGGCACTCGTGCCGAGGGCTACGCGCTGTTCTATTGTGTCCCAGACGATTACATCGGATGGGACAACGTCGACGCGATGCCGACGGTGTACCGCAAGGGCGGCGATTTCGCGGTCGCCACGTTGCTGGCCACGCAGTTCGGGCTGGCCGCGATGACCCGGGCCCAAGACGACTCCGACGACAAGACCCAGTCACTGCGCGGGGACTGCTTCGCTGGGGCCTACACGGCCAGCGTCCTGCTGCAGAACCGCAAGGACACCAGCAGCTTCGGTATCTCGCCCGGCGACCTCGACGAGGCCATCACTGCGCTGTTGGTGTTCCGCGGCGACGGTGACGTGGAACGCCAGGGTGCCGGTTTCGAGCGGATCCGCCACTACCGCAACGGCGTCCTCAACGGCGCCGAAGCCTGCCTCAAGGACTGATGCGAGCGATACCGGTCACGATCTTGCTTGTATCGAGATCGACCGTATGGTCGCGATCGAGTCGAATTCACGACCATGACGTCGATTTCGCGGGCCGCGCCGTCAGCGGGCAGGAATCAGCCGCGGGAACATGTCGTGAAGGCGTTGTCGCACACTGGGTTCACGCGGTTGCGCCGCGGGCGGCGGTGTCGAGAGAGTGGAGGCGACGGCCGTCGCGCTCCATGAGGTGGGCGGCCGCGCCGAAGGCGACGGGACGGGCGCGGCACTGTGTACCGGCACTGCCGAGGCGGTCGTCGTCGCTGCGGGCCGAGGCTGTCCCACGGGGTGCGCCGACTCGTGGGACATGCTGACGACGGCGGCGACCAGGACACCCAGGGCGACGATGCCGAGCGCACCCAGAACCGCCGAAAACCAGTTCCGATTCGCGATGGCGGCAGGCCCTCTTGTCGTGTCCATCTCTGTCGCTTGACCTCCGGATTTTCCAGTTCGGCGGCGATCCTAACCACGCTGCCCGAAAAACAGCTGTGAACACTTTGGCAATCTTGTCTTCTCCCTTGTCATCGGGCATGCTGCGGGCGTGGCAGGCACAGACAAACTGGTTCTGGGAGCGAGCGGATTCCTCGGCTCGCACGTGACGCGGCAGCTGGTCGAACGCGGCGACGCGGTGCGCGTGATGCTGCGTGCCAGCAGTTCGACCCGCGGCATCGACGACCTGCCGGTGCATCGCTTCTACGGCGACATCTTCGATGATGCCGCCCTCAAAGAGGCAATGGACGGCTGCGATGTCGTCTACTACTGCGTCGTCGACACGCGCGCGAACCTGCGCGATCCCGCACCGCTCTACCGGACCAACGTCGAGGGGCTGCGGCACGTCTTGGACGCCGCAGTGAACGCTGACCTGAGCCGGTTCGTCTTCACCAGCACCATCGGAACCATCGGGCTCGGCACCGGCGGAGTCGTCAACGAGGACACACCGTTCGACTGGGGCGCCAACGCCGGCGGCTACATCGGGTCGCGGGTCGCGGCCGAGAAGCTGGTCCTGGACTACAGCCGCGACAAGGGGCTGCCCGCGGTGGCGATGTGCGTGTCCAACACCTACGGCGCACGTGACTGGCAGCCGACCCCGCACGGCTCGCTGGTCGCCGCCGCGGCGGCCGGCAAGCTGCCGTTCTACATGGCCGGGATGGCCACCGAGGTGGTCGGAATCTCCGATGCCGCCCGGGCGTTGCTGCTGGCCGCCGATCACGGCCGGGTGGGGGAACGCTACATCGTCTCCGAGCGCTACCTGACCTACCGCGAGCTCTACGAGACGGCAGCACGCGCGGCCGGCCGGCCGGCGCCCCGGTTGGGCATCCCGAAGCCGGTGATGAAGGCCCTCGGGGTCCTCGGCGGAATTGTCGCTGCCGTCAGTCGTCGTGATTTGCCGTTGAATCCCACGACGGTGCGGCTGATGGACATCATGGCACCGATGGATCACAGCAAGGCGGTCCGGGAACTGGGCTGGCAGCCGCGCGACGTGCACGAGTCGATCCGGGAGGCCGCTGAATTCTTTGTCCAACGCCGACGTGACCACGACGGGTTTGCTCGCGATCACTGAGAAGCCCGCCGGTTGAGCGGCGGGTGACTACGCTCGTCACGTGCGCGCGGGCCGGTTCATCCACCGATCACGTGGACGGCACTCATGAACGAGCCGAGCGTGCGCGATCGAATCGGATACGCGGCTGGCCTGTTCGGCTGGGTGGCCTTGCCCTATCTGGCCGGCTCGGTGTTGTCGTGGCAGACGTTCGGCGCCGGTATCGGGCCTGCGTTCTTCCCGCCTGCCGGCGTGACCGTCGCGGCCATGCTGCTGAACCGGCGCGCGCTGTGGCCGGTGATCGTGGCCGCGATCGTGGTGGCCGAACTGGCCGTCGACATGCGCTACGGGGCGGCTCTGGGGACGTCGATCGGCTTCGCGGTGGCCAATTCGGTGGAACCTCTGGTCGGTGCATCGCTGGTGCTGGCCTGGTGCAAGGGACCGCCGGACCTGCGTGAGCGAGCCGACCTGGCCCGCTTTGTCGCCGGGGCGATGATCCTTGGCCCGCTGGTCGGTGGCGTCATCGGTGGGGTGACCGCCGCAATCACCAATGACGTCTGGTCGACGATCGCGGTATTGCACTGGTGGGCCGGCGACGGGGTCGGTGTGCTGTTGATCGGCGCACCGATTCTGCTGTGGCGCTTCCAATCTCACCTGCTGCGCGCCCGGATCTTGGATACCGTCGGGGTTCTGGTGGCCATGGGTGGGCTGACGGTGGTGTCGTTCCGCCTCGAATTGCCGCCCGCGTTGTTCCTGTTGCCGGTGATGGCGTGGGCGGCGTTGCGGCTCGACATGATCGGAGCCGTTCTGGGTGGCGGGGTGCTGGCCTTCACCGCCAACGCCATGGCCAACGCCGGATACACGACGTTCGAGAGTCTGGATCTGCGTGCGCCTGGGCAGCTGGCGATCGGCCAGGCCTTCATCGCCGTCGTGGTGCTGGTCGCCATGTTGACCGCGCAGGAGGCCGCCGGGCGGGTCACCGCGGTGCAACAACGCCAGGCCGAACGCCGCGAACGGGCTCGGCTGGAGACGCTGTCGAACCTCGGACAGTTGCTCTCGGGTGCGTTCACCCAGAACCAGATCGGTGATGCCGTCCTCGGTCAGGTGATCAACGATGCAGGTGCGCAAGCACTCGCGGTCGGGCTGGTCAACGACGAGGGCACCAAACTCGAGTGGGTGGCGATGGGCGGATACCCCGAGTTCGTCGCCAATCAGGTCGCCGAGGGGGTGGCGTTGGGTGACGCCACCGCGGCCACCGACACGGTCCGTACCGGGCAGCCGGTGGTGATCCGCACGGTCGCCGAGTATCGCCGGCGATACCCCGACAACGCCAAGTGGATGTTCGCCAGTGGTGGCGCGGCGGTAGCGAGCTGGCCGTTGACCGTGGGCGGCAAGGCAATTGGGGCCCTGGTGCTGGCGTGGGCCGATCCGCAGCCGCTGGATACCGCGCAGCTCGCGTACACCTCGGCTGTCGCCACGATGATCGGCCAGGCGCTGGTCCGTGCCCGGGTGTACGCCGACGAGCATGCCCGTGCGGCGGTGTTGCAGGCGGCGGTGCTGCCGACCAGCCCCACCGTGATCGCCGGCGTGGACGTTGGGGTGAGCTACGAGCCCGCCGATGTGGTGCAGGGGCTCGGTGGTGACTGGTACGACGCACTCGAATTGTCGCGCGGGTACCGGTATTTCGCGGTCGGCGATGTCGTGGGACATGGGTTGCCCGCCGTCGAGGACATGGCGCAGCTGCGCAGCGCCGGACGGGCGTTGGCGTTGCAGGGTCTGCCGCCGGCGCAACTGCTCGTCTCGCTCAACACGTTCACCCGGCATGCCAGCAATGGCAAGTTCGCGACGATGGGTGTCGCGGTGCTGGACCCCGCGTCGGCCACCCTGTCCTACGCGTCGGCCGGTCATCCGCCGCCGTTGCTGCGACGAGCGGCGACCGGGACGGTCATGCGCCTGGCCGGTGCGCACGGCCCGGTGCTGGGCCCGGTCGAGCGAGCCTCCTACAGCGAGGGTCACGTGCAGGTGTGCGAGGGGGACATCCTGGTGATGTACACCGACGGGCTCATCGAACGGCGCGGCCAGGACATCGAATCCGGCATGGCACGCGTGCAGGACCTCGTCGCCGAATGGAGCGGGGACGAATCCCTGCCGCAGGCCTGCCGCGAACTGACCCACACCCTGGCCCCGCCGCCTCGCGACGACGACGTCTGCGTGGTCGCGGTGCGCTTCGGCGCGTTCGAGACCCGAGGGGTGTGCTGAGCGTTGACGCTCGATGACGCCGCGGTGGCGGCGCTGAGCAGCTGGGTACGCCGGCGCGGAATCGGATCAGCGGTAAGCGATGTCGAACCGCTGCCCGGCGGCACCCAGAATGTGGTCGTGCGGCTACGTGTCGACGGTCGCCGCGTCGTGTTGCGCCGGCCACCGCCGCACCCGCGCCCCAACAGCAACCGCACCATGCAGCGCGAGATCGCGGTGCTGCAGACCCTGGCCGGCAGTTCGGTGCCGCATCCCGAATTCATCGCCGGCTGTGAGGATCTCGACGTGCTCGGCGTCGTCTTCTATCTCATGGAGGACGTCGACGGCTTCAATCCGCTGACCGAGATCGCGCCGGCGTATGCCGCCGATCCGCGGATGCGGCATCAGGTCGGGCTGAACTATGCCGCAGACTTGGCCCGGCTGAGCTCGACGCAGTGGCGGGGCCGCCCGCTGCAGCAGCTGCACCGCCCGGGATCGTTTCTGGCGCGCCAGGTTCCGAACTTCCTCGGACTACTCGAGAGCTACCGGCACGACCGCTACCGGCCCGAGATACTCGACGCGGGCCGTCTCGCGGGCTGGCTCGACGAGCATCGCCCACCCGATGGTGAGCCGGGCATCATGCACGGCGACGCGCACCTCAACAATGTGTTGCTGCGCCGCGATGTACCCGAGGTCGCGGCGTTCGTCGACTGGGAGATGTGCACCATCGGCGACCCGCTGCTGGATCTGGGCTGGATCCTGGTGTGCTGGCCCGATGATCCCGACCCGATCAATGCCGGCCGTGAACTGGCCGCCCTCGGCGGCCTGCCGACCCGACCCGAACTGATCGCGGCCTATACCGATGCCGGCGGCAGGTCCACACGAAACCTGGACTGGTACATCGCGATGGCGTGCTTCAAGCTGGCAATCGTCATCGAGGGGACGTACTCGAGGTTTCTGGCCGGGCAGGCGCATCGCGAAGCCGGTGAACGCCTGCATGATTCGGCGGCCCGGTTGATCGGACTCGGTATGCGTGTCGCGGTGGGCGACAACCCCTTCAGCTGATTGTCGAGCAGACGCAGCATCGCACTGGCCGGGGCCGATTCATGCGATTCTGCGTCTGCTCGCGAGGGAGGGTCAGCGGCGCGGCTGATCACCCTGACCGCAAGTGCACTGCTGAGCAGGCGGCACGTCGCGCATCACCTGGTCGACGTGCTCGCCACATCCTGCCCAGGTCGTCTTGTGGCAGTGCGGGCACTCAACGGGATAGCACATGATCAAACTCCTTCGCGTTGACTAACTATGCGTCGGCTGCGGCTTTGCGCGCGGCAATAGTCGCACGAACCTCGGCCATGTCGAGTGCCTTGACCTTGGTGACCAGCTCCTCGAACGACTGCGGTGGCATCGCCCCCGGCTGGCTGTAGACGAGAACGCCCTCGCGGAAGGCCATGATGGTCGGAATCGAACGGATCTGCAGGGCGGCGGCCAACTCTTGCTCGGCCTCGGTATCGACCTTTGCGTGGACGACGTCGGGGTGGCGCTGCGCAGACTTGTCGAAGACCGGTGCGAAGGCGCGGCAGGGGCCGCACCAGGACGCCCAGAAATCGACGATGACCACGGGGTTGTCGGTGATGGTCGACTCGAAATCGTCGAACGTCAGATTGACGGTTGTCATGATTCTCCTCTTATTCTTTCGGGTTGTCGGGACGTCAGGCGGCGACGTGGGCTTGCGCCCACGCGTTGTAGCCGCCCGCCAAGTCGGTCACGTTGTCGAAGCCGTTGGCCCGCAGCAGGGATGCGGCGACACTCGAGCGCCAACCGCCGGCGCAGTGCACGACAATCGGCCGGTCGACAGGGACGTCATCGAGCCGAACCCGCAACTGTGCCAGCGGGATCGGTAGCGCACCGGGGATCACGCCGTTTTCCCGTTCGCCGGGGTTGCGAATGTCGATCACGGTGACCGCATCCTGCGCCATCAGGCGGTCCAGGTCGGCGACGCTGGCGCGCTGGGCGGTGCGGATCAGGTCGCGCAGCTCGGACGGGAATTGTTCACCGTGCTCGACGTTGAGATAGCCCACGGCATTGTCCGAGCCGATCCGGGCCAGCCGCAGCGCAGCATCCTGTTCCTCGCCGGGGTAGGTCACCAGTGCGATCGTGTCGCCGACCTCGGCGACCATGCCGCCGGTCTCGGCGAAGCGGCCGTCGAAGCCGACGTTCACCGAACCGCGCAGGTGACCGGCGGCGAAGTCATCGACCGACCGCGCGTCGACCACCCGGATTCCGGCTGCCAACGCCTCGCGCAGCTGTGCCGGGGACATCGCGGGGATGGCGCGAGACCCGCTCAGCAGCGGATGGACCCCCTTGTTCATCGCGGCGTTGACCGAGAAGTAGGCGGGCGCTGCGGGTTGACCGTTGGTGATCAGCCCGACGAACTCGTCGATACTCATCGGCTGCACCGACGGGTTCGTGCGGCGCTGCTCGCCGATCGTCGAGGTGAGTTCCGTCGACAGGTTCTTGCCGCACGAAGACCCGGCCCCGTGGGCCGGCATCACCGTCACCGAATCGGGCAACGCGAACAGCGTGTCGTGAATCGAGTGATACATGGCGCGGGCCAGGTCACTGGTCGAGCTGTCGCCGATGTTGACCAGGTCGGGCCGCCCGACATCGCCGATGAACAGCGAGTCGCCGGTCAACACGGCGGTCGGCACCGACTCGGGATGCTCCCGCACTACCACGCTGATCGATTCCCAGGTGTGGCCCGGAGTCGAGAGGATCTCCAGATCCACTTCGCCGAGCGAGATGTGCTCGCCATGGCCCAGCCGGCGAATCGGGTAGTCGGTCTCAGCGGCCTCACCGAATCCGATCCACGCGCCGGTGGCCTCCACCAGCTCCAGGTGCCCGGAGACGAAGTCGGCGTGGAAGTGGGTGTTGATGACGCCTTCGATCCGAAGGCCGTATTTCCGGGCGTCCGCCAGGTACTCGGCGATGTCGCGACGCGGGTCCACGACGACGGCGCGGCCGGTGGTCTGGTCGCCGATCAGATAGGACGCGTGCGACAAGCACTCGATGTAGTACTGCTCGAGGATCATTGCCTGTACTCCTTGGCTCGGTGCCGTCGGGGATGTGGTTACGTTCATGGGAACATACCCCTAGGGGTATATATTCCTCAACCGCCTAATACCTCTCGGGGTATTGCTACCATGGCAGATATATACCCCATAGGGTATCAACCCGAAGGAAGGGAAATCCGACATGACCGCGCCATCGCCGACGATGATCACCGCCCCCGCGCTGCAGGCTCAACTGAGTGCCGCGCACCCGCCCCGCGTGCTCGATGTCCGCACGCCCGGTGAGTTCGAGACCGTCCACATTCCCGGCGCCTACAACGTCCCGTTGGACCTGTTGCGCGAGCACCGCGACGAAATCCGTGGCCACCTCACCGAGGAGGTCGTACTGGTGTGCCGCTCGGGTCAACGCGCCGCGCAGGCCGAGGAGGCGCTGCGCACCGCCGGACTCGCCAACGTCCACATCCTCGAGGGCGGCATGAACTCCTGGGAGGCCGGTGGATTCGGCGTCAACCGGGGGGCGCAGCGCTGGGAGTTGGAGCGACAGGTCCGGCTGATCGCCGGTCTGATCGTCGCGGTGAGTGTTCTGGTCGGTGTGGTCGTCCCAGGAGCGCAGTGGATCGCCTTCGTGATGGGCGCCGGGCTGGCCGCCGCGGCGGCCACCAACACCTGTGTGATGGGCATGATGCTGGCCAAGTTGCCGTACAACCGCGGACCGAAGTGTGACGCGGACGAGATCGTCGCCCAGCTCGTGGCATCGGCGCCGAGGTGAGGGCATGAAACCCCAGGATGTCGCGTTATACCCCCGCGGGTAAGCTTCACCCAATAGACCTGAGGAGGTTCACCATGGTTGGTGATGAAGACGCCATCGCAGCGGTTCTCAACCGGCTGCGCCGCGCACAGGGTCAGTTGACGGGCGTGATCTCGATGATCGAGCAGGGTCGAGACTGCAAGGACGTGGTCACCCAGCTCGCCGCGGTATCGCGAGCGCTGGACCGGGCCGGCTTCAAGATTGTTGCGACCGGGCTGCGCGAGTGTGTCACCGGCACCGCGGCCAACGGTGACGCTCCGATGAGTGAAGCCGAGCTGGAAAAGCTGTTCCTCGCCCTCGCTTAGGGGGAAGACTGGTGAGCATGGATATCGCGCTGTCGACAACCGTGAACGGCACTTTCGACGACGCCGTCAAACGCACCCGGGAAGCCCTGGCGGAGAACGGTTTCGGCGTACTGACCGAGATCGACATGAAGGCGACGATGGCGGGCAAACTGGGACAGGACGCCGGCGACGCCCTCGGTGACTACGTGATCCTGGGCGCCTGTAATCCGCCGCTGGCACAGCGGGCAGTGATGATCGATCGGCAGATCGGGTTGCTGTTGCCCTGCAATGTGGTCGTGCGCAGCAACCCGGACCAACCGGACACCGTGTACGTGGAGGCGATGAATCCGCAATTATTGGTGGGAGTCACCGGTCAGGCGGATCTGCAGCCGGTCGCCGATGAGGTGACGGCGAAGTTGCGGTCGGCGATCGACGCGCTCAGTAACTAAGGCGGCCCAGTCAGGAGGTTCGATCGGCGTGTGGTCATCGCTGCGGCGCCGGCGTACCTACCTCCTCGACGGCTCGCCGGTCGCCTTCGCCTGGCCGTCCGGCGACGCGCCCGAACTCGACGACGATCAGTTCGACACCCTGCAGCGGTGCCTGGCCTCGGCGATCACCACCGGCGATCCATGTGCTCGATCACAGTGCGGCGCTGCTGGGCGAACTGGTGGTACGGGCTCGGCCCGACCGCGCTGTGCGACGACGAGGGCACCGTGCGCGTCATCGTCAATCGGCCGGAGACGTCGAGGTTCTGGCGCGGCTGCTGTGGGTGCTGCGTGAGGTGGCGTGGCGATCGCGGCGCGCGGCCGACAGAAGTGTGGTCCAGGCGCAACTCCAGCGGGTGCAAGCAGCCGAAGAATTCGACGCGACCGAGCGTGCGCGCCTCGACCGCGGCGTCGCCGAAGTCAACGACGCGCTGTCGGGGCGGTGGCGGCCGTCGCGCTGGAACTCCTGATCTCGTTTGCCTAGCCGGCGCGGCGAGGACTACCATCGCCACCGTGCATAGTGCGCTCGTCGTAGTAGCTACCCGCAGCGGGGTCTGATCCAGACCGACCCCCCGCTGTGGGTCGAAACTACGACGTCGGTCAGCCTCCGTTCGACGAGAAGACCGATTCATGGCTCCGCACAGCACCACAATCTCTGAACCTTCACCACAGTTCTGCGCACCGCTTCCCGCCGGGCTGCGCGAACATGCCGCCACGATGCCGTGGAGTGCCTTCACCGCCACCTACAGCCCGGCCGGTGGACCGATTCGCCTGGGCGCGTGGGAATGCGACGACGTGTCCCGGCGCGGTCCGCAGCCGCGCTGCTTCCGCGCCACACTCGCCGTCGGCGACCGCATCGAGACGGCCACCGCGCACGCCAGCGGCCCGGTCGCCGCATTGACGGCGATGCTCTACGAGCGCGGGATCGGCGTCGAGGTGACCCACTTCCACCAGCTGGGCGCCGGTGCGCACACCGCGACGTTCGTGGAAGGTCAGGGCAGCGACGGTCGGCGCCGGAAATGGGCGATGGGCTGGTCGGAGGACCCGACCGAGTCGGCGCTGCGCGCCGTCATCGCCTGCGCCAACCGGCTACTGTCCACCGGCTGAGTTACCGCGAGCAGACGCAAAAACCCTCAAAAAGCCGGCTTTCTGGGGGTTTTTGCGTCTGGCCGCAGAAGTCAGTGCAGCGGGCGCAGCACGATCGGCATGCCGTCCATCGGCACCGGCATGCCGCCGTAGTCCTGGCGCGGCTCATAGCCCGGGCGCGGCAGTTCGAGCCGGTAGCGGCGCAGCAGCCGGTGCATGATCGTCTTGATCTCCAGCTGGCCGAACACCATCCCGATGCACTTGTGGGCGCCGCCGCCGAACGGGGTGAAACCGTAGCGGTGCTTCTTGTGCTCGTTGCGCGGCTCGGCGAAGCGGGCCGGGTCGAACTTGTACGGGTCGGGATAGATCTCCTCGAGCCGGTGGGTCATGCCCGGGTAGTAGATGACGTTGGTGTCCTTGGGCAGGTAGTAGCCCAGCAGCTCGGTGTCCCGCACGGTCCGGCGCATCGCCCACTGCACGGGCGACACCAGCCGGATCGATTCGTTCATGACGAGGTCGAGGGATTCCAGCTTCTCCAGCGCCTCGATATCGAGCGGCCCGTCGCCGAGCCGGTCGGACTCGTCGCGACAACGCTCCTGCCACTCGGGATTGGCGGCCAGGTAGTACGACATCGTCGTCGCCGTCGACGTCGAGGTGTCGTGGGCGGCCATCATCAAGAAGATCATGTGATTGACGATGTCTTCGTCGGAGAACTTGTTGCCGTCCTCATCCTCGGTCTGGCACAGCACAGACAACAGATCCGAGCCGTCCTTGCCGCGGCGTTCTCGCACCCGCTCCTCGAAGTAGTTCTCGAGGTATTCGCGGGCCTTCAGACCGCGCCACCACGTGAACGGCGGGATGCCGGTGCGGATGATCGCGTTGCCGGCCCGGGTGGTGACCGTGAAGGCCTTATTCACCTTGGTCACCAGTTCGCGGTCGGTGCCCGGCTCATGGCCCATGAACACCATCGAGGCGATGTCGAGCGTCAGCTCCTTCATCGCCGGGTAGAGCAGGAACCGCGGGTCGTTGGTCACCCAGTCGTTGGCGACGACCTGCGAGACGACCTTGTCGACCTGCTCGGTGTAGCCGACCAGCCGACTCCGGACGAACGCCTCCTGCATGATCCGGCGGTGGAACATGTGCTCGTCGAAGTCCATCAGCATCAGGCCGCGGTGGAAGAAGGCCCCGATCATGGGGGTCCAGCCCTGCTGTGAGAAGTCCTTGTTGCGGTTGGAGTAGATGGCCTGCCCGGCGTCGGGCCCCAGTGCCGCGACCGTCGGGATGATCGGCGAGTCAAGCAGCATGATCGGGCCGTGCTTGCGGTATTTCTGCAGCCAGAAGTCCGGCCCGCCGCGGAACATCTCGACCATGTGGCCGATGATCGGCAGTCCGGCGTCACCCATCACGGCTTTGAGGTCGCTATCGGCGGGCGGCTGGGCCATGGCGTGCTGCGGCCAGTCGCGGGCGTTGAGCCGCCGTTCCAGGACACCCATGCCCGGCAGGGTCAGCATCGGCGACGTGGTGACGCGGCGCTTCGCCTGGTCCAGCAGGTAGTGCGGGGTGCTGATCGTGGGCATCGGCGCTCCTCGGAAACGGGGGGACAGGCATCCGGGCCGGGCCCGGAGTGTGGCCAGGGCCACAGGTTCCTCCATCCTGGCCAACTTTCTTGACGCATGTCAAGTTTCGTTTCGGCCCCGGCGTGGTGCAAGGTAAACGGGTGACCGCGCAGCAGGAACCCTTCGAGGCGCCCCGTCGCCGGGGCGACAAGCAGCGGCACGCCATCGTCGCGGCCGTGCGCGAATTGCTCGAAGAAAAACCATTCGCCGAACTCTCGGTCAGCACGATCAGCGACCGGGCGGGGGTTGCTCGCTCCGGCTTCTACTTCTACTTCGACTCCAAATACGCCGTGCTGGCCCACATCGTCGGCGAGGCCGCCCACGAACTCGAGGAACTCACCCATTCGTTCGCGCCGCGCGGCGCCGACGAGACGCCGACAGCGTTCGCCGAGCGGATGGTGCGCAGTGCCGCCGCGGTCTACGCCCACAACGACCCGGTGATGTCGGCCTGCAATGCCGCCCGTCACACCGATGCCGAGATCCGGGAGATTCTCGACGCCTACAACGAGGCCGTCGTCAACCAGATCGTGCCGATCGTCGAGGCCGAACTCCGCAACCGGACCGCATCCCCGATCAGCGATGACATCCGGGGATTGGTCCGAACCCTGGCGGCGACGACCGCGTTCACGCTGTCCGGCGATTCCGCGTTCGTCGGCCCCGACCGGAAGATGGACGAGGCCGTGCTGGTCCTGGAAAAGCTTTGGCTGCACGCGCTTTGGGGCGGACAGGTCGGCGCCTGATCCATGGCTGATGGCTTCGCGGGCAAGAGGGTGCTCATCACCGGCGCCGCCAGCGGTATCGGCCGGTCCACCGCACTACGGCTGGCGCGCGACGGCGCCGAACTGTATCTCACCGACGTCAACGCCGACGGGCTGGAGCAGACCGTGGCCGATGCCCGTGCGCTGGGCGCTGTTGTCGGCGAACACCGTGCCCTGGATATCGCGGACTATGACGCGGTCGCCAGGTTCGCCGCCGATGTCCACACCCACCATCCGGCGATGGACATCGTGATGAACATCGCCGGAATTTCGGCGTGGGGCACCGTCGAACAGTTGACCCACCGGCATTGGCGATCGATGATCGACGTCAACCTGATGGGCCCGATCCACGTCATCGAGACGTTCCTGCCGCCGATGCTCGCCGCGGGCCGTGGCGGTCAGCTGGTCAATGTCTCCTCAGCGGCCGGTCTGGTCGCGCTGCCCTGGCATGCCGCCTACAGCGCGAGTAAGTATGGGCTGCGGGGACTTTCGGAAGTACTACGCTTTGATCTGGCCCGCCACGACATCGGCGTCTCGCTGGTGGTGCCGGGCGCCGTCGACACGCCACTGGTTAAGACCGTGCAGATCGCCGGCGTCGATCGCGACCATCCGAAGGTGCAGCGTTGGGTCGAGCGGTTCAGTGGACACGCGGTGACGCCCGAGAAGGTCGCTGATGCGATTCTGGCCGGGATCACCAAGAACCGCTTCCTGATCTACACCTCGCCGGATATCCGCGCGCTCTACGCATTCAAGCGATTGGCGTGGTGGCCCTACAGCGTGGCGATGACGCGGGTCAACGTGTTCTTCACGCGCGCTTTGCGACCCCGCGGCGCGACATTTAGCCCGCCGTCCTGAGCGATTTCGGCGCGTTTTCGTTCGCTCAGCGGCGGTTTGCGCGCCGAAATCGCTAGTGCGGTGGGGCCAGTTCCAAGCGCACGCCGAGCAGACGCACCGGGCGGTCGAGTTCGAAGAGATCCAGCACCCGTAGCGCCGCGGCCGTGATCACGTCGGCGTCGACGCTCGACTGGTCGAGCTTGCGAATCTTGGTTCGCGTATAGAAAGTGTTGGTGCGCACAGTGACTGCAACGCGCGTGACGATGCGCGACTGTGCCACCACGTCGGTGAGGGCTTGGCGGGCGAGATCGACGACGGCGGCGTCCATCTCGGCGCGCTCGGTCAAGTCCCGCGGGAAGGTCATCACGTGGCTGCGTGATCGGGGGATCCACGGCTCGGCGCTGACCGCGGCGTCTCCGCCGCCCTTGGCCAGCAACAGCAGCCACAGGCCGGTGCGCGGTCCAAAGGTGGCCGTCAGCAGCTCGGCATCGGTGTGTGCGAGCTGTCGAACGGATGTAATACCCATGCTGTCAAGCTTTTTCGCAGTCTTGGGTCCCACGCCCCACAGTGCGTCGACCGGGCGGGAGCCCATCACCTCCATCCAGTTGGCGTCGGTCAGGGTGTAGACCCCGTCGGGCTTGGCGAAGCCGGTCGCCACCTTGGCGCGCTGCTTGTTGTCGCTGATGCCAACCGAACAGGCCAGCCCGGTTTCGGCCGCGATCGTCGTGCGGATCCGGTCGGCCAGCTCCATCGGGTCGGTGACATCGGCGCCGATGTACGCCTCGTCCCAGCCCCACACCTCGACGGGATGGCCGAGATCCCTCAGAAGACCCATCACTTGGTCGGATGCCTCGTCGTAGGCGGCCGGGTCGGACGGCAGGAACGTCGCGTCCGGGCACTTGCGCGCGGCACTGCGCAACGGCATCCCGGCGTGCACCCCGAACCCACGGGCCTCATAGGACGCGCACGTCACCACCTTGCGGGGCTCGGTGGGATCGCCGCTGCCGCCGACGATCACCGGCAGGCCGACCAACTCGGGGTGGCGGCGCAGTTCGACGGAGGCCAGGAATTGATCGAGGTCCACGTGCAGGACCCAGGGGCGGGATTCGGGGGTGCTCACCGTCCGCACAACTTGCGCGCGACGCTGTCCCAGGCGTCGCCCTGCTCGTCGATGGTGCGGCCGCGCTCGACGAGCTGACGGGTGACGTAGTCGGCGTCCAGCAGTGCCAGCAGTGCATCGGCCTGCGCGCCGAGATCGCCGGTGGTGCCTGCCGCTTGCAGCAGCACCCGGACGTGGGTGTGCATGACTGCGAAGGGTGCGCTGTAGCGGGAGTCAGGGTCACGGTTGGCATCGAGCAGTAGGTCGCGGTGGGTCTGCACGAAGCGCAGCCGCTCGCGGCCGAAGGCCAGAAGTCGCTGCAGGGGAGGGGCGTCGGGTCCCAGCGGCGGCGGGCCGAACAGGAAAGCCTGCTGGATGGCGCGCTCGTCCTCGTCGAGCAGGACCATCATCAGGCCGGCGCGGCTGCCGAAGCGGCGGAACAAGGTGCCCTTGCCCACGCCTGCCGCTGCGGCAATATCGTCCATGGAGACGCCGTCGGCGCCGCGTTCGGCAATCAGGGTGCGGGCGGCGTCGAGTAGGAGGAGTCTGTTGCGGGCTGCATCGCCCCGTTCTTGTGGCGCGGAAACCGGCAGCTCATTGGCCGGCCCGATCACGCTCACTCCCATACTTTAGCTCAGCCGGAAATAAACCGGACCGCAGTCCGGTTGTGTCGTGCGAGGATCTTCGGACGATTGAAAGGATTGCGGACATGGCGGATATCAACGTGCTGACGCTGGTAGGCAGCTTGCGGGTGGCATCGGTCAATCGCCAGCTGGCCGAGCTTGCGGCAGAGTCGGCGCCCGATGGCGTCACGGTGACCGTCTATGACGGCCTCGGTGACCTGCCGTTCTACAACGAGGACATCGACACCGACGACGCACCCGCCCCGGTGGTGGCATTGCGGGCGGCCGCCGCACAGGCCGATGCCGCGCTGGTGGTGACGCCCGAATACAACGGCAGCATCCCGGGTGTGTTGAAGAACGCCATCGACTGGTTGTCGCGGCCGTACGGCAATAGCGCGCTCAAGGACAAGCCACTGGCCGTCATCGGGGCCGCGCTCGGACAGTACGGCGGGGTGTGGGCACACGATGAGACGCGCAAGTCGTTCGGGATCGCCGGGCCGCGGGTGGTGGAGTCGGTGAAGTTGTCATTGCCGGCCAGCGCTCTCGACGGTAAGCATCCGCGGGAGAACGCCGAGGTCGCCGCCGCCGTTCGCGATGTGGTCGGCAAGCTCGCCGCCGAGGTGAGCTGAGCGCGTCTGTCCAGCTTGTCGAGCCGCCGGTGCGATTGCGCCGGCGGTTTTGCTATCGGCGGGTGTTCGTCGCCGCGCTCGGCCGAAGATGTCGGTGCCTCCTGGTAGATCTAGACGCAACCGGTGTCGGTCGGCGTGTTGTGACATGCGACACGCCGGGCGGGTCGGCATCGTGAGGCTTACGACCAGGGAATTTCAGAATTGTTATTCAGAACATGTTGTATCTCTTCTCGCTGTCGGCCACTAGGTGTAGTGTTCGTGAGGCCGACAGACCCGAGAGTCACAGGGCCGCCGGAACGCCGGAACCGAAGCTGAGATGTCGGTCCGAGCGGCCCCGCCGGTCAGGAATTCCACGGTCCGAAAGCTCGCTGAAAGTACATGAGTGCCTGCGCACAGTCCGTCCCGTGACCGTCTTGAGTCCATCGCCATGTTTCGCTGAGGAGCCATACCGAAGATGACCATCACCGTCTACACCAAGCCCGCGTGCGTGCAGTGCAACATGACCTACAAGGCCCTGGACCGGGAAGGGCTGGTCTATGACGTCGTCGACATCTCGGAGGACGCGGACGCCCGCGACTACGTGATGTCGATGGGTTACCTGCAGGCGCCTGTCGTCGTCGCCGGCGGTGATCACTGGTCCGGCTTCCGGCCGGAGCGGATCAAGGCCCTCTCCGGTGCCGTTCTGAGCGCTTAGCAGTCCGGGCGCCACGAGGAGCGAGTGATGAATCCGGATGGCAGCCAGGTCGGCCCGGAGCGGTTGGTGTACTTCTCCAGCGTTTCGGAGAACACCCACCGCTTCGTGCAGAAGCTGGGCGTGCCGGCCATCCGGATTCCTCTGCACGAGCGGATCGAGGTAGCGGGGCCTTACGTCCTGCTTCTGCCCACCTATGGCAGGGGTCGAGGGGACAGCCCGACACTCGACGCCAAGGGGTATGTGCCCAAGCAGGTCATCGCGTTTTTGAACAATCCACACAATAGGTCCCACATCCGCGCGGTGGTCGGGGCCGGCAACACACAATTCGGTGCCGAGTACTGCTTTGCGGCCAAACTGGTTTCGCACAAGTGCAAGGTTCGGCTGCTGTACCGCTTCGAAATGATGGGAACCGCAGAGGACGTGGAAGCCGTTCGTGCGGAATTGGCGAAATTCTGGGAGGACGAGGACACGTGGCACCTACAGTCACAGCTGCTGAGCCTGTAATGACGTCCGGGCACGCGCTGCCCGGGGAGACCGATTACCACGCGCTCAACGCGATGCTGAATCTGTACGACGCGGACGGCAAGATCCAGTTCGACATGGATGTGCTGGCCGCGCGCCAGTACTTCCTCGAGCATGTCAACCAGAACACGGTGTTCTTTCACAATCAGGACGAGAAGCTCGACTACCTGATTCGCGAGAACTACTACGAGCGTGAGGTTCTCGACCAGTACTCGCGCAACTTCGTCAAGACGTTGACCGACCGCGCCTACGCCAAGAAGTTCCGCTTCCCGACCTTCCTCGGCGCGTTCAAGTACTACACCTCCTACACGCTGAAGACGTTCGACGGGAAGCGCTACCTGGAGCGCTTCGAGGACCGCGTGGTGATGGTGGCACTCACGCTGGCCGCCGGTGACACCGTCCTGGCCGAGAAGCTGGTCGACGAGATCATCGACGGTCGCTTCCAGCCGGCCACCCCGACGTTCCTCAACTCGGGCAAGAAGCAGCGCGGCGAGCCGGTCAGCTGCTTCCTGCTGCGCATCGAGGACAACATGGAGTCGATCGGCCGCTCGATCAACTCGGCGCTGCAGCTGTCCAAGCGCGGCGGCGGGGTGGCGTTGCTGCTGACCAATATTCGTGAGCACGGCGCCCCGATCAAGAACATCGAGAACCAGAGCTCGGGCGTCATCCCGATCATGAAGCTGCTGGAGGACTCGTTCTCCTACGCCAACCAGCTCGGTGCCCGGCAGGGTGCGGGTGCGGTCTACCTGCACGCGCATCACCCCGACATCTACCGTTTCCTGGACACCAAGCGGGAGAACGCCGACGAGAAGATCCGCATCAAGACCCTTTCGCTGGGTGTGGTGATTCCCGACATCACGTTCGAGCTGGCGAAGAAGAACGAGGACATGTACCTGTTCTCGCCCTACGACGTCGAGCGGGTGTATGGCGTTCCGTTCGCGGACATTTCGGTCACCGAGAAGTACCACGAGATGGTCAACGACGGCCGGATCCGCAAGACCAAGATCAAGGCTCGCGAGTTCTTCCAGACGCTGGCCGAGCTGCAGTTCGAGTCGGGCTACCCGTACATCATGTTCGAGGACACGGTGAACCGGGCCAACCCGATTGACGGCAAGATCACCCATTCCAACCTGTGCTCGGAGATCCTGCAGGTGTCGACGCCCTCGCTGTTCAACGAGGACCTGTCGTATGCCAAGGTGGGCAAGGACATTTCCTGCAACCTCGGTTCGCTGAACATCGCCAAGGCGATGGATTCGCCGGACTTCGCGCAGACCATTGAGGTGGCCATCCGCGGTTTGACCGCGGTGAGCGATCAGACGCACATCTGGTCGGTGCCTTCGATCGAGCAGGGCAACAACGACTCGCATGCGATCGGGCTCGGGCAGATGAACCTGCACGGATACCTTGCGCGCGAACGGATCTTCTACGGATCCGAAGAGGGCATCGACTTCACGAACATGTACTTCTACACGGTGCTCTATCACGCGCTGCGGGCGTCGAACAAGATCGCCATCGAGCGTGGGTCGGCGTTCAAGGGCTTCGAGAAGTCGAAGTACGCCTCGGGGGAGTTCTTCGACAAGTACACCGAGCAGGTGTGGGAGCCGGCGACCGAGCGGGTGCGCGAGCTGTTCGACAAGGCGGGCATTCGCATTCCGACGCAAGAGGATTGGCTGCGGCTCAAGGAGTCGGTGCAGAAGAACGGCATCTACAACCAGAACCTTCAGGCGGTGCCGCCGACCGGGTCGATCTCCTACATCAACCACTCCACCAGTTCGATTCACCCGGTGGCGAGCAAGGTCGAGATCCGCAAGGAAGGCAAGATCGGCCGCGTCTACTACCCGGCGCCCTACATGACCAACGACAACCTGGAGTACTACCAGGACGCGTACGAAATCGGCTACGAGAAGATCATCGACACCTACGCCGCGGCCACCCAGCATGTGGACCAGGGCTTGAGCCTGACGCTGTTCTTCAAGGACACCGCCGATACCCGCGAGGTCAACAAGGCGCAGATCTACGCCTGGCGCAAGGGAATCAAGACGCTGTACTACATCCGTCTTCGCCAGATGGCTTTGGAAGGGACGCAGGTGGAAAATTGCGTCAGCTGCATGCTGTAGCGCATTGATTCAGAATTGAGGGCGAAGATTCCGCGGAATCTTCGCCCTCAGTTCTATGTCAACGGGTCGGGTCACCCGTACATGTCAGTCCTCAGGCCTATCGTCGCCGCATGGCTGCTGAACGTCCGACCGGAGGCGTGATCTATGGGATCAGGCTGCGGTCGGAGTTCGTCTATCGCTATATAGGTCTAACGACGAAGTCCGCGGAGACTCGCCTGCGGCAGCATCTGCAAGTTGCTCGTTCGGGTAGAAAGACGCCGTTTTACGATCGGCTTCGGGCGCATGAGGGCGAAGCCATTGACGTTGACCTTCTCGACTGCATAGAAGATCTCGGTGAACTTGGCCAGGCAGAAATCGACTGGATCAAGTCGCTTCGGCGGCAGGGATTCCCGCTACTCAATCTGTCAGAGGGCGGACTTGGCCCCATGGGAATAGAGTGGACGGCCGAGATGCGAGAGGCCGCGCGAATCCGATCGACGGGGCGCAAGGGCATCAGCAGATACGCGGCAGACAACCCTTTCTACGGACGGACTCATGCGGCGGAACAACGTGCGAAATGGTCAAAGATGCGAAAGGGGCAGAACGCGGGCCCTGCTAACCCCAATTTCGGAAAGTTCGGAATTGATCACCCCGGTTTCGGTCGGGTCATGTCGCAAGAGGCGCGTGAAGCGCTGGCCGAGCAGCGGCGCGGCGCGGGCAATCCGAATTACGGACGTCGGGCGAGCGATGCGACGCGCGCGAAGATGTCCGCTGTGCGCAAGGGGCGTCCCATGCCGTCAAGTAAACGAAACGCGCACACCCGACATCACACGAATCGGGGAATCAAGAAAGAGGGCTGTCGATACTGCATGGAAGACTCGGGCTGAGCTTATCCGGGCCCATGGTGCTGGCATGACTTTCCGGACGGAGTAATTTAGCGGACTGCTCAGACCTTATGCATGTCGAACGTGTCCAGTCATTGCACGGGTATCGCGAAACCGGCTGCACTAGCTGTGCATTCGCCGGTTGTGCCATCTGATACGCCACATACGGCGAGTTGCGTATGAAACCGCGCGCTCGAGGTCGACTCAACGAGCCTTCTCGGCGCGGGCAGCCTTCAACCGACGTTCCTCGGCCAGCACGTTCTGATAGCTCTCGCGCTCGGCGATCAGCCAGTCCGGCTTCTCGGCTAGTAGTGCCTCGATCTGCTCGGTGGTGAGTGCATCCACCACACCACCGCGAGCGAGACCGGAGATCGACACGCCCAGCTTGGCCGCAACGAGGTTCTTCGGGTGCGGCCCGTTCTTGCGGAGGTCCTTGAGCCACTGCGGCGGGTCCGCCTGCAGCGCGGCGAGCTCGTCGCGAGTGATCGTGCTGGCCTGGAACTCCGCCGGGGTCGCGGGCAGGTACACGTCCAGCTTTTTGGCCGCCGTGGCGGGTTTCATGGACTGCGCATCAGGCCTGCTCATGCCCATCAGCCTATAACCTGGGGCGGTGACCCAGCCCTCGCTCACCCTCGGGTACGTCCCCGGGGCGACACCCGCGAAGTGGGCACGGATCTGGGCAGAACGCCACCGGGACGTTCCGCTGACATTGAGCGTCGTCGCTGCCAAAGACGCGGCGGCCGAGGTTCGGGCCGGAACCGTCGACGTCGCGCTGCTCCGGCTCCCCACCGATACCTCGGCGTTGGCCGTCATCCCGCTCTATGAGGAAACGACGGTCGTCGTGGTGCCAACCGGCCACCTACTCAGCGCAGCCGACGAGATCACCGCTGCGGACCTCACCGGTGAGCCGACGCTGCTGCCGCTCGATGACGTCGTCGCCTGGACGGATCCGCCCGGCAACCCGGTCGATCACCGGCCGGAAACCACCGAGGATGCAATAGAACTCGTCGCCGCGGGAATGGGCGCGCTCATCGTTCCTCAGTCGCTGGCCCGGCTGTATCACCGCAAGGACCTCACGTTTCGTCCGATCGCCGACGCACCGACATGCTCGGTGGCGCTCGCGTTCCCGGAGGGTCCGCCGTCGGCACTGGTCGAAGAATTCACCGGCATCGTGCGCGGGCGTAAGCCCGGTTCGTCACGCGGGCAGACCCAGCCGACACCCAAGCGCACCGCACGCGAGAAGACGCTGGCCAAGCAGGCCGCCCGCGCCGCTGCAGGGAAGCCAGCGCGTAAGCCGGCCCGCAGGAGACAACCGTAACGGCGGTGTGACGCTGTTTTACCTGGTCAACACACATGCTCCGCGATACTCGAAGCCATGACCGCGCTGACGCACGTTCCGGCCTCCACGTCGCCGGCCGACCTCGCCGACCACCTCCGCCGCGACGGCTACGTCATCGTCGACGATCTGGTGCCGAACGCGTTGATGGACACCATCAGCGACGAGTTGGCGCCCTACCTCGACGCGACGCCCATGGGCTACAACGCGATGATCGGTCGCAAGACCCGGCGCACCGGCGCGCTCGTCGCCCGTTCGCCGGCCTGCCGCACTCTGATTCAGGATCCGACCATCCTCGGCGTGTGCAAGGACTTCCTGGGCCACGCCAGCGCATTCCAGCTGATGCTGACCCAGGTCATCTCGATCGAACCGGGCGAATCCGATCAGGCTTTGCACCGCGACCAGAACGCCTTCGACTTCTACCCGTTTCCCGACGACTACCACGTGCAGTGCAACACGTTGTGGGCGATGACCGACTACACCGCCGAGATGGGCGCCACCCGTGTCGTTCCGGGAAGTCAGGTCGGCGACAAGAAGCCGACCGACTACGCCGACGACGAGTGCCTGCAGGCCGAGATGTCGCGCGGGTCGGTGCTGTTGTACTCCGGCAAGATCGTGCACAGCGGTGCGGCCAATCGCAGCGACCTCGTCCGGCGCGCCATCAACGTCAACTACTGCGTCGGCTGGGTCCGCCAGGAGGAAAACCAATTCCTGTCGGTGCCACCCGAAGTCGCGCGCACACTCGACGACGACCTGCTGAAGCTGATCGGCTACCAGGAGGGCGCGTGGGCGATGGGCTACTTCCGCGATTTCGAGGATCCCCTGCGCGCGATCCGCGGCGACGTGGTCGCCTACGGCTTCGACGCGGCCAAGCTCAACGGCAACTCGGGCGCGGCGTTCGCCGACCAGCTCACCCATAGCGAGTAACACTGGAGTCTATGGCCGAACTCATGCCGGCGGCGTTCATCGGGCACGGCAGTCCGATGAACGCCCTGGAGCTCAACCGCTACACCGCGACGTGGCGGAGTTTCGGCCATGCGGTGCCGCGTCCCCGCGCCATCCTCGTCATCAGCGCACACTGGTACATCAACGCGACCGCCGTCACCGCCATGGCCCTGCCGCGAACTATCCACGACTTCTTCGGTTTTCCCACCGAGCTGTTCGACGTGCAGTACCCGGCTCCGGGGTTGCCAGAGCTCGCCGAGGAGATCGCCGATGTCGTCGAGCCGACCTGGGTGGGTGCCGACGTCGACAGCTGGGGGATCGACCACGGCACCTGGTCGGTACTGGTGCACGCTTTCCCGGATGCCTCAGTACCCGTGGTGCAGTTGGCCATCAACGCCTTCGAACCGCTGGAGTACCACCTCGCCCTCGGCGCCAAGCTGGCGGCGCTGCGGGAACGCGGCGTGCTGATCCTCGGCAGCGGCAACGTCGTGCATAACCTAGCCGGGATGGATCCGGCGTTGGCGGACAAGGGCTTCGACTGGGCTCAACGCTTCGACGACGAGGCGAGGGCACAGCTGTTGAACGCTCCACACGATTCCGTCGGGCTGCGCGAACACCCGGACTACGCCACCGCGGTGCCGACCCCGGATCATTTTCTGCCGCTGCTGTACTTCGCGGGACTTGCGGCAGCCGGCGGTGGTGGCGTCGACGTGCTGGTCGATGGCTGCGCCTACGGCTCGCTGTCGATGACGTCGTACACCCTGGGGGCGGCCAGTCGCGTGGGTTCCTGACGGCCCCGCAGGACGACTTCGTCCTCGACGCGCCAGTTGCCTTGCTCGTCGGCGGCGGCGCCCTCGACGGTGATGGCGGATGCCAGCACCCGATCGGTGGTCTTCTTGGCCGCCTCGCACAGGCGGGACGCTTCGTGAACAGGGTCGCCGATGACGGTGTACTCGAAGCGCTGATGCGCGCCGACATTGCCGGCCACCACGACACCGGAAGCCACACCGATGCCGGCCGAAAGCTCAGGAATCTCGACGCGGAGGCGTTCGGCGATACGGCGCGCGGCACGCAGCGCAGAGGTTTCGGGGCTGTCCAGTGCCACAGGGGCGCCGAAAATCGCCAGTGCGCCGTCGCCCTCGAATTTGTTGACGAGGCCGCGTTGCTGCTCGACCTCGTCGACGACGACAGCGAAGAATCGGTTGAGCAATTCGACGACTTGCACCGGGGGACGGCTGCCCACGACCTGTGTGGAGCCGACGATGTCGACGAACATGACTGCCGCGTGGCATTCTTCGCCGCCGAGGTTGATGTTCTGCTTCTCCGCAGCGGCGGCCACGTCGCGACCGACATGGCGCCCGAACAGGTCCCGCACACGGTCTCGTTCACGTAGTCCCTGAACCATGGTGTTGAAGCCGCGCTGCAACTCGCCGAGTTCCGTGCCGTCGAACACGACCACATGGGCGTCGAGATCGCCGTCTTCGACCCGCTGCATCGCGGCCCGGACCGCTTGTACCGGCGAGGCGACCAACGACGACGAGATGAGGATGAGAATGAATCCGAAAAGCACTGCAGCGCCTGACAACAACAACACGGCGACGGCGAGTTGCGTGACCGTCATGTTGCGCAGCGTGAGCGTGAACGCGGCTACCAACGCGATGCCGACGACCGGGACGCAGGAACCCAGCAGCCAGGCGGCGAGAGTGCGCCCGGAGACTCCCGCTCCGGTGCGATGCTCGCGCTTCCCGGCCGCGAGCGCCTGGGCGGCAATGGGCCGCAACGCGAATTCGGCGAAGAAGTAGCAACTCGCTGAAACCACGACCCCGCTGAAGCTGATCCCGAACAGCAGCTTCGGGATGTAGCCGGTGTCGATGACCCCGTACAGGGTGGTCAGCAGCGCGGCGCCGACGCCCCACAGCACCAGGGGGATGACGGTCAGCCGCCAGGGTGCCCGAAAGGTGTTGCGCTGATCGCGCAGTGTGGGCGGGCGCTGCTCGATCGCCCACCGCAGGGTGTCCATGATGCGCTGGGTGGCCCACGCCCAGCCCAGCCCCACGGCGATGACGACGTAGGCCGGGGCGATGACGGTCGTAACGGTGTGCGCGCGGCCCTCGAAGATGTTGGGGACCGGGATGGCGACGGTGATGACCGTCATCGCGACGGCAACGCCGATGAGGTTGGCGACCACGACGAACACGGTGAGGATGATCTGAAGACGCACACGGCGGCGCTGCTGGCTTTCCGAGACGCTCCCCAACAGCCACGAGCCGTATTCGGGTGCATCTCGGGACTGGACGCTCTGATGGGTGAGCCACTCCAGGATTCGGCTCAACCGTGGCTGGGGCATCAGTCGATCATTCACTATGTCAGGTCGGACCAGAACTCCACCGTCGGTGTCGGCGGCGCCGGGCCGGGCTCGACACGTCCGAACTCGCACTCGATGTAGTCGAAAAGGTCACTGCCACAACATTTTACGTCGGCTTGATACACCGATAACACGGGATGGCCGTGGCGGCCGCGGCCGGCGGGCAGGTAGTGATGTGAATGGACCGGCACCAGCTGTGGCACGCGTGCCAGCTGGTAGTTCGCGCTACGGAGCGCATCTTTCATCCGAGCCGGGCGGACGCCCCACCCGGCACCCCAGAATTCCTGCCACTCAACGGCGAAGAGGATTCCGTCCGTCGGCAGCCTCAATCGCTGGTGCAGGCTCCGTCGCGGTGCCGACCGCCAGTCCGGCCACGATTCGCCAAGGGGTAGAGCACAGGACAGAAAAGACCGATGGTCGTCGGCGAATTCGAAACCGAAATCACCCTCGATACGTGCCAGCTCATCGTCGGTGAGACCGGGGGCCATGGTCACCGCGCTGAGTTCCGCGAGCCGGCGGGAGGCCGCAACGCCGATCCGAGCGCCGTCGTCGAGCATGTGAGAAATCCTAGTCGCGAACGGGCCCGTCATATCGCTGCGCGAACTCGTCGCCCGGGACCGGCCACCGATCGCCGTGCTCGCCGAGCACCAACCATTCGCCGGCCGAGGTGGTTACGCGGCCTTCGAGGGTGTCGACCACTTCGCCATCGTGCGTGGGCCGCGCTTTGACCATGCCTCGCCGTCGCCAGATGCGACCGCCGATGTTCTCGTAGCGAGAGCGGAAGATGTCGTCGCGCACCGACCATGTGTGCCCGGTGGTGGTGTCGTGGACAGCCCAGTCGCCGGCGCCGGCCGCCATGGTTTGCCCGGACCGCAGCGTCCACGTCCAGTCTTCGGTCCGCCGTTCGGCCACCACGGTGCCGATCCGCCGAAATAGCTGCCATTCATCGTCATTGGAGCCACCAGGAGAGTGCGGGGTGGTGTTCACGCGGCGGTACCGTTCAGACGCGTTTGTGACAACGATGCAGACCCCACAGAGTGACTGTAGTCGGCAGGGCGATCGGGTCAATGGCGAACGTGGTTGGGTCGTATGACGGTCGAAGCTGGTTCTTTCATCCGAAACTACCTACACGCTGGCGTTTCGTGACATACCGTGACACGGTCGTTAATTCGCCGCTGGGGGTGACGCCATGTCCCGCATCTTCCTCAGCCACTCGAGCGTGGACTCCCGCGAAGCGATCGCGTTGAAGCAGTGGCTGATCGAGCAGGATGCTTCGCTGCCCGACGACATCTTTCTCGATGTCGACCATCACACCGGGTTGAAGGCCGGGACACGGTGGAAGGACGCATTGCGCCAAGCCAATGCGCGCTGTGAAGCCGTTGTGTGCCTGCTCTCGCGAAACTGGGAAGCCTCGCACGAGTGCAAGGTGGAATATCGCACCGCGGAGAACCTGAACAAGCAGATTTTCGTTGCTCGGCTGGAGTCGTCCGCCGGCGACGATCTGACGTTGGAGTGGCAACGGTGTGACCTGTTCGGCGACGGCCCGACGACGCAGATCGATATCGGGTCCGGACCGCCCGTGACGTTCGCGACAGACGGACTCGATCGCCTGCGCGAAGGACTCCGTGGCGCCGGAATCGGAGCCGAGTCTTTCGCCTGGCCACCACGCGATGATCCGGGGCGGGCACCGTATCGCGGATGGGAGCCGTTGGAATCCGCCGACGCGGCAGTGTTCTTCGGGCGGGACGCGCAAATCGTGCGCGCGCTGGATGCCCTGCGCGGCATGCGCATGTCCGGAGTGAACGCCTGGTTCGTGGTGCTCGGCCCGTCGGGGACGGGAAAGTCGTCCTTCCTGCGTGCCGGCCTGCTGCCTCGTCTGCGACGCGAAGACCGCCGTTTCGCGGTGCTCGACATCGTTCGTCCTGAGCGCAGCGCGTTGACCGGACAGTCCGGCTTGGCCGCGGCGATCTTCGCCGGGCGGCGGTCGTTCGGGCTTGGCAAGCCGAGCCTCGGCGAGATCAAGGCGGCCTGCTCGAGCGGAGATGTCGACCGAGTAGTGTTGTGGCTAAACGATATTCGCAATGAGGCCGCAGCGCGGCTACTGGAGCGCGGGGATGCACCCGTAGCGCCAACGCTGTTGCTGCCCTTGGATCAAGCCGAAGAGCTGTTCTCCGCCGATGCCGGCGAGCAGGCCGATAGGTTCCTGCGGCTGCTGGAAGGTGCGGGGCGGCAACTGAACACCACACAGACCGGGCTGGTTGTGGCGGCCACCATCCGCACCGATCGCTATGAGCTGATGCAGACCCATCCGGCGATGGCCGATATCGGCACCGTGCTGTTCGACGAACTGAAACCCATGCCTCCCACCGAGTTCAAGGAAGTGATCACCGGGCCGGCGCAACGTTCGACCGACGCGGGCCGGCCGTTGAAAGTGGCTCCGGATCTCGTCGAGCGCTTGCTGCTCGACGCCGCCGATGGCGCGGACACATTGCCCATCCTGGCTCTGACACTCT
Source organism: Mycolicibacterium vinylchloridicum (assembly GCF_013404075.1). GTDB lineage: Bacteria > Actinomycetota > Actinomycetes > Mycobacteriales > Mycobacteriaceae > Mycobacterium > Mycobacterium vinylchloridicum. Next base: position 145,533 of record NZ_JACBJQ010000005.1, read on the forward strand.
CGCGGCTCTACACCGATTACGGCGATACGGGCGAGCTCAGCCTCGAGCACTACCAGGCGCTTGGCGGCATGCACCGAGTGGTGCAAACCGAAATCGACGAGGTGCTGGCCGCGCATCCGCAGCAACAGGAAGAAGAGCTCCAAGCGCTGCGCGCGGCGTTCATCCCGTGGCTGGCCACGATCAATCCCAACAATGATCAACCGATGCGGCGGGTGGCACGCTGGTCGGATCTGCCCGAGACAAGCCGCCCCCTCATCGACGCGCTGGTGGCAAAGCGCCTGATGTTGAAGGACACCCGCGACGGGCAGACCGTGGTCGAGGTGGCGCTGGAGAGCCTGCTCCGGCAATGGGACGAACTGGCCGACTGGTTGCGTGAAGAACGGCAAGACCTCAAGGACGCCGACGACCTCGAACACTATGCCCACGCCTGGGAGGCCAATGATCGGGATCCGGCCTGGCTGCTGGAAGGCACCCGGCTGGACGAAGCGGTTGTGCTCTTGGACAAGCCGGGCTTTCACGAGCGTCTTGCCCGCGCCGGCGAATATCTTGCCGCATCAAGCGAACGCGAGGAACAGCGCCGCGCAGCCGAGGAGCATCAGCGCGAATCGGATCTGCGTGCAGCGCAGGAGCGGGCCGAACACGCACAGGAGAAGCAAGCCATCGCCGAGCAGCATTCTGCGGTGCTGCGCAAGAGATCCCGAGTGCTGCGCGTAGTGGTCGCATGTACGGCAACCGTTGCTGTGCTCGCGATCGCGGCGTCGGTGTGGGCCACATCGGCACACAGCCAGGCCCAGGCCCGGTTTCGGCAGGCGACAGCGGCCAGATTGGAATCGGAAGCCCAGGGCATGCTCGAGCAGGTGCGGCCCGGGGGCGACCAGCGGGCGTTACAACAGGTGCTCGCCGCTCGACTCATCGACAACGATCCGGATGACGACGCGATCTACAGTGCTGCGGTCAGCCGGCACGACCTGGTCAAGATCATTCCCGCCGGGTCTCCGGTGTACAGCGTGGCCTTCAGCCCCGACGGGAGCCGGGTCGCCAGTGCCAGCGACGACCACCTGGTGCGGATCTGGGACAGGGTGACCGGCACGCTCGTCGGACAACCCCTCACCGGGCTGACGGACTCGGCGTTCAGTGTCACCTACAGCCCCGATGGCCGACAGTTGGCCGCGGCCAGCGAACAATTCGTTCTGGTCTGGAATGCCGATGCCGCGTCCGCAAGTGGCGCACCCATGCGGATCGACGCGGTCAACGTCAAGCAGGTGATCTTCAGCCCCGACGGGAGCCGGCTCGCCACCGCGTCCTCGGACGGCATGATCGAGATGTGGGATGCGGGCACCGGCACGCAACTGGCGCAAGTTCTGGTGGGTCCCGAGGACGCCGTCAATTCGATTGCGTTCAGCCCCGACGGACACCGGATCGCCTCGGGTACCAATGACAACACCGTTCGGCTGTGGGATGCCAACGCGCTGACTCCGATCGGTGAGCCGATGACCGGGCACAAAGACGCGGTGACGGCTGTGGCCTTCAGCCCCGACGGGCACCGGCTCGCATCAGGGTCGAAGGACAAGAACGTGTTTCTCTGGGATGCGGATGCCCGCCGGCCGATCGTCGGGCCGATGGTTGGCCACGACGACATCGTTCATGAGATCGCCTTCAGCCCCGACGGGCGGATGCTCGCGTCGGCCGGTGGCGACAATGTCGTGTGGATGTGGGATGCCGGAACCGGCACAGCCGTCGGTAAACCGTTGACCGGTCACGAGTTTGACGTCTACAGCCTCGCCTTCAGCCCCGACAGTCGCTACATCGTCACCGGCAGCTACGACCAGACGGTACGGCTGTGGGATGTCGGCGACATGATTCTGGCCGGGCAGGGCGAGCTGTGGACGGTGGCGCTCAGCCCGGACGGCAGACTGATCGCCAGCGGCGGCGACGACGGGTCGGTGCGGCTCTGGGACACCGAGTCCGGAATGATCGTGGGCGCACCGCTGCCCGGCACGCCCAAGCAAGCGGTCGAGGCGGTCGCGTTCAGCCCCGACGGCCGCCGGTTGGCCGAGGGCGGCGACGACAAGACCATCCGCATCTGGGACACGGACACCGGAAAGCTGGTGGGCCGGCCACTGATCGGGCATACGGACCTCGTCTGGGCCATCGGATTCAGCCCGGACGGTTCCAGGCTGGTATCGGGCAGCGCGGACCGGACCATTCGGATCTGGGATGTCAATTCCAGTGCACCGATCGGTAATCCGATGACCGGACACACCAGTGACGTCTATGGCGTCGCCTTCAGCCCGGACGGGTCACGCATCGTCTCGGGCAGCGTCGACCGCACGATTCGGCTGTGGGATGCCAGCACCGGGGCTCCGATCGGGAAGCCGATCACGGGGCACACGAACACCGTTGACAGCGTCGCCTACAGCCCGGATGGAACGCGGATTGTGTCCGGCGCCAGCGATGGACTCGTACGACTGTGGAATGCCCAGACCGGTGCGCCCATCGGCAAGCCGCTGATCGGCCACACTGACGCCGTCGGTTCCGTCGTGTACGGACAGGACGGCCGGTTGATCGTCTCCGGCGGCTACGAGGGCGATGTTCGCTTGTGGGATGCCGCCTCGGGACGCCCTATCGGTGCACCGCTGCAAGGGCACGCCGCCCTGGTCGTGGGTGTCGCGATCAACTCCGAACGTCACCTGGTGGTGTCGGCCGGTGACGACGGAGCGATGCGATTGTGGTCGACAAAGGCCACCGCGGGAGACCTGTGCTCCAAATTGACCACGAACATGAGCCGCGCCCAGTGGGATGAGTGGGTGTCGCCCGACATCGATTACCGGACAACATGCCCCGGCCTGCCAATGGCCACGGACCAATAGCGGCCGGGCGCGATCATGGCCTACAAGACCCTCGATGATCATCTGTTCGGCGACGGCCCGAAACGCATGCTCTCCCTGGACGGTGGCGGTGTTCGGGGTGCGCTGAGCCTGGGCTATTTGGCGAGGATCGAAGACATCCTCCGCGCGCGGTTCGGCAACGATCCGGATTTCCGCCTGTGCGACTACTTCGACCTGATCGGCGGAACCTCAACCGGCTCCATCATCGCCGCGGGTCTGGCAACGGGGATGTCCGTGGAGGAACTGATCGAGGTCTACCACACCCTCGGGGTCGAAGTGTTCGAGGAGAGTTTTCTGCGGTTCGGGGTGCTCGGCGCGAAGTTTCCCAAAGAGCCACTGATGCGCGCATTGTCGAGATTTTTCAAGGACGAGACGCTGGGCAGCAAGAAGCTGAGGACCGGCTTGATGGTGATGACCAAGCGCCTCGACACCGGGAGTCCCTGGCTGCTGCACAACAATCCCCGCGGCAAGTTCTACGACGGGCCCGACGGGGCGGCCGCGACGGGAAACCGACACTTCCTGCTCCGCAATGTCATCCGTGCCAGCACGGCCGCGCCGCATTATTTCGAGCCGGAGCTGCTGAATGTGGCCCCGCATATCATGGGCGCCTTTGTCGACGGTGGGATCAGCCCGTACAACAATCCGTCGATGCAAGTGCTGATGATGGGTACCTGCAGCGGCTACGGGCTCCAGTGGCCATTCGGTGAGGACCAACTACTCCTGGTCTCGGTGGGAACAGGATTTCGCCCCGTGTCCGTCCCGGCCGCCGACGTGGTGAAGATGCCTGCGATCAAGCTGGCCGCGGAGTCGGTCGTGTCCATCATGCAGGATGCCAACTGGCTGGGTCAGGCTGTGCTGCAATGGATGTCGCGCAGCCCGACGCCCTGGGAGATCGATGCCGAAGTCGGCGATCTGAGCGCTGATGTACTCGGTGGCGGACCGGCGATGATGTCTTATTTGCGCTACGAGCTTGCCCTGCAACCGCATTGGCTGTCGAAAACGCTCGGCATCGAACGCAGTGACCGCCAATGCGATGCGCTCTACGCAATGGACAACGCGAAGAATCTTCCGGAGCTGACGCGCTTGGGTCGAGCTGCGTCGAAGGTGCAGATCGAACCCGGGCACTTTCCGGCAAGCTTCGACATCTAGGCAGCTGAGCCGTCCGGCACGCGCCGCGAAATGTAGCCGAGTTCCCGAAGCTTGGACAGCGTGTCGGCCAGGCTGGCCAGCGCGGTGGACAGGAGGGCCGGATCGGCCGCAATGGTGTCCCAGTCGACCAGCTTGTCGTGAATCTTGTTGGCGTCATTGCGAACGGGCCCGTACTTCCACCCCGCCGCGCGGTAGTAGCGGCACCAATCCTCATGCTCGCTGCGGGCCATGGCGATGGCGGTGTCCTCGTCGAATCCCATCACCCGCAGCCGCTCCACGGGTGCGAGATCATGAAGTCTCACCGCCGGCACCGACTGTGCGGCATCGCCGAACGTATTCCACGTATGACCGCCGATGGCCTCGACCATCCAGAGCGCGTTCTGTACTTGGCGTCTGTTGGAACCGCGATAGAACTCGCTGAGCTGATCCCACGGTAGTGTTGCGGCCGAGGGTGTTTCGATGTCTGCGACGTAACGATCGTGAATCAGCCGGGCCGCCCGTTCCCACGTGTCATGTGCCTTGCCCGCGGGCATGTGCATGCTCAGCTGATAGATGTACAGCTGCCCCACCAGTGGCGTCCGGTCATCGGTCGCCTGCGCGTCAGGGTGCCACGCATAGATCGGCGTCTTCGGGTAGCGGGCGGCCAACCGCGTGCCCGTGCTGGCCTCGACGTGTAGATCATCGACAAGGATGACCGCGGTGCTGCTCGGTGCGGCGTCGATGAGTGACATCAGCAGTGGCACCGTAGGCTTTTCGGCCATTGTGGCAAGTTCCCGATGCTCGGTTGACGGGCCCAGATGCCGGTGGGCGTAGAGATGGTCCTGCTTGAACTCCTCGGCGCTTTCCGCGACCAGTGTCAGCGGAGGCAGCGGCTGCCGGTCGGGTGCGGAGTAGTAGTCCCACTCCAGTTGCCGCTGGACCATCTCTGCGCACAGCGCCAGCGTCAGTTGCGATGCGCCGCATACCAGAATGCGGTCGACGGGGGCGGGGCCGAGAACGTCGTCAAGTAGCCGTCGCGCGGTCACCTCGTACTTGCCGACCGTGTCTGCGGCCCAGCGTGTCTCCACACCCCCGAAATGTTGTGCCCGCCAAGCGGCCGCCTGCCACGGGTCGTCGATACGGACAATCAGTGGCAGGCGCTGCCTGCGGCTGACCGTTGCGAGCCGCTCGGTGATGAGGGCCAGGCGTCGGATGTTCGCGGACGGATCCGGCGAGAGAAGGTAGAGCTTGTTCAACTTGCGCCACAACGGCAATGCCGTCAACGTTTCGGGCTTGGTGAAGTCCACCGTCACGATGCGCGCGCCCATGTTGCGTGCGTCGCGGACGCATTCACGCTCGGGTGAATTCGTGATCACGGCCAGCGTGCTCCGGCGATCCAGCGTTGTCCGAACGGCGTCGACCAGCGACGCCGCGTCGTCGTCGATGTCAACCACCGCCGTGACCGAGCGAGCCAGTGAGATCCTCAGCCGGTCCATGCGGGATTGGAACAGCGCCGTCGCAATGCCGACGACGCTGAGGAATATCGCAGCGGTGCCGGTCAGCCGGCCCAGGTCCAAGGCGATGGGGGTGGGGTAGGGGCACACCGCGCCAAAGGCGAGGTCGTGGTCGCCGGTACTTCCCTTGACGAGCCCGGCGGTCCAGATCAGCGGAGTGAAGATCTTCGGGTTGTCGTCGTCGAAGCAATGCCAGTACGACGCCAGGCCCAACACGGCGGTGATCAGCAGCAGACTCGCGACGATCGCCACTGGCGCGCCCGTCCGCCCGGCGCCCGGTGAATAGAACGCGACCCAGCCCAGCGCCACGAGCACCGCCACCAGAATGAGCAGTGTCTGCCAGGAGCCGGGATTTCCGAACCACTGCCACTGCGTGGGCCACCGCTCGCGCAGGGGCGGCGAGATCGCCAACGCCGCCGTATAGCCCAGCAGAAGCGCCGCGATCACCGAGAGCGATATCCGGGTGAGCGCGCTGTGCACTGGGCACCTCGTCAGGTGTGTTGGGGGCTCTGCGCCTTCTTGTACAACGACTTCAGCAGCAGATCACGGAAGGTGTGGTTATCGAGCAGTTTTAGCCCGGTTTCCGACACCTTCGGGTAGCCGGCCAGCTTGTTGAAGAAGCGTCCGCGCTTGTACTCGCGCCCCCACGCGGCCTCCATGCGCTGCTCGTAGTTGGTGAAGTCGTCGGGTCCGCCGTTCTCCAGCGCCGCGATCGCGCACTCGCCGGCGGCCAGGCCGGATTCCAGTGCCTTCGAAATGCCCGCTCCCGACACCGGCTTACCGGCGCCCAGCGAGTCGCCGGCGAACAGGACGCCGGGACGCCACGGCGGCCAGGCGGTGAAGCCCATCGGCAGCCGCCAGGCCCGAACCGTCTTGTTCTTCTTCAGTTCCTCGACCGACGGCAGTTCCCACTCGGCGGGCAGGGTGCGCAGGAAGTCGCCGAAGAAGTGGGTGGCGTTGATGGCCTGCCAGTTCTTGTAGCTGTTGACGTAGCCCAGGCCGATGTTGAACCGGCCGCCGCCCATCGGGAAGATCCAGCCGTAGCCCGGCAGTTGGTCGCCCTGGAACAGCAGCTTGAGATAGATCTCGAAGCGGTCGGAGTCCGCGCGGTTGGCGTGCATCTCCGAGCGGATCGCGATCGCCGAGTAGCCGTTGTAGTCCGAGTCGATCTTCAGCGCCCGCTTGATGGGGGAGTAGGCGCCGTCGGCGGCGATCACCGCGTCACCGAAAACCTTCTCGCCGCTCTTGAGCACCACACCGACCACCCGGCCGCGCTCGTCGAACTCGGGACCGGCGACCTCGCTACCCTGGCGGACCACCGCGCCGGCCGACTCGGCGTGCTTGAGCAGCATCGTGTCGAGTTCGGTGCGGCTCGCCGTGCGCCCGTAGTCGGGCATGCCGGGGCGCTTGGGGAATGACAGCTCCCACTCCGACGGGCTGAAGACGGTCACCCCGCTGATCTTGTGGAACTGCGATACCTCATGGGCCAGGCCCATCTTCTGCAGGTAGCTCACGGCCCGGGCGGTCAAGCCGTCACCGCAGGGTTTATCCCGGGGAAACTCCGCCTTGTCGAGGACCACCACTTTGGCGCCAGTCTGCACGGCCTGCCACGCAGCGGCGGCCCCTGAGGGCCCCCCGCCGGCTATCACCAGGTCGAATCGCTCGGTCACTAGTCTCGTCTCACTTCGGTAATCGGATTGCCTCGATGCTATCGGAGAACCGTGGATCGCTCGCTGCGGCGCGGGGCGGGTGTGATCGTCCTCGCCGAACGCCGGGCCGGGCCCAGGTACAGTGCTTGACGTGCGCAGAGTGTCCCGATCGCGATCCGGCGCGGAACCGGGCAAGGTCGACGCGCGCAGTGAGCGCTGGCGCGAGCACCGCAAGAAGGTGCGCGCCGAAATCGTCGACGCCGCGTTCCGCTCGATCGACAAGCACGGGCCCGACGTCAGCCTGCGTGAGATCGCCGAAGAGGCCGGCACCGCGAAGCCGAAGATCTACCGGCACTTCACCGACAAGTCCGACCTGTTCCAGGCGATCGGCAAGCGGCTGCGCGACATGTTGTGGGCCGCCATCTTCTCGAATATCGATGCCGCCACCGATCCCACCCGCGAGGTCGTCCGGCGCGGCGTCGCCGAGTATGTCAACCTCGTCGAACAGCACCCCAACGTGCTGCGGTTCATGCTGCAGGGCCGCTTCCCCGAACAATCGGAATCCACCCAGCGCGCCTTGAACGAGGGCCGCGAGATCACCATGGCGATGGCCGAGACGTTCAACAACGAGCTAAGCGGCATGCAACTCGACCCCGCAGCACTGGAACTGGCGGCCGCGGCAGCGTTCGGCGCGGCCTCGGCGGCCACCGACTGGTGGCTGGGCCCCGAACCGGACAGCCAGCGGCGGATGCCGACCGACGAGTTCGTCAACCACCTGACCACGATCATGCTGGGCACGGTCAACGGCACCGCCGACGTCCTCGGCGTCCACCTCGATCCCGACCGGCCGATCCACGACGCCATGCAGCGACGCGCCGCCGCCGGCTGAGCCCCTAATCCATCTACCCGATACCGGCGGTATTGGGTACTTTGGTGGGATGACTGTTGCCGAACCGACCGTCGCCGACATCGCCACCGAGCCCGTCCACACCCGGGCGCTGGTCATCGGCACGGGATTCTCCGGGCTGGGGATGGGGATCGAACTCCAACGCCGCGGCGTTGACTTCCTGATCCTGGAGAAGGCCGACGACGTCGGCGGAACCTGGCGTGACAACAGCTACCCCGGTTGCGCCTGCGACATCCCGGCGCACCTGTACTCCTTCTCGTTCGAGCCGAAGCCGGACTGGACCTACATGTGGTCCCTGCAGCCGGAGATCCTCGACTATCTCAAGGGCGTGACCGACAAGCACGGGCTGCGCCGCTACATCCACTTCGGTGCGCACGTCGACCGCGCCCACTGGGACGATGCCGAGTACCGCTGGCACGTCTTCACCAAGGACGGCCGTGAGTACGTCGCTCAATTCCTGATCTCCGGCGCCGGCGCGCTGCACATCCCGGCCGTGCCCGACATCGAGGGGCTGGCCGAGTTCACCGGCGAGGCGTTTCATTCCGCGCAGTGGGACCACAGCGTCGACCTCACCGGCAAGAAGGTCGCGGTCGTCGGCACCGGCGCCAGCGCCATCCAGATCGTCCCGGAGATCGTCGACAAGGTCGGCGGTCTGCAGCTCTATCAGCGCACCCCGGCGTGGGTGTTGCCGCGGAGCAACAACCCGATCCCGGCGCGGATGCGCGAGGCGTTCGGGACGGTCCCCGGCGCCCGCGCGGCGTTGCGCACCGGCATCTACTGGTTTCAGGAGGCGCTCGGATTCGCCATGACCCAGCGGCCCGAGTTGCTCACGCTGGGGGAGAAAGCGGGGAAGTGGAACATTCGGCGTCAGGTCCGCGACCGTGACCTGCGGCAACGGCTGACGCCGAAGTATCGGCTGGGCTGCAAGCGAGTCCTGTTCTCCGACAAATATTTCCGTGCCATCGACCGTCCCCACTCGGAGCTGGTCACCGACTCGATCACCCGGATCACCCCGACCGGGATCGTCACCGCGGACGGCACCGAGCGCGCGGTCGACGTCATCGTGTTCGCGACCGGCTTCCACGTCACCGACTCCTACACCTACGTCGGCATCAAGGGCCCCGGCGGCGAGGACCTGGTGGACCGTTGGAACCGTGAGGGCGTGCAGGCTCATCGCGGCATCGCCGTCGCGGACATGCCGAACCTGTTCTTCCTGCTCGGGCCGAACACCGGGCTGGGCCACAACTCGGTGGTGTTCATGATCGAGTCGCAGATCCGCTACGTCGGCCAGGCGATCGAGGCCGTCGACAAGGCCCGCGCGCAGGCGCTGGCGCCCAGCCGCTGGGCCCAGGACACCTTCAATGCCGAACTGCAGCAACGGCTTACCGGTGCGGTGTGGAGCACCGGCGGGTGCAGCAGTTGGTATCTGGACGAGCACGGCAAGAACCGCACGCTGTGGAGTGGCATGACATGGCAGTACTGGCTGACCACGCGTTCGCTGAAACGGTCGGAGTACCGCTTCTCCGGAGTGGCGTCCGGGGCGCCGGTCGGGTCGTCGCCGCGGGCAGCCGCGGGCTGACCGCCCCGACACGCCGGGGGTATTTCGACACGCGCGGCGGACCTGTGGATTCGGTCCGCGCGAAACACAAGTTGTTGTGTTGCGGCGTGTTGTCGGACCCCAGGGGTAGTGTTTTGATGGTCAGCCGGAAACGGGGCAAACAGCGTGGTGAAGTGGGGTTTCGGTGAGCGATGGAACGAAGCTGATCGACCGGGCAACGGCGATCAACTGGAACCGTGTCATTGACGAAAAGGACGCGGAAGTCTGGGATCGCTTGACCGGTAACTTCTGGCTGCCGGAGAAGGTTCCGGTATCCAACGACATCCCGTCGTGGGGCACGCTGACCGCCGACGAGAAGCAGCTGACCATGCGGGTGTTCACCGGGCTGACGCTGCTGGACACCATCCAGAGCACGGTCGGCTCGGTCAGCATGATCCCCGACGCGCTCACCCCGCACGAGGAAGCGGTGCTGACCAACATCACGTTCATGGAGTCGGTGCACGCGAAGAGCTACAGCTCGATCTTCTCGACGCTGTGCTCGACGACCGAGATCGACGAGGCCTTCCGCTGGTCGGAGGAGAACGTCAACCTGCAGCGCAAGGCGCAGATCATCCTCGACTACTACCGCGGTGACGATCCGCTCAAGCGCAAGATCGCGTCGGTGTTCCTCGAGGCGTTCCTGTTCTACTCCGGCTTCTATCTGCCGATGTACTGGTCGAGCCGGGCCAAACTCACCAACACCGCCGACCTGATCCGGCTGATCATCCGCGACGAGGCCGTGCACGCCTACTACATCGGCTACAAGTTCCAGAAGGGTTATGCGGTCCAGACCGAGGAGCGCAAGCAGGACCTCAAGGACTACGCCTACGAACTGCTGTATGCGTTGTACGAGAACGAGATTGAGTACACCCAGGATCTCTACGACGCGGTCGGGCTGACCGAGGACGTCAAGAAGTACCTGCGCTACAACGCGAACAAGGCGTTGATGAACATGGGCTTCGAGGCGTTGTTCCCGCGCGACGAGACCGACGTGAATCCCGCGATCCTGTCGGCGCTCTCGCCGAACGCCGACGAGAACCACGACTTCTTCTCCGGGTCGGGCTCCAGCTACGTCATCGGCAAGGCCGTCGTCACCGAAGACGAGGATTGGGACTTCTGATCGCGTAGGGGTTCGGCGGCAGCGCCCGCGACGACCTCACGGACAGCGAGTCATCTTGGCGGTTTTGCCGAGGTCCGTGCGCGATTCCATGGTCTGGTCATCAATGACCGTGACGTTGATCTTCAACTCCGGCGCCTCGGTGAAACTGATCGCGCCGTCGGTGTAGGACCAGTTGCCGAACGGACCGTCACTGGTGCCGTCCGCTCGCAGATCTATCGCCAGCGTGCAGTCGCCATCGGTGCCCCATTTTCCGACCAGGAACTCCTTGGTCGGCTGGCCGCCTCCGGCCGGGGCGGCCTGCGGACTTGTCGCGGCCGCCGTCGAGGTGGCTGGGGCCGAGGTCGCCGACGAAGCCGAGGTCGCCGACGAAGCGGGCCCCTCCGAGGCATGTCCATCAGACGGCTTGCCGGCGCACCCGGCGAGGACAAGCGCCGCTGCGGCACACAGAGCGAATTCAATCTGCATGGAATCTCCGGTTCGTCATGGTCGCCGTCAAGGGTCATCGGGACCTTCGAGTTGGCAGCGAACGCCTGAAACCATGAACGTAGACGACCTGGGCCGTGGCTGCGAGGGGAAACCCGTACGGCGGCACCCGTAACGCGACCCGGGCGCCAATTTTGGTGACGATATCGGCCCACGGGTGCGCGTCGGCGCGCATGCTGATGAGCCATGACCCGTTGGTATCCGCTCGAGGCAGTCGATGCCGGGTTCTTCGCCTCGGCGCCGTACGTGTTCCGCTACCAGAAGCCGTTCGCGGCGGCGCCCGAACAGGTCTGGGAATCTCTGGCCTCGGCGGACTCTGCCGCGGCATGGGGCCGCACGGTCAAGGAGGTCTCGTTCACGTCCCCTCCTCCGCACGGGGTCGGCACCACGCGAGAATCCGTGGCTCTTGGCGCGCGGGGGCGTAGCCGCTATTTCCGTTGGGATGTCGACAAGGGTTACTCGATGTATGTCTACGAGTCCACCGCCCCGGTTTTCACGCGCTACGCCGAGGATTTCGTGCTGCAGCCCAGTGGTGACTCGACCTTGTTCACCTTTACCGTTGCAATAGAACCGAAAGCCCGATTCGCATTGCCGTTCAGAGTATTTGCCCCTGTCTTGAAATTGGCTCTCGGGCGCGTCGTGACCGAGGGTCAGCGTTACTTCGCCGCCGGGGGGTGACCTGACCGGACGAAAGGCCGGACACAGCCGACCGGCGGTGACACCATGTGGACATGGCGCTGACGCCGACCGGGCCGAAGCGCAGATGGTGATCGATACGGTGCCGAAACTGCCCGGATATTCGGCAATTTGGGATGTCACCCTGCTGCGGATGCGCGCGCTGCTGGCCCGGTTCCATGGCGACGAAGCGACGTACCGCGACTAGCGTGATCGTTACCGTGCGATGGCGAGATCGCTTGGTTTCGAGGGACATCTCGCGCGGGCTGACGCGATGCTGTGACGGGCCGTCGTTGGGTGTGACCGGTCGCGGTGACCCTCGGTGCTGCGACGCTCGAAACGGGTACTGAATGGCGTGGCGGCCTCGGTGATTTGAACTGTGGCCCAGCAATTTTGGCGGCATCAGGAGCGGGGTTGGGCTGCAAGCCCACGAGTTGGGCGAGATGGGTCACGGTCGTCGCCGCCGCCTCGAGGATGGGCAAACCACATCGGCGACGAGTAAATAGGGGACCAGTGCGACGTCGGCAGCGATCGGCATCCCGATTGCGTTGAGCAGATGACCCTCCCGCAGTTGGCTGACGAACAGGTGCGCGTTGTATGCCGGGAGCGTGACAGCGATGGACAGCGCTGTGTCCACGACTGGGTTCGCAACCGCGACGGCCCCGGACACCGCATCGACGAGCGTGTTGACGATGCCGCCAGGGGAGGAGACCGGCATGCCCCCGTTGCCCAGAGCCGCGAACGCTGTCAGGAATTCCAATGGCGACGGGTGTGCGGTGGCGGTGCCGCCCGCCGCGTGAAGACCGGCAAAGAACCCCGACAGCGACGAGATGTCAAACACAGTAGGGTGTTTCAGGTCATCGAGGGCATCGTTGATACCTTGAACTACACCATGGGCCAGCGCGTTGAGGACATCGACCAGGGCGACATCGGCGGGGAAGACCCCGAACGGAGTGGACACGTCCGCCGGCCCCGGGCTCCATCCGTTGGTGATGCTGCCGTAGCCCAAGTTCACCAGCACGCGCATGGTCGGCTCCAACAGATCGGCCAGCGGATTGCCGATGAGGGGGAGCAATCGCAGCGGAATCAGCAGCGGCAGATTTTCGGTCGGGATCATGAAGTACCGGGTGGTGGTGTTGGCGGTCGTCGGGAGCGCGATCGCCGTATTCACGAGTTCCGGAGTGAGGCCCGTGTACGAAAAGTGCTCGGTGAACATGCCGATCAATGCGTTGAGAACGGCCAGGAAATTGAGCGGATACTGCGGGAAGTCGGCGAATCCGTCGTATTCCTTGGTGTAGACGACAGTGGGGTAGGTGTCGCTCGTCGTGGGGCCGTAATTGAACGACTGGCCCAGGCTGGGCAGGGACAACGGAGCCCCTGGCACGTCGAAACGTTGGAACATGCCCCCGTTGGGGAGACCCGTGTCGCCGATCATGACGAAGCTCAGCTGGTCGGGACTGGGGGGATTATCCGAGGTCGCCAAGTAGGCCATTTCTCGCGCGGCGATGATCGCGCTTTGGGAGTAGCCGAACACAACGACTCGGTTGCCCGCAGCGAATTGCTGGGCGATCGCGCCGTCAAGAATGGCCACGCCCTGGGCGACGGACAGGTCGACGGGAAGGCTGTTGACGCCGGTGATCGGATAGAACTGCTCGGGCGCGATCACGGCTTGTGGGGTGTAGGTGCCGAATCCGCTCGGGGTGAGGTAGAGCTGCCCGACCGCGTCGATGTACCTCGGCGGCGGGACTGGTACCCCGCTGCCACCCAAGATCAGGGCCGTGTCTGAGGCGTTCGCGTCTGCAAGACCCGTTATCGACGTCAGCCCCAGTGCAATCACGCCTGCGACAGCCGAGATGCCACGGCCCCATGCAGGACTGGTCACGACGAACGCGCGGAGTTGCCGGTCGACGACGGCGCGGTGGTCCGGCTGGTCGGCTTATTGATGTTGCGGTTGCCGGGCCGGTCGGGAGTCCGGCGGTTCGATCCGAGCGAATCACGCACTACCGGAGCATGATTGGCTGCCTTGAGTGGCGAGGTGCGGAAGGCTGCGAGCTTCGGTGACGGGTTGACAAGGGCCTTGGCGTTGTTCATGCCCTCCTCGACCGCGGTGGCCACATCCGCGGCCAGCTGTCCTGGGTTGAGTGACGACGGCAACAACCGCGCCGGCGTGGGTACCCACGGCTTGATCGTCCGGTCATAGCCCGCCTCCACGATCACCCGGAAGAACGGTTCGACCACGTCGATGAACTTCTCCGGCACGCCGATGCTGCGCAGTGGCGCGAACAGCGGTAGGTCCTGGGTCTGGAAGAAGTAGTAGCTGGTGTCGCCGTGGGTGCCCTGGTATGCCGGCGACGTTGTCGGATCCGCGGGCAGGCTGACGTCGAACGAATTGGTGTGCAGGTACACGATGCCCATCACCGCATTGAGATCGGCGATGACGTTCAGCGGATACAACGGGAAGTCGGTGAATCCGTCGTACTGCCGGTTTATCTCGACCGTATCGAACTGAGTGTCAGTCACTGCGGGGCCGTTGAACGGAAAATCGAGGAGCGGGATGTAGGCGCCGTCGAACCGGGACATCAAGCCACCGTTGGGCAGATTGGGGTCACCGCCCAAGACGAAATCGATGTCAGGGGCACTGGTTCCCGCCGGATATTGCCCGGCCAGCCGCTTCTTCACCACATTCGCGATGCCGGCGCCCTGCGACAATCCGTAGACCACCAGATGGTCATCGTCGTGCGCGGCTATCGCCGAGTCGAGATCGGCTGCCCCGATCCGAAGCGATTGTGCGGCTGTGACGTCGAAGAATCCCGACAGTTTCCACCACGGCTCGTTCGGCCACGCGGGTCCGCCGGGTGCGAAGAGCCGCGGATCCCCGAATGCGAGCCCGAGCAGGCGCGTGAATCCGGTGATGGGCCACATCTGCTGGGGAGCGGTCACCGGGACATAGGCGATGTTCTCGCCCGGATGTGTTGGCTCGATGTACTGGTTCTTGACGATGTCGATGTAGGTGTCGTCGGGCGTCGGGCACGTCGTCCCGCACAGGACCAGGGCTGTTCTCTCCAGCGGCGGTTCGTCAGCTATCGCCACCGGCGTCACCGTGGCGGCCGCTGCCAGGACGGCGGTGCCGATCGAAATGCCAATGTGCCGTGAAATGCCCATCGCTTGCCCCCAACCCTGTGGTCCACCGAAGCAATCGTCACTCCGGGCCGCGGACAGGAACTCAGTAGCGCCCTACCGCAATCAGGAAACGGTCGGGCCAGGAGGCCTAGCTGGCGAGGTTGAATCGACCCTGGCTGCCGTAGATCGCCAACGAAATGAGCAGTGTCACCGAGACCACGACGACGAGCGAGGTCCGCACGGCGTCGCCCGTCGCGACACCCACTCCAGAGGGTCCGCCTGAGGCATAGAAGCCAAAATAGGTGTGGATCAGCAGGATTGCCAACGCCATGAGGATCGCCTGGACGAACGACCACAGCAAATCCGTCGGGCTCAGAAACGTCGAAAAATAGTGGTCGTACAGGCCCGCCGACTGGCCGAGCAGGGCCACTGTGGTGAACCGGCTGGCCAGGAACGACAGGATGACCGCGACGGCATACAGCGGCGCGATGGACATCATCCCGGCGACGATCCTGGTGCTCACCAGAAACACCAGCGGCGGGATAGCCATGGCTTCCAGTGCGTCGACTTCCTGGTTGACCCGCATCGCGCCCAGCTGTGCGGTCACGCCGGCACCGAACGTTGCCGCTAAACCGATCCCGGCGACGACCGGCGCCGAGATCCGCACGTTGATGAACGCGGCCAAGAAACCCGTGAGCGCCTCGATGCCGATGTCACCCAGCGAGCTGTAGCCTTGCACCGCCAGCGTTCCGCCGGTCGCGACGGTGAGGAATCCGACGACCACCAACGTCCCGCCAATCATCGCCAAAACCCCTGCGCCCATGCTGATTTCGGCGACCAGCCGGACGATCTCGACGCGGTAGCAGCGCACCGCGGTCGGGATACCCGCGATGGCCCTGGCATAGAACAGCGCCTGATCGCCGATCCGGCCCAACACGTACCACGGTCGCTCCGCGGCCCGGGCCAGCCGGGGATAGACGCTGCGGTGCGTCACAACGGTTCCCGATTCACCCACTCACGGTCCGCGCCTGTCCGACCGCGTTGTAGGGCCCTTTGTCCCACCTATCGACGCAGAAGGGCTTCATTCGGGTGGGACCGGTGCTTTGAGCCCGCGCCCATATCGCGGATGCTGAATGGCGTGACCACACCCGAACCGTTCAGTGCGCTGGGCGTGGACGGCATCCGCATCGCGGCCGACCGCATCGGCGATCCGGACGCGCCGAGCGTCGTCTTCCTCCACGGCGGCGGCCAGACTCGTCGCTCCTGGGGCCGGGCCGCGACCGCAGTGGCTGCGCGCGGCTGGCAGGCGATCACCGTTGACCTGCGCGGACACGGTGAGTCCGACTGGTCGGAAGAAGGGGACTACCGGGTCGTCAGCTTCGCCGGCGACGTACTGCAACTGATCCGTCAGCTGCCGGGGCGCCCCGTGCTCGTCGGTGCGTCACTGGGCGGGTTCACCGGCATGCTGCTCGCCGGAGAGCTGGAACCGGCGGCGCTACGTGCGCTGGTACTGGTCGACATCGTCCCCGATATGAATCCGACCGGGGCCGAGCGCATCCACCAATTCATGTACGACCGGATGGAGACGGGCTTCGAGTCCCTCGACGAGGTGGCCGACATGATCCAGGAGTACAACCCGCACCGCAGCCGGCCGTCCGATCTTGACGGCCTTCGCACGAACCTGCGCCACCGAGACGGCCGCTGGTATTGGCACTGGGACCCCAAGTTCATCGACGGGACTGCGGCCAGCCCGCCCATCGAGGTGACCGAGGTCGAGCGCATCAACGCGGCGGTCGAATCGATCCTGGCGGCCGGTGTCCCGATGCTGCTGGTGCGTGGTCAGATGAGTGACCTTGTCACTCAGGAACGTGCTGACGCATTCCTCGAACGGTTCCCGCAGATCGAGTTCGTCGACGTCGCCGGGGCCGGACACATGGTCGCCGGTGATCGCAACGACATCTTCGCCGAGGCGGTCGTGGAGTTCCTGGCCAGGCATGCCGGCATCCAGTGAGCTGGCCTGGGGTGAAGTTCCGGACAGCGGTGCTCGGCCTGGCGTTCGCCTTCACGGTGATGGCCGATCCGGTTTCGTCGGTGGCGTACGCGATCGAGGCTGCACTGCGCGGACTGGCAGGTGACCTCAGCTCCCTGCTTCCGACCATGGGGGCCGTGGTTGCGATCATCGCCGTGATCTCGGCGACGTATCACGAGCTGATCGGGCGGTTCCCCGGCGGAGGTGGTGGTCCCGAGGGCATCGCGTCCGCCTTCGGCGAAGGGTGGGCATTCATTCCACTGGGCGCGCTCCTGGTCGACTTCACCCTGACGGTTGCGGTCAGCTGCGCGGCCGGTGCCTCGGCGCTGATCGCGTATCTGCCGCCGCTCGAGTCGTATCGCACCCCGATCGGGCTGGGGCTCGTGGCCTTGGTGGCCGGAGTGGTCCTGCTCGGTCAGGGTGGCCGGGTGGTCTTCGCCGCGGCGACCGTTGCCTTCGTGGTCCTGTCCATCTGCGTCATCGTGGCGGGTGTCTCCGCAGTGCCGGCCCCGGACAGCGCCGTGAGCCACTCCGCGGGTGGCAACCCGCTGCTGGCAGGCGCCGGGTTGGCGTCGGTACTGTTCGCCATCCCGCTCGGGATGGCGTTGGCGACGGGCGTCGAATCGCCGTCGAATGCGATCGCCCAGTTGCCCCAACTCGGTGATCGCGCCCGACGGCGGCTCGGCAGGTTGACCCTGTGGTTGATGGTCGCCATCGTCGGGACATTGACGATCTGCTTCACCGTCCTGGCGGTCAGGTTGAGGATCGATATCCCACCGCAAGACTCGACCCTCATCGCTGAGCTGGCGAAACGCGCCACGGGGAACAGCGTCCTGTTCACCGCCTTCCAGGCGGTCAGTGCTCTGCTCTTGTTGGCCGCCGCGGCGTCGTCCTACCTTGCCGGTTCGGGGGTACTCAAGGCGCTGGCCACGATCGGTGCGGACGGCGTCGGATTGGTCCCGAGCCGGTTCGGCCGCATGAACCGATTCCTGATACCCGAGTGGGGGGTCGGTCTGGTCCTTGCGGCGGCGGCGATGCTGATCGGGGCCAGCGGCCGGGAGCAACGGCTGGTCGGCTTCTACGCCGTGGCGGTCTTCGCCAGCTTCCTGGCCGCCACGATCGCTTGTGCACGGCTGTCCTACCGCGACCATCGGTGGACGGCTCTGATACTCAACGTCGTCGCAGCGGTCTTGGTGGCCGCGGTGTTGGTCATCAACGCCAGTCGTGTCGAAGGACTGGTCGCATTATTGGCGTCTGCGGCGGTGGCGACCTACCTGTGGCGGGTGTGGGTGGCGCGCGGACGGCCGCGCGGCGTGGCCGGCGCCGGCGCTCAATGACCCGCTCGACCGGTGCCCCGAGCGACGGTGAACGTGGTGTGAACCGGCGGCGAACTGTCCTACCGGTGCTGGCGTAGTTTCGGCGCAACCGAGAGACTTGCCAGGTGACCGCTACGTCGCTTCTGCATTCGATCCTCAACTGGCTGCGGGCCGGCTACCCCAACGGTGTTCCCGGTCCGGACCGGGTCCCGCTGTTGGCGCTGCTTCGCTCGACTCCGCTGACCGAGGACCAGATCAAAGAGGTGGTCGCCCATCTCACGGCGAAGGACTCACCGGCGCTGGCGGGCGGAATCGACGAGGACGAGATCGCCGAGTTCATCAAGGACGTCAGTCACCACGACGCGGGCCCGGAGAACATCAAGCGGGTGGCCGCCACGCTGGCCGCGGCCGGTTGGCCGCTGGCCGGCGTGACCGAGGACACGGTCAACTAGCCGTTAGGCGGTGCGCAGCGATTCGGTGTCGATGACGAAGCGGTACCGCACGTCGCTGGCCAGCACCCGCTCGTAGGCCTCGTTGATGTAGTCCGGCGCGATGACCTCGATCTCGGGTGTCACACCGTGCTCGGCGCAGAAATCCAGCATTTCCTGCGTCTCGGCGATACCGCCGATCAAGGAGCCGGACAAGCTGTGCCGACCGAAGATCAGGGCGGCCGCCGGCACCTCCATCGGGTGTTCGGGCATGCCGAGCTCGACCAGTGTGCCGTCCAGCGCGAGCAGGCCGAGGTACGCCTCGAGGTCGAGGTTGGCCGAGACCGTGTTGAGGATCAGGTCGAACTTGCCCTTGAGCTTCGAGAAAGTCGCTGCGTCACTGGTGGCGTAGTACTCGTCGGCGCCCAGCCGCAGACCGTCCTCCATCTTCTTCAGAGACTGGCTCAGCACCGTCACGTGGGCACCCATCGCCTTTGCGAGCTTCACGCCGACGTGACCGAGACCACCGAGGCCGATGACGGCAATCTGCTTGTCTGGCCCGGCATTCCAGTGCCGCAACGGCGAGTAGAGCGTGATGCCCGCGCACAGCAGGGGAGCGGCGTCGTCCAACGCGATGCTGTCCGGGATGCGCAGCACGTAGTTCTCGTCGACGACGATCGCGCCGCTGTAGCCGCCCTGAGTGGGCTGCCCGTCGCTGCCGACACCGTTGTAGGTACCGACCATGCCCGGGTTGGTGCAGTACTGTTCTACACCGGCGAGGCAGGCCGCGCACTCGCGGCAGGAATCGACGAAGCAGCCAACGCCAACACGATCGCCCACTTTGTATTTCGTAACCTCGGGGCCGACTTCCGTTACCACACCAGCGATTTCATGTCCGGGCACCATCGGGTACTCGACTTCACCCCATTCGCCGCGCACGGTGTGAATGTCGGAGTGACAGATACCCGCGAAGTGGATGTCGAGCATGACGTCGTGGGGGCCGACATCGCGGCGGTTGATGGTGGTCTTGGTCAGGGGATCCTTGGCGGATGTGGCGGCGTAAGCGGTGACTGTGCTCATCGGTGTCCTCGAATTCGCGTTTAGGCAGCACTGATTGGTTCAGCGTTCTGGTCATAAGGAAGTGTCGCGACGCTGCGACCAGTGGGTACAACCCGGCGCGGCGGGTGCCTAATCCCGCTTGAGGAGATTTATAACCCGGCTGCGCGAATTGCGCCGTTGAAAGACACCCGCTGATAGGTGGCGACCCCGGCCAGCGTGTAGGGATCGTGGTCGATGATGTCCTGGACGGCTTCGGTATCTATGTCCGCCGTGAACAGCAGGCCACCAGCACCGGACTCCTGACGGCCGGCGATCAGCAGTCGCCCGGCGTCGACCTCTTCCTGCAGCCACGCCAGATGGGCGGGACGGGTCTTCTCGACAACTTCGGCGGGCTGGGTATACGTGCCGATCAACACATGGAACACAGTGACGAACGCTACACGGGCCCTCGAGTTTCACGTTTTGTCGCGCCGCACTCGCAGTTCTCCTGTGAAACGTGAAATTCGGCGGCAGAGAACTAGTTGATCGGGGCGTTGAGCCAGCGCAGGTCGTCGACAATGCCACGCGCGGCGACGATGCCCTGGCCGGTCTGCCACACCTCGTTGTTGACGACGAAGACGCGGTTGTCGCGGTTGGCCGACAGCTTGCGCCACGCCGGGCCGTCCAGGACGGCCGGCGCCCGGTCCTTGGCCGCCGGCGATGCGAACGACAGATACACGATGTCGCCGTCGGCGGCCGACAGGTCTGGCGAGCGGTCGAGATCGGCATCGGATATCCCGATCTCGATATACGGCTTGTCGGTAAAACGTTGTGCGGCAGGGCGATCCACGCCCACGTCCGCCAGTACCGAGGCCGGGAAGTTCTCGGCGCCATATACCCGCATCGTGGTGTCGGTGAACTGCACGATGGACGCCTGGAAGTGCGGGGCGTCGTTGGCCACGCCCTTCTGCTTGGCCAGCTCGGTGAAACCGCCGACCAGATCGTCGGCGGCCTCGCTTCGACCGGTCGCCGCGCCCACGGTGCGCAGGTTGTCCTGCCACTTGGCGCCGGGCGCGTCGGTGAACACCGTCGGGGCGATCGCTGCCAGCGCCGGATAAGACTGCGGCGTCAGCGCCTGCGAGCCGAGGATGAGGTCGGGTTTGGCGGCTGCGATCGCGCTCAGGTCGGGTGCGCTGCGGGTCCCGGCGCCGGGCACGTTGTGGATGACCGTGCCCAGATACGACGGCTGGCTGGCCGAACCATCGGGCAGTGCGGCTGCCACGATCCTCGACTGCAGCCCCAGCGCGCACAACGCGTCGAGCTCGTCACCGGCCAGCACCACGATCCGCTGCGGGTCGGGGCCCCCCGCGTCGAGCCGGGCCGGTTCGGGTGCGCACGATTCGTCGGGGCGGCGCTGATTGCCCAGCACGCCGGCGCCCGCGATCTTGGTGGTGCTCGTGACAACGCTGCGCGCCGCCGGCGCGGGATCCTTGGACGAGCCGGAGCACCCGCTCGCAACCGTCATGGCGACCGCTGCGAGCACCGCTCCGACCGCCATCGCGACACCCGAACGCTTCCCGCCGATCAACACGACGCCGACCGTAACATCCGGCCACGAGAGGGCCGCTGAGCTGCAGGGCAGGGCGTCGAGCTGTCAATTACGACAGAATGTAGGACCCACACCCCATCGGCGCCGACGGGCGGTTAGGATCAAGAGCACGTTCTCGGGTGCGATTACTGATTTTGGAGGACCGTTGACTGCCGTTGTGCCTTCGCAGGGAGAACTCGAGGCCACTCGGCCCATGCCTGCACGGATGGGTCCCAAGGGCAATCTGATCTACAAGCTGGTGACCACGACCGATCACAAGCTGATCGGCATCATGTACTGCGTCGCCTGCTTCATCTTCTTCTTCCTCGGCGGCTTGATGGCGCTGTTCATCCGCGCCGAGCTGGCCGTGCCCGGCCTGCAGTTCCTGTCCAACGAGCAGTACAACCAGCTGTTCACCATGCACGGCACGGCGATGCTGCTGTTCTACGCGACCCCGATCGTGTTCGGCTTCGCCAACCTGGTGCTGCCGCTGCAGATCGGCGCCCCCGACGTCGCCTTCCCCCGGCTGAACGCGCTGTCGTTCTGGCTGTTCGTGTTCGGCGCGATGATCGCGCTGGCCGGCTTCATCACCCCCGGCGGTGCCGCCGACTTCGGCTGGACCGCCTACACCCCGCTCTCGGACGCCATGCACAGCCCCGGTGCCGGCGGTGACCTGTGGATCCTCGGCCTGGCCGTCGGTGGTCTCGGCACGATTCTGGGTGCGGTCAACATGATCACCACTGTCGTTTGTATGCGCTGCCCCGGCATGACCATGTTCCGGATGCCGATCTTCACCTGGAACATCTTCGTCACGTCGATCCTGGTGCTGGTGGCCTTCCCGCTGCTGACCGCGGCGCTGTTCGGCCTGGCCGCCGACCGCCACCTCGGTGCGCACATCTACGACCCCGCCAACGGCGGCACCATGCTCTTCCAGCACCTGTTCTGGTTCTTCGGGCACCCCGAGGTGTACATCATCGCGCTGCCGTTCTTCGGCATCGTCTCGGAGATCTTCCCGGTGTTCTCCCGCAAGCCGATCTTCGGCTACACCACCTTGATCTACGCCACGATCAGCATCGCGGCGCTGTCGGTGGCGGTCTGGGCGCACCACATGTACGTCACGGGTGCGGTGCTGCTGCCGTTCTTCAGCTTCATGACGTTCCTGATCGCGGTGCCCACCGGCATCAAGTTCTTCAACTGGATCGGCACGATGTGGAAGGGCCGGCTCACGTTCGAGACGCCGATGCTGTTCTCCATCGGCTTCCTGGTGACGTTCCTGCTCGGTGGTCTGTCCGGTGTTCTGCTGGCCAGCCCGCCCATCGACTTCCACGTCAGCGACAGCTATTTCGTGATCGCGCACTTCCACTACGTGCTCTTCGGCACCATCGTGTTCGCGACCTACGCCGGAATCTACTTCTGGTTCCCGAAGATGACCGGCCGGCTGCTCGACGAGCGGCTGGGCAAGGTCCACTTCTGGCTGACCTTCATCGGCTTCCACACCACGTTCCTGGTGCAGCACTGGCTGGGTGACGAGGGCATGCCCCGCCGCTACGCCGACTACCTGCCGTCCGACGGCTTCGAGACGCTGAACATCGTGTCGACCATCGGTGCCTTCACCCTCGGCGTCTCGGTGCTGCCGTTCACCTGGAACGTCTTCAAGAGCTGGCGTTACGGCGAGGTCGTCACGGTCGACGATCCGTGGGGCTACGGCAACTCGCTGGAGTGGGCGACCTCCTGCCCGCCGCCCCGGCACAACTTCACCGAACTGCCCCGGATCCGTTCGGAGCGGCCCGCTTTCGAGCTGCACTACCCGCACATGATCGAGCGGATGCGCAGGGAGGCTCACGTCGGCCGGGCGCACGGTCCCGACGACGGGGACGTCACGCGCCTCGACGACGAGCACGTCCGCACCTAGCGCGGGATAACGCAGTCTTCCTGGTATGACCATGTCCAAGGTGTCGGTGCTGATCACCGTCACCGGTGTCGACCAGCCGGGGGTCACCTCAGCGCTCTTCGAGGTGCTGGCCCGTCACGAGGTGGATCTGCTCAACGTCGAGCAGGTGGTGATCCGGGGGCGTCTGACACTGGGGGTGCTGGTTTCCGGTCGTGCCGACGTCGCCGACGGTGTCCAACTACGCGAAGACGTCACTGACGCCATCCATCGGGTCGGGCTGGACGTCACGATCGAGCGCAGCGACGACATGCCGATCATCCGCGAGCCGTCCACCCACACCATCGTGGTGCTCGGGCGGCCCATCACCGCGGCGGCCTTCGGCGTGGTGGCCCGCGGGGCGGCCGCGCTGGGGGTCAACATCGACTTCATCCGCGGTGTCTCCGACTACCCGGTGACGGGTTTGGAGCTGCGGGTGTCGGTGCCGGCGGGTGTCAGCGGTGAACTGCGGACGGTGCTGGCTCGGGTGGCTGCCGAGCAGGGCCTGGACATCGCGGTCGAGAACTACAGCCTGGAGCGCCGGGCCAAGCGGCTCATTGTGTTCGACGTCGACTCGACCCTGATCCAGGGTGAGGTCATCGAGATGCTGGCCGACCACGCCGGTGCCGGGGAGGCCGTCGCGGCCATCACCGAGGCGGCCATGCGCGGCGAGCTGGACTTCGCCGAGTCGCTGCACCGCCGGGTGGCCACCCTGGCCGGTTTGCCCGCGGAGGTGGTCGACGAGGTCGCCGACCAGATCGAGCTCACTCCCGGCGCACGCACCACCATTCGGACCTTGCGCCGCTTGGGTTTTCACTGCGGTGTGGTGTCGGGTGGTTTTCGTCAGGTCATCGATCCGCTGGCCCACGAGCTGATGCTGGACTTCGTGGCCGCCAACGAATTGGAGATCGTCGACGGCAAGTTGACCGGACGGGTCGTCGGTGAGGTGGTCGACCGCGCCGGTAAGGCCAAGGCGCTGCGCGACTTTGCGCGCCAGGCCGGGGTGCCGATGGAGCAGACGGTGGCGGTCGGTGACGGTGCCAACGACATCGACATGCTGGCCGCTGCGGGGCTGGGAGTGGCCTTCAATGCCAAACCCGCGCTGCGCGAGGTGGCCGACGCCTCGCTGAGTCATCCCTACCTGGACACGGTGCTGTTCATCCTCGGCATCACCCGCGCCGAGATCGAGGCTGCCGACGCCGTCGACGGCACGCTGCGCCGGGTGGAGATCCCGCCGGAGTAGATTCAGCGATTTCGGCGCGCAAACGTTCGCTCAGCGGCGGTTTCCGCGCCGAAATCGCTAGATCACCACGGCGGTGGCCTCGGGGATCGCCGCGCCGGTGATATTGCGCCACGCCCGGCCGAGCAGTTCGATGGCCTCGGTCAGCTCATTTTCGGGCAACGCGAACGGAATTCGGACGAATCGCTCGAGTGTGCCGTCGACGCCGAAGCGCGGGCCGGGCGGCAGCTCGACACCCAGCCGGGACGCCGACGCGCACATCGCCGAACTGACCGGCGCGGGCAGCTGCACCCACATCGACATCCCGCCATTGCCCGGCAACGGACGCCATTCGGGCAAATGCTCGTCGATCAGTTCCAGTAGCAAAGCCCTTCTGCCCCGGAGGATCTCGCGACGTTCGGGCAGTACATCGTCGGCCCTCTCGGTGAGAAGCCATGCGGCAGCGAGCTGTTCGATGACCGACGTGCCCAGGTCGATGGACGGGCGAAGCGCTCGGATGGTCGCGAGCACGTTCGGCTCGGCTCGGATCCAGCCGATGCGCATCCCGCCCCAGAACGATTTCGACATCGAACCGATCGTGATCATCAGGTCGGTGCGCGAACCCATCGACGCGGCCACCGGCGGGGGCACCGGCTCGTCGAGCCAGATGTCGGTCATGGTCTCGTCGATCACCGTGCGGGTGCGGGTCTCGATGACGATGTCGGATAATCGCTTGCGATCAGCGGCCGGCATCGAGAACCCTGTCGGATTGTGGTTATCAGGCACGAGATAGGCCAGGGTCGGGGCGAGTTGGCGCACGGCGGCGTGGACGGCGTCGAGTTCCCAACCCTCCCTTGTCATCGCGACCGGAACCGGCCGGGCGCCCGCGGTGCCGATCGCGGTGAGTACGCCGTGATACGTGGGCTGTTCGACGAGCACGCGATCGCCGGGCTGAACATAGGTGGCCAGAATCAGCGCGATCGCATGCTGTGCACCGCTGGTCACCATGATCTGGTCGGCAGTGGTGGGAAGTCCTCTGGCGCAATAACGTTCGGCGATCGCGGTGCGGAAAGACAGTACCCCGCGCATGTCATGACCGGTCTCTTGCAGATACGCGGCGGACTGACTGGCCGCCTCGGTGAACGCCTCCTGTACGGCGCTGGCCGGCGCGGCCAGGGCGGCCTCGGCCAGGTTGATCCTGGCCGCCGTGTCGCTGGGCACGCTGACCGGTGTGTGGGGGAGTGCGACCGTGCTGCGGGCGCCGCGGCGGGCGTGCAGATAGCCGCTCTCGCCGAGTTCGGTGTAGGCCGCGGTGACGGTGGTGCGGGAGACCCGCAGCGCTTCGGCCAGTGCGCGTTCACTGGGCAGCCGCGACCCGACCGGCAGCCGGCCGTCCACGATCAGCATCCGCAGCCCGTCGGCCAGCGCCTGATAGGAGGGGCCACTCCGGCTGGAGGTACGCCAGTTGCCCAGTTCGCGGGCCACAAGGTCCGGATCCAAGGCCCTGGCCGTCAATGTCGTCGCCATTTGCAAGCCAGTATGCGGCAACTGGCTATTGATGGGCAAGCCAGTTGCTCGAAAGGATGGCTGTCATGAGTACCTGGTTTTCTCGAGTGGCCCACCGGCTGGCGGCGTTACTGGACGCCGATCACGGCCCGTGGAATCCGACAACGACCGGATGGGATGACGTCGACGCCGATGCCCGTCGGCTGCGTGGTGACCTCGACGCGCTGCGCGTCCGGTTCTCCGACCACCGGTGACGGCGACGCTGCGCGGAACCGCGCTGCTGATCGGACTGGCCTGCTACGGCCTCTCGATGGCCATGATGGTGCGGGCCGGTCTGGGCTTGGACCCGTGGGACGTATTCCATCAGGGCCTGACGCTGCACACTCCGATGACGATCGGCGTGGCCTCGGCGGTGGTCGGTGTCGTCGTCCTGTTGCTGTGGATTCCGCTGCGGAACTCCCCCGGCATCGGGACCGTCGCCAACGTCGTCGTCATCGCAATCACCGTCGACGCCGGCCTCGCAGTGCTCTCCGCGCCCGAGTCGATGCCGGCCCGGATCGCCCTGATGCTGGGGGCAGTCCTGCTCAATGCAGTGGCCACCGTGTTGTACGTGGGCGCCGGGCTGGGGCCGGGGCCTCGCGACGGGTTGATGACGGGATTGGTTGCGCGGAGCGGTCTTTCGGTGCGGTTGGTGCGCACGGCGATCGAAGCGACCGTGCTGGGGGCGGGCTGGCTGCTCGGCGGCAGCGTCGGCGTCGGGACCGTCATCTACGCGTTCGGGATCGGACCGATGGTTCAGCTGGTGCTGAGGCTGACACCGACGCCGATCCTGGCCGTCAGCGGCTGGGCGCACATCGTCGGACACACCCGAAAACGCAACGACCCAACACGTGCGGACGAAGACGAATACGGCACGATGGTGCAGTGCCCGACGCCGCCGACGAGGTCGACCCCGACCTGCTGATCGACTTCCGGAGAGTCTCGCTGCGCCGCGGGGGACAGGTCCTGGTCGGACCCGTCACCTGGCAGGTCGAACTCGACGAACGCTGGGTGGTGATCGGCCCCAACGGTGCCGGAAAGACCTCGCTGCTGCGTATCGCCGCGGCCATGGAACACCCATCGTCCGGCACCGCCCACGTGCTCGGTGAGCGGCTCGGCCGAACCGACATGTCCGAACTACGCCAGCGGGTCGGGCTCAGCAGCTCGGCGCTGTCCCAGCGGGTGCCCGACGGCGAGGTGGTCCGCGATCTGGTCGTCTCGGCCGGCTACGCCGTGCTGGGCCGCTGGCGGGAGAGCTACGAGGACGTCGACTACGAGCGAGCGGTCGACACGCTGGAAAGCGTCGGGGCCGAGCACCTGGCCGAACGCACCTACGGCACCCTCTCGGAAGGCGAACGCAAACGGGTGCTGATCGCACGCTCGCTGATGACCGATCCCGAACTGCTGCTGCTCGACGAACCGGCAGCCGGGCTCGATCTGGGCGGTCGCGAGGAGCTGGTGTCCCGGCTGGCCGATCTGGCCGCCGACGCCGACGCGCCGGCGCTGGTGCTGGTCACCCACCACGTCGAGGAGATCCCGCCCGGCTTCAGCCACTGCCTGATCCTGTCCGAGGGCCAGGTGGTGGCCGGTGGGTTGCTGCATGACACGCTGACATCGGAGAACCTGTCCACCGCGTTCGGGCAATCGATCGCGCTGGACAACATCGATGGCCGCTACTTCGCCCGGCGCGTGCGCAGTCGCGCGGCCCACAGGAGGCGATTGTGAGCGACGACAAGCCCGAACCGCTGCCGATCCGCCCGGCGGCGACGGTGATGTTGATCCGGGATACGCCAGCGGACGGTGTCGAGGTCTTTCTCATGCGCCGGCACCGCGCGATGGAGTTCGCCGGTGGCGTGATGGTATTTCCCGGCGGCGGGGTGGACGATCGCGACCGCAACTCCGACATCGCCTGGTACGGGCCCGGCCCCGACTGGTGGGCGCAGCGGTTCGGTATCTCCGAGGACCTCGCCGAGGCGCTGGTGTGCGCCGCCGCGCGCGAAACGTTCGAGGAGTCCGGCGTGCTGTTCGCCGGGCCTGCCGACGACCCCGACGGCATCGTCGCGGATGCGTCGGTCTACGCCGAGGTTCGCGCGGCACTGGTCGACCGCAGCCTGTCGTTCTCGGAATTCCTGCACCGGGAAAACCTGGTGCTGCGGGCCGACCTGCTGCGGCCGTGGGCCAACTGGGTCACCCCCGAAGAGGAGCGCACCCGCCGCTACGACACGTACTTCTTCGTCGGCGCTCTTCCCGACGGTCAGCGCGCCGACGGCCACAACACCGAATCCGAACAGGCGGCATGGACCAGCCCCGAAGCGGCGCTGGAGGATTTCGCCGAGGCTCGCTCATTCCTGTTGCCGCCGACCTGGACCCAACTGGACTCGCTGGCCGGGCGTACCGTCGGCGAGGTGCTGGCGCTGGACCGCCAGATCGTGGCAGTACAGCCCAATCTCGCCGTGCACGGCGGTAATTGGGAGATCGAATTCTTCAACAGCGATCGCTACAACGCCGCCCGTAATCGCCGCAGCCCGGCGAGCCACGGCGGGGACTGACGTGCGCGAGTTCGTCAGCATCCACGTCGGCGAGCAGCACCCCGGCGTCGGGGTGTTGCTGGTGTCCCGGCCGCCGACCAACGCGCTGACCCGGCAGACCTACCGGGAGCTGATCTCGGCCACCGCCGAGCTGGCCGAGCGCGCCGACATCACCACCGTCATCCTGTTCGGCGGGCACGAGATCTTCTCCGTGGGCGACGACGTCCCCGAACTGCGCACGCTGAACCGCGCCGAAGCCGAGGCCGCCGACTTGCTGCGCCGCCAGGCGATCGATGCGGTCGCCGCGATCCCCAAGCCGACGGTGGCCGCCATCACCGGCTACGCCCTGGGCACCGGACTGAGCTTGGCGCTGGCCGCCGACTGGCGGGTCAGCGGCGACAACGTCAAGCTCGGCGCCACCGAGATCCTGGCTGGCCTGGTCCCCGGCGGGGGTGGCGCGCAGCGGCTGGCCCGAGCGATCGGTCCGGCCCGGGCCAAGGACCTGGCCTTCAGCGGCCGATTCGTCGACGCCAAGGAATCGCTGGCGATCGGGCTGATCGACGAGATGGTGGCCCCCGACCACGTCTTCGACGCGGCCGCGGTGTGGGCGGGCCGGTTCGTCGAGGCCGCCCCGAGCGCGCTGGCCGGCGCCAAGGCGTTGATCGACGGCGGGCTCGATGCCGGTGAGCAGGCGCAACGCTACGGTCAGGTCTTCGCCGCCGGCGATGGCAGTTAGGCTGCCCTGATGACGACGATCGACCCCGCCCCGCAGCCGCACGCCACGGCCGAACAGGTGGAAGCGGCGCTGAAGGACAGCAAACTCGCCCAGATCCTCTACCACGACTGGGAGGCCGAGAGCTACGACGACAAATGGTCGATCTCCTACGACAAGCGCTGCGTGGACTACGCCCGCAATCTCTTCGATGCCACTGTGCCGCCCGAGGAACTGCGTGAGCTGCCCTACGACCGTGCGCTGGAGCTCGGCTGCGGCAGTGGCTTCTTTCTGCTCAACCTGATCCAGGCCGGAGTGGCCCGGCGCGGTTCGGTCACCGACCTGTCGCCGGGCATGGTCAAGGTCGCCACCCGCAATGGCGAGAACCTGGGCCTGGACATCGACGGTCGGGTCGCCGACGCCGAAGGCGTTCCCTACGAGGACGACACCTTCGACCTGGTCGTCGGTCACGCTGTCCTGCACCACATTCCGGACGTCGAGAAGTCGCTGCGCGAGGTCGTCCGGGTGCTCAAGCCAGGCGGCCGGTTCGTGTTCGCCGGCGAGCCGACCAGCGTGGGCAACACCTACGCGCGGTCGCTGTCGACGCTGACCTGGCGGGTGGCCACCAACGCCACCAAGCTGCCCGGCCTTCAGGGCTGGCGGCGGCCGCAAGCCGAGCTCGACGAATCGTCGCGCGCCGCGGCGCTGGAGGCGGTCGTCGACCTGCACACCTTCGACCCCGACGACCTCGAGCGGATGGCCCGCAGCGCCGGCGCCGTCGACGTGTCGACCACGACCACGGAGTTCACCGCCGCGATGCTGGGCTGGCCGCTGCGCACCTTCGAGGCCGCCGTGCCGCCCGGCAAACTGGGCTGGGGTTATGCCAAGTTCGCGTTCAACAGCTGGATCGGCCTGAGCTGGGTCGACGACAACGTCTGGCGCCGCGTGGTGCCCAAGGGCTGGTACTACAACGTCATGATCACCGGGGTCAAACCGTCCTGACCTTCGGGCGCGACGACGTCACCTACCTCGGCAGTGACGCCGGTGCGGCGGCGCTGGCCGAGGTTGCCCGCTACCCCCTGACCGACGCCAGCCGACTGCCCGATGTCGCCGCCATCCGCGCCCGGTTCGGCGAGCGTTCTGTTGCCCTGATCGAGACCACCCTGCTGCGCCGCAAGGCCGTCGCCAAGCTCGGCGAGCTGGCTGACGTGTCCGGGTGGCTGTTCACCGACGAGGCGCTGCAGCAGGCCACCGCCGCGCCCGTCGCCCGGCACCGGGCCGTCCGGCTGGCCGGTGCGGTGGTGCACGACGCGACCTGCTCGATCGGTACCGAGCTGGCCGCTCTGCGTTCGTCGGTGGCGGTGCTTCTCGGCAGCGATATCGACGAAGTCCGGCTGGCCATGGCCCGCCACAACGTGCCCGACGTGGTGCTGTGCCGCGCCGACGCGCTGCACCCGGTCACCAGGGACGCCGTCGTCCTGCTCGACCCGGCGCGCCGATCGGGCGGACGGCGCCGCTTCGACCCGAGCGCCTACGTCCCGGCGCTGGACGGCCTGCTCGACGCCTATCGCGGACGGGCCACCGTCGTGAAATGCGCGCCCGGAATCGATTTCGAGGCTGTCCGGCACTTGGGCTTCGACGGCGAGATCGAGGTGACGTCGGCCGGCGGCTCGGTGCGGGAGGCCTGTCTGTGGTCGGCCGAGTTGGCCACCCCGGGAGTGCGCCGCCGGGCCTGTGTGCTGGACCGCGACGAGGTCGTCACCGACGCGGATCCCGACGACTGCCTCGTGGGCCCGGCCGGCCGGTGGATCATCGACCCGGACGGGGCGATCGTGCGGGCCGGGTTGGTGCGGCACTACGCCGCGCGGCATGGACTGTGGCAGCTCGATCCCGACATCGCCTATCTCAGTGGCGATCACGTGCCTGCCGGCGTCCGCGGTTTCGAAGTGCTCGACGAACTGCCGCTGCGCGAGAAGGTACTGCGCCACGCACTCGCTCAGCATGACTGCGGTCAGCTGGAGATCCTGGTGCGCGGTGTGGACGTCGACCCCGATGCGTTGCGGCGGCGGCTGAAGCCCACGGGCAACACCGCGATATCGCTGGTGATCACCCGAATCGGCTCCGGCGCAGGCGAACGCACTGCTGCGTTCCTGTGCCGACCGTCCGCCGCAGCCCGATAGCGCGGGTACGCTGGCCTCGACGGCTACGGTGCCGTCGCACAGCGCGAGGACGATCAACGAATGCGCATTCTCACCCTGACAGCTCTGGCCGTGGGCGTTCTGCTGGGCGAGCAGACCGTGGCGGTCTCCAGCGCCGCGACCGACTGCGTGGCGCTCGGCGGAGCGGTCGAGGCGGACAACATCTGCCATGTGCACAGCACCGGACCGAGCTACACCATGGATTTGCGGTTCCCCACCAACTACGCCGACGAGCAGGCCATGCTCGACTACCTGGCGCAGAACCGCGACGGATTCACCAACGTCGCCCAGACGCCGGCTGCGCGAAATGCACCGTACGAAATGGACGTCACCACACAATCATTCACATCCGGACCGCCCACCGGCGGCACCCAGAGTGTGGTGCTCAAACTCTTCCAGGATGTCGGTGGCGCGCACCCGACGACCTGGTACAAATCGTTCACCTACGATGTGGCGCACCGCAAACCGGTCACCTTTGACACCCTGTTCGCGGCAGAGGCCAATGCCGTCAACGCGATATTCCCGATCGTGCAACGGGATCTGGAGCGCCAGACCGGTCTGACCGGTGTCATTGCCACCAGCGATGGGCTCGACCCGTCGCACTACCAGAACTTCGCGGTCACCAATGACGCGGTGATCTTCTTCTTCAGCCAGGGCGAGTTGCTGCCATCGGATGCCGGCGCCACATCGGCCTCGGTACCGCGGACGGCGCTGCCCCCGCTGGCCGTGTGATCCCTGCCCGGCTTACTGGCGGGCCGGGCGAAGTCGGCTCGCCAGTTGATGTTTGCTCACCCAGGCTTGGGCAGCCATCTGTGTGGCATCCCAGGGTGAGCCAAGGGGCGGGGTGTATGCGAGGTCGAGCTCGCTGAGCGCATCGACGGTCATGGTGTGGAACAGGGCGGTCGCGTAGGTGTCGACGCGTTTGGATACTTCGGCGCTGCGGTGGCCGATGAGTTGGGCGCCGAGGAGTTGGCCGGTGGTGTGGTCGCCGGTGATGCGAATGTGGATGGGCGTGGCGCCGGGGTAGTAGGCCTTGTGGTCGTCAGGTGTAGCGGTGGTGCTGACTGGTTTCCAATCGCGTTGTACTGCTCTGGCTTCGTGTTCGCGGAGGCCGGTGCGGGCGGCGACTAGATCAAAGACTTTGACGACTTGGGTGCCGAGGCTGCCTGCATAACGAGCGTGGCCGCCGATGGCGTTTTCGCCTGCGACGCGACCCTGTTTGTGTGCGGTGGTGCCCAGCGGCAGCCAGGTCAGGCCGAGCAGTCGGTGGTGCGTGTGCACGCAGTCTCCGGCGGCGAAGACATCCGCCAGGTTGGTGCGCATGGTGTCATCGACTGCGATGGCCCCTTTCGCGCCGAGATCTGCTCCAGCGTCGCTGGCCAGTTCCGTATCGGGTCGTACGCCGACGACGACGAGGACGAAATCAACAGTGCGGCGCAAAAGTTCTCCGTCATGCTCAGCTGTGACCGTTACGGCGCCGCTGTCGGTGCGGCTGATGGCGGTGACAGCGGTGTCGGTCAGCACTTCAACACCGTTGCGTTCGAGTTCGCCGCGGACCAGCCAGCCGAGTTCGGGGTCGACGGTCGGTAGCACTTCGGGCAGGGCTTCGATCTGGGTCACGGCGATGCCGCGGATGGTGAGCGCTTCGGCCATCTCCAGACCGATGTAACCGGCGCCGATGATGACCGCGGTGGCCGGATTGCGTTGCTGCAGTGAGTCCATGACAGCGAAGGTGTCACCCATGGAATGCAGCAGGTGCACGCCATCCTCGGCGCCCAGGGCATCGGGTCCGCTCAGTCCGGTGATAGGTGGCCGCGCGCTGACGGCGCCCGTCCCGACCACCAGGGCGTCATAAGCCAGCTGGTCGGGCCGCCCGTCCGGGCTGAGGACGTCGAGGGTGTGGGCATCAACATTGATCCGAGTTGCGCGCGTGTCGGTCAGTACGCGCATGCCGGTCGCGGCCAGATCCGCTGCGGTGCGGTGAGCGAGGTTGGTCCAGTGGGTGACCTCGCCTGAGACGTAGTAGGGGATACCGCAGATGGAGAAGTTGGGGTATGCGTCGGCCACCACGACGGTGACCTCAGTGGTGGGGTCGAGTTCGCGGATGCGCAGGGCCGCACTGATGCCGGCGTCGCTGCCGCCGACCGCGATGATATGGCGAGACGCCATGACGGGGCTCCTCGAAAGTGGGGTTGGTGTGGGTCAGACGGAGTCGCGGGGGTGGCTGTCGGCGTGGGGGTGGGGAACGACGACGTCGTCGGCGTCGGCGGCAATGTCGGGGTACAGCGTGGCGATGAGTGCCAAACCGATTAGGGCCCCGACGATTTGGGCGATGATGAAGCCTGGCGCTGAGCTGGGTGCGATACCCGCGAACGTGTCGGAGAAGATCCGGCCGATGGTCACGGCGGGGTTGGCGAACGACGTCGAGCTGGTGAACCAGTAGGCGGCGCCGATGTAGGCGCCGACGGCGGCGGCGGACATTCCGGCGCGGCCAGTGCGGGCCAGCGCGAAGATCAGCGCGATGAGGCCTGCCGTGGCCACGACTTCGCCGACGAGGTGTCCGGTGGTGATGCGGTCCTTGGTCGCGATCTCGAAGACCCGACGGTCGAACATCAGGTTGGCCAGCCAGGACCCACAGATTGCGCCCGCGATTTGGACAGCGCTGTAGGCGACGGCGTCGCGGGTGCTGATGCCGGTGCCGGCCCTGCGCCCCAGGAGCCAGTCGGATGCGGTGACCACCGGGTTGAAGTGAGCACCGGAGACCGGTCCGAACAGCAGGATCAGGACCGCCAGTCCGAAGACGGTGGCTGTCGAATTCTCCAGGAGCTGCAGCCCGACATCGCCCGGGGACAGCTGCGCGGCGGCGATCCCGGAGCCCACCACGACAGTGACCAGCAGTGCGCTGCCGACGAATTCGGCCACGAGCCGTCGAAGTAGGCCGATGGTTTCCATCAGCCAACCCCGACCAAATTGTCGGTGCCAAGCACGGTTGAAAGCTGTTGCAGTGCTTCGGGAATCACACGGTAGTACACCCACGAGCCACGCCGTTCGCTGTCGATGAGTCCGGCGGTTCGTAGCACCTTGAGGTGGTGGGAGATCGTGGGCTGGCCCACCGTGATGCCTTCGGAGATTTCGCAGACGCATGCCTCGCGGCCGCTATGGCTGGCGATAATGCTGAGCAGCCGCAGGCGAACCGGATCGGCCAACGCTTTGAGCATCCCCGCCAGCTCGGCCGCGGCGGGAGCGCTCAGTGGCTCGCGGACCAGCGGTGCGATTTCGCAGCAGCCGGGGTCGGACGAATTCGACACCCATCGATATTGACAGTTATCGAATCAGGTCACAAGGAAACAACGCGTGAACGAATTCCCGGGGACCAGCTGGCGCGCCGCCGGTCCCCGGGTTTATGCGGGGCTCAGCAGCAGGACGCTTGAGTCGCGGTAGCGGGTTGTCCGTCGGCAGCGGTGCCGCAGCAGACCGGGGTGTCGTCGGATGCTTCGCCGATCTGTGGGCTGACGCCGAAGGTGTCGGAGTCGGCGAGCTTGGTGTAGACCTCCCAGCGTTCCCCGCCTGGGCCGGTCACCCAGACCTTGTCCTGGGTGGCGAAGCAGCAGGTGGTGCCGATCTCCTCCTCGGTGAACATGCCTTCTTCGCTCAACCGCCCAATCTCGGCGTGGACTTGGTCGCTGGATTCGACCTCGACTCCGAGGTGGTTGAGGCTGCCGCCGTGGCCGGGGTTTTCCAGCAGCACGAGCTTCAGTGGCGGTTCGGCGATGGCGAAGTTGGCGTAGCCGGGCTTGACCTTGGCCGGCTCGGTATTGAACAGCTTGGAGTAGAAGGTGATGGCCGCGTCGATGTCATCGACGTTGAGGGCCAGCTGAACGCGGGACATGGGATGCCTCCTGAAACCTGTGCGACATATGTCGAACTATTGGGACGACACCCAGGATGCCACCTTTTCGATATATGTCAAGATCTGTGGCACCATGGTCTCATGCCCAAGACGTTGCCGTTGATCGATATGTCCTCACCGGTGTGCTGTGCGCCGGTGGCGGCTGGGGCGATGAGTGATGACGACGCCCTGCAGGTCGCACTCAGGCTCAAAGCGTTGGCCGACCCGGCGCGAGTCAAGATCATGTCGCTGCTGTTCGGTTCGGCTGATGGCGAGGAGAACAGCCGGGATCTGGCTGCCGCGGTAGGGGTCAGTGAATCCACGGCCAGCCACCACCTGACCCAGCTACGCAACGCCGGACTGGTCGAGTCGACCCGGCGCGGTATGAACGTCTATCACCGTCCGCACCGGGACGCAGTCGCGGCATTGGTTGCGGTGCTCGACCCGAATTGCTGTTCCTAGGCCGGGTTTTCGGCTTCCGTGGCGTCTGGAACCAGTTCGGCGATGAGCTCTTCGATCCGAGCCTTGATCTGGTCGCGGATGGGTCGCACGGCCTCCACGCCCTTGCCGGCGGGGTCTTCGAGGACCCAGTCGCGATAGCTCTTGCCTGGGAATATCGGGCAGGTGTCCCCGCAGCCCATGGTGATCACCACATCGGAGGCCTCCACGGCGTCGGTGGTCAGGATCTTCGGAGTCTGGTCCGAGATGTCGATTCCGACTTCGGCCATCGCCGCCACAGCGGCAGGGTTGACGGCGTCACCGGGAGCGCTGCCGGCCGAACGGACTTCGATGGCCTCGCCGGCCAAGGCTGACAGGAACCCCGCCGCCATCTGTGAACGTCCGGCGTTGTGCACGCAGACGAACAACACGGACGGTTTGGTGCTCATCGGCAGGTCCTCTCCAGGGATTCGGATGTGGTGGCGAAGTGGTGTGGGTCGAGTGCCAGCACCGCGGAAAGCTGGGCGATGGCAGTCGGTATCACCCAGTAGTGCACCCAGGTACCGCGTCGTTCGCAGTCCAAGAGGCCCGCCTCGCGCAGCGTCTTGAGGTGATGGGAAATGGTCGGCTGGGACAGCTCGAAGGAGGGGGAGATGTCGCAAACACAGCACTGGCCGCCCTCATGGCTGGCGATCAGACTCAGCATGCGCAGCCGCACCGGATCTCCCAAGGCTTTGAACATCCGGGCTAACTCGTCGGCCCAGTCTGCTTCAAGCGGCTGATGAGCCAGCGGTGGGCAACAGGCTTCAGGTGGGGGTGACGATGCGGTGGGCACATGCCTATATTGATGTCTATCAATACAGCCGTCAAACGGCGGAGGAGGATCACGTGCCCACGATTTCGGTTTTCGAGCCGGCGTTGTGCTGCAATACCGGGGTGTGCGGCGACGATGTCGACGTCAACCTCGTTTCGTTCAGCGCGGACATGGCCTGGCTAAGCGAGCAGGGTGCGGCGATCACGCGCCACAATCTTGCCAACGATCCAATGGCCTTCGCCCAGGAAGCTGTCGCCAAGCGATTCCTGGAGATCGCCGGTGCGGAGGGACTGCCTTTGGTGGCCGTCGATGGGGTGACGGTGCTCACCGGGCGTTACCCAACCCGTGCCGAACTGTCTCGCTGGGCGGGCCTGGAAGTACCGGCGATCGTTCCGGCCGGGGTCACCGGTCTCGGATTGAGCGACGCCACGGCGGCGGCATGCTGCCCGCCCGGGGAAACAGACTGTTGCTGAACGTCATTCGAGACACGATCGTCAACAGGTGTGACCATGGCCGGTGACCAACCGAGATTCCTGACCGATCCGCCGCGGTTCGTGTTCTTCACCGGAAAGGGCGGAGTCGGCAAAACGTCCGTTGCGTGTGCCTCCGCCGTTGCGTTGGCAAGTTCCGGCAAGGCAGTGCTGCTGGTATCCACCGACCCGGCATCCAACGTCGGCCAAGTATTCGGGGTGCCGATCGGGAACACCATCACCGACATTCCTGCCGTGCCGGGTCTGTCGGCCCTGGAGATCGACCCCGAACAGGCCGCGTCGGCCTATCGCGAACGCATCGTCGGACCGGTGCGCGGTGTGCTGCCCGAGTCGGCTATCGCCTCGATCACCGAACAACTCTCGGGTTCCTGCACTACCGAGGTCGCCTCCTTCGACGAGTTCACCGCCCTGTTGACCGACACTGACGGAGCGGTGTCGCGGTTCGACCACGTGCTGTTCGACACCGCTCCCACCGGGCACACGATCCGGCTGCTACAACTGCCCGGCAACTGGACTGAGTTCCTCGAGGCCGGAAAGGGCGATGCTTCATGCTTGGGGCCGCTGGCAGGACTCGACAAACACAAAACAACCTACGCCGCAGCGGTTGCCGCACTGGCCGACCCTGACCGCACCCGGCTGGTCCTGGTGACCCGCCCGTCACGGTCTGCCCTACGCGAAATAGACCGCACGCGCACCGAATTGGCCGCCCTCGGAATGCATCGGCAGTACGTCG
The DNA here is from genome assembly GCF_013404075.1 of Mycolicibacterium vinylchloridicum. Lineage (GTDB taxonomy): Bacteria > Actinomycetota > Actinomycetes > Mycobacteriales > Mycobacteriaceae > Mycobacterium > Mycobacterium vinylchloridicum. Next base: position 183,507 of record NZ_JACBJQ010000005.1, read on the forward strand.
TCGTCAACGCGGTCATGCCACAGCAGCAGAACGACAGCGACCCGCTTGCCGACGCGATCATCCGCCGGGAACAGGCTGCCCTTTCCGACATGCCCGATGCGTTGCGCGCGCTGCCGCAAGACCGCATCGACCTCAAAGCCACCAACATGGTCGGCGTCGAGGCATTGCAATCCTTATTCGCCCCGACTGCCGGCGTCGACGATGCGGGTAGCGAGCCCGCTGGAATCGCGCCCGTAGCCGACGCTCCCTTGGTTCGGCTGATCGATGACATCGAGCGCGGCGGAACAGGATTGGTGATGTGCATGGGCAAAGGCGGCGTCGGCAAGACCACGGTCGCCGCCGCCATCGCAGTCGCTCTGGCCAATCGCGGCCACGACGTGCACCTCACCACCACCGACCCGGCGGCTCATCTCGCCGAAACGCTGCAAGGCGGGTTGGCGCACCTGCAGGTGTCCCGGATCGATCCTGTCGAAGCGAACCGTGCCTACCGCGAGCGAGTCATGGCCACCAAAGGCGCCAATCTCGACGAGGCGGGCCGCGCCACCCTTGCCGAGGACCTGCGCTCACCCTGCACCGAGGAAGTCGCTGTCTTCCAGGCCTTTTCCAAAGTCATCCACGAGTCCCGCAGTAAGTTCGTCGTGCTCGACACCGCCCCGACCGGGCACACGCTGCTGCTGCTGGACGCCACCGGCTCCTACCATCGTGAAATCGCACGACAAATGGGGGACAGCGGGCACTACACCACCCCGTTGATGCGCCTGCAGGACCCCGAACTCACCAAAGTCCTCCTCGTCACGCTGGCCGAAACGACACCGGTGCTCGAAGCCGCCGAGCTCCAACACGACCTCGAACGCGCCGGCATCACACCGTGGGCGTGGGTCATCAACAACTCAGTGGCCGCGGCCGCACCTACCGACCCGCTCCTGCGACAGCGTGCCGCCGCCGAGGTCGACCAGATCGACACGGTGCGTGCCAAGCTTGCCACCCGCTATGCCGTCATCCCGCTCTTGACGTTCGAACCTGTTGGGATCTCCGCGCTGGAATCCCTTACAGCACACTAGATCTGACCCCAAGCGGGTCAGGACACGGCATTGGCCAAAAGGCCTCGGTGCTAGGCCGGGTCGAAGCTGTACAGCTGACCGGCGCTGGTGGCCACCACCACCCGGCGATCCAGGCCCACGGACACGCCCACCGGGAAGCCGTCGGCCGCCGGCATCGGATAGCTGTTCAGAGTGCGGCCGTTGGCGATGTCGAACACCAGCAACGACAGCCCCGACGGTGGATCGGCCACCACCGCGTATCCCACCGTCCCGGCCTGACTCGACGAACTCAGCGGGGTGATGTCGTTGCGGCGCCAGCTCGTGTCGGCGTGGTTGCCCGCGTCCTTGATTGCGACGAGATGAGTGCCCGGGCCGCCGCCGACGACGATCCGTCCGTCCGGTGACACCGATGGTGGGGTCTGCGGCAGGAAGTCCAGTGGCACAGACCATTTCACCTTGCCATCGGAGGTGTTCAGCGCCCAGAGTTTCTGGTCGCGGCCGGTGACGTACACGACCGCGCCGTCGCTCGAGGACACCGGGGCGGCCAGCACTCCGTCGGCGATGGCGTCGCTGGTCCACTCCCGTGTCAGCAGCGGGGTCTGGCCGGGGTGGTATTGCAGGCCGACGAGCGTCGACGCCCTGGCGCCCGGCTGCCACAGACTCACGATGATCATCTGGGTCTTCGCGGCATACGCAGGCGGAGCCGCCACCGGGCACTGGGCCAGTGCGCGGGCGCAGTCGGCCAGACCGCGGGTGGAATCGGTGGGGTCGAGCCCCTCGACGAGATCGAGCGGTGTCCCGGTCACGTCGCCGCGATGCGAGTCGAAAACCAGGACCTGACCCAGATGGGTGACCACCAACAGCTGGCCGCCGCCGAGAAACCTTGCCGTGGTTGGCATTCCGATGACATTCTGGCGCCAGCGAATCCACTGGGTGGGCGGGTAGGCCTGCATCATGCCGGGCTGGCCGATGAACAGATTGTCGAACTGGTCAAACAGCGGGCTGGCGAATCCGCCGCCGAGCACCATGCGGGTGCACCAGCGTTGGCGGCCGTTGTTGTCGTTCTCCCACACCATCAGCGAACAGCCGCCGGGTGTCTGGCCGTTCACCGCCAGGTAGCTGCCCTCGCCCAGTGCGGCGCCGGCGCCCAGCTCGCCCTTGACCGACCGGCTCCACGTGAGCCGCAGCGCCGACGCGCCGGCGGTGGAGGTGTAGCTGCTGTTGGCGGCATCGCCGTATTGGGCGGCCCAGCCGTGCGCCGCGGTGGAGTGGACCCAAGAGTCGGTGTTGCCACACCCGGCCAACCCGGTCACGACCAACGCGGCCGACGCCGACGCCAGCAATCGCCGCAGCACCCGTGCCACCTTTCCATCCCGCCATCCCGCCACCCGACAGTACAGGCGAGGGTAACTCGAACCATTCGTGGCGTTAGGCTCTCAGCCCATGACGTCGATGTGGGGCTCGCCGGTCCACAAGAGGTGGAAGGGCTCGCGCTTGCGCGATCCGCGTCAGGCCAGGTTCCTGACCAAGGAATCGCTGCGCTGGGTTATCGCCAATCGGGCGTACACACCCTGGTACCTGGTGCGCTACTGGCGGCTGCTGAAGTTCAAACTGGCCAACCCGCATGTCATCACCCGCGGCATGGTGTTCCTGGGCAAGAACGTCGAGATCCACGCCACCCCGGAACTGGCGCAGCTGGAGATCGGCCGGTGGGTGCACATCGGCGACAAGAACACCATCCGGGCCCACGAGGGCTCGCTGCGGTTCGGCGACAAGGTGGTGCTCGGGCGCGACAACGTCATCAATTGCTATCTCGACATCGAGCTCGGTGATTCCGCGCTGATGGCCGACTGGTGCTACGTCTGCGACTTCGACCACAAGATGGACAACATCGAGATGCCGATCAAGGACCAGGGCATCATCAAGAGCCCGGTCCGCATCGGCCCGGACACCTGGATCGCGGCCAAGGTGACCGTGCTGCGGGGCACCACGATCGGGCGCGGATGCGTGCTCGGTGCTCACGCGGTTGTCAAGGGCGATATCCCAGACTTCTCGATCGCCGTCGGCTCGCCGGCGAAGGTGGTCAAGAACCGCAAACTGGCCTGGGACACCTCGGCCGCACAGCGGGCCGAGCTTGCGGCCGCGTTGGCAGATATCGAGCGCAAGAAGGCCTCGCGTCTAGAGGCTTAGGTCACCACAGGGTGAGCCTTTGGGCACTATGGTCCGGCGTTTGTCTGGAGTTATGCCAGAGGCATCCAATCACGTCTCCTCGGGGAGGGCCCTGTGACGATCTCCAGAAGCATCAAGGCAGTATTGGCCACCGCGGTGAGCATGCTCATCGTGCTGGCGGCCGCACCGTTTTCGGCGGCGGCCGACTATCCCATTGTCGGCCGGTTGGGTAGCCCGCTGACGATGACCGACAGTGTCGGCCAGATAGCCCTGACCTGGACGGTCAGCGGCCTCCAGCCATCCAATGACGTCATGCCCGGCTATCCCGTCGCGGGCCGGCTCTGGGAGGCCACGGCCACGGTCAACGCCCTGAACGGCCCCGTCACGCCGGCTGTTTCGCAGTTCAACGCGGTCGCCCCGAACGAGGCGGCCTACCGGGTGCTGTGGATGGTCGCGGCACCGTCGAACATCAGTGGCGCCACCATTCCGCAAGGCGCGACGGCGACGGGCAAGATCCACTTCGACGTCACCGGTCCGCCGCCGACGACGGTCACCATGAACAACGGCATGCAGGACCTGCTGATCTGGACGCCCTGACCTGACTATGAGCGCCCGGGCAGGGCGTGCTCGATGATCGGCCGGCGCGGCAGCGGATCGCGTTCGTGGCGTTTGGCGGCCAGATAGACCTGCGCGGTCTCGGCGGCCACGGTATGCCAGTCGAAATCGGATGTCAGACGCTCGCGGGCGGCGTTCGCCCGCTGTTGTGCGGCAACGGGATCGTCGAGGACGCGCCGCACCGCGTCGGCCAGCGCGCCGACGTCGCGCGGCGGGAACGACACCCCGGTCTCGCCGTCGATCACCGCTTCGCCGAGGCCGCCGACATTCGAGGTGACCAGCGGCGCGCCTGCGGCGGCCGCTTCGAGTGCGGCGATGCCGAACGGTTCGTAGTGGCTGGGCAGCACCGCGGCGTTGGTCTGATGCAGCAGGCGCAGTAGCTGATCGTGGTCGACGCGGCCGACGAACCGAACCGCCTTGAGCACCTTGTGCTTTCGGGCTACCTCGACGAGCCAGTCCTGCTGGGTGCCGTCACCGGCGATCGTCAGTGTGGTTCCGGGGTGGGTGCGACGGATGCGGGCGAGCGCTGCGATCGCCTCGTGCACACCCTTCTCGTATTCCAGCCGTCCGACGTACAGCAGCTCCGGCGGACCGGTGTGAGCCCGCCGCGGCGCGAACGGCCAACGGCTGGAGTCGATTCCGTTACGGATCACGACGATCTCGGCCAGGTCGGGGCCGAACAGGTCGGTGATCTCGTCCGACATGGACGCCGAGCAGGAGATCAGCGAATCGGATTCCCGGACGAACCATGACTCCACCGCGTGCACCTGGCGGCTGATCTGCCCGGAAACCCAGCCGGAATGCCGGCCCGCCTCGGTGGCGTGCACCGTGGAAACCATTGGCACATCGAAGAATTCGGCCAATGCGATCGCGGGATGGGCGACCAGCCAATCGTGGGCGTGCACGACATCGGGCTGCCAGCCCTTGGCGTGCAGGGTCAGCCCCGCGCGGGTCATGGCGTGGCCCATTGCCAGTGTCCAGGCCATCAGGTCGCGGCCGAAGTCGAACTCGTGCGGGTCCTGTGCGGCGGCGATCACCCGCACGCCCTCGTGGACCTCGTCGGTGGTCGGATGGGTGCTGGGATCGGTCCCGGACGGCCGCCGCGAGAGCACCACCACGTCGTGGCCGTCGGCGGCGAGCGCGGTCGCCAGCTGATAGACGTGCCTGCCCAGCCCGCCGATGATCACCGGCGGGTATTCCCACGACACCATAAGGATTTTCACGCGGTGACCTTCTGTCGCGAACGTGCGCGAACTGCTCGGAAATTCGGCGTGTCAGCGTGCCGACACGCACGCTCGCGGAGAGAGGCCATCACGGCAGCCGCCTTGCGTCCAGTGCGCCGAACAAGCCGTCAGCGCGGTTCCAGCCGGCGGCCAGCCGTTCGGCGGCATCACGGCGTCCTGACGCCAGTGCGTCGGAGATCTCCCGTGCGGCGTGGGCGTGCAGATGCGCACGATAGCGCGCGTAATCGGCCGCGGAATCCTTGCTGACCATGAACGGCCAGTCGCTGGACACGGTCAGCAGCGTCTCGCGCAGGATCTGATCGGCGACGAAATCCCGGCTGGGCGCGCTGTGCGCCAGCGCTTTATCGACGCATCCCAGCGCGGTGTCGACGACCTCGGTGTTGAGCTGGACCAGATCGGCCACCTGGTCACCGGACCACACCTGCCAGTCCTTGCCGGATCCCCAAGAGCTGGGTGGCAATTCGACGGGTGCGCCGACGAACCCGGCGCTCAGTGCGTCGCGCAGCGTGCCGACTCGGACACCGGCTTCCGGCAGCGCACGCAGCAACCGCTCCAGCCAAATCGGTCCCTCGTACCACCAGTGCCCGAACAACTCGGTGTCGAAGGCGGCCACCACGTGCGCGGGACGGCCGATGCGCTCCGACTCCGAGACCAGTCGCTGACGCACCAGGCCGACGAAATCCGCGACGTGGGTGTCGATGGCTTTGTCGGCGCGCTGAGGGTCGTACGGCGCCTTGGCGTCTGAGTCGACGTTGCGGCCGGTGACCCGTGCCGGCTTGAGTCCGGTCAGGTGGTCGTAGGTGTGGAAATCGCGGTAGGCGGCATGCCCTGGGTAGCCCGATTTGGGCGACCACACCCGGTAGCTGACCTGCAGGTCGCGGCCGAAGGCCACCACGTCCGTCGACCCGACCGGCCGGCCCAGCGCGGTGTCACCGTGCAGCGACGGCCCGTCGACCATGAAGTGGCCGACGCCTGCTGCGGCATAATCGTGTTCCATGCCTGGGGCATAAGCACATTCGGGCGCCCAGATGCCCTTCGGTGTGTGGGCGAACCGCTGGCCGGCGTCGGCTAGCCCCTCGCGCAGCGCGAACTCGCGCAGCCGAGGGTTGAGCAGCGGCTGGAATGGGTGGGCGAGCGGGCCGCCCAACAGCTCCACGGTGCCGGCGTCGATCAGCTGGCGCAGCAGCGGGCTGGCGCCGTGGCGCCAGAGGGTGCCGAACTCCTCGAGTGCCCGGCCGGCCTCGTCGTACTCGCGAATGCCGAACTCGCGCAATGCTTCCGGAGTGGTCGCGGTACCAGGCTCGGCGCCGGTCGGGGTGCGCAGGGTGGCGGCCTCCAGCGCACGCAGCTGCCAGTTGGCCAGCCAGCGCTGCATGCCGTCCAGGCAGTAAGGGTCGTCGAGTTGGGCGGTGACCACCGGCGTCATGCCCAGGGTGAGCACTCCTCGGCGGCCCTCTGCGGCGAGCGTGCGCAGCACCCGCATCAGCGGCAGATAGGCCGCCGACCAGGATTGGTAGAGCCATTCCTCGCCCACCGGCCAGCGGCCGTGATGGGCCAGCCACGGCAGATGGGTGTGCAGGACCAGGGTGAACTGCCCGGGCACCTGCTCAGGTGCGTCAAGACTCATACACGCACCGCGATCGCCACCAGATCCAGGCTGTCGTCGATGTTGCGCCCGGCTTGTTCGAGTAGGTCGAAGTCCTCGCAGCGCACGGCTGCGACATCGGCCAGCAGGTCGTCGGACCACGGGGCGTCGGCCAGCGCCCGCGCGATCTGAGCGTCGATGATCGAGCCGCCGTGACGCTCGTCCATCGCGACCAGGCCGGGTCCGTGAAATACCCCGCTCATCGAGCGCATGTCGAAGCCGCCGTCGGTGAGCAGTTCGGCCAGTTCGGCGGCATTGAGCTCACGGGTGTGGAACGGGTTGATCGGGGTGTCGCGACCGGGGGAGAACGTGATGCGGTTGGGGGTCGACATCAACAGCAAACCGCCAGGTCGCAAGACTCGCGCGCATTCGGCGACGAACTGTGGCTGATCCCACAGGTGCTCGATGACCTGGAAGTTCACCACAACGTCAACCGAAGCGTCGGGCAGCGGAAGAGCGGCCAAATTGCCTGCGAGCATGGTCACCCGGGGGTAGCGCGCCGCAACGTGCGCCACCGTCGCCTCGTCATAGTCCACGGCCACCACCCGGTTGGCCACCGAGGCGATGAGGTCGGCTCCGTAGCCCTCACCGCAACCAGCCTCGAGCACGTCACGACCTGCGCAAAGGTCCAACAGGCGGCGATAGACCACCTCATGACGGCGAAACCAGTAGTTCTCTTCCGCCAGCCCGGGGATGGTCCGCTCGCCGGTCAGCGGTAAACCGCTGTCACCTGCATCAGTCACGAATGCGCTCATTGCAAGGCAGGCTAACCCGAAGTTGGCGGTTCGCGAACTGCTCGGTACCGATGGGCTGCTAATACACAAACTTCGACCAGCTATGGTGTTCGTGCGAACCACTCTAAGTTACCCATCGGTAACATGATGTGAGTTGCGGAATGACCAAAAGTCTTGCGACCTTCCCTGGCCGCAGGACGCCTGCCAGGAGGACGTAGAAGACTCATGACGAACATCGTGGTCCTGATCAAACAGGTCCCAGACACGTGGTCCGAGCGAAAGCTGTCCGAGGGAGACTTCACGCTCGATCGCGACGCCGCCGATGCCGTGCTGGACGAGATCAACGAGCGTGCCGTCGAAGAAGCCCTGCTGATCAAGGAGAAAGAGGGCGGCGAGGGCACCGTGACCGTGCTGACCGCCGGCCCGGAGCGCGCCACCGAGGCGATCCGCAAGGCGCTGTCGATGGGCGCCGACAAGGCCGTACACCTGCTCGACGCCGGCATGCACGGCTCCGACATGGTGCAGACCGGCTGGGCTCTGGCCCGCGCGCTGGGCGCCATCGAAGGCACCGAGCTGGTCATCGCCGGCAACGAGGCCACTGACGGCACCGGCGGTGCGGTTCCGGCGATCATCGCCGAGTACCTCGGCCTGCCTCAGCTGACGCATCTGCGCAAGGTGACCGTCGAGGGCGGCAAGATCACCGGCGAGCGGGAGACCGACGAAGGCGTGTTCACCGTCGAGGCAACACTGCCCGCGGTCATCAGCGTCACCGAGAAGATCAACGAGCCGCGCTTCCCGTCCTTCAAGGGCATCATGGCCGCGAAGAAGAAGGAAGTGACCACCCTGACGCTGGCCGAGATCGGTGTCGAGGGCGACGAGGTCGGCCTGGCCAACGCCGGCACGACGGTGACGGCGTCCACGCCGAAGCCGCCGAAGACCGCTGGCGAGAAGATCACCGACGAGGGCGAAGGCGGCAAGAAGATCGCCGAGTACCTGGTCGCGCAAAAGATCATCTAGAACCCGTTCCCGGATCATCCGAAAGACAAGAGGCTGAACAGCTATGGCTGAAGTACTTGTGCTCGTCGAGCACGCCGAAGGTGCGGTGAAGAAAGTCACCGCCGAACTCATCACCGCCGCCCGCACTCTGGGCGAGCCCGCCGCCGTCGTGATCGGTGCCCCCGGCACCGCCGCGCCGCTGGTCGACGCCCTCAAGGAAGCCGGTGCGGCGAAGATCTACGTCGCCGAGTCGGCCGACGCCGAGAGTTACCTGATCACCCCGTTCGTCGACGTCCTGGCGTCGTTGGTGGAGTCGGCCACTCCGGCCGCCGTGCTGCTGGCCGCCAACGCCGACGGCAAGGAGATCGCCGGCCGGCTGGCCGCACGCACCGGTGCGGGCGTGCTGTCCGACGTCGTCGACGTCAAAGAGGGCGGCACGGGCATCCACTCGATCTTCGGTGGCGCGTTCACCGTCGAGGCCAAGGCCAATGGTGACACCCCGGTGATCACCGTGCGTCCCGGCGCCATCGAGGCTTCGCCTGCCGCCGGTGCCGGTGAGCAGGTCAGCGTCGAGGTGCCCGCACAGGCCGAGAACGCCACCAAGATCACCAAGCGGGAGCCCGCCGTTGCCGGCGACCGTCCCGAGCTCACTGAGGCCAGTGTCGTGGTCTCCGGTGGCCGTGGTGTCGGCAGTGCCGACAAGTTCTCGGTCGTCGAGGACCTGGCGGACTCGCTGGGTGGCGCCGTCGGCGCATCGCGTGCCGCCGTCGACTCGGGCTACTACCCGGGCCAGTTCCAGGTGGGCCAGACCGGAAAGACGGTTTCGCCGCAGCTGTACATCGCGCTGGGCATCTCCGGTGCGATCCAGCACCGTGCCGGTATGCAGACCTCGAAGACGATCATCGCGGTGAACAAGGACGAGGAAGCCCCGATCTTCGAGATCGCCGATTACGGCATCGTGGGCGATCTGTTCAACGTCACCCCGCAGCTGACCGAGGCGGTCAAGGCCCGCAAGGGTTAAGTACCTCAGAAAAGCCCCCGGCACCGGTTTCCGGTGTTCGGGGGCTTCTCGCTTTTATTGGTCATCGAGCGTGCACGAACACGTCACGCTGGCGTTGACATCCCGCCGAACACCTCCGCAACCGTTTCAGCTATGAGCACTGCCGCTGTACTCATAGCTCCTGACCAGAACGAGACCGCCGCACTGCGCGGCCCCCGCTACTCGCTGCTGCTGTCCACCGATCCCACGTTGATCGAGGCGGCCCAGCGGCTGCGTTATCAGGTGTTCACCACCGAGCCCGGTTATGCACTGCCCGCCGACGGCGACGGCCGTGACGCCGACCGGTTCGACGAATTCTGCGACCACCTGCTGGTGCGCGAGGACATCTCGGGCGAGCTGGTCGGCTGCTACCGGATGCTTCCGCCTCCCGGCGCGATTGCCGCTGGAAGTCTCTACACCGCAACAGAATTCGATGTGAGCGCGCTCGACGTGCTGCGGCCGTCGCTGGTGGAGATGGGCCGCGCCGTGGTCCGCGGCGACCACCGCAACGGCGCGGTGGTGCTGCTCATGTGGGCCGGCATCCTGGCCTACCTGGACCGGTGCGGATACGACTACGTCACCGGATGCGTCTCGGTGCCCACGCATTCAGAAGACCCGGCGGGTGCACCCCCCGGCAGCCAGATTCGCGGGGTCCGTGACTTCGTTCTGCGCCGACACGCCGCCGCGCCCGAGCACACGGTGTATCCGTACCGCCCGGTCGTCCTCGACGGGGTCGGCCTGGACGACATCGCGCCGCCGGCCAGGCCCACGATTCCGCCCCTGATGCGCGGCTACCTGCGGCTTGGCGCCCGGGTCTGCGGTGAGCCCGCCCACGACCCGGAGTTCGGCGTCGGCGACTTCCCGGCCCTGCTGGACAAGCGCGAGGCCGACACCCGCTACCTGACCCGGCTGCGCTCGGTCTCGGCGGCCAGCGAGATGGCCGGCGGGATGGGGGAGACGGCATGACCGCCCCCGATCACGCCTGGCTGCCTCGGGCGCTGTGCGACGCGAGCTGCGTGCGCGCCGGCGGTGCCCCGCCGTCGCGGCGGTTCATCGCCGGGCTCCGCGCAGGAGTCCGCATCACGGCGGCGTTGACGATGTTGTTGATGGTGCCGCTGCTGGCGGTGCCGCTGCCCGGCCGGTCACGCGTGCAGCGGTTGTATTGCCGGACCTTCCTGCGCTGCCTCGGCGTGCGAATCACCGTGTCGGGCGGACCGATTCGCAACCTGCGCGGCGTGCTGGTGGTCAGTGGCCACGTCTCGTGGATCGACATCTTCGTCATCGGCTCGGTGCTGCCGGGCGCGTTTGTCGCGCGGGCCGACTTGATCGACTGGCCAGCGGTCGGACTCGCCGCGCGCATCATGAAGGTGATCCCGATCGACCGCGGCAGTCTGCGCAGGCTGCCGCAGGTCGTGGCGCAGGTGGCCGGGCGGCTGCGCAACGGGCAGACCGTCGTCGCCTTCCCCGAGGGCACCACCTGGTGCGGGCTGGCCTACGGGCAGTTCCGCCCGGCGATGTTCCAGGCCGCGGTCGATTCCGGCCGCCCGGTCCAGCCGCTGCGGCTGACCTACCTCCACCGCGACGGCCGGCCCTCGACGGTCACGGCGTTCGTCGGCGATGACACGCTCTGGCAGTCGCTGAGCCGCACGGTCCGGGCCCGGCTGACCGTCGTCGACGTCGAGGTCGCCTCCCTGGAGCTGCCCGGCGCCGACCGGCGCGAGCTGGCGTCCCGCTGCGAGGTGGCTGTTCGCGGCCAGATCGCGCCGCGCTTCGAGCACTGCCACGCACTGGCGGGCTGACTGCCCGTTTTCGGCGTGGTCAGGGCGACCTGCTCGGGCCGGTATTCTGGACGAGCTATGAGCCCGACCACCGGTCCGGTGTATCTCGACCACGCTGCCACCACCCCGATGCACGCTGCTGCCATCGAGGCGATGACGGCCGCGCTGGCCACCGTCGGGAACGCCTCCTCGTTGCACACCGCAGGCCGCGACGCCCGCCGCCGGATGGAGGAGGCCCGGGAGAGCATCGCGGCGCGGCTTGGCGCCCGCCCGTCCGAGGTGATCTTCACCGCCGGCGGCACCGAGAGCGACAACCTCGCCGTCAAGGGCATCTACTGGGCCCGCCGCGACGTGGCTGCGGGCCGCCGCCGCATCGTCACCACCGCCGTCGAACACCACGCCGTTCTCGACGCCGTCACCTGGCTGGCCGAACACGAGGGTGCTGAGGTGACGTTCCTGCCCACCGAACCCGACGGTTCGGTGACCGCCGCCGCCCTTCGCGACATCCTGGAACAGCACGATGACGTGGCGCTGGTGTCGGTGATGTGGGCCAACAACGAAGTCGGCACGATCATGCCGATCGCCGAATTGGCAGCGGTGGCAGCCGAATTCGATGTGCCGATGCACAGCGACGCGGTGCAGGCCGTCGGCCACATCCCGGTGGACTTCGCTGGCTCGGGCCTGTCGGCCGTCAGTCTGGCCGCGCACAAGTTCGGTGGACCCACCGGCGTCGGCGCGCTGCTGCTGCGCCGCGCCACCGCCTGCGTCCCGCTGCTGCACGGCGGCGGCCAGGAGCGCGATGTCCGTTCCGGCACACCGGATGTCGCAGGTGTGGTCGCGATGGCCGCGGCCGCCGACGTGGCCGTCGAATCCCTCGAGGAGATCGGTGCCCACCTGCGTGTCTTGCGCGAGCGACTCATCGACGGGGTTCTGGGTTCCATCTCCGACACGCATCTCAACGGCGCCGTTGGCGATCGGCGGCTGCCGGGCAACACCCACTTCACCTTCCGCGGTTGCGAGGGTGACTCCCTGCTGATGTTGTTGGACGCCAACGGAATCGAATGCTCCACCGGGTCGGCGTGTACGGCCGGTGTGGCTCAGCCGTCACACGTTCTGCTGGCCATGGGAGCCGACGCCGACGCTTCGCGGGGCTCGCTGCGATTGTCGTTGGGGCACACCACCACTGAAGCCGACGTCGATGCGGCGCTGCGGGTGCTGCCCGCCGCTGTCGAGCGTGCCCGCCAGGCCGCACTGGCCAGCTCGTCGCTGGGAGCGTTGCGATGAGGGTGCTGGCCGCGATGAGTGGCGGCGTCGACTCGTCGGTGGCCGCCGCCAGGATGGTCGACGCCGGCCACGACGTCGTCGGCGTACACCTGGCGCTGTCCAAGGCACCTGGGACCCTGCGCACCGGCTCGCGCGGATGCTGCTCCAAGGAGGACGCCGGCGATGCCCGCCGGGTTGCCGATGTGCTCGGAATTCCTTTCTACGTCTGGGATTTCGCCGACAAGTTCGCCGAGGACGTCATCGACGACTTCGTCTCGTCCTACGAGCGCGGCGAAACCCCGAACCCGTGCGTGCGGTGCAACGAGAAGATCAAGTTCTCCGCGCTGGCCGCCAAGGCACTGGCGCTGGGCTTCGACGTGGTGGCCACCGGCCACTACGCCCGGCTGTCCGAAGGCCGGTTGCGCCGCGCGGTCGACGCCGACAAGGACCAGTCTTACGTGCTGGGCGTGCTGACCGCACAGCAGCTGCGCCACGCCGCATTCCCGGTCGGAGACACTCCCAAGCCGGCGATCCGCGAGGAAGCCGCCCGCCGGGGACTGTCGGTGGCCGAGAAGCCCGACAGTCACGACATCTGCTTCATCCCCTCCGGGGACACCCAGGCGTTCCTCGGCGCCCGGATCGGGGTGCGTCGCGGCAACGTCGTCGACGATGCGAGTGGTGCCGTCCTCGCCGAGCACGATGGCGTGCACGGCTTCACCATCGGGCAGCGCAAGGGCCTCGGCATCGCCGGGCCGGGACCGGACGGCCTGCCCCGCTACGTCACGGCCATCGACGCCGAATCGCAGACGGTGCGGGTGGGCGCGAAAGAGGATCTCGAGGTGCGGTCACTGACCGGTGCGAGGCCGGTGTTCACCTCCGGCGTCGCACCGACCGGACTCGTGGAATGCGAGGTCCAGGTACGCGCCCACGGTGGGGTGGTGCCGGCCGTCGCCGAAATCGTCGCCGACGAGTTGCGGGTGGCGCTGCGGACCCCGCTTCGCGGCGTCGCGCCGGGCCAGACGATGGTGCTCTACCGGCCCGATCCGGCCGGTGACGAGGTCATCGGCAGCGCCACGATCAGCGCGCGCAGCTGACAACGACGACTGTGCTGAGGTGCGGCACCGACGTTGCCAGGCATCGTCGGATCTCAGATCGGACCAGATAGCGTTGTTTGCCATGCCGATTCGCAACACCGCGGTGAAAGCTGAGCTGAATACGTTCTGGGCGGCAATCGTCGTCTAAGGATTTCCTGTGTGCTTCGGGCTGGCCTGGGCTGATGGCCCAGTGCGGTGCCACAATGCACCAGTCGTTGATTCGTGAAGCCGGTCGCGGGGGATTCATGTCTCGGATCTTCCTTAGTCATTCCAGCCTCGATTGGCGTGAGGCAGTCGCACTCAAGCAGTGGTTGACTGAGCAGCGGCCCGAATTGGCCGGCGAAATCTTCCTGGACATCGACACCGATACCGGGTTGCGGCTCAGTGAGCATTGGGACGCCCAACTCGTCACCAGCAATTCGCGCTGTGAGTATCTGATTTGTCTGATGTCGCGGAACTGGGCGGCGTCGCGAGAATGCCCCGTCGAGTACCGGACCGCCGAGGGTTTCGGCAAGCGGATTCTGGTCGCCCGCATCGAGGACGCCGGTGATGGTGACATCACGTCGCGGTGGCAGCGTTGTGATCTGTTCGCCGACGGCAACAAGACGGAGATCGCCATAGATGCCGGGCCGCCGGTGCTGTTCAACACCGCCGCGCTGGACCAAGTCAAGAAGGCGATTGAGGGTTCAGGTGTTTCGCCAGAACACTTCAAGTGGCCGCCCGCCGAGGATCCGGGGCGTGCGCCGTATCGAGGGTGGGATCCCTTTGAGGACATCGACGCCGGGGTCTTTTTCGGCCGGGATGCGGAGATCGCCAGGGGGTTGGACGAACTGCGGTCGATGCGCGATCGACTTCGGGCTCAATTCGCGGGGCGCAAATCACTATTCGTGGTGCTCGGGCCGTCGGGCAGTGGCAAGTCCTCGTTTTTGCGGGCCGGCCTGATTCCGCGGTTGCAGCGTGACGACCGCAATTTCGTGGTGTTGGGCCTCGTGCGCCCCGGACGCAATGCACTCATCGGAGAACGTGGGTTGGCCGCGGCGATCCAGTCCGCGCGTAGTGCGCTGAAATTGCCGGGCACGCCACCGTTGGGCGAGATCAAGAGGATTTGTCGAGACGGGGATGCCGAACGCGTCTACGACCTCTTGATGGAAATCCGTGCCGCGGCTATCGCGCGGCTCGCCGAGAACGTACTGCCGACGAAGCCGGACGCGGCTGGGGTCGTACCGGCCCGCGAATTAGTAGGTCCCACTTTGGTTTTGCCGTTGGATCAAGCCGAAGAGTTGTTCTCGGCCAATGCTGTCTCGACCGACGCCGCCCACGAAGCCGAGCGATTCCTAGCTCTGCTGGCGGCGGTGATCGCCCGGGCCAACACCCACGAGGTCAGGCTGATGGTCGCAGCCAGCATCCGAACCGACTGCTACGAGTCGATGCAAAACCACCCCGCCCTGACCGATATCGAGAAGGTCGTATTTAGCGAACTGAAAACGATTCCACCACATCAATTCCCAATCGCGATCCGGGGACCGGCCAAGCGCGCCACCGAGGCGGGCCATCAACTCACGATCGCCGACGATCTGGTCGACCGGCTGATCGCCGACGCCGGTGACGGCGCTGACACGCTGCCGCTGCTGGCCCTGACTCTCAACCGGCTCTACACCGATTACGGAACCGCCCAAACGATAACTGTCGCGGACTACGAGTCGATGGGAGGCATGCGCGATGTGGTCGACAACCAGATCGAGCAGATTCTGCCGACCGCACCACACGAGCGTGATGCCGCGCTGGCACTGCTGCGCTCTGCGTTCATCCCGTGGCTTGCCTCGATAAACCCCGACAGCGATCAGCCTATGCGCCGGGTAGCGCTGCTCTCCGAGCTCCCCTCGGAGAGTGAAAGACTGATCAACGCTCTGGTGGAGAAGCGGCTGCTGCAGCGCGACCACCGTGACGGCCAGCCGGTCGTCGAGGTTGCACTGGAAAGCCTACTGCGCCAGTGGGATCAGCTCGCCGATTGGCTACAGGAGGAGCGCCATAATCTCGTCGCCGCTGCTGAGCTTGAACGCGCCGCCCGAGCGTGGGACAAGAATGACCGCAAGCCGGGGTGGCTGCTGGAAGGTGACCGGCTCAGTGCCGCCGAAAGCCTGATTGCCGCATCGGGATTTGCCGAGTTCGCCGAGCAGATCGCCAATGCGAGGCAGTTCCTCGCCGCGTCGCGGGCTCGCGAAGACGCGAAGATCGCCCGTGAGCAAGAGATGCAGCGGGCCGAGCATCAACGATTCTGCGATGTGGTCGCAGGTCAACTCCTCGCGGAATCGGCGGCGATGCTTGCCGGCAAAGCTCCCGGTGGGGATGTGCGCGCCTTCCAGCAACTCCTGGTGGCCCATGGTCTTTCGTCTGAGCCCGATGACAAGCCGATTCTTGACGCGCTCGCCGCCAGAGCTCAGATACTCAAACTCATCGAGACCGGCAGTTGTGTGAGGAGCGTGGCGTTCAGTCCTGACGGGCACAGCTTGGCTACTGCTGGTGCTGATGGTTCTGTGCGGGTGTGGGATTCGGCCAGCGGTCGGTCTGTTGCTGATCCGTTTGTGGGGCATACCGGGTTTGTGTTTGGTGTGGCGTTCAGTCCTGACGGGCGCAGGTTGGCTTCTGCTGGTGCTGATGGTTCTGTGCGGGTGTGGGATTCGGCCAGCGGTCGGTCTGTTGCTGATCCGTTTGTGGGGCATACCGGGTTTGTGTTTGGTGTGGCGTTCAGTCCTGACGGGCGCAGGTTGGCTTCTGCTGGTGCTGATGGTTCTGTGCGGGTGTGGGATTCGGCTGTCGGTCAGCCGCTCAACCGGGATCTTCCCGGCCACAATGCAGCCGTCTCTAATGTGGCGTTCAGCCCCGACGGGCACCGGCTGGCCAGTGCGGGATGGGACGCGACGGTGCGCTTGTGGGATGTCCAGACCGGCGATGCAGTCGGCGATCCCTTCATCGGGCACGTCGGAATCGTGTGCAGCGTGATGTTCAGCCCGGACGGACGAGTGCTGGCCAGTGCCGGTCGTGACGCGACGGTGCGCTTGTGGGATGTCCAGACCGGCCAACCCATCGGGGAGCCGATGGTCGGGCATGACGGCTGGGTGCGCAGTGTGGCGTTCAGCCCCGACGGGCGAGTGGTGGCCAGTGCCGGTCGCGATGCGACGGTGCGCTTGTGGGATGTCGAGACCGGCCAACCGCTCGCCGAACCCGTTGTCGGGCATGCCGGCGAGGTGAATTGTGTGGCGTTCAGCCCTGACGGCCAACATCTCGCCAGTGTGGGCGACGACGGCACGGCACGACTGCTGGACGCGCGCATCCGCCAGCCGTTCGGCGAGCCGCTCGCGGCGGACGCGGGGGTGGTGAGCGTGGCGTTCAGCCCCGACGGGCAGAGCCTTACGGCCGCGACCTGCGATGCCGCCGGCCGAAATCCGGCGATTCGAATGTGGGACGCCCACACCGGACAGCACGCATGCGATGTCAACTTGCGGCTTCCCGACGAACCGGCGCACGTGTGGGATGCCGCTTCCACCGACGACGAGATAGCCCAGCACCTCCGGGAGGTCACGTTCGTCGAGTTCAGCCCGGATGGCGAACGCCTGGCAACCGCCGCCGAGCACACCATACGAATGTGGGATGCCCGCACCGGTCGCCCCATCGGGGACCCTCTGACCGCCCAGAGCGATCTGATCTACGAACTGGCCTTCAGCCCCGATGGGCGCCGACTGGCAGCGGCTTCCTCCAGCGACACGATAGTGATATGGGACGTCGACAGCGGACAACCGGTCGGCGAGCCCCTCTCTGGTCACCTGGGTGAACTGGGCAGCATAGCGTTCAGCCCCGATGGGCGATATCTAGCCAGCGGGGGCGAAGATGGCACGGTACGGCTGTGGAACGGCCACACAGGCGAACCCGTCGGCGAACCCCTCAGCGGTCACACCGACATGGTCTGGAGTGTGGCCTTCAGTCCCGACGGACTCCGACTGGCCAGCGCCAGCCGTGACGCGACAGTGCGGCTATGGGACGTCGGCACGGGCCACCCTCTGAGCGAACCGCTTGTCGGCCACACGAATTGGGTGCGCACGGTGGGATTCAGCCCGGACGGACGCAAGATCGCCTCAGGCTCCCTGGACGGAACTGTGCGGCTGTGGGACGCGGACACCGGCCAAGCACTTGGCGAACCCCTTGTCGGTCATACAAATTGGGTGCGCAGTGTGGCGTTCAGCCCAGATGGCCGCCGCCTCGCCAGCGCGGCGCGGGATCAGACCGTTCGATTCTGGGATGTGCAGACGGGCGAACCAGTTGGTGATCCGCTCACCTGTGGGAATGGCTGGATGTTCAACATCTCCTTCAGCTCGGATGGGCGCCACCTCGTGGGCGCCAGTGGAAACAGCCTCGGGGTCGGGCACACTGCGGTGATTCTGATGGACGTTCATTCCCACGACATCAGCAACTCGGTAGCCGGGCACACCGGCATGATTCGCACGGTTGCGTTCAGTCCAGACGGGCGGCTCTTCGCCAGCGGGGGCGACGATGCGCAGCTGCGCCTGTGGGATGCTGAGACCGGCCTGCTGATCGGCGCTCCGTTGATGGGTCACTACGGCGCGGTGTGGAGTGTGGCGTTCAGCGCGGATGGCTTGCTGATCGCGAGCGCAGGCGGCGATGAGACGGTGCGGCTCTGGGATGCCCGCACCGGCCAGCCGGTCGGCGAACCCTTGACTGGGCACCAAGGATGGGTACGCACGGTCGCGTTCAGCCCAGACGGGCAACTTCTCGCCAGCGCGGGCGACGATGAGACGGTGCGGCTCTGGGACGCGCACACTGGCCAGCCGGTCGGCGAACCCCTGGCCGGGCACACCGGTGAGGTGTCCTGCGTGGCGTTCAGCCCGGACGGGCTCAGGCTCGCCAGCGCCAGCTGGGATCAGACGGTGCGGCGATGGGATACCCGCACCGGCCTGCCGTTGGGCGAACCGATTACCGGTCACGGCTCTGAAGTGCATTGTGTGACTTTCAGCCCCGACGGTGAGCGCCTGGCAATCGGTACCGATGAGTCGCTGTCGCTATGGAACAGCGAAACCGGCCAGCGCATCAGTGATCCCAGCGTCGAGGACCGCGCATTGGCCGTCGAAGTGGCATTCAGCCCCGACGGACAAACACTCGTGAGCGCCAGCTGGACCAAGGGCGCACGACGGTGGGATCCGCAGACCGGCGCGCCATTGTCGGATCCAACGGAGTCGGATTCGTTTGTGGTGACGTGCGTTGCGTTCAGTCCCGATGGGAAGCGCTTTGCGCTGGGCAGCGCGACGATGGGTAGCCCCGCCCCGACGGTTCGCTTGTGGGACGCCAACACCGGAACGTTGCTCGCCGGAGCTGGCGACACCGTTGACGACGACCGGGATGCTGAGGACTGCATGGCCTTCAGCCTCGATGGAAAACGCCTCGCCGTCGGTGGTCTGGCCAGTGTGACCACGCAGGTGTGGGATCTCGATGCCGATTCTGTTGTCGGCGCCCCGGTCAGCGCACTCAGCGGCCCGATCACCAGCGTCGCGCTCAGTCCGAATGGGCGTCGCCTGGTCACCGCGACTGCGCAGACAATGCAGGTCTGGGATGCGCGTACCGGACTGGCTGTGGGAGAGCCACTCGTGGAGTCCATCGGTCGGGTGGACTGCATGGCGCTGAGCCCCGACGGGCATCGGATCGCCGCAGCCTGTGAGGGAGTGTTGAGGCTGTGGGACATCCGTACCGGCCTGCCGTCGGGTGAGCCACTGACCGGTCACATCAGCCCGATTCGCGCGGTGACCTTCAGCCCCGACGGGCGGCTTGTTGCCAGTGCTGGCTGGGATGAGGTGATTCGTTTGTGGGACACCGACACCGGTCAGCCTTTCGGTCCACCTCTTGCCGGCCACACCAATGCGGTCTCCGCGTTGTCGTTCAGCCCCGACGGGCGGCTGCTGGCCAGTGGCAGTGACGACAACACGGTCCAGCTGTGGGACATCCGGACGGGCGCACCCGTCCGAAATCCACTGACTGGCCATCGCGGCGAGGTCACCACCGTAGTGTTCAGCCCGGACGGACGCACCGTGGCCAGCGGCGATGCCAACCACGATGTCCGTTTATGGCAGGTGAGCACGCCGAGCGAAGAGCTGGCAACCAAACTGACCGCCGGTATCAGCGAACAGGACTGGCGCGAGTGGGTTTCGCCGGATATTGACTACCTCTACTCATGTCCGAAAGAATTGAACCGCAACGGTGTCGGACGCAACGCCAGGGCACGGACGTCATCGGAAGGTGCGGGGTCATGGATGACGTGGTTGCCCGCTGACCACGAGCAGAGCACCGACCTCCTCGCACGGTTGGCGTCGGCCACACCGCACATTTTTGGCGGTGCCAGGCTGCTCAGCAGCCGGTGGTCGCAGCTCTCCTTCTATGAGGCGCACCGGATCGTCGAACTGGAACTCGCGCGTGACGATGACGTCGTCGCAACAATATTCGTGCTCGACGGCCCCAACGGTCCGCTGTGGCTCAACGGAGACAGCGCACCAATCCATGAGATCAACGAAGCCGAGTCCCTGATGTTGACCGATTCGGCGGTGGCCGACTACATCCGGTTCTTCTTCTTTTTCCTCAGAGCCGATGACGGTGCCTTCGTCATCGTCGAGTCCGGCGATGAGATCCAGCCCGGTGACATCCTCGTCGACGGCCCGGGCGATGTACTCACCCTCGAGGAGGCACGGCAGAAGGCGCGCCCGATGGTGAATCACGGTCGCGACGCGACGAATCGGTGGGAAGCTCGGCTCACCGTCGCCTATTTTGGCGAACTGTTCCGCGTGTCGATTTCCGTTACCACCGGCGGGTTTGTCCAGATGGGGAGGGATGAGCCGATCGGCGAGTTGGGCAACCTTGTGATCCCGGGCTATCCACCGCTCGGGCTGGCGGCGCGGCCATCGTGACGACGGTGAAGGAGCGCGGATAGGTGAGTCTGCCGGAAAAATCCACTCAGCCGTGGGCGTCATGGGAGCCACTCGACGAGGATCGCGCCGCCGAGATCCTGGCTCGTCTCGCCGCCGAGCTTCCTGCGTTCTTCGCCGATTCGATAGTGCTCGAATGCCGTTCGTCGCCGCTGTCTTTCTATGACGATCATCAGCTGATCGAACTCGGCTTCGTCCGGGACCACGGCACCGAGCGGGCATTCGTGCTCGACGGCCTCGGCACCACCGTGTGGCTGAGCGGGGACTCGGGGCCTATCCATGAGACCAACGAGAACGAATCGCTGGCATTGACCGACGAGACCGTTGCTGACTACGTCCGGTTCTTCTTCTACTTCCTGCGTGCCGATTCGGGCGCCTTCGTCCTCACCGAGGACAGTTCCGAGATCGGGCCCGATGACGATACCGACGTCGACTCAACCGAGGCGGGAACGGCGCTGACGTTGGCGGAGGCGAGAGGCCAAACGCGGCCGTTGACGGCGCGCGGCCGCGACGACGGGCGTTGGCTGTTCGACGCCACCATCGCCTACGGCGACGCACTGTTCACCAGCTCGATCGCGGTCGGGCCGGACGGACAAGTGGAGATGCTCGATGACGAACCGATCGGCACACTCGACGGTTTGGTGGTCTCGCAGCCGCCGGCCCTGACACTACAGATTCAGGCCGACCATCTTGCGGCAGAACCACCAGATACGCGGTATCGCAGCGAGGGGCCGCTCGACGACGCGGTGCAACCCGACCGTGAGGTGACTCAGGCGGTGGTTGCGGCGCTCCTGGAGGATGCGTTGCGGGAGCGCAACTCTGATACCAAACCCGGCAGTGTTCTGTTGCGCCACTTCAATTCTCAAACCCATGCCGACCGGCCGATCGAGCAATTGACCCGGCTCATGTCGGAGTCCACGGCGATGGTGCTGATCGAGTCGGACATCCCGTTCGTCGAGGATTTTGTTGCCCGGTTGGCCGCCGCGCCCGACGTCGGCCACGGTGATGTCGTGCGGGCCGGCCCGGTCTCCGGTGACGACCTGCGCTGTGAGGTCGCCGTCAACAATCACAGCAAGCTGTATCTGCTGTCGTTTCAGACCTATCGAGGTCTATTCGACGCCGAACGAGTGGCCAATGATCTGGCGCTGAGCGACGCGTCGGTGCTCATCGGCTGCAATCGCGCTGGCGAGGTGCCCGAACCGCTACGGCGGATGGCCGATCTTGTGTTGAGCTTCCCGCGGATCGACCGGCAGCGCTTCGCCCGCATTTTCGAGCGGGTATTCGGCGTCAAACCCGTTGCGGGTTGGGAAGGCGAGGGTAGCGACTGGACCCGGTTCCTGGTCCCCGCCGACTTCCACGCACCACGTCGGCTGGGCCTATCCGCTACGGAAGCCTTGACGTTGCTGCGCGATCGGGTGGCGGCGCGCCTGGATGCGGTGACCCCGGACGTCGGTCCGCGACTGAACGAACTCCACGGCCTCGGTGAGGCGCGTCAGGTCGCCGAAGACCTCATCGAGGATATCCGCGCCGCCCAGGATGGCGAGATTCCGTGGACGGCAGTGGATCGGGGCCTGTTGTTGGTCGGGGCACCCGGGACCGGCAAGACGACGCTGGCCCGTGCGATCGCCAAGGAATGCGGCGTCAAATTCGTCGTCGCGAGCGCCGCGAACTGGCAGTCGTCGGGCTACCTGGACGCGCACTTGCGGGCGATGCGAAACGATTTCGCGGAGGCGCGGCGCTACGCACCGGCGATCCTGTTCATCGACGAGGTCGACAGCGTCGGCAGCCGTGAGCGGATCCAGGGACCCAGCGTGCAGTATCAGACCGAGGTGATCAATGCTCTGCTCGCGGAGATTCAGGGCATCGATTCAACCGAGTCGGTGATCGTGATCGCGGCGACGAACTATCTCGACAACGTGGACCCCGCATTGCGTCGTGCCGGGCGGCTGGACCAGGTGGTCGAGATTCCCTTGCCGAATATCGAAGGCTTGGAACGGATTTACGGCTACTACCTCGATCTGTTCGCATCCGGCGGGGGCGAGCTGGGATCGGATGTCGACGTGCGGGGTTTGGCCGAGCTGACTTTCGGGTTGAGCGCCGCCGATGTCGAGTTCTTCGTACGTGGCGGTGCCCGACGGGCGCGGCGCAACCGCAGGCCGCTGGGGCAGGAGGATCTGCTCGCCGAAGTCACCCGCCGCCCCCGGCACCCCGACAGTGCGCCGCGTCTCACGCCGGCAGAGATGCGCCGGGTCGCCATCCACGAGGCCGGGCACGCAGTCGCTCGGCTGACCAGCGCCACGAAGGGGGCGGACCTGACTTTCGTCACGATCACCCCCCGCCTTGATGGTTCGTTGGGATTCACCGCGGCCGTGCCGGCCGACACCCGGGTGCTCACCCGGCGAAGTATGCTCGAGCAACTCGAAACGGTTCTTGCCGGGCGTGCCGCCGAGGAAGTGATTTTCGGCCCCGACGACATCAGCGCCGGTGCGGGTGGGCAGAGTTCGGGCAGCGATCTGGCGGTCGCGACGCGGCTGGCAACGCTCTTGGTCTGTCAATCTGGGCTCAGCGCCGACAGCCTTCTTCGGTGGACAACCCAGCCCACCGCCGATCAAGACCAGAAGATCGATCAGGTGCTGCGGGATGCCTACCGCAACACGCGAAGCCGACTTCAGGCGTGCCGAGCGCTGCTCGAACAGGTTGCCAAGACGTTGCAGGACAAACAAGAAGTCAGCGGGAAGGAGTTGCGCCAACTCCTCCAGGAGATCGGTCCACAGCCATAGCCCTATCCGATTGTGCGGCGCGTGTACCGACGCGCTCGCCCGAGTCGGCGATTGACCGCGACCGGATCTTTGGTGGCACGGCCTGCACCTCTGCGCTTGTGCGGCTTGCACATTGCGCAGCCGCGCCACGAACGTGACGGATGGTGGTTCGACACGGTTGCTCCCGGCAGTACTCCGCCCGAAGGCTAAGAGAGCGACGATACCGCCTGAGTCACCAGATGGCCAGTGGCAGCCGTGTCACTGACCACGTTTCGCTACTGTGGTTGGGTGCGGGACGAGTCGGTTGAAGCCATCGCCCGCGCGATCCATGAGAGCTGGTGTGGCGAGCAGCGTGCCGCCGGTGTTGCCGCGCCACCCGGTTGGGACGAACTCGACGAGTCCCGGCGAAACTCCAGCCGTGCTCAAGCCCGCGATATCGCGGTCAAACTCGACCTCATTGGATGCGCGATCGCACCATTGACCGGCGGTGGCGCCCAAGAATTCCGGTTCACCGACGACGAGGTGAATTATCTGGGTAGTCACGAGCACGATCGCTGGGTCAAGGAGCGGATCGCCGCCGGGTGGCGTCCGGGGCCGAAGGACCCTGCGGCGAAGACGACGCCCTATCTGGTGCCGTTCGACCAGTTGCCCGCCGACATCGCCGAGTACGACCGGATGTTCGTCCGCGAAATCCCCAACCTGCTCGCGGTCGTGGGCCTGCAGGTCATTCGGGTCAACCCCAGCTGAATCGCCCGACATGATCGCGATGCCGATGAGATGATCCCAGCGGTGAGGGCCCAGCCAACGGGCGGGCAGACGCTCACCATGGTGCGGGACGGAGAAGCGATGGCGGACCCCTCGACGAGCGCGACGAACTCCGGCGCAGCCGCCAGTCCCGATGGGCTCGTCAAACATGCGCGTTTCCAGCGGCTGCTGGCATTGCGGTGGGCGGATGTGCGCTGGGTGGTCCTTCTCGTGCTGGGGATCATCGCGGCCGTTTTCGGCTACCTCGGGTACCGCCAGTCCTACGCTTCCCTTCCTCCGGGAGAGCCCGCTGGCGGCTGGACGGACTACCTCTACCACGCCCTCGGGCTGTTTGCCCCCGGATCCGGGCCGGAACGGCCGGGGCTACCGGTCTTGCTCGATATCGCACGCTTTCTCGCGCCCGCGGTGGCCGGCTACGCGGCGCTCACTGCGTTGGCTGTGCTCTTCCGAGACCGGACCCAACAGATCCGCATTCCATTCATGACGAATCACATAGTGGTGTGCGGTCTCGGCTACATCGGAGACGTATTCATCCATCACCTCCGGGAGGACGACGCCCCGCGGCGCGACCGAATCGCCGCCGCGCTGGACACTCTGCTTCGCAGGAAACCCAAGCGGTTGTCCCGCACCGTCGTTGTGGTCGAGCTCGACCCAGCCAACCCACTGATCGACAAGTGCCGCCAGCGGGGCGTGCCGGTGATCATCGGCGATGCACAGTCCGAGCGCACGCTGCGCGCCGCCGGCATCAGACATGCCGCGCACCTGCTGGCGGTCACCGACCAGGATGCCGTCAACGCCCAGATCGTGGCCATTGCTCGGGACATGGCTCGCAGTCGACACCGGCGGGTCTTGCATTGCCTGGCCCGCATCGACAACCCCGACCTATGTGCCTTGTTGCGAGTCCGGGAGCTCGCCCGCGAACTGACGTCGAGCGGCGACCAGTCCACGCAGGATCCACACGACAGTTTGTCGACACTGCACTACTTCAATCCCGATGAGACCGCAGCCCGTATGTGGCTCGAGCAGTGCCCGTTCATCGACAAGGACACCCGAAACCCGCATCTGCTGGTCAGCCGGCTGGATCAGTTGGGGACCTGGCTGGTCAGGACCGCCGCACGGATTTGGGACGACACCAATCCGAGCACTCCGCTGTGGATCACCGTCGTCGACGAGGACGCCGAGGAACGTGTTGCCGACCTCATGAGCTGCCACCCGGAACTGGAGCAGGTGTGCCGGTTCTCTCCGCCGATCAGGGCCACGGCTCGCGACCTGGCCCGGTTGCCGCAGCTGCACGCTGAGGCGGGTGCGCCACCGTTGACCCGGGCGTACGTGACCGCGAGCCGCGATGAGATCGCAGCCGAGGACGCTTTGAACGTGCGTCAACTCCTGCCTCCCGGGATTCCGGTGGCGGTCGCGCTGTCACGTACCCACGGTGTGACGAGCCTGATCAGAGACGCGCACAGAACCGGTTTGGATATCGAGGTGTTCCTGACCCTGGAACAAATCTGTACCAAGCAACTCGTCGAGGGTGGGTCGTTCGAACCCATCGCGAGGGCCCTCCACGAACGTTGGCGCGCGATGGAACGCAAGCCGGGGGAGCCGGATCCGCCGACGTGGGATGAGCTCGAAGAGTCGCGCCGTCGATCCAACTTCGCGCACGCCCGCCATATCAAGAAAAAGCTCCACCAGATGAACTGCGTCGTCACCCCGCTGGGCGACTGGAGGGCAACACATTTCACGTTCTCGCCGGCCGAGGTGGACACTCTCGCCCGGCAAGAGCACGAACGATGGAACGCGGACCGCTGGAACGACGGCTGGGAGTTGGCGGAGGTCAAAGACCCGGAAAAGAAGCTCTCGCCGTACCTGATTCCGTTCGACGAGCTTCAAGAGAAGTATCCAGACATCGCCGAGTACGACCGAAACTTCGCGCGCGAACTCCCTGCGTTGCTGGCTTCGCTGGGACTGCAGATCAAACGCCTGGAGGTCTCGCCTCATGCGTCCGCCTCTGTCGACGGTGGCCCTCACGGTGACTCGGCTCGCGTCTGAAGGTGGGCTGTGATGGCGCATGACGTGTTTATCAGTCATTCGTCATTGGATGAACCCGCTGCTGATGCCGTTTGCGCAGAGCTCGAGGCGAGGGGGATTCGGTGCTGGACTGCGCCTCGGGATATCAGGCCGCCGGAGGAGCTCGCTCGAATTGTTGTCCCTTGGCACGACGTGGGCCGTTCTGAGCGCCGATAATTGCCACTCGGGCTGAACCCGCACATCGTAGGATGCCGAAATGACGGACACTCCCTCGCCCGGGTCGGGTTGGTGGCGGGCATCAGATGAAAAGTGGTATCCCCAGCGGTGGGAGTACACACAATTCACGGCGTCAGGCGAGGGTCGCAGCTGCACGAGTTTGGCGTATGACAGCGCATTGCAACAACTCAACGCACTAGGAACGCAGGGATGGGAACTGGTCGACTGGACGGCGTCATCAGGAGGGTCGAGTATCGCTTACCTCGACTACTGGTGCAACGTCCGGTGCATTATGAAACGGCCGTCCGTCCCCCAGTAGCATTTTCCACCTCTGGGACGAGGCCGACAGGAGCTCGGACTACCCCGTTACGGCGTCAGCGTAGCCGGCCGCACGACTCCACATTTGGGATATTCGGCCTAATCGCGCGAAGGCGTGAATCACCCTCGCGAACTCGGCGATGCCGCCACTGACTCCGGAACGGAAATTCGATGCGTCGTATCCGCAATGAAGCTCACTGTGGGCCACCGCCCCAACAATTCGTTACGGTTCGACGGTCCTCAACCCGGAATCTTGTTGACGATGTTCGCCATCACGATCTCGGGCACCGACTCGGGATACGTGCAGAAGGTCACCTCGACCAGAACCGACGTCTTCAGCCGGTAGTCGCGGCCGCACCGGCCCGGCCGGGTGTGCAGCGATTCGGTGTCCGCGGTGACCTCGCCGACCAGATATGACCCCATCGGTCCCGCGGCGCAGCGATGCACTGTCGTCGACAGCATGTTGAACGCCTGGCGTGCCGTGTCGTTGTCCCGGTAGGCCGCCGCCCCCTCCGAGATCAGTGCGCGCCGGGCCGGGTGCTGAAAGCTGGTCTTGTGGAAGTCCTCGACATCGGGGCCGAAGGTGTCGGTCTCGGCGAACAGGAAGCGGCAATCGCTTGGCACCGATTCGGCCAGCTGCTCGATGTCAACGGGGACTTTGCCGTCCATGGTCGGAATGATCGTCAGGTCCTGGCCGCCGCCGGTGATCGCCTGCATCTGTGCCTGGGTCAGCAGCACCTGGTCGACATCGACGGTCAAGTCCAGGGGCGTGGTGTACGACGTCGTCGTGTGATTCTTCGATGTGATGGTTCAGGCGGTCAGTGCCGCGGGGGTGGCCTCCTGTTCGGTCGGTGAGCTCTGATCGGCTCGGGATTTGCTG
>NZ_JACBJQ010000050.1 GCF_013404075.1 Mycolicibacterium vinylchloridicum
CAGCAAATCCCGAGCCGATCAGAGCTCACCGACCGAACAGGAGGCCACCCCCGCGGCACTGACCGCCTGAACCATCACATCGAAGAATCACACGACGACGTCGTACACCACGCCCCTGGACTTGACCTTTCCCGCCGCTGTGGTGGATCGACCTCCCCCGGCCGTCGCGGTCGAACGACCTCGTGGACCTGGTTCCTGCACTCGCGGCGGCAGCGTGGTCGTTCTTGGTCATCGCCGAAACCGTCCGCGATCCATCACTCAGCAGAGCCATCCACCACGCCATCGACACGATTCTCAGCAGAGCCGAACGCTCGCTGCACCATTGAGGGTCTACTCGTTGCGCTGAGGCGCCGTCCGGGGGCAGGTCGGGTAGCGCCCTACTCGCAGCGGCCGGCGGCTATCGCTCTACGTTGGCCTCAAGTGAGCAGATCGGGGGCTGTGATGGCAATAGAAAGTTCGACGTTGATGCGGCTGCTGGCGGGCATCGACCCGCGGCTGTGGGAGGTGCTGTTTCCACCGCAACCGCCCTGGGTGGGTAAGAGCCACGGTCCGGTGCCAGATCCGTGGAGCGATATCCAGCTGCAAGTTCAACTCGCGGCTCGCGATGTCACGCGACGGATCGTGGAGGCTGCAGCCGCCGTCAGCGCACAAGGGGGTGACGGCGCCGCCGTGATCAAACGATCGGTCGACGAGTGGGTGCGGGTTGACGACGGTGACGGCACCGGCAAGATCCCGCGGAAGCTCTTCTTCCCGCCGCTGTGGCCCTACGATCCGCCGCGGCCACCGCGACCGAACGAATTGGTCGACATCGTCCCGGCGTTCGCGGCAACTGCGTGGTCGTTCTCGACGCTCGCCGACACAGTCCGCGATCCGTCGCTGAACGAAGCAATCGGTGCGGCTGTCGACGCCATCGCCGACACAGCGGCAGGCCTGCTGCAACGGTGAATCCCTAAGCGGCCGTGCACCGTTGGGGATCAGATTCGCAGAGCGGCGTGACTCCGCGAAAGCGGTACCGGTGGGTGGCGACCCACCGATAGACCATCTCCTGGACGGGTCCGACGCCCGGGATGCTGTAGGCGAGGAGCGGCAACCGCGTTCCCAACGCCGTAGAGACCGCGGCGTTGATCGCCTTCGCTCCTTCGAAAACGGCGCCGGACGAGTCGAGCCACCACGACGACTGCACTAGCCGTTCGGCATCGACTCCGACACGTTCACGGACGCCGCGGCCCTGCATCGGCTCGGTGGCAAGCCGTCCCGTGCGGTTCAGGCGCAGCAGGCCGTTGCGGACGCGGGTGCACATTCCGCAGTTTCCGTCGAAGACGAGGACGCCATCCATAGGTTCATTGTGCCTCTGGCGACCATCCAGGCGGAGAGCGGCGCAGCGAGTCGGCCGAATAGCAGTGCCGGCACCGGAATTCGGTGGCCCCGGGGCGGGCCGGAGCCACCGAATCCGGCTTCTTCGATCTAGCTGTTACTGACCGTTCTGTCCGTCCGCACCGTTGGTCGTGGTACCTGTACCACCCTTGCCGCCGACGCCTGGCCGGCTGCCGACCACGCCCATGCCACTGCCGCCGTTGCCACCCTTGCCGCCGGTGCCGATCCCGGTGACCGACGTGCCCTTGCCGCCGGTACCGCCGGGGCCACCGGAGCCGATGTACGCGCCACCACCGCCGCCGTTTCCACCGAGGCCGCCGGTGCCATTTCCACTGACGCTCGTGCCGCCACCACCGGTGCCGCCCTTGCCGCCGTTGCCGGCGAATGTGCCACCGCGGCCGGCATTTCCGGCGTCGCCGCCGACGCCGTTACCGGTACCGGATGTGCCGCTGCCGCCGGTGCCGCCGTTGCCGCCGTTGCCACCCAGGCCAGAAGCTCCGCCGCGGCCGCCAGTTCCGCCGGTTGCCGTGCCGTCGGTTGAGATGACCGAACCGCCTGCGCCACCGTTGCCGCCGTAGCCAACGGCTCCGGACACACCGCCGTCGCCACCGTTGCCACCGGTGGTATCTCCCGCCACGGACACGTTGGAGCTGCCGTCACCTCCGTTACCGCCGTTACCTGCGAACTGGCCACCGGTTCCGCCGTTGCCGCCGTTGTAGGGGGTGCCCAACACCGGATCGACGTTGCCGTTACCACCGTTGCCGCCATTGCCGATTCCGCCGGAGTTACCGCCGTCGCCGCCGTTACCGCCGAGGACGCTGCCGTCACCGCCGTTGCCGCCGTTGCCGTAGAAACCGCCGTTGCCGCCCTTACCGCCGTCAGCGATGGCCAGCGGATTCCCGGCACCACCGTCGCCGCCGTTGCC
Organism: Mycolicibacterium vinylchloridicum; assembly: GCF_013404075.1. Taxonomy (GTDB): domain Bacteria; phylum Actinomycetota; class Actinomycetes; order Mycobacteriales; family Mycobacteriaceae; genus Mycobacterium; species Mycobacterium vinylchloridicum. Next base: position 2,300 of record NZ_JACBJQ010000050.1, read on the forward strand.
GTAGATCAGACCACCGTTGCCACCGTTGCCGCCGACGACACTCGTCCCGCCATTGCCGACCAGGCCGGCGTTGCCGCCGTTGCCGTTGACCAACGCGTTGCCGCCGCTGCCCAAGAACAAGCCGCCATTGCCGCCGTTGCCGGCGAGCACAGCGTTGCCGCCGTTACCGATGAAGCCCGCGTTGCCGCCGTTGCCGCCGGCCAGACTGTCGCCGCCGAAGCCGTAGAACAGCCCGCCGTTGCCACCGTTCTGACCGGGTAGGACACCGGCCGCGCCGTTGCCGATCAAGAATCCGCCGTCCTGGCCGGGAAGCACGCCGTTGCCGACCATTCCGGCGGTGAAGACCAGAGTGAGCGGGTTGGCCAGGATCGGCGTGATGAAGGTGTTGAACGCCACCAACGGATCGAGGCCGGGCACACCTGGCGCCGCGTTCGCCTGCAGCAGTTTCTGTGTGACGGCACCGGCCCCGGAGTCGCCGACCAGTGCGGTGGATGTGGTGGGCAGGTCAGCGCACACCGGTGCAAGAGTGCAGGTTGGCGCGGCTGCTGCGGTGGCTGCGCCAAATACCCCGGATACCCCGGCCGTTAGGGCCGCACCGACCATGACGCCACCGGCGGCCCGTTTGACGACCATTGCGCCAGCGGAGCCTTCCTTGCGGTGTTTGCCCATGACAATTACTTCGGACATGGTTAATTCCCTTCGAAGTCCGGATCCCCCGATCCGGTGATTCATTCACTGATCGATGTGACATAGCTGGAGGCATAGAGGCACCCAGCTAGGCAGATTGGACCCCCGGCCACAGCGGCTGCGCCTCAACAGCTGTGATCAGTGCAGAAGCTCCGTAGACGCGGGCCCACTTCCCATCCCCTGTCCCCGCCTAAGCGCTGCTGAAGCGGGACAGGTGTGACGGTAACAGTTAGCTGGCGCATGAATACAAAAATTACGTCAATAGTTTCTACGAGTTTTGACGCCGAATTTGACGCATACGACAAAGAATAGCTGGGGTTGCTTGCGTCATTAATTAAATCTATTTGCGTCGTCAATTGGGTCTGCGACGGAGACAGCTATTCGCAGCATGGCCACGCCAACCAACCCCGGCCGATAGCCGGTTCGGCCTTGTTCGCCTCGGCCTGAGAAGTGGGCCAGCGACGGTGCTACGAGAGCGACAGACTGAATGCGGGGACGGCTGATCGCCGCCCCGGCAGTAACCCCGGGCGGCCGCTATCCCGCTGGGCGGAAATAAGGTTCAACCGTCCCGCTGAGCTTGACGACCATCGGATTTCCGCGACGATCCTTCGCGGTAGGGACTTCAACACGCACCCAGCCCTCAGCCACGTTGTATTCGTGAACGTTGGTCTTCTCGGAGCCGTTGAAGCGAATACCCACGTCGCGCAGGAGCACCTCTTCGTCATAGAAGGGGCTGCGCGGGTCGATGGAGAGGTGATTCGGTGGAACGTCTGGGATCTGGTCCTCGGTCATGATGGCTTTCGTTCAACGCTGCGTTGGGTTCTCGTCAGTGATTCTCCAAGAACCTACGCGACCCGGTTGAAGCGGGTTACGTGGACCTAGTTGGACAACTTGCCCCGCTCTAACGGTGGACCGCACCCGTCGTCGGTGCAGTCGGCGCAGCTCACTGCTTCAGGGTGCCGCCCCACGGTGCGAGCGTGAAGCCATTGGCTCCGCTGGTGCAGCTCACTGATCCCTGGTAGCCCACGGCACACCACGCATCGCCGTTAACGATTCGGTGCCCTTCGGACACGTCCCCGACGTCGCGGGTGAAGGCCAAGGTGTCAGATCGAACATACTCGCCGGGTTGGTTCGGACCGGCCACGGTTTGAGTGGTACCCGGCGGCGGCACCGGGCAACGCAAGTCACCGCAATCGAAGGAGGCGGCTGGGCTGGGCAGCGACTGCGAACTGGGGACGGTGTCGCAGCCGACCGTGCCGTCGGGTCCGATTCCACAGCCGTACTGCACGGCCCGCAGGCTGTCAGCCTTGGGCCCGCTCAGGCCCTCCGGGCCGAAGAACGGCTTGAAGAAGACCCAACCAGGATCGTCCGGATCAGTGAAGTTGCCCTGCGCCACCGGCCACTCCTGCTCGGGCTTGCCCACACACGAATTCGACGACTCCGGGTCCAGCGGATCACACGCACCATTATCGGTTGGTTGTGCGAAGGCGGCCGCCGGGTGCAGGAGGGTGGTGACCAACACCACGGCCAGCCCGCCCGACGCCGACCCGTCCTGCAGCCAACGGATCAGTGGCAGTCCCCCACCACGGCGTTCGCCGATCCGCGAGAAGCGTCGAGAACCTCTGTCAACCGTCATCGCCCGATCCCCCGTGCTGTCCGGATAGTCCGCTCAGCATCACCGTAGAGCCCCCGCCCAATCCCAGGAGGCCAAATTGCAGCGGAACAAGAAAGCGCGCCCGACCATCACCGGCCGCACCGATCCCCGATGCTGCCGATCGTCTGCCGTATTCAAGCCGGGGTTACGTTGGCTACCGTGCTTGGCGGGGTGTTGGTCAGCTCGACATCGTCCAGCGCGACGACTCGACCTTCCGGGATGCTTCTGATGCGGCATAGCGACGTTCCCGCATAACTAACCAGCCAAAGCTGCACGTGGAGAAGGAAATCGGTCCGCAACTGCGAATCGGCGACTGGAAGTTGTTGTTGTGCAAGCGATGTGGTTGAGCGGGCGACTGTCGTCACGGTCGCGGTGGACCATCCGTCGACGGGCTATGGCCCTAGTGCCGAGATCGGCACCACATGAACTCCATCGGTTCGTTTTCCACCACCGCCGGTGAGGCCCGCGCAGGAATGGAGACCTCCTTATCTATGGACACCTGGCCCGGGCAATGATGACCTTCCTCACTAGTCGTCACACGCGGGCAGTGGCTTAGGTGGGCTCTATGCGAGAAGCTGGCAATTAGCTGCCGGTTGCCTGTTCGCTGGATAGAGGGGGCTAGCCGTGACAGTTAAGCAGGGCCGCAACGGGTCGGGTCGGCATCGGGCACGGGTACCTCGACGTCAGCCGTATGCGTGGTTAGGGGCAGGGGCATTGACTCTCGGGGTGGGTGCAGCACTGGCCAGCGGGTCCGGTGTCGCGCACGCCGATGCCTCGCCAGGAACCGGCCACTCCGGACGAAGCACCACGTCTGGCGCTCATCACCCTGCGGGGGGAGCCGATTCCGTTACGAACTCTGCACCAGCCCCGGCCGCGAGTTCCTCTGCATTCACGGGGACGACAGTTGCATCTCTGAAGAGCCTTCCCGCTACCAAAACCGCTCGTCGTAACGCTTCTGCGGCAGTCATCCAGCCAGGAGACAACGCGAGTACCGCGATGACATCCACACCAGATGGCGCAGGCGTCGAAAGGTCCGTTCCCAGCACTGTGGCCAACACCAATGGCGGTATCGAGACCACTTCAATCGTCGTGGTCTCGCCCACGACGGGTTCGGTGCGTACAGTTCTCGCACCGGCGGCCCGTCCGCTTGTAGTGGCGTCAACGACCAGGACGCCCCTCCCCGCCGCTGTAGCGGCCGCGTCGAGTTGGTCTCCCTCACCCTTGGCACCGATTGGCAAGGTCTTTGTTGGCCTCCTGTTGTCCGTGGGTGGCATGAACACCAGTAACCCGAAACCTGCCAACGGGTTCCAACAGTTCCTGTATTCGCTCGCCAAGAGCATCAATGACATTCTTGATCCGGCACCCGAACCAGGCACCCCCGTAGTGGGCATCCCAGACATCTACACCGGGGTGGTGACTGGGTCACTGGGATTTCCCGCAGGCAACGGGCTGACCTTCACCAGCACCCAGCCCGCCACGGGCACAGTGGTCGTCGGCAGCGACGGCACCTTCACCTATACCCCGACCCTGGCCGCCCGCCAGGCCGCCGGGTTGTCGACCGTCAACGACTTCACCGCAACGGTGCACGAAGGTCTTTCCAGTAGCACGGTCAGCGTGACTGTGCCCGTTGATCCGGGCACTCCTGTCGCGGGCGCGCTCACGGTGGGGACCCCCGACAGCAGCACCGGGGTGGTTACGGGCTTAGCGCTGTTCACTGACACTGTCGGACGCAGCGTGACCTACAGCGCACCCACCACCTCCACCGCTGGCGGCACCGTCATCATTAACCCCACAACAGGGGCGTTCACCTACACCCCCAGCTTGGCCGCTCGAAATGCTTCCGCTACAACCGGAGCCAACATCGATACATTTACGGTCACTGCCAACAACGGGATACGCAACGCAACTGAAACTGTTGCCGTAACAATTGTCCCCAGCGCCACCTACGTCACCATCAACCTTGTCTGGGACCCCGACTCCTCGGCGCACTGGCCGTCTGATGTCCGAAGCGCACTGCAGTCGGCCGCAAACTACCTGGCGTCCTACTTCGTGGTTTCATCGTCGGTCACGGTCACCGTCGGCTTCACCAATTATTCGGGCGGCACCTATGGCGTCTATGCGCAACCGGCCTCTAGTTGCACGAGTTCTGGATGCGAGCCCGTGGCCCGGACCAAGATCCTCACCGGCGTGGACATCAACGGTGCGGATGCCGAAGGAAGCATCAATTTCAACTACTTCCCCGAGCTTATCGGCGGCGGTGCCAACAAGGGCAGCCTTCAGGCTGTCACGATGCACGAGTTGATGCACATCCTCGGTTGGGGAACGTCGGCTACCTACAGCTCCTTCTTGACGGACATCAACGGGAATCACGTGGCGGCCGGTGATTCCACCTTTAACGCGAATCTCACGGGCGCTAACGGCGGTCTGTATTTCGGAGGACCAAATGCTGTCGCCGCCAACGGAGGACTCGTGAAGCTCTACACCCCGGATCCTTACGCGCCTGGTAGCTCAGTCGCTCACCTCGACGGTCTTCTCAACGATCCGGTCCCTCGCTTGATGAATCCGAACCCCGGCAACCCCCCGGCGAGGGTCCTCACCCCAACCGAACTCGGCGTCCTGAAGGACCTGGGCTACTCGGTCGTGCCTCAACCGGCGCTTGCCGGCTTCCTCATCCTCAACCTGGGCTTGCTAGGCAGAAAGAGATCACGCTCACGAGTGGTGCTCGGCGCTGCCTCGGATACGCGCCACTAAAGGGCAACGCGGGGCTGGCTCAGCAAGAATCAGCAGGAAACCCGCCTGGCCTTCTTCCGGCGAAGCAGACTGTGGGCGGCAGCACCCTTGTTGTGTCGGCTTAGGACAAAGTTAGGACAAACGGCCTATCGCCGGACCCCGACAGCAAAAAACCCGAGACCGTGTGGCCTCGGGTTTTTGTTGTGGAGCTAAGGGGACTCGAAATCCTTGGTTCTGACCCCTAAAAAGGTCATCTACCAGCGGAAAGACTCATCCACACATGTCCGAAACAGTTCGAAAGAGCTTCACGCGACCAGGAAAAACACTCGGGAGTGTTGACGTGGTCAACACGGTCAACGCCTCCCCCAAGCCCCACAAGAAGCCGTACACCAAGACCGTCATCGTGGTCGGTCTGATCATTCTCGCGTTCCTCGCGATCAAGCACGCGCCAACGGCGGCAGCCGATCCGGTGACGTGCCAATCCGACTACTACTCCAGCGCCACGTGGACGTCGTGCTCCGACGGCACCAGTCAGGTCTGCTACGACGGCGGGTCGTGCACCATGACGACGGCGGATCAGCGTGCCGCCGGTCGCGAGAGCCGCAGGGGCTTCTACGAGGACCTGCTCCGGGGAGCCGGATTCTGCAACGTGGTCGAGTGCGTGAAGTGATGAGCGCCGACCGTACGAAGTTGCTCGTTGCCGTGATGGTGGTTGCTGGTGCACTGGGAGTCGTCGGCTGCGGTAGCGATCAGAAGTCCTACGACTTCGGTCACGACAACCTGGTTTATGCGGCACGCCCTCTGTGGCGCGCTGCCCAGTCCAACCCAGCGTCCTTCAATGACGTCCGCAGCATCGAGGATGCCTGCAAAATTGCCTTCGACACCGATCCCGCCAAAGGGGGCTACGACTCCGATGATGTCGTCAAAGGGTGCGCTGACGCGCTGAGGGGAAAGTGATAACCATGCTCAAGTTCGTAGTCGCGACGCTGGCCGCTACGGGGATCGCCTTCGGTACAGCTCCAGTGGCATCGGCCTCCGAGGACGCTTTCATCCAGGCGATCAGCTCACTGAACTACTACGCGATCGACTGTCCTGGGTGTGCCCAGGATGCGCTCAACGTCGGATACCGGGTGTGCAAGGCGTTCGACTCCGGTGGCCAGAGCGCGGCGATCCAGGCGGTCCAGAAGGCCTACAACGGGCCGGGCCAGTCGAACGCGGAGTACCACGCGACTCTGTTCGCTACGTACGCGGCGCACGAACTGTGCCCACAGCATGACGGCGAAATTGGACCGGTGTGACCGGCGCAAAGTAAGGACGACCCGGGCGACCAAGCACGACGTGCAACCCAGATCTCGCCCGTCGCCGGGGGCTCAATTTAGGACGGCCCCGCTCCCAGGATCACTGGAGCGGGGCCTTCTTCTATCTGGATGATTAGGGGGCAGGTGGACCGAGCGTCGGCGTAACCAGTTCGCCGTGTGAAGCCACCTCGACCCAATAGTCGGGCGCGAAGTAGTTGGAGACGAGGTCAGTCCGCTTTAACGCGATCTTCAAGACTCCACCTTCGACAATCTCGAAAGTGTGGTCGTCGTCGTACGTGCGCTCTGACTGACCCTTGGGATTCTTGAAGAGAACTGTGAATGGCATGCAGTGAACGCTTCCAGAGAAGTGTTCTTCGCGAAGGCAAATGGCGAAGTGCCATCGACATACGGTCGTCGTCGCAGGCCTACTTCTCACGGGCGACCGTGGGTACTTTTGACTGATGACTGAAGGAACTGTGACTAGCAAGAGCACCGCCGTGGCGGAGCTGACCGAACTCGCTCGCCAGGCCGCACATGGGCTGATGAAGGGAGGCCACCTCGACATGTGGGAAGACGGGAAGGCTGCTCTGAGGCAGCGCCTCGACATCCTCGAAGCCGCCGAGCGGGCGGGAATCCCCATTGACCCCGCAGCGGAGGGCATCGGCAGGATCTACACACGCGCTGAGGTAGACGGCGAGTAGCCCGACAATGCACAGAAGCCCCGCTCCGGCCTAGAGAGAAAGCGTCGCGTCAGAGGCGCTAGTCCGCCGGTACGAGCTTCTCGCAGAGCCACAGCAGGCTGTCGTCGTCCACCGTGGCAACAACACCACGAAGGCATTGATCGACCGGGACGTTGCCGCGTAGGTCGCCAAAGGGGTCAGGTAGATACTCGGCGGGTCGATCGAAGACGACCGCAGACAGGCACCAGTCCAGAGAGTTCCTGATGTACCCCATCCCCGATTGCGAGGCTCGAACCTTGTCGGCGTCAGGCCAATACGGTCCGCCGTTGTCGCTGATAAACACATCGACATGGCGCACCCTGCCGTCGGCAGGCAAGGGCACAATGCCCTTCATGGCCTTTTTGAACGGCCTGTCGGAACCACCAGCGGCGGGCGCACCCGGTGCGAACGCATCGGGCTCCACGCTGAATCTCACGACGAGCTTGGCGTGGTCGCCAACCGGCTGGCCCTCGAAGTGCAAAGGCAACATGCTGTCGGGAGTGAGCCAGCGTCCCCCGGCGGCGGCGGCGCGGTCAGCGCGATCCTGATTGGTGCGCTCACGGTCGAAGCGAAAGTGAGCCTTGCCGATGTGCTGTGGCCTGGGGTCTGGGCCGTGCATGCTGACCTTCATCAGTTGAGCCGCCGGATTCAACGACTTGATGTAGAACGACGTCGTAGTCCACTCGATGAACCAATGCAATCCGTCTATGGCCGTGCCGTCGTTGGTGGCCATGAACCACTCAATACGCGGATGCTGGTCCATTCCTGGGTAGCCGTCCCACCCCGGATATGGCGGTTCGTCAGACATTGGTTGCTCCCGTCGGCCTGGACCCACTTCCAGCAAGAGTGACACCCGACGACGCTTACCCAGCGACGCCACGCCAGCTAGAGATGCCCGAACTCCACAGAGGCGCACGGCCAGCCAGGGGACCCGAGGCACCGGGTACGAACGGCTCGCCGCAGTTCGGGCACGGTGGCTTTTTCGTGTCTGAGGTGACTTGATGAGCGAGACTGCGGCAGTGGACGACATCTGGGTTCTGCGGGCCACCTTCCTCGGCGAGCACCACCGGGAGTCCACCCACTCGGGACCCGAGGAGGCCCGAGCGCGCTTGGAGCAATGGGTCGACGACTTCGAGGTCCGTGACGCCTACGAGGCGGAGTTGGCGGTGGAGTCCGTATCCGACGGTCTCTTCGCGTCCGAGCAGGACGGCGACATGGTGACCTGGACGATCCGGCGTCGGCCCTAGCTGTCTCCTGAGGCGTCTACCGTGTCGGCATGGCTGAGGTCGGCGACGTGGTTCGGGCGGGACCAAACAGGTGGATCGTCAAGCCGCCGACGCACTGTCGCAACGGCCATGAGCTGAAGCCGGGCAACGTCCTCGTCGGTCACCAGCCGTGCCGGGGTCACGGCACGGGGCACACCATCTGGCACTGCCTGACGTGCTTCAGGGAGGAGCCGCCGACGTACGGACCGGCGCTCGGTCCTCACTGCAAGATCCTCGACGGACCGGCGTTGGTGCGGATCTCCAACCGAGAACGGAGCTAGCGGTGGCCAAGATCCTGAACACCTTCGCGGCGGTCGAGCGTTACGAACTGGTGCGAGCTGGCGGCGGGGTCGACCCCGAGGTGTCAGCCGAAGCGGTGCGCCACGCCTGCCGGATGCCGGAAGAGCCGTGGACGGGGATCTACGCCAAGATTGCGGATGCGACCCAGCCGATCATCGCCGAAAAGTCCCACGGCCTCTTTGCGGCCTGCGGGACCTGGGTGAGGGTGTACCTGCCGCAGCCGTTTGACTCTGAGGACTCCAGGGCCTGCCCGCAGTGCGTCGATGCCGTCGGGGTGAAGGGTTAGAGCTTCTGCTCCTCGATCTCGACGAGGCGCTCCAGGAGCTGGCGGATGGCGGCGATATCGGCCTTGAAGGCCTCGACGTCGGCCATGAGGTTTTTGGCCTCCGGCGGCAAGGAGAACACACCCACGGTCAGTCCTTCGGGTGCCGGATGCGCTCGACACAGAGGCCGATGGTGAACCAGGAGACTGCGACGATGCCGATTGCCAGGCCGCGTCCTACGTCGAACTGGTTGGTGGCGTTGGTTCTGGCGACGATCACCGTGACCCACAGGAACAAGCACAGGGCGATCGTCGGGTAGTACTTCCAGTTCGGGTTCATCACGGACGTGCCTCCGACTGAATCTGAGTGCAGCGCGGGTACTGGTTTTCTTCCCGCGCCTTGATCAGGTCAACGCGGTCCTGGCGCAGTGCTGCCCGAGCCTGCTGAAACTGGTACAGGGCAGCCTGATTGAGCCCCGCGCTGTTGTCAGCTACTGCCAGGTTGTCGACCAGGGAGTCCCAGATTGCCTCTCGCCGAGTGTCGAGCCGGTCGAGCGCGTCGTTGTAGCCGACCCTCGTCGTCAAGACCTCCACCACCTGCTTGAGGCAGTCGTTGTTCTGGACGGAGTATTCCTTGGTGTCCTTCGCTTGACGCTCCACCTCGTTGGCGGTTGCCTGTGTGCGCCAACCGATCCAGCAGATGATCACGGTCGCGATGCTGGTGTAGACCCAGAACCGCGTGCTGAACCGGTACGTGCCGTCAGCCCTCTTCTTGAACACAGGGACCTTCCTTGTCGTTCGGTCGCGGTAGTACTTGCAGTAGATGTGGTGCACGCCGACGCCAGCGAGGAAGGACAGCGGCGTCTGCCACGTCCAAAAGCCCTCCAGCAGGCCGATGATCATGTTCATCAGCCGCGCTCCTTGTCTTCGTCGACCTCTTCGGTGACCGTGACCGAGCCGTCCGGGTTGGTCGTGATGGTCCGTCGTGGGGAGTTCTTGTTCTTGCGGTCGATCGCCTCATTGGCGAACCACACACCGAAGCTGGCGACCAGGATCTGGTCGAGGACCGGAGGCGGTGTCGGGTCACGCCATTGGAAGACAGCCCACAAGGCGGTCAAACAAAAGATGCCGACAGTGGTGGGCTTTGTGCCCTTCAGGGGGTTCTTCAGCGCCACTGCTGTCTGTCCCTTCTCGTCAACGGGCACAGGCCCATCCGCACTAAAGAAGTGCGCCACAAATGAGCCGCCAGCAGTGCTGTCGTGCTTGGGGTGTTATGCCGCTTCCGGTCGCTTCGGTCGCTTGCCGATCAGCGGGTTGTAGGCCCGCCAGAGCATTCCCGAGTAGAGGTTGGGATCAGGGAAGCCGTTGACGTTGTAGACCTCTTTGTCCTGGCGGGCCACCATCTGCTCCTCGGTGAGCCAGCAGTACTCCTCGGACAGTGCCTCCACGCCCTTGATGCCGCGAATCTTCCGGTCCCGCTTAAGCAGAGCTGTGGCCCGCGCTTCGAGAATCCAGTCGACATCTCGCGTGATTACGCCGAGTGCCACAGTTCATCTCCCGTCGTTGAGCACATCTCCAGCCACTCATCGAGGGCGCCGAGCCGTTCAAGCCTCGCGAAGTGAATGCGGCAGAGGCGGTGCATGAATTGCGGCCTGCTGCAATCAGGTCCCACACATGTCAGAGCAGAGGTGCCGTCCTTAAGGAGCTGGCTCTCGCTGCGTTGGAGCTGCCGCTGATAGTGCTTGGTGCACATCCCTCGCGTCGTTGAAGGAAGCTCGCAACCGCTCTCCGAGCAGATCAGACTCTTCTGAAGCTTCCGACGCTCTCGTTGGTAGTGCATCGTGCACAGGCCACGTGCGATGTGCTTCCTGTCGCAGCCAGGCTCCGAACACTTCTGGTGCCAGATGGAAGGCGGCTGGGTACTTTTGGTGTCGCTCCAGGAGTACTGGTCGAGGATGCCTCGTCGCACTGCTCGCTGATAGTGCATCCGGCACACCCCATTGCCGTAATGTGCTCCAATGCATTCGGGGACAGAGCACCCTTCGCGTCTGGCCGGTCGCGCCTTGGGGTGGAGCCGGAGAGTCCCGTTCCTCTTGGCTTCCAGGTGGTGCTTGTTGCACAGGCCACGAACCCGGTGCGGATGATCACAGTCGAGGACAGAGCAGAACACGTGAGCGTGAACGACTGCCCAGTGCACCATGCCGCTAGTGCTCCTCCGGGGTTGGCTCAGGCTCGGGGGGTCCGGGTTCCGGGTCGGGAGTGGGCTCAGGCTCGGGATCTTCAGGTGTCGGCGGGGGTTCGACGACGGTGTAGCCGAGGCCTTCGAGCGCGGCCTCCCACGTGGTGCCCTCGTCGTACTTCTTGATGGATCGCAGCCCGTTCGCCGCCAGGCCAATTTCGTTGGCCTCATAAACCTTCACGGCCTTGGAATGCGGAAAGTCGAGCTTGGACACCACCAGGTACGTGGGGGGTTCAGTGTCGAGGCGGTAGTGCCGGGACTCGGGCACCCATCCCGACATGTCGGTGTCGAGCTTCGTTGCGGTTGTCATGCGTTACTCCTTAGTTAGACGGATCAGAGGGTGCCCCAGCCGTTTCGGTTGGAGTGGTCTAGTGGTTCGCCCTAGTTGTCACTTCTGCCAGGCGTTGGCAGGTACCTTTGAATTCTTTGAGCCGCAATTTGCATGCAAGCCCGAAATTGGCTTTATACGGCCAGTTAACGCTTCACGAAGGCCGGGATGTCGTGCTCCAGGACGACCAGGCAGTCGGCGCAGGCCAGCAAGGTCTGATTACCGATGACGTGGATCTCGATGTAGGTGTGCGGGCACATGTTTCGGTTCTCTCTATCGAAAAATGTTGCTACAGGCGGACTACAGGGTTTCCTGTGCGTTCTGGCTGTCGATCCAGTTGCGCCAATCAGTCACGGCCAGTAGCAGACTCGTGGCCAGCATGACCGAGGCAGTCGCGTTCGCTTCCGTGACGTGTTCCGGTGTGAGCCAATGGGCAGTGCGGTGACGGTTCAGGCGTCGAGGCGGTGTACCTCCGAAGCGCCAAAACTCGTAGAACCGCAAGGTGGGCTGGAACGCGAGCGCGACACTGGTGAGTTCGTCCTCGAAGCGGGAGTCCTTGATCGTGGCGACGATCCGCCCGTACTTCCACTTTGGGTCCATCGTGCGTCTCACAATGTTGTCGGCGATGTTGACAGCCAGGCTCTGTGCAGACGCGAAGCGACCCTCGACCAAAACCGCCACCGCTTCGTCAATCAGGACGCTCAGGTCAGCCACGGTGTAGTGAAGTGTTCGAGAATCGAGAGCAGCTCGGCAGTCGTCGGCGATGTCCAGGCGGTTGTCGGCCACGACTCTTGCTCGGTCCTCGTAGGCGTCTTCCTCCAGGATCTTGTGGACGATCTCCGCCCGTGGCACGTACGCGATCGGGATGCCGTCTTGGAGAACCTGCCAGGAGTTGTTCAGCCGACTGCCGTCGCGAGGCCAGTTCGTCGGCAGGTTGTCCATCAGGCGTCTGTGCAACGACGACGTCAGCTTCACCATCTCGACCAGTAGCGGGGACGTCTCCTGCCACCACTCATCCAGACGAGCGACGGTCGCCACCCAACGAGCGACGGTCTCCTCGGTTGGCTGGTCCTGCGGAAGCAGACCAGACAGCTCAGGCGTGGTCAGCATCTCCCTCGGGTCCACCGGCTGGAGGTAGATGTCATCGTCGTCTCCATCGTCGGTCACGACCCTGATTATCCCTGTCATTCGGTCACCATGGTTCTCATCGGTGCGTCTTGAGACGGCGGGCCAGATCGGCACGCTGTTCGGGTGTGAAGTCCTCGATCGGACTGCGCCAGGCGACTGGTTCAGGGTCGCTCGGTGTGAGGTCGGCGACCAACGCCTTCCGGTACGCCTCGATGAAGCCGGTGTAGTTCTGGCGAAGTGTGAAGGGCTTGTCGATCTTGCGCGCCCACTTCCTGGCTCCAGATTGCCCGGAGAAGGCCCAACGGAGGGCGTCGAGGGTCTCTGGTGCGGAGAAGCGGTCCACGGCCACCAGGAGGCGGCTGGACGTCAGTTGGCTCGGGCGGGAGCCAACCGTCAACGGACGGTGGCCATCCCGGACCCGAAGCTTGTCCAACAGCTCCAGGATGTCCAGGGCTTGCTGCTCCAGGTCTGGGTCGGCCAGAACGGTCTTGCAGTGCTCGAAGGTGTACTGGTTCGCGGTGAGGATGTTCCTCCGCCCAGGGGTACGGCCACCGTTGCCCTCAGTCCCTGGCTCAACCTCTTGGACATCCTCTGGCTGATTGAGTGCTCCGCCGCGAGGCGGAACTCTCTCCGAAGGAGAGTCAAATCCAATCCCAAAGTCTTCTAGATCTTCTGATCCAAGAAGTTCTTCAATCTTCTGATCTAGATCTTGGTAATTCTTTGTATTACTCGCGCACGTTCCTGCCCGTAGGGCAAGAACTTGCCCGTCTCCCGACCTGGCCTTATGTCCCGAGACCGGCTGGAGGGCATAGTGACTCGGCACTGGCTTGCCGGAGCCGTCGTGCCAGTACTTCACTTCAAGCAAGCTGTCACGTTTGAGGATGGCCACGGCATTGTTGAAGGTCCGCTTGCAGACTTCAGCCTCGGCGGTGATCCGGTCGACCCGGAGGATGCCTCCGCCGAGGGTGTGGATGGCCAGTGCCACTCGGACCGTCGTGGGCTTGTGCTGACCGGCGTAGGCCTTCACGTAGTCCGTCGACCACCGGGCGCTGACACCGTTCTGGCGAATCTTGTTGGGTGCTACCATGAGAACGTCTCTTTGTTTGTAGGTACGGACAGGGTGGGACCTATCCGGCTGTTGTTGGCTCCAGGGGAGCCGCCTACTTGGGTGTGAGACTTTCGAGGCCCCGGCGGTTGTCCGCCGGGGTTCTCGCATTTCAAGAGTACTGCCTTGTCGGCGCTTGGATGATTTTCGGAAGATGTTGGCACTAAGCCTATTTGACTGTTTCTGACGGTTATTTGTCGACTTCTGTAGGTGTACTACAGGGTTGAGATGTACTGCTGCGCCGCGTTCTTCGCGGCGTCCTCGCTGTCGAAGTACTGAATGCCGAGGCCGGTCATCGACAACATCCAGGCTCCTGGGCGCTTCACGGACTCGACGACCATCGCGGAGTACTCGCCCGCCTCTGTGCTGAACTCGGCCATCTGGACGGTGCCGGGGGTGTCTCCGGTGCGGTACTCGACGGCTTCCCAAGTGGTCTCGGTGGCGTTCATGGTGGTGATGATTCCCTTCGTCGTGGAGACCGTTGATGGCCTCCTACGCCTTCCTGGTGCTCGCGATGGAGTTGGCAGTGTGGCGCTCCTGGCAGATCCGCCTGATTGCCTGCTGCTGTTCGCGGATAGTGGTGCGCCACTGCCCATAGCGCGCCTTCCGAGCATCAGCGACACCGGCAGCAGTGTCGTCGTAGGCAGCACCGGAGGAGATCTTGAGCTGACGCGGGACTCTGTAGTCGAGCCACTTGTCGGACTTGGCCTGACACTCGTCGCAGAGCGTCATACCGCCCACCAGAACCCTGGACGCAGCGTGAAGATGTGGTCAAGCGTGTAGGGAGCAGAGGGGGCCTCTACTCCGTCCCTGGGAGGCTTGGGCAGAGACCGCCAGAACTCAAGTGCCGGGCTGTCTTCCGGCAGTGAGGCGATGAACTCCTCCATGAGGTTGTCCATGGCTTCAAGCAGGAACTGTGGCGTCTCGAATCGCGATGCCATGACGGTCCACCTGCTGGTGTCATCGAACGGGTTGGTCATGCTGCCGCCCAGCTCGATTCACACGCGGCCAGAACGCAGGAGTGCCGGTCGCAGTTGGCCTTGTGGTGGGCGATGCTGCGTCGGCGGTCGATCTTCACCAGGTGCGGCTGCCGTTGATCGTCGAGCGCCCAGACAGTCGACGGCGGAGGTGCCTCCGACCAGAAGTCGAGTCCGATGGACTGACACGCGGCGAGGTTCTCCAAGGTGCGGACAGGGATCTCGCGTTGCTTCACTGTGCAGCCTCCAGCCGATCGGCCATGCGGAAGCAGTACTCGCCGACGACTCGCAGTTGGTCTGGTGTCAGCTCGTGAGCTGGACCGGCGAAGTGACCGAACCTGATGACTCCGCCACCGTCGTTGATGAAGACGTAATCCTGTCCACCAGAAGCGATCAGCAGATGACCATGCCGCCGGTTGGGCTCGTCGTAGACCACCGAGGGAGACATGGGCATCGGATGGACGTCCTCGGGCACCTCGTCGAGGTTGACGACGTCGGTCATGCGAATACCGGCCTGGATCGACGCACAGCGGGCGGACGGGGCCATCGGACTACCGGCAGCACACCAGAACGAATGACGCGGCCACAGTGGCAGACCGAGCCAGGCTGGCCGTGACCGAACCAATACGGATGGACGGCACCGACGGGATGGCCGTCGTCCTGGCAGCGGGCACGGGTCTCTAGCTCCTGGCCGTCGGTGTTGGGGTTCAGCTTGCGCAGCTCGATCATCGCGCTCACCAGCCGAACAGTTTCTCGAAGCCGGGACCGACCTTGAAGGTGCTGAACTCGACTGTCGTCTCCTGGCGCATCTTGAGAACCTGACCGCCCCAGGAGCGGACATAGTCGGTGTCCTGCTTGATCTCCAAGTCGTCAGTGTTGATGTAGCCGAGCAGCTCGAAACCGTTGTCGGTGCCGACTTCCGAGACGACGACATCGTCGATGAGCGGTTCAGACGGCTTCGGGTCGTCGGCGGGCTCGACGTGTGGCGGCATCATGTACTGCGTGATCGGGTCGAACATGTGGCCCGTGATCGTGTAGATCGTGGAGCCACTGGTCTGTTCGACCTTCACCTCCGAGACCGACATGGTCCCCTCGATACAGTGCGTACCGCCGTCGTCGGTGTTGGACCAGAAGCGAATCTGGTTGCGCTGCCGTGCACGATCACCAGGCTTGAGCTGCTGGCCGTACTGCCACGGTGCCGAACCGTTGAGCTGGTCCTGGAGGCTGACGTAGTTCTCGAAGTCCGCAAGGCACTTCTCGACGTCGATGTCGTGGCCCTCGTCAACGAGCTGGTCGAGGACGTATTCAAGCTCGGGCATCAGGCAGCCCTCCCCATCAGTTCGTCGTAGCGGAACCGACGACCGAGGGCTTCTCGGACACTGATCAACGGACCGTCGAGGCGCAGGCATTCACCGTTGAAGACGACGGCGGCGTTCTGCACGCGCAGATTGCCAAGGACGAACTGGATGCCGTCCCAGGTGAGCCGCCACCAGCCGGTGCGGGGTGAGCCGTCATCGCGCTCGTCGTCGGGCCGGGCTTCGATCAAGCCCCAATAGCGGAGCTTGGTCTCGTCGGCGCGGAGCATCTGGAGGCTGGGGATGTGAACCCAGTCGCCACCAGCCACGCGATACATGGCGATTGCGACGGAGGCCATCTGCGCGTTCAGCTTTCGGTAGTAGAGCTGGACGTGCTGATCGCACACCGGGCAGTTGACGCCTTCTTCGATGTGGTCGGCCACGTAGTCGATGCCTTCGGCGATGGTGGCCTTCTGTGGATCGAGATTCGGGGTGATGTTCACGAGGTGGAGGTCCTTGCTTCCAAGGAGGGCGTTGTTGCCCTCACCTGTTCCGGCTCCTCGTGGGTAGAAGTACAGGATCACTAGCTGGCCACCTTTTCCTGCATGGCCTGCCAACGCAGAACTCGGACCTGCGCGAGGGAGAAAACGCGGGGGTCCGAGTTGCGAATCTTCTTCGGGACGATGCCGCCCTCGTGGAGGTAGCCGTGGACGTAGACTTGCTTGTCCTTGAGCCACTCGTAGAACGTGACGCGGGGAACGTGCTCGTCGAGGGTGTCGAGGGTCTCCAGGAGCTGGGCCTCGGTCATGAGATCCCTTGTCTTGAGCGCCTGCTGGCGGTTCTCCTGGACGTCGACCTCGTGTCGGCACCGCTTGCACGTGACGACCTCCTGGCCATCCACTGCGTATAGCGGGATGGCGCAGGCAATCTCTTCGCCCTGCTCGCCATAGCCGATCGGGGTCGGGCAAGGACCAGCGAAGAGCTTGGTACGGCGGTTGATCGCGGCCACCAGACGACCGGGGTAGCCCTGGGGCTTATCGGGATCGCCAGTCAGGCCGATGATCTCGCGGTAGAGGTCTCCGGCGTCTTCGCGCATCGCTGCGGTGTTGACGTGGTGGGCCAGCCAGCGGGACATGCGCGTCGGTGTCGGGGTGTAGCCACGCGGCAGACGACTCCAGTGGAGCAGCAGCGGCCCGATGAAGTCGTGAGGAACCTTGTACTTCGGCAGGAATTGCAGGCCATTGTCGTGGACCAGCCTGCTCACCCAATCGGCCAGGAGGATCTCCACATCCGAGTGAAGGCGGCTCGCCCCGAAGTTGATGACTGACCGCGTGTCTTGGTCGCTGTGACCCACGACTTGGTGGAGCCGGTCTCTCTTTGTGATGGTGACTTGCAGCTCCGAAGTGAGCCACGGAATCTCGCCGAGGCCATCTTCCAGATACTTGATGTGGCGGGAGCAGAGGAACAGCCCGGACTCGGCTCGGCAGACTTTGCACTGGCTCATAGGTTCACCACGCGGCGGGCGGAGGTGCGAGTCAGCCCACTGTCACCAGGACCCAGCGGGATGATCGCCTGCGGCTTCGGCTCTTCGCGAGCGACGGTGTTGGCCCAGATGTTCAGGCACTCTTCGAGGTCACCGTCAGTGAGACGCCAGTGTCTGCCGATTTTTCGGCCAGGCAGTCGCCCCAGGCGGAGCTGCTTGATCAACCAGGGCTCGGAAGGAGCACCAAGCTTTTCGGTGGCCTCGGCGGTGGAATAGGTCAGGGGTGTGAGCACGGAGGGTCCTTGTCGATCGAGATTCGATCGGACCCGTGGAGTCCCCTGGTGTTCCGTAAAGCTGAATCACAACGCTAGCACGTTCCAAAGCGATCGACAGAAGACACGAAAAGACCCCGCAAGCCTGAAATAGACTGCGGGGCCTTTGTTTACAACAGAAGCTAGAAGGTTTAGACGGCGGTGACCATGGACTCCATCGAGTCCGAGATGGCCTCCATGCTGTGTTCGTCGAAGTGGCCGTATGTGTTCACGGTGGTCCGAATGTCGCGGTGACCAAGATGCTTGGAGACGACGGCCATCGGCACTCGATCTTGCAGCAGCCAACTCGCGGCGGAATGACGCAAGTCGTGGATTCGCGGCTTCGGGTGCTGACGATTGTGCTGGATCGGCTGGCCCTTGTCGTCGACCGACGGCCACGCCCGCTCCACGGCGGGCATCCAGACGCGACGAATGAAGCCGTGAGATCTCACTGGGCCACCAGTGCGATTCGTGAAGATGTACTCGCCGCTGTAGTCGAGCTGGTCGAGCAACTGCTTGGGTACCTTGATCCACCGGACGCTGTTGGTGGTCTTGGTGGTGCCGAGCCGGTATCCGTCGGCTCCGTGCTTCCACGAACGCCGGATGTGCACCCGGTTGTTCTCACGGTCCACGTCACTAGGACGGAGCGCGGTGACCTCTCCCCAGCGGGCACCAGTGACGGCCAAGAACTGGACAAGCAGACGCCAGTGCGGAGTCACCTCCTGGAGGAGGTGGGCGAACTGAGTCTTGGTTAGGAAGTACATCTCCTGCGGATCGTCATCAGGTCGGAGTTCGATGTTGCTTGCCGGGTTCTCGGGGATCTTCTTCGGGACGGCGGTGTTGAGCGCACCCGCTAGAAACATCAGCTTGTTACGGACAGTTTTGCTTGCGGGCCTCTTGCCGTCTTCGTCTGGCTCCTGCATCTCGTTCACCCACGCCTTCACCAGTTCGGGCGTCAGGGCGACCAGAGGCAGGGTTCCCAGGACTGGAGCAATGTCGTTGCGGATGTACGCCCGATATTTGTTGGCGGTGTTGCGGTCAACGCCGGTCAACAGATCCACGTGATGCAGGCACCACTGTTCGACGGTGATCTCCGAGACGACAGACACGTTGTCGGCAATGGTCGCCAGCGCGTTATCAACACCAAACTTGGTAGCGAGTTCGCAGAACCGCTCGGCCTTGGTGAAGTCGTCAAAAGACGTGCTGGTCTGCTTGTTGTGATGCCTATACAGAACGGCCCAATAGATGGTGCCGTCTTTGCGCTTTCGTTCCCGGAGAGAGGCCATGGGCGGCATCTTAGTCGCTTTGTTGACCTGGAATGTTGACGTAATCAGGTCAGATGCTCGAAAACTACCTCTGACCTGCTACGATCTAAGTGGAGCTAAGGGGATTCGAACCCCTGACCCCCACACTGCCAGGAGCGGGCAGAGTCCGTGACCAGGCACGATAGGTCGCAAGTTGTCGTGTAGGGGACGTCGTTGAGGCAGCAACTGTCGTCAGCGTTGTCGTCAAAACTGTCGTCACTCGCCTCGTAAAAGCGGTGCCACTAACGGGCCGCTCCCCATGCGGCCGTCCTGTCGCTGCGATCGGTTGTGTCAAGGGTGGCGAAGCCACGACGAAGTCGCGCCGAAGGCGCTCTTTACTCGGCCGATCAGCGGGCCAGACACTTCGGAAATGGAGGGTGGCAGCCGACCAGCTGCGCGTCGCGACCGCCGCCGGGGTCTCGTGACAACAGGCGTCTCGGCGTCGGTGGGCAAAGGTCGGCTTACGGGGCGATTGCCGCTTCAGACCGCTGCTTATGGGCCCAGAAAAACGCTGGGTGAGCTCTTAGGCTCGATTGATGGCTTCCTCACCGCTTCCTTCCGGTGCTCGTAGCGGCCGTCCAGCCCGGTGGCGACGTTGGATGCTCGAGGGGCTGTACAGTTTCGACCGCCGCGCAATCGCAGACTGGACAAGCCTGATGTCCAGCAACCTCCAGCGCCCTCAAGGCGCGGCGCCGACCGCGACCACCCGCTACATCGTGGACCTCATTCATTACACGACCGATCTCCGATATGCAGCACGGGTGCTGGCGGCACACGGTCATCCAGCCGGCCGCGCCTCGCTGGCCGATGCCGCGCTTGACTTCAATTCAGCATTAGATGGGCTTTGCGCCGCCCGCGACAAACTGCTGAAAGTTGTTTCCGCTGAACAGGTTACCGACACCGACGGCTAGGCGAGGTCGCATCTAAGCGGCCCGTGTTACGTAGGACCACGCGACCCCCGGGAAGCGGCGGTGGCACGTTTTCGCAGTTCAGCAGCAGTTGTAATGGTTTCAGGGCAGCTCGTGACATTGACGGACGCGCACGCCGTTCGGCATCGCGCAAGCCGTTTGGCCCCAAAGTGGTCCCAGCAGAGAACGGTGCCGCGAACAACCACGCTCGTGGTCAGGCGGGGCCCCTCTCAGGGGCCCAGGAGTGCCTTTATCTGAGACAGATTAGAAACTCTGTTGCATAGTTGATCGCGTAGTGCTGAGTCGTGTGCATACTGATCACGTGGCGACAAAGTCATTGCGCTGGGGCGCGTCCGCTGCGGCGGATGGGAGATCAGGGCGCGACCGATTGCTCGACGCCGCTGAGCGCTGCCTTGAGGTGCAGGGTCTCGCAGGCACCACTATGGAGGACATCGCCAGAAATGCCGGTGTGTCACGGGCGACGGTTTACCGGTACTTCGCGAGTCGCGAGGCCGTGATCTCTGGGGTCATCATTCGCGCCACCGAAGAATACCTACGCCGGATGGAACCGCGGTTGTCCGGCCATAGTGACTTAGGTTCTGCGATCGTTGATTTCATCGATCACACTGTGATTGCGGCCCGCCGAAGGCCCATCATCGGCGTCCTATTCGGCAGCGATCGTGAACTCGCGGGTGTGGGCCTTGCCGAGGGAACATCGACCATGCTTTTCGAACTCGTCACCGAGTTTCTTCGGCCTCTCTTCGCGACGCACTGGAACCAGTTGGCGCCCGGGGTCTCCGTTGATGACGCCGCGGAATGGATACTTCGCACCGTGCTGAGTCTGCTCACCGTTCGTGGCCCAAGGGATCGAAGCAGAGACGGACTGCGCACCTATCTGCAACGTCTTCTTCTACCCGCAATCGTCTCTGGCCAAGACGCAACGTGATGTAACAAGTCAGGCGTAGTGTCTCAAACACCAGCCCCCACACCGAGGAGAGGTGAACATGTCCGCGAACTTCGCCGCATTCGACGCGCAGGTCGCCAACCAGTTAAAAGGGGCGGCGTTGACGGCCGGCGGCCTGGCTGGCTACTTAGGATTTCGTCATACCGATTTCTTAGCGGGACGCCTCGTCGTCGAGATGGACGCCCGGGACGACTTAAAGACGCCCTTCGGCTCGTTGCACGGTGGCTGTCTGTCGGCGCTCGTTGACCACTGTCTCGGCGTCGTGTTCTATCCCGTCATTCCTGCCGGATCCTGGGTTGCGACCACCGAATTCAAGCTGAACCTACTCCGACCGGTGTCCAGCGGCACGTGCGTCGCGGTAGCCGAGATCATCTCGCTCGGGAAGAGCAGCGGTGTCGCGAGAATCGATATTACCAACGACGGGCGGGCTGTGTGCGCTGCCCAGGGCACTGTGACTGTTGTGGGCCAGAAGGCGGCCTCGTGATGTCCCCCGGGCTCGGCAGGCGGCGCAGGGTAAGACCTGTCCTCCAGCGAGTGCCCACCACCGACGGAGTCTCCTTGGCGGTCGACCTGTATCCGTGCGCGAAGCCGCGGGCAGCCGTATTGCTGCTACACGGAGGAGGCCAAAGCCGTCATGCGTGGGATGCGACAGCGCAGCGCTTACACGCACGCGGCTACCTCGCGGCGGCCTACGATGCGCGCGGACACGGGGATAGTGACTGGGACCCGGATGGCCGCTATGACCTTGATCGACTCGGCGGCGACCTGCTCGCGGTGCGTTCGCACGCGGCAGGTGGGCACCCTGTTGTGGCCATTGGAGCTTCCCTCGGCGGTCTGACGATCCTGGGCACTCACCTACTCGCATCACCTGACCTGTGGGACGCCGTGGTGCTGGTGGACATCACTCCACGCATGGAGATGCAGGGCGCACGGCGCGTCGTCGCATTCATGGCGGCGCACCCCGACGGTTTCGCCGATCTTGAGTCTGCCGCCGAGGTTATCGCCGCGTACAACCCACACAGATCGAAGCCAAGCAGCCTCGACGGACTACGGAAGGTCTTGCAGCAGCGCGCCGACGACCGTTGGGTATGGCGGTGGGATCCGGCCTTTGTGGCGTCGAATTTTGGCTTCCTGCAAGGTAATCCAGATGAGGGCGCAGCGGAGTTCGACCGGATGAGCATGGTGTTGATCGACGGCGCACGGCAGGTATCTGCTCCTACGCTTCTTGTGCGGGGGCTGTTGTCGGACGTGGTGTCGGAGGAGACAGTGAACGACTTCGTCGACCTCGTGCCGCACGCGCGCACGGTGGACGTGACCGACGCTGGTCACATGATCGCTGGAGACGACAACGACGCGTTCTCCGAAGCCGTCATCGATTTCCTCGACGAGGTTGTCTAAATCGAGCTAGAGGGAGAGCTTGTCCCGGGCACGTTCAAGCTCGGCCGGGTCGTGGCATGCAGTCACCAGGACACGCGACGCCCAGGGGCGCGTGCTGATGTAAGCGACGGTCGGCCAGGTCACGAGAATGCCGAACGCCAATAGCGCGGTCGCTGCGGGATCCGACAAGGAACGCACCCCTTGACGAATGGTCCCCAACGACTCGTTTGCTCGAAGTTGCCCGCCGTGCCCGTCGCAGCAAAATGCACAGCACCACCGCCGCACCCACGAGCTGCAAAATAGGACCTTCTGGTATCGCTCCGATACTAGCAGTACCATAAATACAACACATCGGAGTGTTGAACAGGAGACCGACATGCATACGCAGTGGATCGAACAGCGCACCGTCCAGCGAGTTTCGTTGCGAGAAGGCCTGGTTCTGAGTCTCGACGACTACAACGAACTCGTCATCGCGCGGCCCATGAGGCTGACCTTGCCGGCGATCGGGTCGCATCCGTCCGAAGAAGTGCTTATCGATCCCGCCCGGGTGTCGGCTCAGGAGCGTCCACTACTCGATTTGGCCGGCGCAGTGTGCACACGGGCCTGGTGCGATGACGAGGGGGCGCTGCATTTGGGCTTCTCCCGCGGGCATTGCATCGATGTCGATCCCGACAGCCACGAGACGGCGTGGGAGCTGTACGGCAAACGGCATGGCTACATGGCTTGCCTCCCGCATGGACGTGTGCGCGTCGTTCGCCATGACCTGGTCGATGACGAAACTGACGGTGCTGCAAATTGATTCGATGATTCGGAGCCGGGTTGCCGAGATAGCCGCCGTTTGCCCGGGGGTCGCGCGGGCAAATAGGAAACCGTTAGTATCGGTGCTATACCGATAGTTCCACTCTTGAGGGGGCGTGACGGTGGCTGATGATGTCCACGGTGTCGGGACCGTTTCTCGACGCGTCCGTCTTGCCGACCCCGCAGCGTCGCCGGAATACAGTGCGCGGCTGGCCAGGCTTGCCGCCTTCACGGTTCACCACAAGGCGCTCGTGATCGGTGGGTGGCTCGCCATTGCAGTGGTGCTAGCGCTGTTGTTCCCACAGCTCGAAACCGTTGTGCGGCGACAGTCGGTCGACCTCATTCCCCGGGACGTGCCGTCATTTCAGACTGTTGACCGCATGAGCGCTGCGTTCGGCGAGCAAGGGTCGAAGACGATGCTGTTCGTCGCCATGGAAAGCCCCGCTGGGCTGACGCAGCAGGCGCGGGATCGATACTCGAGGCTCGTCGAGCGCCTTCGAGCCGATCACGCCCACGTGCTGCTGGTGCAGGACTTGCTGGCCGATCCCGTGATGAAGGCACAAGCCGTCAGCGCAGACGGCAAAGCGTGGTTCCTACCGGTGGGGGTGGCCGGGACTCTGGGTGATCCCACTGCAGCGGAATCGGTGCAGGCAGTCCGCGCCACCGCCCAACGCGCCTTCGACGGGTCGGACATCACCGTCCGCGTGACCGGTCCCCCGGCAACCTTCAGTGACCAAATCGCTTCTGCCGAACACGATTTGCTGTTCATCTCGATCGCAACGGCCGGGTTGATCGCGTTGATCCTGCTGATGGTCTACCGGTCGTTGTTTACCGCGTTATTGCCCTTGCTAGTCATCGGGCTGAGTCTGGCCGTCGGCCGTGGTGTCTTGTCCGCATTCGGGCAGCTGGGCATGCCGGTTTCGCAGTTCACCGTGGCATTCATGACCGCGATCCTTCTCGGCGCAGGAACCGATTACACAGTCTTTTTGATCAGCCGGTACCACGAACAGCGGCGCGCCGGTACCCCTGCCGATCTCGCTGTCATTCACGCGACGGCCAGCATCGGACGAGTGATCTTCGCGTCGGCAGCTACTGTCGCCCTGGCTTTTCTGGCCATGGTCTTCGCCACGCTGAGCGTGTTCGCCGGATTGGGACCAGCGTGCGCGGTTGCCGTACTTGTGGGCTTCCTGGCTACGGTGACACTGTTGCCGCCAGTGTTGGCGTTGGCGGCCCGACGCGGTATCGGTGAACCCAAGCCCGACCGCACCCGCCGGTACTGGAACAGCGTCGCTGTGGCGGTCGTGCGTCACCCTCGGCCGTTGCTCGTTGCTAGCTTGATGATCCTCCTGGCTCTTTCCGGTGCAGCTGCCACGATGAAGATCAGCTACGACGACCGAAAAGGACAACCTCCCACCACGGCTAGCAATGAGGGCTACCAGCTCCTCGACCGACACTTTCGCAAAGACGTCGTCATCACCGAGTTCCTAGTGGTCGAAAACCCCGTCGACATGCGCACCGGGAAAGGGCTGGCCGACCTCGACGAAATGGCATCGCGCATCTCCCAGATCCCCGGCGTGGTCAAGATATCCGGAGTCACCCGTCCGGCAGGCACCCGCCTTGACCAAGCGCAATTATCGTGGCAGAACAGGCAAATCGGCGACAAGATGGCCGGTGCCGTCGCCGATGGCAATTCCCGCCGCGATGACCTCGCCAAGCTCACCGATGGAGCCAACCAACTGGCCAACGGACTCGCGCAGCTCGACACATCTGTACGGACCGCACTGAAACCATTAGGCCCAGTGCTCACCCAAGCACAGTCCGCCGGCCAGGACTTCCAACGGTTTGCCCCACTTCTGCACCAACTCTCAGCGACCAGCCCCAGTATCGACAACGCAATACAAGCCGGCCCAGGCATCCGCCCGCTGGCCGAACGCACACAAGGCGCCATCGACACCCTGAACCCGCTCGTCGACCTGCTCAATGGGTCACCCTGGTGCGTCACAACTCCCCAATGCGCTCAAATCCGCGACCAGGTCCAGATCCTGGTTGCTCTGAGAAACAACGGATTCTTCTCCCAGGTCGCCGCGCTGGGTGACCGCTACGACCCCGCCACCAACGCCACCGTAACCGGCACCATCGCCGACGTTCAGACTGCCGTCAATGCCATGAACAAGGCATTCGGCGCGCTGGGAAAGCCCGCCGATCTCGCGGCCAACATCACCCGGCTACAAGACGGCATCAGCCAGCTCGCCTCCGGTTCCCGCGCGCTGGCCGATGGGGTAAAGACGCTGGCGGACAGCAATATTGAGATGCTATCCGGTATGAGCCAAATCGCCACCCAGCTTCAGAACTCGTCTCGCGCGTCCGCGGGTTCGGATGCCGCGTCCGGCTTCTACCTGCCCGCAGACGCCTTTGCGAACCGCCAATTCGCCGACGTCGCAAAGCAGTTCCTGTCACCCGATGGGAAAACGGCGCGATTCGCAGTGGAGACCAGCAACGATCCCTACAGCGTCGAAGCGATGGACCTTGCCCGCCAGATGACCCAAGTCGCCGATGGAGCCAGGCCGAACACCTCGCTGGCGAACGCCACGATCTCTGTCGCCGGCTTCCCCGCGGTCAATTCTGATATCCAGCGTCTGCTCTCGTCCGACTTCATCCAACTTGCCATCGCCACCCTGGTCATCGTTGGACTCATCCTGGTGGTGCTACTGCGCGCGCTCGTGGCACCGCTGTATCTCCTTGGCACCGTGGTGCTGAACTACCTCGCCTCACTCGGCATCGGAGTCATCGTTTTCCAATGGATACTCGGTCATGAAATCGCCTGGCCTGTACCGCTATTAGCCTTCATCATTCTGGTGGCAGTCGGTGCCGACTACAACATGTTACTGGTATCGCGACTGCGGGAGGAGAGCGGCAGCAATCTGCGTATCGGCGTTCTACGGACGGTCGCCACCACAGGCTCGGTCATCACCTCCGCCGGCCTGATCTTCGCCGCGAGCATGTTCGGCTTGATGATCGGCTCGGTCGCGATCATGATCGAGACCGGCCTCATCATTGGCTGCGGACTGCTGTTGGATACTTTCCTGGTCCGGACGCTGACCGTACCCGCCATCGCTACTTTGCTGCGCGAACGGAGCTGGTGGCCACAACGTCTCGCCACTAGACCAAGGACTGCGGCACCGTCGCGATACCGCCCGACAGTCGACGTCGGCGCGTGAGCATGCAGCTTGCCCTCACATCACGTTTGAGCCGTTGACCGCCCACGGCGCTTGGACTCACTGGGTGGGCGCCCATTCCACCGAATATGGGCTCGAGTGAATGCGGCCGTCTCCGAATAGCCAAGTCGGCGTGCAGTTTCCTCGACAGTGAGTCCCGAACTCAACAGCTCGGCGGCCAGCGCTGCGCGAACCTCGTCTGCGAGTGCGCGGTAGCTGGTTCCCTCTCCCGCCAAGTGACGGTGCAACGTGCGATCGGTGATGCAGAGTTCCCTCGCGATGGTCGCCATGGATGGGATCTGGGTCGAATCTTGGATCATCCGCATCCGCACCCAGGCTGATATGCCACGACGGGTTCGTCGACGGTTCAATAACTCCTCGCACTGGCGGATACAGATCGCCGCAGTCTGGGGATCTGGCGCGGGCATCGGTTGGCTCACCAGATCAGCGGGGACAATCAGGGCGTTGCGCACCGCGTTCTCCACAGTGACCGTCACGTTGTCGATCTCCACCAGACTTGCCGGCAGCTGCAGATCCGCCACCTCCAGTCGCATCGCGATCGGCGCGTCAACGCCACGCATGAGCGGCGGCAAGATCTGCAGGAACATTGCAAAATCGCGTTCGAGCAGAAACCTCCGCACATCGGGAGGAACCTGGGCGTTATCAAGACCGATGACCGCTTCGGTGTTGTTGAGTTCTGGTGCGGCCAGACTCAGGTAGACGGTACTGAGTGCGGCGTACCGGCAGGCGACGTCTATCGCGTCCCCAACGGTTGGACTCGAAATCAGTGCATAACCCAGAATGCCCATGTCGGCGAAGGTGTAGCGCGCACCGGTTTCCGTACCCAGTCCCGGTTGATCGCCGAGTCGGCCGATCAGGTTGCGAATCATCGTCAGTTCCTGACTCGCATGCATCTCGCTGGTCGGGTCCCTCAACCCCTGCGACGTGAGTCCTGTTCCAGACAAACAGATTTCAGGATTGAGGCCGTGGTGTACCGCGGTCTCCAAGATGTGTCGACCCGGCGCCGAGGAGCGCGCCACGTCCCACACCGGGGCCATCGGACTAGGCATGTGTCTGAAAATATCAAATGTCTGTCTGATTCTGTCATTATCGAGCCATTGCGACCGGCCTAACGTCATGTTATGTCGACGGATCTTCTACGGCCCCCACCACGCGCGGTGCTTTCTGCAACTCGCAGCTCCGTCACTGATCTGTGGCGTCCGGTTGCGACAGGGGCTTACCGCGATCTACGGCGCCCACGCACTGCATCGGCGCCGAAGTCGGTGCCACGAACCACATTCGATCCGACGCTCGCCGAGAACATCGCCGACCCCTATCCCGAGCTGCTGCGCATTCGTGAGCATCCGGTGGTCGTCAACGAGCGGCTCGGCGTCTGGATGATGGGGCGCTACGAGGACGTGCACAAGGCCGTTCGCAACAATGAGGTGTTCTCGTCGAGGGACGGCATCATGCTGCGGTCGTTTGTCACCAGTGCTGTACTCACCACAGACCCACCCGATCACACCCGCCTGCGGCATCTGACCGCGCCCATGTTCAGCAAGCGTTCGGTACAGACTCTGGCCACAGATATTCGCGCGTTGTCCGATGAGGCGATCAGGCCACTGCGAGACGGCGACGTCATTGACATGGTCGCGGCGCTGACGATCCCCATGCCCATCAACGTCATTGCCACAATCTTGGGTATTCCCCATCCTCAGTGGCCGGCCTTTCGCACCGTATCCAACAAGTTCGCGAGACTATTCGGACCGCGGTCGGTGCACGAGGTCATGCGATACGTCGGTTCGCTACTTCAGTCCTACGTGCAGATGCGCAGCTTCATAGACGTCGAGATGGGCCGGCGGTCCAGCACGTCGGCAGACGATCTCTTGGGTTGGTTGCAGGCAGCCAAAGAATCCGGCGAGCTCAGCGATCAGGAAGCTTTCTTCTACGCGCTCATCCTTCTGGTCGCCGGCAACGAGACCACTACAAACCTGTTGGGCATGCTGCTCGTCAGGCTCGCCGAGGACCGCGAGTTCTTCCTGACGTTGAAAGCCGACCGCAGCCTGCTTCGCCCGGCGGTCGAGGAGACCGCGCGTTGGGGCTCGCCGGTGCAGTGGGTCACCAGAACCGCTACCGCGCCCTATCGGATCGGCGACACGGTAATCCCTAAGGGCGCAAAGGCGTTGCTCTTCTATGCCTCGGCGAACCGAGACCCGGCGAAGTTCAGCGACCCCGATCGGTTCGACCCTCATCGCGACACGACCGGGCACCTGGCATTCGGCCATGGACTTCACTTTTGTCTGGGCGCTCATCTCGCACGACTCGAAGTGATCACAGCGGTGGACCATCTGCTGGACGAACTCGACGGCCTGGAGCTTGCTGGACCCGTGCGCTGGGGTACCAATCCTTCACTGCGAGGACCTGTTTCGATTCCCTTACGCGTCCGGCGAGGAAGCGCTTCCTGAGCGACTGCATGCCGCCCCAATGTCGCTGTCTCCCAGTTCCATCGGAATATGACGATTCTATGTATCGAGGCCGCTGAGCGCCGCTTCGACGTAGTCGTGGACCGGTGGGTCCGCAGGCCTGCTCGTCCTAGGGATTGATGGTGTTTTCACCGACCTGGCGTCCCCACACATATTCGGTAAGCAATGGCTGCCCGAGTTCGAGGTGGTTGTAGGGAGCCAGTGATGCGCCGGTGTCGGCTACCAGGTAAGGGGCGGGCCAGAAATCCTTGGTGACTGTCTGCCAACATCCAGGGGCGCCGCCCGGGCCGCCTCGCGCATTGGAACGGGGCAGGTTATCCGGATAGACGTACGGATTCGGCGCACCGGTGAGCCCGATACGGAAGTCGATCGAGTAGCCGTTGCCGCCTGCGGATTCAACAGTCTGCGGCAGGATCGCAGCATAATTTCTTATGCTGCACAGGAATTCGGGACTGTAGGTGTTCAAGGTGCCGGTGGTCGTCACCAGGTCAGCCAGACCTCGCACCAGGTAGGGACTTCCCCGCCCCACGATGTCAGCGCCAGCGTTGCCGAAGCCCGCGGCAGCCAGCAGCGCCGCATCGAGATCGGCTCGCTGCTCATTGACGGTGCCTGCCGTGGTCGCTGCATTGTTGAGGAATTTCCAGAAATCGGGTGAGGATTGGGCATAGACGTCGGCGAGGTCGGTAAGGCGTTTGATGTCTTCGCGGATCTGCGGCATTTCAGGGTTGATGTCGTCGAGGACAGCATTGCCCGCGATGATTGATCGGCCGAAGTCGAGGCCGTGCCCGTCCAGTGCCTCGGCGGTGGCCGCAAGAGTCAGGTTGAGTTTGACGGGATCGACTTTCTGCGCGATCGACATCAAGGTTTCGAACAGGGTGTTGAATTCGGTCGTCACGTGCGAGACGTCGATCACCTGCGAGCTCGACACGCGCGCAGATGCCGGTCTCGACGGGCTACGGAAGGCTACATACTTGTTGCCGAATACCGTGCTGGCCTTGATCTCGGCGGTCACGTTGGCCGGGATCAGCTCGATGTACTTTGGAGCGACGTCCAGGGACAGTTTCGCCTTGGTGGTGTCATCTTGCTGGATCGCGCGCACCGCGGCGACCCGGCCGATTTCGACGCCGTTGTAGGTCACTTTTGCCCCGGGCTCCATGACCAGCCCAGCGCGATCCGACACCAGGGTCAAGTGCATGGCCGGAGTGAACTCACCGTGAAATTGCAGGTAGACCGTCGATACCACTACTACGACCAGGGCCAGCGCCACGGTCCCGGCCGTTCGTAACGGTGGATGGTGCCGCCAGTGATTCAGCGTGCGACCAACAGCGGCGCGATTCGACGAACGACTCACGCGGACAGGGGTTTTCATATGACGGGCTCACTGGATCGTGGTCGACTGAACCTCATAAGTGTA
The DNA here is from genome assembly GCF_013404075.1 of Mycolicibacterium vinylchloridicum. GTDB lineage: Bacteria > Actinomycetota > Actinomycetes > Mycobacteriales > Mycobacteriaceae > Mycobacterium > Mycobacterium vinylchloridicum. Next base: position 32,544 of record NZ_JACBJQ010000050.1, read on the forward strand.
CCTATAGTAGCACAACGCTACATAGCGTTTTGAAACTGTTAGTAGCGTTTTCTCAGCGCGGCTGGCGGATGGCGATGACGCAGGGTCACCAGGAAGTTTCAGCCAGGCCCAGTGCGAGCCGCCCGGTCCCAGCGACGACAAGCCGCAGGCGAACCGCCGGCGCACCTACCAATTCGCCGTCACGCCTCGGTTCGGGTGCGTGAGTGTGCGGCCAGAAAGTCGTCGACGATGCGGACGCACTGGTCACGGCTGATGGTGCAGAGTCCGGTCATGCGTGCGAAGACCAGCGGACCGACGAGCTGGCACTCAGCCAATTCGAGGTCGAATTCGTCAAGTTCTTCGCGAGCCTGGTCGCTCGACAGGATTTCGTCGAACGGTTTGCGGTATTGCTCGACGACCCTAGAACGCAGGCTGCCAGCCGGGCTGTCCTCATCTGCGGTGCCGTCAGCAGCAGGATCGGTGGGCCCAAGGGCGACCCAAGCCAGCGTGGTGACCTGGATCGGGGCATCGGCAAAGAGTGCGGCCTGCCGGCTGAGGATTTCAATCAGCCTCTGCCGCAGCGACCCCTCGTCGGGTGTCGGTGTAGTGACGTGCGGCAGCAGGCGCTCGAATGTGGCCGCCAGCAACTGTGATGAGCTTGCGAAATGCCGATAGAGGGTGGTGCGAGCCACCTTGGAGGCTTTGGTCACCGCGTCGATCGTGACGGCTTCGATTCCCCCGGTGGTGAGGAGTGCCGCCGCCGCGTCGAGCAGTCGGTTACGCGACCTGATCCGGCGGGGGTCGATGTCATCATCGTCGTCTGCGTATGCCGCCGGTTGAGTGCTCACTGCGTTGTCCCTTCGGAAAATGGGACCTGCGGGCGGCGTTTCCAGCAGGCGTCAAGGTATGGTACCAAGAGTAGCGTAGCGAAACTGTTCGTAGGTTTGTCCGCGGTTACGGAGAACACCCTGGTCGGTAGGCATGGCCGTCGTGTCTACGCGGGAGGGTCTTGGTGCGTCCAGAAGCTGCCAAACGAAGGCTCGTTGCAGTTGCGGTGCGGGCCCGACGATATCGCGAATCAGTGCGAAACAAGGGGATGACGATGGGTGACACAGCACATCCGGGGCCATATCTACTGCCTCCGCATACCTCGACGTGTACCGGGTGCGGGCCCGCGAATTCGCATGGATTGCAGCTGGTTGTCTATCGCGACGGTGACGAGGTCTACAGCGATGTGACGTTCGATGAGCGCCATATCGGCGCCCCAGGACTGGCGCACGGCGGCGCAGTAGCGACAGCCTGTGACGACGTACTGGGCTTCACGTTGTGGGTGGCCGGCACGCCCGCGGTGACACGCAGTCTGACAGTGGAGTATCTGCGACCTGTCCCGTTGCACGAACCGCACAGGATTACTGCCCAGATCACCGGCCGCCAAGGACGTGCTCTTCACGTCAGCGGAACGGGAGTCAGTCACGATGGCATCACCCGGTTCACCGCCAGCGCAGTCTTCGTGACGGTGGGTGTCGATCATTTCGCTGCGCACGGCGACGTGAGCGGATTCGAGGACCTGTTTGATCGGCTAGCCGGCGCGCTTCACCAACCAATTGGTGATCACAGCGTCTGAGCGTGGCGTTGGCAGCATGGCTTCGAAGTTGAGGCAGCATCGCCCCGATAGGGCGGCCGACCTTGGCGGTGTCGACACGTACCGCCGTAACAGTGCAGTAGATGCCGCGATGATGCTGGCAGTTAGCGGCGGTTACGAGGCTGTGCACGTTCGCGCGGTGGCCGCGCAGGTCGGAATCGGCGTCAGCACGCTGTACCGGTACTTCCCCTCCAAGATCCACCTCTTGGTGTCGGCGTTGACCCGCGAGTTCCAAGAGTTTGGAAACAGCCGCGATTGGACCGTCACCGCGTCGACACCGCGCGAACGCCTTCGCTTGCTCGTCGACTGCCTGCACACCGAATGGCAACCAAGACCCGCGCTTGACCGAGGCGGTGACGCGCGCCTTCGTCCTCGCCGACCACACCGCCGCCGCAGCCACCGATGAAGCGATCGACGTCATTGAAGGTCTGCTGGCAAGGACTTTGAGCGGCGGCGAGCCCACGGTCAGAGACCAGCGACTAGCGGGGCTGATCGCTGATGTGTGGCTTGCCAATTTGGCGGCGTTCAGCAGTGGGCGAATATCGGGTGAAGTCGCTCGGGATCGAATCGATAGGGCCATCGACCGCTTTGTGGACGCCACTCATGGCGATCCCGAAGTGGGCTGAGAACCTGTTCTTGATAACAGTAGAGAAAGTTCTCACAGCCTCGATCCGATAGGCATTTTTCGGTCCGTGGTGGCGGACGGGAGCGCCAGCGGACGGGAGCCGCCGCGGCGTGGATCTTTCGCCCAAATCGCGTCGGTGCTGTGTCGGGCACATTCGTAGACTTGCATCGTGGTGACGGACGCGGCACGTGCACGGGCGATCGCCGAGGAGCGACTGGCCGATCTGCCGCATCGGTGGGCCCATGTCTGCGGAGTCGCGGCGACGGCGGAGCGATTGGTCGTCGGCTTGGGCGCCATGGATGCCGACGCGGTGGTGGCTGCCGCGTGGCTTCACGATGTTGGCTATGCGCCGTCAGTTCGATCGACTGGTTTCCACCCCGTCGACGGCGCAGTGTTCGTCCGCGACGAGGGCTTTCCCGCAGTGGTGGTCTCGCTGGTGGCCTATCACACGGGCGCGGTGTTCGAGGCGCGGGAGCGCGGCCTCTTAGACGCGCTGGCCGAGTTCACGGCACCTCCGTCGTTGTTACTAGACGTGCTGACGTGCGCGGACTTGACCACTGGCCCGCAGGGCTCGCCTGTGCGAGCTGAAGATCGAGTCACGGAGATCCTGTCGCGTTACCCCGATGGGGATCCTGTGCATCGTGCGATCGAGCGGGCGGCGCCGAGCCTGTTGGCGGCGGCAGCACGAGTTAGTGCCTCCGCCGGCTAGAGACGACCTTGCCGGGCTACCCGAGGTATGGGCTGTCGCGGCGTTGAAGGTAGTGCTGAATGCGCAGCCGCATCGAGGGGTGGACGTCCAAAGATGCAAGTTCGCCTGGTGACGTCCAGGCGATGTCGGTGCTTTCCGAGTCGACTCGCAACTGTCCACCGAGCAGCCGGGTGGTGAAGCACAGCGAGAACTGTTGACGGACTTCACCGTCGGCGTAGGCCATAACGTGGCGAGGATTGGTGTAGACGCCGATGAGTCCGCTGATCTCGACGTCGAGACCGGTTTCCTCTTTCACTTCACGAACCGCCGCGTCGACGATGGATTCGCCCAATTCCATTGCGCCACCCGGCAATGCCCAAAGGTTATTGTCGCGGCGGCGAATTAGCACGATGCGATCATGTGAATCGGTGACGACGGCGGTAGTGGAGGGCACCACACTGTTTGCGGCTGGCGCGTGGGGATCGTTGTAGTAGTCGGTCCGGGCCATACGGTTCTCCAATCGGCAGGTCAGGCGTGCGTGGGTAATGGTTGGGCGGTGTTCCACACCCGTTCGAAAGAGAGTTGGTGATCGCGCCACAGCTCGGGCGCGTCGTCACGTCGAATAAAGAGGACGGGATTGTCGCTGGCGGGAGCACCGTATAGGTGCGGGTTGGCAATCAGGGTGTTGTCCGCGCGGAACATCGACGTGTACAGCGGTGTGGCGTGTGTGCGCACCTCCAAGCCTGGGGCGTCGGCGAGTGAAGCCAATCGTGCGAGTGTGATCTGGCAGCGAGCTGCTAGAACTGAGCCAATCGTCTCCTCTTCCCCGCGTTGGCTTACCGCAGCGCAATCGGGATCACCCACGATGAAGCGAATGGCGACTCCGCGTTCGGCCGCGACTGCGAGCGTTGAGCAGAACCTGGGAATGCCGTCGAAGAGGAAGGTGCCCCCGTAGACCAGGATGTCGATCTGCTCGGCGGCGCCGCCGAACAGTTGGGTCCACACGGCGACAGGGACGTCCGCGCGGCTTCGGTACACACTGACCGCGACCGTGCCGGTACCAGGTGGGCGCAGGGTGGGAAAGATGTCTGGCCACAGCGTCTGCGGATCACAGCCCAGTGCGTCGGCGGTGGCGCGCGCGTTGACCGCCTGGGGCAGTGATTCACCCCTGACCCAGCGGCCCACCGTCTTGACGTCGACACCGGCGGCTGTTGCGAGTCTGGCTTCGCTGAAACCCTTTTCACTCATTCGCGTCGTCAGTGCGTGGTTAGGAACAGGTAGCTTCTCGATCTGCTCATGCTAGGAGCGCGGTGCCAGCGTTAGCGACGCCCAAAGCACAAAAGTTGGCGCGCGATTGTCGTCCGAGTGTCCGCGTTGTCCAGGCGTCTGTCCGCTTTGTCTAACTGATGCCCTGGGAATGTCCGAGTTGTCCGCCTGAACTGGTGGTCGCGGCCGAGCGGTCGCGAGAAAACAGCAGGAAGGACAGTTGTCCGTGGCCATGAAAAAGTACCCGCTGGTGGCCAAGTAGAGGTCCCCGCTGGTGGCCAGATAAAAGTCCCCACCCTGTGTTCGTCGTGTCGATCAGGAACTGTGGGCCCCGATGGTGACGGTGAA
>NZ_JACBJQ010000051.1 GCF_013404075.1 Mycolicibacterium vinylchloridicum
CAGCAAATCCCGAGCCGATCAGAGCTCACCGACCGAACAGGAGGCCACCCCCGCGGCACTGACCGCCTGAACCATCACATCGAAGAATCACACGACGACGTCGTACACCACGCCCCTGGACTTGACCATGACCGAACATCCGTTCCGGCACGCCATACGCGCCTTGACGGGCGGCGAAAGTCCTGAGGACGCTCAGATCAGGCATGCCGCTTGGGTGGCCCGGTGTGTCGGTCGTGGTGCGGCCGCTCCCTTGTCGGCCGCCGATGTTGCTGCCCTCGCCGAAACCCTCGTGTCCAAGGAGTTCACCGCCGGCACGGTGCTGTTCGCTGCCCAACAACCGCCGTCCGGAGTGTGGATCGTGCGACAGGGACAGATCGAACTCACCGTAGGTTCAGGGCGGCGGCGTGTCGTTGTGGACGTGCTGAGGGCAGGGGACGTCGATGGCGACATCGCACTGCTGCTGGAGATGCCCCTCGCCTACACTGCCCGTGCGCTGGACGACAGCACCTGTCTGTGCCTGGATCGCAACGCCTTCGAAGCATTGCTCGCTTCGCATCCCAACATTGCTCGTCGCTGGTTGTCATCGGTGGCCCAACGCGTGTCGACCGGACAGGGTCGGCTTGTCGCAATGCTGGGCCGGACACTACCGGCTCAGGTCGCGAAGCTACTGCTCGACGAATCTGTCGATGGCTCAGTCGAACTCGCGCAGCGCACGTTGGCCGCCATGCTGGGGGTGCAACGGCCGTCGTTGAACAAGATTTTGAAGGAACTCGAACGGGATCGACTCATCGCCATCCATTACGCCGGCATCGACATCCTCGATGCCGAAGGTCTCGGCGCCAAGGCCGGGTAGCCACGGCCGCAGTACCAGGAGGTAACGCACTGATGGACGTTGAGATCCTCGTCGTGCCGGACTGCCCCAATGAGCAGCCTGCGATAGATCTCCTGGGGCGAGTGCTCGCCGATGCCGGACATCCGAGCGAGATCCGCATCTCGGTGATCCGCACCGAAAAGCAAGCCGAGCGTCGGGGATTCCGTGGCTCGCCCAGCTTCTTCGTCAACGGAACCGACCTCTTCCCTACGCGTGATCCCGGTTCGGCGATGGCGTGCCGTATCTATCCAACGCGAACCGGCCTGCACGGACTGCCTTCTCGTGACGATCTGATCAACGCTATAAGGACGTTGCTGGTTCACGGCGAGGGCTAGCAGAGAGCCATGCAGAGCGACAACCGCTTTCGAGACGACTTCAGTCTGTCCGGAAGACGACGACACAGTGAATGGGTTCTCAAAGCGGGGCCACATTCGCCTCGGTCAAATCAATAGACGGGAAACCCTCTGTAATGAACGAGATCTCGACAGCCGATAGTGGTGCGGCGCCTGCCTTCGATCATCTGCGTGCGCTCTTCATCAACTGCACATTGAAGAAGTCACCTGAGCGCAGCCACAGTCAGGGTCTGGTTGACATCAGTGCCGCACTGATGGTCAGACACGGCGTGGCGGTGGACCAGATCCGGGCGATCGATCATGACCTCGCCACCGGCGTCTACCCCGACATGACCAAGCATGGTTGGGACACTGACGAGTGGCCAGCCCTCTACGAGCGCATCATGGCCGCCGACATCCTCGTCCTCGTCGGTCCGATTTGGCTTGGCGACAACAGTTCGGTGATGAAGACCGTCATCGAGCGGCTGTACGGATGCTCGGGGATACTCAACGACGCCGGGCAGTACGCCTACTACGGCCGCGTCGGCGGGTGCCTGATCACCGGTAACGAGGACGGGATCAAGCACTGCGCCATGAACATTCTCTACAGCCTGCAGCATCTGGGCTACGTGATCCCGCCACAGGCTGATGCAGGCTGGGTGGGACCTGCCGGCCCGGGCCCGTCCTATCTCGACGAAGGGTCCGGCGGCCCGGACAACGACTTCACCAACCGCAACACCACCTTCATGACCTACAACCTGATGCACCTCGCCTCGCTGCTGCGCGCAGCCGGTGGAGTTCCCGCGTATGGCAACCAGCGGGCACACTGGGATGCCGGCTCACGATTCGGTTTCGCCAACCCCGAGTACCGGTGATTGAGGTCGCTGAATTGGCGTGAGCGCTCCGACGGTCCAGTGCAACGAAGAGTTCGCCTCAACCAGAGCATGTGTCAGCCAGAGAACAGTTCGACGACCGATCGCTGACTGTCAGCGCATCCTGATTACAGGTCATGAGGGCGCCGAGGAGTCGGAGCAGCAGCCTCACACCTGCCAATCGAGAGGCGGCGCAATGAAGCGTTCACGTTTCGTCACGATCACCGTGTGCGTTCTGGCTGCAGTGGGTCTGGGCTCAGCGTCCCCGGTGGTGACGGCTCCGGCCGGTCCCCCGACAGCGCAGGACACCATGGACTCACTCCATGCCGGTGGCTACACCGTCGTTCTGAAGCAGGTGGGCGTCGCGCCGCTCACCGAGTGCAGTGTCACCAAACTTGGTCCCGACCACACGGCCTTCGATGCCGGCGCCGGTGCTCCTGCAGTCTGTCTCCATGTCAGCTGCTGAGACCGGGGCACCACGGTTTCCGGAGCGACCTTCCATAGCGACACTGTCATTTCGATGACAGTGCGCGGGCGCTCGTTGCGTCGATGCTGCTTGGCTGACCGCATCCACCCCAAAGAGATGAAAGGTTCTGCGAGTGAGAATCAGGTATGCGCTGGCGCTGCTGGGCACAGTCGGATTGATTGCCGGGTGTGGTGGGACCGGCGGCGACGCCGCCTCGGCAACGTCGAGCGTGCCTCCCGCTGAACAGCCGGCGTCGTCAAGCGCCCCGGCAGTCCCGACGGAACTGGACTTCACCGCCAAGACGGTAGGTGGGCCGGAGTTCTCCGGACAGTCCCTGGCCGGGAAGCCCGCGGTGTTCTGGTTCTGGGCGCCGTGGTGCCCGACCTGTCAGCGGGAGGCTCCCGACGTCGCCAAAGTCGCACGGGCCAATCCCGACGCCACGTTCGTCGGGGTGGCGGCGCTGGATCAGGAGCCGGCGATGCAGGAGTTCGTCGACAAATATGATGTCGGCTTCTTCACCAACATCGCCGATGTCGACGGCGCGGTATGGCAGCGCTTCGGTGTGACGGCGCAGCCGGCGTTTGCGTTCGTCGGAGCGGACGGTTCCGTCGATGTCGTGCGCGGCACGCTGGGCGAGCCTGCGTTGAGCACCCGGGTTTCGACCCTCGTCAACCCCGATGGATAGTGAAACGATCGCGTTCGCGATGGCCGCTGGTCTTGTCGCGGCGTTGAATCCATGCGGTTTCGCCTTGCTCCCAGGCTATCTCGCGCTGGTGGTCGCCGGCGAGGGCGACGCGCCTCCCAGCCGCGTCGCCGCTGTGGGTCGCGCGCTCACCGCGACGGCGATGATGGCGGCAGGGTTTCTGGTCGTCTTCGGATCGTTCGCGCTGATCCTCGCGCCGTTCACCGCGGTGATCCAGCAGTATCTGCCGGTCGTCACCGTGGTGATCGGGGCCGCCCTGGTCCTGCTCGGTGTCTGGATGCTGAGCGGACGGGAGGTCACCCTGCTGCTCCCCAAGTCTCGAAGCGGCGCGCCCACGGCGCGGCTGAGGTCGATGTTCGGCTACGGAGTGGCCTATGCCGTGGCCTCACTGTCGTGCACCATCGGCCCGTTCCTGGCGGTCACCGGCTCGACGTTCCGGACCGGTTCGGTTCTCGGCGGTGTCGTCGCCTATCTGGCCTATGCCGCGGGCATGGCGTTGCTGGTGGGGGTACTGGCCACCGCGATCGCGTTGGCGGCTTCGCCGGTCACGGCCTGGCTGCGGGGAGCGACAAGCTATCTGACACGAATCGGCGGGGTTCTGCTGCTCGCGGCGGGCGCCTACGTGGCCTACTACGGCTTCTACGAGCTGCGCGTGATCCGCGGCGGTGACGCCGCGGATCCGATCATCGAGGCCGCCGCGCGCGTTCAGCAGGCGCTGTCCTCAGCGGTCGGCGCCGTCGGAGTTCTGCCCATCGTGGCGATTCTCTTTGGCATTGTCGGTGCCGCAGCGTTTTTCGGGTGGCGGCGGGTTGTCGCTCGGCGCCGGCGCACGGCTGACGCCGAGCAGAGCTGAGCGGTATGCATGTCGGCGAAGGAGGATGATGCATGAATTCCACGGGTTACGTCGATGGCATCGAGGTGTTGTGGCGGCCGGGCTGCCCGTTCTGCAGCAGCCTGCGTAGAGGATTGCGGCGACGCGCGATAGAGACGACCGAGATCAACATCTGGGACGATCGCGGCGCCGCGGAACGCGTGCGCGCGGTCACCGGTGGTGACGAGACCGTCCCCACGGTGTTCGTGGGGACTGCAGCGTTGGTCAATCCGAGCGTGCGAGAGGTCGTCGACACCGTCAGGGACCAATTCGGTTCGCGAGCAACCGAACTACTGGGCAGCGATCCGGAGTCCGTTCGACGGCCGTGGTGGTCACGGTTGTTCGGGCGCCAATCGGGTTGACACCCAGGGTCACAACAGCACTGCGAGCACCGCCATCAGTGCTGCCGTCAGCACCGCCATCGCGATCATGGCGGCGACGCCGCGGTAGCGAGGCGCAAGAAAGCCGAACGACTTCGAGATGCCGATCATCGCGGCGAACGGCGGTGCCACCTTCCACGTATCCAGGGCCGCTCCCCGGCCGGCAGTATCGAACGCCTGCCCGGCGTAACCGGTCATTCGGGCCATTGCCGCAATGGTGTGGCCCACCTCAGCGCGGGGTGGTCGTTGACCGGCTGCCGCGGCTGCTACCGCTTCTTCGATGGCGGGGGTGATGTTGGACCAGTGGGCGCGGAACGTGATCCGGCCGGCTGAGTCCACCAGGTAGGCCGAACTCGGCCGGGGGCCGAAGGCTCGGTGCAGTGTGCCGTCGAGGTCATCGGTGGCGACCTCGAACGGCAACCGGTGGTGCGCCTTGAGTTGTGCCGCGTGTTCGGCCTTCTGATACTCGGTCGTAGGTTGCGGGGTCGACGCGCCCGGATGTGCCTCGCGGACGTTGACCATGATGAACCGGACCCGGTCGCCGTACCGGGTGGCGAGTTCACGCAGACCGTCGCCGGCGCTCTCGGTGACCGGGCAGGTCAACGATCCGAACACGATCAGAGCAGGGCGGCCGTCGCGGCGGAGGCTGTCGTTGTCGATTTCGATGCCGTCGGTGGTCGTGATGCTGAATGCGGGAATCGTGTCACCCGGACCGGGGTCGGAGTCGGGGATCCGCATGTCGCGCAGCACCATTGCCACGGTGGGATGGTCAAAGCGGTAGCCGGCACCGGTGCCGATCGCGTTCACGGTCACGCCTCCCAGACGCGGCCCGCGAACGCTTTGTCGACTTCGGTGTGGAACAGGTGGTTGGAATAGTTGCTGATCGTCTTGACCGAGATCGCCAGCAGCACCTGCAGGACGTCGGTCTCGGTGAACCCCGCGGCGAGGAAGGCGTCGAGATCGGCGCCCGTGGGTAGCCCACGGGATTCGACCATCGCGGTGGCGAACGTCGCCAGTGCGTCGAGGCGGGCATCCGGCAGGGTGCGGCCGTCGCGCAGCGCGTCGGTGATCTCCGTCGGTACCTTGGACATATCCGCGAGCATGCTGTGGGCGGCGACGCAGTATTCGCAGCCGTTCGTGCGGCTGATCGCCAACAGCACGGTCTCCTGCTCAGCGGGGCTCAGCCCCGAGTCGCTGCGAAACGCCTCGTATCCGGCCATGTAGGTCTCCAGCAGTCCCGGCGCATTCGCCATGTTGCGGTACATGTTCGGCAGGAAACCCTGCTTGGCCTGAGCCTTGGACAGTACCGCGGCGATCGCCGGGTCGGCGTCGTCGATGTCGCGGGACGGCAGCGTGAGGGCGCGTTCGGAGTGGACCATAGCGGATCGCTTTCTACTCGATTTCAGGAGTGAATGCTCCATAAAGCCGAATTGTGTAGTATTCACTCCGAAATGTCAACGGACTCTGTCACCCCACGACGGCGCGGCCGTCCGCGCGCATTCGACCTCGATGCCGCTACCGCGGCGCTGGAGCAGGCCTTGTGGCGCCGCGGCTTCCGGTCGACGAGCGTGGAGGAACTCGCTGCAGACGCCGGGCTGAGCCTGTCGAGCCTGTACGCCACGTTCGGAAGCAAGCAGGGCGTGCTCGACGCCGCCCTCGCGCGCTACGAAGACGGAATGAGCGGCATCATCGCTGACCTCGAATCGCCTCGCCGCGGTCTACCCGACATCGAACGGTTCGTCCGCCGGGTGCGCGCCGTGCTCGATGACCCCAACTCCCCACGGGGCTGCTTCATGGTCAACACCATGGTGGAGGTCGGCGACGGTATTCCCGAGGTGCAGCAGCGCGTAGCGGCCTACCGCCGCAGGATCGAGCGAGCGCTCAACGGCGCTCTCGAGTTGGCGGAGGCCGACGGTGACATCGAATCGGGATCATCGCAGGACCGCGCCCGGCTGATCCAGGCAGCGCTGTTCGGCGCATTCGCGGCCTCCCGGGCGGGCGACGCCGCCGCGGCCCGCGCGGGCCTGCACGCGATCAGTCGCGAGCTTCGCCGATGGTCAGCAGCGGTGCGCGACTAACGCCCTGTCGAGCACGCATCAGTCGTGCACGTCGGGACCGACCCGACCCGGATCTGAATGTGCGCACCCCGTACCGACCGTCGTCGCACGTCGACAAGGGCCGACTCCATCGGAACCCACGGGTGTGCATCGATGTCCGAGCCACCGAGTAGGCACGCCAACTGCGCGAGCGGACTCCACAGGCGGGCGCGCCCGACCGGCCGCTGCATGTCCACCACCGCCACCCGGCCACCCGGGCGCGTGACCGCCACCATCGTCGACAGTGCCCGCGGCCAATCCGCCATGAGAGACAGTGCATAGGTGCTGATGACGGCGTCGAAGCCGCTTGCCATGTCCGGCACGTTTGCGTCCAGTGCGGAAGCGTCGGCTTCGACGAGTCGGACATTCGTCCAACCAGCGGAGAACGCGCGGCGTCTGGCCTGTTCGAGCATCTGCGCACTGGCGTCGACGGCGGTGATCGATCCGCTCGGTCCGATTCGGTTCTGAAGAAGGGGAAAGTTCAGCCCGGTACCGCAGCCGATGTCGAGGACATGGTGGCCCGGTCGCAGCGCCATGAGGTCGATCGCGGCCACGCGCCCGGCCCGGTACACGGGCCACTCCGCGGAGATCAGGTCATAGAACCTCGCCGAAGAGCGATAGCGGCCTGTTCTTGGCATCGGGAGTCCGTTCGTCAGAATCTCTGGCAAGTTGTCCTATACGGGAACACTGTCAGCCCCCCGCCGGGTTCCCTCACAGTGGACCCACCGCAGATCGGCGAGCACGACATGCAAGCGGACGCATTCCGACGCTACGTCGAACCCGAAATCGAAGTGCTGCTCAGAGTCGCGCGCACCCTCGTGGGGTCCTCAGACGTGGATGACCTGGTGCAGGAGACCCTCATGCGAGCATGGCGCGCCATGGACCGATTCGACGGCCGCTACCCCCGGGCGTGGCTGTTGACCATCTTGCGGAACACCAACATCAACATGGGTCGACGGATGCGCCCAGACAGCGTGGATGACATCGCGTCGTACACCGACGCGAAGCCAGCCTTCGGAATCACCCCTATGAGCACCGAGGAGCAGGTGATGGCCGCCTTCCTGCCAGATGATCTTGAACGTGCCGTGCAGAGTTTGGACACCAAGTTCCGGACCGTACTGCTTCTGGTCGACGTCGACCAACTGACCTACGCCGAGGCCGCCGAGGCCCTGGGTGTGCCCGTAGGAACGGTGATGTCGAGACTCAGCCGGGCACGCGAACGTGTCCGCCGGCATCTGCAGCCGAATTTCGAAGCAGCGAGCGCGGGGAGGCAACCATGATCAGGGCCGTTCGGATGATGGTGACGTGCCACTGGTCAGCACGCCGAATCCAGCGCTACCTCGACTCCGATCCCGCCGCACTCCTGGACCCGAGCGAAATCCGACGACTGGAAGCGCACCTGGCCCAATGCGACAAGTGCAGCACCGCCGCGGCCGAATTCCGTCAGATCAATTCGGCGCTGTCACGCTGGGCACTGCGACGGATGCCCGATCGGCAAAGCGTGTCCCACATGCACGACGTCGTTGACCGCCTCGTCCGCGGTGAGCTGCAGTGACTCGTGCAGCCCACCCCGACTTGTTGGTGGTCGGTGGCGGAACCGCGGGCATCGTCGCGGCGAAGACGGCCGCCGGCTTCGGTGCGAAAGTCGTCTTGGTCGAACGCGATCGCACCGGCGGGGACTGCCTGTGGACCGGGTGCGTGCCGTCGAAGTCGTTGATCGCCGCGGCAGCCGCGGCCACAGCCGTCCGTCGAGGATCCGCATTCGGGGTCACCGCAACGGACGTGACCGTCGATTTCAAACAGGTGATGCAGCACGTGCGGGAGGCCATCGCCGCCATTGCCCCGGTCGACTCCCCGAAGGCCCTCAGCGACGCCGGCGTGACGGTCGTCAAAGGATCGGCCCGATTCACCGACGACGGCACCGTCGCGATCGGGGAGCACGTCATCGCGTTCGCTCAGGCGGTGCTCGCCACCGGTGCCCGCCCGACCGTGCCAGGCATACCGGGTCTGGAGACCGTCGACTACCTGACCAGCGAAACGGTCTGGGACCTCACCGAACTTCCGCGCCGGCTCTTGGTGCTCGGCGGCGGCAGTGTCGGCTGCGAACTCGCCCAGGCCTTTGCGCGGCTGGGGTCTGCGGTCACGCTCATCGAGTCAGCGCAGACCCTCGTCCCCCGCGAGGACCCGGCCGCGGCCGCCGCGCTGACCGCGTCAATGTGCTCCGACGGAGTCGAGGTGCTGACCGCTGCCACCGCGGAGTCGATCTGCGAGCACACCGTCACCCTCACCGACGGTCGCCGCGTCGATTTCGACCGTGCGCTGGTCGCCGTCGGTCGCACACCCAGGTCCGATGCACTCGGCCTCGAGACGGCGGGAGTGACGCTCGATGAGCGTGGCTATGTCCACGTCGATGCTCAGCTGCGCACGTCGAACCCACGGATCTGGGCCGCCGGCGACCTCACCGGCCACCCCCAATTCACCCACACGGCGGGAATGCACGGCAGCATCGCCGCCACCAACGCGATCCTGGGCCTGCGCCGCACCGTCGACACCACCGGAGAACCCCGCGTCACGTTCACCGACCCCGAGATCGCCGTCGTCGGAATCGACCCCCGAACCGCCCGGCGCATAACAGGATTGCGCGTGCAGACCCTGTCGCACAGCCACCTCGATCGCGCCATCGCCGAGGCCGACACCGGCGGACTCACCCAACTCGTCGTCGACCGCAAGCACCGCATCGTCGGCGCCAGCATCGTCGGACCGCGGGCGGGCGAGACGATCGGTGAAATGGTCCTGGCAGTCAAGCACGGAATGCGCACGCGCGACCTCGCCGGCGCCACACACCCATACCCGACCTACAACGACGGACCGTGGAACGCCGCGATCGCCGACGTCCGAGCACAGCTGGGGCGGGCGACGACAGCCCGGCTGATCGGGATCCTCGTCCAGCTGCGACGGACCTGGCTCCGCTTCCGAAGCAACTAGCGAAAAACACTGGGGCCAGTCGGGAAGGGCGGGCAGCCATCACCGGGTTTCCTCCACGAGGGGATGAATTCCCCCGACACCAGACACCAGACACCACGAGGGAGCACCACCATGTCATCCACTACCTCAACGCAGGTCGAGATCAAGGCCGGATTCGGCCGAACGCTCATCGTCGGCGCTGTCGCCGGTGTGATCGGTTCTCTGGTCATGGCGATGTTCGCCATGATGGCCGCCGCCACCTACCAGCACACCGGTTTCTTCACACCGCTCTACCACATCGGTTCACTGCTCTTGGATCCGTCGACGATGATGGCGTCGATGGAGCAGGGCATGGCTGGTTCGAACTTCTACTTCGTGTTCGGTCCCGCCGTGGTGGGCGCACTCATCCACATGATGGTGGGCGCGATGTACGGCGTCCTGTTCGCAGTGATCGTCCGTATGGCGAAGCTACGCGGCATGATGCTGCTCCTGGCTGGAATGATCTACGGTGCAGTTGTTTTCGCCGTCAGTGCGTGGGTCGGACTCCCCTTGGCCGCGACGATCTTCTCCGCCGGGGACCCGATCACCAACATGGCCTCCATGGTGGGCTACCCCACGTTCCTCGTCGAGCACATCATGTTCGGTGTCGCGACGGCGTTCGCACTGCTGCCGTTCACCCGGAACCGCAGCGCCTAGCCCGATCCTTCGGTAGCGGGTCGGGACGGGGGGTCGAAGCACGCCCCCGTCCCGCCCCGCTCCCGCATTGGAAACAACTTGCCCCCAACGGATGAGGAAGAGGACGCTCATGGCCAGCGCCACCGCACGTGTCGGAGACACCGTGATAGCCACCACCGACGATCCCGTGATCGTCGAAGGCAACGTGTACTTTCCCGAAAGCGATATCGCCGAAGGCGTTCTCGTCGCGAATAAGGCGAAGAGTCTGTGCTTCTGGAAGGGGATCGCCAGCTACTACGACGTGGCTGCAGACGGCGCCACGCTGCGCAGCGCAGCGTTCACCTATCGGCGCCCGTCCCCGTTGGCGCGGCGCATCAAGGGCCGAGTGGCATTTTGGAATGGCGTCGAGGTCAGCACCGACCGGACCGCGCGTTAGACCCGGTGATGCCGGGCCTGGTCGAGTACCTCGTCGAAGGTCCATTGGTCGTTGGCGTGAAACCCGTACTTGCAGGCCAGGATTCGGCCGTTCGGGGCGATGAGGAAGTCGGCTGGCAGCCCGGTATGGCCACCGTCTCCGGTATCGGACTGCGGTGGCAGATGGCGGTTCCAGCCGCGCGCCGCAGCGGCCCAGGCGCGCGGATCGGCGATTGATCGCATTGATCTCTCCACCCCGAATTCGCGGTACAGCTTCCGTTGCGGGTCAGCGATGAGTACGAAGGGCAACGTGTCCTGATATGGCGTCATCGCCTCGGTCGTCGAATGGAATACCGCGATCTCCCGCACCCCTGCGGCCTCGAGTTCGTCGTGGCGTTGGCCGAATGAGCGCAGGTGCAGATTGCAGATCGGGCAGCCCGCGTAGCGCCGGAATTGCAGATGGGTCAGACGTTGCGGGTCGGGTAGCGTCACGGGCCCGGAGCTGACCGTGTCCACTTGGCGCACGTCAACGCTGTCGCCCGGTGCGATCCTGCTCGGGTTTCGCGGCATCACTGACCTTCCTCTAGCACTTGTCCTGAGCTTCAAGACAATCAGCGTGGTAGACCCTGACGGCTACACAATGTCAGCCCGCAGACATTGTCTACCACGGCTGGTCCGAGATCGGCCTATGAAGTGTCACCGCCGGGCAGCACACGCCGCGCAGAGAGGTATCCGATGCTGGCGACGCAGAACGGCACCAGGAAATTCACCGCGACCCGAATCCACGTCCCTCCGTCGCCATCGCCGTGCGTGATGACCGCACCTTGGTTGACCAATGACAGGACTATTCCGACGAACAGCGCGGTGGGTCCAGCGGTTCGTACCGTGGACCCGCGCAGGAACATCGCCACAGCATCGCGCGGCCGACTCCACGTGCGACCGGCCGACACCGCCACGTCAGCCGAAACGGTCGATGATCGCTGCGGCGATCCGGCCGGGTTCGTCTTCTTGCATGAAGTGGTTGGCTCCTGGTAGCTCGACGACCACGTGATCGGGGAAGGTGGCGCGCATCCGTGGCAGCGTCTGCGCGGGTGGAAACGCGAAGTCCTTCATGCCCCAGACGAACAGCGCCGGTTTGGACCCCAGCGTCTCGGGCACTTCGTGTTCGAGGCGTTGCAGCAGTGGTCGGGCGGCCAGGATCTGTTTGGGCAGCTCTGCGACACCCCGTCGCGCCTCCGGTGACGGTTGGACGGCCCGGTAGTGGTCCATTTCCAGCGGGGTCAGCGTTCGACTCGTCCCCACCGGAATCATCCTCTCGACGAAGAAGTTCCGGTTCAGGATCGCGCGCTGCATCGGATGGCTGGACATCACCTTGCTGAATGCCTTCATCCGCAGTGTGTCAGCCGGCCAGAACCACGTGTTGCCCAGTACGACTCCACGTACCCGGTCAGCGCGGGCCGTGTCGACCGCCATCGTGACCGGGCCTCCCCAGTCCTGTCCCATCGACAGATAGCCGTCCAGACCCAGGAAGTCCACCAGCTCGCCCACGATGCGGGCGTGCTCCTGCACGGTGTAGCCGTAGCCACTCGGACGGTCTGATAGTCCGAAGCCCAGGTAGTCCGGGGCGATGCACCGGAACCGGTCGCGCAGGCCCACGATGACGTCCCGGTAGAGAAAGCTCCACGTCGGGTTGCCGTGACAGAGCAGAAGCGGTGGACCACTGCCCTCGTCGATGTAGTGAACCCGACCCTGCGAGCTGTCGAACCATCGCGATGTGAAGGGGTAGAGGTCGCGGTCCGGTGAGAAATCGAGTGTCATGCGAAGCCGCCGAGCCAGGTGGTCACGGCGTACAACGCTACGTACGTGCCGACCGCGACCGCGAGCACCCCCAGCAGTCGCCACCGCCGTTGACGCACGCCGGCGAGGCTGCACTGATTGCGGCGCCTCAGCGATACCCAGACGAGCAGGCCGAGGACGGCGACGCCGCCGAGGCGGAACCACCACGCGTAGTTGTCGTACAAGTCGTTCGCCCACACGAATGCCGTTCCAGCACTGATGATTCCGAACACCGCGAGGACGGTGGGGCCGACACAGCACAGAATGCCCACCAGCCCGCTTACGAATCCGATGCCCCACATCGGCAGCCCGTCCGACTTGACGAGTCGTCGCCTTCGGACAGGTACGCTCAGCGACGCTTTGCTCATGGCTTGCCGCGCAGCCATGCTCGCGCTCGGTCGGCGACCGAGGCAGCCTCGTCCCTCTCGATCCGCACTCCGCGCCAGAACGCGACGTGATCTTTGATCTGGCGCGCCCGGCGACTCGGACTCGGGTAGTACCACCCTGCCTCTGGGTTCACCTCACCGCTGACGGTCACCGTGTAATAGTGGGCCGTACCTTTCCACGGACACACGGTTGTCGCCGAACTTTCCGTGAGGTATTCGCGGCGGAGCGCCTCCGGCGGAAAGTAGTCGTTGCCCTCAAGGCGCACGGTGTGCACCGCCTCGGCCAACACTACGTCGTTCCACACGGCTCGGATCATCGCGGCGACCCCCTTGGTTCGGATCCTCTGCACATCAGACGTCACGCGAGAGCCGGCGCGCGGGCAATTGTCAGCACGGTGACAGACCCGCCCGACCGCGCACCAACTCCCATTCGTCGCGACCGGATGTGCGATTCATCCACCCTGTTCAGCGCGAGCCTATTTCGGTGAAGGATCACCGTCTGGTGGGAAACCGTGAAGGGAGACGAACGTGTCCCGGCCTGTCGTCGCCGAGGCTGGGTCAGGCGCAGGGGAACAGTTGCGCGGCGCTGGCCTTGCGTGCCCAGAGTTCGGCGAAGGCGACAGAGATGTCGTCCAGCGCAGGGGCGAGGGGTTCGATCCGGCGGGTGACCAAGGCGTCGTCATCGGTCGCCGCCACCGGATGCCAATAGACGCCGTCGGCGGTGACGGTAACCTCGGGTACCAACGATTCGCGGGTGATGGCCACGCCTTCGGATGCCACGCCCTCGCGGGCGACCGGCCGCACCACCTGATCGTCGGGCGCGATACCGAGCTCGTCGAGCAAGCGGTGGAAGGCGGCCAGCTCGCCCGGGGCCGGCGCGGCCACGGTGGCTGCGACCCGCACACGAAATCCCAGGCCGAGCGCCAGCTGGATTCCTTCCACCGCCTTGGCCCAGCTTCCCTGTCCGCGATGCGCGTCGTGGAGCTCCGGGGTCGCGGAATCGAGGCTGATCTGCAGCGCCACATTGTCCCTCGGGATGGCCTCGAGCTCGCGTAACCCCCTGCCCCGGAACACCATTGCGTTGGTCAGCACGGTGGTCGGCAGCAACGCGGCGCAGCTGGCGACGATGGTGGCGATATCGGGCAGCAGGAACGGCTCGCCGCCGGTGAGAAAGATCTCGCGCACCCCCCAGGCCGCCGCCTCTTTGGCCAGCCGGGCGATCCGGTCGGCCCCGAGCTCGCGGCGCGGGGTCTGCGGCGAGGATTCCACGCAGCAGTAGTCGCAGGCGAGGTTGCAGTGGAAGTTGGTGTACATCCACAGCCGAGCGCCCGGCATCCGATCGGGGCCGAGAACCAGCACCGGATCGGCGGGGCGGCCGCGCCGCACCGTCAGTGTGCCCCTCCCCGACCCGTCCAGGCTCGCGTCCACTACGGTGTTACCGCTTCGCGCGCACCACTTTTCGGCGAGCTCTCGGTCAGCTGCCGACGCGACGGTGATCTCGCCGACGGCACCGTTGGCCAGTGTGGCCATCAACCTCATCAGGTCGAGGATCACCACCGAGGGTCGACCCCCTGCTCCTCCACCGCGGCGAACAGTGGCTTGTACCCGTCCAGGTGCGGACTCACCCAGCGCCGTAAGCCTTCGAGTTCGAGGATCCTGCGGTGCTCGGGGTTGTCCCAGTCCATCGCCAGCAGCTTGTCGACCCACGGGGTGTACCGCTCGGCCGGCAGGGTGTCGAGCGCGGTGAACATGCAGTGGCAGTACCCGTCGGTCCGCCACACCTCTTCGAGGGTGCCGGCCATCAGCTCGTCACGTCCCATCGCTTCCCAGGTGCTGCTGCCGATCGCGGCGACGTCGGCCTCACCGGCCAACACGGCCTCGATGGCGTCGAGCTCGCTGCGGCCGGTGTCGCCGTGTTTACCGATATCGGTGTCGAACCGGATGACCTGTATGTCCGATGCCGAAACACCGGCGCGGGCGAGATAGTGCAGGGGCAGGATCGCCGCATGCGCGGAGTCGGCCGAGCCGAGCGCAAGCCGCTTGCCCGCGATCGCCATCGGGCCGGACAGCCCGCTGCCCGATGGCGCGACGAAGACGGTGGTGAATCCCACGTCGGTGTCGCGCTGCGCCAGGGCGACGCAGTGGCCGTCCGTCTGCATCACCGTCCGCACGTAGGCCAGGTTGGTGTTCCACGCGACGTCGATGTGCCCGGCGATCAACGAGGTCACCAGCCGCCCGTAGTTCGAGTAGAGGACAAAATCCATGGCCGTGTCGGGGTGGCCTGGATTGTCGAAGTATTCGCGGATGCCCTCCCAGATCGGGACGACATTCGGGGTGTAGGCCACGGCGCCGACGATCAGTGGGTTGCTCATCTTGTTCTCCTGCGTCAGAAGAGTGGAAGGCCGGTGGCGACCTTGCCGTAGAAGTCGTAGAGCACGTCGGCGGTCGGCGCCATCACCGCTCCCGCCCTCGCGTCCCGGAAGGCCCGTTCGATGGGGAGGTGCTTGGAGAAGGCGGCGCCGCCACACACCCGCATGGCGGATTCGGTGATGGTTAGAGCGGCGTCGTTGGCGGATGCCTTGACCCCGAGAACGAAGTCGAGCGTCTCCTCGCCCGGTGCGCTGACGCTGGCGGCGGCGCTGTGCAGATAGGCGCGCTGAGCCGCGAGAGCCGTTCCCATTCTTGCGATCTGCGCGCGAATCGTCGGCAGGGCCGACAGCGACTCGTCGCGGTGTTCCAGCCTCGCACCGCCGACATGCGAGACAGCGGCGGCGTAGGCGGCGCCGGCGAGTCCCAGCGAGACGGCGGCGTTGCCGAGATTGAACCACGGCAGCACCGTCTCCATCATCATTCCGAACCCGGCGGCCTGTTCTCCCAGCCGCAAACCGACAGGCAGCGTCGCATCGAGCGCCATCGGCGAGGATGCGTTACCGCGCAGGCCCATCCCGGTGAACGGCGCGACGACGGACAGGCCACCGACAGACTTGGGCACCGCGAACAGGTCGACCTCGCCGGCGACTCCCGAGGTGGATCCAGCGGACACGACGTACACGTCGGCGTAACCCGCCGAGGTGACCCAACTCTTGTCGGCCCGCAGCTTCACCGAGTCACCGTCGTCGGACAACGCGCCCGTCGACACCGGTGCCCAGAAGTGCGAACGGGAGCCCCTCTCGCTGAACGCCAACGTACCCAACGCCTCACCAGACGCCATGAGGGACAACAACTCCGGTGCGCCAGGGGGCGGCGCGGCGGCGACGCACACGGCGGCGGCGGTATGCATGAGGTAGATCATCGCCGTGGAACCGCAGGCGGCTGCCAACTTGCCCACGACATCGACAAGTTCCCTCGGGCCGGCGCCGAGGCCGCCGACCTCCTCGGGCAGGACGAGCCCCAGCAACCCGCTGCCGCGCAACGCATCAACCGCCGCCGAGGGAAACGTTCCCGCTGCGTCGACGTGATCGGCGTTCGCCTCGGCGACCGTGGTGACCTGATTCAACGCGTCGGTCGAATACATGGTTCAAGACGATACGCGAAGAGGGCGCGCGCCGACGGCTATTACTGCGGCGCAGACGAAAACTGCTGCAGTGCTGGGATTTCCACCCAGCCATACCTCCGCGCGGCCGAGCTGCACATAGATGGACAGCGCGGCCGCCGCCGCGAGAGCCGCCGCAGCCAGGGAAAGGGGCTGGATACGCACGATAGCTGCGGCGAGCATCAGACCCGCGACTCCGAGCAGCACCAGTGCGGCGAGCATGTTGTAGTCACCGAGGAACAACTGCAGTGGCGGGTAGCCGACGCCCCGCCCACGCGGCGCGACGAACTCGTCACCGAGCGACTTGACTCCGGCGATGAGTGCGATCAGCGCGAGAATCACCCCCCATCCGCCGAGTAACCGCCTGGCAATCGGCACGGGGTCTCCGGCGATGCGGGCGGCGCGGACCGCGTCCACCGCGGCGTACTGCGCGCTCGGCGCGAGCAGCAGCACCAGGTGGATGCCGAGCATCATCGCGTACGCCCAGGGCCATTCATTCGGTGCTTGCGCCACCGACAACCCGATCGCCAACGACTGGCCGATGCCGATCAACGCAGCCAGCCGAACAGCGGTTCCGGTCAGCAGCAACACCGGCAGCAGCGTCTCCACCACCAGCACCAGCCACCCGAACGGCGTGAAGTTCGGCAGCACAAGGTGTTCGACCAGCCAGCTGTACGGCGGGAACACCGGATGATCCACCGCCAGGTGCGTCCAGAACCAGAGCCCGGTGCGGCGCTCCTCACCGAAATCAGGGGGCACCTTCCACCACACGTGCGCCAGCCACAACAACCCCGCCACGACCCGCAGCACCGCAAGGCCGACGCCGCCCGCCCGCGCAGGTGGGGGTGTCGGCGAGAAAACGAGGTCGAGCGCCCTGCGCGGGCTCGGCGTAGTCATACGATCAGTCTCACCTTCGTTTCGCGGCTCGCAGGCAGGTTTGGCACTGACACCCTTCTGCCCACTCAAGCGGTCTCCAGCCGCCGCGGGCCGTCAGACTGTCATCGCGATGACAGTGTCCGTTTGCGATTCACCTCAACAAACCACTGCGCGCCTCGGCGCTCCGCACGCCAAGGACATCGACCGACAGGCCGCGTGCCTCGATCCCCTTGACCCACCACAGTGCCCCGGCAACCGCGCCGATCAACCAGAACAGTCCGAGCACGACGAACACCGTAGTCAGGTTGAAGACCACCGCGACCTCGGCGAGCAGGATCTGCCCCATGACCGCGCCGATCCGGCCGACGGCGACCGAGGCGCCGATCCCCGTGGCCCGCAGCTCGGTGGGAAAGATCTCCGAGAAGGTGGGATAGGCAGACACCCACGCGCAGGTCGCGACGAAGGCTGCAACGGTGAAGGCCACCAGGACAAGGGTTTTCGAGCCCGTCGAGGCGGCTGCCGCGCATCCCAACATGCTTGCGGCCGCAGCGGCGTAGGAGACCGTGACCGTGGGGCGCCGCCCGACGGCGTCCAGCGCCCACGACACCAACAGACCACCGAAGAAGGCTCCGACGTTGGCGGTCAGAAAGTAGTACGGCAGTGCGCTGTCACTGATCGGAACCGCACCGGTGGCCGAGGAGAACACGAAAATGCTCATCGCGGTGAACAAGCCGTAGTAGCCGGCCGCCTCGGAGAAGTCCAAGGCCATCCCGAAGAACAACTTCGGCCTGTGGTTGACCCACAGTTCGCTGAGCGCCGAACGGGTCCCGCGAGGCGGACCGGCCACAACGTAGCCATCCGCACTCGTCACGCCGGTGATCGCGGTGACCACCCTGTCGGCCTCATCCAGGCGCCCTTGTGCGGCGAGCCAACGCGGCGACTCGGGTATGAGCCTGCGGGCGATGACACCGTAGACAGCGCTCAGCACCCCGAAGAGCATCGTGTAGCGCCAACTTAGTCCGAAGGTGGAGATGACGAGGATGGAGACCAGGCTCGCGAGGATCCCGCCGATCGCCCAGAAGCTCATCACGAGCCCATTGCTGCGGCCCCGACTGCGGGACGGGGTGAACTCGGCGATCGCCGAGGTGATGGCCGAGTACTCACCGCCCACGCCTAGCGCGGTGATGAAGCGGAACAACACGAAGATCTCGTAGGACGGGGCGGTCGCGGTCGCCACCGCGGCGAGCGAGTACAAAATCAGGGTGGCGACAAACAGTTTGCGCCGTCCGACACGATCCGCCAGATAGCCGAATCCCAGCGCGCCCAGCGCGATCCCGGCGAACCAGACGATGTTGATCAGCACGGCCTGCCGGCCGTCGAGATTGAACTCGGCCTGGATTCCCGGGATGACCGAGCCGATGATCTGCACCTCGAATGCGTCCAGCATCCATCCGATACCGAGCGCCGCGGCGATGCGGGTGTGCATTGGCCGCCAATCGGACTCGTCGAGCCGTCGTGCCATCGGATCCTCCCGCCGCCAGGGTCGACGCCACCCTAATCACGGCGTGTGAGGCTTCTCCCCGATGTGGTCAGCGTGCTGACAATGTTGAGGACGGACGGCGGCTGAGTGTGATGAAGGCCTTCCCGCCAGAGAACCCTTGCGCAGCCGACAACGTGCCGCCGAATGAGTTCAACGCTCAAGCTCAGCGTTGTCGTGCTTGGGGTGGCTCGCAAGTCCTACCTGACAGACGCTTCGCCCTCCATGTGGAGCTACAGGGCCGTGCTGATCGCATGGAGCGCACCGGCCGGAAGCTCCACCCCGACGTCGGCGCCTACGGTGAGATTCACCTGAGGTTCGAGTTCGACGAATATCGACGATTCACCGATGCGCACGCAGGCCAGGCATCGGATGCCGGCCGGCTGCAGCGAGCTGACGGTGCCTGTGAGAGCAGAGTCGGTCGCAGATGTCAGGTGAACCATCTCATGGCGAAATACCAACGTGGCGGGTCCGTCCGGAATGCGCGCAGCCGTCGGCAGCGCATGCGGACCCAGGTCGGAGTGGTGCACCCCGGCGGCGACGCACCCGTGAATCTCGTTCAGCCCGCCCATCAACCGATGCACCGCCAGGGTCGACGGCCGCACGTATGCGGCCTGCACGTCGGAATCGTGTTCCAGTACACCGCCGATGAGCACCGCAATGGAATCGGCGACCATGGCCGCCTCGGACTGGTCGTGGGTCACCAGGACGATGGTGGGGTTGAGTTCGTCCCGGACCGCTCGCAGAAGGGCATACATATCGCCGCGTAGCGCACTGTCCAGCGCGCCGAACGGTTCGTCAAGGAGCAGCACCTTGGGCTCGGCGGCCAGCGATCTGGCCAGCGCCACCCGCTGAGCTTGACCGCCGGAGATATCGGCGACAGAACGGCTCGCGAAGTCGCTGAGCTGGACCAATTCGAGATACCGCCGCGACGCCGCCCGGGAGTCCCGGCGGGAAAGCCCCGCCGCACGCGCAGCGAAGGCCACGTTGTCGATGACCGACAGATGCGGAAAGAGCAGTGGCCGTTGAAAAACCATGGCGATGCCGCGCTTCTCAGCGGGTGTGTTCGTTACATCCTCGCCATCGAGAAGCACGCTGCCACAGGTGGGCGTATCCAGTCCGGCGATCAGCCTCAGCGCCGTGCTCTTTCCGGATCCCGACGGGCCGAGCAGCGCCAGGCAGGCACCGCCGTCGACGTCGACATCGAGCCCACGCAGCGCCGGCACCGGCTGGCCCGGATGCCGGCGGGTGAGGTCCCGCAGCCCCAGTCGGGTACTCATGACGGGGTCTGCGTTCGTCGTCCGGCGCGGGCTACCGCCACGAGCAGGATCAACGGCGGAAGCACCGCTGCCAGAGACAGCGCCGCCACGACGGCACTGTTTCCGGTACCCGCGGCGAACGACCCCACCAGGATCGGGACGCTCACCACTCGTCCACCCCCAATGAGCAGGGTCACGACGTAGTCACTCCAGCCGACGAGGAACGCCAGGAACGCCGCACCGGACAGCGCAGGCGCCAGAAGCGGGATCTGCACCCGCAGCAACACCGTCGCGCGGGATGCGCCCAACGTGCGGGCCTCCTCCTCGAAACCGATGTCGTAGGCGCCGAAGGCGGCCCGCATCAGATAGGTGGTGTACGGGATCGCGGCCACCGACAGCACGGCGACGACGGCGAGGGGACTCGGCACGCGGGTACGCAGGACCAGCACGTCCAAGCCCATCGCCACCGCGAACGCGGGCAGGACCAGCGGCGCGAACAGCACGGCTTCAGTCAGACGCGGAAACGGCAGCCGGCCGGACGCCAAGGCGCGGGCCGCGAGTGCACCGGCAGGGGTGGCGATGGCCGCCACCGCGAGCCCGATGGCCGTCGAGACGACGAACGCGTGCGGGGCGCCCGCGGTGAGCCCGCTACGCACCCCGTCCAGACCCCACTGCTGCGGCAGCAGATCCGGAAAAGGCCAGCGATTCGCGAACGCCCACAACAGCATCGGAACCAGGGGAAGCAGGAACCACAGCGCCAGCGCAGCGCGCACCCCTCGTCCCGTGGCGGTCCGGGTCCACGCGGTCACCGCCAGATCGCCGATCGTCGCAACATCGTCAGTGCGCCGGCCACCGCGAGCAGCGCCAGCACCGCGGTGACGACGGCCGCCGCGGCTGCCTGGGGCCGGGTGGCGAGGTCGATCGAGGTGAACAGTCGGATCGCCATCACCGGAAGCGGTTCCGGATAGGCCCGGCCGAGCAGCAGAGCCACCTCGTAGGAGCCCAGGGTGTAGGTGAAGCTGATGGTCGCCGCGGCCACCACGGCGGGACGGATCAGGGGAAACGTCACCAACCGCAGCCGGGCACGCCGCGAGGCTCCCAGCATGGCGGCGGTCTCGTCATAGCCGGCGACTCGGGTGGCCAGCACAGACGCCACCACCAACGCGATGAACGCGGCCTCCTTCCAGGCGTACTCCAGGACCACAGCGATCCACCATCGGCCGCCGACCAGGGCAGGCCAGCCGCCGTCGGACAATCCGAACACCCTCGCCAACAGGCCGGAGTCGGCAAGCAGTAGGCCCATGGTCGCGGCGCCGATCAGGTGCGGGACGGGGACGGTCACCGTTCCCGCCCACAGTGCCGCGCGACGACCCCCCACCGCGGTCAGGGCTGTCGCCACCCCGACCAGCACCCCGATCACTGTCGCCGCGGTGGCGATCGCGACGGACAACGCTGCGGATGTCGCCATGTCGTCGGCGTTGGCGCGGTAGGCGTCGACTGTCAGCGCCGGCGCACCGACGAGCGGCATCAGGCCCAGGCTCTGCAACAGCGCCGAACCGAGGCCGCCGATGAGGACGGCCATGACCGGTACCACCGCAGGCAGTACCCACAGCGCCGCCCGCCAGGACGCTGCGGACTCAGTCGGCCGCGAGGACATTGCGGCGCCATCCCTCGTCGAGCGGTGCCACCCACTCGGCGGCCAGTTCTGCATGGGCGTCGCGAGCGAGCACGTCGTACGGCGGCACCACCGGTGAGGCGGGCAGCGCATCGAACGCGGCCCGGTCTGTCGCGGAGAGCCGGCCCAGGTCCAGGACGGTGAACTGACCCCACACCTCGGGTTTGGCCTTCTCCAGTTGCTGCTGCGGCGACAGGGCCAAGTTGGCGACCACCCGCGCCCCTGCGCTGCTGCCGGAGGTGGACGGGATGGCGAGGAAGCTGGCGTTGCCGACGGTCCCGTCCGTCAGGGTCAGCACCCTGGTCTGCGGGGGGTAGGTGCCGTCGGCGACCAACTCGGTCAGGGTGGCGGGGCCGTAGGTCATCGTCATGTCCACCTGGCCGCCGGCGTAGAGGTCGTTGAGTTCCGAGGACGTCTGCGGATAGGTGGCCCCTGCACGCCACAGGTCGGGTTTCAGCGCGTTCAGCCGTTCGAACAGGGGTGGGGCCAGCCGGTCATAGTCCTGTTGGGAGAACTGCAGCGGGACGTTCTGCGGGCCGCCGGAGACAGCGATGAGCGCCTCGCGGATGAACACCGACCCGGTGAAATCAGGGGGCGCCGGGTAGGTGAACCGTCCAGGGTTGGCCTGCGCCCAGTCCAGCACGCCAAGGAAATCGGTCGGCGGGTCCGGAACTCTCTCGGCGTTGTATACCAAGGTGAATTGCGCCCTGTGCCAGGGTGATTCGCATCCGTCGACGGGGGTGCCGAAGTCGTTGGTCAACAGTGGGTCGTCGGGATCGGTCAGCGCCATGTTGGGCAGCGACTCCGTCCACCCGCACAGCCAGGCACCGGCCTGCCTGCCGGTCCCGAAGTTGTCCCCGTTGACCCACACCAGGTCGACGTCACCGTCGGTGACGCCGGCCTGCCGCTCGGCGAGGATGCGGTTCAGCGCGTCTCCGGTGTCGGCGATCGGCACCCGGCGCAGTGTCACTCCGGCCTGCTGGGCGGCCGGTGCCAGGACGTCGTCGACGTAGGTGTTGCCCTGCTCGTCGCCGCCGTACATCCACAGCGACACCATCTGCCCCCTCGCCTGGTCCGCAATCTCGGACCACGACGCAGGCGCTGCCTGAACAGGGTCGGGATCCGGGGCGGCGCACGCGGCCAGCGTGCACACGACGGTCACCAGGGCCACCACTGTGTATTGTCGCCGCCGTGTGGTCATAAGCCGTACGTTGGCTGGTGAGACACGAGAACTCCTCTTGACAGGCGGGCCACCCCACTGAGCGGCCGCGCAGATTCGACGCAATCTTCGCCTACGGGAACACAGTGACGCGCTCGAAGCCTTCCCATCGTGAATACCGACGACGATGGAGCCTGATGCAGACACCAGAACGCGACGCAGCACCACCGCGGACGCGGATCGACTACCGACTCAAGGCGGCGATCCTCGCCCTTCTCATCGGGGGCGGGATCACGTTGGCACTCACCACCGAGCTGCCCGATCCCGCTTCGCTGCGCGACCAAGTGGCCGCCGCCGGAGCGTGGGGGGTGGTGGCATTCGTAGCTGTGTACGCCGGAGCGACCCTGACGCCGTTCCCTGCCAGCGCCCTGACCATTGCCAGCGGACTCCTCTTCGGCCTAGCGGTCGGGGCCGCGGTGGTGGTATTCGCCGCGACGCTCGGCGCATGGGTGGCCTTTCTGCTGGCCCGGTCCCTGGGCCGCGACGGGGTGTCACGCATCCGGTGGGCCCGCATCGCCACGATCGATGCCATGCTCGAACGTCGCGGTCTGATCTCCGTGTTGCTGGTGCGCCTGGTGCCGCTGTTTCCGTTCATGGCCGTCAACTACGCGGCCGGTCTGAGCGCGGTGCGCCAGCGCGACTACCTTCTCGGGACCGCCGTGGGCATCGTCCCCGCCACGGTCGGCTACACCGCGTTGGGCGCCTACGGAACGTCGCCGCTGTCCTGGCCCTTCGCCGCCGCGGTACTCGCGGTCGTGATCGTCACCGTGGTCGCCGGATACGCTGCTCGACGGCTCAAGAACAGCTCCGCTGTCGGCGGCGATCCGCTGGATTCGGGCGACGACCAAGTAGAGGGTGACCCGACCGATGTTCGACAATTACCTTCGTAGGCACCTGGAACGACCGCTCGCCCGTGTCGCCGAACGAGGCGCCCAAGTTGGCTTGACCGCAAACCGGCTCACCACTGTAGGCCTGGTGCTGGGTCTCGGCAGCGCCGCGGCCGCGGCCGCCACCTGGTGGTGGGTGTCGTTGGCACTGTGGATTCTGTCCCGCCTCGCCGACGGACTCGATGGGCCGGTGGCGCGAGTGCGGAGATCGCGCGACCCCGACGAATCCGATTCCGGTGCAGGGGGTTTCTTCGACATCACCGCCGACTTTCTGGTCTACGGCGCCACGGTGGTCGGGGTGGCCTTCGGCGCCACCACGGCCCACGGGGCGCCGTGGTGGCCCTTTCTGCTGGTGCTGTTGGCGTACTACATCAACGGAACGGCGTTCCTCGCCTTCTCGTCCATCGCCGAGAGATCAGGCCGGACCCTGGACGACGGACGATCGCTGTCGTTCCTCGGCGGACTCGCCGAAGGCGCGGAAACCATTGTCGTGCACAGCCTATGGCTGATCTTCTCCACCGTGGCATGGCAGATTGCAGTGCTGTGGGCCGGCGTCGTGGCGATCAGTGCGGTGCAACGGATGGTGGCGGGCTACCGATCCTTGAGATGAGACCGGCACCCGGGGTGTGCAGATGGACCGCCGCCCGCATTGCCGGCGGCACTGTATGGGTGTGGCCCGTGGCTGACTGTGCCAGGAGGTCGCGGCTCAGCTTCAGCGCACGCTCGGTCAGTGCGCTGCCGTGCGAGAAGTCGGTCGGGGCGACGGGCAGCGGGCACGGCGGCGGCATGACCGTCAACCCAACGTGGTCGGGCACCGCTCGGATATCGCGCACCAGCTGCTGCTGAATCATCAACGTCACGGCATGCACGGCCACCCCCAATGCGCTGCGCGGTGAATCGTGCAGACCGCATGCGTAGCCGGTCGGCAGCACGTAGATATGGGATGCGCCCAGAGCGACTGCCTGACCGACAGGCGTGTTGTCGGTAACGCCGCCGTCGACGAAGTCGCGGCCGTCGATCTCCACCGGGGCGAAAACGCCGGGGATGGCGGAGCTGGCCAGAACCGCTGCTTGGGTGGACCCATGTGACAGGACGACCTCGGCGCCGCTCAACAGATCGGTGGCGATGATGTGAAGTGGGATGGGCGCTGACTCGAGTTCTCGGAATTCGACCCAGCGCTCCACCAGCTTCCGTAATCCCGCCGAACTCACCAGGTGGTTCCGCTTGCCGGCGATACCGAGCAGGCCGTCCACGCTGAATCGGATCGGAAACACGTCCCGCGAACGGAGTTCCGACCAAATCCTGCCCAGCTCTCGTGCAGTGGTCACCGTCGCCGGCCGTGACGCGAGGAAGGCACCGTTGAGCGCGCCTGCCGACGATGCGACGATGAAGTCCGGCCGGACACCGCGCTCGTAGAGTGCGTGCAGCATGCCAACCTGAATCGAGCCGATGCTCCCGCCGCCGGAGAGCACGAAGGCGATCGGCCCAGCCGTCACGCCGTCCGAATCGAGCATCCGAACCTCCTGCTCCCGAACCGGCAGTCGGTTCTGTTGACTAGTGAACAACGAGTGCCGGTCTGAACCTTCCCGGACTGCGGACATGGGCTCGACAGTGTCATGCCGATGACAGTGCCGGGCGACTGATTCTCCTCAGCGAGTACGAACACGCTGTACAACATCGAAACCGACTGCAGCCGAGAGTTATTGGCAACCAGTAAGACCGGTGTTCCACCGGGCCGCGACAGCGCCGCTTCCCATCAAGAAAAGGAAACCCATGACCGCCAACATAGTTCGCTCTCGACGTCTGCTCCTAGCCACCGCCGCCGGAGCCGCCATCGCGACCTTCGGTTTATCGGCATGCGGCGGCGCGACGACCACGACCGCTACGCCATCGGTGGCATCGACAGTGGCACCATCACAGCCCTCCCCGGCTGCCCCGGACTCGGCTCAGTCGCTGCGGACCAGTCTGGTGACCACGCCGTCGAGCCAACCGTTCGACGCCACCGTCGCGGCGCTCAAACAGGCGGTGTCGTCGAACGGAATGATGATCCTCGGCGAACTGGACCAAGCCGGAGCGCTTCGAACCACCGGACTCCAACTCACAGGCGCCCACACCTTCTTCGTCGGCAACCCTGCCGTCGGCAAGATGTTCTTCGAGCAGAACCCCGCCATCGGCACGGTCCTACCCTTGCAGATGTACGTATGGGAAGACAGCGCCGGCCAAACCAACATCAGCTACTTCGACCCCAGTCCACTGTTTCGGGCCGTCGATCCGCATTTCGGCGAAGGCGGCCAGAAGATGGCCGATGCCGCCGCGATGATCACCCAGGCTGCCGCCGGACCCGGCAGCGAAAGCGCAACAGGTTCCGCCCAGAACGCCTCGCTGGTCACCGTCGACACCAACGGCAGCTTCGATGACGCCGTCGACAGGCTCAAGCAGGCGGTGTCAACCAACGGGATGATGATCCTGGGCGATCTGGACCAAGCCGGGGCACTGGAAACCACCGGGTTGCGACTCAGGGGCGCCCACACCTTCTTCGTCGGCAATCCCGCAGTCGGCAAGACGTTCTTCGAGCAGACCGCCGCCATCGGCACGGTTCTGCCCATCCGGGTGCTGGTGTGGGCGGACCAGGACGGTAAGACCCATGTGAGCTACTTCAACCCCGAGCCGTTGTTCAGCGCTGTGGACCCCCAGTTGGCCAGCGGGGGCGCGAAAATGGCGTCTGCACTCACCATGATCACCGACGCGGTGCAATGACTCAGAACGTACTCACCACTACCGCCCCCTCCGGGCGAACCAGGGTCCGCAGCGGACTCGAACTCGTCGCCACCGGGGTCGTCCTCGCCGCCGCCGGGGCTTCGGGGGCCGCACTTCTCGCGGTGTCGGCAACGGGGCGCTGGGAGTTCCAGACATTGGTGCTTCACATCGGCGTGCCCGCCGCGGGAGTGCTCGCCTTGATGCTGATCACCGCGCCGCTGCTGCGCTTTCGCCGCCTCGGGCACGCGATCATCCTCGGAGGGGTCGCAGGCATAATCGCCACTCTCGGCTTGGAAGTCGTACGCATCATTGGGTTCCGGGTGTTTCACTCGATGCCGGGCGACTTGCCAACCCTCATGGGCGTCAAACTCGCCGGGCGCATCATGCTCGGACCGAACACGATGTCGACCACCATCGGATATCTCGACCACTTCTGGAACGGTGCGATGTTCGGTGTGGTCTTCGCCGTCCTCATCGGAGGATTCCCGGCAGTGCGGGGCGCCTGGGCGGGCGCGGTAATCGGTGCGGCCTACGGGCTGGCACTGGGTTTCGGGTTCGTCGCCGGGCCCCTGCCGCGCACTCTCGGCATCGGCGGTGTGTTCTCCTCAGTCACCGTTGCCGAATTCCACATCACCGTCTACGCCGCGCACGCCGTATTCGGGGCCATGCTCGGCGTACTCGTGCACCGTTTCGGTGCACGCATCCCTCCTCTATGGATTCTGGTGCGCAGTGTCCTGCGAGCCCGCAGCGATCGTCGACCGCCCGACATCACATGATGTCCTGACGAAACCCAGACACGTGTCACAACAGTGGAGAACACGCGATGCACGTCCTTGGCGTCCATTGCCGTCATGCGTACCGTCATGCGCGGACAGCCCGACGTTCAGGCCGTGCGCTCTCGACGACGCCGTTGTAATGCGGGCCAGTATCGTCACTGCGCTGACAGTCGTTGCGTGGGTCACACACCGAGCAGTGTTTCACTCATATGGACATTCTCGGTTTGAGCTACTTTCTTCTGATCCTGTCGATCTGGTTCTTCGGCATCTGGCGCGCACACGCTGAGCGCGCGACGCATCCTCCGCGAAGACCCCGCTAAATTCAGGCCCCACGAACTACCCGCGCGAAATGCTCAGCGGCAGAACACAACGCGCACGCAGTCGCACCGGGCCTCAGTTTCCTGATTCGCAGTACATCTTCAATCCGCGTAGGCCGTCTTCGATCGCCGGGCCCAGCGTGCCGGCGACCTCATCCGGGGCGATCTCGGTGCTGTAGATCACCAAGCTTCGATCCCCGTGATCGAGGACGTCGATCGTGCCCAGGTGGAACGCGACGGGTATCCCTCCACCGACGATCCGATACTGGAACCGACGCAGCTCGTCGTCGCTGGTGACGATCTCCTCATCGAGCGGAACCCCTCCCTCGAGGACGCAGTGCCGCTCCCCACCGGCGGCTTCCGACGTCTGTACTGCCGGAAACCAACAGGAGATGTTGCCGGCGTCGCTGACGACAGCCCAGACGGCATCCGCCGGGCGGTCGATAGTCAGGTGCGTGCGCATTGTGGTCATGAATGGTTCTCCTTCGGGGTGGCGGTGGTGTCAACGATCGAAGCGGCGCTCAGGCACGCTGCAGAGCGATCAGGCCGGAGGCCACCTCTACAAGGTCGTCACCGATGACGTCTGCGGGGGTGAAGATGTCGGGATAGTGCCGCTCGAGCCGATGTGCCCAGCCGGTGGTCAGTCCGGCGGCGTGGGCGCCGTGGCAGTCGAACGCGTGCACCGCGACGAGTCCGACGTCGTGCGCCGGGAGCCCGATGACGGCCAACGCGTGCTCGTACACAGCCGGTGACGGCTTCCACGCCTGTACGTCGGCGACGCCGATGACGTGGTCCACGTACTGACTCAGGCCACTGCGATCCAGGAATGCCTCTGTGCTGTTCCGGTTTCCGTTGCTCAGACACGCCACTGAAACATCCGCTTCAACAAGCAATCGCATCGCTGCGCGCGCATCGTCGTGCGCCGGCAGCGTCGCCAGGCCATCGAGGACGTAGCGCACCTGCTCGTCGGAGAGCCGACTCCCCGCGATCACGCTCAGGGCCGATTCCGCAGCGGCGGGGAAGGTCGCGTAGTCGCCCGTCAGCGTGACCGCCATGCCATCGCGCAACATCCGGTCAAACCACCGCTCCAGGGCTGATTCGGGCAACCCGACGTCGACGAACCTCGATCGCAACGGTTCCAGCGACATCAACGTCTCGACGACGTCGAAAGCGACGGCGTGAGGACGGTGAACCACCATGGCCTCCTTTCGAGAATGCCTCACGAGGAACACCCTGCGTCACCGCCAGAAAGCTCTCCGCGGTGGGCTAGGCGGGGCCCTGAGTGGGGATCTGGCGGCCGTATTCACGACCCCGTGGGTGAGTGCTCCAAACTGGTGGCCACGATTCGAGCACACCGAGACGGCACCGACCTCGCGAGTGTAAGCACGATGACAGTGTCTGCTTAATCGGCCTGATCGCCAAGATCTTTCAGTGCCGCTGCGATGGCGCCGTGAAAGGTCGGGTAGGCGAAGATCATGTCGCGCAAGGTCCTTACAGGCACTTCGGCGTGAATGGCGACCGCCAGCGCGCCCAGCACCTCGCCGCCGGCCGGACCGACCGAGGTCGCGCCAACGAGCACACCGCGGTCGGCGTCCTCAACCAGTTTGATGAACCCGTCATTACCCGCCTTGTGTATCCAGCCACGCGACGACGACGGCACCCGAGTGATGCCAGTCCTCACCGACACCCCACCGGCACGTGCCATCGCCTCCGTGACACCCACCGTTCCAACCTCCGGGTCAGTGAAGGTCACCCGCGGTACTGCGCGATAGTCCGCCGCTCGGGTCGCCGCACCGAGGATGTCGCTGGCGGCGATATCGGCCTGATACATCGACATGTGGGTGAACGCGCCGCGACCGGTCACGTCACCGATGGCCCACAATCTGTCGCCCGCCCGCATCCGCTCGTCGACCTCGATCGTCGGCGACTGCTCGTCTAAACCGAGGTTGCCCACGCCAAGAGCCGCGAGGTCCGCGCGCCGCCCCGTCGCGACCAGTAGCTGCTCGGCGTGGTGCACGACGCCGTCGTCGAGCGAGACGGTGAAGCGTCGACCATCATGCGCCACCCGCGTCACCGAAACGCCGGTGCGCACGGTGACGCCCTCAGAGGCGAGAACTTCCCCCAGAACCTCGCCAGACTCGGGCTCATCGTGCGACAGCAAACGGCTGCGCACCAGCATGGTGACCGAACTACCGAACCGCGCGAACACCTGGGCGAATTCACTGGCCACCGGGCCGCCGCCGAACACGATCAACGACGACGGAACCTCCTTGACTGCCACTGCCTCCCGGTTCGTCCAATACGGTGTGTCCGCAAGCCCCGGGATCGGCGGTGCGGCCGGCTGCGTACCGGGATTGAGGACGATCCCCTGCGTTGCCTGAAAGACCCGCGAACCCGTTGTCGTGTCGACCGTGACCTCGCCGGGAGCGCTAATCCGGGCCCAGCCCCGCACAAAGCGACCACCGGCCTTCTCGAATCGGGCAACCGCCACCGCGTCATCCCAATTATCCGTCGCCTCGGCGCGAATTCGACCCGCCACATGACCCCAGTCGGGGCGCACCGCCGCTGAACCCGCCAGAGCGCCGACACGGCCGGCCTCAGCCAACGTGTTCGCCGCCCGAATCATCATCTTGGTCGGCACACACGCGTAGTACGGACACTCGCCGCCGACCAAACGCCCCTCCACGCCCAGCACCGTCAAGCCCGCGCGCGACAACCTCGTCGCGGCGGCCTCACCGCCAGGTCCCATTCCGATCACCACTACGTCGAATGTGTCGGCTGTCATCGAAGCTCCATTCAGTCGTTGGTCCACATGCGGCAACCCACAACACCGCATCGGGAAACACCGACTGTCAGTGCCGTGACAATCCCGACGGCCACCCGCGGATCGAAACCGTTGGCCCCAAGGGTGTCAGCGCGCTGACCTTTTCACCACGCAGCGGTATCGACCGGTCGAGACTCACGCCCGAGAACAAGGATTAACCGAGCGAAGGGCGTGAATGGCGTGATCGATGCGAAGAAGGACCGTGACGAGGTATTCGTCGAGTACACCAAGTCGATCTGCCCGGTGTGCAAGGTCGTGACCGACGCGCAGGTCAACATTCGTGACAACAAGGTCTATCTGCGCAAGAGATGCCGCGAGCACGGCGAATTCGAGGCACTGATCTACGGCGATGCGCAGATGTACATGGACTCCTTGAGGTTCAACAAGCCGGGCACCATCCCGCTTCGATTTCAGACCGAGGTCCGCGACGGTTGCCCGTCCGACTGCGGCCTGTGCCCGGACCACAAACAGCACGCCTGCCTCGGTCTGATCGAAGTGAACACCAACTGCAACCTGGACTGCCCGATCTGCTTCGCCGACTCCGGACACCAGCCCGATGGCTACTCGATCACACTCGAACAATGTGAGCGGATGCTCGACACCTTCGTCGACGCCGAAGGCGAGCCCGAAGTGGTGATGTTCTCCGGCGGTGAACCCACGATCCACAAACACATCCTGCAATTCATCGACGCTGCACAGGCTCGGCCGATCAAAGCAGTCAACCTCAACACCAACGGGATTCGGCTGGCAACCGACCCACGCTTCGTTGCCGAACTCGGCGCCCGCAACCGCCCTGGACGTCCAGTCAACATCTACCTCCAGTTCGACGGATTCGATGCCAAGACCCACCTCGACATCCGAGGACGAGACCTGCGCGACATCAAACGCCGGGCCCTGGACAACTGCTCCGAGTCAGGTCTGACCGTTACCTTGGTCGCCGCCGTCGAACGCGGCGTCAACGACCACGAACTGGGCGCCATCATCCGATACGGCATCGCGCATCCCGCCGTGCGTTCAGTGGCGTTTCAACCTGTCACCCATGCCGGTCGGCACCTCGAGTTCGACCCCATGACGCGGCTGACCAACCCCGACGTCATCCACGGCATCGCCGCGCAACTCCCCGACTGGTTTCGCGCCGACGACTTCTTCCCCGTACCGTGCTGCTTCCCCACCTGCCGCTCGGTCACCTACCTGATCACCGACGGTGAGCACGTGGTCCCGATCCCGCGACTCCTCGACGTCGAGGACTATCTGGACTACGTGAGCAACCGAGTGGTCCCCGACTACGAGATCCGCACAGCCCTCGAAAAGCTCTGGAGTGCATCAGCGTTCATGGGTACCGACGCCACCGCCGAGCACCTGAGCCGGGCCGCGCAGGCCCTGGACTGCGCCGACGCGTGTGGGGTGAACCTACCTGAAGCGCTTGCGAACATCACCGACTCGGCGTTCATGATCGTCGTACAGGACTTCCAGGATCCCTACACCCTGAACGTGAGACAGCTCATGAAATGCTGCGTCGAGGAGATCACACCGGACGGTCGACTCATCCCGTTCTGCGCCTACAACTCCGTCGGCTACCGGGAACAGGTGCGATCCGACATGACCGGGGTGCCGGTTCCCGACGTAGTCCCGAACGCGACCCCACTGCAGCCCATCCTGGGCCGATCACCGCACGGCTCGAAACTGGCCGATCCGGGCCGCAGTGACGCCGTGGCACCCGATACCACCAACATCGGTCGGAAAGCCGTTCGTCGATGAGCCTTCCGGAGGACGTCAAGTCGTGTTGCGCCGCGGTCTACTCGTCCGATGCCGTCGCTCTGCTCCTCGGCGATTCATACCATCCCGGCGGCGCGGCATTGACCCGAAGGCTGGCGGGATTGGTGAAACTTCGTCCCGGTCACAGGGTCGCCGACATCGCCTCGGGACCCGGTGCCACCGCATGGCTGCTGGCCACCGAGTACGACGTCGCCGTCGACGGAGTGGACTTCGCAGCGCCGGCCGTGCAGCGGGCCGAACGCATGTCCAAACGCCTTGGACTCTCCGACAGAGTCCGGTTCCACGTCGGGGACGCCGAGCGAATACCCCTACCCGACAATGGCTTCGATGCCGTTCTCACCGAGTGCGCATTCTGCACGTTCACGGACAAAGCGACAGCCGCCGAGGAATTCGCTCGCATACTGCGGCCGGGTGGTCGTGTCGGCCTGGCCGACGTCACCGTCAGCCACGGCGGGCTCCCCGACGAATTGAGCACCGTCGCGGCCTGGGTAGCGTGTGTCGCCGACGCCCGAAGCGTCGGCCAGTATCGTGCGATTCTCGACAGCGCCGGACTGGCGACCGTTCATGCCGAGTCGCATGACACCGCTCTGATACGGATGCTCGACCAAGCCGAGGCGCGAGTACACCTGATGCGGATGACCCAGAAGGAACGCATCGTCGCTGCCGGCATCAACGTCGACGACGTACTGAATTTCATGGATATCGTCCGGCGCGCCATATCCGATGGACTGCTCGGCTACGCGCTCATCGTCGCGGAGAAAGGATAGAGCGCCCAAGGGGTTGCACGGCATCGACGCCCTCCCCTCCAGGCCTGTCGAAAGCCGCCCGGTCAAGGGGCTGACGCCATGTCCTCTGGCCGTTGCGAACGAATTCCCAGATCGCGGCACTCCCCGTCCAGGTCGGCGTTGCGACAACACCCGCCACGGCCCGCGTAGCCCCGCCAGGCCCCCCGCGACACCGCAGACACCCCTCCTCAGCGGGACGCTGCGGTCACGACTGCGCGACCTGCTCGCCAAGCGGCGCCGCCTGCACCGCGGCGGCGCCCAGCCGTGGCTCACCGCATCGCGTAAAGCCACCGAACGTTCGCGCCGCACCGCGTCTGGCGAAACGCCGCACCGCATGCCGGCCACCGCCGCGACGCGTCCGCGCCATCCGCCCCATGTTGTCGTCCAGGGAGCCAGAAAACGACTGTGCTATCGAACCTCTATGTCGGCCGCGATCTTCACGCACACCGGGTTGTCGCACTCGTGCAATCCCAGCATCCCCGCTGCCACGCTTCCGCCTGCGATCGCCGACGCGCAGCGATGCGCGACACAAGCACAAACTTCACGCGGTACCGCGCGAAGCAGAAGGCTGGCAAACGGCACATATCGGGAGGCTGCACTATTCCGGCATCCACGGCGCCTTCCCTGCGGAAGCACCCTCTAGGACTGAGCTGCTTGTAATGCCTTTGTCACGCTACGACTTCGACCTTG
>NZ_JACBJQ010000052.1 GCF_013404075.1 Mycolicibacterium vinylchloridicum
TGATTTGCGTAGCATGTGAGCAGCCAGCGGAAGTTCGGATAGGGGTGTCGTCGGACGCTGCAGAGGTGTATCAGAGGCAGGTGGGCGGGCCGCTCGGCGCGCCGAGGCCGCTGAAGCCTCCGCTCGTCGGACCGGACGCGTAGCCACCGCCGTACTGCGTGGGGTAACCGGGCCGGGGCGGGATTCCCTGCGGGCCGGGCTGGCCGTAGTAGCCGCCGGGCGGCGGGCCGTACTGACCGAACTGGTCGTAGCGGGGCCGAGGCGCCGGAGCGGTGATGATTCCGGCTTCCAGCAGCAGCGCCGTCACCGCGGCGACGGTCTGCAGCAGGGTCAGGGCGACCATGACCCACAGTCCCCAGCCGACGGTGAACCCGGTCGGCTTACCGACCATCGTGGCGATCGCCGTCAGCAGCGCGACCCCGGAAGCGGTCGCGATGACGCCGCCGTAGTCCCTGGCCTTGGGCAGCAGCGCCGCCGCCGCCAACAGCGCGGCGACGAGCGTGGCGACGACCGGGTAGCCGCCGCCACCACCGCTGAGCTCGGCACCGCCGAAGGGGCCGAGCTCGGCCTTGATCGTGAGGATCGGGCCGAAGCTGGCCAGGTAGGCCGCCAAGCCCAGCACGATGACAACAACGTTGAGGTAGAGCGGCAGCTTGCTCGGCCCGGGCTCGGCGGGGGCGAACGACGGCGCGGGAGCGCCGTAGGACCCTGGTGGCTGAGTCGGTGGGTAGCCCGGGTTGGTGGGCGGGTAGGTCATGGCCTCTCCTTCAGCCTCGTCACGCCGGCGCTTCCCCGCGGCGCAGCGTCGGTGGTGGCTCTCGAACGGACCCGCAGGTCCGGCTCGCACACCACGCTAGCGCACACCGCCGTGGCGGCCACGACCATCGGCGTGTCACACAGCCAGTTGGCAATCGGCCTGCACAGGTCAGGCCGTTGCCTGAAGCGGCGCCCCGATCGAATCGCGCTCGGCTGCTTCGATTTCGCGCACCAACGGCAGCACGCGGGCACCGAAGTACTCGATCTCTTCCTGAAAGTGCAGGAAGCCGCCGAGAATGAGGTCCACCCCGCGTTTGCGATATGTGGAGATGCGTTCGGCGATCTGCTCAGGAGTTCCGATCAGCTGCGTCCGGAATCCGTCGTTGTACTGGACCAGATCCTCGAACGTCGAGTCGGCCCACATCCCGCGCTTGTCGCTCGTGGAATTGCCGGCCTGCTGCACCGCGGAGTGGAAACCCTCGACCGCCGGCCGGTTGGCCTTGGCGATGATCTCTCGAAGGACTTCCCTCGCCTCCTTTTCGGTGTCCCTGGCGATGATGAAGCCGTTCAGCCCGAAATTGACTTCCCGGCCCGCATCGCGGGCGTGGTCGCGAACCTCGACGAGTTGTTCGGTGACGCCGCCGAAATCCTTGCCATTGGAGAAGTACCAGTCGGCGTAGTAGCCGCCGTTGCGCCGGGCCGCGGTGGAGTTACCGCCCTGGAAGATCTCGGGGTTGGGCCGCTCGGCGGTGTTCAGCGGCTTGGGCTTGAGGGTGAAGTCGTGGATGCGATAGAAGTCGCCGCGGAAGTCCACGTCGTCCTCGGTCCAGATCTTGCGCAGCACCTGCAGGAATTCGGCGGTCCGCCGGTAACGCTCGTCGTGTTCGAGCCACGGCTCGCCCAGGTGGGTGAACTCGTCCTTGAACCAGCCGGAGACGACGTTGACGGCAAAGCGGCCACCCGAGAGCTGATCGGCGGTGGCGCCCAGCTTGGCCAGGACGCCGGGCTGCCACAAACCCGGGTGGACGGCGGCGATGAGTTTGAGGCGCTGGGTGGCCAGCAGCAGCGCCAGCGAGAAGCTGGTGGACTCGTGCTGGAATTCGGCGCCATAACTGGCCTCGTAGCGGACCTGGGACAGCGCGTACTCGAAACCGTTGTTCTCGGCGGTCTGCGCGAGCTTCACGTTGTAGTCGTAGTTCCAGTCGGTGCGCTGTTCGATCGTGCTCGTGACAAGACCGCCACTGACGTTGGGAACCCAGTAGGCGAATTTCACATGGTCGGCGATGCGTTCGGTCGTCATGTTCTGCCATGGTGGTGACGGCCACCGCCGCGGTCACCCCTTTAACTCGCCGAGAGCGCAGGTGTCGTCCACCGGGACCGCGCCTTGCCCGGGGTTGGGTGACCCGTTCTAATGCAGCCCATGGATTACGGGCTCGTTCTGTTCACCAGTGACCGCGGTATCGCACCGGCGGCGGCGGCCAAGCTCGCCGATGACCATGGCTTCACGACCTTTTACGTGCCCGAGCACACGCACATCCCGGTCAAACGCGAGGCCGCCCACCCCACCACCGGTGACGAGTCACTGCCCGACGACCGCTACATGCGCACCCTGGATCCGTGGG
The DNA here is from genome assembly GCF_013404075.1 of Mycolicibacterium vinylchloridicum. GTDB lineage: Bacteria > Actinomycetota > Actinomycetes > Mycobacteriales > Mycobacteriaceae > Mycobacterium > Mycobacterium vinylchloridicum. The sequence continues at coordinate 2,379 of NZ_JACBJQ010000052.1, forward strand.
TGTCGCTGGGCACCGCGGCGGCAGTCACGTCGCGGGTGCGGTTGTCCACCGCGGTGGCGCTGCCCGTCGAGCACGATCCCATCACGCTGGCGAAATCGATTGCCACACTTGATCATCTGTCCGGTGGCCGGGTCAGCCTCGGCGTCGGTTTCGGCTGGAACACCGATGAGCTGGCCGACCACGGTGTGCCTGCCGGGCGGCGCCGCACCTGTTTGCGCGAATATCTGGAAGCGATGCGCGCACTGTGGACACAAGAGGAAGCCGAATACGACGGCGAATTCGTCAAATTCGGACCGAGCTGGGCCTGGCCCAAGCCTATCCAGTCCCACATCCCGGTGCTCGTCGGCGCGGCCGGCACCGAGAAGAACTTCAAGTGGATCGCCCGCAGTGCCGACGGCTGGATCACCACGCCGCGTGACTTCGACATCGACGAGCCGGTGAAGCTGCTGCACGATACCTGGGCGGCCGCTGGTCGCGACGGCGCCCCGCAGATCGTGGCGCTCGACTTCAAGCCGGTGCCCGAGAAGTTGGCGCACTGGCGCGACATTGGCGTCACCGAAGTGCTGTTCGGGCTGCCGGACAAGCCCGAAGACGAGGTCGCCGCCTATGTGGAGCGCTTGGCGGGCAAGCTCGCCGACATGAACCTCTAAGGCACGGCGGGCATGCTGAAGACATGCCCGATCCGACACCCGTACACACCGACCGGCGCCGCGCCCAGGCGTTCGGCGCGGTCGCACTCGATTACGACCGCTATCGACCGCGGTACCCACAAGCGCTCATCACCAGGATCGTGCCTCGCCCAGGCGTCCGGGTTCTCGACGTCGGCGCGGGTACTGGGATCTCGTCGATGCAGTTGGCCGGGGCCGGGGCCCGGGTGCTGGCGATCGAACCCGACGACCGGATGGCCGATGTGTGTGCAGCCAAGGGAATTACAGTAGAGCGCGGTCTTTTCGAGGAATGGGATCCTGCCGGACGCCGGTACGACACCGTAGTGTTCGGCCAGTCGTTTCACTGGGTGCAGCCAGGCCCTGCCTTGGCGAAGATCGCTGGTTTGCTGACCGAGGGCGGCTCCCTGGTGTTGATGTGGAATCGGGTCGCCCCGGCCACACCGAGTCACGCCGACCTCGCGGCGATCTACGCCGACTACCCGACGGCGGCGCCGTCGTCACCGAACGATCCCGACGGGGAGGCTGCGGTGATCGGCGAGATCGAGTCACACGGGTTCAGGATCGAACGTGCCGAATTCGAAGAGCAGCTGCACTATTCGACCGATGACTGGGTGCACATGGTGTCGACGAATTCCAACCATCTGATCCTGCAGACCGCGCAGCGCACCGAATTGTCGGAGCGGCTGACCGCCTTCATCGGTCCGGCGGGAGTTAGCGCACACAACAGGGCGCTAGCGCTCTTCTGTACGACACATCAAGCGGGGTAATGGTTCTCAGGCGAGCACCGCGCGGTTGATCTCGTCATCGCCTGCGGTGACGATGATCTTGGCACCGAGGGGATCACCGTCGCTCATCAACGCCACAAGGGCGGGATCGGTACTGATCGCCATGAAGCGGCTGTCGTCGGCATCGAGACGACCGATGATGACGCCGGTCCGCTCGGGCCAGTCGTAGCGCACCGAGTAGGTCTCGATCACGCCGGCGCCGTTGGCATTACGGGTCACCGCCACCTTCGGCAGGTCCGCGATCTCGGCCTGCAGCTCCTTGCTACGGTCGGGTGCCCAGTCGACCGGGGTGGTGGAGTACACGCCGACCGAATACTTGCTCATCACACCGCCGTTGGCGCCGACCAGACCGAAAGCTCCCGGCTTGTCCCGCATCGCGGCGACGGTCTCGGCGATCCCGTGCAGCGAATAGCTGTTGCCGGGTCCGCCGAAGTACGGCAGGCCACCGGTGAGCGTGAGCCCACGCGGATCGTCGGCGCTCAGCCCGGAGTCGTCACACACGGCGAAAACCGGGAACGGAAAGCAGCTGTAGAGATCGAAGGTGGCCACGTCGTCGATCGTGATGCCCGCCACCCGAAGGGCCTCTGCCACCGATTGTTTCGCCGAGAAGCTGACGCTGACGTCTTCACGGTCCAGCAGGTCCTGCTCCCGCTGATCCGCATGCCCGTGCAGGTACACCCATTTCTCCTCGGGCACACCGAGTTTGCGGGCTGCACCGACCGACATCACCAGAACGGCGGCGCCCTGGTTGACGGTGTCGCGAGCCACCATCAGCCGGGGGTAAGGGTCGCAGATCATCCGATTCTCCGCGGTGACGGTCGCCAACTCCTCGACCGAGCGCTCGACCGGTGACGACGAGAACGGGTTCTTGGCAGCCACTTTCGAGAACGGCGCGAACAGTTCAGCCATCTTCAGCCGGTACTCGTCGACGCTCAAGCCCAGCCGGCCGCGCCGGGCGTTGTCCAGCAAGCCGTACTGCACCGGCGCGCCGGTGAGGCCGTGCTTGGCGGTGTACTCGCTCATGTACTGCTCGAAGCCGTATCCGCGGTCATCGAGCTGGCCACCGACGGTCTCACTGTGGTCGGGTCCATCGTCGCGGCCCGCGAAGGTCTTCAGCGTCGAGCCGTTCTCCGAGCCGAGGATCAACGCCACTTCGATCTCGCCGGCCGCGATGGCCCCGGCGAACTCGGTAACCAGCTTCTGCGGGCCGTTGCCGCCGATCGACTCGAGCACCGCACGCTCGGGGTCGGCACCGACGCGCTGCGCCACCGACCGGATGTAGTTGTCGGAGGAGCCCAGCGGCGCGGTTGCGAACGGCGTGCAGATCTCGAATTGCCGAAGGCCGGCGAACACTCCGATGGCCTTGGCGACGGCCGCGACGTCGGCACCGGTGTCAGCCAGCGCGGCGCGAACCGCTTCGGTGGCCAATTCGACCGCCGACATGCCGCGGTAGTCCGGATCGTCGATGCGTTCGGTGAACTGTCCGACGCCGACGATGACGGGGGTACGCGGATCCACCATAGTTCGACAGGCTAATAGAACACGTTACTGTTTGGCCAACCAGGGGCCTGGCTACTGCCGCGAAAACGGCGTCAGGGCTGCGATTCCACTGGAATCACAGCCCTGACGGCGAACTCGATGGCGAACTACAGCCCGCTCAGAATCTCCCGGGCCAGGGCGGCGGTCTCCGACGGCGTCTTGCCGACCTTGACACCGGCGGCCTCGAGGGCCTCCTTCTTGCCCTGCGCGGTGCCGGCACCGTCGGAGACGATCGCACCGGCGTGACCCATGGTCTTACCCTCGGGCGCGGTGAAACCGGCGACATAGCCGACGACCGGCTTGGAGACGTTGGCCTTGATGTAGGCGCCCGCCTTCTCCTCGGCGTCGCCGCCGATCTCGCCGATCATCACGATGATCTTGGTCTCGGGGTCCTTCTCGAACGCCTCGATGGCGTCGATGTGGGTGGTGCCGATGACCGGGTCGCCGCCGATGCCGATGGCGGTCGAGAAGCCGAGATCGCGCAGCTCGTACATCATCTGATAAGTCAGCGTGCCGGACTTCGACACCAGGCCGATCGGGCCCTTGCCGGTGATGTTGTTCGGCGTGATGCCGACCAGCGACTCGCCGGGGGTGATGATGCCGGGGCAGTTGGGCCCGATGATGCGGGTCTTCTCGCCCTTCTCGACGTTGTAGGCCCACGCATATGCGCTGTCCTGCACCGGGATTCCCTCGGTGATGACGACCAGCAGCGGGATCTCGGCGTCGATGGCCTCGATGATGGCGTCCTTCGAGAACGCCGGCGGCACAAAGGCGATCGACACGTCGGCGCCGGTCGCCTTCATGGCCTCGGCCACGCTGCCGAACACCGGCAGCTCGATGTCGTTACCGTCCTTGTCCTTATGAGACACCGTCGTGCCCGCCTTGCGCGCGTTCACGCCGCCGACCACCTGGGTGCCGGCCTTGAGCATCAGCGCAGTGTGCTTGGTGCCCTCGCCGCCGGTGATGCCCTGGACGATGACCTTGTTGTCCTTGTTCAGAAAGATCGACATTGGTTCTAGTCCCTTACTTGTTGGCCAGCTCGGCGGCTTTGTCAGCGCCGGAGTCCATGGTCTCGGCCTGGATCACCAGCGGGTGATTGGCCTCGGCCAGAATGCGGCGGCCCTCTTCGACGTTGTTGCCGTCAAGGCGAACGACGAGCGGCTTGTTGGCCTCGTCGCCCAGGATCTGCAGCGCCTTGACGATGCCGTTGGCGACCGCGTCGCACGCGGTGATGCCACCGAACACGTTGACGAACACGCTCTTGACCTGGCTGTCGCCCAGGATGACGTCCAGACCGTTGGCCATCACCTCGGCCGAGGCACCGCCGCCGATGTCGAGGAAGTTGGCGGGCTTCACGCCGCCATGCTTCTCACCGGCATACGCGACGACGTCCAGGGTCGACATGACCAGACCCGCACCGTTGCCGATGATGCCGACCTCGCCGTCGAGCTTGACGTAGTTGAGGTCGTTCTCCTTCGCCTTGAGCTCGAGCGGATCGGTGGCGTCCTTGTCCTCGAACTCGGCGTGGCCGGGCTGGCGGAAGTCGGCGTTCGCGTCCAGGGTGACCTTGCCGTCCAGCGCCAGGATCTGATCGTCGGGCGTGCGGACCAGCGGGTTGACCTCGACCAGGGTGGCGTCCTCGCCGACGAAGACCTCCCACAGCTTCTGGATGGTCACCGCGGCGGCGTCGAGCACCTCGGCCGGCAGGTGGCCCTTCTCGGCGATCTCACGCGCGAAGGCCAGGTCGACACCCTTGACGGCGTCGACGGGCACCTTGGCCAGCCGCTCGGGCTTGGTGGCGGCGACCTCTTCGATCTCCATGCCGCCCTCGACCGAGCACATGGCCAGGTAGGTGCGGTTGGAACGATCGAGCAGGAAGGAGATGTAGTACTCCTCCGCGATGTCGCTGGCCTCGGCGACCAGCAACTTCTTCACGATGTGGCCTTTGATGTCCAGGCCGAGGATGTTCTTGGCGTGGGTGTACGCGTCGTCGGGGGTGGCGGCGAACTTCACGCCACCGGCCTTACCGCGGCCACCGACCTTGACCTGTGCCTTCACCATCACTGGTTTACCGATTTCCTCGGCGATGGCTTTGGCGTCCTCCGGGGTGTCGGTGACCCGACCGGGGGTGGTGGGAACGTTGTGCTTGGCGAACAGTTCCTTCGCCTGATATTCGAAAAGATCCATGGGCTCACTGTCTGGTCGGCGCTGACTGCATTTTGATGACGTTGATTGAGGAAGTCGCTCCGGGGGGAACTGTATCTAGACGGCCACGGGACTCCGTCCTCGCCCACCACTCATGTGGTCCATCTCACCGCGGGGTCGAAGTGATTCAACTCACAATCCCCTGTGGAATATCCGCTTGGGTTGCCACCTTCATTAGACATTCGTTAACGTCGTCGGGGTCTGAGATAACGCTTTGGTCACGACTAAAGGGACTTCGAGTTTTGACGCAGCACCGGCCGACCCCGACTTCCGTCGGTGATGCCTCGGCCCCGCAGGCAGAGACCAGGCCTTTCGATCGCCAAGCGGCTTCCATCCGGGCCCAGGACCCTGAGCGGCTGGACGTCACGGACATCATCCCGTTCAACGAGTTCGGCGACCTCGCCGAGATCGATTTCCGCGAGAGCACCGCCTTCGAGAGTCTGCAGGTGACGCGCTGCCCGGAACTGGACGACCTGCACGACGCCGACGACCCGCAGCCGCTTCGGCTGGCCGTGCCCGCCGAGTTCGCGGCCCCCGACCACCGCCGGGCCGAGGTGCCGCGCTACACCAACAGCGAGAACACCGACATCCTGCCGCGCACGCCGCAGCACCGCAGGCAGCCGACGAGTGCCGCCAAGGGCCGCGTGATGATCGCGGCCATGGCAGCCGGCGCCGCCGCGGCCGCCGCTTACACCGCGGTGCGGCCGCCCACCGAAACCACCACCCAGACCGTTCTGGCCGCCGACAAGACGCCGATGGACGGCACCGTGACCAGTCCGCGCGGGGTGCAGCTGATCGCGGTGAAGCCGGTCGCCGACGCCTCGGTACACGGCGAGGAACTGGCCAACGGCCAGGCTTTCGCCCAGGAGCGCGCCGAGCGTGAGGCCCGCCTGCAGCGGCCGCTGTTCGTCATGCCCACCAAAGGTGTCTACACGTCGGGCTTCGGCTACCGCTGGGGCGCGCTGCACGGTGGCGTCGATCTGGCGGCTCCGATCGGGACGCCGATTGTCGCCGCGTCCGACGGTGTCGTCGTCGACGCCGGACCGACCGCCGGCTACGGCGCGTGGGTCAAGATCCGCCACTCCGACGGCACGGTGACCTTGTACGGCCACGTCAACACCTGGACGGTTCAGATCGGCCAGCGGGTCTTCGCCGGCGACCAGATCGCCACCGTCGGCAACCGCGGCAACTCGACCGGGCCGCACCTGCACTTCGAGGTTCTGCTGAACGGCACCAACCGGATTGACCCGGCGCCGTGGCTGGCACAGCGGGGGCTGTCCGTCGGCCCCTACGTCGGCTGACGCAGTGTCTGAGCCGGACGAACCGCACACCCGCATCATCCGGCGCCAACCGTCCGGACCGATCCCCCAGCCCGAAGAGCCCCGCACCGGCATCATCCGCCGCGCGCCGACGGGGCCCATTCCGGCGGCGCCCATTCCTGCTGGGCCCGAACCTGATTCGCGTACCACACAGATTCCACGGCCACCGGCCGACGAGGCCCCGACCGGGTTGATCCGCCGGGCCGCCCCGGTCGCGGTGCCGGCCACCCGGCCCGCGCTGGTAGATGTGTCGACCGGACGGACCGCGATCGCGGCCAGCGCCGTCAGCATCGTCAGTGGATGGGCCACGTCGGTAGTGGCCACCGACCTGATCACCGGGTGGTGGAGCACCGATCGGCTGTTCTGCATTGCCGTCGGGTTCCTGACCCTGCTGTTCGCGGTCAGTTCCATCGCCGGGGTGATCGCGCTGCTGCTGCGACGCTCGGCAGGCCGCTACCTGATCGCATTCGGATCGGTCATCGCCTTACTGACGTTCGGCAGTGTGTTCGTCGCCGGAGCTCGAATCCCGTTGGTGGTCTATCTGATTCCGCTGCTGCCGGTCACCGGCCTGATCCTGGCTCTGCACCCGTCAACCCGGCGATGGTGCCGGCTGCGGTGAGCGCCTGCTGGCCTCCCACCACGCCCCGACGAGCATGACGGCACCCGCCCACGCCGCACCGAGGAATGCCCCGGCCAGCACGTCGCTGAGGTAGTGCACGCCCAGATAGATTCGAGACAATCCCACCAGAGCGGCCAGTGCCAGAGCGATCGCCCACACGGCCACCCGAGCCGCCCAGTTGTGCAGCACCCAGCGGCCGACCATCCAGGCGCCGAGTACCGCGAGCGCGAAGGAGCCGGTGGAATGACCGGACGGAAACGAGAAGCCGTCTTCGACGATCACCGCGATCAGCGACGGCGGACGACTACGGCCGACTGCCAGTTTGGCCGCCAGCATCACCACCGCGACGCCGAGCAGCCCGGATACTGCGAGCACCGCAGGCTGCCACGAACGTGCCCACCATCCGGCCCAGGCGCTGAGAAGCACGACGGCGACCGCCAGCGAAGCCGCATCGCCAAGGTGGGTAACGACTTTCATCGTCTCGGTGAGCCACAGATCACGTTGGGCGGCGACCCACTCGCTGACCGGCCGATCGACGTAGTCGATGACCTCGCCCTCGATCACATTGTCGAGCAGCTCGGCGAAGCCCGCGGCCAGCACCGCCACCAGCGCCGCGCCCGCCACCAGGGCCAGGGCGGCAGCCGCGTCCACCGAGAGCCATCTGGCCACCACCCGCAGCGAACCGCTGAGGTGTTCCGCCGCCCATGACCGCGCCCTGCCGACAACGGCGGTCCCGCCCACCCGGCGCAACGCCGACGCCAGCGTCGAGCGATGTGTTGCGACCCAGACCGCGAGCCCGGACCAAACCAGAAGCAGGACAAGGACGATGGCGCTGAGGGTCCCGAAGCCGGCTGAGCCCGGGCCGTAGGCCTGGTCCACGGCGGCCTCAGAGCTTCGTCAGCGGCGCGTGGTTGTGCATCAGCTTGACCCGTCCGGCACTGCCGAAGTCGATCAGCGACATCGCCGACTCCCCCATGCCGGACACTTCCTCGACGCGGCCGAGACCGTACTTGTCGTGGCTGACCCGGTCGCCGGGCTCCAGGACCAGAAGCGGACGCTTACTGCCGCCCGCCGACCGCGCGGGCGAGGGCCGCGGGGTGCCGAAGCGACCCGCCCCACTAATTGGAGCGCTGGGCGACGGCGCGGTATCGGTGCGGCGCCAATCGAGAAGGTGTTCGGGGATCTCGCGAAGGAAGCGCGACTCCGGGTTCAGCATCGGCTGACCCCACGATGAGCGGATCTTCGCGCGGGTGAGGTAAAGCCGTTGGCGCGCACGGGTTATGCCCACATAGGCGAGTCGGCGTTCCTCCGAAAGCTCGGTCGGATCCCCCAGGGCGCGCATGTGCGGGAACATGCCGTCCTCCCAGCCGGTGACGAACACCACCGGGAATTCCAGGCCCTTGGCGGTGTGCAGTGTCATCAGCGTGACCACGCCGGCGCCGTGCTCGGGCAGCTCGTCGGAATCGGCCACCAGCGACACCCGCTCCAGGAACTCCGCGAGCAGACCGGTCTGCGGCACGTCCTCGTCGACGTCGGCATCCTCGGCCAGTGCCGCGGCGTTGGCCCGGTCGATGCTGAATTCGTGTGCGACGCTGACCAATTCGTTGAGGTTGTCCAGGCGAGCCAGGTCCTGTGGGTCACTGGAAGACTCCAGCTCCCGGCGATAGCCGGTGCGGTCCAGCACCGCTTCGACCAGGTCGCCGAGCTCGTCGTCGAGCTTGCCGCGCAGCTCGTCGAGCAGGTTGACGAAACTCGCGATCGCCTTCTCCGAGCGGGTGTTCAGCATCGGCACCTTGCCTGCGGCCGCAGCGGTCAGCGCGTCGGCGAAGGTGGCGCCGGTGTTTTCGGCGTACACGGCCACACACGCCTCGGCGCGATCGCCGATGCCCCGGCGCGGGGTGTTGAGGATCCGGCGCAGGCTGACGGCGTCGCCGGGGTTGTCCAACACCCGAAGGTAGGCGACGATGTCGCGAATCTCCTTGCGCTCGTAGAACCGAACGCCGCCGACCACCTTGTACGGAATACCCGCGCGGATGAACACCTCTTCCAGCGAGCGCGACGAGTTGTTGGTGCGGTAGAACACCGCGACGTCGTTGTACGAGAACCCCCCGCGATCGGCGAGCGCATCGATCTCCCCAGCGACGAACCTGGCCTCGTCGTGCTCGTTGTCGGCGACATAGCCGACGATCAGCTCGCCGTCGCCTTCGTCGGTCCACAGCCGCTTCTCGCGGCGGTTGGCATTGCGGGAGATGACGGAGTTGGCCGCGTTCAGGATGTTCTGCGTCGAGCGGTAGTTCTGCTCGAGCAGGATCGTGGTGGCGTTGGGAAAGTCACGCTCGAAATCCTCGATGTTGCGGATCGTCGCACCGCGGAAGGCGTAGATCGACTGGTCGGCGTCACCCACCACGCACAGCTCGCTGGGCGGCACTTCATCGGCGGCAACTGCCCCATATCCAACGAGCTCGCGCACCAGCACGTACTGCGCGTGGTTGGTGTCCTGGTACTCGTCGACCAGGATGTGCCGGAACCGCCTGCGGTAGTACTGGGCGATCTGCGGGAAGGCCTGCAGCACCGCCACGGTCTCGCCGATGAGATCGTCGAAGTCGAGCGCGTTGGCGGCCCGCAGCCGGCGCTGGTACTCGCCGTAGACGCTGGCGACGGTCCGGGTCAGATCGTCGGCGCCCGGCTCGAGCGCGGCCACCGCGTCCTCGGGCACGATCAGCTCGTTCTTGAGGTTCGAGATGGCGTTGGCCAGCACCCGCGGCGAGTACCGCTTGGTGTCCAGGCCCATGTCCTTGCCGATCATCAGCAGCAGGCGACGGGAATCGTCGGCATCGTAAATCGAGAAGTTCGAGTTCAGGCCGGGCAACAGCGAGGCCTGATTGCGCAGGATCCGCACACAGGTGGAATGGAACGTCGACACCCACATGTTCCTGGCGCGGGGTCCGACCAGGGCGACCACTCGCTCGCGCATCTCGGCGGCGGCCTTGTTGGTGAACGTGATGGCCAGCACCTGGCCCGGCCCGACGTCGCGGGCCGCCAGCAGGTAGGCGATCCGCCGGGTGAGGACGGCCGTCTTGCCCGAGCCGGCCCCGGCCACGATCAGCAGCGGGGGCCCCTCGTGCAGCACGGCCTGGCGCTGCTGCGGGTTGAGGCCCTCGAGGAGTTCGGCCGCGTCGGCCGGAGGTTGGAAATCAGTCACGTGCACACTCATGTCCGACCCAACTTACCGCTGTATGGCGACAGTTTTTTTGCGAAGCACGCCTTCGGAGTGGCACACTCGAACCGTGCTTTCTCCGCAGCGTCGATTTTTCTACGGGTACCGGTTCGCGGTGCCCGTGGGTATCTAGCTGCTCAACCCGAGAGCCCCGCGGTCCGCAACCGGATCCGGGGCTCGTCTCTTGTGTGAGGCCCGGGACCGATAAAGACCAGACCCACACAACGAGGAGAACGAAGCGATGACTCTGGAAATGGTTCCTGAAGCCGACAACGACATCGACAGCTTGCGCGGCGAGATCGACCAACTCGACGCCGCGATCCTGGCCGCGGTCAAGCGCCGCACCGAGGTGTCCCAGGCAATCGGCCGGGCCCGGATGGCCTCCGGCGGCACCCGCCTGGTGCACAGCCGCGAGATGAAGGTCATCGAGCGCTACAGCGAGCTGGGCCCGGACGGCAAGGATCTCGCGATGCTGCTGCTGCGCATGGGCCGCGGAAGACTAGGCCACTCTTAACGCACTGCGTCAAGCAGCCACGGGGTCATCCACTTGACCGCGTTCGGCGTCGGATGCACGCCGTCGATGCGCACCTGCACGCCGTTGATCTTGTTGGTGTAGCCGCCGTTCGGCGCCAGCTTCTTGTTCAGGTCGAGCACGGTGACGTTCTTGCGATCGGCTACGACCCTGCGCAGCAAGGCATTCCACTGGTTGACGCGGCTGGGCTGATCCTCGGGATACAGGTTGCCGTTCGCCTGCTCACCGTGCCGGCTGTAGGGCTCGGTGGCCACCACCACGAGCGCCCCGGTGGAGGCCAGGATGTCGAGTGCGTGGCGCAGCTCGCTCTCCAGGTATTTGTCGAAATCGGGCTGGCCGATGTGCGCCCAGTTGCCATTCCATTTGCGGTCGACCACCTCCCAGCGCCCGATCATCATCAGCACCACATCGGGACGGTCGTAGGCGATCCGCTGCGCCCAGCGTTCGGGCCAGGCGTCGCACTCGGGTTTCTGATCCAGGCTCTGCCCTGAATAGCGGTACGGCCCACCGCGCACCAGTCCGCAGCCGATCGTGGTGCGGTCCAGGAACGTGATGCCCGGGGTGGGCGGCAGGTAGCGCATCACCGTCCAGGCGATCGAGTCGCCGAACACCGACACGGTGTGCTGGCGCGGACCGGTGTGAACCGGTGCGCCGGCCCGGACGGTTTCCACCGGGGCGACCAGCGCGGCCTGGGTGATGTCGGGGCTCGATTGATCGATCCGGGTTCCCACCGGGACGACGGCCACCGCGACGGCGACGGCGGTGGCCATCGTGGCGGCGGCCAACCGCAGCTGCGGGACGTGCACGGGCCGCCAGCGCCGGATCGGCCGCTCGATCAGCCACCACGACCCCACCGCCACGGCCAGCGTGACCGCGCAACGCACCCCGAACAGCGCGTAACCCGTCCAGCCGGTGCGCTCGCCGGTGAGCACCAGGAAGATCGGCCAGTGCCACAGGTAGACGCCGTAGGAGATGACGCCGAGCGCCACCAGCGGCGGGGTGGACAGCACCCACGCCACCGGCCCGTTCTGCTCGAGCGCGACGCCCGCGATCACCACCACCGCGGCGACGGCGACGACGATGAGCAGGCCGTTGCGGAATTCTCCGGCGCTGCCGGTCGCGACGTGGGTGATCGCGGCCAGCACGGCCACCCCGGCCACCGGCAGACCGGCGGCCAGCCAGCGCACCCAGCGCGACCGGATCGACGGCCAGCCCGCCACCATCGCCGGCCAGTCCCGGATCAGCAGTGCGGCCGCGGCGGCGCCGATCAGCAACGCCTGGGCGCGGGTATCGGTGCCGAAGTACACCCGGTTCAGCGACGAGTCCGACGACATCAGGATCGCCTCGGCCGCCGAGCCCGCGGTCCCCAGTACGGCGAGGACGAGCACCGCCCACCGGACCGCGGTGATGGTCGGCGTCTTCTGCCGCCGCCGGGCGATGACAGCGAGCAGCACCGCCATCGCGGCGATCAGCACCGGCCAGATCAGGTAGTACTGCTCTTCGACACCCAGTGACCAGGTGTGTTGCAGCGGCGACGGCGGTGCGCCCTGACTGAAGTAATCGGTTTCGTGCGACACGAACGCCCAGTTCGCCACCCACAAGAAGGCGGCGACCGCGTCGTCGCGCAGGCCGCTGACGGCGTCCGGCGGGAACAGGATGCGCGCGGCGATGACCGCCAGCACCATGATCAGCAGGGCAGGCAGCAGGCGGCGGGCACGACGGACCCAGAACGAACCGAGGTCGAGCTTTCCGGTTCGGCCGATCTCCTCGAGCAGCAAAGACGTGATCAGGAAGCCGCTCAGCACGAAGAAGACGTCGACACCGATGAATCCGCCTGCGACACCGGGGATTCCGCTATGGCCGATGAGTACCAGGGCGACGGCGACGCCACGGATCCCGTTCAGCGCCGGAATGCCCTCGCCGCGTGGTATCGGCCGGCGTAGCTGGCTCGGCTGCGAGACGGGGTCAACCCATGGACTTCGCGCGAATGAGCGCGCCGTCACTGTCATGCCCTCCTAGTAGTTCAGTGCTGTGAATCTATGTGCCATCCACGGCCGATCGGCGCAGGCGCGCGGTCGCCTGGGTCAAATACCTGCTCGGTTGCCCGATGGGGAGGCAAACAGACCCTGTTGGAGGGATTCCGGCGTTCCCGGGTGCCGACATACACTTTTGGTCAGATGATTACCGACGGGTGGACCGAAGTTGTTGAGCGCCAACGTATGACCGCAGGCATGTACCTGACGCAGGGACTGCACCGGGCCTCGCGCGCCACCCCACACGCCCCGATGACGATCTGCGGTGAGCGCCGCCGGACGTTCACCGAGGTCGCCGATCGGGTGGCCCGACTGGCCGGCGCATTCCAGTCGCTGGGCGCCCGTGAGGGTGACCGCATCGCCATGCTGTCGCTGAACTCCGACCGCTACCACGAGTACCTGCTCGCCACACCGTGGGCGGGCGCCGTGGTCAACCCGATCAACATCCGGTGGAGCGCGGCTGAGATCGCCTACAGCCTGCGCGACTCCGGCACCCGGATGCTGCTGATAGACGACACCTTTGCACCGCTGCTGCCCGAATTACGGTCGAATGCAAGCGATCTCGCGGCCGTCATCCACTGTGGTGACGGCCCCGCTCTGGACGGAACGCTCGATTACGAGGACCTGGTGGCGGCCGCCGAGCCAGTTCCCGACGCGCACCGCAGCGGCTCGGATCTGGCCGGCATCTTCTACACCGGCGGCACCAGCGGGCACCCGAAGGGGGTCATGCTGACCCACGACAACCTGATGACGTCGGCGCTGGGCAGCCTGGCGTCGGGGTTCTTCCTGACCTCGGGCGGACCGCTGCTGCACGCCGCGCCGATGTTCCATCTCGCCGACCTGGCGATCTGGCTGGCGCAGGTCCTGCGTGGGGGCACCCACGTGTTCGTCCCGGCCTTCCGGCCGGACTGGGTGCTCGAGGCACTCCACGAGCACCGGATCACCGACCTGCTGCTGGTTCCGACGATGGTGCAGATGCTGGTCGACCATCCCTCGCTGTCCGACCACGACACCGGCAGCCTGCGAATGGTGATGTACGGCGGTTCACCGATCGCGGCGGCGCTGCTGGAACGGGCTGCAGAGCGCCTGCCCACCGCCTCGTTCGTGCAGGCCTACGGCATGACCGAGGTTTCACCCGTCGCCACCCTCTTGTCGCCGCAGGATCACCATGATCCGGTGCTGCGCCGATCGGGCGGGCAGGCAGCGCCGCACTCGGAGGTCCGGATCGTCGGCGACGACGACACCGAGCTGGCGCGCGGTGAGGTGGGCGAGATCGTGGTGCGCGGCGGGCATGTGATGGCCGGCTACTGGGGCAAACCCGAGGAGACCGCGGCCGCGCTGCGGTCGGGGTGGATGCACACCGGCGACGCCGGCTACTCCGACGAGCGCGGGTACGTTTTCGTCGTCGACCGACTCAAGGACATGATCGTGTCCGGCGGCGAGAACGTGTACTCGGTCGAGGTGGAGAACGCGCTGGCCCGCCATCCCGCCGTGGCCACGTGCGCGGTCATCGGCGTACCGGACGAACGCTGGGGCGAGCGGGTGCACGCCGTGGTGGTGTTCGCCGCCGGACAGCGGGCAGACCACGACGAGCTGCGGGAGTTCTGCAAGTCCCTCATCGGCACGTACAAGGTGCCCCGCAGCTTCGAGGCCGTCGACGCGCTGCCGCTGTCGGCCGCAGGCAAGGTCCTCAAACGCGAACTGCGGGCCAAGTATTGGACCGGCTCGGACCGCGGGGTCGGCTGAACCGGGCTAGTTGGTCAGCGCGATGTACTTGGTGTCGAGGTATTCCTCGATACCTTCGAAGCCGCCCTCGCGCCCGAACCCGGATTCCTTGACCCCGCCGAACGGCGCGGCCGGGTCGGAGATGATGCCCCGGTTCACCCCGACCATGCCGGACTCGATGGCCTCGGCCACCCGCAGCGCCCGGTCCAGTGACTCGGTGTAGATGTAGGACGCCAGACCGTATTCGGTGTTGTTGGCCGCGGCGATGCCGTCCTCTTCGGTGTCGAAGCCGATGATCGGTGCGACGGGGCCGAACACCTCCTCGGTGAGGATGCGGGCGTTCGGCGGGACGTCGGTCAGCACGGTGGCCGGGTAGAAGTTGCCGGGGCCGCCGGGGGCCTGACCGCCGAGCGCGACGGTCGCACCCTTCTCGACGGCGTCGTCAACGAGTTCCTGAACCTTGGCCAGCTGCTTGGTGTTCACCAGCGGGCCGAGCTTGGCCGACGGGTCCAGGCCGTTGCCCAGGTTCACCTCGCCCATCCGCTTGACGAACTTGTCGGTGAACTCCTCGATGACGGCGTTGGCGACGTGGATGCGGTTGGCCGCCGTGCAGGCCTCGCCGCCGTTGCGCATCTTGGCCAGCATCGCGCCATCGACCGCGGCATCGACATCGGCGTCGTCGAAGACCACGAACGGTGCGTTGCCGCCCAGTTCCATCGAGGTGCGCAGCAGCTTGTCCGCCGACTGGGCCACCAGTGCCTTACCGACGCCGGTCGACCCGGTGAAGGTGAGCTTGCGCAGCCGGCCGTCGTCGATGAGCGCCTTGGTGACCTCGCCGGGGTTGCTGGTCGGCAGCACCGACAGCACGCCCTTGGGCAATCCGGCCTCGCCCATGAGCTTGGCCAGCAGCAGCATCGACAGCGGGGTCTCCTGCGCGGGCTTGACGATCATCGTGCAGCCCGCCGCGAACGCGGGCCCGATCTTACGAGTTCCCATGGCCAGCGGGAAGTTCCACGGCGTGATCGCATAGCAGGGGCCGACGGGCTGCTTGGTGACGATGATGCGCCCGGTGCCCGCCGGTGACTGCGTGTAGCGCCCGCCGATGCGCACCGCCTCCTCGGCGAACCACCGGAAGAACTCGGCGCCGTACTTGACCTCGCCGAGGCTCTCGGCGACGACCTTGCCCATCTCCAGGGTCATCAGCGTGGCGAGATCGTCGGCGCGGGCGATGATCGTCTCGAAGACCGAGCGCAGGATCTCGCCGCGCTCGCGCGCCGGCGTCGCCGCCCACTGCGCTTGCGCTGCGCATGCCGCGTCGAGCGCGGCCACGGCGTCGGCGGCGGTGGCGTCGGCCACCGAGGTGATGACCGAGTCGTTGGACGGGTCGAAGACCTCGAATGTCGACGAGCCGGGCCGCTCCTCACCGCCGATCCACAGTCCGGTGGGAACCGACGACAACAGCCGTTCAATGTCTGGGGTGCTCATCACTCCATCATGTACACCTTTGGACACCTCGTCACACTAAGGTCGATTAAATGACAAGGTCGAACGAATGACTGGAGACATTTCCGCTACCGGGGAATGGAACGCCCTGCGTCGCCACCACGACCAGATCGCCGGGAAACACCTCCGCGAGCTTTTCAGCGAAGATCCTGACCGCGGCCGCGAGCTCACCCTCACCGTCGGCGACCTGTACATCGACTACAGCAAGCACCGCGTCACCCGGGAGACGCTGACGCTGCTGGTCGATCTCGCCCGCGCCGCGCACCTCGAAGAGCGCCGCGATGCGATGCTGGCCGGCGAGCACATCAACACCTCCGAGGACCGCGCCGTGCTGCACACCGCGCTGCGGCTGCCGCGCGACGCCGAGCTGATCGTCGACGGCCAGAACGTGGTCGCCGATGTCCACCAGGTGCTCGACGCAATGGGCGACTTCACCGACCGGTTGCGTAACGGCGAATGGACCGGCGCCACCGGCGAGCGCATCAGATGCGTCGTCAACATCGGCATCGGCGGCTCGGACCTGGGCCCGGTCATGGTGTACCAGGCGCTGCGGCACTACGCCGACGCCGGCATCTCCGCGCGGTTCGTCTCCAACGTCGACCCGGCCGACCTGGTGGCCAAACTGGACGGACTCGACCCTGCCACAACGCTTTTCATCATTGCCTCCAAGACGTTTTCGACGCTGGAGACGCTGACCAACGCCACCGCCGCGCGGCGCTGGCTCACCGACGCTCTCGGCGACGCCGCGGTGTCGAAGCACTTCGTCGCCGTCTCGACGAACAGGAAACTGGTCGACGAGTTCGGCATCAACACCGACAACATGTTCGGCTTCTGGGACTGGGTGGGCGGCCGCTACTCGGTGGACTCGGCGATCGGCCTTTCGGTCATGGCGGTGATCGGCCGGGAAGCGTTTGCCGACTTCCTGTCCGGCTTCCACATCGTCGACCGGCACTTCGCCACCGCGCCACTGGAATCCAATGCGCCCGCGCTGCTTGGCCTCATCGGACTCTGGTACTCCGACTTCTTCGGTGCCGAGACCCGCGCGGTGCTGCCGTATTCCAACGACTTGAGCCGCTTCGCGGCGTATCTGCAGCAGCTGACGATGGAGTCCAACGGAAAGTCGGTGAAGGCCGACGGGACCGCTGTCACCACCCCGACCGGCGAAATCTTCTGGGGTGAACCGGGAACCAACGGGCAGCACGCGTTCTACCAGTTGCTGCATCAGGGCACCCGCTTGGTGCCCGCCGACTTCATCGGGTTTTCCGAGCCCACCGACGACCTGCCCACCGCGGACGGCACCGGCAGCATGCACGACCTGCTGATGAGCAACTTCTTCGCCCAGACCCAGGTGCTTGCCTTCGGCAAGACCGCGGCCGAGATCACCGCGGAGGGCACCCCGGCGAACGTGGTGCCGCACAAGGTGATGCCGGGCAACCGGCCCAGCACGTCGATCCTGGCGAACCGGCTGACCCCGTCGGTCGTGGGACAGCTGATCGCGCTGTACGAGCACCAGGTGTTCACCGAAGGCGTGATCTGGGGCATCGACTCGTTCGACCAATGGGGTGTCGAGCTGGGCAAGACCCAGGCCAAGGCGCTGCTCGGGGTGATCACCAGCGACGGTTCGCCGGCCGAGCAGACCGACAGCTCGACCGACGAACTGGTGCGGCGGTACCGCCAGGAGCGCGGCCGAGCGCGCTAGGTTTCCCGCCGAGCAGACGTGAAATCCCCCAATTTTCCCTAAAAATGGGGGAGTTCGCGTCTGCTCGCGTGATGGATATTAAGCGAACGGCTTGGTGAGCCGGGGCGGCAGGATCCGCAGCAGGGCGACCAGCGGGATCCACGGCCAGCCCGGCACGATGGCCCGCCCGCTTTCGCGTTCGATGGCGTTGATCATGTGCCGCACGCCGGTGTCGTTGTCCACCATCAGCATGGTGGTGTTCGACTTGCCGGTCATCTCCGACTCGATGTAGCCGGGCTCGACGACGGTGACTTTGATTGGGCCGGAAGCATATTCGGCGCGCAGCGACTCGCCCAGCGAGCTGACGCCGGCCTTGCTCGCGGCGTAGGCGGCCTTGACGCCGGGAACCCCCTTGTTGGCCATCACACTCGAGATCAGCACCAGGTGGCCCGCGCCCGCCTCCTTGAACATCGCCAGGGCCGTTTCGATTTGCACCAGCGCCGAGACGAGGTTGGTCTCGATGGTGGCCTTGTTCGCCCAGAGCTTGCCCGAGCCGAGCGGGGCGCCCTTGCCGATACCGGCGTTGACGATGACCCGGTCGATACCGCCGAGCTCGCCGGCGAGTTCGGCGAACACGTCTGGCACCCGATCGTGGTCGTTGACGTCCAGAGCGGCGACGGCGATGGTGATGTCCGGGTGACGCCGGCTCAATTCAGCCTTCAGCTCGTCGAGGCGGTCGACGCGCCGCGCGCACAGGGCCAGGTCGCGGCCCTTGGCGGCGAACGCGCGGGCCATGCCGGCCCCGAGCCCGGAGCTCGCGCCGGTGATGAGGATCTTCTGCCGAGTCACCCGGCTCACCCTATTCCCGGGTCGCTTCGCTCCTGCCCGCCGGACCTATTTCAGTAGCTTCGACATTCGTCTGTCGGCCAGTACCTTGCCGCCGGTTTGACACGTCGGGCAGTACTGAAACGACTTGTCGACGAATGACACCTCGCGCACGGTGTCACCGCACACCGGGCATGGCAATCCGGTGCGGGCGTGCACCCGAAGCCCAGATCGCTTCTCCCCCTTCAGCGTTGCCGCCTGTTGGCCCACCGAGCGCTGGACGGCGTCGGTCAGCACCGAGATCATCGCGTCGTGCAGCGCACCCAGTTGCGCGGGCGTGAGCTTGTTCGCGGTCGCGAACGGGGACAGTTTGGCGACATGCAGGATTTCGTCGCTGTAGGCGTTGCCGATCCCGGCGATGACCTTCTGGTCGGTGATCACGGTCTTGATCCGGCCGCCCTGCGTCTTGAGGATCTCGGCCAACTGGTCGGGGCCGATCTCCAGCGCGTCGGGGCCGAGTCCCGCGATGCCGGGGACCTTGCCGGGGTCGTCGACGATCCACACCGCGAGGCGTTTCTGGGTACCGGCCTCGGTGAGGTCGAATCCCTCGCTGCCGTCGAGGTGAACCCGCAGCGCGATCGGCCCCTTGCCCGGTTTGAGCGGGGCGGTGGCGAGCTTGTCGCTCCACTTCAGCCAGCCGGCCCGCGACAGATGGGTGATCAACCAGATGTCGCCGACCTGCAAACCCAGGTACTTGCCCCAGCGCGCGGCGCCCGTCACTGGCTGTCCCTGCAGCGCCGTCGGCGGCGGATCGAAGGTCTTCAATACCGACAGCGCCGCGACGTCGATGCGCCCGACCGTCCGGCCGACGGCATGCCGGCGCAGATGATCAGCCAGGGCCTCGACCTCGGGCAGTTCGGGCATGTTCCAAGACTAGCGGCGGTCGGCGTCCTTGAACGGCAGCGAGAACAGCCAGCTGACGATCGACAACACGATCGCCGCCCAGATGGCCGTCCACCAGAATTGGCTGATCCACAGTCCCCAGTGGGTGGTGTGCTCGGTGATCCAGGCGGTGATCCACAACATCAGCGCGTTGATGACGACGTGAAACAGACCGAGCGTCAAGATGTACAGCGGTATCGACAGGAATTGGACCACTGGTTTGATGATCGCGTTGACCAGGCCGAAGATCACCGCCACGACCAGCACGATGCCGACCCGCTGCAGTGTCGTGTCACCGCCCACGAATCCGATGCCGGGCACGATGAGCGTGACGACCCACAGCGCCAGTCCGGTGACTGCGGCGCGAAGGAGAAACGATCCCATGCGGTGATCTTCTCAGACCTGGAGCCGGCTAGGCCCGCAAGAGATAGATGTCCATGATCCAGCCGTGCCGGGCACGGGCGTCGGCCCGCACCGCGGCGATGCGTTCGCCGACCTCGCCCACGGTGCCCGCAATCAGCAACTCGTGTGGCGTCCCGAGATAGGCACCCCACCAAATCCGGGTCTGCGGTGGGCAACTCAGAAACGAGCAGTCACCGTCGAGCATCACGACCGCCGAGCCGGTCACACCGCTGTTGCGTAGCTGGCGTCCGGTGGTGATCAGCACGGGTTCGCCGACGTCGTTGAGCGGGATGCGGTGCCGCGCGGTCAATGCCTGCACCGCGGTGATCCCAGGGATGACGTCGAATTCGAAATCGACGTGTTCGGCGACCTGGTCGAGAATCCGCAGCGTGCTGTCGTAAAGGGACGGGTCGCCCCAGGCCAGGAAGGCTCCGACACCGTCGGGCCCGAGCTCGGTCTCGATGGCCTGGGCCCACAGCCGCGCGCGGGCCTGGTGCCAGTCGGCGACGGCCTGCGTGTACTCGCCGTCGGCCGCTCGTTTCGGGTCGGGCAGTTCGACGAAGCGGTAGCGCGGTTCGCTGATGAATCGCCGGCAGATCTCCCGGCGCAGCGCGACGAGGTCGCTCTTGGCATCACCCTTGTCCATCGCGAAGAAGACGTCGGTGTCGCCCAGCGCACGGATCGCCTGCGATGTCACGTAGTCGGGGTCGCCGGCTCCGATGCCGATGACGTGGATGGTGCGCACCGCAGGGAGCCTAGCGAAACCGCCGGATGGCCACCGGAACCTGGGCTGCCAGGAGGGCCACCCCGAAGCAGCCGCCCACCACCCCGGAGATCAGAAGGGGCACAGTGCCGTCGCTCCCCCACAGGAAACCGGCCCACAGCCCGGCCGCGAGGATCGCGAAACCGCTGGCACCCTGGAACACTCCCTGCGCGCTGGCCTGCCGGTCGGCGCCGACCAGCGAGGAGACCCAGGCCTTCCCGACGCCGTCGGTGCACGCAGTGAACATCCCGTAGGCCGCGATCAGCAGCCAGGCCGCGACGGGTTCGGTGGTCAGCCCGAGTCCGATATAGCCGACGGCGAAGAAGACCAGTCCGACGCCGAACACGGCCGAGCGGGGCAGCTTGTCGGCCAGTACACCGGCCGGGAAGCTGCCCAGCGCATACACCAGGTTGTAGCCGACGTAGGCCAGGATCACCTCGACGACACCGAAGCCGATCTCGTTGAGCCGCAACAGGAGTAGCGCGTCGGGGAAGTTGACGGCACCGAACGCGACCAAGATCGCCGTCACTCGCCAATACCGCTGCGGCAATTCGCGCAACCCGCGGAAAATCCGCTGCCGCGGCTGCGGAGACCTGACCCGCCGGGGCTCGCGCACCAGCACGACCAGCAGCACGGACAACACCGCGGGGACGACAGCGATGTACAGCAGCGGCGCTATGCGGTGATCCAGCAGCTCGTAGCCGGCGAGCCCGATCAGCGGGCCGACCACCGCGCCGAGCGTGTCCATCGCGCGGTGGAAGCCGAACACCCTGCCGCGCAACGATTTGTCGATACCGTCCACCAACAGCGCGTCACGTGGCGCGCCGCGAATGCCTTTGCCGAGCCGGTCGACCACCCGGCCGGCCAGCACACCGGGCCACGCCACGGCGACGGCGATGATGACCTTGCCGAGTGCGGCCATCCCGTATCCCGTTGCGATCAAAGGGCGTTTGGCAAACCGATCGCCCAGCGGACCCACCGCGAGCTTGGTCAGCGATGCCGCACCCTCCGCGGCTCCTTCGACGGCGCCGACCACCGCGGGAGGTGCTCCCAGCACGGCGGTGAGGTAGATCGGCAGCAGCGGGTACAGCAATTCGCTGGCAGCGTCCTGGAGGAACGACACCGCCGAGAGGACCCGGACGTTTCGGCTCAGCCAGCCCGTCACGACGTGTCGGCCGCGGACAAGAACGCCGGCGCGAGAACGAAGAAGTTCTCCTCCTCCTGCACGAAGTGCAGCCGCAGCAACGCATGCAACCCGTACAGGCAGGCCATCAGGTCGTCGCTCTGTTCGGGCCGCACCGCGCCGGTCTCCTCGGCCAGCTCGCGATGGCTGTGCAGCCGCCCCGCCAGACGGTGGATCTCGGCGTGCATACGGCTCATCGTCGCGGTGGCCTCGACACTGCCCAGCGGGCGGGCCAGCGCCGGATACAGCGCGCTGTCCTCGGCGTCCTCGTGCGGGAGCAAGGTGTCCTGCAGGAAGCTGTCCGCGGCGCGCAGTGACACCAGCGCGCCGGCCAACTGCCCGGCGGCGACCTGGTGCGCGGTGTCACGCAGCAGCGACAGATCGTCACGCATCTGGTCGTGCTCGGCGGAGAATCGCCGCACCAGGTCTTCGGCGTCGCGGCTCAACGGCGGCGGCCCGGTGTGGTCCCCGCGCAATGCCCGAAGGGCGTTGAGGATGACCGCGAGATCGATTCCTTCCTGTAGCAGCGCACCCCAGGCGGGCGGCAGCCAGCCCGCGGCGGCGACGCCCATGGCGACCAGCGACAGGCCCATTCCCACCGCGGCGCTCTGTACCGCGATGCGTCGCGATCGCCGTGCGATCAGCTTGGCATCGGCGAGCCGGTCCAGCCGGTCGGAGGTGAGCACGATGTCGGCGGCTTCCGAACTGGCCGTCGCCCCGCGGGCCCCCATCGCGATACCGACATCTGCGGCGGCCAGCGCGGGCGCGTCGTTGACCCCGTCGCCGACCATGGCGGTGACCGCGCGCTCGCTCTCGGCCCGCACCCGCGCGACCTTGTCGGCCGGCGTCTGTTGCGCGGCGACCTCGTCGAGGCCCAGCACCGTACCGATCTGCTGCGCCGGTGCGGGCCGGTCCCCCGTGAGCATCACCAGCCGGGTCATGCCGGCCAGCCGCAGGCGGCGCAGGGTGCGCGGCGCATCGGGGCGCAGGGGGTCGGTCAGCAGCATCGCCCCGGCCAGTTCGTCCTCGACACGGACCCATGCCACCACCGCGCCATCGAACGATGCCCGCGACAGAACCGACGCCGCCCACTCCGGTATGTCTCCGTCGACGTTGAGATTGCCGACGGTGACCAGCTTTGAATCCACCACGGCCGACACCCCGATGCCGGCCTCTTCGGTGACCGAGTCGGGCATGCTCAGTGGCACGCCGCGCAAGCGCGCCTCGTGCACGATCGCAGCGGCGAGTACGTGCGGCGAGAGCTGGTCGGCCGAGGCAGCCAGTGCCAAGACCTCGTCGACTGTCCAGCCCGGGCCGACCACGATGTCGGTGCCGCGGGGATGCCCCGTCGTCAACGTCCCGGTCTTGTCAAGGACCAATGTGGTTGCCCGGCCCAAGGTTTCGAGCGCACCACCACCACGGACCAGAACCCCGATACGCGACGCGCGGGAAAGTCCGGAGACGATCGCCACGGGTGCCGCCAACAACAGCGGACATGGTGTGGCCACCACAAGGACGGCAACCGCGCGGTCGGGTGAACCGCTGAGAATCCAGGCCAGTGCGGCCACGACGAGAGCCACGGGCAGGAACCATGCGGCTACGCGGTCGGCGATGCGCACCACCGGCGCCGATTCCGCCGCCGCCTGCCGCGCAAGCCTGACGATCCCGGCGTAGGTGCTGTCCGCGGCGGATGCCGATGCCCGCAGTTCCAGTCCGCTGCCCGCGTTGACGCTGCCGCTGCGCAGCGGCTGGCCTTGACCGCACCGGACCGGTACGGATTCGCCGGTCAGCGCGGAGTCGTCGAGCTCCGCGAATTCCGAGAGCACGACTCCGTCGACGGGCAACACCTCGCCGGGCCCCACCACCACGACGTCGTCGACACCGATATCGTCCAGACCGACCACCTCGACCCCCGCGGGCGTGCGCCTGCGCGCGGTGCGCGGCACCCGGTCGAGCAGTGCCCGCAAATCCTTGGTGGCCCGTCGTTCGGCCGCCGCGTCGAGGGCCTGCCCCGTGGCGAGCATGACCCCGATCAGCGCGCCTGCGAGGTACTCCCGCACCGCCAGCGCACCTCCCAGCGACAGCACGGCAAGGACATCCACACCCACCCGGCCGGCCCGGATCGACGAGATCACCCACCACAACGCGGGAACGATCGCGGCGACGGTGCCGGTGATCCAGCAGGCATCGGCAACCTCACGCGCACCGAGCACCCACGCCACAGCGCCGGCGAGCAGTGCCGCCAGCGTCACTGCGAGAAGTACCCAGCGCACGAATCCTCCAGCGGGACCGGCATTATTCGGCGCTGGGTCGTTCATGACAGCCATGATCTCAGGTATGTGGCGGCTTTCGACGCACATGGGCAACCGCGCCGGGCTATGTAGTATTCGCAGCTGAGGCTTCGCCCATCCATCGGCAGGAGTACCAGGTGTCGACTTTCAACGGACTTCCCGCGCATGTGCTGCTGGTCCACTTCGTCGTGGTGCTGGCGCCATTGACAGCCATATTGGCGATCCTGTGCGCGCTGTGGCCCGCGGTTCGGCAGCGTCTGGTGTGGCTGGTACTGGCGCTGTCGTTGGTCGTTGCGGCGCTGACACCGCTGACCACGGAGGCCGGCGAGTGGCTCGAGCACCAGGTCGGTCGGTCGCCGGTGCTGCACGCGCATACCGAACTCGGCGACACCATGATCTTCTTCTCCGGGGCGTTGCTGGTCGCGGCGGTACTGCTCGCGGTGGTGCACGTTCGCAGCAGCCGCGGAACCCCGCTGTCATCAGTGCTGTCCATCGTCGTGGCCGTGTTCGTGGTGGTGGCAGGAATCGCGACGATCGTGCAGGTGTATCGCATTGGCGACTCCGGCGCCAAGGCCACCTGGGGACAGATTGCGCAAAGCAAGTAGCTGTCGGACAACGGTTTTCGGCCCGGGCGGCGCGACCATTCGTGCCGATTACCAGGTTTTATGACCAACAAAGTAGAACGCGTTCTACTATCGCGATATGCGATTCACTTACGCCGAGGCCATGATCAATCCGCAGTTCTACATCCCGCTGGCCCAGGCCGCCGAGGCGGCCGGCTACCACGGGATGACGATCCCCGACAGCGTGGCGTACCCGTTCGAATCGGACGCCAAATATCCCTACACCCCGGACGGCAACCGGGAGTTCTTGGACGGCAAGGAATTCATCGAGACGTTCGTGTTGACCGCAGCGCTGGGCGCAGTAACCACGAAACTCAAATTCAACTTCTTCGTCCTGAAGCTGCCGATCCGCCCGCCGGCCCTGGTGGCCAAGCAGGCCGGGTCCCTGGCGTCACTCATCGGTAACCGCGTCGGGCTCGGCGTCGGGACCAGTCCATGGCCCGAGGACTACGAACTGATGGGCGTGCCGTTTGCCAAGCGCGGCAAGCGAATGGACGAGTGCATCGACATCATCCGCGGACTCACCAGCGGTGACTACTTCGAATACCACGGCGAGTTCTACGACATCCCGAAGACCAAGATGGCCCCCGCACCGACCGAGCCGATCCCGATCCTGATCGGCGGACATGCCGACGCGGCGCTGCGCCGGGCCGCACGCAACGACGGCTGGATGCACGGCGGCGGCACCGACGATCTCGACGATCTCCTGGTCAAGCTCAACCGCTATCGCGAGGAGGAGGGGACGACTGACCGCCCCTTTGAGATCCACGTCATCTCGCTCGACGCATTCACCGTCGACGGGGTGAAACGCCTGGAAGACAAGGGCGTCACCGACGTGATGGTCGGCTTCCGCTTGCCCTACATCATGGGTCCCGACCCCGAGCCGCTGGAGAACAAGATCCGCAATCTCGAAATGTTCGCCGAACGGGTTATCTCGAAAGTCTAACCGTCACAGCGGATCCCACTTTGGGGCGCGCTTCTCGCGGTGAGCCATGGCGGCCTCGCGCGGGTTGTTGGTGAACCCGGTCAGGATCTGCGTCCGGTTCTCGATCTCCTTGGCGTGCCGAAGGCTCGGCGCGTCCAGAGCAGCGTTGAGTCCGGTCTTGGTCTGCCAGACCCCGAAAGCGTTGTTGGCGGCGATGGTGCGGGCCATCTCCAGTGCGGCATCGGCGAGCTTGTCAGCGGGCACCACCTCGTAAACCAGCCCGATCCGGTACGACTCGGCCGCGTCGATGATCCGCCCGGTGAGCATCATCTCCCGCGCGGCGCCCGCACCCACGATCTTGGGCAGCAGGTAACTCGTCCCCATATCCAGCGACGAGAAGCCCGCCTTGATGAACACCGAGCCGAAGCGTGCGGTCTCCGAGGCGATCCTGATATCGCAGTGCAGGGCGTAGGCGAGCCCACCGCCGACGGCCACTCCGTTGACCGCGGCGACCACCGGGATGGGCAGTTCGTAGAGCCGGGTCAGTTGGTCGGCAAGCCGGACCTGCCCGTCATAGGTCGTCTTGAACTGCGCCTTCGCCGGCTCGGTCCACGGCTTGCCGGCACCGCTGAGATCGGCTCCCGCGCAGAAACCCCGGCCCGCTCCGGTGAGGACGGCGACCCGGTATTTCCAGGAGCTCAGTTCGTCGAGCACTTCGTCCAGGCCATCCATCAAGGTGCCGTCGATCGCGTTGAGCACCTCCGGCCGGTTCAGGGTGATGCCGGCGATTCCGTCTTCGAGTTCTGCGAATTCCACAGCAGCCATGACGTGCAGATTAGCCCCCGGCCACGGCGGGTATTCCGCGCGCCATGGCAACCGTTGACGTGGCTGTCCCTTCTGACGTGCCGCCCGAGCGGGCGTGGGAGTTGGCGTCGAATCTGCACCGGTTCGGTGAATGGATGACGATCTTCGGCGACTGGCGCAGCCCTGTTCCGCTGGTCATCCGCAAAGGCACCCAGGTGTCGTCGCTGATCAAGGTGAAGGGCTTCCGCAACACCATCCACTGGAACGTCACCAACTACGACGCGCCACGGACGATCGAGCTGAAGGGCTGGGGGCGCGGCGGCATCGGGATCGGTATCACGATGAACGTCGTCGACGAACATCCGGGAACGTGTTTTCGGCTGCTGGCCGACATCTCCGGTGGGCTGCTGAACGGGCCCATCGGCCGCCTGGTGGCCCGCGTCCTCGAGGGAGAGGTCCAGAAGTCGGTGGAGAACCTGGCCGCGATGGCCTGAGCGGGACCTGCCGTTCGGCGCAGATGCCAGTGCGTTCGTCGACAAACCTCGCGTAGGTGCGGCTCCCGTCACGCCGGCGCGCTACCGTGCTACCACCCAACGACGGGAGGAAGCGCAGATGGGCGGGTATCGCGAACTCTTCGACGCCAGCGTCGCCGACCCCACGCAGTTCTGGGCGCAGGCCGCCCGCGCAGTGTCGTGGACGCGCGCACCGCGACGCATCCTCGACGACTCGAACCCGCCGTTCTACCGGTGGTTCCCCGACGCGGAGTTGAACACCTGCGCCAACGCTCTCGACCGGCACATCGCCGAGCGTGGCGACCAGCCAGCACTGATCTACGACTCCCCGGTCACCGGGACCAAGCGGGTGTACAGCTATCGCGAATTGCTGGACGAGACAGCGCGTTTCGCCGGTGTGCTGCGCGGGCTGGGTGTCGGCAAGGGCGACCGCGTGGTGCTGTACATGCCGATGATCCCCGAGGCGGCCATCGCGATGCTGGCCTGCGCCCGCCTGGGCGCAGTGCACTCGGTGGTGTTCGGCGGATTCGCCGCCCACGAACTGGCCACCCGCATCGACGACGCCCAACCGGTGGTGGTCGTCTCGGCGTCATGCGGTATCGAGCCGACTCGGGTGGTGGAGTACAAGCCGATGCTCGACCATGCGCTGGAACTGGCCGCACACAAGCCGGCGGCCTGCGTGATCGTTCAGCGTGACCGGCAGCCCTGCGATCTGGTCGAGGGTCGCGATGTGGACTGGGGGCACGCGATGGCCACGGCCGCGCCCGTCGACCCCGTTCCGGTGGCCGCGACCGATCCGCTGTACGTGCTCTACACGTCGGGGACGACGGGTAAGCCCAAGGGCATCGTGCGAGACAACGGCGGCCATGCGGTCGCGCTGCTGTGGAGCATGCGGCACATCTACGACATCGACCCGGGCGACGTGTTCTGGGCGGCCTCCGATGTGGGGTGGGTGGTGGGCCACTCCTACATCGTGTACGGGCCGCTGCTGGCCGGTGCGACGACGGTGCTGTACGAGGGAAAGCCCATCGGCACACCGGATCCCGGCGCGTTCTGGCGGGTCGTGGCCGAGCACGGGGTCAAAGCGCTGTTCACCGCGCCGACGGCGATCCGGGCGATCCGCAAGGAGGATCCGGAAGCGTCGCATGTGGGTCGTTACGACCTGTCCTGCCTGAAATATCTGTTCCAGGCCGGCGAGCGGCTGGACCCGGACACCTACGCGTGGGCGTCGGCGAAACTCGGTGTGCCCGTTGTCGATCACTGGTGGCAAACCGAGACCGGCTGGGCGATCGCCGCCAATCCGATGGGCGTGCAACATCTTCCGCTGAAGCCGGGCTCCCCCACCGTGCCGATGCCGGGTTACGACGTGCAGATCCTGCAGGTCGACGGTTCACCGTGCGCACCGGGCGAGGAGGGTGCCATCTGCATCAGCCTGCCGTTGCCGCCGGGAACACTGCCGACGCTGTGGGGCGACGACGCGCGCTATGAGGCGTCGTATCTGTGCGAGCACCCAGGCTTCTATCTGACCGGTGACGGCGGCTACCTCGATGAGGACGGGTATCTGTTCGTGATGGGCCGGATCGACGACGTGATCAACGTTGCGGGACACCGGTTGTCGACGGGATCGATCGAAGCGGTGCTGGCGGCGCATCCGGCGGTGGCCGAGTGCGCGGTGATCGGGGTGGCCGACGAGATCAAGGGGCAGGTGCCTCGCGGGTTCGTGGTGTTGAAGGCCGGGGCGTCGGCCGAGGGCCTGGCCGATGAGCTGGTGGCCTCGGTGCGTAACGAGATCGGTGCGGTGGCCTGCTTCCGGCTGGTCGATGTGGTTCCGGCGCTGCCGAGGACCCGCTCGGGGAAGATCCTGCGCAAGACGATGCGGGGTATCGCGCACGGTAAAGACGAGCCGGTGCCGTCGACCATCGAGGATCCGGCCGTACTGGAGACGCTGAAGCCGATTCTGCAGGGATAGGCGTGCCCATCGCGGTCGACGAATTTCGTGTTGCCGATGCGCCCGACGTGTGGCGGTCGGCCGGCTTCAGCGTGGATCCCGACGGCGTCTGCCGGATCGGCGATGTTCGGGTACGACTGCTCGGGGACGGCAGCGGCATCGTCGGCTGGACACTGCGCGAGCTGCCGGTGGACAGGGATCTCGACGGCGTCCCGACCTCGCGGTCTGATGCCGCCCCCGCCGTGCCTGCCACGCACGCGAACGGTGTGACGTCGGTCGACCACGTCGTGCTGCTGTCGCCCAATCTTGCCAGGACAGTCTCGTCACTGGCCGCCGTCGGATTACCACCGCGCCGGGAGCGCGACGCCGAACTCGGCGGCCAATCGATGCGGCAGGTCTTCTTCCGGTTGGGGCCGGTGATTCTCGAGGTCGTCGGCGCACCAGAGGCGGCCGACGACGGGCCGTCGTCGTTGTGGGGCATCACCTACGTCGTGGCCGATATCGACGCGACGGCGGCGTTTTTCGGTGATCGCACCCTGCCGGTGAAAGACGCGGTGCAGCCTGGACGCCGGATCACCACGCTGCGTCATCGCGATCTGGGCATGTCGGTTCGGACGGCGATGATCTCGCCGCCTATTCTCAGCCGATGACCGATGTCGTTGTCATCCACACCGACGGCGGGTGCCGGCCCAACCCCGGCCCGGGCGGCTGGGGCGCGGTGCTGCGGATGCGCCAACATGTCCGGGAGATGTGCGGCGGCGAACCCGGCGAGACGAGCAACAACCGGATGGAGCTGACCGCGCCGATCATGGCGTTGGAGGCCCTGACCCGGTCGGTGACGGTGCACCTCTATACCGACAGCACCTATGTGCGCAACGGCATCACGAAATGGGTGTCCGGCTGGGAGCGCAATGGCTGGCTGACCGCCGCCAAGCAGCCCGTGAAGAACGTCGACCTGTGGCAGCGGCTCCAGATCGCTTGTGCGCGACACCAAGTCGAGTGGTTCTGGGTGAAAGGCCATTCCGGTGTCGCCGACAACGAGCTGGCCGATCAATTGGCGACGCGCGGTTTACAGGAAGCGGTCGCCGGGTCGACTGTCGCGATCTAGCGAGTTATCCACACACTGCCGTTCATCCCCAGATTGAGTCGTACCCGAATTTTCTGTCGGTGGCCCGACGTAGTCTTTCGACATGGACTCGAACAATTGTTCGATAGATGTGGCGCTGGGCGCGCTCGATGATGCCGTCGACGCCCTGGCCGCTCTTGACGTGGAGTCCTTGTCGCCGCCGGATCGGTTTGTGGTGTTGGAGCGGTTGGAGACCGCGCGGCGCCGCCAAGTCGCGTTGTCGCACGCCGTGGTGTCCCGGTTGGAGCAGTTCCAGGGGTGTCCGCCGGTGGGGATCACGTTGGCCGATGTGTTGCGGGTCAGCCCGACCGAGGCGCGGCGGCGGATGCGGGATGCCGGGCAGTTGGCGCCGCGCACCACATTGACCGGGCAGCCATTGGCGCCGGTGTTGCCGGAGACTGCGCAGGCGTGGCATGCCGGGCAGCTCGATGGTGAGCATCTGCGGGTGATTCAGAGGTTCTTTCGGGATCTGCCCGATCACGTGTCTCCGGCGCAAAGGGAGAAGGCCGAACGCTCGCTGGCTGAGAAGGCGGCGGTGCTGCGGCCGGATCAGTTGGAGCGGGTGGCGCATCGGCTGGCGTTGCATCTCAATCCTGACGGCACGTTTTCTGATGAGGATCGGGCGCGCAAACGCGGCTTCACGTGGGGCCGGCAACGTGCCGATGGCATGCGTGAGGGCAAGCTGGTCGCCGACCCGGAACTGCAGGCCGAGCTTGACGCGTGGAACGCCAAGTACGCCGCGCCCGGCATGT
>NZ_JACBJQ010000053.1 GCF_013404075.1 Mycolicibacterium vinylchloridicum
AGCACAACGGCTTACCGGTCACGATGATCGTGACCACCACCCTGCAAGACCTCCAGGCCGGTGCCGGCCACGCGGTGACCGGCGGTGGGACGTTGATCCCGATCTCGGATCTGATCCAGATGAACGCCCCCGCGAACAAGTATCTGGCGGTGTTCGACGGCATCACCGGCCAATCACTGTGGCTGGGCCGGTCCAAGCGGCTGGCGTCGGCTGATCAGCGGATCATGCTGCTGGCCAAATACCGGGGCTGCACCGCACCCGGCTGCACCGTCAACGGCTACAACAGCCAAGTCCACCACGCCACACAAGACTGGAAACACGGCGGCACCACCGACATCGACCACCTCACCCTGGCCTGCACATGCGACAACCTGCTGATCGAAAACCACGGCTGGGAAACCCACCAACTCCCCGACGGCCAAACCCACTGGAGCCCACCACCCGACGTCCCCCTACGCGGCGGCACCAACGACTACCACCACCCAGAACGACTACTCCCCAAAGACTTCGAGAGCGATTAAGCCCGTGAGAACTCCGATGCGTCGGCGACCTGCTGCGCGCTCGGCCGGGCACCGGTGTAGCGCTCGAACTGTTCGGCCGCCTGCAGGGCGATGACCTCGGCCCCAGTGATGACGCGCTTACCGGCTGCCCGCGCCGCAACGATCAACGGCGTCTCCGATGGTACCGCGACGACGTCGAAAACCGTTTGCGCAGCGGCTATCACCACGTCGCCGTACGCCGGTTCGTGCTCCTCGGGTCCGTCCGCCATCCCGATCGGCGTCACGTTGACGATCACCGGAGCACGGAGATCACCTACCTCGCTTCGCCACTCGTAGCCCAACCGCTCCGCCAGCCCGAGACCGCTGTCGGCGTTCCTGGCGACAATCGTGCCGTTGTTGAATCCGCTGTCCCGGAACGCCGTTGCCACCGCGCTCGCCATCCCGCCACTGCCGCGGATCAGCACCGCCGCATGGGGGTCCAATCCGTGCTCCGTGATCAACCGCTGCACGGCCGTGTAGTCGGTATTGGCTGCCGTCAGCACACCGTCGTCGTTGACTATCGTATTGACGGCGTTGATCGCGCGGGCCGACATCTCCACGTGATCCACCAGCGCCAGCACGTCCTGCTTGAACGGCATCGACACCGAACACCCACGGATGCCCAATGCCCGCACCCCGCCGATCGCGGCGGCGATATCCGTTGTGGTGCAGGCCTTGTAGATGAAATCCAGGCCGAGCTGCTCGTAGAGATAGTTGTGGAAGCGGGTGCCGATGTTGCTGGGTCTGGCCGCCAGCGATATGCACAGGCGAGTGTCCTTGTTCAGCGCGGGTTTGGCCATCTCAACCCCTTGCCCGCAGCACTTGCCGCACGGTTGCCCGGATTTCGTCAGCCAGCGCCGGATCAATGTGCAGTGCATCAGTTTCCGGCACGTCGAATACGGTCAGCACCACTCCCGGCTCCTCCCGCTCCCAGTGCGCGCCAAAGCGGTCGAGAATCGTCCGCATCGGCAGATTGTCGGACAGGACCCGCGCGGAGAACCGCGTCACTCCCCCGACCTGCGCGGCGATGGTCAGAGCGTCCATCAAGAAGTTCCCGATGCCGCGGCCCTGATAGGCATCACCGACGATGAACGCGATCTCGGCCAGCGAAGGATCCGCTTCGTCGCGAACGAAGCGGACGTCGGCGACCACCGGTCCGTCCGCTCCATCGACGAGAACCCAGACGAAATGGTTGACGTAGTCGACCTGGAACAGGTAGTTCATCAGCGCCATGTTGGGTGCGCGCATCGACATGAACCGGCGGTACAGCGTTTCGGTGGAGAACTCGATAGGACCGTTCGCGGTGCGTTCGCTGTCGCCGGGCAGCGCCGGGCGCAACATCAGCTCGGTGCCGTCCTTGACCACCACCGGGATGGGGGTGACGAACGCTGCCAGCCGTTGCCGGGCCGTACGCACCATCCGCTCGCTGATACCCGGCAGATCGGCCAGCATCGCGAACGCAGCGTGGTCGCCGATGTAGGCCGTCAGGGGTTCGGTGACCGTGACCGTGGCCGATCGGGGCCTGTTCCGCAACAGCGCGATCTCCCCGACGATCATGCCTGCGGAAACCTCACCGAGTACGACCTCGCCGTCCTCGCCGACATGACGCACTTCGGCTCGGCCGGATTGGATGAGCAGGAACGACACCGCCCGGTCCCCCTGGCGGGTCAAGACCTGGCCCACCGACGCCTGCAACGGCTGCAGGTGCGCGGCAAGCGGGCGCAGCAGTTCCGGCGGGCACCCGTCGAACACCTCCATCTGCGCCAGCCCGTCGGCGCGCACGGTGATCAACTCTGGTGTCGCGCCGAGTGCCGACGTCAGGCCGCTTTCGCCGCCGTCCGCCGTCATACGACCTCCGTAGTCATCAACTCCGAGGTTACCGAGGGGCGACAACCACCCGGAGCGTTTTGCACTAGAGGTGCTTCGACCGGTTGACGAACCGCCCGGCACGCGGTGAAAATAGCCAGCCGCCACCGGCTTTCGTCCCGCCATCGACGGGAATGTTGTGTCCGGTGACGAACCCCGACACCTCCGACGCCAGGAACAGCGCGACCCGCGCCTGATCCTCCGGCCGGCCGACCCGGCCCACCGGCGCCCAGGATTTCCACAGGTGTTCGACGTCCTCGTAACCGGTCAGGTAGTCCACTTGCGGGGTCTGGGTGAGATCCGTCCCGATGCCGTTGACCCGGATACCGTGCCGGCCCAGGTCGACCGCGAGGCACGTCGTGAAGTGTGCGACAGCCGCTTTCATCGCGCCATACACCGGATCGCGCGGGAAACCCCGCATGCCTTCAACGGAATGGACGTTGACGATACTGCCGCTGCCCGCCTCAATCATGCCCGGGACGAATGCCCGGGTGACCGAGAACACATGCCGCAGATTGATGTCGTACATCCGCTGCCAGCTCTGCGGCGTCGACTCCTCGAAGGCCACCATCGGCCGGTAGTCCCCGACGTTATTGACCAACACGTCCACCCGCCCGTGTTCGGCCAACACCGCATCGGCGACGCGGACGACATCGTCGTCGACGGTGACGTCGGCGACGTGGCTGCGGATCGCACCGCCGGCGGCAGCCACCTCGGCGCTGATCCGTTCGGCGCGGACGGGATCGATTTCGACGACCTCGACGGCGGCGCCGTGCGCGGCGAACAGTGTCGCGATCGCCCCGCCGATGCCGTCGCCACCGCCGGTCACCACCGCAACACGTCCGTCCAGCAGGCGATTCCAGTCCGGTATGCCCGGGATGTGTGCGACACCATGCGGGCCGTTGCTCATAGCGGCGCAGCCTACGCCGGTCAGTACGCGAGCAGGTTCACAATCCTGGTGAAGCCGCTCGGTAACGCCGCCGCCGCCGGCATGATCGACGACCGGGTCGGGCCGAACTCGACAGCATGCAGCAGACCCGCCGTCAGCAGCCGGTAGCGCCGCGACATCTTGCGCCATTGCCGGTCGTAGGCCTGCGGGCGGTCGGCGAGAACACAATTCACCAACAACTCGGCACCGCCGAAGGCGATGCCGAGCCCCTCACCGGTCAAAGCGTCGACGTAGCCCGCCGCATCGCCCACCAGCAGGACGCGTCCCGCCGTGCGGCCCGCCACCCGTTGGCGCAGCGGCCCGGCGGCCCGCTCGGGTCCGTGCGGGTGACCGTTGACGCGCTCACTGAGCGCACCGAACTCGGCCAGGCGGCTCTCGAACGAGCCCTGCCGCGCCGTCAGGATCGCGATGCCAACGCAGTCGTCGGCAACCGGTGTGACGTAGGCCTCGGCACCGTCACCCCAGTACACCTCGACCCGGTCACTCCACGGCGCGGTGCGGACGTGTCGCCGCAGTCCCCACCGGCGTGACCCGCGGCTGGGCCGGGCCAGGCCCAGAGAGCGCCGGATCGGTGAGTGCAACCCGTCGGCCGCGGCCAGATACCGCGCGCGAAATCCGGCGCACTGAACCGAATCCGTGTCCTGGGAGATCGATCCGACATGCGCGGTGACCACCTCGACACCGGCCGCGCCGACCGCATCCATCAGGGCGCTGTGCAGGGCGGTGCGCCGCACCCCGAACCCGGGACCGGCGCGGAATGGGGCGTCGACGGTATGCGTGGAGTCCAGATACGTGATACCCCGAAATGGTTTACCGGGCAACGTGATTCCGAGCTTGTCCAGTTGCTGCACCGTATAGGGCATCATTCCTTCACCGCACGCCTTGTCGATCGGCGGGCGACGCCGTTCGACGACGGTCACGCTCAGCCCGGCGCGCGCGGCATGCAAGGCGGTGACCAGTCCGGCCGGCCCGCCTCCCGCGACCAGGAGATCGATCACGACAGGCTTGCCAGAGCGGCGTTTTCGGTGCGAATGCGGGTCCGCAGCAGTGCGGCGTTGAGCACGGTGAAAACCAGCGCGGTGATCCAACCGGTGTGCACCAGCGGCAGCGCGATCCCCTCGGCGATGACCGCGACGTAGTTGGGGTGGCTGAAGAAGCGATACGGCCCGCCGACCACCCGCTGCGCACCGGGAATGACGACGACCCGGGTGTTCCACTGCTGGCCGAGGGTGGTGATGCACCACCACCGCAGGCCTTGGGCGGCAACGACTATCGCGAGCATGGGCCAGCCCAGTGCAGGCAGGAACGGCCGGTGCAGACCGATGACCTCCACCAAAGCGCCGACGAGCAGCCCGGTATGCAGGACCACCATCACCGGGTAGTGGCTCGCGCCGAATTCGACGCCGCCCTGCGCCTTGCTCCAGGCCAGGTTTCGTCGAGCGACGACGAGTTCAGCGACCCGTTCGACCGCGACCGCGGCGACCAGCAATACGTACCAAGTCATCAGTGCCAGCGCAGCAGCACCAGTTCCGAGCAGAACCCGGGACCCATGGCCATCATCACGCTCGGTCCGGCGGACGGACGCTTGGCGATGGTGTCACGCAATACGTGCAACACCGACGACGAGGAGATGTTGCCGATATCGGCCAACGACCGCCAGGTCAGTTCCAGCGCCTCGTCCGGCAGCTCGAGACTGTTCACGATGGCCTCGATGATCTTCGGGCCACCAGGGTGGCACACCCACGTGCCGATGTCGGAGAGCGTAAGGCTATGTGCGCCAAGGAATTCGTCGACATCGGCGGGCAGGTAGCGCTCGATCACCTCGGGTAGATCGGCGGACAGCACGAGCTCGAGGCCGTCCGCTCCGACGTCCCAGCCCATGGTGCGCAACGAATCTGGGTACAGGTGGCTGCGCGAGTCGATCACGTCGGGCCCGCTGGCGTTGATCTTTGCGGCCCGCCGCTCACCGACTGCCACGACCGCCGCCGCGCCATCGGCGAACAGCGCGCTGCCGACCAGGCCGGGCAACGTGGGCTTGTTCGCGGTATAGGTCATCGAACACAACTCCACCGACACCAGTACCGCAACGCCGTCGGGATCCCCGCGCAGGTAGTCGTGCAGCCGGGCCACCCCGGCCGCGCCGGCCACACAGCCCAGCCCGAACATCGGCACCCGGCGGACATCGGGCCGCATACCCAGCCGGCCGGCGATCCGGGCCTCGATGGACGGCGCGGCGACACCGGTCACGGTGGTCGAAACGACCAGGTCGACGTCCGCAGGTGTCAGGCCGGCTTCCTCGAGAGCACCGGCGATGGCGGCCGAGCCGAGCTCCACAGCGTTCTCGATGAACAGATCGTTGGCCTCGCCGAAGTCCTTCAGCGCCGGGTACTGGTCCAGCGGCAGGACGAAGTGCCGATTATCGACCTTGGCGCTGCGATGCAGCTTGCGAAGGATCTCCTCGTATTCGCCGTAGCCGCCGATCGTCAGGAATGCCTCGGTGACCTCGGCCTGACTGTAGCGGTGCGCTGGCAATTCGCCTCGCACACCGGCGATGACACTGATCGGACGCATGTCTTGAACACGAGAACCGGCATCCACTGGTTCACCAACCTTCACTGCGACCCCCTCTGACTACTACGTCAACCAGTATGCCGCGCCGGGCCGCCCTCTCGGATGCCTACCCTCTGGTGCATCCAGGCCAGCGGTCTGGGCGCCCACCAGTTCCATCGGCCCATGACGTGCATGAATGCCGGCACCAGCACCAGGCGCACCAATGTCGCATCGGCAATTACCGCCAGTGCCAGACCGAGCCCGAACATTCGCATGAAGGACACGTGGGCGGCGATCAGGGCGGCGAACGAGATCGCCATGATCAACGCCGCGGCGGTGATCACCCGGCCGGTGTGCGCGACACCGAGCGCGACGCTCTCGTCGTTGTCGGCGACCCCACCTTGCGGTGAGGCGAGCCAGAACTCCCTGATCCGCGACACCAGGAACACCTCGTAGTCCATCGAGAGCCCAAAAGCTATGCAGAACAACAAGACTGGCATGTTTGCGACGAGGGTCCCAGTCGAGGTCGTGCCGAGGGCGCCGAGGTGGCCGTCCTGGAATATCCACACCATCGCGCCGAACGCGGCCGTCAACGACAGCACGTTGAGCACCAGGGCTTTCAGCGGTAGCACCACGCTGCCGGTCAGCAGGAACAGCAGTACCAGCATGATCACCGCGATCAACCCCAGCACGGCGGGCAACCGTGAGGTGATGGCGTCGACGCTGTCGGAGTTGGTCTGCGCGGTTCCGGCGAACTCGACCGTCCTGTTGCCGGGCGTAGGAACCGCGTGCAGCCGGTCGAGCTGGTCGGAGGACCGGTCCGAGAACAGCGGAGCGGTGCTCTCCACCGTGAGCAGTGCACTGCCCGCTGCCAGGCCGGCCGGCGCCGACGGTGGGCCTACGACGTCGCCGCCCACGTAGGCCCCCATCGGCGCGGATACCGCCGTGACGTCCGCCACCCGGGACAGGTCGGCGGCGTACCGGGCGATCTGGGCGTCGGACAGGCCGGTGGCGTCGGGGATGAGGATGGGGACGGCGGTTTCGGAATTATTGGTGAAGTCGCCGCGCAGCCGGTCACCCACCTGGTGGGCCGACGCAGAGGACGGAAGCACCCGGTCGTCGGGAAATCCGGGGCGCACTCCGAGGAAGGGTGCACCGAGGATCACCAGCACCACCACGCCGGCCAGCCCGATCGGGATTGCGCGCTTCATCACGAATTTCGTTGACCGGTACCAGAATTGTTGTTCGATGGGCCGTAAAGCCGGTTCGGCGCGTCCGAGGACGCGGCGGCACAGCCGGCGGACGTCGAGCGAGTCGAGCCGATCGCCCATCATGCTGATCGCGGCAGGCGTGATCACGATCGCGGCCAGCGCCGCGAAGGCGACGGTCGCGACTCCGGCGTAGGCGAACGATTTCAGGAAGTGCATCGGGAACAGCACCATGGCGCCCATCGACAGCGCGACGGTGGTGGCCGAGAACAACACCGTGCGTCCCGCCGTCAACATGGTGCGCATCAGCGCCTCATCGCGGTCCGTCCCCTCGGCCAGTTCGTCGCGATAGCGGCTGATCATCAGCAGGGTGTAGTCGATCGCCAGCGCGAGCCCCATGGCGGTCGTGAGGTTCAAGGCGAAGATCGAGACGTCGGTGAAGAAGGTCGTCACTCGCAGGACGGCCAGGGCGCCGAGGATCGCCACCAACCCGACCGCGACGGGCAGCGCGGCGGCGAACACACCACCGAACACCCACACCAGCACCAGGAAGCTGAGTGGGATAGCGATGGACTCCATCAACAGCAGGTCATGCTGTGACTGCTCGGTGACCTGCAGGTTCACCATCGCCGTGCCGCCGGTGCGCACGACGATGCCGTCGCGGTCGCGGGTGATCCGGTCGGACAGGTCCTTGGCGTACGTCTGTTGGTCGCTCTCGTTGCCGACGATCCCGGCCGTGATGAGGCCCGTCTTCTCGTCCCGGCTGACCAGTGCGGTCGCCGCCTGTGGCGGGGACGTCCATGCCGACGTGATCCCGATGACGTGGCCGGAACGCTTCATCTGGTCGATGACGTCGAGGGCGGCCGTGCGCGCCGACGGGCTGTCGAACCGATCACCCGCGGTGACGATCACCAGAAATTGGACGTCGCCCTGGCCGAATTTGTCGGTGAGCAACTCGGAGGCCCGCGACGACTGCGAGTCCGGGTCAGCGAACCCACTCGGGGACAGATGCTTGGCGACGGGTACGCCGAAGATGCCGATCGCCACCATGAAGAGGATGGCGACGGCGACCACCCGTCGTGGCGCGGCAATGGCTAGCCGGGCGGTCGCTCGCAGCAATGATCTGTCCTTCGGTTTCAGCCCTGCCTTCTGCTGATACGTACCCGACCAGCAGCAGGTTCACAATGCCTCCCCGAAGGACTTCGTGGCCTACCCGGCCACGGTAACCAATAAGGCACCCTGCTCGCATAGTTGTCGAATGCCGCACCATGTATCCGGCGGTACCGAGCCTCCTTGAAAAGGGGCGCTACCAGGCAATATGCGGTAAAAGTGGCAGCCACGGCCAATTGGTCGGGCGTCCAGGTCGGGACGGTCCACACCGTCAGCGTGAAGGCGACGTAGATCGGCTGGCGCATCAGCCGAAATAGTCCTGTCGTCGGCATCTTCGGGTAGATGAGTCGTTGTCCACGCAACAAGGTGACCCACCCCAGGGTGCCCACCTGAACCGAGAGGCCGGCGTCGAACATGGCTTTGCCGAGCAGTAGCCACGAGCACCCGTACAGCACACAGAGAACAACGAGCGCCGCGCCGTGCGCTTGCCACCAGATCGTTCCCGAGGGTGACCACAGCGCAAAGAGGGCGAGCACCTGAAGGGACGCGATGGCGACGAACGTGGTGGGCGCCAGCGTCGTGCCGGTGCCACCCGGGCCGAGCCGGTTGACCAGTGCCCGGCCCCGCCCGGTGAGCAGCAGCGAGTGGGCGACAGGGAACTGGGCCAGTAGCGCAGCGTTGGCGATCCAGCTCCACGGGGCAGACAGAGTGCCCAGTGAGCGGCTCATCCCGAAGTACATCGCGGCCATCATCGCGCCGACACCCAACACGAAAGCAGCGTGACAAAAGACGCCGTAGCCGATCGCTACGAGTATCCGGCCGCCGCGTCCCCGGGCGGCCGGCGGTGACGAATCTGCCCGCACACAATCCCTCTTCAGTGGCACTCCCGAGCACAACGTAGCGTGGGGAGATGAAGCTTGGCCAGCGTTTTCCACTCCTGCGATGGTCGGTGGTCCGCACCGGCATCGGTATCCGTAATTTCAACAGAACCGGTCAGGTCGGTGACGGGCGGGAGGCGGAAGCGGCCGACTACGTCGAGGCCAACGCCCGCCGGGGCGACATCGACGACGTACTGGCCACCATCGACGAGTACGCGTACGCGAAGGCGTTTCTGGTGAATGTCGGCGACGAGAAGGGCCGACTCCTCGACGCCGCGATCCGGCGCGCAGATCCGCAACTGGTGCTCGAGCTGGGCACCTATTGTGGCTACGGCGCACTGCGGATCGCTCGCGCCGCACCAAAGGCCCGGATTTTCTCGGTAGAGCTGGCAGCAGCGAATGCGGCAGTGGCCCGGCGTATTTGGGCACACGCTGGCGTTCAAGATCGCATCACGTGCGTGGTGGGTACGATCGGCGACGGTGGAACGACCCTCGACACTCTGTGTGATGAGTACGGATTCGACTCAGGCACACTGGATTTCCTGTTCATCGATCACAACAAAAACGCCTACCTCGCTGATCTGCTGAGCATCCTCGATCGCGGCTGGCTGCGACAGGGCGCCGTCGTCGTGGCTGACAATGTGGGCTTTCCCGGCGCTCCAAAGTACCGCCGCTACATGCGTGAGCAGCAGGGCCGGGTTTGGCAGACAATCGAACACCGCAGTCACGTGGAGTATCAGAATCTGCTCCCGGACCTCGTGCTCGAGTCGCAATACCTGGGCTGACATGGGGGTCCCCCTCCGAACCGGAGGGGGACCTCAATCCCTATGTCAGGCGGCCGCTTTATCCGCGCTGGCCCGCCGGCTCGAGCCGGTGCCCTTCTTGGCTCCCCCGTCTGCCGTTCCGGTCGTCGCGCTCTGGCCGTCTTCATCCGACGCCGCCTGGG
Source organism: Mycolicibacterium vinylchloridicum (assembly GCF_013404075.1). Lineage (GTDB taxonomy): Bacteria > Actinomycetota > Actinomycetes > Mycobacteriales > Mycobacteriaceae > Mycobacterium > Mycobacterium vinylchloridicum. Next base: position 10,047 of record NZ_JACBJQ010000053.1, read on the forward strand.
ACGAGCCGGCACGCCGGCTCGCGGCAGCACTGGCCTTGCCGGGTTCGGCCTTGTTTCCGTCGGTCAGATCCGTCGCACCGTTGGCGGTCGTCTCGACGGCGGCTGCGGCCGACTTGACCTTGGTGGCAGCGGGTTTGGCCGCCGCCGCGCCCGGGAGCGCGCCGCGGATCGCCTGGGCGATGTCGGTCACCGAGGCCCGCACGAACTCCACGCCGGCCTTGGCGACGTTGACGACTCCATCACGAACGGCTGCCACGATCTGGTTCAGGTCGCGGGACTTGACGGCCTGGACGACGTTGTAGACCGCGGTCTGCGGCGCCACCACCAGGTTGCGGAGGTTGACGAACATCTTGCCGCCGAGCCCCGGATTCTGGCTCACCACAACACCATCCCAGCTCTGCAGCATCCAGCCGTCCTCCTGGTTGCCGGTGACGACGACGACTGCGGTGTTACCGAGCGGGTGCGTGAGCATCAGCATGACGTCCGGATTGTCGACGTTCATCATCGTCCAGACCATGATCGTCGCGCCGTGCGAGAAGATCACCGGGTCGGTGTCGCCTGCTGCGATGACGCTGGCGAGCGCACCGTTGACCCGCGCCTCGAACTCGTTTCCGTTCTCGCCGAGCGGAATTGGCAGGCTGCGCAACCCGAGCGTCCAGGCCACCGGGATCAGGAAGTAGCCGATGCGGCCCAGGCCGCTGTCGATCGGCGATCCCTCGAAGATGCCTGCACTGATCTCCCGGAAACCACCCTCTTCGATTCCGTTCATCGACAGCAGGGCCTCCAACGGGGCGGCGGTCTGGTGGGTGCGAATCATGTCCGAGACGTAGATGCTGTCGTAGCCACCGTCCTTGAGCTGCTGCGCGATGGCTTCGGCCTGCTGCTCGCCGAGCTCAGTCAGCTCAGGCCCGGGCACCTTCGTGTCGATCCCGGCACCGGCGACGTTGCCGTAGGACTCGCCGTGGCGCACCCAGGTGAGGGTGATCGAGTCGGCGGCCCAGGCGGGCAACGCTGAAACCAGGAACAGGGCGACGGCCGAGAGGACCGTCGCAAGCACTTTCAGAGCACGATCTCGCATCCCAAACTCCATCTGATCCCCAACGGTGGTACAACGCCCAGACACCCTGACTGTGCGCTCGGTCACAGTACACAAATGCAAATCTGTCTACAAACGCCCTGGCCCGGGTCTCAGAAAACTAACGATCGCGTGGATTCTCGGTTTCGACAGTCGCCCGACCGCAGCGGCCGTGGTGTCGTGGATGGCGATGCCTTCTCACGCGATCCGCGCCGCCGGTGTTGCGGCGGCCGCGGCATGTGCCGCTTTGCTCCTGACCGCACTGCCTCAGGCCGGCGCCGCCCCCTCCTTCGATTCGCAGGGTTATGTCGACTCGACAGCGCGCTGTTCGGATACCGCCGTCCTCTTCGGCAGCACCGACAGCTCGCGGGTGGCGATCTGCAAGACGTCCAGCGGATACGAGTACCGCGGCGTGCGGGTACGCGACGGCGCGAAGCTGATTCTGCCGGCCTCCGGCGGGGGCGGCGGTTCGTACACCGCGATCAACGACGGCATCACCTACACGGTCAGCTCGAGTTCGCTGGTGGTCAGCTCCGGCGGTGGTGTGATCCGCAAAGAGTCGTGGGTGGACTTCCACGGCCCGCAGACATCGCAGTCCTCGACGACGTCGTCGTCAGCCCCGACGACATCGACCGCACCGACCAGCACCACCCCGACGTCGACGACGCCGCTCGGGCCGCCGCTGCCGGCCGAAGTCGGCGGCGGGCGCTAACCCCTGAGCGTCGCAATCAATTGCCGCACGCCGCGGCGGGTGGTGTGCACCATGTCGGCGCCCACCGCCCGGACGAGCCGGTTGTTGTCGACGGCGGCGAGCTTGCTGATGCGCGCCAGGACGCCGCGGCCGTGGTCGGTCAGAGTCAACAGCGGCGAGGTCTGGTGATCGGGGTTGGCGCCAACATCAACCAGACCCTCGCCGACAAGCTCGTTGGCGACCCGTTGCACGGCCTGTCTCGTCACGCCGAGCCGGCGAGCCGCCTGCGACACGGTCAGCGCGTCATCGGAGATCACGCTGAGGAATTGCCAGCGGGCCTGCGTCTGTCCTTCGCGCGCCGCCATCGCCTCTCCCGACCGTCGCAGCAGACCGGCAAGTTCGTAGATGTCGGCGACCAGCAGCGCCATCTCGTCGGCCATCGACACCCCTCTATTTTGACAACATGTTGTCATTACGGTTTGATATTGTCATGATACCCGCAAACCCCGCGGTGCAGAATCTGGAGACTGCACTGCGCGATGCCACGGCCAATCAGCCTCCCACACAGGCTTTTCCCCAGCTCGCAGAAATACTGCGCCGGGCCGGCGTCCGGACCAACACCTGGTGGCTGCCTGCGATGCATAGCTGCTACGAGACCGATCTTGGCCCCGTCGTCGTTCAGCACGCTCCCCTGCTCCACGGCATGGCCGAGGTGCCGTCGTTCGATCGCGCCGCCCTCGTCACGGCGCTGCGCGCCGATCAGGCCGGACAGAGCACCTTCGGGGAATTCGCCGCCGCGGCGTGGCGAGCAGGCGTCGTCCGCTGGGTGGTGGCGCTCGACGACCGCACCTGCACCTACTTCGGGGTCGACGGTCAATCGTATGTCGAAAAGTATGCGGCAGTGGAGATTCCACTCAGGAGACGCTGAGATGCAGCCGCTCGAGCCGTCGCACCAGCAGGCTCGGTAACCACCGGCCGATCTCGGCGGCATCGATCGTCGAGGTGCGTTCGAGCAGTTGACCGATGACGATTCGGGCCTCCAGACGGGCGAGTGCCGCTCCGATGCAGAAGTGCGCCCCCTTACCGAAACTGATGTGGCCCTTGCCCGCTGTCCTGTCGAGCCGGAATTCGTCGGGATCGCCGAAGTGGGCCGGGTCTCGGTTCGCCGCGCCCCACAGCAGGAGCAGCCGCGATCCGGCTTCGAGTTCGGCACCGAGCAGTTCGGTGTCGTGAACGACGTGGCGATAGTGCCCCCGAAACGGCGGCTCGTACCGCAGTACCTCTTCCAGGAACGCGCCGAGTAGGTCGGGCCGCTCCCGGAGCTGTCGCTGGATGTCGTCGTGTGTCGCGAGAAGGTATGCGGCCGAACCGATCAGCGAGGCCGTGGACTCTCCGCCTGCGCTGAACAAGATGATCATCATCGCCTGCGCCGCCACGGTGCTCAACTCGTTGGTCGCACATGCCGTGGCGAGGTCGCCGAGCAAGTCGTCGCGCGGCTCCGCGGCCGCCCGGCCGAACTGTTCGGTGATGTAGGCGCTGAGCTCCATCACCGCGATACCCGCCGTTGCCAGTTGAGCTTCGGTCACCAAACCCTCGACCACCTGGGTCGCGGCGTAGCCCCAGTCGATGAGCGTGTCGATATCGGCGTCGGGTACCCCGATGATCCGGCCGACGACCATCATCGGCAGGCGGTTGGCCATCGCGCCCATCCACTCGATGCCACCGCCTCCTGCGTTGGCCTCCCACAGTCGCGCCGCGGTATCGGCCACAAACGGCTCAGCAGCCCGAATGCGCTTGGCAGCCAACTGCGGCAGCAGAAGCTTGCGGTGCACCGAGTGGTCGGGCTCGTCAGCGGTCGCCAGCACCTGCATTTCTCCGCCGAGTTCGCCGATCCTGAAAGGTGTCACGGCGCCGCCCGGCTCATACATCATCGTGGCCGTCAGGTTGGAGGAGAAGTCGCCGCTGCGGGCGACCGCCTCGTTGACTGCCGCCCAGCTACTCACGGCGTAAAAGCCCGAGTCCCCGATGCGGTGCACATGGCCGGCCTGGTGCATCTGTCCATACAGCTCGCGCGGATCCTGGATGTACCGATCCTCGAACAGGGCGAGGCCGAGACCGCGATCAGCCGATGTCATGTCTTTACGCTGGGCCGCGGGCATGCACCGCGTCAATCGTGGCCGGGAAAGTCGCGACTCTGCTCCCCTAATGGACGTAGTAGTCGTCTCACGCGATGCGGTCTAGCTGGGTAAATAGTGTGAGCTCTAGCCAGCACTGTCTCAATCTTGAGAAGATGACCTCCGTGGTTCGCGGCGATTGGGTGGTCGGCGGCGATCGGTCGGCAGCAGCGGCGGATCGCATCTACGCGGCGGCCACCGAACTCGTCATCCGCGACGGTCTGGACGCCCTCGACATCGACACTCTGGCCGCGAAGGTCCACTGCTCGCGGGCAACGGTCTATCGCCATGCCGGCGGCAAGGCTGCGATCCGAGACGCCGTTCTGACGCGACTGGCGGCGGCCATCATCGACAAGGTCCGCCGGGCCGTCGACGGGCTCAGCGGTTCGGAACGGGTGATCGCCGCGATCACCGTGGCGCTGCAGCAGATCCGTTCCGACCCGCTGCGCCGCCTGATGTTCAGTGCGGGCAACCTGCCGGACGTCAAAGAACTGCACTCCTCCCCGGTGCTCGCTCACCTTGCCGCCGAACTCACCGGAATCACCGACGACGATCCGCAAGCGGCGCAATGGATCGTGCGTATCGTCGTCTCGCTGGCCTACTCGCCCATCGCGAATGTTCGTGACGAGCGAGAGGTACTGGAGCGCTTTGTCGCGCCCGCGTTCGACAGGACCGCCACCCAGACCACAAAGCACGCGACGGTATAGATCAGGCTTCCGGTCGGCCTAGCGGGTAGGTCCGGTGAGGACCGAAACAACCTCGTACAACGGATCATTCGTCGTCGAGATGCCGCCGATGAACGGATGGGACAACTCGAGGATGAGGAACAGATTCGTCGCGACGATCAAGCCGACGATCGCCACCATCGGGTAATGCATCCCGGCCTTCTCCACCCCGTAGATGACGACAGTGCCCACGACCATGGCGCTGGTCAGGAAGATGACCGCCCACAATGGCCACGGCGGCCCGGTGTCTTCGCGGGCGGTCAACAATCGGACAGTGCGCGCCTGACTTACCTTGTCCAGGTTGGCATATGACGTCGCCAAGAGACTCTTCTGGCTGTCCGTCGTCGCGTTGACTTCATGGTAGGCCGCCGATAACCGGGCCAGCGCGGCATCGGCCTCCGGTGAACGGGTGCCAAGGCCGCTGTCCCACTCGGCGATGGCCGCCTTCTCGTATCCGATCAGAGCCTGCCGTATGCGATCGGCATCCGCCTTCTCGAAAACATCGACATTCCTGGCCATTTCGACCGCCGCCGCCCCCTCGGCCCGAGCGTTCGCGTCGGCGGTGCTGATCTGACCCCACATCGACGACACGACGAAACCGATCAGGAAGGCATAGATGAAGCCGATGAAACTGTAGGTGAACTTGGTGACGTCATTGTGTTCGTCGCGGGTCAGCGCTGGGAACCACCGGCGAACCGCCGTGACGAGCAGCATCGCTCCACCGGTGATCGCGACTATCAGACCGACGAGCAGCAGCCCCGGCGGGATGTGGCTCACAATCCATCCACTCATCGGCGACTCCCCCGCGGATATGCGTCTACACCTGCGTTCCGACTCTATGGGGTCCACCGGTCGGTGGACAGCCGATTCACCCCATGGACGGTCCGACCGGCGGATAGCCGGGGTGTGTGACGCGAGCAACACTGATGCAATACCGGGCGGCGACGGTCCGCCCAGCATCGAAGAAGGAGACTGACATGGACAACTCGCAAGCCACTCATGAGACCGTGAACGTCGGCCGACTCACCATCACCAGCAATGGCCGTGCCGCCGGCCAGATGTGCTCGAACAAGGCCCACAACGCGCTGTGCTTCGCCCGGACTCGGTAGATGCCGGCGACGACGCTGGACGGCCGGCTCGAAGGCGCACTCGCGTTCACCGCGCCTTACGTCATCGACCGGCTGCTCGCCGATCGCGTCGCTGAGACCCCGGCAGCGGCCGAACAGCTCTTCACCGAGGCCAAGCGATACCTGGTGCTCTGCGCGGCGACTCCGGAGGTGTCGTTCGGTATGCATTCGTCGATGGTCGATGCGGCGTGGCACACATTCATCCTGTTCACTGCCGAATACACCGATTTCGGCCACCGCTACTTCGGTGAGTACCTGCACCATTCACCGGCCGCCGACGATCGCACCGAGGGACCGCTGCTGAAAGCCGCCTCCTTCAACGAGTTTCAGCAGCGCTACGAGGAGCTGTTCGGGCAGCCGTTGCCTTCCGTCTGGTACGACGACGCCAGCGTCGTCCCGTCCCGACGCGTCATCAATGGTGGTACCGGAATCCTCACCGTGAGTGTGGAAGACGCCACTGTCCGATTGATCGACGACACTGGAGCTTCGGTGCTTTCGGTCAACGCACTAGCCGCCGACGCCCTTGCGTTCATTGCCCGGACCCGCGACTTCTTCGTCCGCGAACTGCCAGGTGGCCTCAGCGACGACGAGAAAGTCGGCGTGATCCGAGCCCTCGTGCGGTCCGGAGTATTACGGGTGGCGCTCTAACGCGGTGACGTACCTGACCTCGTCGACGGGGGTACCGCCGATGACATCGGTTCGTCCGGATCCGTCAGCGCGCCAGCCCGTCCCTTCGTAGAACCGGCGAGCCCGGGCGTTGGTGGACAGCACCCAGAGAAAGGCATGTTCGTGACCGGCCCTGCTCAACCGAGCGCACGCGGCATCGATGAGCGCAAGGCCGATGCCGGCGCCCCACCGTGCTGGGTCGACATACAGCGCCCACACCTCGCCGCTTCCGGCCAAGTCGTCGTCCCGTGATCGTCCGAAGGTGACATGCCCGCATATCGTGTCCCCGTCAACCGCAACGAGGGTATGGCGCCCGCTGCGCTCTGGGTCGAAGCTGTACCGAGCCGCCCACTCCTCGGGACGCAACCCGTCGAGGTAGTCCGCCGCGATGAGATCGCGGTAGCCGGCCCGCCAAGACCGGACGTGTGCTTGCGCCATCGCCAGCGCATCATCGGCTGTGCCCTCGCGGACTTCGACCACCTTCGCACCCTACGTCGGATCAGTGCTCCGCCTGTTGAGCTTGTCGCGCGAGCCGTTCGTCGTGAATACGGACCAATTCACGGAACCCGATCCGGTGGTATTTCGGGATCGGCTGAATGCCCCACTGGTCCTGGGCGGTGGCCTTGCCCGCCGCTCCTTCGGGCGGACCCAATGGCGGGTAGGGGTACTTGCACTCCAATCTGTCATCGGAATAGCGCACCTTCAGCAGCTCACTGCAGATCTCGGTGAGGCTCAGCGTCGGATACCCGTAGTACACCGCCATGAACGGCAGGGTGAACGCGCCCTCGACGACCAGCGCGACCAGACACACCAGGACTGCGCGTTTGATCCACTTGTGCATCCGCGCGTAGTACGGGGTGGTGCCCGGCGGGAGATCCTCGATCTTCTCTTCGGTGGTAGTCACGGGAATCCCTTCAGTCGGAGAAGATTTCGCGGTTGACCGTGTGCAGATACGGGATCGCGAGAAACGGTGTGATGTAGAAAATGTCGTAGAGCCACCAGCCGATCACCGGCAACACCACACCGGCATAGCGGACATCGGCATACATCGTCATGTTGAACACATAGCCGCACCAGATCACCACGCCCATCCAGCAGGTCACGATCATCCACTGATGACCCCACCGCTTCATCTGCAAAAACCCGATCGCAGCGGCGCAGCGCATGGCGAACACCGTGAGGATCAGGCCGGCGACCCAAGCCTTTTCACCCGGACCCGCCGCGCCACCGATCCACAGTTCGTTGTAATGCCAGAAGTAGCCGGCATCGAACATCGCACCCCAGCCCACCATCAACACCCGGTTGATCAGGGTGTGATTGGCGACGAGGTCCAGTGCCCAGCCCAGGCTGTTGAGCGCACCGTCGATCAGAACGAGATAGCCGATCAGCGTGACGATCATCGGGCGGACCGACAGTCCCGCCCGCAGTGCCTGGCGTTGCAGCCACACCCCGCGCATGAAGATCGGAAACCCGATCAGTCCGGGCGCCCACATCCCCATCAGGGCGGCACCCACGATCATCCACTTGTCAGCACGACGCTGCGCCAGCCGCGACTGCTCGTGGTGATCCTCGAGGCCGACCGAGCCCTCGGTGCGGCCGACCGACGACGCGGTCACAAATCCCACCAGCCGCGGGTGAACGACATGTAGAGCTGGATTCCAAACATCGCCAGCAGGTATCCGTAAATGACAACCTGCAGGATGATGAGCGCCCGCTTACGCTTTCGTTCTTTCTGATCGACCACGTCAGTCCACCTTTCCTAGAGATCCGCGGCAGCCAAACAGGCTGCCGCCACTTCACGCAGCCCGTCGCTGATCGCACCGTCGGTGCTCAGCGGGGCCAGAATGCACGCGTCGGCAGCCTCCAGTTCGCCTGCGCCGGCGGTGATCAACTGCGCTGCGGTGACCAGCACCCGTGTCGACGGCGGTTCGAAGTGAAACGCCTCGTCGGCAGTGCGAATCGCGACCGCGCACCCGACCAGTCGCCGGGCGGTCGCCAGTGCGACCCCCGTCTCGGCGACCACCACCTGCGCTTCGCGTTCCGGCGGCAGATACTCCATCGGCAGCGTCGCGAAGCGTTGCCGGAATGAGGGTTTGAGTTCCTTGAGCGAGCTGCGGTAGGCGGGGTTGTACGAACACACCAGCATGAATTCCGCTGGCGCCCAAACCACCTCAGCAGCCCGGTCCAGATAGAGGGTCCGTCGATGATCGGTCAGCGAGTGCAGCACCGCGAGCGAATCGTGGCGGGCTTCGACAACCTCGTCCAGATAGCAGATCGCACCGTCCTTCACCGCGCGGGTGAGTGGGCCGTCCGTCCACACGACGTCGCCACCGGTCACCATGAACCGGCCGACAAGGTCTGAGCTGGTGAGGTCGTCGTGGCAGCTGATCGTGACGACCGGCCGGCCCAGCAGCAGACCCATATGCTCAACCAGCCGAGTCTTTCCGCATCCCGTCGGGCCGGTCAGCATGACCGGGATACGTTGGCGGAACGCCTGTTCGAACAGCTTGACCTCATTGCCGAGGGCGAGATAGGTCTCTGTCATATCGACACCAACTCTCGATGCACGTGTGCCAGCACCCGCGGGAGTTCGTCGACTCGCCGGATGCGTTGGGAGCGGCGGGGTCCGAAGACCTCCGGCAGTGGGTCGACCCGGGTGGGCCCGACGCCGACGTAGTAGACCGACACCCCTGCATCGTTGGCTTCCTCGACGGCGTGGGCGGTGTCGGCCCAGGCGTAGCGGCCCTCGTAACCTTCGTCGGAGATCAGGCCGTCGCCGATGACGAGGAGCAGTCGCCGCTCCGAGGGCTGCGCCAACAGCCGGCTCGTCAAGTGCCGCAACGGTGCACCGAGCCGCGTGTAGCCGCCGGTTTCCAAGCCGAGCTTGCTGGGCGGAGCGAACCTCGCATCGTCGAAATCCTTGAGGCAGCGCACTTCGACGCGGTGCCTGGTGTTGCCGGTGAAGACGAACACGCCGTGGCGTTCCCTCGCGAATTTCATCGCCCGCGACAGGGCGTCAGCACAGGCGAGTTCCAACCGGAAGACGCGGCCGCCGTGGGTGCCCAACGACGAACTGCCGTCGAGGAGCAGCGCGGTGGTGACATCTCGGCAGACCGGCAGCAACTCACGGAAGATCCGCGGTTCGGCCGCCTTGCCGGTGGCCATCTCGACGTAGTGGCCGACGTACTGTTCGACATCGATGTCCGAACCGTCTTCGAGGCGGCTCTTCATGGCCCGATGGGTGTGTTCCTCGAACCACTTGCGCAGGTCGACGGGACTCGATCCGCTCTCGCGGGTGTGAGCATGGGGATACTCCAGCACCGCAACGTGATCGGGCATGAACTTCTTCGTCCACGCATTCCATTCCGGGTAGGGAATGCCCGGGCGGTGATCCGGCGTGATGTCCAGATCGTTGTCCTGCGGGCGGCTCGGTGGTGGGAGATTGGAGTTGCGGACGCCGCCGTCGCCGCCGACCGGTACCGAATATGGCTGGGGCGTACGCTTCTGCGTCGTCGTCCACGGCATGCGCCCGAACGTTCGGCGTAGCCTGTCGCCCAGCGCCTTTGGCGCGGTGTGCGCCAACGGTAGCGTGCCCAACAGCGGGTCGATGCTCAGCTGTTTCTCGTCGCGTGCCAGGGTGATCGCCCGGTGAAGCATCTCCTCGGCCTCGGTGTCGCCCGCCAGGATCTCCAGGTCAGGCAGCGCTCGCCGCAGCTCGGGGAGCAGCCCCGGCCAGCGTGACGCGATCCAGCCGACCGCCACACCGGCCTCGACCAGCGTGAGCGCACGCAGCTCGCGGGTGGACAGTTCATGGAGCCGATACTCGGTGATCCGCTCCTTTGACGGCGAACACTGCAGCGCGACAGCGCATGTGATGGTCCGGCGAGTCCAGTCGCCGACGATGGCCGGGTACGGAACGTGGATGTAGGCCAGCGCCGCGTTCAGCCCGAAGGATCGGTGTTGGCCCGTGACCAGCCGAACACCTTCTCGGCGTTGCTCGCTCAGCGCGACCGCGGTGACGGCACAGCTGCGCTCGAGCGCCATCGCGCGGGTATCGGAGGGTTCAGCCACGGCGGATCAGAAGGTGCCGATGTTCGAGAACAGCCAGTACCAGAAGGCGATGATCAGAATCGTGCCGCCCCACGCGCCCACGTATCGAAGGATCTCCCAGAGGTATCCCATCAACTGCCCCTTTCAGTCGGAGAAGATTTCGCGGTTGACCGTGTGCAGATACGGGATCGCGAGAAACGGTGTGATGTAGAAAATGTCGTAGAGCCACCAGCCGATCACCGGCAACACCACACCGGCATAGCGGACATCGGCATACATCGTCATGTTGAACACATAGCCGCACCAGATCACCACGCCCATCCAGCAGGTCACGATCATCCACTGATGACCCCACCGCTTCATCTGCAAAAACCCGATCGCAGCCGCGATGCGCATCGTGAACACGGTGAGAATGAGCCCGACCTCCCAGCCCTTCTCCCCCGGCCCGGCCGCACCGCCGATCCACAGTTCGTTGAAGTGCCAGAAGTAGCCGGCGTCGAACATGTTGCCCCAGCCGGTCAGCAGCACCCGGGCCAGCAGTGTGTGGTTGCCGACCATGTCCAGCGACCAGCCGACGGCGTTGATCGCAGCGTCGATGATCACGAGGTATCCGAGCAGCGTGACCAGCATCGGCCGCACCGTCAGCCCACGGCGTTGGGCCCGTCGCAATAGCCACACCCCGCGCAGGAACAACGGCAGGCCGAAGACACCGAGGGCGGCCGAGCCGATGAGGATGCTGCCGGAGATCAGCCAGCGATCGGCTTGCCGCTGCGCCAGCCGGGACTCCGCCATGTGCTCATCGAGTCCGCCGCCAGTAGGTAGGGACGAAGCCAGGCTCACAAAACTGACTATAGTCAGTAAAACTAGCGTGACTCAATACTGCACAGGGTCCTGGTCACGTAGTCGTCGATCATCGCGCTCTGTGCCGGCCAGTCGTGGGTGGTCGTGAGCAGCGCATAGAGGCCCAACAAAAAGAAGACCGCGCTGTTGATCGGAATCACCGCGGAATCGACCTGACCGCGCCGCTGAAGCCGCTCGATCTCTCCGGCGACTGCGACGACCACCGGGTGTTCTTTGCTCTCATCCGTCGGTCGGGTCTGCGAAAAGTGCAGCGCTAGAAAGTCTTTGAACAACGCCGCGCCGAGCCTGCGCTCCAGTCCCAGCACCAGGCGAACAGCCTCATTGAGCGTCGAGGCGAGGTCGTGCTCCGAATCCGCCAGGTAGCGGGCGAATTGCTTGGCGATGCGTTCTTCTTCGCGGCGCTCCAACTCCAGCAGCACGTGTTCCTTTGTCGGGAAATGGAAGAAGAATGTCCCATGTGCGACCCCGGCGGCGGTCACGATGGCCCCGACGTCGGCCGCCGCGATCCCTGACCGCTTGAACTCGGCTATCGCCGCACCCATCAGCCGCTCGCGGGTCTGGAGACGTTTGGTCTCGCGCGCGGACGGTTTGTCTACCACCGACATGGTCCAAGAATATCGGGTGCCGCCGCGATCACACGGCGCATCGTTTGCTGACTTGAGTCACCCGCGCAAGCGCCGAGTTCACGGCCGGAGACTGTCCGACTCACAGCAGGGTGACGCGCCGGCTCAGAAGAACGGATTGCTGTTCTTCTGGTGGAGGGCCTCATGCGGCCGCGGACCGAACCGGGCGATGTAGTCCTCGTCGACCCACGCGTTCTTCTGACGCTTGAGAACGTCGACGAGATCGGGATCCAGACCGTGCGCAGCGAGCCGGTGCCGCCGCCACACTTTGTTGAGCGCCAGCGAGATGGCCAGTGCCCAGAGGTAGATCGGCACGGTCATGGTCGAGTGCACATACAGGGCGTCCTGTTCGACGGGGAAGAACCAGAACGGTGCCAGAATGAAGATCGGCGGTATCGCCATCCTGATCATGAATCGTCGGACACTGCCCGGTCCCGCGAGATCGTTGGCAACCCAGTCACGCATGGACGCCGGCAACCGTCGAAAGCCATACGCGTAGCCGATGAATTGAAGAAAGTCAGGCCGGGTGGCGGACGTAGCTCCTCCTTGGTCGGGCACCCCCATAGGCACCCTACTCGCCCCCGATGCCGTATTTCGCGCCGCTGACGTGGGCGTCGACGCCTAGCCTCGATGACATGGACGAACTCACCGAAGATGTGATCGATTTCCTATCCGAGGGCACCCGTACGGCCAAGCTGGGATACGTCGCCGCAGACGGCAGGCCACTCGTTGCGCCCGTGTGGTTCATCGTCGAGGGCAACCAGTTGGTCTTCAACACCGGCAAGCAGGCCGCCAAGGGGCGAGCGCTGAGCCGCGACCCACGCGTCGTGGTCTGTGTCGACGATCAACATCCCCCGTTCTCGTTTGTTCAGGTGCAGGGGATCGCCGCCACGTCAGAAGACCCCGACGAACTGCTGGATACCGCGACCCGGATCGCGGCCCGCTACGTCGGTGCCGACCGCGCCGAGCAGTACGGGCGTCGAAACGGCGTGCCCGGCGAGCTGGTCGTGCGGATCACCCCGACAAAGGTCATCGCGGGATTCAACGTCGCCGATTGAGCACCTCGTTGTTACCGAAAAACATTGCAGTTCTTTAATTTTTGTTGCGTCGAGCAGCCAGCGGAAGCTACATTTGCGATGCCTGACCCATCCCCCCAAGACCGGTCAGGAGCGAAGGGCTCGGGCCGCTCTATCCCCCTAGCGTTGTCCGAGCCCTTCCATCCTGGGGGATTTCACACGGGATCCGAGCCCTGCCAAGTTGTCGGCCTCCCCCGGCCCCGTCGTGACTTGGCGTGAAATATATTCCAGTTCACGGTGTTTCAGATTGACATCCCAGATCCCAGGGTGCAGTGCGGCGCAGATTTGAGCGAGCGGGGCCGTGCGCCGGTATCATCGGACAGAGCACCATCCGGCGATTGCGATGCCGCCCGCCGAAACGTTGAGGCAACTACTCCGTTGCGTTTCGATGACGAAATGTTCAGACCTACTCCCCTATTCGTGAGGCTACCCATGCGCGACGAGCTGTTTTCCGGCTTCAGTGACGCCGGGTGGGACGAGGCCCCGTGGGACGTCGAGCCGACGTTCACGGCGGCAGAACTACAGATCCTGCTCAATCCGGAATTGTCGCCCGTGGAGGCTGCCGATCGGGTGGGCTGCGTTGTGCATGACGTTGAGCGGTTGCGCCGGACGTCCTGAAACTGCAGTCCGCCTACGAGATCAGTGCGCACCCAGGATCGCGCCTGGCGGACAACGGGATACGACCGACACCGTTGACAGCCAGGCTGCAGCGATGCATATTTTATTCGAAATACCGACCGATATGTTCCATTATTGGACCACTGGAGGTTTCGTGGCGTACGTACAGGAATTCGTGGACAGCATCGCCGTGGCCGAGCGGCTGGTTCGCGAGGCGCCGCACGTGCAGAACGAAATCGATCTGCTCGAAGGCTTGCAGTACTTGGCCGGCTGCGTAGCGGCGTGCACACGCCTCGTATTCGATTACCAACGCGACCATCCGTTCCTGCACTCCGGTACCGGACCGTTCACGAAGATGGCCCTGGACAATCCCGACACCCTGTACTTCGGTACCTCGCTACGCGCAGGCCATGAGTATGTGGTGACCGGGACCCGTGGCACCACAACCGATCTGAGTTTTCAGTTGCTCGGCGGTGAGTACACCGACGACAACGTTCCCGACAACCAGATCGCCTTCGACGACCGCGAACTCGACATCGCTGCCGATGGCAGCTTCGAATGGAGCTTCACCCCCCGCAGCGACGCCCAGCTCGTCATCCGCGAGGTTTACAACGACTGGTCGGCCCAGCGCGGCACATTGGCCATCACACGTACTGACACCACGGGTACAGCACCGAGCCCGCCGACTCCCCAGCTGATGCACAGTCGGTACGCGGCAGCCGGCAAACAACTCATCAAACGGATCAGGACATGGTTGGCGTTTCCCCAGTGGTTCTACCTCAACGTCGAAGTCAACACGCTCGTCGCGCCACGGCTCACGCCCGGCGGACTTGCCACCCAGTACTCCTCGGTCGGCCATTTCGACCTTGACCCCGGGCAGGCCATGGTGATCACACTGCCGCCCTCCGGCGCCCCCTACGTCGGCTTCCAACTCGGCAGCCCGTGGTACATCTCGTTGGACTACATCAATCACCAGACCTCGCTGAACGGAACTCAAGCGCAGGTCGATCCCGACGGGATGATCCGGATCGTCGTGGCCCACGACAATCCAGGGGTGACGAACTGGGTGGAGACACTCGGCCATCGACGCGGCTACCTGCAGTTTCGCTGGCAACGGACGGCACGTGCACTCACCGAAGCCGACGGTCCCACCGCCGAAGTCGTCGACATCGACGCGGTACCGTCCAGATTGCCTTATTTCACCCAGAACGCGATCAGCAGCGACGACTGGCGAGCACGGATTGCCCTGCGCCAGCGGCAGATCGGCAACCGAATGGTGGCGTAGCCCGGGTTCGATCAGGGAACGTCAGATGTGTCAAAACAAAGTGGAGCTAAGGGGAATCGAACCCCTGACCTTCTCGATGCGAACGAGACGCGCTACCAACTGCGCTATAGCCCCTTGGTCTCTGGCAGGTTACCAGCCGAAGCCCGCCCAGCCGAAACCGGTGACCTACTGACCGGCCGCCCGCGGCAGGTCGAAGTGGCGGGCGAACGCGACCTCGTCCAGGTGCTCGAAGATCGGGTCCTCGTCGTCGATGTCCAGCACCGCCGCGCCGGGTCGGCGCAGCCGCGAGGGCACGACGTCGTACTGGCGGTCCTCGGTGTTCTCCACGCCGAGTCGCGAGCGCGCCATCCGCTGCTGGCGGCGTCGGCGCACCTGCTCCTCGATCCGCGTCTGGCGGCGCAGATAAGCCAGGTACAGCACCGTCACCGCACCGGCCCCGCCGCATGCCCACCACAGATCGGGGCTGACGGTGAACGAGAGCACTGCGGTGATCACCATGATCGCGGCCATCGCCATCAGCATCCGCTTGCGGAAGCGGTACTTGCGCGCGACGACGGCCGCGGCCGTCGTCTCCGCTCGCCGCGGCCGGTTGGCCCGCGGCGTCACCGTCGTCGCCGGCTCTTCCTCGGCTTCCAGACCCGAAGTGTCCTCGACGGTTTCGTATTCGTCGGCGGTGCCGTCCTGCGGCTCGTCGTCGGCGATCGCCTGGAACGTGTCGGTGGCTTCTCCTTCTGCCACCGCCTCGGCCTCACGCTCGGCCTCGTCCTGCTCGTCGACCGCCGACACCTCGGGCTCTGCGGGGGCTTCGTCGAACAGGGTCGGCTGCGGCGCGGCGACGCGGGCGGTACCGCCGACGGGCAGCGCGCCGGAATCCTCGTCGACCACGTCGACGTCGAGATAGTCAGGCTCGGACTCTTCGACCACCGCGGCGACCACCACCACCGAGCGAGTGCGGGAGGGTACGGCCTCGCCGGCTCCGTCCTCCGCGTCCACCTCGTCGAACTGGTCGTCGTCCTGGGGCTGCCAGTCCGGGTCGTGCCGGTGGCCCGCCGACGGTCCGCTGCGCCTGAATCGCGCCCTCGCGCCACCGTTGAGCACCCGGGTCGCAAGCGCGACGTCGCTGGTGCGGCGGACGTTGTCGCGCTTGCTGATGAGCATGGGAACCAGCACGAACAACCAAAGCACCACGAGCGAGATCCAGAGCAATGACTGGGGGATGCTTGGCATGATGGCCTGCTCCTTTCCCGTCCAGGCTAGGTCCGTGACCTACGCAACCCGTGACGGCGCGCCGAGGTCAATTACACACGTGTAATTAGCCCATGACAAGCACCAACAGCCCCAAATGTCACATTAGTAACAACTCAACGTGGCAATCAGGTCCACTGAGCCAACCCGCGGTGCACCAGCCGGCCGGAAACGGACCCCTCGATTTCCTCCACAGTCATCGCGACCAACAGGTGGTCGCGCCACGCACCGTCGACGTCGAGGTACCTCTCCAGCAGGCCTTCCTCGCGGAAGCCGACCTTGGCCAGCACCGCGCGACTGGCCGCATTCTCCGGACGCACCGTCGCCTCCACGCGATGCAGAGTGACCGGGCCGAAACAGTGGTCGAGGCCCAGGGCCAGCGCACCGGTCGCCACCCCGGCCCCGGTCACGGCACTGGACACCCAATAGCCGATCCAGGCCGAGCGCAGCGCCCCGTGCGTCACGTTGCCGATCGTGAGCTGACCACAGAACTGCCCGTCAAGTTCGATCGCGTACGGCAGCATCCGGCCTTTGCGCGCCTCCGCGCGAAGCCCGGAACACACCGCCGGCCATGACGAAACCGCATGCCGCACAGCCCAATCCACCTCTGCCGTCGGCTCCCACGGTTCGAGATGACGACGATCGGCCATTCGGATGCGGCTCCATAACGCCGCGTCGCGCATGCGCACCGGACGCAACCGGACGACACCGGCGCCGACCCGGAGTGGACCGACCGCGGCGGGCCATCCCGGATGCAGAGAACTGTTACGCCACAGATTCACAGTGCTCCGCGGTTCAGCCGCGCTGCGCAAGGAAGGCGACGTCGACGAGCTCGCCGGTCCGCACCTGATCAACCTCGGTGGGCACCACCACCAAGCAATTGGCCTCGGCCAGCGTCGCCAAGAGATGCGACGAGGCGCCGGGCGCACCACCGAGCGCCTGGACGAGATATTCGCCGGTGTCCTGGTCGCGCATCAGCTGGCCGCGCAAGAATCCCTTGCGTCCCGGCACCGACGAAATCGGCGACAACGCCCGGGCCTGCACGACACGCCGCATCGGCTGCCGTTTGCCCAACGACAGCCGGATCAACGGGCGAACCATCACCTCGAACACCACCAGCGCACTGACCGGATTGGCAGGCAGCAGGAAGGTCGGCACTCCCTCGCGGCCCAACTGGCCGAAACCCTGGACCGATCCCGGATGCATCGCGATGCGGCTGACCTCCATCTCGCCGAGCTTGGACAGCACCGTGCGCACGCTCTCGGCGGCCGCACCGCCGACAGCGCCGGCGATCACCACCAGCTCGGCGCGGTTGAGCTGACCCTCGACCACCTCACGCAGTTCCTTGGGATCGGTGCTGACGATGCCCAGCCGACTCACTTCGGCGCCCGCGTCCCGCGCGGCGGCAGCGATCGCATACGAATTCACGTCGTAGACCTGGCCGTTGCCGGGCGTGCGAGAGATATCGACGAGTTCGCCGCCCACACTGAGCACGGTCACCCGCGGGCGCGGATGCACCAACACCCGCTCGCGACCGACCGCGGCCAACAGTCCGACCTGCGCAGCACCGATGATCGCGCCTGCCCGCACCGCGACGTCGCCCGGCTGGACATCGTCACCGGCCCGGCGGACATAGGCCCCCGACCGCACCCCGCGCAGTACCCGCACCCGCGCCTGACCCCCATCGGTCCAGCGCAGCGGAAGCACCGCATCGGCCAGCGTCGGCATCGGCGCGCCGGTCTGCACCCGGGCCGCTTGTTTGGGCTGCAGCCGGCTCGGGGTCCGTGTGCCCGCTTCGATCACGCCCATCACCGGCAGGCTGATCTCACCGTCGCCCTGCTCGTCGTCGGCGTCGGCACCGATGCCCTGAACATCCACGCTCCGAACGGCATAGCCGTCGATGGCCGCCTGGTCGAAACCGGGCAGTGGATGTTCGGTGATCACTTCCTCGGCACACATCAGACCCTGTGCCTCGGCGATCGGCACCCGAACCGGTCGTGGCGCCACCGCGGCGGCCGCCACCCTGGCTTGCTGTTCCTCTACCGAACGCACCGCGCGCCTTTCTGCCTCGGAACCCGTCGCGCGGGCCCGGCGCAGCTTCTACTGTTCGGTCTTGCCGGCCAGGCCTAGGCGCGCCACCAACCACGCCCGCAAATCCGGGCCATAGTCGTCACGATCCAACGCAAAGTCAACCGCAGCCTTCAGGTAGCCGCCGGGATTTCCCAAGTCGTGTCGAGAGCCGCGATGCACGACGACGTGAACCGGATGGCCTTCCTTGATCAGCAACTCGATCGCGTCGGTCAGCTGGATCTCGCCGCCGACACCGCGGTCAACCCGGCGCAGGGCATCGAAGATCGCCCGGTCGAGGATGTAGCGACCGGCCGCGGCGAACCGTGACGGCGCGTCCTCCACCTTCGGCTTTTCCACCATGCCCTTGACTTTGAGCACGTTCGGGTTGGCCGCGTCCGGCACCGGCTCGACGTCGAAAACGCCGTAGGCGCTGATCTCCTCGTCGCTCACCTCGATGGCGCACAACACCGTGCCACCGCGTTTGGCCCGGACCTTCGCCATCGTCTCCAGCACGCCGGTGGGCAGCACCAGATCGTCGGGCAGCAGGACAGACACCGCGTCCTCGTCTGGGGACAGCACCGCTTCCACGCACCCGACGGCGTGACCCAGGCCCAGCGGCTCGTGCTGCACCACGGACTCGACCTTGATCAGGGCCGGGGCGCGGCGCACCTTCTCCAGCATCGCCTTCTTGCCGCGAGCCTCCAGCGTGCCCTCGAGCACCAGGTCCTCGACGAAGTGAGCGACCACGCTGTCTTTGCCCTCGGACGTCACGATCACCAAGCGCTCGGCGCCGGCCTCGGCGGCTTCCTCAGCGACCAGCTCGATACCGGGCGTGTCCACGACCGGCAGCAGCTCCTTGGGCACGGTCTTGGTCACGGGCAGGAATCGCGTACCCAACCCGGCCGCGGGGACGATCGCTGTACGCGGGATCGGGACCTCTGGCGGCCTCATCGTTCACACCCTATCGGCATCATGATGGCCCCTCACTCTGGCGCAATCGACACGCGCGCTGACATGGTGGACGGCGTGCTCGCCGGTACGAAAGCCCAACACAGGAAAGCCCTGTTGGCGGCGCGCCGCGCGGTTCCCGACGACGTCCGGGCCGCCGAAGTGCTGGCGCTCACCGAGCACCTCGGGCAGTTCGTGAGCCGAGCCGACACCGTCTGCGCCTACCTCCCGGTGGGCGCCGAGCCTGGTTCGCCGCAGATGGTCGACCGGCTGCACGAGCTGTGTTCCCGGGTGCTGTTGCCGGTGACCCGTTCGGGTGCCGACGGTGAGCCGCTGGCGCTCCTGTGGGGTGTCTACGTTCCCGGCGCACTGGTTGCGGCCCGGTTCGGTCTGTTCGAGCCCGCCGCGCCGTGGTTGCCAGAGACGACGGTGTCCGAGGCGGACGTGGTGCTGGTCCCTGCGCTGGCCGTCGACCGCACAGGGGTTCGACTCGGGCGCGGTGGCGGGTTCTACGACCGCTCGTTGGTGCTGTGCCGGCCCGGGGCCACCCTCGTCGCGGTGGTCCGCGACGAGGAAGTCCTCGACGAGCTGCCCAGTGAGCCACATGACATTCGAATGACCCATGCCCTTACCCCCAAACATGGCCTGTTCGCGCTGGCCGACACGTTGTGAGGCCATCGGCCTACCATGCACCCGAGTTGCCCCCCTCGAAACACTTTTTGCGGCATTTGGTCGCACCACCCCGCGCGGTATTGGCGGGAATGATACGTGCCACATAGCGGTTCTAGCACTTGACACGATAGAGTGCTAAAAGTCCAAGTTTCGTCCCGGAGGTTCATGTGCCGACCTACAGCTACGCGTGCACCGAGTGCGATAACCGCTTCGACGCCGTGCAGGCCTTCACTGACGATGCGCTGACCAGCTGCCCGCAGTGCACGGGCCGGCTGCGCAAGCTGTTCAACTCGGTTGGCGTGGTGTTCAAGGGCAGTGGCTTCTACCGGACCGACAGCCGTGATTCGTCGAAGAACACCAAGTCGGATTCACCTTCCTCGTCGAGTTCGGAAAAGTCCTCGAGTTCCACCGACTCGTCGGCCAGCTCGTCGAGCTCGAGTTCGTCGAGCACCTCGGCACCGGCCGCTGCGGCCTCCAGCTAGGAAGCCTTGGGGCTCGTCGGCTGGGCGAATTCGACTGAATAGCCGAGCAATTCGCTGCTCTCGTCCTTGACCGGACGGATCATGATGCGCGCCAGCGAGCCACCCGCAGTCGTCTCTTCGATGGGCGGGAACTGCTCGTTGAGAAGGTCCGTGGCCCGCAATTCGGCGAAGGTTTCCGGCGTGACTCCGATCAGATCCCAGATGTGCCGCCCGGCCGCTTCTCCCCTGTTGACGTCCATCGTCCGGTCAAAGGCCGTACTCGAGGCGACGACCGTGCCGGCCGGGTCCATGAACGCGATCGCGGCATCCGACTCGCACGTTTCGGAGCATTGGTGCGCCCGCAGTTCCAGGGACACCGGGACCGCCGATTCCGAGTTGCAGTCGGACACGACACGGGCGGACAGGATCCGGGGAACGTTGCTCGCCGGCGTCGGCCGACCGAACAGATAGCCCTGAGCCAGCTTGCATCCCATGCCCCGGAGTAAGTCCGCCTGCTGAGTGGTCTCGACTCCTTCTGCCACGACGGCCAGCCCCAGGCTGTGGCCCAGCCCCACCACCGCGGCAACGATCTTGCGACTCTGACGATGTTCGTGCATCGCCATGACGAAGCTGGCGTCGATCTTGAGCTTGGAGAACGGCATGGAGCTCAGCCACGTCAGGCTCGAGTAGCCGGTGCCGAAGTCGTCCATCGCGATCATGCAGCCGAGGTTGATCAGCCGGTCGAGCGTCCGCCGCGGCTGATTCAGATCTTCGATGAAACCCGACTCCGTGACCTCAATGTGCACGCGGCTCAAGGGAAATGACGAGTCGACTGCCGCCCTGGCGATCCGGGTCGCCAGCTCCGAGTTGCGCAACTGCGTGGGCGAGACGTTGAACCCGAGGAACAGGTGGTGCGGCCAATCCGCGGCGGCCTTGAACGACGTACGCATCAGTTGGTCGAGCAGCCGATCCAGCAGCCCGAAGCGATCGGCAACGGGGATGAATCGGTCCGGGGCGATAGAGCCTTGCGCGGGATCGTTCCACCGGGCCAGCACTTCGAATCCGAGAATACGGCCGTCATCCAGCGACACGATCGGCTGAAAGTACGGCTCGATCCCGCCACTGGCCAGCGCGGACAAGAGGTTGCGTGCGAGAAGCTGATCAGCGTTCAAGCTGCGCCTCCTTCTCACCCGCCCAGGCGCCGTAACTCTTGTTAGGCAACGTACAGGCAAAGCCATTCTAGAACAGCCGAAAAGCCAAAACGTGGCGTACGCAGCCCCGTTATCAACAGGCCGGAGTGCGTGGCGAATGCCTGACACGAGCCGCCCGCCTACGGTGACCGCATGGGTGAGTCCCTCGGTCCGACGCTGACAACCCGAATTCGGCAGCTGGTGCGACCCGACTTCACCCGGACAGTGCTGGCGCGCCGTGTCGCGGCGGGCGGGCTGGTCATTCTCGCCGCTGTCGCCGCCTTGCGGCCGGACCCGGGCGACCGACTGATCGAGGTGGTGGTCGCGGCCCATGATCTCGGCCCCGGCGCGGCGTTGTCCGTCGATGACGTCAGAATGGAAAAGCGCTCTGCCACAACGATTCCCGACGGCGCCCAGACCGTGCTCGACGCCGTCGTCGGCGCCACCCTGGCCGGCCCGGCCCGGCGGGGTGAGGTGCTCACCGACGCCCGGGTGCTCGGCTCGCGCCTGGCCGGTCTCAGCGCAGGGCCCGACGCACGGGTGGTGCCGCTTCATCTGGCCGACGCGGCGGTGCTCGACCTGATCCGGCCCGGTGACGTGGTCGACGTCATGGGCGCAGCGGACGCGCACACCGACGCCCAGCCGACCCTGGTGGCCTCCGATGCCGTCGTCGTGCTGGTGTCACCGAAGCAGAAGGCAGCAGGCGCGGGCGATGACCGGGTCGTGCTGATCGCCCTACCGGCCACAGCCGCGCACTCCCTGGCGGCGGCCACTCTGGTACAGACCGTCACCTTGACGATCCACTGAGCCGGCCAGGAGGTCGGCGGCTGACCTGCTCGACCCGTACTACCCTTCGAATTCTCGGGGCCACGGTTTTTATCCCAAGAGGCCAAAGCGAAAGGGGCAATATCGTGTTGAAAGGGTTCAAGGAGTTTCTCTCCCGCGGCAACATCGTCGACCTGTCGGTCGCGGTGGTGATCGGTACCGCGTTCACCGCCTTGGTCACCAAGTTCACTGAAAGCATCATCCAGCCGCTGATCGAGCGCATCGGAGCGGGCAAGAACACCGAGTACGGCATTCTGCGGATCGGGATCGGCGGCGGGCAGGCCATCGACTTGAACATCCTGCTGTCGGCGGTGATCAACTTCGTTCTCGTGGCGGCCGTGGTGTATTTCTTCGTGGTCGTGCCCTACAACCGCCTTCGCAAGAAGGGCGAGGTCGAGCAGGCCGGCGACACCGAACTGAGCTTGCTCACCGAGATTCGCGATCTTCTGGCCGACGCCAGTGGAACGCCAAAGAAGGTCACTGGCCCGGGGACCGGCCCGAGCCCCGATACGGCCGCGACGACGAGCGCCGACCGAGACTGAGGACCGCACGACAACAAAATGGCCCCCGGCTCGCGCCGGGGGCCATTTTGTCGACTTTTCAGGGAGTCAGTTCATGTTCCAGGGTTCGCCGTAGGTGGTGACGCTGTCACCGGCCTTGGAGATGAGCCGGGCGAAGGGGCGCAGGAGCACACCGCCGGCGGCACCGGTGACGGTGCCGTGGGCGTTGGCCAC
>NZ_JACBJQ010000054.1 GCF_013404075.1 Mycolicibacterium vinylchloridicum
CGCAGCGATGCCGAACGCTGCGCAGCGTTCACCACCTGGCTGCACACCTACAATTGCCACCGCGGCCACACCGCACTCGGCGGCCAACCACCCGCCAGCCGCGTACCTAACCTCTCAGGTCAGTACAGCTAGGCCTCGGGATCAAGTAGCGCAGTACGCGTGCGGAACGTTGCGATGCCAAATATTGTCTTTTTCGTCAATTCACAAGCGTGGGAGTCGAGCGATGAAGACAAGACTTGCCTCGTTGCCGCTCGCCGGCGCACTCGCCGCAATGGCAATCGGCGCGGCGCCCGCCGCCTCGGCTGACTGCGCGTCCTTCTTCGGATTGGGCAACACCGCGAACTGCCAGAGCGGCCCGACCAGTATCGCGATCGCGATCGGGCCCAACGCGACCGCGAAGGCAGGTGGGCTGTTCGGTGCCGCGTTCGCCCTTGGCCGCATTCCCCTGATCGGAACCACGAACGATGGGGTGGCCACCGCGACCACAAGCGGGGCCTTCACCTTTGCCTGGGCGTGGGGAGACAACGTGACGGCTCAGTCCGGGGATCTGTTTGGAATCGCCACCCAGTGGGGCACCAACGGTACGACCATCACGAAAGGCTTGGGCAATATCGCTCAGGCCATCACCAACCCGTTCCCGTTCTTGTTGCCGCCCACCACCGAGATCGGAATGACAGTGGCCAGCGGCGTCGGCAACGTGGTCACCAACGGCGCGTTCGTAACCAGCCCGGGTCGCAGCGTCGAGGCCATTGGCTTCGGAAACTACGCCTTCAACGGCTGGGGCTTCGACAATGTCGTCAAGGCGGGCGGTACACAGACCAGTATCTTCAATGTCGCATTCGACGTCTTCACCAGCGGCGACGTGGTCTCGGGTCCTGGCCCGTTCGCGATCGCGATCGCTGCTGCCCAACCGCATGGCCATATCACCAGTCAGAAAGGTCCCGGCTTCAACGTCGACATCGGCAGTACGCCCCCGTCACTGATCCCCGCTCCTTCGGCCGCTTCCTTCCGTCCCCCCAAGAAGAAGGTGACGCCCAATTCCGCCGCCAGTGTCAGCCCCGGCGGTGACAAGAAGTCGGGTGTCGCATCCGGTGCCCGGCACCACAAGAAGTCGAATTAGACCGAGAGATCCCGGCGCAGTTTGGCGACGTGGCCGGTGGCCTTGACGTTGTACTGTGCGACCTCGATCTTGCCTGTCTCGTCGACCACGAACGTCGAGCGGATGACGCCCTGAACGGTCTTGCCGTAGAGCTTCTTCTCGCCGTAGGCGCCCCACTCGGTGAGTACCTTCTTGTCGGGGTCGGACAGCAGCGGGAACGTCAGCTGGTCGCGGTCGGTGAACTTGGCCAGCTTCTCCGGCTTGTCCGGGGAGATGCCGACGACGTCGATGCCGGCGCCGTTGAGCTCGGCCAGACTGTCCCGGAAGTCGCACGCCTGCTTGGTGCAGCCCGGCGTCATCGCGGCCGGGTAGAAGTAGACGATCACCTTACGGCCCTTGAAGTCGGACAGCTTGACGGTCTTGCCCTCGGCGTCCGGCAGGCTGAACGCGGGTGCTTTGTCGCCGACTTCGAGGCGCGCGGTCTCGGTCACCTGGTGATCCCTTCATCTCCCGGTGCATCGGGGTTGGCCCGGGTTGCTCTAGGGTAGTTCGGCAGGGCGGCAGTTTGGAGGACGGAAGTGGCGGACCGGGATCCCGAGGTCATCAAGGCCGAGATCGACCAGGCTCGTGACCGGCTGGCGGCGACGGTCGACTCGCTGGCCGTGCGCGCCAATCCGGAGCGCATCGCCGACGACGTCAAGGCAGCGCTGCTGCGCTTCGTGAAGAGACCGCCGGTGGCCGCGGCGCTGGCCGGTGTCAGCGTGGTGACGGTCGTGCTGGTGATCCGCCGAATCCGTAACGGATAGCGGCTAGCGGCGGCGGAACCAGTCGCCGAGCGACAGACGAAAACCGGGGGGATTGGCAACCAGGCCGATCCGGCTGCAGCTATGAACCTGCATCGGAGTGACCGGTGCGGAGGGCTGCGGAGCTACTTCGCCTGCGGGGCGTTGAACCAAGTTCTCCGGCGCCATGCGGCTAAGTCCTCACTGTGTCACTGGACGTTGTGTCCCAGGCCTGCTGTTGGTCAATACAGCTAACGGCCACCATAACACCGTTCGCAACATTACTGCAGCACAATGCGCTGTCTTTCGGTTGAGAACCACCCGCCGGTTACCTACCGGAGCGCAAACCTGCTGGTCACCCAACTGGCTTAACGGGTTGCTCAGCAGATTCTCAGCGACGCATCTCACACCGAGCCGCCGACCGGGTCCCCGCGGCCTGGGGCAACGTCACATCCCGATCAGGGGAGAACGATCGGCAACCGCTCCCAGCCCCGCACGGTCGACGTCGGCGCGAGCTTGGCACCTGTGTAGTCGATGTCCCATTCCGGGAACCGGTTGAGCAGCTCGTCGAGGGCCACCCGCCCCTCGAGCCGGGCCAGGTTGGCGCCCAGGCAATAGTGGACGCCCTTGCCGAAGGTGAGGTGGCTGATCGTGTCGCGGTGGATGTTGAAGCTGTCGGGATCGTCGTAGCGGCGCCGGTCGCGGTTGGCGGCGCCGAACAACAGCAGCATCGCGCTACCGGCCGGGACGGTCGTGCCGTAGCACTCGAAGTCCTTCAGCACGTACCGGCCGACATGCGGCCCGGTGGGTTCGAAGCGCAGGGTCTCGTCGATCGTGCGGTTCAGCAGCGAGCGGTCAGCGATGACGTCGCGACGCTGGTCGGGGTGCTCGGCGAGCACCTTGGCCAGCCAGCCGATCAGCCGGCCCGTCGTCTCGTTGCCCGCACCGGCCACCACCTGGGTGTAGTGCAGCACTTCGGAGCGGGTCAGCTTGCGTGTGACGCCGTCGTCGTCGGTGAACTCGACGTTGAGCAGCGCCGTCATCAGATCGTCCGACGGGTTGTGGGATCGCCACTCGACGTAGTCGGCGTAGATGCGACCGTCGGCGATGCGGTCGGGATCGGCGACCTTCATCGGCGTCCCGGGCTTGGTACGCAGATTGGCATCGTTGGCGTCGCGCACCGAAATCTGTTCGGACTCCGGGATTCCCAGCAGCATCCCGATCACGCGCATCGGCATCATCGAGGCCAGCTCGGCGATGATGTCGAAGCCGCCGGAGCCAACCCACGGGTCGAGGCAGCCGATGCAATACCGGCGGATCTGGTCTTCGATCTCGGCCATCCGGCGGGGTGTGAACACCCGCGACATCAGCCCGCGGAGCTGGGTGTGCGCCGGCGGATCCTGGAACATCATCACGCCGCCGGGCATGGCGAAGTCGGATTTGATCAGCTCCAGGATGTCGCTGCGGCTGTTGGAGAACGTCTCCCAATCCGACAGCGCCGCTTCGACGTCGGAGTGCCGGGCCAGGGTCCAGAAGTCGTAGCGCTCGTTGTGATAAATCGGCGCTTCGTCGCGAAGGCGGGCATACACCGGATACGGGTTGGCGACGATGTCGACGTCGTAGGGGTCGTAGTAGACGGTGTCATTGGCAGTCGTCATGGTCCATCCCCACATCCGCCCGTTCCTTGCTGAGCGATCGCTCAAACATCGGGGTGGTGCCATGTTTAGCAGCCCTGGCGAGGCCCGGTCAAGGGTCGCTTTAGACGAACACCGCGCCGGGGTTGAGGATGCCGGCCGGGTCGAAACTGTCCTTGATCCGGCGCATCAACGCCAGCTTCACGGGGTCTTCCAGCTCGCAGAAATAGTCGGCCTTGGCCCGCCCGACACCATGCTCGCCGGAGATCGCCCCGCCCAGTGACATTCCCATGGCGAAAACCGCGGTCAGTATCTTCTTGCGGATCTGCGGGTCCTTGCAGAACAGCACACCGTGCACGTTGCCGTCGCCGGCATGCCCGCACCCGCTCATCCCGACCCCCTCGGCGAGCGCGATGTCACGGGCCCGGCGCAGGAACTCCGGCATCGACGCCCTGGGCACCACGACGTCGATGATGTCGTCGGCGCCAATCGCTTTCGCGGTCCAGAACACGTTCTCCCGAGCCACGATCAGCCTGCGCGCCGAGTTGCCCTGGAGCACATACGCATCCAAGGCGCCCCACTCGCTGAGCAGTTCGCCCAGGGTCGCGGCGTCCTCGTCGAGGCGATCGGCGTGGTTGTTCTCCAGCGCGACGACGAGGTAGGCGTCGCACGCTTCCCGGATCGCCTCGGGGATCCCCAGTTCCAGGTTCTCGGCGTTGACGATCGCCGCCATCACGACGTTGTCGATGTATTCGACGATGGTCGGGTTCATTCCGCTCGAGATGAGTTTCGGAACGGCGGCCATCACCTGGTCGAAATCGCCGAACGGGGCCAGCACGGTGGCGCTGTGGGCGAGGCGGGGGACCAGCTTGACTGTCACCTCGGTCACCAGCGCCAGCGTGCCCTCCGAGCCGATGATCAGCTGGGTGAGGTCGTAGCCGGTGGAGATCTTCGACATCTTGCCGCCGGTGCGGATGATCTCGCCGGTGGGCAGCACCGCCTGCAGGCCGAGCACGTTGTGCCGGGTGACGCCGTATTTCACCGCCCGCATGCCACCGGCGTTGGTGCCGACGTTGCCGCCGACGCTGGAGGACAGCTCACCGGGATACACCGTGTAGCTCAGCCCCGCCCGCGCGGTCTGGGCGTCCAGCTCGGTCAGCGTGACGCCGGGCTGCACCACCGCCACGTGATTGTCGGCGTCGATCTCCAGGACAGCGTTCATCCGCTCGAACGAGATCAGCAGGCCATCGGCGACGGGTTGGGCCGCGCCGGACAGGCCGCAGCCCGACCCCCGCGCCGTCACCGGCACGTGGTGTTCGGTCGCGGTCTTCAGCAGTGCGGCGACCTCGTCGGCGGTCGCTGGCTTGGCGAGATAGGCGGGGCGCTGCGGCGGAATGGTCAGTGCCTCGTCGTGGCTGTAGTCCTCGGAGATCGCATCGCCGGTCAGCAGGTGGGTGGGGCCCACGATGTCGGCGAAGCGCGCTGCCAGATCAGCCATGAAGTTAGACCGTATCGGTCAGCCCGAGCTCGCGATAGATGTCGCGGCGCACCACCATCGCCTGGGAGTTGATCGGCACCCCGAGCGCCCAGTCGTGGATCTGCCCGCGACCGATCACCAACGACATGGTGCCGCCCGCATCGACCACTTGCTTCTGGTAGAGCAGATTGTCGGACAGCGAGAATTCTGTGGACCCCACATAGACGGTGGTCGGCGGAAGTGCCTTCAGCACTTCGTCTTCGAAGTTCATCACGCTGATCAGTGGGTCGGTGATCAACAGGCCGTCACTCCAGTGGCTGTTGTCGGTGTAGAAGGTGAAGTCGTTGGTGTTGAAGACCGGATCGTTGGTGTTCTTGATGTCCGGGTTGGACAGGTCGCTGGCGGGTGCAAACGAGAGCAGCACCATGCTGGCCGGAATGGGCTTGCCGGCCTTGAGCAACAGCCGCACCGCGCTCAGCGCCATGATGGGACCCGCTGAATCGGCGTAGATGCTGACGTTGTCGGCGCCGTAGGTGTCGATCTGTGCCGAGATGAAATCCGCCATCGCCGGGATGGTGTGGACGGCGGCTCCGGCCTCGGTGGTGGCCAGCGGGTACATCGGGACGATGACGGTGGCGCCGGTGTCGCGGGCCATGTTGGTGTAGTCGATCCAGTGCAACAGGATCGGCTGCAGGATGAACCCGCCGCCGTGGATGGCGACCACTGCCTTGCCGCTGGGGTCGGGTGGGGTGAATTCCCAGACCCTCCACTCGGCTCCTTCGGCCGTCGTGTACGTGGTCTTGGTGGCTGTCAATCCACCGAGCAGGAACGACGGCGGGTTGGCACTGGCCATCGCCTTCCCGATCTGGCCGTAGAGGTCGATTCCGATGACATTGGAGACGACGCGCAAGAAGCGCAGCGACGCCAAGGTGATCTGGTCGCCCAACGTCGGTGGTGCGGTGTAGGTCACCGACGTCGGAGCGGGTGTCGCCGAAACTGATTGGGTGGCAACCGGTTCGGTGGATATCGCCAGGCTCGGGGTTAGCCGGCGGGTGGTCGCGGCCGCGGTTACGACCTGAGACAGCCCTATCGGGGCGGTCGGTGAGGCAGGCACCTTGACCGGCGTGCGGCGTTTGCTCGCCGCGCTCATCGTCTGTGTCGTCTTCGCACGCTTGCTCGACGCGCGGCCGGGTGGCGCGCTCGTGGTGCGATCCGCTGATGCGCTGCCCGCCGTTCCGGCACTGTCGGCGACGGCCGCCGGTGCCCCCGATCCCGTCCACACGGCCGCGCCGATTCCCAGCGCCACAGCCACTCCACCGACCCGGCCTGCGTGCCCCCCAGCGCTCATGTCCTCGGTATAACAGCTGCCGCTACTGAGCAGGGGACAAAACGGACAGCTCGCCAGGAAAGATCGTCAACTGATAGATGGCGCCGTTGGGACCCTCCGCTAGCTTGACCGTGCTTCCGGCCGTGCTGTCGAAGGTGACCGCGCCGAGGAATGTCGAGAACGTGGAATTGAAGGTCAGGACCTTGATCCAGCCGCGGATGTAGTCGGCGATGAACACCTTGTCGTGGTAGCTGGGACCGAACGCATCACCGCTGTAGAACAGGACGGAGGTGATCGCGGCGTTGCCGGCGGAGTGGTCGTAGGTGTAGATCGGATTGGTCGAGGTGCAGCTGGCGCAGGTTCCTTCGGCGTTCGGCCAGCCGTAATTGCCGCCCTTGGTGATCAGGTCCAACTCCTCGACTGCGTTCTGCCCGACGTCGCCGGCCAGCAGCCGGTCATCAGGGGTGAACTCCAGACGGAACGGGTTACGCAGGCCGTACGCCCAGATCAGCGGCTCGGCGTTCACGGTGGTGACGAATGGATTGTCTTGTGGCGCAGATCCATCCACCGGGTTCAGTCGCAGGATCTTGCCGTGAATGTTCGACAGGTCCTGCGCGTTGGCGCCGTCGGTGTTGTCGCCGACACCCCAATAGAGCATGCCGTCGGACCCGAAGAGCAGGTCGCCGCCCTGGTGGTTGTTCTGGACCGTATCGGTGGACAGGAAGAGCTTGAATTCCGAATCGGGGTCGATACCGTCGGCGGTGACGGTGAGCCGGGACAGCTTGTAGTGCGCGTCGGTCGTGGTGTAGGCGACGTAGATGTATCCGTTGGTGGCGAATTCCGGGTCCACTTCGATCCCGAGTAGCCCGCGTTCGCCTTCGGTCCGCGTCGGCAGGACGATGAGTGGGTCGTCGCTGAGCGCGTCGTTCGCATAGAGCCGGATCGCGCCGCCCTTCTCGGTGATCAGAATGCGGCCGTCCGGCAGGACGACGAAGTCCGTCGGGGTGTTCAAGCCCGAAGCGATTGTGGTGCGGTCGAATACGTCCGATCCGGTGGGCGGCGAACCGCACGCCAGGATCGCGTCAAAGGCCCGTTCGGCGAACTGGGAGACCGCCTGCACCGCCTGCTTGACCACGGGTTGCGCCGCAATCTGCGCGACGGCGTCGTCGGCCTGCTTGCGTACCCACGCCAACGCCATCCAGGCTCCGAAGGGGTCGGGTGGCGGCTGCGGGACGACGGGTGGCCGGAGCTCCGAGACGAAGAGGGCGGTGTAGGTCGCCACGGTCTTGAGGAGATTGCACGCACAGGCGGTCACGTCGGAGACGATCGAGTTCGCCGATGCGGCCCGGGTGACCGCCTTGGCGGAGCGGGCCTGCGGACGCGGGCTGCTGACTGCGGCGACCGGCGCCTTGCGGGCGGCGGCTGCGGCGGCCTGCTGGGGTCGTGGCCGCGGTGCGGCCTTGCCGGTTCGGGGCGCGTGCGAACCCGTTGCTGCGGAATTGGGCGACGAGGTGTCGGCGACCGCTATGCCGGGTTGGGACAACAGCGCCCAGCCGAAGATCAGTGCGGTGACGATGATGCCAATGCGCACAACGTATTTGGCGTGCACCATGGGTGCCCCCCTGGAGCTGGTCAGCCAATTGACGGCTGTGCCGATTGTGCCACGCCGGTGGGTCGCGCGGAAGGATTTCTGTGAGGTTCCTTGACGTCTCAGCGTGCCGCCGGACGTGGCGCCGGCCCGCCGGTGTGGCGGCCTTTGGGCTTTGTCGGCGTCGCGGCCGCCGCACTCGCCTTGGGCTTGGCGGACGCGGTTGCGGTGGGGGCGGTTTCGTCGCGCGTCGTCGTGCGCTGAGCCGAGGGTTTCGGTCTCGGCGCCGCATGCGCGACGGTCTTGCGGTCCGGCTGTGCGGCAGCAACTTTCGCCGTCGGCGTTGTGGAAGCTGTGCGGCTCGACGACTTCTCCGGGGTGGCCCCGGCAGCGGCGGACGGCACGATCCCGAGCAGCGATCCGATGGCGTGGGTGATGACGGTGACCGCCGAGTTGGCCAGCTGGAAGAGTGCTTTGGGCACGATCGCCACCAAGTTGATGAACTGGCGGATGAGGATCACCGCGGCGCCGAAGAAGTCGACCTTGTTCGCATACGGGGTGACGTCGAACGGTTGCAGAGTCCCCGTCGCGAGCTGGTTGATCAGCTCCTCGACGGTCGCGACGGCGTCCTTGGGGGTCCAGTTCGTGGTGAACAGGCCGAAGTTCTGCTCGTCGTCGAAGCCCCCGGTGTAGGAGTCCCGCGTCGTGTAGATGAACATCGGCCCGGCGCCCGCGACGTTCTGCCACGAGACGACGAAGTCGTGAATGAAGGCGGCCTGCTGTGTCTGGCTGATCGGCCAGTTGGTGGGCAGGCCGTATTCGGTGGCCCAGATCTTGAGGTCGGCGTCACCGTTGGCGTCCATCAGCGCCCGAAGGGCTTTCACCTGCTCCAGCGGGGAGTTGGCCACGCCGGTGCCCAACGAGAACGCCAACGTGTAGTGGTACGGGTGGTAGGACAGGGCGTCGAAGTAGCCTTCGGCACCGGCGTTATACATCTGCGCGAGGAAGCGCTGCGGTGCCAGCGACAACCCGGTGACGGTCTTGACCGCACCCAGCACGCCGGCGATCACCACGGCGTTGGGGTTGTTCGCCTTGATGGCCGGATAGGCCGCCTGCAGCATGCGCGTGTAGGCCGCGGCGTCCACCGGGTTGTAGAACAGCGCACCGTTGGGCTCGTTCCAGATCTCGTAGTCGTCGATTGCGCCGATGGTGCTGGTGTCGTTGTAGCGGCCGGCCACCGCGGCTGCGAAGCGCGCGTAGTCGGCAGGGTCGGAATGCCCGTTGAGCGGAAAGCCCGCCCAGGTCGGGGTACCGCTGATGACGCCGACGATGTTCATGCCGCGCTCACTGGCCGCATGCACGACGTAGTCCATCTTCGTCCAGTTGTAGTTCTCGTTGTCCTGGGGCTGGACGTAGACCCACGGCACCGCGATGCGAATGTCGTTGACGCCCATGTCCTTCAAGTGATCGAGCGTGACGTCGATATCGGCGTCGGACAGGGTGTAGAGCGTCGAATCCGCGACGCCGAGCGTCGTGGGCGCCTCGTCGACGGTGCCCGTGAGCACCACTGGGATGGAGTACACCCGGCCCTGTGCCGTGGTCGGTGGTGCCATGGAGTAGCTGCCCGTGGTGGCGGTGCACACCAACGCTGCGGTCAACGCTGCAGCTACAGTCCGACGCTTCATCGAGCCCCCCGGCCCTCCGACTTGGATGATGCGTCGCACCTTATCGCGCTGAGGATTAGCTGGCGCGTCGAATCGCGATGTTGCGCGCGGATTCTCGCTCGGAGGGGTTTCGCTGATCGGATGATCAGTCGCCGGAGACGGCAAAGAGCCCCGGAAGTCTCCGGGGCTCTTGTGCTGTGCGCCGTCAGGGTTTCGAACCCCGGACCCGCTGATTAAGAGTCAGCTGCTCTACCAACTGAGCTAACGGCGCGTGAACCGCGGAAGCGACAATAACAAACACCACTGCCGAACATGAAATCCCGCAGGTGGTCGCTGACCTGTGTAGTCGCCACCATGGCCGGGATTCCCTTAGAATATTGCCAATCATCCCCAGCTTTTCCACAGCTAGCCAGATAGAGAGCGATATGAGGCAGGCCGGTTCGGCACTCCGTCCGCGGTCGCGGCGTCGGTTGCTTGCGCTCGCGCTCGTTCCGGCGCTGCTGATCGGGCTCGGTGCCTGCAGCAGTGAACCGGCGGGGCCCCCGCCGGTCAAGGTCATCGCCGACAAGGGCACCCCCTACGGCGACCTGCTGATTCCCCAGCTGACGGTGTCGGTCAAGGACGGTGCGGTCGACGTCCCACTCGACCGGCCGGTGACGGTCAGCGCCACCAGTGGCGTGCTCGGCTCGGTGACGATGGTCAACGAGGCCGGCAACCAGGTGCAGGGCAAGCTCAGCCCCGATGGCGTGACGTGGTCGACCAGCGAGCCGCTGGGCTACAACAAGAGCTACACACTCACCGCGCAGTCACTCGGCCTCGGCGGTGTGACGGCCGAGAAGCTGACCTTCGAGACGCAGTCACCGGAAAACCTGACGATGCCGTACCTGTTGCCCGGTGACGGCGAGGTCGTCGGCGTCGGGCAACCCATCGCCGTTCGCTTTGACGAGAACATCCCCAACCGTGTGGCCGCCGAGCGCGCCATCAAGGTGACCACCAATCCGCCCGTCGAGGGGGCGTTCTACTGGCTCAACAACCGCGAGGTGCGCTGGCGCCCGCAGAATTACTGGAAGCCGGGCACCGCCGTCGACGTCGCGGTCAACACCTACGGTGTCGATCTCGGGGACGGACTGTTCGGCCAGCAGAACTTGACGTCACACTTCACCATCGGTGACGAGGTGATCGCCACCGCCGACGACGACACCAAAGAGCTGATCGTCCGGCGCAACGGCGTGGTCGAGAGGACCATCCCGATCTCGATGGGCAAGAACAGCACACCGACCAACAACGGCGTGTACATCGTCGGCGACCGGTTGTCCCACATGATCATGGATTCCTCGACATACGGCGTTCCGTCCAACTCTCCCAACGGTTATCGCACCGAGGTGGACTGGGCCACGCAAATGTCCTACAGCGGCATCTACGTTCACTCCGCGCCGTGGTCGGTTGGCGCACAGGGCTACTCCAATGTCAGCCACGGCTGCCTGAACGCCAGCCCGAGCAACGCGAAGTGGTTCTACGACAACACCAAGCGCGGTGACATCGTCGAGGTCCACAACACCGTCGGCTCAACGCTGCCGGGAACGGATGGCCTCGGCGACTGGAACATTCCGTGGCCGCAGTGGAAAGCGGGCAACGCCAACGCCTAGAGAGTCGCGACCGTGTTGATCGCCCTCGAAGAGCATTACGCATGGAGCCCGGTCAGCGCCGGCAATGTCGTCGGCAGCTGGCTCGAGACGCACAATGTCACCGCACACCAGCGGCTCTACGACCGCGGCCCGCTGCGGCTGGAGCAGATGGATGCGGCCGGAATCGATTTCCAGATCCTGTCGCTGTTCGATCCCGGTGTCCAGGACGACCACGACACGGCGCGTGCGGTCGAGAACGCCCGGCGCGCCAACGACGATCTTGCCGAGACAGTGCGGGCCACCCCGGACCGGTTCGGTGGCTTTGCCACTCTGGCTACTCAGGATCCTGACGCGGCGGCAGCCGAACTCGAGCGGGCGGTGGGGGATCTGGGCCTGGTCGGCGGCCTGATCAACGGGCACACCCACGGCCGGTATCTCGACGATCCCGCCTACGTCGGGTTGTTCGAGTGCGCGCAGCGCCTCGGCGTGCCGATTTATCTGCACCCCACCACGCCGCACCCGGCGGTGATGGATGCCTGGTTCGCCCCATATGTGAAAGATGGCCTGCACCTTGCCTCGTGGGGCTTCGCGGCCGAGACCGGCACGCATGCGCTGCGCCTGATCTATTCGGGGCTCTTCGACACGTTCCCCCGGTTGCAGATGATCCTGGGCCACCTCGGCGAGATGTTGCCCTACGCGGCCTACCGCATCGACCGCTACTACGGCCTCGGCGGCGCTGACGGCGGCGGCCGGCGGGCGCGGCTGCCGTCGGAATATCTGCGCGACAACTTCCACATGACCACGAGTGGCAACTTCAATCCGGTTGCGTTCGCGTGCGCGTTGGAGGTGATGGGACCCGACCGCTTGATGTTCTCGGTCGACTACCCGATGGACGACAACGTGACCGGCGCGGAGTTCCTGCGAAACCTCGAGGTCGACGACGACGTCCGGCGCAAGGTTGCCGGCGAGAACGCGCTGCAACTGTTCGGGGACAAGATCCCCCGGCGGTGAGGTCAGGCCGATCGCTTGGTGGCGACATGCAGACCGGTCGCCGCGGCCGCGCTGCGCGCCCTGACCTCAGCGGCCGACGGCAGGCCTTCGTGGCGCCACCGCTCGCACTCGCGCTGCACAGCGCCCAGCTCTTCGGTCAGGGAGGCGTGCACGACCTCGAGCGTCAGCGGATTCTTGGCCTCAGCTGCGCTCCGGTAGACAGCGGCCATCACGCTTGCCAGGGCTTGTCGCACGCCCAGCACGATCAGCATGGCGGGGTCGGAGGCCGCCGGAAGATCCGAGATTGCGACACCGTCCCAGATGTCCCAGGCCTGCTCGCAGAAGCTCAGCGGTTCGTCGGCGTCGATCGCACCAAGTGCTGCGACGAAGACGTCCAGCCGGTCGACCCAGATGTCCGGGCGAAGAGAACCGTCAGAGTCTGCCAATAGCCGAACCGTCATGTCCCTACGTCCCTTCGCAACTGCGTCCCCCCGGACGCCAAGCCATCGTGCTGCGGAATTCCGCGGCATACGACCCTGTACCCGTCGACCCATCTTCTCAATCAGAAGTGTTTGCTGAGTTAACGGTGAGTTGCGTTACAGCTTTGGTTGGCTCATTCGAAGGTTCGGACGAACGACAGCACGCGCGGCGACAGGTGCGGCGGCATCCACGGCTTGTCGATGGCGCCGGGCGCGGTGTGCAACGCGTCGAGCCCCTTCTGGCCGCCGAATCGGGCGATCAATTCCTTGACGGCCGCGACATCGTCGGCGACGTTCGGATACAGTATCGCGTCTAGCTGCCCTTGTAGTGAATTCACTTTGGGCGCAATGGCTTTGATCATGTCCAGCACGCTCGGATCGCCGGCCATCACCACCAGCTCGTCGGGACCGAGCCACTTCCTCTTCGACTTGGCGAACTGAGCCATATAGTCGCGATCCATCCGGACGTCCAGGTCCGATTCACCGTGCGGCCGCGCGGTGAACTCGAATCTCACCGCGGCGCTGTCGCCGCGCCGCAGGGGCTCGTTCAGTTCGTCCAGCCAGCGATACTCGAACGACGATTGCTTGGCGTCGTCGAAGAGTCTCGCGACGGCCTTGGCCTGCGGGCTGTCGTAACCGAAGGTCTTGGCCGCGGTCTTGACGGATTGTTCCTGGTAGGTGTGCAGGGCGCCGGTGACGGCCGCCAGCGCCGACCGGATCTTGGCCCGGCGCTCGGCCATCACATGTTCGTCGACGGTGGAGCCTTGACTGCTCTGCAGATCCAGGACGATCCCCGTCACCACGTCGGAGAGGGTCTCGCTCTCATTCGTGATGTGCTGCAACCACTCCCGGCCGAGCATCGCGCGCAGCCGGTCGTAGGCCTCCCGATACCGCCGGTTCTCGGTGTCGGTGAGAGCGCACACCTTGTCGAACACAATTCCGGTATTCGAAATCGGCGCGGCTCCCGGAGCATTTGTCGCCTGAAGACGTGCCACCAAAGTTGCACTCCGTGCCGTTATCTCTTCGGCGGCGGGCAAACCGTCGGACAACCATCGGGCGGACTCGCGACGGAGGCCTCCCAGACAAGCCTTGAGCGCAGCATTCACAGACGACAGCGTCTTGCGATCCCGGGCGTCAGGCGTGCGGTAGTAGTCGAGGGTGGACGCCGTCATGGCGTGGGCGACGGCGTGTAGTCCACCGAGGGCGACAAGCACCGCGGCGCTGCTTTCGGGCGGAGGATCAGCGGCAACAGCGCTCTGCCAGATTTCCCAGGCCTCCGCGCAGAAGTCGAACGGATCGTCGG
Source organism: Mycolicibacterium vinylchloridicum (assembly GCF_013404075.1). Taxonomy (GTDB): domain Bacteria; phylum Actinomycetota; class Actinomycetes; order Mycobacteriales; family Mycobacteriaceae; genus Mycobacterium; species Mycobacterium vinylchloridicum. The sequence continues at coordinate 13,969 of NZ_JACBJQ010000054.1, forward strand.
CGTCGATCGCGTCCAGGGCCAGGATGAAGGCGTCGACCCTGTCGACCCAGATATCGAGGCGGTCGTGGTCCTCAGCGAACCGCGCGGGTCCGTTTCTCGTCCGATGGGCGTCCATGTTTCAGCCCTCCCCAGCTAAGCCATTGGAGCTATTACTGGACAGTAACGTACAACCAAATAATTGTCCCGTATAAGTGACAGAATCAGACAGAATCTTTACCATTTCGCCGTTTGGCCGTGTGAAATCGGAGCCTGAGGGCGATGCGGTCGACGAGATTCGACGGTTTTCCTCGCAGCTAGAGGCGGGTGCCGCAGATAACGGGATTACCGGCGAGGTGCGATGCCCGGTTTCGTTCAGGCAGTTACATCCTCGCCGCGCGAGCTGCCACGAACTACCTGTATTAAACGTGTGTATATTCCCGTCCAGCAAACATTCATAATTGTTTTCGCATGCAAAAGTCGAACGGGTCAGCGCGTTGCCCCGACATGACTCGGCTGACGGGTGACGGCCCAAGAAAAAAGTCAGGCCCCGAAAACGGGGCCTGACCTGCAGGGTGGCTGACGGGACTCGAACCCGCGACAGCCAGGATCACAACCTGGTGCTCTACCAACTGAACTACAGCCACCATCGCTGGACACCGTCCTGGGGACGGCAGCAGCGTCGTCGATACTAGCCGTTGTCGGCCTCAACAGCCGAATCCGTTTCGCCGACCCCGTCGATTGCGGCGACCGCGGTGGCGATCTCGCTGGTAGACGGCCCGGGCAGGGGCACGAACGCGGTCGCCCGGTAGTACTTCAGCTCGCGGATCGACTCCTGGATATCGGCCAGGGCCCGGTGCGCGAGGCCCTTCTCCGGCTGGCCGTAGTAGATGCGCGGATACCAGCGCCGGCAGAGTTCCTTGATCGAGCTGACGTCGATCATGCGGTAGTGCAGGTAGGAGTCCAGCGCCGGCATGTCGCGGGCGATGAAGCCGCGGTCGGTGGCGATCGAATTGCCCGCCAGCGGTGCGGTCTTGGCCTGTTTGACGTGGGTGCGGATGTAGTCGAGGACGAGTTGCTCGGCGGACGCCACGTCGACGGTCGACGTGCGGACCTCCTCGGTGAGCCCGGATCGGTGGTGCATCTGGGCGACGACCTCGATCATGCCGTTCAGCGCCTCGTCGTCGGCGTGGATCACGACGTCGATCCCGTCCCCGAGGACGTTGAGCTCGGCGTCGGTGACCAACGCGGCGATCTCGATGAGCTTGTCGGTCCGCAGGTCGAGCCCCGTCATCTCGCAGTCGATCCACACCAATTCTTCGCGCACAGCGCTCAACCCTAAGCCCCAGGTGCCAAGTAGTGTCGTAGCGGCCATCACCCGAGTGACGACGGAGGCCAGCCGATGACGAGCGAATCGACAGCGACTCCTGCCCAGCAGATCGCCGCCGGCTACGCGACCACGGGCCAGGCGCTCGATCTCGGCTCGGTCATCGTCGACGGCGTCGTCGATCCGGCAGCGCAGGTCCGAATCCCGCTGGCCATGATGAACCGCCACGGACTGGTCGCCGGGGCCACCGGCACCGGCAAGACGAAGACGCTACAGGTGATCGCCGAGCAGCTGTCGGCCGCCGGGGTGCCGGTGATGATGGCCGACGTCAAGGGCGACCTGTCCGGGCTGACGCGGGCGGGGGAGTCCAGCGACCGTACTCTGCAGCGGGCCAAGGACACCGGCGACGACGGTTGGACCGGGGCGCCGTTCCCCGTCGAGTTCCTGTCGCTGGGCACGGACGGCATCGGTGTCCCGGTGCGCGCCACGATTTCGGCGTTCGGCCCAATCTTGCTGTCAAAGGTGTTGGGGCTCAATCCCACTCAGGAGTCGACTCTCGGACTGATCTTCCACTGGGCTGACCAGCAGGGCCTTCCACTGCTGGACCTCAAGGACCTGCGCTCGGTGATCACCTACCTCACCAGTGACGAGGGCAAGAAAGTCCTCAAGACCATTGGTGGGGTCTCGCCGCAGACTGCGGGTGTCATCCTGCGGGCGCTGGTCAATCTCGAGGCCGACGGCGGCGCCACCTTCTTCGGCGAGCCCGAGCTCGACCCGGCGGATCTGCTGCGCGTCGATGCGCAGGGCCGCGGGGTGATCACCCTGCTCGAGCTGGGTGATCAGGCGGCCCGGCCGGTGATGTTCTCGACGTTCCTGATGTGGGTGCTGGCCGACCTGTTCACCTATCTCCCCGAGGTCGGCGACATCGACAAGCCCAAGCTGGTGTTCTTCTTCGACGAGGCTCACCTGTTGTTCGCCGACGCCTCCAAGGCGTTCCTGCAGCAGGTCGAGCAGACGGTCAAACTGATCCGGTCCAAGGGCGTCGGCGTCTTCTTCTGCACCCAGCTGCCCACCGACGTACCCAATAACGTGCTATCCCAATTGGGTGCGCGTGTTCAGCATGCGTTGCGGGCGTTCACGCCCGACGATCAGAAGGCCCTGTCCAAGACGGTGCGAACCTATCCCAAGACCCAGTTCTACGATCTGGAAACAGATTTGACGTCGCTGGGTATCGGCGAGGCCATCGTCACGGTGCTCTCCGAACGTGGCGCCCCGACGCCGGTGGCGTGGACCAGGATGCGTCCGCCCCAGTCGTTGATGGACACCATCGGGCCCGACGCAATCAAGGCCGCCGCCGAGTCGAGTCCGCTGTTCGCGAAGTACGGCCAGACCATCGATCGGGAGTCCGCGTACGAGATGCTGGCGACGAAACTGGCGCCACCGGCGGAGGAGCCGGTCGACCTACCGCCGCTGCTGCCGACCGGAATCGACCTGCCACCCATGCCGAAACCGGAGAAGGCCGAACCCGGCGTGCTCGATCAGGTGATGAACAGCCCGGCGTTCAAGAGCGCGATGCGTTCGGCGGGAACGGTTATCGGCCGCGAAATCACGCGCAGCATTTTCGGGACTGCCCGCCGAACACGCAGACGCTAATCGCCGCCGAGCTTCTTGTAGACCGCGCCGACAATCGGCGTGACGATCCCGCGCGGCGCATACCCCGAGGCCACCGACATCGCCTTGGACGTCAGACCCGGCACGATCCGCATCTTGTTGCGCGCCAAGCCATCCAGCGAGATCCGCGCCGTGTACTCGGTGTTGATCCACAGGAAGTCCGGAATCAAGCGCTCCACCAGTGACTGCTCTGCCACGTCGGGCAGTTCGGTGCGCACCGGTCCCGGCGCCAGCACGGTCACATGCACACCCGAGTTCTTGACCTCGCCGCGCAGCGACTCGCTGAACGTGTTGGCGAACGCCTTGCTCGCCGCGTAAGTCGCGTTGTTGGGAATTGGGGAGTTCCCGGCGGCCGACCCCGAAATCAGGATGCCGCCGGCCTTGCGGGCCAGCATCCCGGGCAGGACGGCGAGCACCAGATCGTGCACCCCGAGCACGTTGAGCTGAACCTGCGCACGCTCGGCAGCCGGATCCAGCTTCGCCACCGGCCCGAACGTGGCGGTGCCCGCGTTGGCGCACAGGATCGAGATGTCACGCCCGGCCAGCTCGTCGGCGAACGCGGTGCGCTCCTGCGGGTCGGCGAGATCCACCGGCCGTACCTCGACGGTGACGCCGTAGCGCTCGGTCAGCCGCGCGGCCAGCGTGTGCAGCACGTCGGCTCGGCGCGCGGTGATGATCAGGTGATGGCCGCGCGCGGCGAGCTCGGTGGCCAACGCCTCGCCGATGCCCTGGGAGGCACCGGTGACGACGGCTCGGCTGTCCGGGGCGGGTGCGGGTACTGGCATGCGGCCATCGTAGGGTGGCCCGCATGACCAGCCCCCCGCCGGTTGCCCAGACCGTCGGCCGGTCGAAAGTTGTCGCCTGGGCGTTGTGGGACTGCGGTTCCACCGGCATGAACGCCATCGTCACGACCTTCGTCTTCTCGGTGTACCTCACCAGCACGGTCGGCCAGAACCTGCCCGGCGACACCTCGCCGGCCAGCTGGCTGGGCCGGGCGCTGGCCATCGCCGGCCTGACCGTCGCGGTGTTGGCGCCGCTCACCGGTGTGCTGGTCCAGGCGCCCCACCGGCGCCGCGCCGTGCTGACCACGCTGACCGCCCTGGCGGTCCTGGCCACCGCTGCGATGAGCCTGATCCGGGCCGATCCCGCCTACTTCGCGATCGGTCTGGTCCTGCTGTCGTTCACCGCCGCCTGCGGTGACCTGGGCAGCGTGCCCTACAACGCGATGCTGCGGCAGCTGACCACGCGGGAGAACTCCGGGCGCATCTCGGGGGTCGGGGCGGCCGCCGGCTACTTCGGCAGCGTCGCGCTCCTGATGGTCATCTACGCCGCATTCATCGCCGGGGACGGCCCGACCCGCGGCCTCTTCGGAGTCCCGGTCGCCGACGGACAGAATGTGCGTGCCGCGATGGTGATGGCCGCGCTCTGGTTCACCGTGCTCGCCCTGCCGCTGCTGATCACCGCGCACACCTTCGCCCCCGCGGTCGAGCCGCAATCCCCGCGCGTCGGCCTGCTCGGCGGCTATCGCCGGCTGTGGAACGACCTGCGCGACGAGTGGCGGCGTGATCGCAACCTGGTCTACTACCTGATCGTCAGCGCCATCTTCCGGGACGGAATCGCCGGGGTGTTCGCCTTCGGCGCGGTGCTCGGCGTCAGCGTCTACGGCATCTCGCCGGCGAACGTGCTGATCTTCGGCGTCATCGCCAGCACCATGGCCTCGCTCGGCGCGGTCCTCGCGGGTCCCGTCGACGACCGGATCGGGGGCAAGCCGGTGATCGTCGCCTCGCTGGCGGTGATGATCGCGGTCGGTGTCACTCTGCTGTCGCTGTCGGGACCCGTCGTGTTCTGGATCTGCGGCCTACTGCTGGCGCTGTGCGTCGGACCCGTCACGACCTCGGCCCGCACGGTCCTGTTGCGCATGGTCAGCGAGGGCAAGGAGGCCGTGGCCTTCGGGCTCTACACCACCACCGGGCGGGCGGCGTCGTTCCTGGCGCCGTGGCTGTTCTTCGTGTTCGTGGACGCGTTCCACGCCGACCGCGCCGGCCTGGGTGGGCTGTGCGTTGTGCTGGCGGTCGGGCTGGTGGGCATGGTGGCCGTGAAGGTGCCCAACGATGGACGTCGGGGCTAACCCGCCCCGGTGCAGATCGTCAGGCCGCGGCCGGTGCGTTCCCGCACCTGCGCCCCGTTGACCGACACATTGCACACCACGTCGCGCCCGACGTTGACGACGGCGACGCTGGCCGATGCGCGTGCGGGCGCCGGCAGGCTGACCTCTTTACTCCACGGCAGCAGCACGTTGAATTCGGTCTGCATGATGCCGCCGGTGTCGACGTAGGTGATGTTGATCGCGCGGCCCTCACCCAGCACGTTATAGACGACGGTGTCGGTTCCCGTGGGGCTGGTGGTGCCGCCCGGCACTGTCGGCGTTCCCGGTGTACCGGTGGTCGTCGGCAGCGAAGGCACGGTCGGCGTGGGGATGGAGGTGGTGGCCCGAGGCGTCGTCGACGCCGTCTCGGACAGCGGTGGCAGCGGTGCGACCACCGTCGTCTCCCTGGCGGAGCTGCTCACGATCACCAGAGCGATCACCAACCCCACCACCAGAAGCACCGCGACGGCGGCGGCGATCCACAACCACTTCGGCGATTTCGGCGGTCCCGGTGGCGGCGCAGCCGGGTCGTTGGGCGGCGGATAGCCCCCGCCCTGCTGCCAATACGACGACGGCAGCTGTTCGGTGGGTTGTGTGCCGCCCTGGCCGTACCCGGGCGCGGCGTAGCCGGGTCCGTAATACTGGCCGGCGTAGGCGGGATCGGTGCTCTGCGGATAACCGCTTCCGGCCTGCGTCGGGTCAGACCACCCCGATCGACGCGGATCGTTCATGCCCACCTCATGGTTGCCCAGGCTACCTGCGCGCGGCAGCCCCCGTCCGGTCCCTGTCAACTCTGGTTGTGTTTACCACCGGCGACCCGCGTGGAACGTGTTACCGAGAAGAAAGTCATCGTCACCGGAATGTGAGGCCGAGTGGAACAGGACGTTCGCGCGACCTACGGCGCATCGCTGTCGCCCGACGCGACGGCGTTCGCCCACATCGTCGACGACGGTGGTTACCCCCGCGCCGTCCAACGGTTTTTGCGCGGCTGGCGGGCCAGCTCCTCCCGCGACGTCGAACTGCCGGTGCAGGGTCCGGTGACCAGGGTCATCCACTCCGCAGACGGGCATTGGCTGGCCTGTCAGGTTGCCCCCGACGGCAGCACCCGCAGCCAGATCTGGGTGGTCACCACCGACCCCGACGACCGGATGGCCCGCCGAATCGACGGCATGGGCTCCGACGGAATGGCCGGCACCGCCGAGTTGATCGCATGGGACGGCACCCGGGTCTGCGCGATCCTGACCGGTGAGGACGGCGTCGGCCAGTCCAGTCTGATCGACCCGGCCGACGGCACGGTGACCGTGCTGGATCGCCGCTCGGGCGGCCGGCTGGTCGACGCCTGGGCCGGCTCGGCGCTGATCCGCGTCGGCCCGCGCGGCTATCGCGAGCTGATCATGCGGACCGGCCTCACCGAAATCGCTTTGCTGCCTTCGGATCCCGGATCCAACACCGATATGGGCGTGATACTCGACGATCACCATCCGCGGCGGCTGCGATCAGGGCCGGACGGCGAGGACACCACGCTGTATCACCCCGCATACACCTACGGACCGGACTTCGCCGATGGCTATGTACGCGCACTGATCCGCAGCGATAACGGTGCGACACATAGCCGTCTGCTTGAAGTGACCGTCACCCCCGACGGGGTGGCATATCACGTCGTCGCCGAGCGTCCCGGCTACGACCTCGACGAATTCGTGGTCAGCGACGATCTGTCGACGGTCGCTCTGCTGTGGAACATCAACGGCTGCAGCGAATTACAGATCCTCGAATACGCCGACAACACGCTGGCGGAGCCCATCGTCCTGCCCAACCTGGTGGCCGGTGAGCTGTCGATCAGCGCGGGCGGATCAATGGTCGCCCTGACACTGCAGGGCGCGGACATGCCGCGCACCGTCGAACTGGTCGACCCACGATCGCGGGAGTGGGAGCGCATCGACCGCAAGCCCAGTGTCGGCCCGGTGTCCGCGCGCCCCAGTCTGCACACCGTCACTGCGCGCGACGGCCGTTCGCTGTTCGGCTGGCTCTACTGCCCGCCGCCGGGTGTTGAACAGGCCGGCATGATGATCTACCTGCACGGCGGCCCGGAAGGTCAGGCCCGGCCCTCGCACAGCGAGATCTTCCCGGGGTTGCTCGACGAGGGCATCGCCGTGTTCACCCCGAACGTGCGCGGGTCGGGCGGGCAGGGCCGCGAATTCGTCCACGCCGACGACAAGGAGAAGCGCTTCGGCGCGATCGACGACGTGGCCGACTGCGCCCACTACCTGGCTGACCGGGGCTTTGCTGATCCGGGCCGGATCGCTTGTGCGGGTTGGTCTTACGGCGGCTACCTGACGATGGCGGCGCTGACCTTCCACCCTGATCTGTTCGTTGCCGGCGTCAGTATCTGCGGGATGAGCGATCTGGGCACGTTCTATCGCAATACCGAGCCGTGGATCGCGGCGGCGTCGTATCCGGAATACGGACATCCGATCGCCGATCGCGACCTGCTCGACGCGCTGTCGCCGCTGCAGCGGGTGGATTCGCTGGTCGCTCCGCTGCTGGTGGTGCACGGCGGTACCGATACGAATGTCCCGGTCACTGAATCCGAGCAAATCGTCGAGGCATTGCGCCTGCGTGGCCGCGTTGTGCGCTATCTGCTCTTCGACGACGACGGTCACGAGATCGTCAAGCGCGAGAATCATGCCGCGCTGGCCCGCGCCGTCGCGGATTGGCTGGCTGCGGCCTTTGACCGGCCCGAGGTTTAGGAAACTTTCGGGCGGGTAAAACCTTGTGCGCCAAGTACTGCGGATGTACAAGGAGGAACCATGCGAGGCCGCGGAATCCTGGGCGCGATTGTGATTGTGTGGCTGCTGATCGGAGTCTTCGCTACCTGGCAGCGTGGTTACTTCTCCAACAGCCAAACCAACTGCGCTACAGCGGGGTCCATTGTCCTGACGGTGATAGCCGGGCCGCTCAACTACGCGGGAGTCAATCCCACCGTGGCGAGCTGCAATCTGCCGCAGCCCAGTCAGTAGTGACGAAAAGTGTTCAGCAAGTGAGTAACTGGAGGCAACAATGATCGTTCTCGGAGCAATACTGCTCATCCTCGGGTTTGTCCTGAATATTCAGATCCTGTGGACCATCGGTGTCATCCTGCTGGTGGTCGGCGCGGTCCTGTGGTTGCTGGGCAGCGTCGGGCGCCCGGTCGCCGGCCGTCGCTACTGGTATTGACCGACGCCCCCGCGGGCGTGATGGTCGGCGGATGACAATGCCGCCATCGTCATAGCCCGTAGAACATCGCGTGAACGCCCCTGGTCGGCCGGCTTGGCCGCCAGGGGCTTCATGCTGTGTGGAGTCGAGTTGAGCAGACCGAACACCGCGTGAGCCATCAGCCGGGCATCGGCTTCGTCGAGGTCGGGATGTACCTCGCGCTGTACGCCGACCCAGATCTCGACGTAGCTGCGCTGGGCACGCCTCACCTGGCGCTGTGCCGAGACCGGCAGGTGCGCCAGGTCGCGGTCCTGGATGCGGATCAGATCGGACTCGCCCAGAGCGAAGTCGAGGTGGAATTCGATCAGGCCGGTCAGGGCGGCGTCGGGCTCGCCGGCCTGCGCCACGACCTCGCGGGCGCCGGCCAACAGCCGGGTGCTGATGCCGACCAGCAATTCGACCAGCAGTGCTTCCTTGTTGGGGAAGTGCCGGTAGATAGCCGGGCCGCTGACCCCGGCTGCAGAGCCGATGTCCTCGAGCCGGACGGCCTGGAAGCCCTTCTCGGCCATCAGTCGTTCCGCGGCCGCCAGCAGGGCAGATCGGCGATCCGATTTCTGCCTGCTGCGACGGGTGGACGTTTCGATGGGACCCCTCCGGCAATGCGTCTGGACGTTTCGGTTAATCTTCACTAACCTAGCACGAGTTAGTCGTCATTAACTCAATTCGACGGGACATCGACGATGACATCAGCGGTCGTCAACCGTGAGGCGCATCTGCAGCTCGTCGAGCAGTTGCGCGCCAAGCTGGCCGCGGCAGCGCTCGGCGGGCCGGAACGTGCGCGCGATCGGCATGTGGCGCGCGGCAAGCTCCTGCCCCGGGATCGGGTGGACGGGCTCCTGGACCCGGGCAGCCCCCTGCTGGAGGTCGCCCCGCTGGCCGCCGACGGCATGTACGACGACGAATGCCCGGCCGCCGGCATCATCACCGGCATCGGCCGGGTCTCCGGGCGGGAGTGCATGATCGTCGCCAACGATGCGACGGTCAAAGGCGGCACCTACTACCCGGTGACGGTCAAGAAGCATCTGCGCGCCCAGGAGATCGCGCTGCAGAACCGGCTGCCCTGCCTCTACCTCGTGGACTCGGGCGGTGCGTTCCTGCCCCGCCAGGACGAGGTGTTCCCCGACCGCGACCACTTCGGCCGCATCTTCTACAACCAGGCCACCATGAGCGCGGCCGGCATTCCGCAGATCGCCGCCGTGCTGGGCTCGTGCACCGCCGGTGGCGCCTACGTCCCCGCGATGAGCGACGAGGCGATCATCGTGCGCAACCAGGGCACCATCTTCCTGGGCGGGCCGCCGCTGGTGAAGGCCGCCACCGGCGAGGTGGTGACCGCCGAGGAGCTCGGCGGCGGTGATCTACATTCCAAGACGTCCGGCGTCACCGACCACTTGGCCCACGACGACCGCGACGCACTGCGCATCGTCCGCCGGATCGTCGCCACGCTCGGCCCGCGTGAACCGCGACCATGGGACGTCTCGCCCGACGTGGACGCGATCGCCGACCAGCAGGAGCTCTACGACGCCGTCCCGGTCGACGCCCGGGTGCCCTACGACGTGCACGAGGTGATCACCCGCATCGTCGACGGCGGCGAATTCAGTGAGTTCAAAGCCGAATACGGCACGACCCTGGTCACCGGATTCGCCCACATCCACGGCCACCCGGTCGGCATCGTCGCCAACAACGGGGTGCTGTTCGGTGAATCCGCGCTCAAGGGAGCACATTTCATCGAACTGTGCGACAAGCGGATGGTGCCTCTGCTGTTCCTGCAGAACATCACCGGCTTCATGGTCGGGCGCGACTACGAGGCCGGCGGTATCGCCAAGCACGGCGCCAAGATGGTGACGGCGGTGGCCTGCGCCCGGGTGCCCAAGCTGACCGTCGTGATCGGCGGCTCGTACGGCGCCGGCAACTACTCGATGTGCGGACGGGCGTATTCGCCGCGGTTCCTGTGGATGTGGCCCAATGCCCGCATCTCGGTGATGGGCGGCGAGCAGGCGGCCTCGGTGCTGGCCACGGTGCGCGGGGATATGACCGCCGAGGAAGAAGAGGCCTTCAAGGCGCCGATCCGCGCCCAGTACGAAGATCAGGGCAACCCGTACTACTCGACCGCACGGCTGTGGGACGACGGTGTCATCGATCCTGCCGACACCAGAACCGTTCTGGGGCTGGCACTCTCGGTGACCGCCAACGCGCCCGTCGAGTCCGTGTCCTACGGCGTCTTCAGGATGTGACGATGTTTACCAGTGTCCTTGTCGCCAACCGGGGCGAGATTGCCGTGCGGGTCATCCGCACATGCAAGGCGATGGGCATCCGCTCGGTGGCCGTCTACAGCGACGCCGACGCCGGTGCCCGTCATGTCCGCGAGGCCGACGTCGCGGTGCGGATCGGGCCGCCGCCGGCCCGGCAGAGCTACCTGGACATCGACGCGGTGGTGGCCGCCGCAGTGCGCACCGGCGCCCAGGCCGTCCATCCCGGATACGGGTTCCTCTCGGAGAATTCAGATTTCGCCGCTGCACTGGAGCGTGCGGGGGTGGCGTTCATCGGGCCGCCGTCGGGCGCAATCCGCACGATGGGTGACAAGATCGAGGCCAAATCCGCGGTGTCCGCATTCGGGGTGCCCGTGGTGCCCGGCATCGCGAGGCCGGGCCTGACCGATGCCGAACTGATCGACGCCGCCGGGGATATCGGCTTCCCGATCCTGGTCAAACCGTCGGCGGGCGGCGGTGGTAAAGGTATGCGCCGCGTCGACGATTCCACCGAACTGCCTGGCGCGCTGGCCGCGGCGCGACGCGAATCCGCGGCAGCCTTCGGTGACGACACCTTGTTCCTCGAGCGATTCGTGTTGCGGCCCAGGCATATCGAAGTCCAGGTGCTGGCCGACACTTTCGGCACAGTCGTGCATTTCGGCGAGCGGGAGTGCAGTCTGCAACGCCGCCACCAGAAGGTCATCGAGGAAGCGCCATCGCCACTGCTGGATGCCGACACGCGCGCGCGAATCGGTGCGGCGGCGTGTGACACTGCCCGCAGCGTCGACTATGTCGGCGCAGGCACCGTCGAATTCATCGTCTCCGCTGACCGGCCCGACGAGTTCTTCTTCATGGAGATGAACACCCGCCTGCAGGTCGAGCACCCGGTCACCGAGATGGTCACCGGGCACGACCTCGTCGAGTGGCAGGTGCGTGTCGCGGCGGGGGAGAAGCTGCCCATCACCCAGGACGACATCACGATGGACGGGCATGCGATCGAAGCCCGGGTGTACGCCGAGGATCCCGCCGCCGGCTTCTTGCCGACGGGCGGCCCGGTCCTGGGACTGCTCGAACCTTCCGGCGACGGTATTCGGGTGGATTCCGGGCTGTCGCAGGGCATGACGATCGGCAGCGATTACGACCCGATGCTGTCGAAGGTGATCGCGTACGGCGACGACCGTGCGGCCGCCTTGCGCACGCTGGATCGGGCGCTCTCGCAGACCGCGGTGCTGGGCGTGGGCACCAACATCGAGTTCCTGCGCTTCTTGCTGGCCGACGAGGACGTCGCCGCGGGCCGGCTGGACACCGCCCTGATCGACCGCACTGTGTTCACCGGGGAGGCCGTCAGCGATGAGACCTTCATCGCCGCCGCGGCATACCGCTGGCTGCAGCGCTGGCCGACCGGGTCGGCGGATCTGTGGGATGTGCCGTCGGGCTGGCGGATCGGCGCGCCCGCACCGACGAGCATCCGGCTGCGGAGCGGTGAGCGCACCGACCACGTGCACATCACCGGAACACCGGCCGACGCGGTGGCCCGGATCGAGGACGGTGAAAGCCATTCGCTGTCAACTCAGTTGGCCGGTAACGAGCTCGCCGTCACCGTCGACGGCATCCGTACCACCTACCTGGTGGCCGCCGTTGGTCACCAGATCTGGCTGGCCGGTACCGGCCGGACCGTGATGCTGGACGAGGTGCGCGAAGCGCCCGTGCGCCCCGACGACGAGGTCGGTGGCGACGCCGAGCTCATCAGCCCGATGCCCGGCTCGGTTGTGGCGGTGGGTGTTTCCAACGGCGATGAGGTCACCGCAGGCACCGTGGTGGTCGCCGTCGAGGCGATGAAGATGGAGCATTCGCTGACCGCACCTGTCGACGGGGTGGTCGAACTGCACGTCGCCGTCGGCGATCAGGTCAAGGTGGGACAGCTGCTGGCCAAAGTCACAGCCGCCCCGAAGAGTGAGATGTAGAGAAAGCGCTGAAATGACTGACTTCCTTTCCACGGGAACACTTCCCGACGAATACGAACAGCTCGCCAAGACGGTGCGTGACTTCGCGCGCGCAGTCGTCGCCCCGGTATCCGCCGAACACGATGCCAACCACACGTTCCCCTACGAGGTCGTGGCCGGCATGGCTGAGATGGGCTTGTTCGGCCTGCCCTTCCCGGAGGAATACGGCGGTATGGGCGGCGACTACTTTGCCCTGTGCCTGGCGCTGGAGGAGCTCGGCAAGGTCGACCAGAGCGTGGCCATCACGCTGGAGGCCGGGGTGTCACTGGGGGCGATGCCCGTCTACCGGTTCGGCAACGAGGCGCAGAAGCAGGAATGGCTGCCACAACTGACCAGCGGCCAGGCCCTCGGCGCGTTCGGCCTCACCGAGGCCGGCGGCGGCACCGATGCGGGTGCCACCAAGACCACGGCCCGCCTGGATGACGGGCATTGGGTGATCAACGGCTCCAAGCAGTTCATCACCAACTCGGGCACCGACATCACCCGTCTGGTCACCGTCACCGCGGTGACCGCAGGCTCCGGGCAGCACCGGGAGATCTCGTCGATCCTGGTTCCGGTGCCCACGCCGGGCTTCACCGCCGAACCCGCCTACAACAAGGTTGGCTGGAACGCCTCGGACACCCACCCGCTGACCTTCTCCGACGTTCGGGTCCCTGAGGAGAACCTCCTCGGTGACCGCGGTCGCGGCTACGCCAACTTCCTGCGAATCCTCGACGAGGGCCGGATCGCGATCGCCGCGCTGTCAGTGGGTGCGGCGCAGGGTTGCGTCGACGAGAGCGTGAAATACGCCGCCGAGCGCGTGGCGTTCGGGCAGCCGATCGGGAAGTTCCAGGCCATCGAACACAAGATCGCCCGCATGGAGGCCCGCGCGCACGCGGCGCGCACCGCCTACTACGACGCGGCGGCCCTGATGCTGGCCGGTAAACCGTTCAAGAAGGAGGCCGCGATCGCGAAGATGATCGCCAGTGAGGCCGCCATGGACAATGCCCGTGACGCCACCCAGATCCACGGCGGCTACGGTTTCATGAACGAATACACGGTCGCCCGGCACTACCGGGACAGCAAGATCCTCGAGATCGGGGAAGGGACAACCGAAGTGCAGCTGATGGTCATCGCTCGGCAGATGGGACTGTAGGTGAGCGAATCCTCCGAGGAGAAGGTCGTCGTCCAGCGCGGCTTGTGGTTCGAGGAATTCGAGATCGGGGTCCGCTACGTGCACGCCCCGGGCCGCACCATCACCGAGGCGGACAACGTCTTGTTCACCACGCTGACGATGAACACCCAGGCGCTGCACCTCGATGCGGCGTTCTCCGACGCGTTGCCGCCGTTCAACCAGCGGCTGGTGAACTCGATGTTCACCCTGTCGACGCTGGTGGGTCTTTCGGTGACGCAGCTGACGCAGGGCACCATCGTCGGCAACCTCGGCTTCTCGGACATCGCGTTCCCCAAGCCGCTTTTCCACGGCGACACGATGTACGCCGAAACCGTCGTCACCGACAAGCGTGAATCCAAGAGCCGTCCCGGCGAGGGCATCGTCACGTTCGCGCACACCGCCCGCAATCAGCACGGTGATATCGTCGCGACCGCCAGCCGTAAGACCATGGTGCGAAAGAAGCCCACCTGATGGCACTCGACAATCCAGGACCAGCCTGGCTGTTCTGCCCTGCCGACCGTCCCGAGCGATTCGAGAAGGCCGCCGCCACAGCCGATGTCGTGATCCTCGACTTGGAGGATGGAGTCGCGGCCAAGGATCGGGTTGCTGCTCGTGAAGCGCTGGTGTCTAGCCAGCTCGATCCCGGTCGCACGGTCGTGCGGATCAATCCGTCGACCACACCGGATCATCCGCTCGATCTCGAGGCGCTGGCCCGCACGCCGTACACCACCGTGATGCTGGCCAAGACCGAGTTCGGTGCGCAGGTGACCGCTCTGGCGCCGCTGGATGTCGTGGTGCTGATCGAAACCCCGTTGGGTGCGCTCAATGTCGTCGAGTCGTCCCGGGCGGACAACGCGTTCGCCGTCATGTGGGGTGCCGAGGACTTGTTCGCCGTTTTGGGCGGCACCGCCAACCGCCATCCCGACGGCTCGTACCGCGAAGTGGCGAGGCATGTCCGGTCGCAGAGCTTGCTGGCGGCCAAGGCGTACGGCCGGCTCGCACTGGATTCGGTGTTCCTCGACATCAAGGATCTGGACGGTCTGCGAGGCGAGGTGGACGACGCTGTCGCTGTCGGTTTCGACGCCAAAGTGGCGATCCATCCTAGCCAGATCGCGGTGATTAGGGAGGGCTACCTTCCCAGCCCTGAACAGGTAGGTTGGGCGCGACACGTGCTTGAGGCGGCCCGCAATGAACGCGGTGTCTTCCAATTCGAGGGCATAATGGTGGATGCCCCGGTGCTTCGGCGAGCAGAGCGCATCGTCCAGCTGGCGCCCGACCCCGGCCGCTAGCTGGAGCCTGCTACAACAGGTTTGCTCCGACCGCCTCTGCACCGGCAGAGGAGGCGGTTATGGATCAGCCGGTTCAACTCATCGGGCCCGACGGAACGACGACGGCCGAAAGCCGATATCGTCGTGATCTGCCCCCGGAAGCCCTCGTCTGGCTTTACGAGAACCTCGTTGTCACTCGCGATCTCGACGTCGAGTTCGTCAATCTGCAACGGCAGGGCGAACTGGCGCTCTACGCCTCGTGTCGCGGCCAGGAAGCCGCGCAGATCGGTGCGGCGGCCTGCCTGCGCAAGACCGATTGGCTGTTCCCGCAATTCCGCGAACTCGGCGTCTTCATGGCCCGCGGCATCTCGCCGGCACAGGTGGCCACCCTGTGGCGCGGCGCCTGGCACGGTGGCCTGGATTTCACCAGCAAGTGCTGTGCACCCATCGCCATCCCCATCGCCACCCACGCACCGCACGCGGTGGGCGCGGCGATGGCCGCCCAACGGCTGGGCGAGGATTCGCTGACGGTCGCCTTCCTCGGTGACGGCGCCACCAGCGAAGGCGATACGCACGAGGCGATGAACATGGCCGCTGTCGAGAAGGCGCCGTGTGTGTTCTACATCCAGAACAACCAGTGGGCCATCTCGGTGCCGGCCAGCCGCCAGTACGCCGGGCCCACCATCGCCCACCGGGCGATCGGGTACGGAATGCCCGGAATCCGGGTGGACGGCAACGACGTCCTGGCCTGCTACGCGGTGATGGCCGAGGCGGCGCAGCGCGCCAGAGCCGGTGAAGGACCCACGCTCGTCGAAGCGGTCACCTATCGGATGGAGCCGCACACCACCTCCGACGACGCGACCCGGTATCGGACCGCTGCCGAAATCGCCGAGTGGTCGGCCCGCGATCCGATCGCCCGGTATCGCACGTATCTGCACCAGATCGGGGTCCTGACCGAGCGAGTCGAACAACGAGTGGAAACGCGCTCGGTCCGGTTGCGTGCGGAGCTTCGCGATGCGGTGGTCGGTGCACCCGATCCGGATGTGGGCGAGCTGTTCGATCACGTCTACGCCGAGATCACCCCCGAATTGTCGGCCCAGCGTGCGCAGTTGCGCGCCGAATTGGCGTAGGAGGCATGAGATGACACAGATCATCGACCGGCCGCCATTGCGTGGCGAGGGCGCACCAGAGCCCGGCGGTCCGATCCTCACAGAGCTGCCCAGCCTCACCACTCTCACGTTGGCCCAAGCGATCAACCGTGCCCTGCACGACGCGATGGCCGGCGACGACCGGGTGCTGGTGTTCGGCGAAGACGTCGCCGCGCTCGGCGGGGTATTCCGAATCACCGAGGGTCTTGCTGAAACCTTCGGCGAGCAACGGTGTTTCGACACCCCGCTGGCCGAGTCGGCGATCATCGGTGTCGCGGTGGGCCTGGCGATCCGCGGCTTCGTGCCGGTCCCGGAGATCCAGTTCGACGGCTTCTCCTACCCGGCGTTCGACCAGATCGTCAGCCACCTCGCGAAGTACCGGAATCGCACCCGCGGCCAGGTCGAGATGCCGGTCACGGTCAGGATCCCGTCGTTCGGCGGTATCGGTGCGGTGGAGCACCACTCGGAGTCCACCGAGACCTACTGGGTGCACACTGCGGGGCTGAAAGTCGTTGTGCCGTCCACGCCCTCGGATGCCTACTGGCTGCTTCGGCATGCTATCGCCTCCCGCGATCCGGTGATCTATCTCGAACCCAAGCGGCGCTACTGGGGCCGGGAAGCGGTCGACCTCGCCGTGCCCGGACCGCCGATCGGCAAGGCGGTCGTCCGGCGCAGCGGCGACGACGTCACCGTGCTGACCTATGGTGGGCTGGTCGGTGCGGCGCTGAACGCGGCCGAGGTCGCCGACTGCAGCGTGGAAGTCATCGATCTGCGCTCGCTGAGCCCGCTGGATTTCGACACCGTCGCCGAATCGGTCCGCAAGACCGGCCGTGCGGTGGTCATGCACGAGGGTCCGCGCACGCTCGGATTCGGGGCCGAACTGGCGGCGCGGATCTCCGAGGAGCTGTTCTACGACCTCGAGTCACCGGTGTTGCGCGCCACGGGATTCGACACGCCCTACCCGCCGGCCCGGCTGGAGAAGCACTGGCTGCCGGGCGTCGACCGGCTGCTGGACTGCGTCGAGAAAGCGATGCGACGGCCATGAGCGACTTCCTGGTCCCAGACCTCGGCGAAGGCCTGGAAGACGCCACCATCACCAGTTGGGCGGTCGCGGTCGGCGACGTCGTCGAACTCAACCAGACCCTGTGCACGGTCGAGACAAACAAGGCCGAAGTCGAGATCCCCAGCCCCTATGCCGGGCGCATCGAGGCGCTCGGCGGCGCCGAAGGCGAGACCCTGGCAGTTGGAACACTGTTGGTGCGCATCGAAACCGAGGCCCGCACCCCGGTGCTGGTCGGCTACGGCATCGACGACGGCATGGACCGCAGCAGGCGGGCCCGCGCGGCGCCCAAGACCCGCAAGCTCGCGGCCGACCTGGCGGTGGATCTTCAAGGGCTGCAACCCGGTTCGGGTGCCGACGGGGTGATCACCTGCGACGACGTGCTCCAAGCCGCCGGAACGGCGTCACAGAACATCCCGGTGCGCGGCGTTCACGCCCGGATGGCCAGTCACATGGCGTTGTCGCGGAGTCAGATCCCCGACGCGCACGCGAGTGTGCAGGTGGATTGCTCTGCGCTGCTGCGGCTTCGGGACACGCTGGAGGTGACGCCGTTCGTCCTGACGTTGCGCCTGCTGGTCATCGCATTGGGTCGCCATCCCATGCTGAACGCCACCTGGGTGGAATCCGAAGCCGGACCGGAGATTCGGCTGCACCCCGATGTTCGCCTCGGCGTCGCGGTGGCCACCGAACGCGGCCTCGTCGTTCCGGTGATCGACACCCGGGACTGCTCCACCCGGAAACTGGCCGAGGCCGTCGACGACGTGGTGCAGCGGGCCAGGGCAGGCACGCTGGCGCCCACGCAACTGAGCGGGTCGACGTTCACGGTGTCGAACTTCGGCGCGCTGGGGCTCGACGACGGTGTCCCGGTGATCAACTACCCCGAGGCCGCGATCCTCGGCATGGGGTCGCTGAAACCGCGGGCCGTGGTGGTCGACGACGCGGTGGTGGCCCGGCCGACGATGACGCTCACGTGCGCGTTCGACCATCGAATCGTCGACGGCGCGCAAGCTGCCGCGTTCCTGACCGATCTGCGGGGCCTGATCGAGGCGCCGGAGACGGCGCTACTGGACCTTTGAGCACTTAGTGAAACCGACGCCGAGCGTGTGGGCTGTCGGTGACGAATCGGCGGTGCCTCACCGACGACCCCCACGCTCGGCGAACTCCTCGGCGTGGAACTCCCACGGTGCCGTCGGCAGCACGTCGCCGGTCTCCAGGAGCGTCTTGAGGTTGGCGAGGACGGTGGGCCAGCCCTGTCCGACCGATTCGCGGTCGGCGGGCGACTGGAAATTCGTGTGCGTGACAGTCAGTTTGACGATGTCGCGGAAGGGCTCGATGTCGAACGTGACCACACTCTCCTCGGCCGTCGGGTCGTCGCTGGGCTCGCCGAAACCGAAGACCAGGCGGCGGGGCGGATCGACCTCGATCACGGTGCCGGTGACGTCCACGATCTCGGAGCCATCAGACCGGACGTGGTCGACACGGCTGCCGACGCGCCAATCCGAGACCTGCGCATGACCCCAGAACTTCGCGGTGAGGTCGGCGTCGGTGAGTGCATGCCACACCTGCTCGGCACTGGCGTGAATGTAGGTCGTGTAGACGTAGTCGGGAAGAGGAATTGTCAATACCTGTGGATCGGGGTGTTTCAGGCGACCTCCGTTTCGGTTGATTCGGCCGGCTCGGGCGGTGTGATGTCGGCGGGGCGTTCGAGTAGCTTGCCTTTGTGGAAGACGGCGCCG
>NZ_JACBJQ010000055.1 GCF_013404075.1 Mycolicibacterium vinylchloridicum
GTGCGCTCTGCTCAGTGTGAGCGTGTCGTGGTTCTACAAGTGGATTAGCCGTGCTGAGAACTCTGATGGGTTGCATACCGACACCGATCGGCGCCGCGCGCACCTCGATAGCGCGGTCGCCGCGGCGTTCACGGCGGCCAAGGGGCTGCATGGTTCGCCGCGGCTGGTCGCTGACCTGCGCGATCTGGGTTGGGAAGTGTCGGAAAAGACGGTGGCCGACTCGATGCGCCGCCAGGGTTTGGTGGCGCGCCGCATCAAGCGCCGCAATGGGCTCACCAAGCAGGACAAGACGGCACCGAAGTTTCCTGACCTGGTCAAACGAGACTTCACCGCGGCTACGCCGAACCGCAAATGGGTCGGTGACATGACTGAGATCCCCACTGAGTCCGGCCAGAAGCTGTATCTGGCGACCGTGATCGACCTCTACAGCCGCCGGCTGCTGGGGGCAGCCATGGGCCTGCATCCGGATGCCGAGTTGGCGTGTGCGGCGATCAAGATGGCTGTGGCCGCGCGCGGCGGCCGCCAAGTGATCTGGCGCGATGAGGACTCCGAGCGGGTCATATTCCATACCGATCGCGGTAGCACCTACACCGCACACGCGTTCACCACGCTGTGCCGCCAGTTGGGGATTCGGCAGTCAATGGGCCGGGTCGGATCGTGTTTCGATAATGCTGCCGCGGAGGCGTTCTTCTCTTCCTTGGAATGGGAAGTCTTGTCCCGCAATCGTTTCCGTGATACTATCCATGCGCAGGCTGTGGTAATCGACTGGTGCTACACCTTCTACAATCACCAACGCCGCCACAGTGCCGCCGACGGGCTATCGCCCGTCAACTACGAGATCAGGGAATCCAAGACCAAGCCCGAAGCGGCATAGGAAACCCTCCACGATTTCGGGGGAACCACAACTGTGGCAAAACGGCGTTGTCGACAGGACTGACGTGACAGTTGCTATGGGAGGAAGCGTGATCGATCGATCGTCGGCAGCCGTCTCAGCGAGGGACCGGACGATTAGGATGCGACGAAGCTATGGACTGCTCCGCGCGCTGGCACCCCTCGCCTTACTTACCGCTTGGCTGATCGCGAGTTTCAGTGGACTTCTGCCCGAGCGAGTGTTGCCCTCGCCCTTGACGATAGCTCGCGCGGGTATCGAAGAGTACCGGCACGGCGACCTCATCGATGCATTGTTGGTTTCTGGTCAACGGGTCCTTGTCGGATTTTCCCTCGGTGCAGCAATTGCCGTCATTCTCGGCATCGTTGCCGCCACCAGTACGTTCTGTGAGTACGCCATTGACCCGCCGATGCAGATGTTGCGCACGTTGCCACTGTTCGGTTTGATCCCTCTATTCATCGTCTGGTTTGGAGTCGACGAGCAGCCTAAAATATTCCTCATCGCGCTGGGCGCCGCATTCCCGCTCTACCTGAACATCTACGCCGGCATCAAGCAGATTGACAGCAAATTGCTTGAGCTGACGGATGCTCTAAACCTCACGCGTTGGGAGCGGCTGCGCCACATCGTGTTCCCGGGTGCTCTGCCCCAGGCCTTGGTTGGTCTGCGGCAGGCACTCGGTTTCGCGTGGTTGTCGCTCATAGTGGCTGAGCAGGTCAACGCCTCCGCCGGGCTCGGGTTCATCGTGAACAACGCACGCGAGTTTCTGCGCACCGATATCGTGGTATTCGGCCTGCTGGTGTACGGCATATTTGGCCTGCTCACCGATTCGATCGTGCGTGCGCTCGAACGGCACACCCTACGGTGGGCCAGCCCATGACCGTGGCGTCAGTCCGTGCAGTGGCGCGGACCGGTGGGCTTAGAAAGCAGTTCGGCGATCGAATCGTCCTAGACGGCGTTGATCTCGACATCCGATCCGGTGAGATCGTGGCGTTGGTCGGGCGCAGCGGCTCGGGGAAATCGACTCTCCTACGGGTGCTGGCCGGTCTGTCCGATACACACCGCGGCACCGTCGCCGTCAACGGCGCGGTGGCCACCGCGTTTCAAGATTCCCGGCTCGTGCCGTGGCTTTCAGTCGCACGCAACGTGGCCCTGGGTCTGTCCACACCACGAGAGCGTCGAAATGGCGTCCAAACGGCGCGTACGGCTCTCAATGAAGTGGGCCTGGCGGATCATCTGGCCGACGCCTGGCCACGTTCTCTGTCTGGGGGCGAGGCGCAGCGCGCAGCACTCGCCCGTGCTGTCATCGCCTCGCCGGATTTGCTACTACTCGACGAACCCTTTGGCGCACTCGATGCACTGACTCGGATCGCCATGCAGAACTTGCTACTTCGGCTCTTCGACGAACGTGGTTTCGCGGTACTACTCGTTACACACGACGTCACAGAAGCGGTCATGCTTGCTGACCGCATTCTTGTGCTCGACAAAGGTGTGGTCGCGCACGAGGTCACGGTGGCACTCGAGCGGCCACGGCGCCAGGCGACCCTGGAAGGCGCCAGGTACGTCGAGCACCTGCTCGAACTGCTAGGCGTCAAGCAATAACACCAAGGTAGGAGCAGCGTTGAAACGCACCCGCTATGCGCTAATCGCCCTGGTCGCCTGTGCCTCGCTCGCGTTGAGCGGATGCTTTAGCGGTTCACACGAGGGAAGCGCGCCGACCAGTCTCGGGTCGCTCACGTTGAAGGTTGGCGACCAGAAAGGGGTTGCGGTACAGCAGCTGATGCAAGCCGCCGGTCAGCTCGAGAACACCCCATACAAAATTGAATTCGCCAATTTCACCTCCGGCCCATCGCTCATCGAAGCCGTTAGTGCCGGCGGGATCGACATCGGTCAGGTCGGCAACACGCCACCCATTTTCGGTCTGGCCGCCAACGCAAACTTCAAAATCGTAGGGGCATTGTCAGCGACCGCTATCGGCGATGCCATCCTTGTGGCGAAAGATTCCCCTGTTGCGTCCGTCGCCGACCTGAAGGGCAAGCGAGTCGCTGTCGCAAAAGGTACCTCAGCCCACGCGAACCTCCTGCTGAACCTGAGGCGAACGGGGCTCACGATTAACGACATCACTCCCGTATATCTGCAACCCGGCGACGGCTACGCCGCGCTTACACGCGGCGATGTGCAGGCGTGGGTGACATGGGACCCCTACACGGCGATCGCCGAACAGAGTGTGGGCGCCACGGCGATAGCAACCGCAGAGGACGCGTCGAACGCGTTCAACTTTTGGGTCGCGTCGACCGAATCAGTCAGCGACAGCCGAAAGGTCGTCGCCATCAAAGACTTCCTGCGTCGCTTTGCCGCGGCGACGGATTGGTCGCAGAAGAACATCGACCAATGGTCAACAACCTACGCCAAACTCGCACAGATCAGTCCGCAGGCGGCGCGGGTGACAATGAGCCGATCGCTCAGAAGACCGATCGCGATCACCGACGAGGTGATCAAATCAGAGCAACAGATAGCGGATGTGTTCGCTAGCGTCGGAGCAATCCCGGATAAGGTCTCCTTCGCCGACGCCGTCGACCAGGACTTTCTCCAATGACCCGACCTGACGCGAGAATTTCGCATATCCATTTGGCAGCTAATGTTCAACAGCGCTTGCATGCAACGGAATTCGATAATCGCAGATCCGTCGAGACGGAACTTCAGGCCCATGAGCAGCAGGTCGGGCGGTCCTAGTGGCAGCCGAAAGTACCCGCACCAATACAGTAACGCACTGGGGCAGTTACTCCGTACTCAGCGAGAGCGGAAGGGTGATCTCGCTCGAACCGAGCCCGGGGGACCGCGCTCCTTCCCCGATTGGTTCAGGAATGGCCTCCGCGCAGCGCGACCACGCTCGCATCACCCAGCCTATGATCCGCGAAGGTTGGCTAATCGACGGGCCATGCCCGGCGGGTGGGCGGCGCGGCCGCGATCGATTTGTGCCCGTCCCGCACGATATGGCAACTGCTCTCGTAGCCGCCGAGATCGACCGTGTACGACAAAAGTTCGGGAATTCCGCGATATACGCAGGATCCTACGGATGGGCAAGCGCCGGGCGTTTTCATCACGCGAAGAGTCAGATCCGCCGATTTATGGGCATGGCCGGTGGCTACGTGGATTCAGTCAACACCTACAGCGCCGGAGCTCTCGAGGTGATCATGCCCCACATCATCGGTGGATCACCGTTGAGCATGTCGACTCGGTGCCCGACCTATGACGAGATCGCCGATCGAGGTGAACTCGTGGTGTCCTTCGGTGGTATGGCCCGCAAAAACGCGCAAATCTGCCAGGGCGGAATCGCTGACCACACCGTTCCAGAACTCCAAGACCGTTGCCGTCGCGCCGGTGTCCGATTCGTCAATGTCTCACCCGTCCGCTCGGATACCGACGATTCGCTGGACGCTGAGTGGCTGCCCATCCGCCCAGGCTCCGATGTTGCATTAATGCTCGCTCTAGCTCACGAAGTTGTGGTGGCCGGACGCCACGACACAGACTTCCTTGCGCGCTGTTGTGTCGGTTTTGATACCTTCGCCGACTACCTCCTTGGCCGCAGCGACGGCGTACCCAAGGATTCCAAGTGGGCTTCGGAGCTAACTGAAATTGACGCCGCCACCATCAGAACTCTAGCTACAGCGATCGCTACTGCGCGTACCGTCATTAACGTTAGTTGGTCGCTCCAGCGAATGCACCACGGCGAACAGGCGCACTGGATGGGAGTTGTGCTTTCCGCTATCTCCGGATCACTTGGCCGTCGAGGGGGCGGATTCGCTGCAGGCCTGGGCACTTTGCAGATCGGAGTTCGCCGCGGTAATCACCCTAAAGCCGCTCTGCCCCAAGGCACCAACTCCGTCCAGCGATTCATCCCGGTAGCGCGAATCGCCGACATGCTGCTCTACCCGGGAACTTCGTTTGAGTACAACGGACAATCACTCCAGTACCCCGATATCCGGATGATCTACTGGGCCGGGGGCAATCCCTTCCACCATCATCAGGATCTCCACCGCCTCGTACGCGCATGGCAACGCCCCGACACAATCGTCGTCCATGAGCCATGGTGGAACGCCAACGCCAAGTTCGCCGACATCGTATTTCCAGTTGCGACATCGCTAGAGCGTCAAGACTTCGCGTCGGGCACTTCCGACACCACGTTGAGCGCAATGTATCCCGCGGTAGACCCCCCGCTCGGGGTGCTCACCGACTACGAGATTTTTGCCGACTTGGCGCAACTATTGGGGTTTGGGAACCAGTTCACCGAAGGCCGGACTGCCGGCGCGTGGGTGCGAGAACTCTACGAGCGAACCTCTGCAAGCTTGGCGCCCATAGTAAGCTTGCCGTCGTTCGAGGAATTCTGGCGGCACGGACAAGTCACACTTCCCGAGCCACCCGATCCGCCCGGCGGCAGCTTCACGCTCCTCCGCGAAGATCCCGAGGCAAATCCGCTCCAAACACCCTCCGGGAAAATCGAAATCACCTCTGGGATGCTGGCCTCGTTCGGTTACGACGATTGCCCGGCCCATCCCACATGGATGGAGCCGTGCGAGTGGCTTGGCGGTAGTTCAGACGAGCGTCAGCTCTTTCATCTGATCTCCAACCAGCCTAGTCGGCGCCTGCACAGCCAATACGACAATGGGTCTTACAGCCGCGCCGGCAAGGTAGCCGGCCGAGAGCCGGTACATATCAATCCAATCGACGCCGAGCAGCGCGGCATCTATGCCGGAGCGACCGTGCGGCTTTGGAACGCCCGCGGCTCCTGCCTCGCGGGAGCAATGATCACCGACGATGTGCGGCCGGGAGTAGTCGTAATGGCTACCGGGGCCTGGTTCGACCCAGAAACACCTGGCATCGCGGGTTCGCTCGACCGGCACGGCAACCCGAACGTGCTCACCGCAGATTTCGGTACATCTCTTCTAGCGCAAGCTTCCTCATCCGGAACCACGCTCGTCGACATTGAACTCGTCGATGGCTTCTCGGCGCCGACCTACGCCTTTGCGCCACCGGCAGTCGTGAGCGACCGTGAAGCGATTCAGCTTCGTCAAACACCCCGTGTAGCTGCCACGATCGCACTTGCTAGCGAAATGGCAGGGGAGAGCTAGAGGCGCGACGCGCCAAACACACGACCGCCTGCAGCGTTAGATGCGCTGAAGCGCCAAGGAGTTCCTGTTTTGAGGTAGGTGCCCGATACGGGGTCCGGACAATGATCGTGCGTGCCTGTCAGGCACCGCATAGACCTTTGTGGCGTCGAGGTTACCTACTATTCGACATCCTCCTGCTGAGATCGCGGCAGGCCGCTGTTGTCGCCCTGCACGAGCGATTCGGCCTCCCAGATCAGCAGTTGCTCGGCCTTGTCGATTCTTTGGCGTTGATCGGTGCGCCAACGAGTCGCTGGGGCCAGCCGTCGTTCCAGTCCCGCGACAAATTCGTGCACTCGCCCCGGCGAGCTACCGCCGGTGACGACCCGGCGATAAACAGCACTAGTGGGATCCCTTGCTAGCTTCAGCAACGTGTCATCGGGCTCGATCGGATACCCCAACACTGCGGACGTTGCATCCACTAGATCCTTCGCGGAGACCTGGTCGTCACCGCGTTCTGCGGCTGCGGTGACTGCACGGCCCACAACGCGATAAGCGCGACGGTAGTCCACGTTGTGGTCCGCAACCAATATCTCTGCCATATCTGTTGCCCCGGTGAAGTTTCTTCGCGCGTCGGCGGCCATGCGGCCTACATCGACTGTCAGCGTGTCTACTACGCGAGCTCCAAGTTGCACAACCTGGATCGCCAATCTCATGGCGGAGGTTACCTCGCCGTAGGCGTGCAACCAATTATCGGTCCGCGCGGAGGGTGTTCGTTGTGTCACCAGAAGTCCGGTCGCTTTTCCGACCAAGGTTCCCGCTCCCGACCGAATCACCGCGATTGCGTATGGGTTTCGCTTCTGGGGAAGGAGAACCGAGGCGCGACAAAGCGACGGATCCAGGCTGACGTACCCGAAGTTGGGGCTCGTGAAGATCTCGAAGTCTTCCGCAAGGCGATCGATCGTGGTCGCGGACTGGACTGCGGTCAACGCGACGTCTGCAAGACCGTCTGTGGCCCACATGATATCGCGGGTGTGTGCACCCGGGGCCTCGAAACCCAGTCGACGAGATAGTTTGTGACGATCCAAGGGGATCCAGCCCCCGCCGACCCCGCCGACGCCAGCGGGGGAGCGGTCGGCCCAGCCGTAGTCAATCTGTAGTCGCTGAAGCTGACGCATCGCCTGTTCGCCAAAACTCGACAGATAGTGGCCAAAGGTCGACGGCTGGGCGGGCTGCAGGTAAGTGCTTTCAGGCCAGATTGTCTCGGCATGTTGACTCGCTTGTTTCGTCACCGCTCCAACAAAGTCGTCCACGGATTTATGAAGATCGAGAATCATGTTGCGGAGGGCTAGTCGAAAGGCGATCCGGCCGGCCTCGCGGCGCGTTCGCCCGGTGTGAAGCCAGCCGGCATCATCGCCAAGGCGACGTTCGAACTCACGCTCACGGCTGTTATAGGCGTCCCCGTACACCGAGTCGTAAGGGAAGTCCTCCGGTTTGACTCCCAATACATCAAGGACCTCACGAAGCAGCCGCACTGCGACGTCGGTTGGGACTATGCCGTTCTCGCGTAACGTCAGTACGTGCGCGAGATCGGCGAGTCCCAGACCACGGTGCAATATCGGAGCATCCGACAATTCGAGCTGATATCCGGCCGCTACCAGTTCCGCGGCGGGCCCGCTCTTGATGGCTGCCTCTGCACCCAGATATCCATTGGGCACACGAGCGGTCATACGAATACCTTTCCGGCGGCGAACAGTGTCGGTGCACCTCCAGTTACGAGGAACACAACTGGTCCGCTCACACGGCCCTCATGTGCTGCATCGATGAGCGCCGCCATTGCCTTCGCGCCGAAGAGCGGATCCAGAAAGATCCCTTCGAGTGCAGCCACGAGGGTGGCCGCTGCGTCACCCGCCGGGGAGGCGATCCCGTAGCCGGGCCCGATGTAACCGTCAATCACTTGGACAGGGCGATCAGCCTGCGTTGTGATGTCCAGAAGGGAGGCGCAAGACGCCGAGATTTCTTCGACACGTTCAGTGCACTCGCCGCTCGGTCGACTGACAGTAACCCCGACAATCTCCGTTGACCATCCTAGCCAGCGCGCGGCGGTGACGAGGCCCGCATGGGTTGTGCACGATCCCGCCGGCAACCAAATCTGTGACGGTGCCACCCCGAATTCACGCCACTGGCGGTCCAATTCGATACCAGCACGTACATATCCGGCAGCACCGCGGCTACTGGCGCCACCCCGTGGGATGGCGTATGGCTTGCGCCCGGACGCAACTAGGTCATTGCACAAGCGGACCATCTCGTCGTCCACCGAGGTGCGGTCGGGACTGCCCGTGAAGCGCCGATCGACATTGATCAGATCAATCAGCAGCAGGTTGCCGGTCGCAACTGTAGGTGGGCCGTAGTGAACTAGATAGGGCTCGATCCCGACCTGGCGTGCAGTCAATGCGGCCAACATCGCCCAATTTGATTGCGGCCCGGCTCCGGTCACCAGGCTGTCGCAGCCCTGGGTGAGTGCGTCAGCGATCAAGTACTCAAGACCCCGAAGTTTATTTCCGCCAAGGCCAATGCCGCTCAGGTCATCGCGTTTGAACCAGACTTCGACACCGAGTGCGTCAGACAGGCGCGCAGCCTGATGAAGTGGAGTGGGCTCGCGGACGAAGGCAACCCGCGGGAGTGGCGCGGTGCCGACATCTACAACGTCAGCCATTAGGTAAGTTCCGTTCAAGATGCTCCGCCATTCTGGATAACGGTGTCGATGAAGTAGCCTGCGGAGCCCAATACGTCAGCAGACTCAATGATGTCGGCGATTTGATCAGCGGTGAGATAGCGGTGTATCCGATTGTCAGATAACAGGGCCTCGGCGAGCGAGGAACGATCGCCAATCCCCTTCATCGTCGCGTCGTAGAGCAACTGCTGGGCGGTGTGCTTCCCCACGGAATCAGAGAGCGTCCGAAGTGCTGCCGCAGACTGCACGTATCCGCCTCGCGCTATGAGGTTGTCACGCATGCGCTGAGTGTTGACTCGCAATCCGGAAAGGAGACCAATTGCCAATTGCGTAGCAACACAGGCCAGTTGACACGCTTCTGGCACTACAACCCACTCGCATTTCCAGGACCGGCCGTCACGCTCATGCTCGCTGAGGATGCCCTCCAAGGCAACAGAAGCATCGGCCCGTACCAGCCGTGACAGCGTGACGAGGTGTTCTGAGATCTCCGGATTGACCTTGTGGGGCATCGTGATGCTTCCGACGGTGCCGTGCTTATGCGGCTCCTGAAGTTCATCGATTTCCGGTCTTTGGAGCTCGTAAATCTCTTGTCCGATCTTACCGATCGTTGCGGAGATCATCGCTAGCAATGTGACGAACTCAGAAATCCTGTCTCTGGATGTGAGCCAGGGGATTTCAGGGACCTGCAGTTCCATCCGCCGCGCGAAGGCGCGCAGCATAGGCACTGCAGCGTCACCCCAGAACTCCATCGTTCCAAGGGCGCCGCCGAGCTGGACGAACTCCCACCGTGTCCTGCCCTCACGCAAGCGCTCGAGGTGACGACGAAGTTCAGAGACCCAGACAGCAGCTTTGTAGCCAAACGTGATCGGCAATCCGGGCTGGCCATGGGTCCGACCGCACATGACTGTGTCACGGTGTTCCACGGCCAGGCGAACCGCTTCTGACTCTAACGTTTTCAAATCGCGTTGCACGATGTCTCCGACGCTACGCATCACCGTGGCAAACCAAGTGTCTGTCAGATCCTGGACCGTGGCGCCGTAGTACACCCACTCGCGCGCACGCTCCGGAAGCACCTCCTGTAGGCAACGGATCAGGCCCAAGGTCGAATGCCCTGTCGCTCTGGTCTGCTCGGCGATTTCATCAATGTCTAGCAGCGCCACATCTGCGTGCTCACAGATTATCTGAGCACAATCGGCCGGAATTATTCCTACCTCGGCCTGTGCCTCAGACAGCCTCGCGAGGATGTCCAACCATCCCTGAAGTCGGGCGGTCTCATCGAGCAACCCGCGCACTTCGTCGGTACCCCAAAGATGTCGGTAAACAACAGAATCAAGCACGCTGGTGCTCATCGTCGCTCCCGGTTTGTAGACGGCTCACTGGCGGAACTCCGGTCAAATATCTCAGCGCCTCTCGGACCTCGTCGAGGTTCGAGCCCCACGGGACCACCGCGGCACCAGGTTCGAATCTGATACCACGCTCGATCAGACAGCATTTAGCCAGTGTCAATTCGCCCGGGCTGCGAGCACTCGCGGCGGGACAGATGTCGATGCGATCAGGCTCGTCATCGTAGAAATGGCGGTGAAACTCTAACGACCGTGTGCACCCAATCATCAGCCAGTTCAAACGATCCGCTGGGCGAGTGTCGAGAAAGGAGACTCTGCCAGCGATTTCGGTACCGGCACCTCGGCACGGCAACAGATAGTCGGGTGCTGGATTTTGCTGGGCTAACTCCGTGATGTCCACGGCGTCGAGTTGCAATTCGATCGGTGGAAGCTCCTCGTCGAACGCGATTGCTTGCTGCGCCATCGCAAAGAGCTTGGGGGGCCACGGCGGGACGACTTCTGTCAGCCGGACGGGGATCGGACAGGGATCCCAAATGAAATTGATATGTTGATAACGGCCCTGCACGACGTACGCGAGGACACCGTCTCTGTGATGTGTCCGCGCCGCCGTCGCTAACGCCGTCGCATTGCCTACGTCGGTATCAGGCGATTCGATGAACGCGACCTGCTCAGGAAGCGCAAGCACTCGCAGCTCGACAACGGGCGAGAACAACGGTGCAGAGGACTCCTTGAGGACAGCGACCAGCGCGGTGTGATCCTTCCTGCGTAGCGCGAGGAACGAGGTGCGTCGGTAAACCTCACGGCCGGCCAGGTAGTGCGTAATTGCGGCCTCGGTAAGATCGAAATCGACTTCCTGGACGGATAATCCGCGGTAGGGCCGGGTGATCTCATTGACGGCAGGTAGGTCGATCATCGTCGACGCGCAGGGTTCGTACGGGGAGCAGTGTCGGCACGCAGCCCAAGTCGTAGTGTCTCGACCGCGATGGGATCCTCGAGTGCGATGTTGCCGATATTGACCATCGGTCCGAAGCGCTTGATCAGTTCTGCCTGTTGAGCTTTTCGCGGTGCCTCGAAGATGACGCGCTCAGTACCAAGCATCGCAATGGATTCGACGAGATCAGTCCTCAGCGACCCGTCGGTGTCATATAGGCCCACCGTGCCCGATTCGCGACCCTCAGCGATGACGTAGGACGCGCCGGCGTCGAGATCGGCACGCATCTCGCTAATCCATTGCTCCGCTACCACCGGCGCGGAGGCATCCTTGGCGCCTGTCTCGGCAAGCACGATGAATTCTTGGGCGAATCGGCCCACCAACGAAATCTTCTGCGTCGTGGTCATCATTTGCATGCCGTTTGACACCTCGACAGCGTCGATACCGATATCGCTCGCCCAATCGCGCAGCTCTGCCACCCGGCCCTGGGCCTGACATATCTCCAACAGGGTGCCACCCAAACAGCTGATCACCCCATGGGTATGGCAGAGCGCCACTCGCGCTTTGAGGTGCGGGTCGATGTAGGCGGTGCCCCAGCCGATCTTAAGCACGTCCACGAACTGCCCCGCTCCAGCCAACACCGCTTCCAGGGCGCTGGTCGGCGCCCCCTTGTCCAGGACATGCGTGAGCCCCGTCTGTCGCGGCTTTCTTTGCCGCACAGGCAATTCAAGAAAATCAGGAGTCTCCCACATGATCCCTTACCTCCGACGCTGCGATGTCCAGCAACCCTCACGGTAGGGTCACCAGCCCCACGCGTCTTTGTCTCAAGCGGCCTAACAATTGCCCGGAGTTAACCCTGTCGGGACATGGATGGGGCGATGTCCTCAGGCCTACCGTTCGTCAGGTAAAGGAGGCCCCAGGTGAGCAACCGGCTTGTCGTGGTGGGGAGTGGAGCGGCCGGAATGTCGGCCGCATCCGCCGCCCGCCGAACCAATTCAGATCTTGAGATCGTGGTGCTGGAGTCCGGCAACCACGCGGCATACGGCCTATGTGGTTTGCCGTACTACGTTTCCGACGTCATCGCCGAATCGGACGATTTGTTCGCGTATCGTCCCGAGTTCTTTCGCGAAAAGCGGCGAATCGACTTGCGATTCGGTGTTGAAGCCACACGTCTGGACCCCGACCGCAAAGTGCTCTCCGTAAGCCAGGACGGCGTCGGCTACGAAATCGGATATGACAGCCTGGTTCTCGCCACCGGCGGCACCCCGATCGTTCCTGGGGCGCTGGCAACCCGAAGCGATCGCATCTTCACCGTTCGGAACCTGGACGACGCGGTCCGTCTGCACCGACTGCTCGATGAGCGCAACGCCCGTCGGGCACTCATCGTCGGAGGCGGGTATATCGGCCTTGAGATGGCAGAAGCGCTTGCCGAGCGCGGCGTCGCGGTCACCATCGCCGAAGCGTTGCCGATGGTCTTGCCCAACTTCGATGGAACCATCAGTGAACGGGTACACGCCGAGCTAGTGCGTCACGGTGTCGATGTACGGCTGGGCTGCCGAGTTGAATCTGCCATCGACGACGGGTCATGTCTGCAGGTCTCGATGGGCGACGAGCGTATCGAGGTCGACCTCATGGTGGCTGCGGTCGGGGTACGAGCAGGCTCAGCACTGGGATCGGACGTGGGGGCCGTTTGTGGACCTGGTGGCGCATTGGTGGTTGACGAACACATGCGGACTTCACTGCAATCGGTGTTCGCGGCCGGTGATTGCATTGCGCCCTATCACCGAATCCTTAAGCGCCCGGCTTTCATCCCGCTGGGGCCAGCGGCCAACAAGACGGGTCGAGTGGCGGGCATCAACGCCGCGGGTGGCGAGGCGCGCTTCGCCGGAGTGCTCGGGACCGCAGTGGTCAAGGTCTTCGACCTCGCCGTAGCCCGCACCGGTCTTACCCTGGCCGAAGCCGCAGCAGAAGGCATCGACGCCATAGCGACGCAAGCTGTCGGAAAGTCACGCGCCAAGTACTACCCGGGCTCCGAGTCAGTTACGGTTCGGCTTATCCATCGCCCCGACGGCCGCCTATTGGGAGCGCAAATGGTCGGCGTCGGCGACGGTGTCGCAAAACGAATCGACGTCGCCGCCATCGCATTACAGGCAGGGTTCGACGTTAGCGCGCTTCTGGACGCCGATCTGTCTTACGCGCCGCCTTTCGCCCCGGTCTATGAACCCATTCTGCTCGCCGCTCAGGCGGCCGGCGCAGATCAGACGTCAACCACAGCCGGGGTAGCCGGCACAGACAGACAAGGAGTCAGGCAATGACTGGACGCATGGCAGGAAAAGTCGCTCTGATCACCGGCGGTGGTTCGGGGATCGGTCGAGCAGCGGCGCAGCAGTTCGCCCATGAGGGTGCGAAGGTGGCCGTTCTCGATCTGCGGGCTGATGCGGCCACGGAGACCGCCGACATCATCAACAGCGCCGGTGGAACCGCGATCGCTGTGACGGCCAACGTCGCAGTGGCTTCGGAGGTTGAAGCCGCAGTTGCCGAAGTGGTGTCTCGACTGGGCGCCGTCACTGCCCTGTACAACAACGCTGGTGTTGACAGTGCCGGCAACGTCGAGGTGACGGAGGAACGTGACTGGGACCGTTGCTTCGACGTCAACGCCAAGGGCACCTACCTGATGTCAAAGGCGGTTATTCCTCACATGCGCGCCGCTGGTGGAGGATCGATTGTGAACCAGGGTTCGGTGGCTGCCATGGTCGCTGTGCCCAACTTCGCCGCTTACTGCGCAGCCAAAGGCGCGGTAGTCGCGCTAACGCGCTCGATGGCAATTGATTGCGCCCCAATGGGTATCCGTGTCAATGCGATCTGCCCGGGCACTGTTTTCACTCCACTGATGGAACCGATGTTGCGCGCGAGGGGCGACGGCGATCTGGAAGCAGGCCTGGCCAAGACGGTAGCCAAATATCCGATTGGACGCCTTGGAACCCCTGACGACATCGCAGCAGTCGCATTGTTCCTATCGAGTGAGGAAGCGTGCTTCTTGACAGGTTCTACCGTTGCGGCCGATGGCGGCATGACGGCTCAATGATGGATGACGGCGATGATTCGACATAGCTGGCGTCAGATGCGCGCTCGGAGGCACCCGGCGCCGGCGTATCGAGTGATCGACCGCCTTCACGTGGAGCGCAGCGTGAACGTGACGATCGAACAGATCTCCTTAACGATTTCGGGCTGGTTGGCCGAAATCGGGACTGCGAGTCCGCTAGTCGACGAGCTAAGCCAAGCTGTCGCTGCAGGCGACTGGCAGAAAGTTCGCCGGATCGCCGAATGCTTGTCGGTCGATGTTTCCGCTATTTCGGCAGCTAGCCCGACCGTGCTCCGCGATCCGTAACTGGCTGATCTTTATCCCGCCACCAGATGGCCGCTTGCTAGTCCTGGACGGACAGTTTCTCGTTCTTTTTCTGTCCACAGGGTACTAGCGCGAGATTGAGCAGAGTGATTAGTGTCTCACCTATATACGCCGTGTGACGTATAGGTAAAGAGGAGATGCTACGAACATGAGTACTACGGATATGGCAACTGTTGGGGTTATGGGGGTGTCCCTCGCCGCGGGTGACCACGTCTGTGCGTTCTACCCGACCCTTGCGGAGCGCAACGAGATCTTGCTTCCTTACCTCAAAGAGGGACTCAAACTTGGTGACAAGTGCATATGCATCGTGTCCGACTCGCCGGATAGCGACCTCGACTCGGTCAAGTGCCTTTCGCAGGACACCGGTCAGCTGGAAGTCGACCACAGTGGTGACACGTACCTCAAGGGCGGCAACTTCTCGTCCGACCGGATGCTGAAGTATTGGAATTCTTCTATCAGCCAGGCCGTCGATGACGGGTTTAACTTTGCTCGAGGAGCGGGTGAGATGACCTGGGCCTTAGAGAAGATGCCCGGCGTGGAGAACCTGGTGTCCTACGAGTCGCAGCTGAATAGCGTGTTGCGCGAGTATCCGGCTGTGATCGTTTGTCTGTACGAGCTCGGCCGCTTCAGCGGCGATATGCTGGTGGAGGTGCTTAAGACGCACCCGAAGGTGATTTTGGGAGGGATCGTGCTCGAGAATCCTTACTACCTTGAGCACAACGAATACCTCACCTCCCGCTAGGGCCGCCTGAATGACCGCGACGAGCGATGTCGCCCACACGGAAACCTTGGTGGAGCTGCGCGAGCAGCTGTCCAATCTGCAAGGCCTGCTGATGCTTGCCATGTTGATGACCCAGAGTGGTGACGAAAACAAGATCATTCAGCTCAGCACGACTTCATTACCAGCGTTCTACCGTTGCCCGTTCGTTGGCATCTATCTGACCGACGGAGGGTGGCAGAAGGCTCTAGGCGCCCGGGTCGACTACTCGGCAACCGCGGAACTCGACGCCTCGATAGCCACTTTGGGGCCTTCTGGTGGTGTTCTAACCCTCGGCCGATATGCCTGGTGTGTGGCCCTGCCGTTGCGCGGCCTCGATGCGCACATCGGTTTCTTCATCGTCGCGTCAGATGAGGAACCATCCGTCGGCGAGCAGTTTCTACTCCGTGTACTGGTGCAACAAACCGGTGCCGCGCTCGCCAACGCGCGACTCCATCGGAAGGAACAAGCCAGTACTGAAGCTCTACGCGACAGCAATATCGCACTTGCGGAGTCCGTCTCCGCCTTGGAGAACGCCGCGCGGATTCACGCACGCCTCACCGAGGTGGCAGCAAAGGGCAACGGTGAGGAAGGCATTGCAATCGCATTGCACGAACTGACTGGATTGTCCGTAGCCATCGAGGACCGCTTTGGAAACCTGCGGGCCTGGGCTGGTCCTGACTGTCCGGAGCCGTATCCCAAGGACAACGCTAATGCACGTGAAGCAATGCTGCAGCGCTGCATTCGAGCGGGGGAGCCGATTCGCCACGCCGGCAGATTGTCAGCGGTGGCAAACCCCCGTGTGGACATTGTGGGCGTCGTCTCGCTCATCGACCCCGACGAAGGTGGTGGAGAACAGGCCAAAGTTGCCCTTGAGCACGGAACAACTGTCCTGGCAATGGAATTGGCGCGGCTACGCAGCCTCGCCGAGGCGGAACTGCGGTTGCGGCGAGATCTGGTCGAGGAGGTCTTGCTCGGCACCGACGACGAGAGCGCATTGGCGCGCGCCGAAGCTCTGGGCCACGACCTTGGTACTCCCCACCGGGTTGTGATCGTTGAATCCGAAGGGCGTTGCGCCGACATGGAGAAGTTTTTCCACGGTGTGCGACGCGCTGCTCGCCATGCTCACATGGGCACTTTGGTTGTTGCCCGCTCCAACACCGTCGTGATCTTGTCCGACGCCGACATGAACCGGGATAGATTCGTCTCCGCGCTTGTCAGCCATCTCGGAAGCGACGATTGCCGAGTTGGCGTTGGCGGATGGTGTGACCGTCCACGGCACCTTCCGCGCTCGTATCGCGAGGCGCAACTCGCTCTCAAAATGCAGCGACGCGTCGGTAGCCGCGACCCTGCGGCGGTCACCTTCTACGACGAACTCGGCGTGTACCGAATTCTCGCCGAAGTAGAAAATCAAGATTCAATCGAGCGATTCGTGCGCCAATGGCTGGGGCCGCTGCTGGACTACGACGCCGCGAAGCAATCACAGCTTGTCGCCACATTGTCCGCCTATCTTGAATGCGGCGGCCATCACGACGCCACCACAGCTGCGATCTTCGTGCACCGCAGCACCTTGAAGTATCGCTTGTCCCGTATTCGCACCCTGCTTGGCCTCGATGTCAATGACCCAGACGTGCGCTTCAATCTGCAGATGGCAACGCGGGCATGGAAAACCCTGGAGCACTTAGGCTCCGGCGACGGGCATATGTCCCACCAGGTGGAGATTCCGCCCACCTTGTAGCCTCCCAGGTCATATTCGGTTGGGCGCCAGCCTATTACCTTCAGGTTGATTGGCGTCGACGTAACTACGGACCCAGGTCCGTGTACGTCGGCAAAGTCTGATGACAGGATGCGCGAACATCGATGAACAGTTTCTCCCCCTATGTAGACAAGCGCCGGACACTATCCGAAGCGGCACAGCTCATCCAGAATGGCGACATCGTCGCACTCGGTGGAGGGCTGTGCGGGAGGCTGCCAATGGCGCTGGTCCGAGAAATGATCCGGGCCCACCGCCGCGACCTACACCTCGTTGGATCCGCACACAGCATCGACGTCGACCTGCTGGTAGCCGCCGGTGCAGTCGCGGTCTGCGAAGAAAGCTATGTGGGCTTCGAGCAAGACCTGGGTCTGGCACCCGCGTTTCGCCGGGCCGCCACTTCTGGTACGCTTGAGGTACGCGAAAGTTGTTGCGCCACAATCCTTACCCAGCTGCGCGCGGCGGAAATGGGACTACCTTTCATGCCCGTACGAGGCGTCAAGGGAACCGGAATTAAGGACTTACACCCCGAATACGGAGAGGTTGACTGCCCCTTCACCGGTGAAACCCTCGTCGCCGTACCGCCATTGGCTCCTAACGTGGCATGCATCCACGCGGCCATGGGTGACAGGTATGGCAACTTGCACATTGCTCAACCATTTGTCCTTGACGAGCGGTTCGCCTCGGCTTCGACTCAGGTGATCGCGACGGTCGAGCGCATCGTCAGCCCCAACGCCGTGGCAGCGGCCGGGATTGTCATACCCGGCCATCTTGTGAGTGCGATTGTCGAGGTACCGTTCGGCGCGCATCCGACGTCGTGTTACCCCGAATATGCGTACGACAGAGGACATATCGCCATGTACCTTGAGGCCGCTCGAGCAGGGGACCGGGAGGTATCGGACTACCTGGAGCGTTACGTCCTCTGCGGGGAAGACGCATATCTCGACCAGATTGACGCGAGTCGTCTCACAAAATGGAGTTCATCCAACCAGGACTGGCAGGAGTTGTTCAGATGAGCGGCGACGAATGGGGCTTCGACGAGTGGTTTGTCGTGGCGCTAGCGCGGACAATTCGCGATCAGGAGGCGGTCTTTCACGGCTTCGCCAGCCCGTGTGCGCAAGTGGCAATGCATGTCGCCCGACAGACTCACGCGCGGGACATGATCCTGGTCGAAGGCGCCACTTACGCAATCAACCCCGATCCCGTCTTCATCCCGCCGACGGGTAACGACCTTGCTTTGCACCGAGATGCAACCTACCGAATGCGCTTCGAGGAATTCTTCGACGCAGCGCTACGTGGTGCCATCGACCGCATGTTTGTGTCCGGCGGACAAATCGACAAGTACGGAAACACCAACGTGACAGCGATTGGCCCGGATCCGCGGCGGCCAAAAGTCAAGTTGGGTGGAGGCGGCGGAGGATGCAATATCTCCGCAACGATAGGCCACCTCACGCTGTGGACAACGCGGCATCGAAGCGGCCGAACTCTCGTGAATCAGGTCGATTTCATTACCGATATAGGTCACCGCACGCCCAGCGGTTCACGAAAGGAACTAGGTTTCACCGGCGGCGGACCGCAATGGCTTATCACGGAGCTCGGTATCTTTGATTTCTCGGCCAACGGCGAGGCCTGCCTGCGGGCCGTATGGCCCGATGCCACCATCGATGACGTCTGTGCAGCGACAGGCTTCGTACCCATCGTTGATCTCTCGCCTGGACTGCTCAGTCCTCCCAGCGTGGCCGAGCTCGCGGCGATTCGATCCATCGATCCGTTGACATGCCGACGGCTCGAGTTCGACGAGCGTGAACTCAGCCGGCGATTCCGCCGGACAGAGCGCGCAGCATGCAGCTGTTAGAAGCGCTCTTCGATCCTCGTCGTGTCTTGCTCGTCGGCGCATCTGAGCGGATAGGCAGCATTGGCAAGCTCCTTGTAAAGAACCTGGAATCCTTCGGTGGGGAGTTGGTTTGCAAAAGTGGGCCTGCACCCCTTGACGACTGTGGTGAATTCGACCTCGCGATAATCGCGACTCCTGGCGACCACGTGCTGCGGATAACACAGGAACTCTCACATCGAGCGAGGGCGATCATCGTGCTCTCAGCGGGCTTCGGTGAAACCGGTACACAAGGTCGGGACGCACAAGCTAACCTTGTCCACTCTGCGCGTCCGGCACGCGTGATCGGCCCGAACTGCTTTGGCCTGCAGGACTGCAACCGTCGCCTCAACGCTTCTATTTCGGCCGGCCTACCGTTGGGTGGGGGAGATATTTCCCTCGTCAGTCAGGCCGGCACGTATGCAATGGCCGCGGCGACCCACTCTTACGACGCTAGATTGCGCTTCGGCAAGGTGATTGCTCTAGGGAACACGAGCGACATCAGCGCTTCCGAACTTGTGGCCGAACTGCGCGATGACCCCGAGACGGAGACGCTGTGCTTTGCGCTGGAAAGCCTCCCGGATGCGCGGGCCTTCGTCGAAGAAGTCGAACGTACAACCCCGAGCAAGCCGGTAATTGTCTATAAGGCCGGCAAGACCGATGTCGGCGCACGAACGGCCGCAAGTCACACCGGTGCGTTGGCCGCGCCAACCACGATGCTTCGTCACACATTACGCCAAGCCGGCGCGGTCCAGGTCGACTCTGGCGAGGAGCTCTTCGACGCTGCCCAGGTGCTCGATGTGCGACCACTGCCCAACGGACCGCGGATGGGTGTGGTGTCCAATTCAGGCGGTGCCGCAGTGGAATTAACGGATGCGCTCGCCGGACAAGGGTTGACGGTGCCAGAGTTATCCGACTCCCTTCGTCAGCGCATCGCCGCAGAGCTGCCGACGTATGCCAGTTCACGCAACCCAGTGGACATCACGCCCGTGTGGGCTGACTATTCGCGCTTGTACGCACATCTTGTTGAAACCCTGGCCACCTCGAAGGAAGTTGACGCGATCGTGGTGGTGCTCGCTCACCGAGCTGCAGAGGACGCCGACGCTATCGAAGCGATCACCCAAAGTTGTCAAATGTTAAGGACAACACAGGCGGAAGTACCGATTTATGCCTATGCGATCGGCCGGTCAGGGGTTCTTCAAGCGCTCCACTCGCTGCGCGACACCGGTATCCCGTGTTTCGACGCACCGCACCGTGTCGCACGAGCCGTAGCCCACGCCTACCAGTATGGACAAGCGCGCAGCCGTGCCGGGACGCAGTTACCGCCGTTGGCCAACCGGCATGACGTGCAGGCGGAGGACAAGAGAATCGAACTCGCCGATTTACTGACCCGCCGCGGCATCGCGGTTGCCCCGAGCTGGAGGTGCTCCTCGGTCGACGAGGTCGCCGATGTCGATGTACAGCTGCCGGCCGTGGTCAAGATTGCAGATGCCGAGCACCGAACTGACCGTGACGGTGTGCGGCTCGATATCCGTTCTCGAGTAGAACTCCACGCCGCTGCAGAGGAAATGCTCATTCGTGCTGCCGGCGGGGATGTTCTTGTCCAGCAGCAGATTAGCGGTGTTGAGGTCGTCGTCGGAGCGCTCAGGGATCCCGTGTTGGGACCGATCGTAATGGTAGGCCTCGGAGGCATCTGGGTCGAGGTTTTCGACGACGTCCAATTTGCGCTGGCACCCATTCGGCATGACGACGCGCTGGCCCTGATCGCGCAGTTACGCGCCTATCCACTTCTCTGCGGCGCGCGCGGCACACCCGCGGTAAACCTCGACAGTGTGGCAGACGTCGTCGTGCACCTAGCGCAACTCTGCGCTGATGAACCGAATATCTCGACAATCACTTTGAATCCGGTCATGGCCACTGCGACGGGCGCAGTGGCGGTCGATTGGAAACTGACGTCCTGATAGGACCACGATCGGCCTACCCGTTTGGCCCTCGTGGACGACGCGGCGCGATTCGACGTCGGCTTATCGTGGCGAACACGAGAGTGATCGCCATACAGCAATTAAGGAGTGCATCATGAAGGTTGGGGCGACTGACGTCCTGCTGCCCACGACGATGGTCGGTAACTATCCGAACCCGCGCTGGTACGACGGACATGGATTCGCTCAGTTCCCGAAAGGCGAGTTCGTGTACGACGCGATCAGCCGGGAAGCGTTCGAAGACGCCGTTCTCGCCATCGTGCATGATCAGGAGGCCGCTGGCCTCGACATCATCTCGGACGGGAAAGTCTACGGCGGCGATTCTCCCTACGGATCGATCATCTATCACTACTACGAACGGATGAGTGGATTCAAACCGTCGGGAACCAACATCGGTTTGCCGATCTTCTCCACCTTGTATTCACCCATCGTGGATTCGGAAGTTCGTCGTGAACATCCGTTCCACCTCGCGACCCTGCGTGCAACAAAGAAGGCGACCAACAAGCCAGTCAAGGTGTCCTATGTCGGCATCCAGGTGCTCGCCGCCGCGGCAACGAACAAGTTCTACGACGAGGACCGCGAACTCGGCATGGCCATCGCGAAGGCATTCAAAGAGGACTTCCAGGAGCTCGAGCAGAATGGCTGTGACATTATCCAACTCGACGAGTTTGTCTGGCCCTACGGAATTGGGGACTGGGAAGTCGAGGCCATTAACTACGCGATGGATGGCATCAGCTGCGACTTCTGGGTGCACACCTGCTGGGGTAACTACTCGGGTACACCGGGATACCTCCCCGAGGAAAACGACAAAGAGTTCGGCGCTTGGGTTCTTGACAAGAGGACTTCAGAGTCGGCACAACCTGAAGGTGCGGCCGCGATCTTCCCGAAGGTGCTGGAGACCAACATCACCGCGCTGAACTACGAAGTCGGTCGCACCGGGCCCGATGACCTAAAACCGCTAATCGACTACAACTGGAACCGCCCCTTCGTCGCGGGCGTCATCGATGTCAAGAGCACGATCACCGAAACTGCCGACGAAGTCGCCGACAGGATCCGATCGGTGCTGGAATTTGTTCCGGCAGAGCAACTTGCACTTTCCACGGACTGCGGCCTAGTTAATCTGAACAGAATGGTTTCCGCGAGCAAGCTGCATGCACTCGCCGACGGCGCAGCAATCGTCCGGGCGGAACTCCAAGGACAGCAATGAACGCACACGATCTCGTTGGCAGAAGTTGGGGCATAGCACGGTCGATGCTGCAAATTTCTCGATCCGTCTTGCTCTCACTTGGTGATGGCCTCAACGTCGTGTCGACTATCGGCCTGTCCGGACACAACGCCAAGCCGGAACTGTCATGCGAGGACGATGTGCAACCAAGGAGTACCGACGAATATCAGTGCGGGTCTTCCTCATCGATCCTGGACAACGCGACGTCCGGAACAAGAACCGAAGATCTGCCCGTCAAAGGAAGTGGGCGCCCGAGCTCTCTGCTCTCGCCCTGGGTCAATGAAGAAGGAGCCGTTCTCAATGGCTGTTAGTCACACTCCACCGCAGCGGAAGGTGCTCTCCGGAAATCGGACATTCGGCTGGGTGACGCCAAAAGGCAAGCGTCCCACCGAGTACGAAGATCTGACCGTGGGGCAGCAGTCGACCCCGGCGCAGTATGCATTTCAGGGCTGGCCACTCCGATTCGACAACGGACGCGATCCCTACACCGAAGACTCGACGGTACTGCGCTCGTCTAACTGGTACGCGTATCGCGATCCGAACCAGACGATGAACCGTCCGTACATCGCTGGCGTACACGAAGCTGAAAAAGCCCTCCAGAACACGTTCCTCGGTGCGAGTGCGGGCGGCCTGTTCGGCTTCGCGAACGAGGAATGGGTAAGCAAGGGCCTCGCCAAGCACTACATGACGTACCCCTTCGTCGAGTACGGCATGTTTCTTGCGCTGTGTTACGCAGAGCGCGAGGCACTTTCCGACACGGTGACGTTCTCTATGGTGTTCGAGGCCGCCGACAAACTGCGCCACCTGCAAGATGTCGTCTACTACTCGTTCGAACTTGCCGAGGCGCACCCCGAATTCAATGATGAGGACTGCCTGCGGGTCTGGAAAGAAGACCCGGTTTGGCAGGGTGCTCGTGAGGCGATCGAGAACGTCATTGCGCTCGATGACTGGATGGAGATCGTCGTTGCATTGAACCTGTGCTTCGATCCGCTGTTCGGTGAATTGGCGAAAGTCGAATACTTCACGCGATTTGCTGGCGCGAACGGCGACCTGGTTACACCGTCGGTTATCGCCTCATCCGAGGCCGACACAGTGCGGACCCGGGCGTGGACGAAGGAACTCATCCGCCACCTGGTCGAGGACCCCGAGTATGGCACCCACAACTCGTCGATCATTGCGGCGTGGGTGGATAAATGGAACAGGTACTCGCTGAAAGCCTGCGACGCCTTCGCTCCCGTGTTCTCCGAGGTTCCTAACCAGCCAACCAGCTACGAGGACGCAATGGCCGAGATCCGAGAAAAGCAGTCGCGGATTCTCAACGAACTCAACCTCGACCCGGTATCAGCCAACTAGTCTGAAAGACAAGGTGAATCACGTTGTCATCTCCCACGCCCGCTCGGGATAGAACGCAAGTCCGCGATACCGTCGGCATCTCGCTGATCGGGAGTTCAGAAACCAGTGTCATCGTTGACATGGTTGCTGAGCTTGTCCCCGACGCCAAGATCACCGACAACGACGTGTTCTTCAAGATAGAACGCGACGGAATGCTGAGCTTCGACATGGTTGAACTTAGCGACCGACTTGGCAAGCCGTATACGGTTCATGACTTCCTCGTCAATATGACCAGTTACTACGGGCGAATTGTCGTGAAGGATCACGGGATCGAGATCCACTCGGAGATCCTCCCGGAACGATTCCGCGACTAGGCCCCGTCCGGACCACGATCCTTCACAACCAAGAAACGGAAGAAACATGGCTAATCCCACTATTGAAGTTGTTCACGAAAAGTCCAAGAGGTACGACTGGGGCTTCGATTACGCGCGCCCTGACCCGAAGTTTCCTACCCGCTACATCATCCCGCCGAAGGGCAAGGATCCATTTCGTTCGATGCTGCGTGGTTACGCAGCGATGGAGACGGAAAAGGACAACCGGGTGTACGGCGGTCTGGACAGCAACGTTCGTTACCGCAACGCAACGTCGGCCGAGCCGCGCTTCATTGAAGGGATGAAGTTCGGCAGCCCCAGCTTGACCGATGCGGAATACCAAGCTGTTTGCGGGTCTGGCTTTCTGATCGCATCGATGAAGAACCAGGAGCTGCGCCAGGGGTACGCCGGCCAGATGCTCGACGAGGTTCGTCACACGCAGATCGAAGTCGCTTTGCGCAAGTACTACTTGAAGAACTACCACGATCCGGCTGGCTTTGACATCGGCCAGATTGGTCTGGGTAATCACCCCATCGGTACCCTCGCGCGGGCTTCGTTCCAGTCGTTCAACACCGGTGATCCCGTCGAGGTC
Source organism: Mycolicibacterium vinylchloridicum (assembly GCF_013404075.1). Classification (GTDB taxonomy): domain Bacteria; phylum Actinomycetota; class Actinomycetes; order Mycobacteriales; family Mycobacteriaceae; genus Mycobacterium; species Mycobacterium vinylchloridicum. Next base: position 24,285 of record NZ_JACBJQ010000055.1, read on the forward strand.
TCGATGTGTCTGAACATCGTCCTTGAGACCGCTTACACGAACCCCCTCGTGGTGGCGTTGCCTCAGGTCGCTGCTGTCAACGGAGAGCACGCGATGCCCACGGCGTTCCTTTCGATCCAGTCTGACGAGTCGCGGCACATGGCCAACGGCTACGGGACCTTGATGAGTGTGATTCAGGAGCATGACAACCTGCCGTTCCTGCAGGAGTCGCTTGACCGTCACTTCTGGCACCAGCATCAGTCGATGGACACGCTGGTCGGTGTTCTTTCGGAGTACTTCGCCGTGGAACGCCCTTGGGCTTACAAGGATGTCTGGGAGGAGTGGGTCGTGGACGACTTCGTCGGCTCTTACATGAGTCGACTGAGTCCGTTCGGGCTGAAGCCGCCGGCGAGGCTTGGTGATGTCGCCCGGTACGTCAATGACATGCACCATTCAGTGGCGATCGCGCTTGCGGCTATGTGGCCGCTGAACTTCTGGCGGACCGACCCCATGGGTCCGGCAGATTACGAATGGTTTGAGAACCACTACCCTGGCTGGACCAAGTCCTACGGCGGTTTGTGGGACGCATTCCGCGACATGAGCGACCCGTCGTCTGCACGAATCTTGTTGCAGGAATTGCCATCACTGCCGCCGTTCTGTCAGGTTTGCCATGTTCCGTGTGTCATGCCGACATTGCACGCACCGGAAACCCGCATCGTTTACGGCGAAGGTAAGAAGTTCGCCGTGTGCAGCGAAGGTTGCGAGTGGATCTTCAACCTCAACCCGACGATCTACTCCGGGTGTGCCAACTGGTGGGAGCGCTTCGATGGAATGGACCTGGCCGATGTCATCTTGGCACTGGGCTACGTCCGACCAGATGGCAAGACCTTGATTGGTCAACCACATCTCAACGCTGAGCGGATGTGGACCATCGACGACATCCGGCGACTCGAGTACGAAGTCAAAGATCCGCTGAAGTAACACTTGGTGGGTCCGCGGAGGAAGCGCCCTCCGACGCCGCTGACAGCCCCTCCGCGGACCCATCTTCATCTCGACCGATTTTGAAGAACCAGCCGCAATTTCAGGAGATCCACTAAAACATGGGTGACACAGTAACCGTACAGCCGTTCGGTGACACGTTCCCGGTCGAATCGGGAGAAACGGTACTGTCCGCAATTCTCCGGAATGGCAGATTCGTGAAATACGGCTGCAAGCACGGCGGATGCAGCACCTGCCGAGCCCAGGTCGTCGAAGGCGAATTCACCCAATCCGACGGAACATCGTTTTCCCTGAGCGACGCTGACCGCGACGCAGGTGTCGTGCTGCTCTGCTCGACATATGCAGACGGCGACTTGGTCGTCGACGTCGGCGAGACAATGGCAGATCTAACCGAAGACGAGTACAACGCCGGCCAAGATATCGTCGAGTTCGTCGGTACAGTCGACCGCATCGTCGACTACACAGCGGATATCAAAGGCATCGAGATCTCCTTGGACGAGCCCTTAGCGATATCGTTTGTAGCCGGCCAGTATGTCGAAGTCCTTGTCCCGGGATCCGACGACGCATGGCGGTCGTTCTCGATGGCCAATCGACCGAGCGACGACTCGCAGGTGCACCTTGTAGTTCGAGTGATTCCCGACGGGCGGTTCACCTCGCAGATCGGCACGACCATCTCCGCGGGGACAAAGCTGAACTTGCGTGGCCCATTGGGGCAGTTTGCAATTCGACTATCACACCGCCCGATTATCTTCATCGCGGGAGGTTCGGGTATCACCCCGGTACTCTCGATGCTTGCCGACCTTATCGAGCAGAATAATCAACGGCGAACGACGTTTCTCTACGGCGCGCGCACCGTGGCTGACCTCCCAATGCTGGACGAACTTCGACAACTCGCAGATGAGCTGGACTGGTTCACGTTTATCCCTGCGCTGAGTCAGCCTGACGATACGCCGTGGGATGGCGAAACCGGTTTGATCACTGAGGTTTACGACAGACACTTCCCGAGTGGCCAAGGACATGAGGCGTACTTGTGTGGCCCGCCTGGAATGATCGATGCAGCACTGGAGTCGCTGATCGCTAGCGGCTGTAAGGAGCGCCATATCTTCTTTGACAGGTTCGTTCCGTCTGGATAGTGACGTCCGCGCCGGACTGACCGTCGGCGTACAGAAGGAGAACAGGACATGCTCAAAGAACTTCAGTCGGCGTTTAGCCGCACCGGGTCACGTGACTTCTTCAGTGACTCGGGAGCAATTGCGACTCACACGGGTCCGGTAGTTGGATACGTCCTGTCCAAATCTCTCATCGGCATCGATTTTGACATCGATGACAGTCTTGAGCCGATCACTGAGCGCGTGCTCGTTGAAGACTGCGGCGTGGTCCGCGTCAGCTCGCTCATTGCACCGCGCGTTGAGACACATGTCGGAGTGCTCGTCAGCACCAGGGTATCTGGAGACACCGCCGAGCGGCCTGACGAGTGTATCGCCGCAGCCTTCCCCGTCCTACGAGTTCTGACTGGGAACGGAGAAGGGATATCTGCGGCCATTGCCGTCGGTTCACCGTCGCTCCGTAAAGAGGTGCTTGAGGACAGTTTGGCGTCGTTGAACCGCAACGGCAGCGTTGTCGCCGCCGGCGAAGGCGCCGCCATCGGGCAATCGCCGGGTAGTGCCTTTGCAGCGATCGCGCGAAGGCTTGTGGAAGCTGACCAGGCCCTCAACCGGGGCCACATCGTGCTAACGGGCAGCATTCACCGCGCGGTCCCTGCTCGGCCAGGAGATCACTTCCGCTGTGACGTACTGGGTCTTGGAAGTGTGTGTATCCGATGCGTCGACTGAAAGCGCGGCAGACGGACGACCGATGCTCTCCGAGGGACGTAGGTCGTGGGCGTTAGATCATCAACTGATGGATTTACCACGCCGCGTCCGCTTCTCGCTGGCGGCAGGCATGCGGTCCGGCTAAGACGACGCAGGCGGGTTCGGGCCAGTCTCGGACCGGACCATCCGAGTTTTTCATCCTGCAAACCCATCTCGGTTCGGATTGAACAGCTCGCCGCCTCTAGATAAAGACGACGTCGGAGCGACGAGCCCGCGGAGGATAACGGAGAATACAACTCATTAAGGACAGCAATGACATGCAATCCGGTTGGGCGCAAGCCGCATACCGATTCTGCGTAGTTCCACGTGGAGCGGGTTCGGCATACCCGTCGTAACGCCTGGAACCAAAAGCTGTCGAATAATTGAGAGATTGGAGTACAACATTAACATCGCGGAAGAGTCGTCTCTTGCATGGGATTTGACCAGCGTGACGGCGCCGTGGCTCTCGCCCGAAGACTACCTCTGGGTCTGCGCGAAAATTGGGGCTGGCGAACAAGGAAGTGCAATTAGCGACATGTTGGCGGTCCTTGTTCGTGCAAAAGCGAAGCTACCGATTGATCTGGTGCAGGCGCTGATGGAGTGGATTGGCGGTTATGCAGGCTCCGACACGGAGCCGGGGCTCCTGCGACTCATGTCGAAGATTGGAATTTCCACCCTGTGCCACAGCACATCTCGTGAGGGTAGCGCGCACCACCTCTGTATCTCGTAGTCTCGATCGCGCGGCGGGTGTTTCAACTCGATAGCTGACAACGTTCCGGTTGTCGCGGATTATGGAGCAGGCTGCGTCGAACGCGTTGGTCTGGCCGCCGAGCGAGTGCTCGGGACGGACGCAAATGCGTGCGACCGACCAGCTCTTCGAAAGGAACGCGTGTTTTCCAAGGTTCTGGTTGCCAACCGCGGTGAGATTGCGATCCGGGCGTTTCGTGCGGTCTACGAGCTCGGCGCGGCCACTGTTGCGGTCTACCCGTATGAGGATCGCAACTCGCTGCACCGGTCGAAGGCGGACGAGTCGTATCAGATTGGCGCCGAAGGGCATCCGGTCCGCGCGTATCTGAATGTCGACCAGATCGTGTCGACCGCACTGGACTGCGGCGCTGATGCGATCTATCCGGGGTATGGATTCTTGTCGGAGAACCCGGAGCTGGCGACGGCGTGCGCGGCGGCTGGGATCACGTTTGTTGGCCCGTCGGCCGATGTGCTGGAGCTGACCGGGAATAAGGCGCGGGCGATCGCGGCCGCGCGGGCTGCCGGGCTGCCAGTGTTGGCGTCATCGCAACCGTCGGCTGATGTCGACGAGTTGGTGGCGGCCGCACAGGCGATGGAGTTCCCGTTGTTCGTCAAGGCGGTGGCCGGTGGTGGCGGGCGCGGGATGCGCCGTGTGGCCGCGGCTGCTGATCTACAGGAGGCCATCGAAGCTGCGTCACGCGAAGCGGAGTCGGCGTTCGGGGACGCGACGGTGTTCCTGGAACAGGCGGTGGTTAATCCTCGGCACATCGAGGTGCAGATCCTGGCCGATGGCTCTGGCGAGGTCATTCACCTGTTCGAGCGAGATTGCAGTGTGCAACGCCGCCACCAGAAAGTCATCGAGCTGGCACCGGCGCCGAACCTCGAACCGGCACTGCGTGCGCGGATCTGCGCCGATGCCGTGGCTTTCGCCCGCCAGATCGGGTACTCGTGTGCCGGCACAGTCGAGTTCCTGGTCGACGATCGGGGACAGCACGTCTTCATCGAGATGAACCCGCGGATTCAGGTGGAGCACACGGTGACCGAGGAGATCACCGATGTGGATCTCGTGTCTGCCCAACTCCGCATCGCAGCAGGGGAGACGCTGGCCGACCTCGGGCTGGCGCAAAACACACTCCAGATGCGCGGTGCGGCCATCCAGTGCAGGATCACGACGGAGGACCCTGCCAACGGATTCCGGCCCGACACCGGGCGGATCACCGGCTACCGATCTCCGGGCGGCGCGGGTATTCGACTCGACGGTGGAACGAACGTCGGTGCCGAAGTCACCGCTCACTTCGACTCGATGCTCGTCAAACTGAGCTGCCGGGGACGGGATTTCGACACGGCGGTCCGGCGGGCCAGACGTGCGGTGGCCGAGTTTCGAATCCGCGGTGTGTCGACGAATATCCCGTTCCTGCAGGCTGTTCTGGACGATCCGGACTTTCAGTCGGGCCGCGTGACGACGTCGTTCATCGACGAGCGTCCTGGGTTGTTGACGGCACGTTCGAGTGCGGACCGCGGCACGAAGATTCTAAATTATCTGGCCGATGTCACCGTCAACCAGCCGCACGGACCGCGGCCCTCGGCGGTCTATCCTCGCGACAAATTGCCCGCTATCGATCTGACGGCGGCCCCGCCACCGGGGTCGAAACAGCGGCTTACCGAGCTCGGTCCTGAGGGCTTCGCGCTGTGGATGCGGGAATCCAAAACGGTCGGTGTCACGGATACGACATTCCGGGATGCGCATCAGTCACTCTTGGCGACGCGGGTGCGGACCAGTGGGTTAATGCGGGTCGCCCCGTACATCGCGCGCATGACGCCCGAGCTGCTGTCGGTCGAATGTTGGGGCGGCGCAACTTATGATGTGGCATTGCGGTTCCTTAAGCAGGATCCCTGGGATCGGTTGGCGGCACTGCGCGAGGCGCTGCCGAACATCTGCCTGCAGATGCTGCTCCGCGGCCGCAACACCGTCGGGTACACGCCCTATCCCGAACAAGTGACCTCCGCGTTCGTCGAGGAAGCGGCACAGACTGGTGTGGACATCTTCCGGATCTTTGATTCGCTGAACAACATTGTTGCCATGCGCCCGGCGATCGATGCGGTGCTCAATACCGGCACGACGATCGCCGAGGTGGCGATGTCGTATACTGGGGATCTCTCCGATCCGGGCGAAGATCTCTACACGCTGGACTATTACCTGCGGTTGGCAGAGGCGATCGTCGATTCAGGTGCGCACGTGCTGGCTATCAAGGACATGGCCGGATTGTTGCGCGCCCCAGCTGCAGCCACGTTGGTGGCGGCGTTGAAATTGCGGTTCGACCTGCCGGTGCACGTGCATACCCATGACACTCCGGGCGGTCAGTTGGCGACTTATGCCGCGGCGTGGTCTGCCGGGGCGGATGCGGTCGACGGGGCGGCGGCGCCGTTGTCCGGCAGCACCAGTCAGCCGTCGCTGTCGTCGATTGTGGCCGCAGCGGCGCGCACCGAGTTCGACACCGGGTTGTCGTTGTCGGCGGTGTGCGATCTTGAGCCGTATTGGGAGGCGCTGCGAAAGGTGTACGCCCCGTTCGAGTCCGGACTGGCGGCCCCGACCGGACGGGTGTATACCCACGAGATCCCAGGTGGACAATTGAGTAACCTGCGGCAGCAGGCCATCGCGTTGGGATTGGGGGACAGGTTCGAAGACGTTGAAAACGCCTACGCTGGTGCTGATCGCGTGCTGGGGCGCTTGGTTAAAGTCACCCCGTCGAGCAAGGTGGTAGGGGATCTGGCGTTGTCGCTGGTCGGTGCCGGGGCGAGTGCCGAGGAGTTCGCGGCCGAGCCGGGCCGTTACGACATCCCGGATAGCGTGATCGGATTTCTGCGTGGAGAGCTGGGGGATCCGCCGGGGGGGTGGCCGGAACCGTTGCGCACCAAGGCTCTCGACGGCCGAGGCCCGGCGAAACCCGAACAGGAGTTGACCGTTGAGCAGGATGCGGCCTTGGCCGCGCCGGGGCCGAAACGTCGGGCAGTGCTCAATCATCTGTTGTTCGCGGGACCAACGGCCGAGTTCGAGGCGCACCGCGAGGAGTTCGGTGACACATCGCGGCTTTCGGCGAACCAGTTCTTCTACGGGCTACGCCATGGTGAGGAACACCGGGTCACACTGGAACCTGGGGTGGAGTTGCTGATCGGGTTGGAAGCGATCAGCGACGCCGACGAGCGGGGCATGCGCACAGTCATGTGCATCATCAACGGACAATTGCGGCCGGTGATGGTCCGGGATCGGTCGATCGCCTCGGATATCCCGGTGTCCGAGAGGGCCGATAAGACCAATCCCGATCATGTTGCAGCGCCGTTCGCCGGTGTGGTCACGGTGACCGTGGCCCAGGGTGACGCGGTGGAGGCCGGGCAGACGTTGGCGACGATCGAGGCAATGAAGATGGAAGCGGCGATCACTGCCACAAAGGCCGGCACTGTCAACCGCATAGCAGTCGCCGCCAGGGCCCAGGTCGAAGGCGGCGACCTGTTGATGGTCCTCACCTGAGCGGTATCACCCGGGACTGCCCCCGGTTTGGTTGACTCCTGACCTGTGAGGATTCGTCCTCGCTGGAAGGATCAATCTCGTGCCGAAACCGTTTCCTGCCGAGTTCCGAGCCGACGTCATCGCTGTGGCCCGCAAGGGTGAGGCGCCGCTGCGCCAAATCGCGAAGGACTTCGGCATCTCGGAAGCCTGCCTGCATCGCTGGCTCAAGATCGCCGACCGTGAGGACGGTGGCGACCGGCCCGGCGCGTCTGCGGCGGCCGCTGACGATGTGGCCGCGCAGCTGCGTGAAGCGCACAAGCGGATCAAACTCCTCGAGCAGGAGGCTGAAGTGATGCGTCGCGCGGTCGGCTACCTGTCTCGGGACGCCAACCCAAAATGATATACCCGCTGGTCCTCGACCTTGCCGCCGACGGGATACCCGTCACGGTGACCTGCCGGGTCCTGGGATTCTCCACTCAGGCGTTCTACAAATGGCGCGAAGCACAGCTGTCTCAGCGTGATTGGGACGATGCGCACCTGATCAACGCCGCCCGCGACATCCACGCCGACGACCCCGCCTTCGGTTACCGATTCATCGCCCACGAACTTCCCGCGCGCGGGATCACCGCCGGTGAAAACCGCATCGCACGGCTGTGTTCCCAGGAGCGCATCTGGTCGATCTTCGCCAAGAAACGTGGACTGAACCGTCGATCCGGGCCACCGGTCCACGACGACCTCGTTCAGCGTCAGTTCGGCGCCCAGGCCGCCAACCAGGTCTGGCTGGCCGACATCACCGAGCGCCGCACCGACGAAGGCAAGCTCCACCTCTGCGCCATCAAAGACGTCCACTCCAACCGGATCGTGGGCTACTCGATCGACTCGCGAATGAAGTCTTCGCTGGCGGTGGCCGCCCTGGATCACGCCGCGGCGCTTCGCTCACCTGTCGCGACGATCGTTGATTCCGACAGGGGCAGCCAAGGCGGATTCAATCGGTTGTCGCAACACCGGCTTGTTGGAGCAAGAGTAACTGGTCGTTGAAGGCCTCCGCCGGAGTCTTCCAGCCGAGGGTCTTGCGGGGTCTGGTGTTGAGGGCGTGAGCGACCGCTTCGATGTCTTCTGCGGTCCATCGGGATAGGTCGGTGCCCTTCGGAAAGTACTGCCGTCAAAGTCCATTGGTGCTTTCGTTGGTGCCGCGTTGCCATGGTGATTGTGGGTCGGCGAAGAACACAGGTATCCCCGTCTCGACGTTGAACTGGGCGTGTGCGGACATCTCTTTGCCTCGGTCCCAGGTCAGTGACCGGGCCAGCTGAGCAGGCAAGGTCGACATCGTCTCCGCGAGTGTATTTTTCATGGTGATCGCGCCGTAGCCCGGTTGCGTCCAGCAGAGTGGTGTACGAGTCGGACCTGATCAGCGGTACCGGCGTGTCGTAGCCGGATGAATGAAGGTCATCGCGTGATTCTTCGAGAGACCCGCGAAAGTCACTCGAGCAAAGGAAT
>NZ_JACBJQ010000056.1 GCF_013404075.1 Mycolicibacterium vinylchloridicum
TGTTCTATAAGGAAGTGACACTGGCCTAGCGGGCAGGATGTGTGGTCGGGGCCCATGATCAGCCCGCTGGTGCTCTCCAGGCAGCCCTGCGCCGGGTGTCATGCAGGGCTGCCTGGAGAGCACCAGCGGGCTGATCATGGGCCCCGACAGCAAGACCGCCCTGGTGGCCGAACGCACCACCGGTGCGATCAAGGACGTGTCCGTCAGCGCCGAACCGAAGATCAAAACCGTCATCCCGGTCGACCCGAGCGGTGACGGCGGACTGATGGACATCGTGCTCTCGCCCACCTACTCCCAGGACCGCCTGATGTACGCCTACATCAGCACGCCCTCCGACAACCAGGTGATCCGGGTGGCTGACGGCGACATCCCCAAGCCCATCCTGACCGGGATTCCCAAGGGAGCCACCGGCAATACCGGGTCGCTGATCTTCACCAGCCCGACCACGCTCGTGGTACAGACCGGCGACGCCGGCAACCCCGCGCTCGCAGCAGATCCGAAATCCTTGGCGGGTAAAGTGATCCGCCTGGAACAGCCCACGACGGTCAATCCGGCACCGCCGACGACCGCGCTGTCCGGGATGGGCCCCGCCGGTGGGATGTGCATCGACCCGACCGACAAGTCGCTGTACATCACCGACCGCAGTCCGGCCGGCGATCGCCTGCAACGCATCTCGCCGGACGCGAAGACCACGACGGTGTGGACGTGGCCGGATAAGCCCGGCGTCGCGGGGTGTGCCGCACTGGACGGCACGGTGCTGGTCAATCTCGTCAATGCCAAGCAAACCGTCGCGGTCCGGCTCGCACAGGGCACCGGCGCGGTCACCGGCGAGCCCGAGGTGGTGCGTCAGGACACCCATGGCCACGCGTGGGCGCTCGAGGTGGCGCCGGACGGAAACATCTGGAGCGCAACGGTCAACCGCACCGCCGGTGACGCCGAGAAGCTGGACGACGTGGTGTTCCCGCTCTTCCCGCAGGGCGGCGGCTTCCCGCGCAGCAACGCGGACAACACCTAGCCGATTACCAAACGGATCTCCCGTCGGCCGTCATCGGCGACCGACATTCGCAGGTGAGCGGCCCTGTCGCCATATCGGCTTCTGGTAGCGTCTACCAAATATCGGGTCAGCCGGGTACCAGTCTTTGGAGGAGTCGTGGGGCGTGCACGCGTGACGCCGAAGCTCGGCAACGCCTACGACGACGGCACCCGGCGCACTGAGATCCTGCAGACGGCAGCGTCGATCATCGCCACCTCGGGCCTGCGGACCTCGCTGCAGGAAATCGCCGATGCGGCAGGCATTCTGCCCGGCAGCCTGTATCACCACTTCGACTCCAAGGAAGCGATCCTCGTCGAGTTGCTGCACCGCTACCACGAGGATCTGGATCGCGTCGCCGGTGAGGCGCAGACCAGGCTGAACGACCCCGATTTTCATCCGGCCTTCGATCAGATCGCCGAGCTGTCCACGGCGATCGCGCACTGCGGGATCACCCATCGCGCCGCCTTGCAGATGTCGTTCTATGAGGGTCCGAGCTCCCATCACGAACTGACCACGCTAGCGGCACGGCGCCCGACCGCATTGCTGCAGTCGATGCTGGAGACGCTTCGTGCGGCGCGATGGAGCGGCTATCTGCGATCCGATGTCGACCTGGCCGTGCTGGCCGAGCGCATCGTGCAGACGATGCTGCAGATCGGACTCGACGTCATCCGGGGCAACGCGGGGCCAGACAAGTCGGCCGTGCTGCTGTGCCGGATCCTGTTAGAGGGCTTGGCCACCGGCTCCCCCACCGACGAACAGCTGGATGCGTCCGCGGCGTTCCTGGCCGCAGATGCCGTGGTCCGGTCGTGGACCGACGACGCCGATGCCGAACCTGATGACAAGGCCGCCCATGTACGAGCTGTCGCCAGAGCCGAATTCGGCAAGAAGGGCTATGAGGTCACCACGGTTCGTGACATCGCCTCGGCGGCCGGCATGGGAACCGGAACCGTCTATCGGTTGATCGGATCGAAGGATCAGCTGCTGGCGTCGATCATGCAGTCCTTCGGCGAGAAGGTCGCCATGGGATGGTCCGAGGTGCTTGCGGCGGATTCCACGATTGTCGAGAAGCTGGACGCCTTGAGCTGGATCAACACCAACGCGATGGATCGCTTCGCCGACGAGTTCCGGATTCAGCTGGCCTGGATGCGCCAGTCTCCCCCGGACACGCCCAACCCCGGATGGTTGTTCACCAAGCGGGTGCGGCAGATGAAAAGCCTTTTGGCCGAGGGCATCAGGTCCGGCGAGATCGGTATCGACTGCCCGCCCAACGATCTCCTGGCGCGTTCGGTGATCGGTGTCGGCTGGATCCCCGAGAGCATTCTGCGCCAGCTGGGTACCCGCGCGTCACTGCTGTGCGTGCGGGACACGACGCTCCGCGGCGTCGTGGTGCATTGATGTCGCTCGAAGCACATGAGTCCGCCCGCTGAGCGTGCGGGCTGTCGTTGACGAAACCTCGACGATCTCGACGAGAAGTCCCACGCTCGGCACATGGGGTGCACCAACGCCAGTCGCGCGAAAGTTCAAGTGGCGGTGTCGATAACCACAGGCTGGAGGGGCCCTACTACGCGTCGAACAGCACAGGCAGTGACGTCGGCGAGCGGAACACCTGTCCGCGGATGTGCGGGTCGTCCCCGTCGGGGTCCATCCGCAGGTTGGGCAGCCGGTCGAGCAAGAGGTTGACGGCGGTACGCATTTCCAGACGCGCCAGATGCATGCCGAGGCAGACGTGCACGCCGTATCCCCAGCCGAGATTGCTGCGCGGCTCGCGGAAGAGGTCGAAGGTGTCGGGCTGCGGCCAGCGGTCCTCCTGCCGGTTCGCCGCGCCCAGCATCGGCATCACCGATGCGCCCGCCGGAATCGGCACCCCGCCGAGTTCGGTATCGCGGGTGGCGACCCGAGTGATGGTGAGCAGCGGCGGATTCCACCGCACCCCCTCCTCGATGGCCGCCGGCAGCAGCGAGCGGTCGTCGCGCACGGCCTCGAGCTGCGCGGGATCCGACAACAGTGCGAAGAGCAGATTGCCCAGCGACCGGTAGGTCGTTTCGACGCCGGCGGGCAACAACAGCCGCAGGAACGAGAAGATCTCCTCGTCGGCGAGCTTCTCGCCGTCGATCTCCGCGGCGGCCAGCAGGCTGATCAGGTCGTCGCGCGGTTCGGCCCGGCGCGCCTGAAGGATCGGCCGGTAGTACTCGACCAGTGCGGCCGAGGCCGCCAGACCGCGTTCGGGATTCATGATCCAGCTCAGCAGCGAGATCGACCAGCGCTGGAATTGCGGATAGTCCTCCTCCGGCAATCCCAACAGGCCCGCGATGATCCGGCTCGGATAGGTGAAGGTGAACTCCTTCACCAGATCGGCCTTGCCGGTGCCGGCAAAGGCGTCGATGAGCTCGTTACCGACGCGAGCGACCAGCTCGTCCTGCCAACGCGCAAGTGACTTCTGCGAGAAGGCCTTCGAGATCAAGGCGCGCAACCGGCCGTGCACCGGCTCGTCCATGCCGAGCATGACTCGCTCCCCCAGCACCGGGCCGAAGGCGGCGATGACACCCGACGACGAGAACGTCTCGTTGTCGCGCAGCATCTGCTGCGCCTCCTCGAACCGGTACACGATGAAGACCGGCAGACCGGCCTCTCCCGGCATCGCCGACCCTTCGATGCGCTGGACCGGCTCTTCGCGGCGCAACCGGGCCAGCTCCGGGAACGGATCCCGCACATTGCCGGACACGACGTCGTCGAAGGAGCCGAAGTCCTCGAGGTCGTCGAAAAGCTGTTCCATTACTGCTCCTTCTGTTGCTGCGGTGGCTGTTTGGCAGCTGCCCGCTTGCCCGCGGCCGCGACGATGCGTTGCATCACCGGCGGCGGTACGACCTTCATGGCAAGCACCATCGCCTTCTGAGTCGCGGTGAGCGGATGGACGCCGGCGCGCATCGCCCCCTGCCTGGGGATGCCCAGCACGATCCGTGACAGGTGATGCATGCCTGACGATGGCAGGAATCTGTTGGACACCAACAGCATCGACGCGTCCGGGCCGACACCGTGCCGGCGGAACGGTCCACGATCCGCCAGCACCTTGACCAATCCGTCGGCAAAGCGTTCCGGCGATCGGGCAAGTTTCATCGCCAAGCGGCCACGGGTGTCCATCGTCTGGTGCAGCCGCGCGTAAGGACCACTGAAGTCGCGGTCATCGGTGGTGCCGGCGTCGGTGATGATCTCGGTGTCGTAGGTGCCCGTGATCAGCACCGTGACGCCGAGTCCGAACGGCGCGATCTCGGAGGCCAACGATTCTCCCCAGCGTTCCATCGCCCCCTTGCTCGCCGAGTACGGAGCGGTGGCCGGCTGCCCGCGCACCCCGGCCGAGCTGCACACCAGAACGATCCGCCCCTCCCCTGCGGCCCTCATCGACGGCAACAGCGCATTGGTCAGTGCCACCGGACCGATTACGTGCGTGGCGAACATGCGTTGCCACAGCTCTGCATCGGTCTCCTCGGACATGCCGGCCGAGGAGATCCCGGCATTGTGCACCACGGCATAGGGTGCTCCGACCCGTTCTTCAATGGCCTTGGCGGCAGCCGAAACCGACGCGTTGTCCGTCAGGTCGAGCTGCACACCGATCAGCCGGTCGTCGTCCTCGCTCGCGCCGGTCGCTTCACGCAGCAACGGCATGCCCCGGTCCGGGGTGCGCATGGCCGCCACCACCTGCCAGCCTTCCCGGTACAGCCGCACCGCCGAGGCGAATCCCAAACCGCGGGCGGCGCCGGTGATGACGACGGTGCGGCTACCCATTCGCGTTCTCAGCGGCACAACGATTGCTCGTCGAGCCGAGTTCGACGTCGGTGTTCCGCGACGGTCCCTGCTGCCACGTGGACCACTTGCCGACCGAGTAGGGTCCCTCGGCTCCGTTCGCCCGGTAATAGCCTTGCGGATCGTAGACCTTTGCTTCGGGATAGGGCCACGGGCAGGCCACCGAGGTGGCGGCGCCGCTGGCCTTGATGACCCAGAACCAGCCGCCGTAGAGGAAGTACGAGATGTTGATGATCGTGAACATCACGAGGAACATGCCGAGTACCGGCTTCTTCGGGAACAGTTTGGCCTTGGCGGCGAGCTTTTCGGCCACCGACTTACCGGTGTCGTCGCGGTAGACGAGAATCGCCGCCGGGATCATCACGAACGTCACCGACAGCGACTCCCACAGCAGTGGGAACTGGAAAGTGCTGCCGGCGAACAGTGTTCCCCACGGGATGGCCTGCGAGTAGATGTAGAGCCCGGTCCGGACCAAGCTGATCTCCAGCATGGCGTCGAAGATGAAACCGATCACCAGTACGAGCAGGGCGAGGCTGATCAGCGGGTGGCGGCTGACGAATGACTCGGGGCCTTTTCTGGCCTGCAGTTTGCGCAGGATCCAGATGGCCGGGAAGTACGGACCGAAATAGAAAGTCACATAACCGAACACGATGAAGGGTTCCACTGTCGGCGACATCATGATCAGGTACCAGGACTCCGGCCAGTGCATCAGCGCCGGGTTGTACACCGCGTACGGCGACCAGTTCATGATCGGGTCCTGCCATACGATCAGGGTGGTGACCAGAACCATCATCAGCACCGGGCTGCCGGGGTTCTTGCGCCAGCCACGGATGAACACGATCGTCAGGACCACGACCATGATCAAGGCGCCGATCTGCGGTACCAGCTGCCAGTGATCCCAGGGCGTCAGGAAATCGACCGGACGTGGCCGCCCCTCGACTTCGGGGTTGGCCACGCGCGGGTCGACAGCGGTACGCCCGACCACAAGGAACAACCCGAGGAAGCCGAGCCACGCCAGCAGCGCGATCACCCGGCCCCAGTTCGGCCCTGTGCGAGCACGTTTCGCTATCTGCGCAGCGGTGTCCGGAGGCGTGGATTCCTGTGTGGTCATCGATTCAGCCGTCCGCTCCGAAGCGATCGACCAGATGCGAGTTCACGCCGTCGGCGTCGAGCGTGCGGGCCACCAGGTACCCCGACCCCATCCAAGCCCGCCGCGTCCATTTGCCCAGGGATACCCGGGTTCCGGGCGCACCCGATGCCGCGGGCAGCATCTTCACCCGTTCCAGCGCCTCCTTGACACCCCGCGGGCTCAGCGGGTGTGCGTCCGCGAAAGCGCGCACGAGTGTCGCGGCCACATCGTGGTTGACCACGGTCACGCAATACTCGGGCCGGCTGCCGCCGTAACGCGCTGCGTAACGATCCAGCCACGCCTGCCCGATCGGGTTGCCCTCGTCGTACTGGTCGACACCGATCCAGCCCATGAAGGCCTTCCACATGATCGGGTTGACCCAGGCGTTCTGGAACGCGGTGGTGGTGAACCGCGGCGGGTCCCACTCCAGCGTCTCCAGCACCGGGTTGATGAAGACGATCCCGAAGCCGAAACCGAGATGCACGATGGCCTCGGCCTTCGCCTCGTGCAGTGACCGGACCGCGCCGTCGATGTCCTGCGCTGTCTGTGCGATCGCGGACTCGGCGACGATCCGAATACCCTTGCGGCGGCACGCACTTCGGAGGCTTTTCAGGTAGCTTTCACCGATCAGGCTCTGCTCGACCAGCACGCCGATCTCGGTCAGACCACGCTTGGCGATCAGGTCGACGATGAAGATCGGCTCGTCGGTCATCGATCCCTGCGGAAAGGCGAACGTCCACTCCCCGAGCCAGTCGTCGGTGCCGGTCACACTGATCGCGGGCACCTTGAAGCGTTCCTCGATCGCTTCGCGCACCGGCACGCAGTTGTCGGTGATGTTCGGTCCGAACACCACCAGGCAACCCTCGTCGACGAGTTCGCCGTAGGCGTCGATCACGGCTTTGACGCTGCCCTTGGGCAAGCCTTCGACTTCCTTGTAGATCATCTGAACCGGCCGGTCGATCCAGCCGTCGGCCATGGCCTCCTCAAAGACGAGCTCGAAGCACCTGGTGAACGACGACAGGAGCTCCTCGGGAAACCCCGGGGGCAGTGTGAAGTCCATCAGGTAACCGACTTTGATCGGCTCCGCGGTGCTTTCGTAGGACATTCGCTCTCCCGGGTCAGTTGGATGCGGGCAGGTAGACGTCGATCATTTCCGCGAGACCGCGCCCGACGACGGCATCGTCGGTCAGCGGTCCCGCGATGGCGGCCAGCGCCGCCTCGCGCATCGGCAGTCCTTCGGCGATCAGCCGGCCGGCGGCGATCAGCACGCGCGTGGACGCCACCTCGCGAAGACCACCGGTTTCCAGACGGCGGACTGCCTGCCCGAACCGGACCAGCTCGGCGGCCACCTCAGGGTCGACCCCCGCTTCGTGAGCGACGATCCCTTCTTCGATTTCGGCTGTGGGAAAACCGAATTCAATGGCGACCATACGCTGGCGGGTGGAGTCCTTCAGATCCTTCAACACGCTCTGATAGCCCGGGTTGTACGACACGACAAGCCCGAAACCCGGTGCGGCGTGAAGTGTCACGCCCAGACGTTCGATGGGCAACTGGCGACGGTGGTCGGCGAGCGGATGCAGGACCACCGTGGTGTCCTGGCGCGCCTCGACCACCTCGTCGAGGTAGCAGATGGCGCCCTCGCGCACCGCGCGGGTCAGCGGGCCGTCGACCCACACCGTTTCGTCACCACGCAGCAGGTAGCGGCCGACCAGGTCGGCTGTGGTCAGATCGTCGTGGCATGCGACCGTGATCAGGGGACGGCCCAGATCGTGGGCCATCGCCTCCACGAACCTCGTCTTGCCGCAGCCCGTGGGCCCCTTCAGCACCAGCGAAAGCCCTTGCCGGTAGGCCGCCTTGAAGACGGTCTCCTCGTTCGCTATCGCCTGGTAGTAGGGACGCTTCCCCTCGGGGAGGTAGGCAACCCCGTTCTGGTGCTCGAGCTTATCCGCGACCACTGATGGCAACCTTCGTCCCTTCCCCGCGTCGCTGCGGTGGTTGGCAGCCTATCGCGGAACAGATGTTTGTTTCAAGCATGCGTCACGACACGCGGCGCCGGACTTCGGCGGCGCGGATGGCCGACCGGAACAGCGGCCCGATGACGCCTGCGAGCTGCTCGGGACGGCCCACCATCGCGTGTGCGGCACTGCCGAAGACGCCGCGAAGAGCCGCCGAGTCGACGTGGGCCCCGACGGTCAGGCACACGCAGCCGGTGCCCCGCCTGCGGGCTTCGGTCAGCGCCCGGCGCGCGTCGGCTGCTCCGTACCCGCGTTCGTAGCCGTGGTCGTAGGCCAGGCCGTCCGACAGCACGACGAGCAGACGCCGCGAGGTCCCGCCGCGCTCCTCGAGCACCTTGCTCCCGTGCCGGATGGCGGCGCCGAGCCGGGAGTACGCCGCGGGTTGCACACTGTTGAGCCTGCGCAGTACCTGGCTGTCCAGATCGTCGTCCATGCGCTTGATCGGAATGACGTTCACCGCCGAGCGGCCCTGGGAGTTGTATCCGTACAGTGCGACGCGATCGCCGAGGTCGTGCAGTGCGACGACGAGGTTGGCCGCGGCAACGAGTTGCTGCTCGTGAACCGTCTTGCCGATTGTGCCTGCCTCGGCGGACGAGCCCGACACGTCGAGCAGAACGAGAATCGAGAGGTCGCGGCGGCGGCGCAGGCTGTCGAGGTAGACGGCTTCATCCGGCACGGAACAGGCCCTCACCTCGACCCTCGCCGCGACGGCGGCGTCGATGTCGATGTCATCGCCCTGGACCTGGCGATGCCGGCGGTGCAGGCCCATACCCAGGCGCGCCAGGGGCCGCCGGAACGCGATCGCGTCGTCGATGGCAGGCGACGCGTCGGGCGTGATCCGCGGTTCAACTTCGCGCACGGTGCACCAGTCGGGCCGGTACGCCTTGCGATCGACGTCCCACTCGGGATACCTCACCCCCGCTGCCACGACGTCGGCCCCGACGTCGGTGATGGCCGTGGCTGTCGACGAGACGGCGTGGACGCCGCGCCTGGCCGAATGGGTGCGATGGGTGGGTGAATCCGCTCCCGGTGGCCCGCCGCCTGAACTGCCGGCACGCGTGGACGACAACAGCTTCTTGAGCCACCTTCCGATGAAGCCGCCGCCACCGACCGGGCTGCTGAACATGTCCGGATCGTCGTCGCCCGTGGGTAATTCGCCGTCGTCGAGCTCGTCGAGTGCCCGGTTGCCTTCGCTGCGTGGCACGTGGCCGATTATGTTCTTGTCACCCGTTTTCGCCGCGCGGCCGAGGAAGTCGAGTACCGGCTTGGGCCGGATGATCCCGAAGGACGCGGGTGCTTGGACAACCGGCGCCGCACCCTTCGCGATCGCCAGCGACTCGGCCTGGCTTCGGCTCGCACTGCTCGAGCCGGCCAGCGCTGCCAGCGTGCCGGGCAGGATGTGGGCGTTGGCCAGAAGTGCGCGGCGCCCCTCGACGGCGAGATACCGCGTCGCTGTCTTCCGGTTTCCGATCAATGCCTTGACGATATCGACATCGAGACTGCCCGCCGCGATCAGAGAGGCCTGGACGGCAATCGCCTCGATGGTGGCACGCTGCGTGGCCGCGGGGTCGACGAAGATGCGCTCCCCGTCCGTCCAGGGCGGCGAGTCGGGCTCGCCAGGCACGACGACGACCGAGTGCCCGGCGAAGGCCGATGCGACCACGGCCAGCCGAGCGAGTCGATCGTCGTCAGCCAACGAACACCTCCACCCTCCCCAAGCCGTCCCGGACTTGTTGACCAAATATCTGTTCCACCGTAGAGTCCGACCCTGTGCCAGTCAACTGGCCGGTTCGCGACCCGGGGGGCGCATCGACACCGAATTGACAAGGGTGGTGCCATGATCGACTTCACCGGCCAAGCGGTGATCGTCACCGGCGCGGGCCGCGGTCTCGGTCGGCTGTACGCACTCGATGTGGCCGGCCGCGGCGCGGCGGTCGTGGTCAACGATGTCGGGTCGACGATGCGCGGGGACGGGGTGGACACGGGCGTCGCCGATTCGGTGGTCGAGGAGATCACCCGCGCCGGCGGGCGGGCCGTCGCCTCGTACGACTCGGTCGATACCGCAGCGGGCGGCGCGGCGATCGTGGAGACGGCGATGGGCGCGTTCGGACGCGTGGATGCCGTCGTCAGCAATGCCGGCATCTTCGGCAGCGTTGCGTTCGAAGACCTTTCGCACGACGACTGGACCCGGATGCTGCGGGTCCACCTCGACGGCGGTTTCCATCTGGCCCAGCCCGCGTACCGGGCGATGAAGGCAGGAGGAGGTGGCCGATTCGTCTTCATCTCCTCCTCGGCCGGGGCGTTCGGTCAGCCGATGGAAGCGCACTACGCGGCGGCCAAGGCCGGCCTGATCGGGCTGACGAATGTCATTGCGATAGAAGGTGAAGCGCACGGAATCCTGGCCAATGCCGTCTTGCCGACAGGGTTCTCCCGGATGGTGGCCGAGACCGTCGGCGACGAGAAGTTCCTTGCCGAATCCGGTTTCATGCGCGCCATCCGGCCCGAGCTGGTGGTGCCGCTGGTGGTGTTCTTGGCAAGTACGGCTTGCACTGTCACGCACCGCAACTATTCGGCGTGCGCGCGGCGGTATGCCCGGGTGTTCGTCGGGCTCAGTGAAGGCTGGCTGGCCGATGCCGATACCGAACCGGCAGCCGAAGACATCGCCGACCATCTCGAGCAGATATCGGCCACTGGCAACTTCATCGTCCCGACGTCGATCGTCGATGAGGTCCTGGAGGTCTGCGACCGCCTGGGCGTCAGTGCGATGCCCGGCGGTGCCGAAGTCGAATTTCCCGAACTGCACACCTAGTCGACCTCTACCGGCAGGCGCGCCGGGCCGCTACATCGATCGGCTCGAACGTCGGGTTTGCTGAACACGTTGACGCACAAGGGATTCAGCGTGCAATCACCGGATCGACTCCGGCACGTATCGGTTTCATAAAGGAATCGGCGCGATCTTGTTTTGGCCACCTGAACCGATACCGTCTTGATGGCCAATCAAGATCGTCATGGACGGGGAATCGTGTCACCGAACATCCGCCGCCCGGCGGTCACGTCGGCCGGTTGCGCGGCCCTGATCTTGCTGAGCTGCATCTTCAGTCCCGGTGCCGGTGCCGAACCGAGCCCGGGCGTGCCCTGCGGCGGCATCATCGAACAGTTCGCCGCTTCGCCAACGGTCGTGCCGGACATGCTCGGCAATGCCGCTTCCGCCGTCGGTGACGCGATCCCGGACTCCGCGGCGCTGGCGCCGACTCCTGCCGCAGCGCCTGTGGCAGCCGCTCCCGTCGTCGCCGCGCCGGTGACCGACAGTGCGCTGGTCCCGGCAGCCCGGGCCGCGGTGCCCATCGTTCCGGTGGCTGCCCTGCCGGTTCCCGTCGTTCCCGCCCCCGTGGTCGTGCCCGCCGCCCCGTTACCTGCGGCTGCGCCGGCGCCCGTCGCCGTACCCGCCGAAGCCCCCGCGCCGATTGCGGTCGCCGCGCCGCCCGTCGCGGCACCGGTGACCGATGTCGTACCGGTGGCCGACATCTCGCCCGCTGCGCCGATCGCCGCACCCGTCCAGGAAGCCGCACCAGTCATGGAAGCCGCCGCGACTCCCCCGGTGGCACCCGTCGAACCCGCACCGCCGGCCGCGCCGGTCGCCGCAGCTCCGGAGATCCCGGCGACACCGGCAGGAGAGCTGTTCTCGCTCACGCCGGAAGCCGGCGCCGTGCCGGCACCGCCCGCCGTCGAAGCCGTTCCCGACGCGACCGCCGTCGTGCCGATGGCCGCGCCCGTCGAAGACGCCGCACTCGCCCTCCCGGCTCCGGCACCGGCGGTACCTGTCGTGGTGCCACCAGTTCCGATGCCGCTGGGCGCGCCGGTGCCTGTCGTCGCCGCTCCCCCGGCCGCGCCTGCCCCGACACTTCCGTCCGCGCTCACCACACTGCCCTATACCGCGGCGTTGGCGCCGCCGTTGCCAGTGCAGGCGATCGTCGACGCGATACCCGGCGGACAGCTGCTGCCCGACCAGATTCCGTTGCCGCACGACCTGGTCTGCGAAGGCACCGCGTGGTCGGCCACGGCGCCCGGCGATGGCACCCAACACAACCAGCACGCCGCGCGGCCACCGTTCTGGGCCGACCAGCCCTGACGGTCACAGGGACTTGCCGACCAGCGCGACCCGGTCCACCAGGCGGTTGGCGTAGCCCTACTCGTCGCCTGATCTGGGTATCGGCGTCGATGGCTGACTTAGATGAGCGCTTCATCGTTGGCTGCGGAATCTCAATAGACAACTTGATGTTCGAGCAGCAGCATTTCCGTACATGAACGATCAACGCGCCTATCAGCGGGACATTGCTACGTATCAGGATGATTGAAGTCACTCCGCATCAGCACCGATCGCGATGCACGGTCAGCGCCATCGAAGGGACCACGGTGTCGGTCACGCTGTCTGGTCCGGCCTCCGGCCGGACGATCATCATGCTCGAGGAACCCGCCCGAAACCCGGTGGCCCAGGACGCGTTGCGGGCACGCCTGCAGGTTGCGATGTTCCGTATAGTCACCATTCCCATCGTGGACGGGCTGAGCGCGAAGTCGATCGTCGGGTTCCTCGACCAACTGCAGATCGCGAGCGGACTGCTGGTCGGTGACGGCGCCGGCGCAGAACTGGCGTGGGACCTTGCGGCCACCCATCGCGAGCGCTTCACCGGGCTGGTGGCGATCGACCGCGGCCACCCGAGGGTACCGAATGCCGACGGCATCATTCGTGACGGAGATTGTCCCGCAGTCGAAGTCGACACGACCATTCTGGCCGAGGGCAGGTCGGCACACGCCGTTGCCCGCGCCAGTAGACGTCACGTACACGCCGACTTTCGGCTGGTCGACCTTGCGGGTCCGCGTAGCTCACAGCACTTCACCGCGCAACTGGCCACCGAGATCGTGATGCGCGCGCTCTCGCGGTGATGCTAGCCAAGGTCCCAGCGCTGCAGCGCATCTCGACTGCGTCGATCACCGGCCACCACCATGGCTGCACCGCATCGCCACATCGCGTCCGCCACCACACGCAGCGCTGAGAGTGCGTCATCGGCACCGCGGGAGGTAACCGTCACGGCGCCATCGGCGACCGTCGTGGCCCAACCGGGTTGGGGCCCGATCCGCATGCAGGACAGGGGTTCGTGGAGCCCGCGCAGGTCCTCGGCAAGATACGTCGGGCGCAGTCCGCGAGGGGCGAGGATCACATCTGTCGGCGTACTCACACCGCTGAGCACGAGCATGCTCGGGATGCCCGCGGCATTGGCCGCCGCGATATCGGTGTCCAGGCGGTCGCCCACTACCAGCGGTGCGTGAAACACGCCGCGAGCCAGCGCATCCCGAAACATCGTCGGAGCCGGTTTGCCGATCACCTCGGGCGTCGTCCCGGTCGCCGCCTGTAGCGCTGCCACCATCGAGCCGTTGCCGGGCAACAGTCCGCGGTCGGTCGGCAGCGTCAGGTCGGCGTTCGTGGCAACCCACAGTCCACCCTCGCGGATGGCGAGGGTGGCCTCCGCCAGATCCGCCCAACCGGTGTGCGGTGAATGGCCCTGGACGACGGCGACCGGTGCATCGTTGTGGGAACGCACTGGCGCCAGCCCGACAAGCGCGATCTCGGCGGCGAGCGAATCGGTGCCCACCACCAGAACCTTGGACTCAGGCGGCAGACGCCGGCTCATTGCGCGCGCGGCACTTTGCGCACTGGTCATGACGTCGCCGGCGTCAGCCGCAAACCCCAGTGCCACAAGGTGATCTGCGACCTCGCCGGCGCTCCGAGAAGCGTTGTTGGTCACGAAGATCTTGCGAGCAGCAACGGCCGCAAGCACCTCGACGGCACCCGGCGTCGGCGAGTGTCCGCGAAACACTGTGCCGTCAAGGTCGAGCAGCAGGCAGTCGTACGCATCGACGAGTGACCCGGGGGCCTGTGCCGTCCGGTCATCGGTATTGGTCACGTATCAGCAGATTCTCGGAAGCTGCTCACCCAGTTCACGTTCGATCACCCGGGTGGTGCCGAACGCGGTGCGGCCGACAACCATTCCCGGGTGCTCCTCGACCGCGCGGCCGATGACCACCGCCCCCGTTCCCTCGGGCCGGGATCGCATGGCCGCCAATACCGCTTCGCTGTACGCCGGGTCGACGAATGCCACCAGCTTGCCCTCGTTGGCCACCTGCAGCGGATCGAGTCCGAGGAAACTGCAGGCCGACGCCACCGTGTCCGGTACCGGGATGAGTTGCTCGTCGAGTTCGACACCGACACCGGAGGTACGGGCGATCTCGACCGCCGACGCGACCAGCCCGCCCCGGGTCGGATCGCGCAACACATGGATCGCGCCCGCGTCGGGCGCCGCCGCCAGCATTGCGGCCACCAGCAGATGCAATGGGGCGCTGTCGGTGGTCACCGTCGTCCCGAAGTCGATACCCTCGCGCACACTCATGATCGCCACGCCGTGCTCGCCGATGTTGCCCGACACGATGACGTGGTCGCCGGGCCGGGCCTGCTCGGGTCCGATCCGCACCCCGTCGGGGACTACGCCCACACCGGCGGTATTGACGAAAAGCCCGTCCGCACTGCCCTTTCCGACGACCTTGGTGTCGCCGGTGACGATATTCACGCCTGCCTCGGCGGCGGCCTTACCCATCGTCTGGGCGATGACGCCCAGCACCTCGAGCTCCAAACCCTCCTCGATGATGAAGCCGGCGGTCAGCCCGAGCGGCTGCGCGCCACTGCACGCGAGATCGTTGATGGTGCCGTTGACGGCCAGATCACCAATGTTGCCGCCCGGGAAGAACAACGGGTTGACGACGTAGGAATCGGTGGTCAGCGCGATGCGCCCACCGGGAACGTTCAACACCGCGGAGTCGCGGGCCGGACCGCCCGCCGACCCGAACGCCGGCAGGAACAGATTCTCGATCAGCTCTTCGGACAGGATCCCGCCGCCGCCGTGCCCCAGCACGATCCGGCTGGTCTCGCGTAGCGGGAGCGGGCACACCCAATCCGATGGATCGACGGCGACCGAATCCATCCCCCGGGTCGCTTCGTTCCTGCCCGCCGAATCAGACATGGGCGGCAGTCTCGAGCCTGCGGAACTGGTAGTACGCCGCGCACGCTCCCTCGCTGGAGACCATGGTGGCTCCCAACGGTGTGCGCGGCGTGCAGGTCGTGCCGAACGCCGGACACTGGTTGGGCTTGAGCAGGCCCTGCAAGACCTCGCCGCTGTGACACTCCGAGGACTCCTGCACCTGAAGATGCCCCACCCCGAACTTGAGCTCGGCGTCGAATTCGGCGTAACGCGGCGAGAGCGCCCAGCCCGACTTGGGGATCATGCCGATGCCCCGCCACTGGCGATCGACCACCGAGAACACATCGGCCAGCGCCTCCTGCGCGACGGTGTTGCCAACGTCGCTGACCGCCCGCGGATACGCGTTTCGCAACTCCACCTTGCCCGATTCGAGCAGATCAACGACCTGACGCACCCCTTCGAGCAGGTCAAGCGGCTCGAATCCCGTCACCACGATGGGCACCTTGAACTGCTCGACGAGCGGCCCGTATTCCGCCGTGCCCATCACGGTGCAGACGTGACCGGCGGCGAGGAAGCCCTCTACCCGGTTGGTGGGCGAGCTCAGGATGGCCGTCATCGCGGGGGGAACCAGCACGTGGGAGATCAGCACCGAGAAATTGGTCAGCCCCAGCCGCTGGGCGTGCAGCACCGACATGGCGTTGGCCGGCGCGGTGGTCTCGAACCCGACCCCGAAGAACACCACCTGTTTGTCCGGGTTGTCGGCAGCGATCCGGGTGGCGTCCAGCGGCGAGTACACGATGCGGACATCGCCGCCACGGGCGCGCACACTGAACAGGTCGTGGCGGCTGCCGGGCACCCGCAGCATGTCACCGAACGAGCAGAAGATGACGTCGTCACGGGCGGCGATCTCCAGTGCCCGGTCGATCATCTCCAGCGGTGTGACGCACACCGGACAGCCGGGTCCGTGGATGAACTCCACGGCGCCGTCGAGCAGCTGATCGATGCCGTTTCTGATGATCGAATGTGTCTGCCCACCACAGACTTCCATGATCGTCCAGGTCCGGGTGGCGCGCCGCTGAATCGCCTCAACCAGGTTCTTGGCCGCGGCGGGATCACGGAATTCGTCGAGATACTTCATGCCGGTTCCCTCCTACCCTGTCCTTCGGTGCCGCCGAGTTCTTCCTCAAGGACGCCCAGGTCTTCGAACATCTTCAACGTCTCGTTGGCCGACGCTTCGTCGAGCCGGGCGATCGCGAAACCCGCATGCACGATCGTGTATTCGCCGATCTGCATGTCCGGCAGGTACGCCAGGCACACCGTCTTGGTGGTGCCGCCGAAGTCGACAGTCGACATCCGGGTGCCGGCCTCCTCCCATATCTCGATCACCTTGCCGGGGATTCCGAGGCACATACGCCGTTCCTTTCCGGTACAGCCGCCGGCCCCGCCTCGATGAGCGTGGCGGCGGCGATGGTGGCCTGGCCCAGTGCCAGTCCGCCGTCGTTACATGGCACTGTTCGGTGAGTGAGGACTTCGAACCCGCGCTCGCTGAGCGCGCGCCGAAGACTCTGCAGCAGAAGACGATTGGCGAAGACGCCGCCGGTCAGCCCGATGACCGAGATCCCGGCTGCCCGAGCGCATTCGGTGGCCGCCGCGGTCGTCGCGCGGACGACTGCCTGGTGGAAACCGGCGGCCAGGTCGGCAACGGGCGTGCCGCCACGAAGGCCCTCGACGATGCCGGCGATCACCGGCCCGGGATCCAACACGCCATCGGCGACACTGAAATCCAATCCACTCGGCGTCCCGCGTCTGGCCAGGTGCTCCAACTCCACCGCGGCCTGGCCCTCGTAACTGACCTCCTGGCACACGCCGAGCAGGCTGGCCACCGCGTCGAAAAGACGGCCCATGCTGGTGGTCGGTACACACCCGAGCCCCCGCGGGATCTGCTGGTGCAGGATGCTCAGCCCAGTCTTGTCGAGCGCGGCAACCGGCGGCAGATCGGCGGCCCAGTCGATGCCGGCACGGT
This sequence comes from Mycolicibacterium vinylchloridicum, assembly GCF_013404075.1. Lineage (GTDB taxonomy): Bacteria > Actinomycetota > Actinomycetes > Mycobacteriales > Mycobacteriaceae > Mycobacterium > Mycobacterium vinylchloridicum. Next base: position 17,027 of record NZ_JACBJQ010000056.1, read on the forward strand.
GCAGGAGATCCAGAGCGATACGGGCCGGGTGACGAACCGCGCCATCGCCGCCGGGCAATGCGAACTCCCGGAGGTGGCCGACCCGGGTGAACCGAGTCGCATCGGTGATCGCCAGCAACTCGCCGCCCCAGATGGTGCCGTCGGTGCCGTAGCCGGTGCCGTCATAGGTGACGGCGATGACCGGCGTGCCCAGCCGTCGATGTTCGGCAAGCAGCGAGACCGCGTGAGCGTGATGGTGTTGGACAGCGATGACCCGTCGGCCCAGAGCGTGGCGTTGCGCCCACGCGGTGGTGGCGTACCCGGGGTGCATGTCGCAGGCGATCACATCGGGTGCGCGACCGGTCATGAACGCCAGGTGATCCAGCGCCGATTCGAAGCAGCTCTGCGTCCGCGGGTCGGCCATGTCGCCGAGATGGGCGGACATATGTGCGTGCCCGTCGCTCCCCATCAGGCAGAACGTGGTCTTCAGGTCGCCGCCGGTGGCGAGAATGACGCGCTCCGGTCGCGGATCGGGCACCGACACCGGGAGCGGGGCATACCCGCGCGACCGGCGCAACGGCACCTGCGCGCCGCGCTCGTCGATGATGATCACCGAGTCCTCGCACGGCACATGAATGGGCCGGTCATGGGTGAGAACCGCATCGGCGAGCCCGTCGATCCACTCCAGCTGTTCATCGCGGAACACGATGGGTGACCCGCCCCGGTTGGCAGAGGTCATCACCAGTGCTGTCGAGCGCCCCAGCCGGTCGAACAACTGGTGGTGCAGCGGAGAGTAGGCCAGCAGCACGCCGAGGTCGGCCAGCCCGGGCGCCACGGCGTCGGCAACCCCGCCGGACCGGCGGGCGACGAGCACGATCGGCGCCGACGGCGAGGTCAGCGCGGCAGCGGTCGCGTCGTCGAGGACCACGATGTCGTTCGCGGCGGCCAGGTCGGCGACCATCACCGCGAACGGCTTGGCCGGACGGTTCTTGCGCCGCCGCAGTTCGGCGACCACAGACGGGTCATCGGCGCGGCAGGCCAGGTGGAAGCCGCCGATTCCCTTGACCGCGACGATTCGCCCGGCCCGCAGCGCGGCCGCTGCCGCGCCGACCGGGTCGTCGGTGTGCTGTCCGACGCCCGCGGCCTGCCAGCTCAGCCGGGGACCGCAGTCCGGGCACGCGATGGTCTGGGCGTGATAGCGACGATCCAGCGGATCGTGGTACTCCGCCGCGCACGCCGCGCACATCGGGAAACCGGCCATGGTGGTCGCCGGCCGGTCGTAGGGCAGATCGGTGATGACGGTGTAGCGCGGTCCGCAGTTGGTGCAGGTGATGAAGGCGTGGCCGTGGCGCCGGTCGGCCGAGTCGTGCATTTCGCGCAGACAGTCGTCGCATATCGCGATGTCCGGCGGAATCAGCGTCCGTGAGTCGTCTCCACTGCGGCTACCGATGATGTCAAACCCGTTGTCGCCCTTGGGTTCCAAAGCCCGACTATGCAATGCATCGACGCGGGCCATCGGCGGTGGGCGATGTCGGATCGCCGTGATCGCGGCCTCGACGTCGGCGGCCGGGCCCTCCAGTTCGCAATGAACCGACCCGGCGTCGTTGTACACGAAGCCGCTGAGACCCAACTCAGCGGCGATCCGCGCGACCGCCGGGCGGAACCCGACGCCCTGCACCACACCGGTGATGTCGAGACGCACCCTCACATTCATCGGATCGCCGTCGCCTCAGCCCGCCGAATGCGGGCGCAAATAGGTGCTCATGAACCTCCTGAGCAGAAGACAACCACCCGCGGCGATGGGCTGTTCGCACGGGCAGGTGAAAACCACGCTAGTCCCGCGGTGCTATGACCACAATCACAATTTCGCAGCGAAAGTCTGCGTTTTTCCGTCCAAAAGGCTCTCGGCTGCGCCAGCGGGGCGTTGTAGGGTGCAGGCCTGCCCGACTCGGAGGACGGAAAGACCGACAGTGCACGAATTGTCGCTGTGCCACGCGATTGCCGGGGTGGTCAAGCCGTACGCGGCCGGCCGCCGTGTCGATGTGGTGCGGGTACAGATCGGCGCGCTGCGTCAGGTCGTGCCTGACTCATTGTCGTTCTGCTGGACGCTGGTCCGCGATCACGAGAACATGCCCGATGCCGAGTTGGAGCTCGAATTCGTCGCCGCGGAGGTGGACTGTCACAGCTGCGGACAGCACTCGGAGATCGCCTCCCGCTGGACGGTGTCGTGCCCACACTGCGAGAGCGTCGACGTCGAGGTGGTCCGGGGTAACGAGTTCTTGGTCACCTCACTCGACGTGACGTAGCCTGCGAAGCGAAAGGTACTCGGCATGGGTAGGTTTCATCGTCACGACGACGGCACGGTGCACAGCCACGAACACGATGATCATGAGCATCACTCGCACGACCACGGCGAACACAGTGGTTATGCGACCGGCTCGGAACGCATCGAGGTACTCGAGCACATCTTCGCCGAGAACGACAGCCGCGCAGACATCAACCGGGCGGCCTTCGAGAGCAACGGAATCCGCGCACTGAACCTGATGAGTTCACCGGGTTCGGGAAAGACGACGGTGCTGGCCGCCACTCTCGACGAGCTGGCGAACGACCTCGCCGTCGGCGTGATCGAGGGTGACATCGCCACCGATTTGGACGCAGCCAAGCTCAGCGGACGCGGCGCCCAGATCTCCCTGCTCAACACCAACAATGGTTTCGGCGGGGAATGCCACCTGGATGCCCCGATGGTCAATCGCGCACTGCAGGGGCTCGACCTTCCGGTGCTTGATCTTGTGATCATCGAGAATGTGGGGAACCTGGTGTGTCCCGCGGAGTTCGACGTCGGCGAGCACGCCAAGGCGATGGTGTATTCGGTGACCGAGGGCGAAGACAAGCCACTCAAGTATCCGGTGATGTTCCGCTCGGTCGATGTGGTGTTGCTGAACAAGATCGACCTGGTTCCCCACCTCGATGCCGATGTCGACACCTACATAGCCCGGGTCCGTGAAGTGAATCCGAGTGCAACGATCCTGCCGGTGAGTGCCCGCACCGGCGAGGGCATGCCCAACTGGTTCGATTGGCTCCGTAACTTCACTTCGGCGACACAACACTGACTCACGCGCGACGTTCAAATTAACGCCCGTGCTGTGCATTTCGCGGATGACCGCCATACCCGGTCTATCAGATCCGGCAGCATCCGGCCAGCGTCTGCCAACCACATCGCAAGCGTTGACAACGCCGTGGCCCGGGAGTAGACCCAGAAACAACGCCGCGCAAGAGGGCCGACGGTCGACTCCGGCGGCGCAAGGGACGGTCAGCTCCCGTCCCGGGAAGCTGCGAGCATGCCGACGGAAGCAGCAGTCAAAGCGGAAGAAACTCTGATCCACGTTCTGTGGATCAATGCAGGCCTCAGTTGCGATGGTGATTCGGTGGCGTTGACTGCCGCCACCCAACCCAGCGTCGAGGAGATCGCTCTCGGGGCGTTACCGGGTCTGCCCAAGGTTGCGGTGCACTGGCCGCTGATCGACTTCGAGTGCGGGCCCAGCGGTGGCGCCGACGATTTCCTGGAGTGGTTCTTCCGGGCCGAGCGCGGCGAGTTGGAACCGTTCGTGCTCGTCGTCGAGGGCTCGATCCCCAACGAACAGCTGCACACCGAGGGGTACTGGTGCGGGTTCGGCAACGACCCGGCAACCGGTCAGCCGATGACCACCAGTGCCTGGCTCGACAGACTGACGCCCAAGGCCACCGCGGTGGTGGCGGTGGGCACCTGCGCCACCTATGGGGGGATCCACGCGATGGCCGGAAACCCCACCGGCGCCATGGGAGTTCCGGATTATCTGGGCTGGGACTGGAAGAGCAAGGCCGGTATCCCGATCGTGTGCGTACCGGGTTGCCCGATCCATCCCGACAACCTCTCCGAGACGCTCACCTATCTGCTCTACATGGCGACCGGACAAGCGCCGATGATCCCGCTCGACGACGCGTTGAGACCGCAATGGCTGTTCGGCAAGACTGTTCACGAGGGATGTGACAGGGCCGGTTACTACGAACAGGGCGATTTCGCAACGGAATACGGCTCACCCAAGTGCATCGTCAAGCTCGGTTGCTGGGGTCCGGTCGTGAAATGCAATGTGCCCAAACGTGGTTGGATCAACGGTGTGGGCGGATGCCCGAACGTCGGCGGCATCTGCATCGGGTGCACCATGCCGGGTTTCCCGGACAAGTTCATGCCGTTCATGGACGAACCGCCAGGCGGCAAGTTGTCCACGACGGCCTCCGGGCTTTACGGATCGGTGATCCGCAACTTGCGCGAAATCACCGGCCGCACCGTCGACAAAGAGCCACGCTGGCGGCACAAAGGCAAGGAACTCACCACCGGCGCCCGGCGCACCTGGTAACCACCCCGATCGAAGGTAGTTGTTCGATGACAACGATCATTCCCGAACCGTCACAGATCAAGAACGAACCCGGCTCCCTTGTCGAGATGGCGTGGGACCCCATCACCCGGATCGTCGGCAGCCTCGGTATCTACACCAAGATCGACTTCGAGAACCGCGAGGTCGTCGAGTGCCATAGCACCTCGTCGATCTTCCGCGGCTACTCGCTGTTCATGAAAGGCAAGGATCCGCGCGACGCCCACTTCATCACCAGCCGGATCTGCGGCATCTGCGGCGACAATCACGCCACCTGCTCCTGCTATTGCCAGAACATGGCCTACGGGGTCAAGCCACCCCACCTCGGCGAATGGCTGATCAACCTCGGCGAGGCCGCGGAATACATGTTCGACCACAACATCTTTCAGGAGAATCTGGTAGGAGTCGACTACTGCGAGAAGATGGTCTCCGAGACCAATCCGAGCGTGCTCGCCAAGGCCGAGAACACCGCCGCCCCGCACGCCGACATGCACGGCCACCGCACCATCGCCGACATCATGCGGGCACTGAACCCCTTCACCGGCGAGTTCTACCGGGAGGCTCTGCAGGTCAGCCGCTACACCCGGGAGATGTTCTGCCTCATGGAGGGCAGGCATGTACATCCGTCGACGCTGTATCCCGGCGGGATCGGCACGACCGCCACCATCCAGCTGATGACCGACTACATGACGCGGCTGATGCGCTACGTCGAGTTCATGAAGAAGGTCGTGCCGATGCACGACGACCTGTTCGACTTCTTCTACGAGGCGCTGCCCGGTTACGAGAAGGTTGGCCTGCGCCGGACGCTGTTGGGCTGCTGGGGCTCGTTCCAAGATCCCGAGGTGTGCAACTTCGCCTACCGGGATATGGAGGACTGGGGCCGGGCGATGTTCGTCACCCCCGGGGTGGTGGTGGACGGCAAGCTCGTCACGACGTCACTGGTCGACATCAACCTCGGCATCCGAATCCTGTTGGGCCACTCGTACTATGACGACTGGAGCGACCAGGAGATGTTTGTCAGGACCGACCCGCTGGGCAACCCGGTGGATCGTCGGCACCCGTGGAACCAGCACACGAACCCGCGCCCACAGAAGCGCGACTTCGACGAGAACTACAGCTGGGTGATGTCACCCCGCTGGTTCGACGGCACCGATCATCTGGCCCTCGATACCGGTGGCGGTCCGTTGGCCCGGCTGTGGGCCACCGCGCTGGCCGGACTGGTCGATGTCGGCTACGTCAAGGCCACCGGCACCAGCGTGCAGATCAACCTTCCCAAGACGGCGCTGAAGGGTCCCGTCGAGTTCGAGTGGAAGATTCCGGTGCACGGCAGCAACACCATCGAGCGGAACCGGGCGCGCACCTACTTCCAGGCGTACGCCGCGGCGTGCGCCCTCCATTTCGCGGAGATGGCTCTCGCCGAGATCCGGGCCGGCCGGACGAAGACCTGGGAGAAGTTCGACGTCCCCAACGAAGGCATCGGATGTGGGTTCACCGAGGCGGTCCGCGGTGTGCTGAGCCACCATATGGTGATTCGGGACGGCAAGATCGCCAACTACCACCCCTATCCCCCGACGCCGTGGAACGCCAATCCGCGCGACAGCTATGGCACACCCGGGCCGTACGAGGACGCGGTGCAGGGCCAGCCGATCTTCGAGGAGAACGATCGGGAGAACTTCAAGGGCATCGACATCATGCGCACGGTGCGCAGTTTCGACCCCTGTCTCCCCTGTGGTGTGCACATGTACCTGGGTGAGGGGAAATCACTGGACAAACTGCACACGCCGACGCAGTCACTGACCGGGGAGTGAGGGGTGGACCACGACGCGCACTGGCGATCGGCGGGTGAGCGGATCCAGAACCTGCTGGACGCCAGCGCGGTCGGCGGTCCGGTCGCCGCAGCCCGTGCCGAACAGCTGGTGCGGGAAGTGGTCGACCTGTATGGGGCTGCGCTGACCCGGGCCGTCGGGCTTCTCGACGGCGCGGCGACCGACCGGCTTGCCGCCGACGATCTGATCGCCAGCCTGCTGCTGGTCCACGGCCTGCACCCGCACGACGTGGTGCGGCGGGTGTCGCACGCCCTGGACACCGTCCGTCCCTACCTGGGTTCGCACGGTGGCGATGTTCGGCTGGTGGATATCGCCGACGGCGTTGTCCGACTGGCATTTTCGGGAAGCTGTAAGAGCTGCCCATCGTCAACGGTCACCCTCGAACTCGCGGTGCAGGACGCGGTTCGAGCCGCCGCGCCCGAGATCGTCGCCATCGAGGTCGTCCCCGCCGATCAGGCAGCCGCTACGGTCATCCCGGTCGACGCACTGATGTCGCGGATCCAAGAATCAGCCCATCCTTCGGTGACCTGGTACCCAGTGCCCGAGCTCGCCGAGCTGGCGCCGGGCGAGGTGGCGTGCTTCGCCGTCGACGGCACTGTCGTGCTGGCCTGCCGGGCCGGTGCGGATGTCTTGGCCTACCTCGATCACTGCCCGGGCTGTGCGGGGTCGCTTGCCGGAGCCGCCTTGTCCGGCGACGTCTTGCGCTGCCCACGCTGTCATGCGCGCTATGACGTGGTCCACGCCGGCATCGGAATCGCGGGTACCGCCGAACATCTCGATCCCGTACCGGTGCTGATCCGCGATGGTGTGCTGTCACTCGCGATCACCAGCGAACCGATCGGAGCCCCGGCATGACGATGTCACCGACAGAGGTCCTGGCCAGGATCCGGACCGCGCGGCCACCGTCGGAATCGGCCGACGAACGGTGCGAAATGTGCGCCGACCCGATTGCCGATCAGCATCAGCATGTCGTGAACGTCACTGCGCGCCAGCTGATGTGTGTGTGCCGGGGGTGCTATCTGCTGTTCACCGATGCCGAGGCCACACTTCGCTACCGCGCGGTCCCCGACCGCTACCTGTCTTTCCCGGAGTTCGCGCTGGGCCGCACGGAGTGGGAGGCCCTGCAGATTCCCGTCGGCTTCGCATTCTTCTTCCGCAACTCCGGGCTGGGCCGCACCGTAGCCTTCTATCCGGGGCCTGCCGGGGCATGCGAATCCGAGCTGGACATGGCGGCCTGGGCCGCGGTGAGCGACGATCCGCGGGTGGCGCTGCTGGCCGACGATGTCGAAGCACTACTGGTGCGGGCACCCGATTCCGGACACCCTCCGGACTGCTTCCTCGTGCCCATCGACGCCTGCTACGAATTCGTCGGTGGACTCCGCCTGCTCTGGCGTGGATTCGACGGCGGAACACAGGCCAGAGAGTTCATCGACGGCTTTTTCGCCCGGGTCGCCGAGCGCAGCGTGGTGCAACTGCCGTGACGGCCGACGTGACGTTCCAGGTGCTCGACGTGACGCCCGAACGTTACGCGGTGACTCCGATCCTGGCTGCCGAGATCGGCATCACCGCGTCCGGTGACACCCCGATCCAGGCTATCGCGCTTCGGTGCCAGGTCCGTATCGAGCCGCTGCGCAGGTCGTATACCGACGAAGAGGCGGGCGGCCTCCTCGACTTGTTCGGCCCTCGCGAGCGCTGGGCCACCACCCAGCGCAGCTTCCTGTGGCTGCACACGGCGGCGATGGTGCCGGGCTTCGTCGGCAGCACCAAGGCGACACTGCCACTGGCGTGCACCTACGATGTCGAGGTCACCGGGGCCAAGTACTTCCACGCCCTGCGCGACGGCATGATTCCGCTGCAATTCCTGTTCAGCGGAACGATTTTCGATGCCAGCCAGCGATCGCTGAGCGTGCGGCAGGTCTCCTGGGAATGTGAGGACTCCTTCGACATGCCGGTCGCGGTGTGGCATGCCCTCGTGGCACAGCACTATCCTGACGCCGGCTGGGTTCGCCTGTCGAAAGACACCATCGCCGGGTTGTGCTCGTACAAGTCGGCGCGCGGCCTGCTCAGCGTCGACGAGGCCGTCGGCGCGCTGCTGACGGGATCCGGGCAGCCCACGTTGTGCACCAACGGATCCGGTTCGGAGAAGCCGTGAGCACCGGCTGGGACCGGGCCCGCGCCGTCGCCGACGCGGTGCTCTACGAGGGGTATCTGCTCTACCCCTACCGGGCATCGTCGCGAAAGAACCAGTGCCGCTGGCAGTTCGGCGTTCTCGGGCCGCCCGGCGCCGCGGAAGCCGGAATCGGCGAAGAACGATCGCTCGACAGCCAGTTCCTGATCGCGGACGGCGGCAGGCTCACGCTGGTCGTGCGGTTCCTCCAACTGCAGCACCGCCAGGCCGAGCGTTTCGAGGACGGAAGCTGGGTTCCCGTCGACGAACTCGTAACACCCGGCGGGCACTGGCTGAGCTGGGATGAGGCCGTCGAGTGCGAGATCGACGTCGGCACATTGGAACTCGACGACGGGAATCGATCCTGGACGTTGCCGTTGACGGTGCCCGGTGGCACCGCTGTCACGGATGTCGACGGGGGCCGGCTGGTGCGAACCCGACGCGATCTGTCTGCTGTGGTCACCGTCGACGTGGTGGGCGACGACGGTCTGTACCGCGTGAGTCTCTCGGTCAGCAACACCACTGCGCCGGCAGCCGGTCCCGCCGAGGCGATCGCGGGCTCGATGATCGGCACCCATGTCATCGCTGAATGCGCTGGCGGGCAGTTCGTCTCGCTGCTCGAGCCGCCGCCGAGCGCACGCGCGGCCGTGGCACGATGCCGGCACAACAGATGCTTTCCCGTGCTCGCCGGCGCACCGGGCGAGGACGATCTGCTGTTGATCTCGCCGATCATCCTCTACGACCATCCGCAGGTGGCCGAGCAGAGCGAGGGCGCCCTCTACGACTCGACCGAGATCGACGAGATCCTGACCCTGCGAGTGATGACCATGACCGACGAGGAGAAGGCGCAAGCACGGGCCACTGACCCACTGGCGGCCGCGATCATCGATCGCTGTGATGCGATGTCGCCCGAAGCGATGCAACGGCTGCACGGCGTGCTGCGCGACCCGCACGCCGGGACGACCCCCGCCGGGTTGGTCCCCGAAGTGCCCGACGGCGTCGACTGGTGGGATCCGTTGGCGGACCAGCAGGTCCGTCCCGAGGTCGACGCTGTCCTGATCTGTGGTGTGCCGGTGGCCCGCGGCAGCCGAGTCCGGCTCCGGCCCAGCCGCCGCGCCGACGCCCAGGACATCTTCGTCGCGGGAAGGACCGCCCGCGTCACCTCCGTTCACGAAGACGTCGACGGCAACACCCATGTCGGGGTGGTGGTCGACGACGACCCGGCCGCCGACCTGCACGAGTGGTACGGACGCTACCTCTACTTCGCTCCCGACGAGGTCGAGCCGCTCGACCTGCAACCGTCCGACCCGGAAAGGAGTTCGACATGGCAGTCATAGGATGGATCGCCACATGCGTGGTCGCGGCCGCGGTGGTGGCCGGCGCGGTGATCGGGGTTCGTTCGATCCCCGACGTCCAGCGCTACCTTCGGATCCGGCACATGTAGCGATTCGATGCCGTCACGCATTCTGGTCGCCGGAATCGGGAACATCTTCCTCGGCGACGATGGGTTCGGGTCAGAAGTGGTCCGCCTGCTCTGCGCAACCGATGGTGCCGGGCCGGATGTCCGGGTCACCGACTACGGCATCGGTGGCATGCACTTGGCGTACGACCTGCTCGACACCTGGTCGGCGCTGATACTCGTCGATGCCCTACCCGACCGCGGCTCACCGGGATCCCTCCACGTGTTCGCCGCCGATCACGAATCCTTCGGTTCGACAGCCGCGCTGGATGCTCACGGCATGGATCCCGGCACGGTCTTTGCCAGCCTGAGAGCCCTGGGCGGAACGGCGCCCCCCACCATCGTCGTCGGATGTGAGGTCGCTGACACTGCCGACGGGATCGGGTTGAGCGAGCCGGTCCGCGCGGCGGTTCCCGCGGCGTTGGACGCTGTCCGCGCAGCGATTGTGCTGGCGCGCGAACGATCTACCGCGCAGGAGGTGTGAGCCCATGTGTCTTGGCATACCCGGTCGGGTGGTCAGCCCGGTGGAGGGCTACGGGGGGCAGCTGATCCTGGCTGATGTCGCCGGGGAGTTGCGCCGTGTCAACATCGGCATGCTGCCCGAGGAGACATTCGCCCCTGGAGACTGGGTCATCATTCACATGGGCTTCGTGGTCGAGAAGACCGACGCGCAGGGCGCCGAGGCGGCGCTGACCGGGCTGCGACTCATGGGCAGCGGGCTCGACGAGGGACCATGACGGCGCGACTGCCGGTCGACGCACAGGGATGGGAGTTGTTCGCCCGCTTCGCATTCCCACCCAACGAGCTCGGCTATTGCGGTCCGCCGGACGCGTCTGTGCTGCTGTCCGGCCACGGACGTGCCGACATCGCCGGACATGCCCAGGGTTTCGACGGCGCCTGGGCGTACCTCGAGGAGATCGCGGCGGCGGCCGGTATCGGCGATCCGCTCGACACCGAGGTGGTGCGTAGCTACTGGGTGGGCGGACCGCTGCTCGACACCGTGGATCCCGCTGCTTTCACGGCGAGGCTGCGCACCCTGTTCGCCAACCAGCCCACCGGCGTGCTCGACAGCGTCGGCAGCAACGGCCAGGCTCACCACAGCTTTCACGTGTTGGTCGTCTATCCCTGGATACGGTTTCTCGCCGGCGATCCGACCACGCCGCTGCGGATTCTGCAGGCTTGCCGGATCCGCTGGGGCACGGTCGACTCCGTCGATGACGACCATGTCGGCGTGCTCTCCCGGCCGCTGCGCTTCGACGGAGACCGGCTGTACCTCGGCGCCGAGGTATTCGAGACGGTGCGCTGGCGCCGCGGGGGCGTGACGTTGGCGCCGCGGCCGGCGACAGGCGATAGGGTTGCCGCCCATTGGGATTGGATATGCGGTCAGCTGAGTGAGGAGGAGGTCACCGCACTGGCCGCGGCTACGACGGCGACGGTCGAACTGGTGAACTCGGTACGCCGCTAGCGCCGCAGCGCACCGATCACCGCGGCGGTCAGCGCCGCGGGTTCCAGCGGATGCGGCACGGCGGCGTCGGCGCGCGACCAGCGCGCCAGCCAGTCGTCCGTAGGTCGCCCGGTCAGCACGATCAGCGGCGGACAACCGGCGATTTCGTCCTTGAGTTGTTTGGCGATCCCCATCCCACCCGCGGGAGTGGCTTCTCCGTCGAGAATCGCCACGTCGACCTCACCAGAGTCCATGCGCTGCATCACCATCGCGGGCGTGGCGATCTCGAGGAAGTCGAACTCGGGAAGGTCCGCGGCGGGGCGGCGCCCCAGGACCGTGACCACACGGCGCCGGGTCGCATGGTTGTCGCTGTACACCAGCACGGTAAAGGGTGTGGTCATAGCGTGATCGTAAGCCCGCAATCGCCTTCGATGGCTGGGCAATACGCCATCCCCCCGCCGGGCCACCCGCACGGGGGATGGGAGTCCGCTCCCCCACCGGGACCATCGAACCGACCACAAGTCGTGGGTTATGTCATGCGCGCGGATCGCGAGGAGGAGTGCAGGTCATGCTCACCAACCAGACCACGCTGGTGCGGTTCCTGATCGAGGAGCGCCGCCATCACCCCGACGCCAGTGGGGAGCTCAACGCGTTGATCCTCGATGTCGCGCTGGCCTGCAAAGCGATCTCGAACCGGGTTGCGCAAGGCGAACTCGGGGGCGTGCTGGGCTCCGCTGACGTGGTCAACGTCCAAGGTGAAGTGCAGCAGAAACTGGACGTCCTGGCCAACGAGTACTTCGTGCGCGCCTGCGAATGGGGCGGACAGGTGGCCGGAATGGTCTCCGAGGAGCTGGATGACCCGTATTCATTGCCCGTCCAGTACCCGCGGGGCAAGTACCTGCTGATCTTCGACCCGCTCGACGGCTCTTCCAATATCGACGTGAATGTCTCGGTCGGCAGCATCTTTTCGATCCTGCGTGCACCCAACCCGGGCGTGGACGCCACGTTGGAGGACTTCCTGCAACCGGGCACCGAGCAGGTGTGCGCCGGTTACGCGATCTACGGCCCGTCCACCATGCTGGTTCTGACGGTCGGGACGGGGGTGCACGCGTTCACCCTCGACCCGGCTCTGGGTGAGTTCTTCCTGAGCCGGCAGTCCATCCGGATCCCCGGGCACACGAAGGAATTCGCCATCAATGCCTCCAACCGCCGATTCTGGGAGCCGGCGGTGCAGCGCTATATCGAGGAGTGCCAGGCCGGCCAGACAGGGCCCCGCGCCAAAGACTTCAACATGCGCTGGGTGGCCTCGTTGGTGGCCGAGACTCATCGCATCCTCACCCGTGGCGGAGTGTTCCTCTATCCGCGGGATTCGAAAGATCCGTCCAAGCCGGGCCGGCTTCGCCTGCTCTACGAGGCCAACCCGATCGCCTTCCTCGTCGAACAGGCGGGTGGCCTGTCGAGCACCGGCCGCGGTCGCCTGCTCGAGGTTCAGCCGACGAGCTTGCATCAGCGAGTGCCGTTGATCTTCGGCGCCGCCGAGGAGGTCCGGCGGATCGAGGACTACCACACTGACAGCAACGATCGCCCAGATGGCTTGCCGCTATATGGCGTTCGCGGCCTCTTCCGGTCTTCGGCGAGCTGAAAGGAGCTCCGATGTCTCGTCTGCATCCGATCATCTCGGTGACTGGCTCGTCGGGGGCGGGCACGACGTCCGTCATGCGCACGTTCGATCAGATCTTCCGCAGGGAGGGCATCAACGTGGCCTATGTGGAGGGCGATAGCTTCCACAGGTTCGACAGGGCCGAGATGAAGCTCCAGATCGCTGACGCTCACGCCCGCGGCGATCACACGTTCAGCCATTTCGGGCCCGAGTCCAATCTGTTCACCGAGCTGCAGGACTTGTTCTGCTCCTACGGTGAAACCGGGACGGGCAAGGTGCGCAAGTACTTACACGACGCTACCGAGGCCGCCCCCTACGATCAGGAGCCGGGCACCTTCACCCCGTGGGAGACGCTGCCCGACGGCACCGACATGTTGTTCTATGAGGGTCTGCACGGCGCGATCGTCACCGAGGACGTCGACGTCACCCGCTACGCGGATCTCAAGATCGGCGTGGTCCCGGTGATCAACCTGGAGTGGATTCAGAAGCTGCACCGCGACAAGGTGTCCCGCGGGTACACCTCCGAAGCGGTGACCGACACCATCCTGCGCCGGATGCCCGACTACGTGAACTTCATCTGCTCCCAGTTCTCCCACACCGACGTGAACTTCCAGCGTGTTCCGATGGTCGATACGTCCAATCCGTTCATCGCCCGGTCGATCCCGACCGCCGACGAATCGATGGTGATCATCCGCTTCCGCGACCCGCACGGCATCGACTTCCCGTATCTGCTCTCGATGCTGCACGATTCGTTCATGTCCCGGGCCAACACCATCGTCTGCCCGGGCGGGAAGATGGATCTGGCGATGCAGTTGATTTTCACGCCGATGGTCCTGAGACTGTTCGAACGCCGCAAGGCCGAACTGACAGTGGGCTGACTCAGCCCAAGAATGCCCCGGCGGCATTCACGAGGTCCAGCAGCGGCTGGGGCAGGCATCCGAATGCCACCGTCACCACGGCCGCCGTCGCGATGGCAGTCCCGGTCAGCCAATCCGACGCGTGCACCCGCGCCGGCTGTGCGGGTGTGTCCCCGGCGTACATCAACACCACCACCCGCGCGTAGACGAAAGCTGTGACAGCACTGGCGATCACGCCGACCAGGACGAGCAGCAGCTGCCCGCCGTGTGCTGCCGCAGCGAAGACCGCGAACTTGCCGATGAATCCGCTGGTGAGCGGGATGCCGGCGAAGGCGAGCAAGAACAACGAGAACACCATCGCGGTCAGCGGATGCCGCCGCCCCAGCCCGGACCAGTTGACGATCGTGGTCTCCTCACCACCGGAGTGGTTGCGCACCAGGCCGATCACGGCGAATGCGCCCACCGTGGTCAACGCATAGGTTGCCAAGTAGAACAGGGTCGCCGGCAGACCGGTGCCGTTCGCGGCGACGACACCGGTGAGGATGAAGCCGGCCTGTGCCACGGCCGAGTATCCGAGCAGCCGCTTGAGGTCTTCCTGGCCGACGGCCAGTACCGCGCCGGCCACCATGGTCATCATCGCGACGAGCGACAGGACCGGTCTCCAGTCGTGGTTGAGGCCGGTCAGCGCGACGTGGAAGATGCGCAGCATGGCGCCGAACGCGGCGACCTTGGTGGCTGCGGCCATGAAGGCGGTGATGGGGGTTGGCGCGCCTTGATAGACGTCGGGGATCCAGGAGTGGAACGGCACCGCACCGACTTTGAACAGCACGCCGACGGCGACCAGCGACGCGCCGGCGAGAGCGAGTGTGTCGTCGGTGCCGGCGTCGATGGCCCGCGCGATGCCGGTCAGGCTCATGGTGCCGGCATAGCCGTAGAGCAGGGCGATGCCGTAGAGGAAGAAGGCCGAGGAGAATGCGCCGAGGAGGAAGTATTTCAGCGCGGCTTCCTGGGACAGCAGCCGCCTGCGGCGGGCCAGGCCGCACATGAGGTACAGCGGTAGTGAGAACACTTCCAGCGCAATGAACATCGTCAGGAAGTCACCCGCGGCCACGAAGATCAGCATGCCGGCGACTGAGAACATGGTCAGCGGGAACACCTCGGTCTGCACGTTGTCGACCTGAAGTGCGGTCTTCTCCGCGACGCTGCCCGGCACCGTCGACGCCTGCGGCGTGAACGACAGTGAGCCACCGCGGGGATCGCGTTGCGCGACCAATGCTGTCGATATCAGGCCGACCATGAGCACGACGCCCTGAAGGAACGTCGCCGGGCCATCGGAGATGACGGCGCCGGCGACCGCGGATCCGGCGGTGCCCGCCAACGCGATGACGGCGAGCAGTGCCGCCGTCAGCCCGATCAGGCTCAGGCAGAGCTGTAGCTGGGAGCGGCGTCGGCGGGGCGCGAAGGCTTCGAGCAGCACCCCGGTGACCGCGGTACCGAGGACGATCAACATTGGTGAGAGCTGGCCATATTCGATGCTGGGCGCGTTCATGGACGGGTTCCCTCCGCGACGTGGGGTGCCGGGTCGGCTTCGTGGACGGCGGTCATTGTGTGGCCAACAGCCGGGTTGATCACGTCGAGGGCGATCTTCGGATAGATCCCGAGGCCGATCAGCAGCGCGATCAACGGTGCCACCACGAGCATCTCGCGTGTGCCGAGGTCCCGGACCTTCTCGTTGCCGTCGGTGACGGCCCCGGTCATCATCCGCTGATATAGCCACAGCACGTAGACCGCGGAGAGCACCAGCGCCGCCGATGCGATGACGGCGAAAGCCGGGTAGCGGGTGA
>NZ_JACBJQ010000057.1 GCF_013404075.1 Mycolicibacterium vinylchloridicum
ATTCCTTTGCTCGAGTGACTTTCGCGGGTCTCTCGAAGAATCACGCGATGACCTTCATTCATCCGGCTACGACACGCCGGTACCGCTGATCAGGTCCGACTCGTACACCACTCTGCTGGACGCAACCTTCGTTGCGGTCCACGGACCGCGGATAAGCTCGCCGAGGCTGTCGCCGACCGCGACGTCGTCCCAGTATCGCGGCACACTCCCCCGGATTTTCGACGGCTCCTCCGCATAGAGCTGCGCGATTCGTTCGATGTCGTCGTTGGTGTACTCGGCCGGCGACAGGTCCTTGTGCTTAGACCCCTTACTCCCCATACCGCGTTCTGTACGGATGCCCCACGGCATCGACTTCGCGACAAGTTCTCCGTTCTGGTTGGTGAACAGCACCTCCGAGGTTTGCTTGACCGAGCGCCCAGCGAACTCGCCGTGCCGGATGGCGACGTCCAGTAGCTTGACCGAGACATCGATGCGATCGTTGCGCCGGATCGGCAGATACCACTCGTGCTCGGCACCTCCGAAAAACGAGTGCACCCCCGGCAGCCCGCTGCGATCTCCGATCGCCTGCAATGAGAAGCCATAGATCATGCTCGGCGGCGCGATGATGCCGCCCGCCGGCGTCTGTGACGCATAGTCTTCGTCGGTCCACCGCGGGTCACGGTCGCCGATCGCCCTGGCCCATTGCCTTATCGCGTCCTTCGACGCTTCTTCGAGTGTCGGTTCCTCACGCGTGAGCCGGGGCTTCCCGACCTTCGCGCGGAGTTGATCCAGTGCCTCGTCGGTGATCGTCGCCACGCGGTCCCTCACCCCTTGCCGGAAAGGTTTGTTCTTTTCATTCGAGACTCCTAACGTCAACCGAGGAACCTCGCTAGTACTCTTGTATACGTGTAGACATAATGCACGCGAGCAGGCCCGTGAGTCAACTTCGCGGGCCACCGCGCCGTTATCCTGCAAACCGCGCAGGAGCGCATGTACGTCGACCAACACCGAGCGAAGATGAGGACACCTTGGCACCTGACACGCCATCGGACGCAGCCAAATTCGCACCGCAAGCCACGCCCGAAACCGAGCCATTCTGGAATGGCTGCGCACAGGGAGAGTTGCGGCTCCAGAAGTGCTCAGGCTGTGACGAGTTCTACTTCCCCCCGCGGCCGTTCTGCCCGTCGTGCTGGTCGGCGGACGTCACATGGCAGGCGGTGAGCGGACGCGGCACTTTGCACTCATATGTCATCAGCCACCGCGCGGCCCCCGGTTTCGGTGGGGACGTCCCCTATGCGATCGCGCTGGTGCAACTCGACGAGGGCCCAAAGATGATGTCCAACATTCTCGGTATCGAGAACGTGCCCGAGAATCTCGTCCTGGACATGCCGTTGGAGGTCACATTCGAACAGCGCGGTGATGTCGCCGTTCCCCAGTTCCAGCCGGCCGGAACACCCTGATGGGCATCCGGGGAGTGGCCGCGATCGTCGGCGCCAGCGAGACCACCCGACTGGGCAAGATCCCGGATATGTCAGTCCTGGGCCTACACCTCGACGCTGCCCGTAATGCCGTGGCGGACTGCGGAATCGATCCCAAAGAGATCGACGGAGTCGCGACGACCGGCAGCGTCAACATCACCCCGGTCAGCCCGGTCGTGATCTCCCACTACCTCGGATTGACCCCGAAGTGGATCGACAGTACGTCGGTCGGTGGCGGCTCGTTCATGATGCTGGTTCGTCACGCGGCCGCGGCTATCGCTACCGGCATGTGTCAGGTCGCACTCATCACCCACGGCGAGTCGGGGCGCTCCGGTGTCGGTGTGCCGGGTATGCCGCCGGACCGCACGTCGCCGTGGGCTCAGTTCGAGCGACCGTACGGCCCATGGGGTGCGCCCAGCCTCTTCCCGATCGGTGTGCTGCGTTTCATGAAGGAAACAGGCCTGACCCACGAGCAACTGGCATCGGTGCCGGTGGCACAACGCAAGTGGGCCGCAATGAACCCACGAGCACTGGCTCGCGAGCCGATCACTGTCGAGGATGTGCTCGCTTCCCCGCTAGTCGCCTACCCGATGCACAAGATGGAGTGTTGCCTTGTCGCCGACGGCGGCGGCGCGGTGATCATCACCTCGGCGGAACGCGCGCGTGACATGGATCTGTCCCATCCCCCCGTCTATCTGCTGGGCGCTGGCGAGTCAGCGGAAACCCCGATGATCTCCCAGATGCAGGACATGACCACGTCGCGGGCCTTCCAGGTGTCGGGCGCTGCGGCGTTTGCGGAAAGCGGTGTCACGCAAGCCGATGTCGACCACGTGATGATCTATGACGCGTTCGCCCACAATCCGATCTACGGCCTGGAGGATCTCGGGTTCGTGGGTCGCGGTGAGGCGGGCGAGTTCATCGCCGCCGGCAATACCGCGCCCGGTGGCTCACTCCCGACGAACACAAACGGTGGCGGCCTGTGCTATGCGCATACCGGGATGTACGGCATGTTTGCGATCCAGGAATCTGTACGCCAGCTGCGCGGCACTGCGCCGGCGCAGGTCGACGGCGTGCGCATCAGCGTCGCCCACGGTGTCGCGGCATACTTCGCCGCCTCAGGCACTTTGGTGCTCGGAAATGAGATCCCGTAAGGGGAGTCAGGGCAGCTGCGCCGATTTGCGCTTGAGGATAAGCGTTTTCGACTCCGTGAAAGGCAAGATCCCCTCTGTCCCACCCTCACGCCCGATACCCGACTGCTTGAAGCCTCCGAATGCGATCCCGAAGTCGGTTCGAAAGGCGTTGTGCCCCACAGTTCCCGATCGCAGTCGCCTAGCTACGTCGACAGCCCGCTCCACATCATCGGTGAACACCGAGGCGTTCAGCCCGAAAATGGTGTCATTAGCGAGCTCCACCGCATGATCCTCATCGGCCGCCGGTATCACCGCAACCACGGGTCCGAAAATCTCTTCCTGCGCGATCACCGACGAGTTGTCGACGTTGCCGAAGACTGTTGGTTCGATGTAATAGCCACGCGGCAGATGATCCGGGCGTTTGCCGCCGGCCGCCAAGACGGCGTCGGACTCGATGCCCTTGGCGATGTAGTACTCGACACGATCACGCTGGCGCGCCGACACCAGCGGCCCGATCTGGGAATCCGGATCGAACGGGTCGCCGACGCGCACCCCACGGAACTCGGTGGCCAACGCCTCCAACATCTCGTCGTGACGCTTGACCGGCACGATGACACGTGTCAGCGAAGAACACGACTGTCCGGTCAACAAACACTCTTGACGCATCAAATGCGTTGCGGTCTTGGCGATATCGATGTCGTTGAGGATCACCGCCGCCGACTTCCCGCCGAGCTCCAACGTGCAGCGCGCGACGCGCTCGCCGCAGATTGACCCGATGATGCGGCCTGCGGCCGTCGACCCCGTGAAGGTGATCTTGTCGACACGCGGGTCGCGCACCAGCAGCTCGGACACCTCGCGGTCCGCCGTGACGACGTTCACCACGCCCGGCGGTAACCCGGCCGCCTCGACGGCCTCGGCGAAGATATAGGCCTCCGCAGGTGCCTCCGGGGATGCCTTCAACACCACCGTGCATCCGGCGATGAGCGCCGGGGCGACCTTGTAGCCGATCAGCCGCATCGGCGAGTTCCACGGGATGATGGCGCCCACCACCCCTACCGGCTCCCGGATCAGGTACCCGGCCTCACCGAACGTCGGCGTCATCGGCGTCACCCACCCGAAGGTGTCCGCCTGATCGGCGTAGGAGGTGAAGATGTCAAAGCCATCCTGGCCCGCGGCGCGGGCCACCGATTGCAGCGCACCCGTCTCCCGCGGCCAGATCTGGCCGATATCCTCACCGCGGGTCAGCAGGTATTCGGCGATCGCACGCAGATATACGGCGCGCTCGGCATGCGTCATACGTGGCCACGGGCCGCGATCGAAAGCCGCCCGGGCGGCGCCGACCGCGCGACTCATATCGTCGGCCCGAGCCTCGGCGACCTCAAGGAAGATTTCCTCTGTGGTTGAGTCGCTCACCCGGATCTTATTGCCGGTGGAGGGCTCGGCCCACTCGCCTCCGATGAAGAGGCAGTCGGTGTTCTTCAGTAGCGCGGCGGGTCCGCTGGCGATCGCCACCGTACCTACGCCACGAATTCCGGCTCGCCGACGCTGGGGAACAGATCGAGGAAGTTGCCCTGCGTGATCTGGTAGCGAGCCTCCTCGGGCACGCCGTCGAAGAGCTCGTGGAGCACCTTCTGCGTGTGGCCAAATGTGCCCTCGAGATGTGGATAGTCGCTTCCCCACATGACGTTCTTGTATCCCATAGCGAGGTAGGCCTGCACCGCGGACTTGTCGTGCTGGAACGAGGCGTACACCTGGTCGTAGATGATCTCACTGGGCAGCCGGGACAGCTTGGGCCGCACGTAGATTCCGTGCTGCCGGTATGCCTCGTCCATGCGGTCGGCGATGAACGGCACCCAGGTAGCGCCACCCTCGGATACGAGGACCTTCAGATTGGGATGGCGGTCCAGCGCGCCAGAGGCCACCAGCATGGTGGTGGCGCGCTGGCCACCGAATACCGTCTCGACCCAGTTGATGATCGCGCCGCCTGGACCGTGGTATACCGAACCTGGCGATCCGCCGTCTGGCGCCTTGGCATCCGAGCCGATGTGGATGCCGAGGACCATCCCGATCTCTTCGCAGACGGCCCAAAGCGGTTCCCAGACGTCGTAGTTCCAGTCGCCGATGCCGTCCTCATCAAGCCCGGACGGCAGGCTGATCGCCTTGAACCCCATATCGGCGACGCGCTTGACCTCGGCGACGGCGTCCTCCACAGACCTGGTCGATACCTCGGCCGCGGGAATCGAACGCTTGGTCTTGTCGATGAACGTCTCCTTGAGCCAGTCGTTCATCACGCGTACGCCTTCGCGGTACAGCACCGGATCCTTGATCAAGCCGTTCCACAGACCGATCGACGGGTAGACGATCTCGCCCCAGATGCCCTCGTGGTCAAGGTCTTTCAGACGCAGCTCAAGATCCCACGCGCCCGGTGGGCGATCGAAGCCGCCCATCTCGGTGAAGGTCATGCCCTCCTGCCGGTGTGCCGAGCCCTCGACCCACGCACCCGCGGCAATCAGGTCTTCTTTGGTCATCTCGGGGTTGCGCCCGATCTTGCGCTCGAAGGACTGTCCGTCGACATGCAGGACCTCGGTCCGCTCGTCGATCTTCTCGCTGCGGGGCATGCGCTCGGCCATGTCGGCCGTCATGCGCTCGCTCCAGAGGGTGTCCGGTTCCAGCACGTGTGCATCGCCCGAGTACACCCACATCTTCTCATCTGCCACGATCTCGGAAGTCATCTTCGTTCCTCTCCCTGAAACTTGAAGTATCTGTCTCTCAATTACTTTCGACCCTGAGCCGAGCTGGTCATCTGATGGCCCCGGCATCGCGCAGGCTGGCCACCTCATCGGCCGGGATCCCGATCGCGGCCAGGATCTCGTCGGTGTGCTCACCGAGTTCAGGTGCCCGCCGCAGCGCGGGCACCGTGGCGCCCTGGAATCTGATCAGTTGTGCGGGCTGCCGAGTCAGGCCATAGCGGGGGTGGTCGAATTCACCAACTCGTCCGAGCCGGAGGTTGTCTGGGTCGTCCATGAAACGCCGGTTGTTCTCGTACACCGGCTCCGCGGCGGGCACCCCCGCGGCGCGCAGCGCGGCGAGCAGATCACCGGTTGTACGGCCAAGGAACCGCCCGAAGAGCGCGTCCTCGAGTTCGTAGGCGTTCGCTTCGCGCAGTTCCGCCGTGCTGAACCTCTCATCACCGAGGATCTCGACGTCCAGCACCCGCCCCAGCGCTGCGATATCGGTGTCGTTGGCGGCAACCACGACGATCCACCCGTCGGAGGTTTCGTACAGCCGGTGCAAGGGACTGACGCCCATCTGCAGCGCGTCGAGGCGCCCGGCGCCCAGGATGGTTCCATCGCCGGCGCGCACGACATGGCACATATCTTCCATCGCCGAATGGAAGTGCGGCGAATCGAGGAACTGGCCCTTCCCGGTCTGCTGCCGATTCCACAGCGCCATCAGGGCACCGACGGCTCCGAGCAGGCCTCCGCCGGAGTCCTCGTTGGCCACCGGGTCCACCGGCGGGTTGTACAGACCCGCGGCTTCGTAGTCCGCTCCGACGTATCCGGCCATCAACGGTGCGAGACTCTGTCTGTTGACGTCGGGGCCCCCGATGCCCCAGCCCGTCGCGTGCAGGTACACCACGTCGGGGTTGAGCTCGCGGACCTGCTCGTAGCCCATCCCCAACCGCTCGGCCGCGCCTGGACGCAGGTTGTGGTGCACGACATCGGCCCATTCGATCAGGCCCGAACGGATCTGTCCCACATCGGGGTTCGTGAAGTCCACACCCATCGCCCGCTTGCCGGCCTGCGCGCTGCTGAACGGGCGCTCGAGGCCGCGCATCGGGTCACCGATCGGGGGCTCCACCTTGATCACATCGGCGCCGAGGTCGGACATCAGCCGCGACGCATAGGGCCCGGCGAACCAGTGGCCGATGTCGAGGACCTTCAGTCCCGCCAGCAGCGGCCGTTCATCGATCGGCCCGAGTTCGGAGACGCTAGGAGGCTTGGGCAATGCCCCCGAGCGCAACTCAGCCAAGACCTCGTCGGTGTGCTGCCCGACTGTCGGTGCCCCACCGCCCACTTGCGCAGGAGTGCGTCCGTGTTTGATCGGCGGCGCGATCTGCTGCACCGGGCCCAGCGTCGGATCGGTCACGTTGACGACCATCTCGTTGTGGACCGCCTGCGGCTCGTCGAACACCTCGGTCGGCCGAAGCACGGGGATCGCGCAGATGTTCGCTTCGATAAGTCGCTCCAGCCAGACCTTGCGGGGCTGAGTTTCAAAGATCTCGGGAATCTCCGCCAACGCGACCTCTTCGGACTCGCTCAGCGGTGTGCTGGCCTCCGAACCGTCCACCGGCAGCACCCGATCGTCGATGCCGACCAACGCCATGAGGCGGTCGAAGGCACCTCTGGCCGCGGTGTGCACGCCGATGTACTCGTCATCGGCGCAGCGGAGAGTCTTGATGTAGAACCGCGTTCCGCCCGTGCGGTAGCGCTCCTTGTTGCGAGCGCTATATCCCCAACTCTGCGAAACATAGGCGATCATGCCGTCGAGAAGCGACGTTTCCACATGGCGTCCCCAACCATCGGTCTTGCGCCGGTACAGCGAGGACAAGATCCCGATGAGACCGAGATATGCCGCACCGGAGCTGGCCGAGGGCACGCCGACGAAGATCGGACCGTCGCGGAAACCCGCCTGATCGCCCATCGTACCGAGAAGGGCGTGCACAAGGGCCTCGTGGCCTGGCAGGTCCCGGTGTTCACTGTCGGCGCCGAAACCCGAGATGGAGCAGTAGACCAGCGCCGGATTGCGTTCGTGCACAGCGCCGTAACCCACACCGAGTCGATCGGCTACCCCGGGTTGCCAGCTCTGGATGAACACGTCCGCACTGTCGAGGAGCGCCAAGAGTCGCTCGCGGCCATCGGAGTCCTGCAGATCCAACGTGATACCGCGCTTGCTGCGGTTGAATACCGAGTACGCCACCTCGAGTTCGCGCCGGAACGGGTCCCCGCCCGGCGGTTCGACCCAGATTACGTCCGCGCCGTAGTCCGCGAGAATTCCGGCCGCCTTGGCGCCGGCCATTCCCGACGTACAGTCGATGACCCGAAGCCCCTGCAGTGGCCCTGCCATGTCTCACATCCTCCATGCTCGTCGGTCACCGGAAATGACCATTCTCGCAGCCTCTACGCCTGTGATCAATCTGCAGTGCGGAGCATCACCGCACCGGGTGTGAAGAAGAACCCGCCGGAGGTCACCAACGCGACGCGCGCTCCGTCTACTTGGCGTTGGCCGGCGTCTCCGCGAAGCTGGTGAACGGCCTCGCGAATATGGCCGCTACCTTGCGACGCACCCTCAGACATGTTGCCGCCGTGAGTGTTAACGGGAACCCTGCCGTTGATCACGATCCGGCCCGAGGCAGCCTCCCAATTGTCGTCGATGAAGTCTCCGGCCTCTCCGAGACCGCACCAGCCGATGTCTTCGAACCACTTCAAGGTGGTGATGGTGAAGCCGTCGAACGGGTTGTACACATCGACGTCGTCGAGTGTGAGTTCACTGACGTCCCACAGCCGCCGGCTGACCACGCCCTGACTGGAATGGTCGACGTCGCGAAGGTTTTCCTCTGCGGTGCGATCGGTCTGGCCTGCTACTGCGGCATGGATGAGTACAGGTGTGTGCGGCAGGTCGCGGGCTCGTTCGGCGGTGGTGACGACGAATGCGTCAGACCCGTCCACCGGGAACTCCATGTCGAGCATCCGCAGCGGATCCCACAGGATCGGCGCCTGCAGATAGTCGTCGATGCTCAACGGATCAGTCACCGCCGCGTGAGGATTCATCCGGGCATTGCTGCGCGCATTGACGGCGATGTAGCCAAGGTGTTCCGGCCGGGCCTTGTAGGTGTCGAAATACTTTCTCGCCCAGGGTGCATACACCGACGTTTCGCCGGCAATCGAGTCGGGCCAGTGACTCTGCGGCCGCCTGGCGTGCTGATACTCGCCGGCGCGCTTGCGGAAGGGATCCTTGGCCGCCGACGCCGACAACATCGGCGTCCGATACATCGAATGATGCACCAGCACGGTTTCGCACACCCCCGAGGCCACCGCCATCATGGCGTTGGTCATCTGGATGTTGAACGCGGTCAGGCAGCTTACCGACCAACCCGTCTCCGGAATTCCCAGCGCGCTCTGGACGATCTCGTTGCGAAAGATGTCGCCGGACAGGCCGTCGATGTCCTCCTTGACCAGACCCGCGTCGCGGATGGCGTTCTGGCATGCCTCCACGACCAGGGCGAGCTCGCTTCGACCGGAGTCCCTGGAAAACTCTGTAGTACCGACACCGACGATGGCAACTTGGTCACGTGCTGGATAGCGCCGGGTCATCGCGGCGCTGCTGTCGTCATATCGGTCGCGGTTCCGTTCTCGTCGTTGCTCATACGGGTTTGAAGGCGGGTACGGGATTACCGCAGCGATCCAGCCACTCGAGCTCGACCGCCATGCCGATGGTTACGTCCCCGGGCGCGACACCCACGACTAAGCCCGAAGCGCGCAGATCGTCTTGCTCGGCGAGCGAGATAACGGCCAGCGCGTGCTCGGCCCTGGGCGCGACCGTGAAGGTGTGCACCACTCCCCTTCCGCTGACCGCGGTGGGTGTCACGCTTGCCGACCAGCAATTGGGACATGTCGGCCACGGTGGCTGATACCACTTCGCGCAATCCGCGCACCGATTCACCAACAGCTGACGGCGCAGCAGCCCGCGGTAAAACTCGACGTTGTCGCGGTCGATCCACTCGGTCGCGAAGCGGTCGAACACATCCTCAGAGGCCTCCGCGGTCACCTGTCTCTACATCCCTTCGGCAATGCTGCTTAGCGGCTCACTACTTCTTGTTGGTCGCCCACTCGGTCTTGTTCCACATGTCGATATCGCGCTGATCGGCAGCGCGACCGGCGATCGTGACGGTGTCGACGTCGGTGGCCAACGCACGCAGGGCACCCGCGGTGCACTGATCTTTGGGCTGGTACTTGAACGGATCGAATTGGTATGCGTTGATCGCGTTCTCGTGGGTGATCTTGTTGATGACGTCGTCGGGCAGGTGCCCGAGCGTCCGGATCGCTTGCTCAGGCGAATTCGGCCACTCACTATCGGAATGCGGATAGTCCGACTCCCAGAACACATGATCGATGTTGAACCAGTCGAGCAGGTGCGGACCCACCTGATCATTGATGAAGCACGAGAAGATGTGCCTCTTGAAGACGTCGGTGGGGGTGTCGTAGCCCGGGGGCATCTTGTGCTTGGTCCAGCCGCTCTGCCGCTCCAGAACATGCTCCGACTTCCACAGGAAGAACGGGATCCAACCGATGTCGCCCTCGGTGAGGGAGAACTTCAAGTCGGGAAACTTGCCCCAGAAGTCCGCCCAAATGAGGTCGAGCATGGTGAACATGGTCATGATCGGGGCGGCGGCCATCACCGCGTTCGGCGGGGCGTCGGCCGTTAGCTGCGGGGTACGCGAGGACGAACCGAGATGGCAGCAGATCACGGTGCCTTCGTCGGACGCGGCCTTGAAGAGCGGGTCCCAGGCGTCACTGTGGATAGTCGGCATGTTCAGCGCTTCGGGATTCTCGGAGAAGACCACCGCGTGACAACCCTTGTTGGCGAGTCGCTTCAATTCCTTCGCGGCCTCTTCGACGTCGTAGAGCGGCAACAGGCCGGCCGGGATGAACCGACCCGGGTATGCCCCGCACCACTCATCGACGTGCCAGTCGTTATACGCCTTGATCATGATGGTGTTGATGTCTTTGTCCGGGCCTTGATTGAGCACCTGGCCCGAGAAGCCGGTGAAGTTGGGAAAATTGAGCCCGCCCAACGTGCCGCCGGCGTTCATGTCGCGAACCCGCTCGTGCACGTCGTAGCAACCGGGGCGCATATCGTCGTAGCGCGACGCGTCGAGGTTGTACATCTCCTTGGGTTTGCCCGCCACGGCGTTCAGCCCGAGGTTACGGCCTCGAATGTTGCCGTAGTACCACTGCTGGGTGCCATTGGCCTCGGCGACGACGCGCGGCGCGAACTCCTTGTACTTTTCGGGCACGTGTGCTTCGAACATGTCGGCGGGTTCGCTGATGTGGTCATCCACACTGATCAGGATGAGATCGTCGGCTTCCATCGCTAGTCCCTTCGCTAAATTCGGCTCGTAATCAAGTGGTCAACGACGTGCTGCGAGAGTTCGCTGCGAATGCTGCATGACAAACTCGGAGAACGCTCATTCTCACGATAGTCGTATACAAGCACATAGGGCTAGTGTATACAAGAACACCAAGAAGCCTTGGTTTGCCGGTGCCCGAAATCCGTTCGCGAATCCAGCTTTCGGGCCGGGAGTGCAACCCTCACCGGTACCGTTGACGACGGGCACACGACGTACGACGACACGGAGGTCAATGTGACAACGACGCAACTGCCCACCGCGCCACTTACCAATACTGACAAGTTCTTCATCGACGGCGACTGGGCGAAGCCCAGTAGCGACGCGATGATCGACGTCATCGATTCGCATACTGAGGACGTTTACTTCCGGGTCGCCGAAGCGCAGGCGGCCGACGTCGACCGGGCCGTCACGGCCGCGCGGACCGCGTTCGACACCGGGCCGTGGCCCCGGCTGACGCCGGCCCAGCGGGCCGAGTACATGCGGGCCTTCGCCGACGCGCTCGAGGCCAAGAACGAGCGCAACTTGCAGATCTTCCCCCGCGAATCCGGGATGATCATGGCCTATGCAGTCAACGACTGCCCCGACGCCGCCAATCGGCTTCGGTTCTACGCGTCGATGGCCGATACTTACAGCTTCGAAGAACCGGCCATGCCGACCGCCGGCGGCGCCTTCGGGTTGCTGACTCGCGAGCCGGTCGGCGTGGTCGGCGGGATCGTGCCGTGGAATGGCCCGCTGTTCCTGTCGACAACCAAGATCGCCCCGGCCCTCATCGCAGGCTGTACCGTCGTGCTGAAGATGGCGTCCGAAGCGCCGGGCGAGGGCTACCTGCTGGCCGAAGCCGCCAAGGAGGCCGGCCTGCCGCCCGGTGTGCTGAATATCCTCACAGCTGAGCGATCGGTCTCCGAACTGCTCGTCCGCGACCCGCGCGTCGACAAAATCGCCTTCACCGGATCGTCTGCCACCGGCAAGCGCATCGCAGGCATCTGTGCGGAGCGGGTGGCGCGGTGCACCCTCGAACTGGGTGGCAAGTCGGCCGCGGTCATCCTCGACGATATGGATCTGGATGCCGCGGCGGCGCAGATCGTAGGCGACGAGATTTTCTTGACCGGGCAGGTCTGCTCCTCGCTGACACGCATCATCGTCGGTAAGGAGCGTCACGACGAACTCGTCGATGCGATTGCCGCCGGGTTCGCCGCGGTCAAGGTCGGCGACCCCTACGCCGCGGAGAGCCAGATGGGCCCGCTGGCCGGTGCACGGCAGCGCGAGCGTGTCGAGGGATACATCGCCAAGGGCATCGCTGAGGGGCAACGACTGGTGACCGGCGGTGGACGGCCGAAGCATCTTGACCGCGGATTCTACGTAGAGCCAACGCTTTTCGCCGATGTGGACAACAGATCCACGATCGCGCAGGAGGAGATCTTCGGCCCGGTTCTGGTCGTCATACCCGCGGACAGTGAAGACCACGCGGTCGCACTGGCCAACGACACGGTTTTCGGCTTGAACGCATCGGTGTACACCGCCGATGTCAACCGGGCCAAGGCCGTGGGTTCGCGGTTGCGCGCCGGCACGGTCGGCCACAACGCCTGCCGCACCGACTTCGGGGTCAGCTTCGGGGGCTTCAAGCAGTCCGGATTGGGCCGTGAGGGCGGCACCGAGGGCCTCGGGGAATACCTTGAGGCCAAGTTTTCGATCTTCGAGGATGTCCCGGCCGGGTACAGCCTGAAATAGGCTGTACGTGAACGTCATCCGCCGATCGCAGAGTCGATGCGGGCGATCACTGCGGTGTCGGCGTGCCGCCGCATCGAATACTCACGCCGATGTACGCCGGCAACGTGAATCACCGTCGCGGTCACATCAGCGGCATCGTCGGAGGCGAGCCAGGCCGCCACCCGGGCGACGTGAACCGGATCGAGGTCCAGGGTTGTCGGCGATTTCTCGAACACGCTTGCGTTCATGCGGGTGAACGCCCCCGGCGAGATCGCGTTGACGGTGATCCCGCAGGCTCGGCCCTCGTTGGCCAGGCCTATGGTCGCTGACCACACCGCTGCCTTCGCCGGGCCGTAAATCAAGCCGAGTCCCCCTCGACCGAGGTCCGCTTTCGCGGGAAAGGCCTCTTCCGAGACGGTGTTGATAACTCGGCCCCAACCTTGCGCCCGCATCATCGGCCAGGCGGCTTTGGCCGCGCCGAGTGGGCCGTATAGGTGCAGCGCGAGTGCACGTTGGAGTTGCTCCTCGGTGAGGTCCTCAATCGCCGCGCCGCCCGGGAGCCCAGCATTGTTGACGACGATGTCAACCTTGCCGAACGCCTGCACCCCGGCGTCGACCGCCGCAGCCGAACCGGCGAACGAGGCGATGTCGTTGCAATCTGCGACAGCCTCGCCACCGGCGGCGAGGATCTCGGCGACCACGCCCTCGGCCACGCTGCTGTCCCCGCCGGCACCGTCCAAGCCGACACCCAGGTCGGACACCACGACTCTCGCGCCGCGCTGAGCCATCAGCAGGGCGTGCGCGCGACCGATCCCCCGGCCCGCCCCGGTCACGAGGGCGACGCGGCCCTCCAGCGACGATGTCGGCATGTGATTACCTCCGCAAGATCTCATCCGCAATCATCCCTCTTGAGACGGCTTGCGCGGTCAGGACGAACGCTCAGATTCCGCATTCAACTTCGCGAGCACGTGCCGCCGCACCAACTTGCCCGTCTCGGTGCGCGGCAGTTCATCCCAAACGTGAATCGTGTCAGGGGTCTTGGATCCGCGTAGCCGTGTTCTGACAAACTCGCGGAGGTCATGTGAAGCGATATGTGCGTTCGGGGCTGTGACGATGACGGCTTCCAAACGTTGTCCCCATTCGACGTCCGAGACGCCCACAACCACCGCGTCGGCCACGGCTTCGTGAGCGAGAAGGACCGCTTCGATTTCCGCAGGTGCAATATTCTCGCCACCGCGGATGATGGTGTCGTCAGTTCGACCCCCGATGAACAGGTAGCCGTCGACATCCAGGTACCCCTCGTCGCGGGTATCGAAGAAGCCGGCGCCGTCCAGCACCGAACCCGTCCCTGAATACTCCCCCGATACCTGCTCGCCACGCACCCAGATGCGGCCCACTTCACCCGCCGCGAGGACCGCACCGTCGGCACCCCGGATCTCGATCTCGACGGTCGGCAAGACCTGGCCGGCGGAACCGAGTCTGCGCCGGACGTTCTCGTCGGCGGAGTCAACTGCATCTCGATGGTCCTCGGGGCCGAGCACCGCGATGGTCGAACTCGTCTCGGTAAGACCGTAGGCGTTGACGAAACCTACGTGCGGCCATTCGATGAGCGCCTTCTCGATCACCCGCCGAGGCATCGCCGCGCCGCCATACGAAAGAGTGCGCAACGATGGCGCACTGCGGTCCCCGTCGGCGTCGATGATCCGCGCGAGCATAGTTGGAACGACGAGGGCGTTCGTAATCTCCTCGGAACGAACGGTTTCCAGCCATTCTTCACCACTGAACTGTTCCAGAACGACAGTCCGCCGCCCGGCATAGAAATTTGTGATGGCGTTGGCAACCGCAGCAATGTGGTACGGCGGCACACTCACCAAAGCAGCCTCGGATTCAGCGGCACCAGCGAACTCGACCGATCCCATCACATAGCTGGTGAGATTCTCGTGCCTGAGCACAACCCCTTTGGGTTCCGACGTCGTACCTGAGGTGTAGATGATGGCCGCCGGGGTTTCCGGATCCTGCGGCGCTTCGAAGGGCGACGCGGCGGGGCTGGCCGATAACTCGGCAAGCCACTCGTCCCGGGTGACCGTTGCGAGCCCAGCGGCCGAGCACGAATCTTCGAACTGTTCAGAAGTAATCACCAGTGCGCCCGGATGCTTGGCGAGCAGACTGACTATCTGGTCAGCGCTCTGACGATAGTTCAACGGGACAAGCGGAATACCGGCTCGGGCGGCCGCGAACAAAGCGATCGTGAAGCACGGCCCATTGACGTCGAGGTAGACCAGTGCCTTCACATCTCGCTCAGTCAATAGGTTTGCCGCCGAGTCGCACAACGCGGCCACCTCAGGTGCCGTATACGTGCGCTCGCGCCGCCCGAGAAGCGGGCGATCGCCCAACCCGTCGACCACCATATCGAGCAGTATCGACACGTTCACAAACACGCCCTCTTCTGTCGCCGTGAGCAGCCACGGACCGCCCGATCGCAGCCCTGAGCCATGGGTTCACCCCACTGTATCGTCATTAACTGACTAATGTCTATGAGTGTCTAATGTCATCAGTACGCGTAAATGGCACGAGTGCTTCGTGTGGTCGCTGTTACATAGCGAGGGTTTCGAAGGCCTGTCGTAGCCTGCTGGATGGAACGGTCCTACCAGGGACTTGCTGTGGTAATCTCCGTTCTCAGTATCGCATGTTGTTCTTCTCACCGCGGGTGGCGGAAGATGCGCTGCACGCGCAGGTGTGACAAACAAACGAAAGGATCGATCGAGCGGTGAGCGATCACCAAAACGGACCCAGTCAGCTCGACAGGTCCCAGCCGAGAGCTCGGCATCGAGACCTTTCTGGAACGCGGATACTCGTTGTCGGCGCCTCGTCAGGTATCGGTGAGGCCTTCGCCGTCGCGGCGGCGGCCCGGGGCGCTTCGGTGGCGTTAGCCGCACGCCGGATCGATCGTCTGAAACCCTTGGCCGACA
Source organism: Mycolicibacterium vinylchloridicum (assembly GCF_013404075.1). Lineage (GTDB taxonomy): Bacteria > Actinomycetota > Actinomycetes > Mycobacteriales > Mycobacteriaceae > Mycobacterium > Mycobacterium vinylchloridicum. Next base: position 15,455 of record NZ_JACBJQ010000057.1, read on the forward strand.
GTGTGAATGGTCTTGCCTACGAGCTGGATGTCTCTCGGCCACCCGAGATTGAGACGACGGTGGAGAATGCAATTGCCGCGCTGGGCGGAATCGATGCCGTCGTCTTCACCTCTGCCGTCCTACCGTTCGCACACGTTCAAGACACAGACGTCACCACCTGGTTGCACGCGTTCTCGGTGAATGCGGTGGGCGCGTCACACCTGCTGCGCGCGGTGATGCCCCACCTGTCGCAGTCCTCGGTGGTTCTGATCGCGTCGAGTCACGACGTGGGTCGCCCCCGCGCCGGGGTAGCCGCCTACAACGCAAGCAAGGCGGCTCTGGACGAGCTCCTGCGGTCGTGGCGCAGCGAGCATCCAGAGTTGTCACTCATCCGAGTCGCGATCGGACCAACCAAGGACAGCGAGATACTGCGGGGAGCCGACCGCCATCTGCTGGCCGAGTTGTATCGTGCGTGGAAGGATCACGGCCAGATCCCGCCGCAGATGTCGGAGATCGCCGACGTCGCGAATACGTTGGCATCACTGGTGGCAGCCGCCCGCGACAATCCCTCTGTGGTCGCGGAATCGGTCACCCTGGCACCGCGACACATCGGCTGATCGTTGGCGGTAGCCCTTGAGCTACACCTGGTGGTAGCGGGTCACCGCGTATGTGCGCAACCTGTCCAGGTTGTGCCGGAGAGCCATCGCCAGCAGCGGACGGGTGACCTTGACCAACGACTCAGGTATCCCACGAGGACGAACCAGCACGGACCACGTCAGTCGGCATCCCTGGTCGATTGATTCGATTCGATAGTCCTCTGCGAAGACTCGAAAGACTGGCCGCGAGCAATCGGTGAATCGAAAAGCCATCCGTCGGTTCGTCTCCCAACAAATGAACTCCTCGTTGGCGACGAACCCACGTCCAATCTCCACTGTGCGGGTCGTCCCCAGACCCTTGGGGTCGGCACTCGTCCACACAACCTTCGTAATCGCGGTCAACCACCGCGGCCACGCCTCGGCGTCCTCAAGGATCTCGAAGAGCTGATTCGGCTGTACCGGAATATCAACGGCTGCAGTGAGCGTCGGCCGATGCAGCTCTACGAGATCAACCGGACCACAATCCCGCATCTCCGAGTGCCGCCGGACTGACACGCTGGTCAGACCTCGATAACGACGGCGCCGCCCATGCCGCCGCCCGCACACATCGCGGCCACACCGATGCCACCACCGCGACGGTTCAACTCGTAGAACAGCGTCGTGAGCATCCGTGCACCACTGGCGGCAATCGGATGCCCGAGGCTGCAGCCACTTCCGTAGATGTTCACCAGTTCCTCGTCGATACCGAACTCCAGGCACGCGGCAATCGGTACAGATGCGAACGCCTCGTTGATCTCCCAGAGGGTGACGTCTCGGGCTGACAAGCCAGCGCGGTCGAGCACCTTACCGATCGCAGCGACCGCTCCGAGGCCGGTGTCTTTCGGTTCGACACCGGCTGACGCCCATGCCCGTACCGTCCCGAGTGCGTTGAGCCCAGCAGTCGACGCGGCCTCAGAATCCATCACGACCAAAGCGGCGGCCGCGTCATTGGTGCCGCTGCTGTTGCCCGCCGTGATCGAAAAGTCGGGAATCTCGGGGTGTAACACCGGCAGAGCTTCCAGACGCTCCATCGTGGTGCCGCGGCGCGGGAATTCGTCAACGGTGAAACTTGTCACCGAACCATCGGGTCCGGTGATCTTGAGCGGAACGATTTCGTCGACGAACACGCCGTCATCGATCGCCTTGATCGCCCGTTGATGCGACCGTAACGCCCATTCGTCCATGTCGCGCCTGCTGATTCCGACCGCTTTCGCAGTGTTCCACCCCACAGTGATCGCCATATCACGGGTTGGCGCCTCCGCCGTCTCGGGGTGCGTGGGCGGGATCCACATGTCCTCGAATTCGAGGTCCGGTCCTGGGATGCGGACCTTCATCAGCGGCGTCATCGACAACGACTGCACGCCACCGGCAACGACGGCGCGATCCATCCCGGAATTGACCTGCGCGGCCGCGTTGGCTACCGCGGTGAGGCTGCCGGCGCAGTGCCGGTTCAGAGCCTGACCTGGCACTGTGTACATACCGAGCTTAGCCGCAGCGTAGCGCGCGAGATCGCCTCCCCCGTAGTGTGATTCGGCGAACATGACGTCGTCGATCGACGCCGGGTCGACCCCAGACCGCTCGACGACCGCCTCCAAGATGGTGGTCGCCAACTCTTCGGGTGTGGTATTCACCAGTGATCCCTTGAAGGCCCGGCCGATCGCGGTACGAGCGGCGCCTACAACTACGGGTTTCGACATGAGAGTCCTTCTATCACTTGTTGAGTGGAAATCGGTTGTGGACTAGAGCTATTCGGCGGCTCGGACCTGATCCTTGACCGCGGTGACTATCGGTGGTGCTGTCCGCCAGTTGGGGACGCCGTGCTCTTCACCCGCAACCGCCCCACCGTCGTCACGTACCTCGGCCCAGTGCGCGTGGTTCATCTGGTGAAGTGAGAAGCACGCCTGCAGCGAGTTGTAGAAACCCATGTTGTCGACCGTCTGGTTTACGGACTCCTTGACCAGCAGGGCGGCCACGGTCGGGACCGAGGCGATCCGGCGGGCCATGTCCAGGGTGCGCTCTGGGAGTTCTTCGCGCCGGAAAACTTTGCTCACCATGCCGAGCCGGTGCGCTTCATGGATGTCGATGGCATCACCGGTGAGCATGAGCTCCTTGGTCTTGCGAGGACCGAATTCCCAGGGGTGGCCGAAGTACTCCATACCGCACATACCGAGGCGGGTCCCGACGACATCAGCGAATCGGACCTCTTCGCTGCCGACGATGAGATCGCAAGCCCACATCAACATCAGGCCAGCCGAAAACACATCGCCGTGCACTTGCGCGATGGTGATCTTGCGCAGATTGCGCCATCGCAGAGTGTTCTGGAAGAAGTAATGCCACTCCTGAAGCATTCGACTCTCGGTCCCCGCCCGAGTACCACCGTTGACGGTCATGGTGGGGTGCTGCCCCGGCCCGGGTGAGTACTCAGCCATTGCCTGTTTGGAGCCGATGTCGTGCCCGGATGAGAACATCGGCCCCTCACCGGCCAGGATGACGACCCGAACGGTGTCGTCAGCTTCGGCCTGCAGGAATGCCTCGTTGAGTTCCACGAGCATGCCTCGACTTTGCGCATTGCGCTGTTCGGGTCGGTTCAGCGAGATGCGCACGATGCGCCCCTCGTCGAGGACCTCGTACTTGACGAATTCGAAATCAGACATGTGGGGGCTCCGTGAGTCAGCGGTGGACGGTGGTCGCGTCAGAGTTGCGGAGGTACGGCCACAGTCTTGGTCTGCGTGAAGATCTCCAGACCTTCGATTCCACACTGGCGTCCGACGCCGGAGTGCTTGTATCCACCGAACGGGGCGTCAGCCCCGTACCAGATAGCGCCGTTGAGACCCAATGTTCCGGTTCGGATCCGGCTGGCCACCTCGCGTGCCCTGTTGATATCGCCGGAGGTGATCTGCCCGGACAGGCCGTAGGGCGAGTCATTGGCAATCCGGACCGCATCGTCGTCGTCCTCGAACGGGATGACGACCAGGACGGGCCCGAAGATCTCTTCTTGCGCAATCGTCATCTTGTTGTCCACATCGATGAACAGGGTCGGTTCGACGAAGAACCCCTTGGGCAGGTGCGCGGGAATCCCACCGCCGACAACCAATTTGGCGCCTTCTGCCTTGCCCTTCTCGATGTAGCCGAGCACCCTGTCCCGCTGACGCTTGGACACCTGCGGCCCTTGCAAGTTCGACGGATCGTTGGGGTCGCCGTAACCGACGTTCTTCATCCCCTCGGTGACGATGTCAACCGCTTCCTGATAACGCGATCGCGGCACCAGCAGGCGCGTGGAAATTGCACAGCCTTGGCCGGCGTGAGTACACACGGCCGCCGCCGTGCCGACCGCGGACGGAAAGTCGGCGTCGTCAAGAATGATGTTGGCCGATTTGCCCCCGAGCTCGAGGAACGTCGACTTCAACGTAGTCGATGCGGCCGCCATGATTCTCATTCCGGTGGCCGTGGATCCGGTGAAAGCAACCATGTCCACATCGGGAGATGTGGACAGGACCTCGCCAACGGAGTGATCGGATGACGTGACGATATTGACGACACCCGGCGGGATGTCGGTGTGTTCGGCGATCAGCCGGCTCAACCGCGTGGCGTTGTACGGGGTATCCGGGGCGGGCTTGATCACGCAGGTGTTGCCCATGGCCAGCAGCGGTCCGAGCTTGTTCAAGGTGATCTCGACCGGGAAGTTCCACGGGACGATCACGCCAACAACGCCGACCGGTTCCTTCCAGACCTCCCGCTCGGCGATCATGCCCCAGCCGAATGGATCCTTCTGGCCCAGCGACCGCGTCCACGGGAAGGTGTCGATCTGTTCGGCAGGCCATTTGATCGCTTCGTTGATCGGCGCGTCCAATTGGGGGCCATGGGTCAGCAGCACCGGACATCCGACCTCGGCGATCAGCTCTGCACGGAAATCCTCGCGCTCGGCCTCCAAAGCCTTCTGTAGTTGCAGGAGGCTGTGCTTGCGGCCTTCGCGATCACGGCCCCAATCTGTGTTGTCAAACGCCCGTCGGGCCGCGGCCACCGCGCGTTCCGCATCGCTACGGGAGCCGTCGGCGACATTACCCAGCACTTCTTCCGTGGTCGGGTTGATGTTCTGAAAGGTCTTGCCATCTTGGGCGTCGACCAGCTGTCCGTCGATGAGCATTCGGTGTTCGTGCATGAATTCTCCTGTGTTAGAAGCGGTGTCCGGCGCCGCGAGTGGGATGGCAAGGCATTGCTGGGTATTGGCGGTCCGGTATGAGACTGGCCGCACTACACGCGGCCGCCGTCGGCCTAGAAGCCCCTTCGAGCGCTGGCCCGAGTCTGATCACGAATGAGAACATGTCTTCTCGAGTATATAGAACGTCCATATCCCATCTATCCTCGGCACCGCCACGGCGGCGCGACCCACTACCGGCGGGTCGACGAAGAGTTCCAACACTGCCGGACGGCACGTGATTTCGCTCATGCTGACACGGCCCGGCGGAGGAAGTCCTCGGTGATGGAGGTGACGGCACTGGAGAGCATGACGCCGACGTGGCCACCGTCGTGCCAGTGCAGCGTGCCCTTCCATTTCTCGTGCAAGAGTTCTGCTGGGTGCCGCAGCGCCATCCGGTCATGCCACGCTCCGACGATCATTCGATCGTCCTGCGGTGCGCCGGGTACCACGGCCAACGGATCGACGACGGACATGAGAGCCGACACAGCATCGGATTGCATGACCTTGGCAATTTCGGCGCCCGCATCACCCCAGCGCTGATGATGCTGGGCGATCATCTGGTTGAGCCCGAGAATGGGCACGTACAGTGCGACCGCGTCCACTTGAGGCTCGAGGTACGAAACGAACGCGGCGACCGCCGAGCCCAACGACAGCCCGGCGACGGTGATGCTCGTCGCCTGCGGCTGGACCCACCGGACTACCGCGCGTACCTCCGAAATCGTGCGCATCATGCCGGCAACGTTGTTGATCGGATCGATGGCCGGGTAGGCCGGCCAAGCCCGACGACGGACGCCCTGGCCGGGTTGGATCGGCAGGGCGACGTTCAAGCCCAGTCTGCTGAAGAATCGGTATGCCCGGGATGCGACGATATCGGCGGGCCCGCCCATTCCTGTTCCGTGGACCCATATGAGCCATGGCCGCGGACCGTCGGGGTGACGGATCAGATGCACAACACCGTCAGCGGGCCCCCCGCAACCTTCGGCCTCGAGCACCGGGGGCAGGTCCGGACGGTGACGGTAGATCATCCGTTCGTAGCGCACGCGCCCGAGACGGTGCGAAGTAATTGCCATGGGGCACAGGGCGGCAGGATCGACGTGGGCGCGGTCGATACCGAGCGAGACAAGTTCGGCGGCGACCCTGTCGTAGTCGTGTGCCGGGCGCTGCAGCCCACCCATCGGACCCGTCAACGTCATTCCCGCGAGAGCCATTTCGTCGGTCGCGACCTCGCATAAACGGCGTATACCACTGACCCGCAGGGGGTCCCAACCTGGGCTGGCGCGAACCTCGGCCACCGAGCGCGGCACAACCATGCCGACGTCACGGATCGCCTGGCGCAACGGGATCACGTCGATGGTGCCGAATCGATGTCGAAGCCGGCATATCCGTCGGCCGCGGCTGCGTCACAGCGTCGACGGTATTCGGGTATCCCGGCGATGTAACCCATGTACATCTTCTTCTTGCCGGCCACGTTGCCCCCGTTGTACCAGGAGTTGCAGGAGGGATGGGTGAACAGCGATCCCTTCACCATCGAGGTGGTGTGCTCCATCCACTCCTGCTGGGCCTGTCCCGTCGCCTCGATGGTGCGATGGCCCCGGTCCCGAAGGTGGGCCAGGCAATCGGTCATCCACTCGACATTGGCCTCCATCACGGCTATGTAATTGCTCGACGGAGCGGGGCTGCCGGGGGCCTGGACGACGAACAGGTTGGGGAAGCCAGCCACCGCCAATCCCAAGTAGGAGCCGGCGCCGTCGCTGTTCCAACGATCACGCAGCGACTGCCCCAAACGCCCGCGGATGTCCATCTTGGTCAGCGCACCGGTCATGGCGTCGAAGCCCGTGGCGTAAATGATCACATCGAGGTCATAGGTACCCTGCTCGGTTTCGATGCCGGTGGGGATCACCCGTTTGAGCGCCCCCTTGCGCAGGTCGACCAACGTGACGTTGTCACGGTTGTACGTTTCGTAGTAGCCCTGGTCGATGATCGGCCGTTTGCAACCGAACGCGTGACTGGGCACCAGCGCCGCGGCAGTGTCGGGATCCGTTACGATTCTGGCGATAGCCTGACCGTAGAGCTTCCGCGCAAGGTCATTCGCTTCCATATCGGTGAAGACGTCACTCCAGTTCAGTGCCCCTTTGACACCTTCTTCCTCAACCGCGCGCCGACGCTCTTCTTCGGATGCGGCCAGGAGGCGCGGGCGCTCCATCATGCCGAGCATGAACGAGAAGGCGGTCAACCTGGCTGCGCCGACGAAGTGCTCTCGCTGGGCCGCCCTGATCTCCGGGTAGCGCGCTTTCATCTCGTCAAGTTCGCCGTCGTCCAAGCTGCGGACCTCCCAGGGCAACGTGTAGGCCGGCGAACGCTGGAACACGGTGAGATGGGCCGCCTCCCGGGCGACGACGGGTATTGCCTGTACACCTGTCGATCCGGTGCCGATGATGCCGACCCGCTTACCCGCAAGGGAGACGTTCTCGCGCGGCCAGCGGTTGGTGAACAGCGACTCTCCGCCGAATGACTCCATACCTTCGATGGTCGGTTCTAGAGGCACGGACAAGATCCCCGAAGCCGCGATCACGAAGCGAGCGGTGAAAGTCTCCCCGCCCTCGGTGCGGATCGTCCACGTCGCGTCGGCGTCATTCCACTGCATGGCCACCACATGGGTGGTGAATTTGATGTCGCGGCGAAGGTCGAGCCGGTCGGCGACGAAGTTGAGATACGCCTCGATCTCGGGCTGAGCGGGCATGTTCTCCGTCCACACCCACTCCTGCTGGATCTCCTCGGAGAAGCTGTAGGAGTATTCAATGCTTTCGATATCGCATCGCGCACCCGGATAGCGGTTGAACAGCCACGTGCCGCCGACCGAGTCAGCCTTCTCGAGGCTCACCGCACGAAAGCCCATCTCACGGCATCGATGCAGTGCGTAGAGGCCAGCGAATCCGGCTCCGATCACGACGACATCGAAGTCAGTCGCGCCCGAACTCTGGTTCACATTCCCGACGGCCGTATCGGCGCTAACCACGGTGGCTCCTTCTCCTATGAATCCCATGCGCGATCCATTGCCACGCATGCCATGGCATCCTACGCAAATGCTCGATATCGTCTAGAGAGAATTTACATTCTCATAGCCAGACTTCTCACATGCCTCATCTGACCACCCCCACCGAGACGATCGAGGACCTAGGATGCATCCAGCCCGGCCTGGCCGAACTGCTCCATCCCCGGATTACGGCTGTGGTCAAGAAATGCCAGGGCGGTGTCGAAGTGCCGGATAGCGGCTCGCCCGGCAGTCGCTTGCTCGTCAACCCCCGACATGAGCGTCTGGATCGAACTCGAATGCCCGGCCGTTCGCCGCGGCGAATGGTCGGCGGAGATCCCACCCGGCCAGTGCCGGCGGGCACGTTCCCGAATTACGCTGTCAACCAGCCGATCTCGTACCGACTCGAACCCGCAGGCTTGGACCAGTGGGCGGCGACAACACCTCTCGTTACTCGCTCTATGGCCATCACCGCTGAGACACTGGCTGCCTGGCACTGGCCGATGCGGGGCCGCCACAAGCAAGCAACTCTCCGAAAGGACACCTCAGCGTGACTCTCCACTACTCGTTCGAGCTGCCGACAACAAAGGTCGGGGCTGCCGCGGAGTTCATTACCGCCGCGGCTATCGCTGAGATCGCTACCGCAGCGGAAAGTTGTGGCTATGACGCCGTCCACGTGACCGACCATCCGGCCCCGGACTCGAAGTGGCTTGACCACGGCGGCCACCACGCCCTTGACCCCTTCGTCGCCCTGTCGTTCGCCGCTGCCGCCACCTCGACCATCAAGCTGTTGACGAACATCTACGTGGCCGCCTACCGGAACCCCTTCCTCGGGGCGAAAATGATTCAGAGCCTCGACATGCTCTCCGGCCGCCGATTGATCCTCGGCACGGGGGCGGGGTATCTAAGGCCCGAATACCGTGCTCTTGGAGTCGATTTCGACAGCCGTGGCGCACTGCTGGACGAGGCGCTCGACGTCCTGGCGAAGATCTACACCGGCGAGGACGTCGCCTATGACGGCGCGCACTTCTCGGCCCGCGGCGTTAGGTTCCGCCCCCTTCCGCCAGGAGGATCGCCTCCGCCAGTCTGGATCGGCGGCAACAGCAAGATCGCCGTACGCCGCGCAGTGTCACGACACGAGGGCTGGGCACCGTTCAACACCGTCGGCTACGAGGCCGCATCGCGGACGGCGGGAATCGCAAGTGTCGACGAACTGAAGTCAGCGATCGATTGGGCCCGCGCCTACGGCACGAGCATCGGCCGGACGCAACCGCTGGATATCTGCTTTTCGGCGTCGGTGATGCTGGACGGCAAGTCAACCGACGAGCAGCAGGCAGTGCTGGCCGGACTGGAGGGCGCCGGTGTCACCTGGGTCATTGTCTCCGCGGTCGGCGACGACCGGCACGAGGTGATCGCGAATTTGCGCAACTTCGCAGACCGGTTCGTCACGTCCGCAGCCCGCTGAACCACCCCGCTGCGACTCAGCTGTCGATCAGGCCGAACTTCTCGTAGGCCGACTTCATCTGAGCTTTGGCGACGTCCGGAATCTCGGCGACCTGCGGCGGACGGGTGTACGGGTAGGCGCCCGGCGATAGGCCGAGCAGCGATGTCGCGTACTTGTGACCGGCCGCCCAGTGGGTGAAATAGTCCGGGCGGCCCGGATAGCAGGTCCACCAGGGGCCCCGGTCAACGTCGAACTGGTCGAGGCCGCTGGCTTTGGCGTAGTCCATCGCCTCGACCAGCTTGTCATCCCAGATCAGCTCCCAGTACTCGGTGAGGACGCGACGCTGCGGCGTCTCGAATAGGTACCCGACGGTGCCCAACTGTGCCGGACCAACAATGCCTTCTCGAAGCCAACCGGCCCGGTACACCGAGACGTCGCACTCCCAAATCTGTAGACCCGGCGCCAGATCGTGCAGCACGCGGGACGAGAACGGACGGAAGGCGCCCTCCTTGGACGCGCAGACCGCCGGGATTTCCTCATAGATCCGCGCCGCCTCGCCCGGCGTGAGGACGTACCCGCCCGATGGCGAGTTGAACATACCCAGAGCAATGTCAGTGCGGTCCGCGACATATTTGAAGAAGCGCAGAACGCCCTCCCCCGCATGGACTTCCATCATTGGTGTCTGGATGTAGACGATGTCGGCACCCGAGTCCTGCGCGTGCCGGGTGAGTTCGAGGCAATCCTTGGCGGACAGGGCCGCAGTGCACGCCTGGATCACCACTTCCGGGTTGATCGCTCGGGCCTCCTCGACCGCAACCTCGAGCAGTTGCTTCCGCTCAGCGATCGTCAGGGCCCAGAATTCCCCGCACCCACTGGTGAGCCACAACATCGCGTGCTGGAGGTCGCCGACGCAGTAGCGCACCAGCGCCCGGTAGGCGTCCCAGTCGATGTCGTCGCCATCGACACCGGCGAACGGCGTGATGAGCGAATCGCCAATGCCGCGCAGGCCTTCTCTCGCCCACTCGCGGGCTTCCCTAGCCTTAGCCATGGTCTGGTCCTTTCCGCCGATCCGTAAGCCCAATACGCCGCGTGCCCAACCTGATTGGCGCGAGGCCACTGCTGCGGCCAGTGGACCCGCGTACCGGGTCGACATCAGCCGACCCGACAAACTTAACACTCGAAAAGATCCCTGAGAACGCCGATTTGCGCCGGCCGGCCGATGCGCCTCTATTGTTAGAGACCACACCGCGTTGGGCTCAACCAACGCTACGTGATAATTTGTTCTCGACTTGGAGAATATGCGCTCTCGCATGTGTAACAGGAGGTCTCTGCACTATGACACGGAATATCAGCTACCCGGTCTACGACGCTGACAATCACATGTACGAGACCCGCGACGCCCTCACGAAATACCTCCCCAAGGAGTTCAAGGGCAAGGTCAACTACGTCGAGGTCGACGGCCGCACCAAGATCATGTTCAACAACAAGATCAGCGAGATGATTCCAAACCCGACGTTCTCCCGAGTTGCGCGTCCCGGCAGCGCCGAGGACTACTTCCTGGGGCTCAATCCCGAGGGCAAGTCGTTCCGCGAGTTCGTCGGACAGGCCATGGACGTCATCCCGGCCTATCAGGAGCCAGCGCCGCGGCTGGAGCTCATGAACGAGCAGGGCATCACCGGCGCTGTCATGTACCCGACCCTCGCCAGCCTGGTCGAGGAGCGCACCACCGACGACGTGTATCTCACTCACGCCATCATTCATGCGCTCAACGAGTGGATGCACGAACACTGGACCTTCGACTACGAGGGCCGCATCTTCGCCACTCCGGTGGTGAACCTGTCCATCGTCGAGAAGGCGATCGAGGAACTGCACTGGTGCCTCGAACGCGGCGCCCGCACCTTCCTAGTGCGTCCGGCCGCGGTTCCGGGCATCAACGGCAAATCGAGGTCGCTGGGGCTCCCCGAGTTCGATCCGTTCTGGAGCGAAGTTGTCAAGGCCGGCGTTCCGGTCACCTTCCATGCCTCCGACAGCGGCTACGCGAACCATCTGGCCGCCTGGGAGGGCGGGGATGAGCAACTGCCCTTCGCTATCAGCGGGCTGCGTGAGGTCGTCATCGGCCATCGTGCCATCGAGGACACACTGTCTGCACTGGTCTGCCACGGTGCGCTGTCGCGCTTCCCTGACCTCAAGGTCATCTGCGTGGAGAATGGCTCCAGCTGGGTCAAGGGTCTACTGGCTCAGCTCAAGAAGGCCTACGGCATGATGCCCCAGACGTTCCTGGAGGAGCCGGTAAGCGTCTTCAAGCGTCAGCTCTACATCCACCCGTTCCTGGAGGACGACATCCACGAGATCCTCGACATCATGGGTGAGGACCACGTGCTGTTCGGTTCGGACTTCCCCCATCCCGAGGGCGTCGGCGACCCCGTGACGTTCGCCGATCGGATCGCTGATCTCCCCCCGACCGTCGTCGAGAAGATCATGGGCGGGAATCTGGCCGGCCTCCTCGGCGTCAAGGCAACGGTGTGAGCAACAGTGATGGCGCATCGATAAAGTCGATCTTCATCACGGGCGCGGGCAGCGGCATCGGGCGGGCGGGCGCCGAGTTGTTCCTCCGTAACGGCTGGCGGGTCGGTGCCGTCGACCGCGACGCCGACGGTCTGGCTACGTTGTCCGGAGCCTCGGCTCGCCTGTGGACCGACGAGGTCGACGTCACCGACAAGGCCGCACTCGCGGCGGCACTCGCGACCTTCTGCGAAGGCAATCCCGGCGGTCGCCTGGACATGATGTGGAACAACGCCGGAATCGGCCAGTCAGGCTGGTTCGAGGATGTCCCGTACGACTTGGCGATGAAGGTCGTCGACATCAACTTCCGCGCGGTGCTGGCGGGGGCGGTCGAAGCGTTGCCGTACCTCAAGAAAACGCCCAACAGCCTGATGTTCACCACGTCGTCGTCGGCAGCGACCTACGGCCTGCCGATGTCTGCGGTGTACTCAGCAACTAAGCACGCGGTCAAAGGATTGACCGAAGCGCTGAGCGTCGAGTGGTCGCGCCACGGCATCAGGGTCGCCGACGTGCTTCCCGGATTTATAGACACCGGGATTCTGGTGAACACGCCGAACCACTCGAAGGGCGGGGCGACACTCACCCATAAGGAACTCGAGGACGAGCTCCCCAAGCGAGGCATGATGCGCATCATCCCGCCATCTGAAGTAGCTGATGCGGCATGGTCTGCCTACCACCACCCCAAGCGACTGCATTGGTATGTGCCACAGGGCATTCGGTGGATCGACCGGCTCAAGGGGATCAGCCCAGAGTTCGTTCGCGGTCGCATCAGAAAGGCCATCATGAGCTACGACGTGGCGGGCTCCAAGTAGCGGGTATGAAGCACAGGTCGCTGCCGGGCGAGTGTTGCGCTGCCAATTCCAGGGCACGATAGTGATCCCTTATGCAATCGGGAGCCGTTCAGCCTGGCGATTTTGTTGCCCCGCAGCATCTTCGACGAGATTGGCGGCGTGGACACCAGGCTCACCGGCGGTCAGACGGGGGCGCAACGGTAGTAGTCAGGCGATCTGACCAGCTGATCGCATAGCCGCTATCTCGTCCTCGGTGCGGCCGAGTTCACGTAATACCTCGTCCGTGTGCTGTCCCAGTTGGGCGCAACCTGCCTTGAATTCTGTTGGTGTACAGGAAAACTGCATCGGTGATCGTGGTTGCCGCACCAGACCCGCCTCGGGATGCTCCCACTCGACCAGCGAATTGTTGTGGACGATCTGTTCGTTGAAGGGCACCTCGTCGGGTTCGAGAATAGGGCCGCAGGGCACATCGTTCTCGATCAATCGTGCCAACACGTCGTCTCGGCGGACCTTGGAAAACTCGTCGACGATGATGGCTCCGAGTGCCTCAAAGTTTTCTGAGTTGGCCAGCGCTTCGCTGGAGGAGAATCGCGGATCGTCGCAGAGGTCATTTCGATCGAGTGCGCGCATCACTCCTCTGAGTTGATTGTTGTTGGCGCAGAAATAGATCAGTTTCGCATCGAGGCAATCTGTGAGCTGGTAGATGTCGACGACGCGTAGGCCCGGCGACACACCCTCGCCTAGGTGCGTGTAGTCCATCATGAGGTCAGGCCAGCTCAGGTAGAGAGCGGTGTCGAGCATCGACAGGCTGACGTGTTGCCCTTGTCCGGTCCGCTCCCGGCTGAACAACGCAGCCAAGATCGCCTGGGTCGCCATCTGCGCGGCCCACTTGTCGGCGATGACCATCCGCACCAGATCCGGAATCGGGATGGCTTCACTCTTCTGACGTGCGACGATTCCGACAACGCCCTGAATGACAGGGTCGAGTACCGGACGCTGAGCCCACGGGCCGTCGGATCCGTACCCACTGATCGAACAGTAGATGAGTGATTCGTTACGCTTCGAGCATTCTGCATACCCGAGCCCGAGCCGATCGAGGACTCCAGGCCGCATGTTCTGAACCACTACGTCGGCGCGTTGCGCAAGATCGAGCACGATGTCGCGACCCGCCTCACTGCGGATGTCGACGCTGATGACGCGTTTGCCACGATTGTTGTTGAGATATAGCGCAGCGAGCCCGCCCCGCTGAAATAGCCCGGTCCGCAGAGGATCTGCCGACTCGGTCGGCTCGACCTTGATGACTTCTGCGCCGAGGTCACTCAACATCATCGCCGAGTACGGCCCGGACACGATCTGACTGAGATCGAGTACCCGCACACCGTCGAGCGGACCAGCCATGCCTGGGCCTCCAATACCGTTGAAACGAAAAGCGACGAAATCAGTCGCTTGCCGGAAGTGTCTTGCTTTCTTTGAGGGCCAACAGGGTTGCGCCGACGCTCAATGCCCCTGCGCCACCCTTCGTCACGAGCACCTCCGCACCCGTTTCATCCACGTAGCGCTTACCCATGATGGCTCCACCGGCGAACGCGGGATCTAGGGTCGCTCCGACTCCCGGCTCAGTGCCCACGGGCAACATCGGAGCTCCGCCGCACCTGAGATCTGCGAGGCTCTCCGATGCCTTCACGACGATCACCATGGCATCGCAAACTTGACTGCGCAGACGTGCGCCGTTCCTGATCATCTCAATCCAATCTTTCTGACTTCAAAGGCTTTCCGCGTGAATGGCCCCGGCTCACAGCACCGCGCCGTCATCCTTGAGTTGCTGAATGCGATCCCACTCCAGCCCCGCATCCATCAGGATCTCCTCGGTGTGCTGTCCGTGTTCCGGAGCGCCTGGTGGAACGACGTGTTGTTCGTCGAATTGCACTGGATTGACTGCTAATTTGAAAGGAACGCCGTTCATCGTGGTGGTCTTGGCTACATATCCGTTGGCCACCGTGGTGGGATCGTCGCACACCTCCGCCGGGGTCTGCACCACCCCCCAGGCTCCGGATAGCGGGGCCAGGGCTTCGCGCCACTCGGCAAGCGTCCGCTTGGCGAACGCCTCGTCGATCAACCTGACCAGCTCGACGCGGTTTTCGTAACGTGGCAGTTGTTCGGCGAATCGTTGATCGGTAACAAGTTCGGGCAACCCGATGGCCGTCATCGCCTCGGCGAAGAATTTGTCGAGCTGCAGCATCATCAGGGTGACGTATCGCCCGTCACTGGTGAGGTAGTTGTTCACCAGCGGGTTCGGCGAGTCGGCGTGGGTGTAGGTCACCGGCGGCGCCGCATCGTGCATTCGACTGGTCGCGATGTCAGGGCTGAGGTTCCAGGCGGCCAGCCCGACCAACGAGACGTCGACCACCGAGCCTTCGCCGGTGGTCGCCCGCTTATAGAGAGCCGCGGCGATGCCGCCGGCGATCGTCATCCCGCCGAGCAGGTCGCCGAACGCGGGGCGCTGCCGCACAATTTCCTTGACGCCTTCTGTGGCGGCTGTCAGCATCGCGCCGATCCCACCGCGCGCCCAATAGGACACACCGTCATAGCCGGGTCTGTCGGCATCCGGGCCTTTAGGACCGTGCCCCGAACCGCGTACATAGATGATGTTGGGGTTGACTGCCCGGATGTCATCGACGTCGAAGCCAAGCCGCTTGCGCCGGCTCGGTAGATAGCTGGTCAGGAAGACATCGGCGGTCTTGGCGAGTTCGAGCAGTACCTCGCGCCCGCCGGGTGTGCGCAAGTCGATGCCGATCGACTTCTTGCCCCGGTTGGGAACCTCGATCATGTAGTTGACCTGGTCGGCGCCCGACACAATGCCCGAGGTCACCAGTCCGCGCTGCGGATCGCCGCCTTCGCGAGGCTCGACCTTGATGACCTCGGCTCCCCACTCGGCAAGGACGGCGCCCGCCGCAGGCACGAAGGTCCACGCGGCGACCTCGAGCACGCGGACGCCGCTGAGAACCTTGCTCTCACTGTTATCGGTAATCTTGCGCCTCCATTTCAAGAACCCGTTCGATCGAGAACACCTGTAGCGCGTCCTCAGCCGTCGTCGTGATCGACGATGATCGCGTGCTCGGGGCACGCTTCGGATGCCTCCAGCACGTCGGCCTCCCGATCAGCGGACACGACTTCATCCACCGCCGACGCGTAACCGTCGTCGTCGCTCAGCCTGAATGAGTCAGGAGCAAGCATCGCGCAGAGCATGTGGCCCTGGCATCGCGCGCTGTCGACCCGAACCCTCATCGGAACCCTTCGCGGTCGACACAGCGGGGCCACACGCTCGTTTGCCCCCGATCAGCAGTACGAAGGTACCTGTTCTCTGAACGGAGAATCTTGCCTTTCACCGTGACCACCCCTTCATTCCGACCCGGCTGTCGTCGCTCGCTGGTTAGGCGGGGGTGAGGTGGTACATGGCGGTGTCGTGTTCGGGGATGTCGTCGTAGGCGATTTTGACGGGCATGCCGATGTGGACGTCGTCGGGGTTGGTGTCGGTGAGGGTGGCCAGGACCA
>NZ_JACBJQ010000058.1 GCF_013404075.1 Mycolicibacterium vinylchloridicum
GAAAGCGGGCCTCCTTCGATGGAGCAACTGGCGTCAGACACCAGCAGCTTCGAGGGAGGCCCGCCCTTCTCGGCGGAGCCACACGGGTGGGGAACTTCGATGAGCGTCAGTGGGGAATTTCAGCGAGCGCGATCATGGCGGCGAACGACTCGAATGCTTCCTCTGGCGGCAACTCCATGCTGACCGTCGTCTTGCTCTCGCCCGTTTTCGTGTTCACCTCAACGGTGGCCGTGAACGTACCGAAGCGAGGTCGTTCAGGAGCTCGAAGTTTTCGCGTACCAAGGAGTGCGCCATCACCTTGCGGGCACGGAGGACGAACCGCTGCACGCGGTCGCGCGGTTCGAGGGCTGGCATGTGGACCACGCTACGACCAGGCAGTGACACTAGTCCGCGACAGGAATCCAGCCTCACGTTCATCGTCGGGATTGGTCCCCGGACGAGCCACTAACGTCGCGCCCCCATCGCCCGTCGGAGTTGAGCTGCCGAGACGGCGAGATGAGACTCACATGGGTGGGGGTGTCCTCATGTCGACCCCTTCACGGCAACGAGCACTCGCTATTGGGATCGCGGACGGCTATGTCGTGATGGTGATCTCGGGCGCGATCAACTGTGCGACAGGTGTCCACAAATCAACTTCGACAGCCGGGGACTCGATACTGACGATGAGTGAGTAATCCACACCCTGGTCGCTCTGATCGAAGTTGCGTCGGTTCTTCCACCAGCCCGCGACCGGGTAAACGGCCACCGCACCCTTGCTAGCCAAGTCCACCGCCGGACCAGTCCAGATATCGGTGTGTAGCGAGCCGGGTGCATGTTGCTGATCGCTGCCAAACATCCAGCCCTTCTCGGTAGCAAGTGCCGGCGGCTTCTCTCCTGGAAGTCGAGCACGGGTGTTTATCCGTTGACGGAAGGCATCGACACTGTCCTCGGGGCGGCGCATCGCAAAGCGGAGCCCATGCGAAGGGTAGATGTACCGGCCGGTCCAGCCTCTGCTGGACGGATTTGGCTCAACGAAGTACGACAACGTAATCCTCAGTCGGACAATCGTTTCGCCCAATGCTTCAAGTTCCTCATTCGGCCAAGGAAGCTCATGAAGGTTCATCTCGCGGACTTTGCCGTCCGTGGCGTTCTTTTCACGCTCGTAGGGGTGGATCCGAGCTTCTGCGACCAGAGTCAGAGCGTCGATTGCACTGTAAAGCGCGCGACCCTTGTCTGGAACCCCCATCCCGTACCTGCGTAACAGGCTGACCCGCTCAGTCTTGCCTGTCTCTGCTTCGAGCTTCTCAAACATCAAGGGCGTCCACTCGGCGCTGTGAACTATGAGTGCCCGTATCGTCTCGGGACGAAGGCTGGGGTACTCCGCCCTCAAATCCGCTGCGATGGCTGCAACTTGGGCCGTCGCAGCTGAAGTGTCGCGTGTCGTGGTGAAGTAGCCCTGCCCCAGCGTCTGGAGCCGGGTCGTCAGTACTGCAAGGTTTTCCGGTGTCTGCACGTCAGTCTTGTCCGGCGATAATGCGACATTTCCGCCCTCAGCCACAATGTCGGGCTTGAAGGGCCACTTCTTCCGTTCAAACAAGACAGAAGTTCGACTCGCCGGCGCAAGCTCTCCGCGCGGGGCGACCGGCGTGTATCCATCAAAGTCGGGGTGGGCACCCGCCATATCATCCTTGTCGGTATACGCTCCTACAGTGAGTGCGTTCCATGCCTGTGCGGGATCCTCCACCGGTTCCAAATCACTGCGCTGAAGGTGATCGTCCGTCGCATCCAGATCGCGAATGTTCCCCGCTGAGATTATGAAAAGCCTTGGATTTCGGGGTTCCTCACGATCGAGATAGGTAAATTTCGGATCGGAATCGTCGATTGCGCGGCCGTACGCAAGTGCATCTACGGTGGCGGACCATGACGTCGGCTTTCCCGCTTCAATCTGTCGCGCTGGATCAGTCCCCCCAACCTGCGGCCGACGGACCGTGACGGCCAGCAGAAAGACGCGCAGTCTATCCGCAGCTTCTATCTCGGGTCGGTCGACCGATCGCGCGGTGATCGCACCATAAAGGTCTCGGTCGTTTTCACCAATGTCCGGAAGGAGTTTGACTGACTCAAGCCGGTGCCGAAGAACGATCGATTGTGAGCTGACCACCGCGGCATGAACGTCACCATACAGAGCGAGGCCGGCCATCTCAGTACCGTGGCCAGCAACAGGTTGCTTCTGCCAGTTCTGATCTGCGACGTGCACGTCATTCGAACTGAGTGAGTCGCTGAGAAGCGGATGTCCTTCCTGCACACCGGTATCCAGAATGCACACCGTTGGAGCCTGTAGATCTGCAGCCTCCAACCGTTTCCGCAAGTCGTTGACCCACTCTGCCTGCTCGGTGGCAGTCATGCCTGGCAATACGCTGGCGACATCGTGCGGCCTGCGCAGCTCCGCAATGTCATCTAGTGAATCGAATGCCTCCGCAAGTTCGACCAAGTTTGCGTGCAGTAGCAGAACTGTTCGGCCTCCAAAGCCAAGATAGTGCTCGCTAGTTTGCAATCCACGTTCTTGGGCAAATGCAGTGAAACGCAACAGTTCCGAGGTGCCCCCATCACGGAGCCATACCTCCCACCAATGGCGGCGTTTGTCTCCGGAGGGAAACTGATCTGGCGGGTCCGTCCAAAGCTCTCGGATCGTCGCGCGCCTGATCGACTGAATGCCCTCGATGAGGGCGGCATTCTTCGGCTTACTAGCGGACGCAGTCTCAACGTAGCGCGCGAGCCTGTCTAGAAAGTAGCCCCGCTTTCCATCGGGTATGTAGACGGTTGCTACCTGTACGAAACCGTTGGCAGTCTCCTGTTCAGTCACCGCCACAAGCTCAGGTTGAGTCCCCTTCGCTTGGGACTCAAGGCTTTCAAGCGCGAGCTCGAACCCGGGGAACGAAATGAAACTCACGTACGTGCCACCGTCGTCTTCCGCGGTATCAGCAGCAAGGGCACGCTCGAGTTCACCTTGCAATCGGCGGCCATGGTGTCCTCTGTCGCCACCAAATGTTTCAGATTTGCTGCTTCCTCCAGACCCGCTCAACGTGAAGGGCTCTGTAGTGGGCGGATTCGGAACTACGAGGTGCGGTCTATCTCGATCAGGCACTGTCGATTACCCTCGCGCAGCCACGTCGCCGGTGCGGGGGCGCTCGTCGAGCGCTGAGATCACATCATCGGTCAATATCTGTTTACGTCCAGACAACACAACGCGCTTCGCAGCGTTTTCTGAAGCAATAGCAACCTCCGCGTGGCTCAGCCCACGAGCGGCGTCGCAGATCCGTAACCAACTGAGCTTGCTCGTCTTGAACGACGAGAGCCTGTTCTGGATCACGGCCCGGATGCCGTCGTCGTCTGGAAGGGCAAACTCCATCACGACATCGAACCGACGGAAGAGCGCGCTGTCGAGTAATTGGGGATGATTCGTTGCAGCAACAATGATGCTCTGCGAGGTGTCTTCTTCAAGGAATTGGAGGAATGAGTTCAAGACACGTCGTATCTCGCCCACATCGTTTCCCCCGGCACGGTCGCCAGCCAGCGCGTCAACTTCATCGAAGAGATACACGCCCCGAGTCTCGACCAGAGCATCGAAGATCAGTCGCAACTTGGATGCGGTCTCACCCATGAATTTCGTAATGATCGTGTCAAGCCGCATCGCGAAGAGGGGCAGGTCCAGTTCTCCCGCAAGGACCCGCGCAGTCGACGTCTTGCCAGTGCCAGGAGGACCGACGAGCAGAACTCGACGAACGGGGTTCAGACCGTACCGCCTCAGGACATCTCGCTGTCGCTGTTCGAGTAGAAGGTGCGTCAGTCGTTCGGCGAGATTGTCGTCCAGGACCAGATCTCCCAGCCGTTCTCGTGGGTAGGACACTGAGACAAGCGACGCCAGCTCTCCACGAGGTTGCGATACCGGAACGACGGATGCAATCCCCGCTGACGTCGCTCGATTCTTGCGAATTTCGTCGACCATGTCGCGCAACTCTTGCGCGAACTTTGATTGCCCCGCTCGCGCAGCCCTAGCCGCGACCTGCATGGCCACCGAGTAGAACTGCGCATCGTCGCCGTCGGCATGACTCTTCACGAGGGCTTTGAACTGGTCGTTGGTTGCCACAGTCCCCCTTCTGTCTCACACCTCTCGCGTTCCCTGCGTCCCGGAAGGCAGTCTATGCGTCGGAATTGAGGCCGCCGGGAGGCACGCTTCGCGGTCAAGCCGGCAGGTCCGCTGGCCAGTACCCTGCTAACGCACCCGCCCATGATCCCAGGTGGCGGCACGTTGGGGACGAACTCCACGAAGACTGGCGGCGCGGTTACGACTGTGGATGCTGCGAGACGATCCCAACCGCCTCGCACAGTGGATTTTTCCGTCCGCCGCATCGGGTGACACAGCAGTGACACAACTCAACGGATTAACACGACCGCGCCCAGTCGGCTCTGGGCATCACGCTGCAGGTGAGAGGCTGAGGCAGTCATTGGCATCCTCGTCAGGACGCGCCAAACTTTTCCCAAGCTGAATACGCGGGTTCGATTCCCGTCATCGGCTCCATGTGATGTTGCAAGACATACGCATAGCTCTGAACCTCGTTGGGGGTTCAGAGCTTTTTTCGTGGGAGTCCTGGAGACGTACTCAGCCTATCACCCATCAAAGTCCGATTTATAAAACCTAACTCGGACTAACGCTAGAGTTAGTCCGAGTTAGGAGGCATCGATGCGGCCCAGAGCTGCGTGGCCTGGCCACAGCGCGGAGCGACGCCCTTGGGCGCAGACCCAAAGGGGTGGCACCCGCGAGGACCGGACACTCCGATCCGTCACCGTGTCGCTTCCTCCCTACATCGCCAACATCGATCCCAGCATCGACGCGGATATCGCTGTCCAACTCGAAGCCGCCATGAGCGAGATTTCTCGACTCGACAGCACGCACGGAACCCACCTCGCAGCGCTCAGTACTCTTCTGCTTCGAACAGAATCGGTGGCGTCATCGAAGATTGAGCGCATCGAAGCGAGCGTGGAGGACTACGCGCGCGCACTTCACGGCGGAAGAGACAATTCGAGCGCGACCTCGATGGCGGCGGCGACCACTGCCCTGGCCGAAATGATCGGGAGCGTCGACCGAAAAGCCCCCGTACAGATGCCGGCGATCCTGCGCGCGCATGAGGCGCTGATGCGAGCAGATCCGACAGAAGCACAGCACGCGGGTCAATTGAGGACAGTCCAGAACTGGATCGGCGGAAGCGATTACTCGCCGCGGGACGCCCTGTACGTTCCGCCACTGCCAGACACGGTGCGCCCGTACATGAATGACCTCATCGAGTTCGCGAACCGATCCGACATGCCCGTCCTGGTTCAGGCGGCCATTGCGCATGCACAGTTCGAATCAATCCACCCCTTCACCGACGGCAACGGTCGCATCGGCCGGGCACTGATCAACACCATCTTCCGAAGGAGGGGTGCGACAACGCGTCTCGTTGTTCCTCTGGCATCGGCGCTCGTTGCTCACCGAGAGCGCTACTTCGGTGCGCTCAACGCATACCGCGCCGGCGACCTACGCCCACTGATCGTCACATTCGCGAACTCATCACAGACTGCTGCCGCCGAATCACGCACTACCGCAGAGCGTCTGGCTGAGATACCAGGCGAGTGGCGGAACATGATCGGGCCCACCAGGCGTCACAGCGCGACGGACAAGCTGCTCCTGCTACTGCCGTCGACGCCAATCGTTTCCTCCGACGACGTCGCCTCACTCGTCGATGCACCCCGAAGCAGCGTGTTCGCCGCGATCAAACGACTGCACGACGCCGGCGTCCTACGCCCATTGACCGACCGCAAACGAGACCAGGTGTGGGGAGCAAGCCTGGTCCTCGACGAACTCGACGACTTGGGGCGCCGGATCGAACGAGCGAGCACCTAGCCGCGATCAGTGTGTGAAGAATTCGATGATCTGCACTTGAAGCTCACCGACCACGCCACCGAGCACCGCGCCGACAGCGATCATCAACGGCTCGTCGTCCTTGAACACCGGACGCAGGATCGACTCGTACTCCTCCTCAGTCAGTTGACTCATCTTGTCGATGACGACCTGTTCGAGATTCAACGCGTTCGCCGCGTACTCCTGCGCCTCCAGCAACGTATCCGGCAGCCGCTCCAATACCAGGGTGACGACGCGGTCCTTCAGTGCCCGGTATCGCTTGGTACCGACCGCCAGGGTGACCATCGGCCGCGCAACCCCGGTCTGGGCGTCGATGGCGGCGTCGATCTCCTTGGCCGCCAAGGCGAACAGCTTGTCCGAGCCGGGGCCTTTGATGATCGCGTCGAACATCAGCTCAGGTGAGAACAGATCGTCGGCCAGGATCTTGGCGTAGTCACGGGTGATCTTGTCCCGCTCGGCATGCAGCAGCCCCTGAAAGGGAATGAATCCCAGGAACTTTCGCGGGTGCATCGGCCGGAACAGCATATTCAGCGCGATGTAGTCGCTGATGAAGCCGACCGCGAAACCGAACGCCGGCATGATCCATGGGTTCTTGAACAGCGCCCACGCCACCATCTGGACCAGACCGATCACCAGACCGAAGTAAATACCGCTGCGCCGCACGAACGCCATGGCGTCGGTGGTGACGCTACGCATCAGCTTGACGAGCTTCTCCTTGTTGCGCACCAGCGCCGTCACCGCCATGAAGTGCAGATCGAGGTAGCGCGGAAGGTCGGCCTTCATCTCGGTCAGCATGTTCTCGACGATCTGAGGAGCCTGCTTGTGCATACGCTCCTGGATCCCGCGTCTGGCGGATTCTGGCAGCGCGTCCCACAGGCCCGGGCGAATCTCGTCGGCGAGGTCACGGGAGATGTCGTCGATCGCCTCGGCGAGCGGACCGCGCAGCGCGTCGACCGCTTCGTTGGCGTCGATACGGTCCAGCAGCTCTTCGGGTTTCAGCAGGTTGGCCGTCAGCAGATCGATCGTCTTCGAACCGACCTTGCCCGCCCGGCGCGGCACGATACCCTGCCATCCGAACGGACCCCAACCTCTGAATTCGATAGGGCGATAGAGCATTTCGAGCGCCACGATCTTCGTGCTCCACCCGACGAATGCCGCGACGAACGGCATCGACAGGTACACCATCCAATAGGCGCTGAAGTCGGCCTTGATCTCAGTCCAATTCGACAGGGCGAGCAGTACATCCGGTGAAGCGGAGCTCACTGGCCGATCTCCCCTGTGGCGGCCGCCCACAGCGAGACGCCCAGCGACGACAGCGTCAGCGTCGACTTCTCGACCTTGGCGGTCAGCGGACCCCGCGACGCACTCTTGATGGCCGCGAGCACCGCCGTCTCAGCCATCAGCACCTCGTACTCGGTGGCCAGTGCGGGGTCTTCGGGCCCCGCTTCGACGAGGCCGAGCGAGAGCAGATGGCTGACGTATTGCGGAACCATCTGCGGCAGGGCAACATTCGCGGTCCGCCCGATCAGCGAGGCGTGCTCTAGCGCCGCACGCCCCGGCACACGCGGACTGAGCCAGGTGTAGACGTTCACCATCGGCGACGACGACCCGTCGGACAGCGCACCCAGGATGCGCGCCTCGTCGGCGACAAGTTGATCGAGCAGGTGATGGTAGAGCTCGACCTGACTACCCCTGGTGTTCTGGTCGAGCGCGCGGTCCAGCAGCCGGCTCATCTTGCCGGCCAGCGAGTCAGGGTCTGGCACAGATGCCTCCAACCCCGCCTCGGGTGCGGCGTCCTCGAGCGCCTCGGCAGGGTCCAGCGAATCGAGTCCGTGCCGGATAGCACCGACGACTTGTTCCTCGGCCCAGCTGTAGACGTCGAGACCCATCCGTGCCGCGCCCACCGCGCGCCCGATCAGTTCGCGGGGGTCATATGAGAAAGCCATCCGCAGAAAATAGCCCGCCGCAAGTCTCTGGTGATGGAGACCGGGATGATCGCGGGTCTTGGGTCCGATCAGGGACTTCTGAGACGCACCCGGCCACTCAGCGCATAATCCGTCGATGACGTCGATCTCACGGTTATCGAGTACGGACAAACTGCTCTGCGGCATCTACGCGGTCCTGGCCCTTCGCTGCGCTGGTGTTCGCGTTCGGGAACACCGTCGCCTACATGCTCAGCGATGGCAATGGCGGACTGACTGGATTCTTCGCCGCCGGCTACGTCAACTATGCGACGTCGTCGCTCACCAACGACTTGCTGATCGTCGCGGTGGCAGCCGTCGTGTTGATGATCGCCGAAGCCCGCCGACTCGGAGTCCGCTATGTGTGGGCCTACGTCGCGGCCAGCTTCTTGATCGCGATCAGCGTGTCGTTCCCGCTGTTCCTGATTGCCAGGCAGCTCAAGTTGGCCGCCGCCAAAAGCTCTGAGCCCTGACCGTGGGTCCTCCGTGAAATCGGGCCAAGGCGCTACGCTCGGCCATTGAATCTGCGACCGTGTCAATCACTGGATCGCGGTGACGGAGGTTAGGGCCATGCGCACACGAATTCTGCCGGTGTTCGCGATCGGGTTATTGGTGGCCGGATGCGGCGGCGCCGCCGAAGACAAGTCCGAATCCTCCGGCAGCTCAGCGGCATCGGAGACGTCAAACGGCAAGGGCCCCGGGGAAACTGCGTCAGCCGATGCCGGCGGCAAGATGATCGTCAGCTACGACGATGCGACCAGTCCTGAAGCGATCAACGGCAAGAAACTGTTGCAGGACAACAAAGTTCTGGAAGACCTCGCCGCTGACATCAACCAATCGTTGAAGCTTCCCGAGGACATCCCCCTGCACGGATCGCAGTGCGATCAGGCGAACGCGTTCTGGAGCCCGAGCAACAAGACCATCACGATCTGCTACGAGGACGCGGACCTGGGTCAGAAGATCTTCGCCAATGCCGGCGACCCAGATCCGGATGCCTCGGCCATCGGCTCCGAAGACGCGACCTTCTATCACGAGGCCGGTCATATGGCGGTCACCCTGTACAACCTGCCGATCACCGGCAAGGAAGAGGACGCCGCCGATCAGCTCGCCGCCTACATCCTGTTGACCCCCGGTGACAGCGGCAAAGTCGATTCCGAATCGGTGACGGCGGTCAAGGACTTCGCCCGCGCATTCCAGGCATCGGCGTCGGCGCGGACCGAGCTGGGGGCGGCCGATATGGCCGACGTCCACTCACTGGACCAGCAGCGCGTCTACAACCTTCAGTGCTGGATCTACGGGTCCAACCCCGAGGCCAACGCCGACATGGTGACCGAGGGTGGACTCCCGCAGGAGCGTGCGCAGCTGTGTCCGGACGAGTGGAAGCAGGTCAGCCACGCCTGGTCCACGCTGCTCGACGACCACTGGAAGTAGCACTGAGTAGTCGGCTACTGCATTTTCCGTTCGTCCTTGACGGAGCCGCCTCCCCAGCGCACTGTGAAACAGATCACCACCGCGGGGAGAAAGGCAGCTCATGACCACCAAGGACAAGTACACCGAGGTCCCCAACCCCATGTCATGGGATGCCACCAGTGGTGGCGACGCTCGGTTCACCTGGGAGTACGACGAGGGGCGTGCCCGGCTCCTGTCCTTGTATCAGAAGGGCAAGGACAAGCAGTGGGACGCCCAGTCCCGCATCGACTGGGCCCAAGACGTCGACCCGATGAACCCGGTGGCCTTGCCCGACG
The DNA here is from genome assembly GCF_013404075.1 of Mycolicibacterium vinylchloridicum. Taxonomy (GTDB): domain Bacteria; phylum Actinomycetota; class Actinomycetes; order Mycobacteriales; family Mycobacteriaceae; genus Mycobacterium; species Mycobacterium vinylchloridicum. The sequence goes on from NZ_JACBJQ010000058.1 coordinate 9,642, forward strand.
AGTTTCATCCGCTGTTCGGCAGCCCGATGTGGGACGCCGCCGACGACGCACGTCGCGCCGAGATGCGCCAGCACTTCCAGTCCTGGCAGTTCTCGCAGTTCCTGCACGGGGAGCAGGGCGCGATGGTGTGCGCGGCCAAGATCGTCGAGGTCGTCCCGGACCTGGACGCGAAGTTCTACGCCGCCACCCAGACCATGGACGAGGCCCGGCATGTCGAGGCGTTCTCCCGATTCCTGCAAGAGAAGGTCGGGCTGGCCTACCCGATCAACAAGAACCTGACCTCGCTGCTGGAAGACACCCTGCGCGACTCCCGTTGGGACATGCCCTACCTCGGCATGCAGGTCCTCATCGAAGGGCTCGCCTTGGCCGCCTTCGGCGTACTGCGTGACATGGCGGCGCCGGACTCACTGGCCAAGCAGGTGCTGGCATACGTCATGCAAGATGAAGCCCGCCATGTCGCCTTCGGCCGAATCTCGTTGAAGGACTACTACTCCGAGCTGACCGATGCCGAGCGGGCCGAGCGCGAAGAATTCGTCGTCGACGCCAGCTATCTGATGCGCGACAGGTTCCGCGGCGAGGAGGTGTTCGAAACCCTCGGCATGGACGTCAAAGCATGCGCCGAGTGGGTCGACACGTCACCGCTGATGATCCAGTTCCGTTCACATTTGTTCAGCCGCATCGTGCCGATCGTCAAGGACATCGGGCTGTGGGGCGACAAGGTGCAGACGGCCTTCCGGGACATGGGCGTCCACGACATGGCCAACTTCGACATCGAGACCCTGATGAAGGCCGACGAAGATCAGGCCGAGGATCTGGACAAGGCACACGCCGAGATGGCTGTCCGCGCCGCAGAGGTCGACGAGGCGATCGCGGCGGGGATGACCTAGCCCGACCTGCCCGTTCTCTTCCCCGCGGGGTTACCAGACCCGTACGTAGTCGACGAGCATCTCGGCCGGGTAGTTACCCGGCCGAGGATCCCCGCCGCCGGAGCCACTCACGGCCAGGTTCAGCACCGGGAACATGCGGTAGTCGGGGAGATTGAATGGCCAATCGTCCAGCGAGTTGGCCGGGACGCTGAAGTACGGCTCGGCGCCGTCGACGTAATCCCGCCAGAAGTACATCCCCGAGTCGTTCCAGGTGACGCGCCAGGTATGCCAATCGCTGTCCACCCCGAACGGCATCGTCGCGAACGACGTGCCGTCCAGACGGGCGTGAACCGTTGTGCCGGAGGGCCATTCCCCGTTGCCGTACCACTCGACCAGGTCGACCTCGCCACCCACCTCGGGGTGATCGTTCATCAGCCACCAGGCCGGCCACGCGCCCGCGGTCAGGCAGTTGAACTTGATCCGGGCTTCCCACGTGGTTCCGATTCCGCCCCACCAGTTCCCGATGACCTTGCCGCTGACGTACTTGTTGTTGTCGCGCGTCGCACGGATCACCAGATTCGAATTGCCGTCGAGGAAGACGTGCTGGCGGTCGTCGCGGTATTGCCCCATGTTCTCGGGCCGGTCCCAGAACACCGGGTTTTTGATGGTCTCGCGCCGCTGCGCCATGTGCCACTTCGCGGCGTCGGGGGCCGAGCCGGCCGGACCGTCGAACTCGTCATGGAAGAGGAAAGCCGGGGTGGCGGCATTGGGCGCCGGTGCTTGCGGGCGGGTGGCAGGGGTAGCTCCGGCCACGGGCATGGGTAGGGCGGCGGCGACAGCACCGAACCCTGCCATCAGCATCAGACTTCGACGATCAATATCAGGCACGGGCTAAACCATAGAGGCGATTCCTTGCAGCCCGTGTATCCGGGGTCGGTGCCGCGAAACATTAGCCGTTAACCGTCGTTGCCGACTCCGCAGAAATGGCCAATGAGCTGCACAGACACGTCTCCGCAGACGCCTCGGCGAGCCAGCAAAGCACTGTGCTGTGTCGCCGCGATGGAGGTGAAAAACCCGCACTGGGCGAGAGAGTCGACATCTCGCAAATATTGACGGCGCCACGCCGACGGACATCCGAGCGATCTGCTGATCCGTATCGGCAGGTTCAGGCGACGGCGACACCACCCACCGGCGGCCGCGCAAACATGCGATGACCTCGGATTCTGAGCCGGGTGCGGCCGACACCCCGAACTCGTGGGAGTGCGTTGCGTAACCCGAATGTCGACCAAGGGCAAGCATCCCGAACCATGCCATTCATGGTTTGGGGTGGCCCTGACCTGGTCGGTCGTCTACCATGCCCTTGAGCCAGCGAAGGGGTCAGCAAATGGGGTCGAATAAGTACGTCGGTTACGTCGGCGGGGTCGCCGTTGCGGTCGGCGTAGGCGCGGCCATTGCCGCGGCGGGCCAGGGCGTAGCAAGCGCCGATACCGGCAAATCCGATTCGTCGAGCGCGTCCGAGTCGGCAAGTTCGGATGCGGGACCCAAGAAGTCCGCCACCGGCAACACCAAGCGCGTCAAGCCGACCTCCAAGCTGAACGACAAGCCCAGCAGCGCAGCCGCTTCCGACACCAGTTCGGCCACGGCGAAGGCCACGAGCACCAAGACCACCGCAGCCGAATTCGAGGCAGCCCAGGTCGACAAGCTCAAGGGTTTGTTCACCGGGCACGCGGCGGCGCGGCCGGCCGCGGCCACCCCGTCGACGACCACCGAAACCACCGCGGCGGTGACCGCCGCTGCCACCCCCACGGTGACCGCCGCTGCCACCGTCAATCCCGCGACGGCCTTCTGGAACCCGTTCCGGTGGATGCCGCCGGAGCCGGCACCGCAGGATATGCCCGGCCCGATCTGGACTCTCGAACAATCCTTCATGGCCGTCTTCCCAAACCAGGTAAAGGCCGTCGCCCGTGAGGGATTCGAGCTCGGGTACCGCCTGACGCAGATGATTCCGTGGGTCAACGTAGTCGTCCCGTTGACGAATATCGTGACCGACCTGCCCAGCGCGTTCGAAGGCGACAAGGCGGCAGCCCAGCGGGTGATCAACAACCTGATCGTCACGATCCACCCGATCGCGGTGCTGTACTACGGCTACAACGAGGTTGCCGACGTCCTCAACCTGGAAGCACCCGCCCTGCAGCTGCAGAGCTGGTTCATCAGCTCGTTGTGGAACCTCCTCGACCCGTTTGCGTTGCTGCACATCCGCGGCGAGTCCGGATTGCCACTGTCGACGACGACCCCGCCGCCGGATCAGGTGACACCGGAGGCCGCCAGCACGCAGCTCGCCGCCGCGGTGACACCGACGGCCGCCGCCGCCGCGCTGCCCACCATCGATGTGCCCGATAACCCGGATCCGTTCCGCGCCGACGACCCGAAGCCCATCGGGATGCCCGCAGCGACGTACGACATCGAAAAGGCCTTGGTCGCACTGGTTCCCGAGGAGTCCAAGCCCTTCGTACGTGAGATCTATGAAGCCAGCTGGCGGATTTCCCAGATGGCCCCCGGCCTGGGTGGCGTGGTTTCGATCGCCAATTTGCTGCCCGCCTTCTACCAGGCGGCACTCGGCCACCGGGACAGCTCACAGGCGGCGATCAACAGCCTCCTGTTGACTACGACGCCACTGTCGATCTTGTACTACGGCTACGACCAGCTCGCGGACCTGCTGAACGTCGAAGACGAGGCGCAGGCGATGAAGGCGGAGATCTACGCCGCGGTGTGGGATGAAGCCGACCCCAACGGTTACCTGCATGTCCCGGGGCATTCCGGGCTGAAAGCCGTTTGAATGTAGGTGTGCCCGCAAGGCGCTCCGCAAATCGCTAGTGCGGCTTGACAACTAGCAGACGACACCCGCTCGTCACCTAATACGCTGCTGGGTGCTCGATATCCGCGACCCGCCCCGCAATACCAGCAACAGTCCATGCGGTTGCACCCGCGTCACGGTGGTCGCTGCCCGCGATCTCCCCAGATGCGGACGTGCCGTTCTGCCCCCAAGATCTAAGAGTTGCGGCAGAGTGTCCTCACGCCCAACTCTGTCCGATTGCCCGTTGAATCGAGGAAGCGATATGAAGCTGCGCAACATCATCGCGATTGGAAGCGTGGCGGCGGTCGCCACTTTCGGCGTCGCGGCATGCGGCGGTAAAGGCGGTGGCGGCAGCCAGGGTGGCGACATCAACGTCTCCATGACGTCGTTCCCGGACTACGTCGACCCCCAGCTGTCCTACACGCTCGAGGGTTGGGAGGTCCTGTGGAACGTGTACACCCCATTGCTCACCTACAAGCATCAGAAGGGTGATGCGGGCACCGATATCGTTCCCGCGCTGGCCAAGGACATGCCGCAGATCTCCCCTGACGGCAAGACTTATAAACTGACTCTGCGCCCGAACATGAAGTATTCCGACGGCACCCCGATCAAGGCTTCGGACTTCACCTACGCCATCAAGCGCCTGTTCAAGGCCAACTCCGGCGGCTCAGTGTTCTACGAAGGAATCGCCGGCGCAAAGGATTTCGCCGACGGAAAGTCGGACACCATCAGCGGCATCACGGCCGATGACGGCACCGGGGACATCACGATCCAGCTGGAGAAGCCCAACGGGACGTTCAACAGCGTGCTGGCTCTGATGTTCGCCGCCCCGGTGCCGCCCACCACGACACTGGACAAGGACGTCACCAACAACCCGCCACCCTCCAGCGGCCCGTTCGTGATCACCAAGGTCGACGCGCCGAATACGTTGACGATGGAACGCAATCCACAATTCAAGACCGTCAAGGACGCCGGCGCCAGCGAGGTCGCCGATGCGCAGGTCGACAAGATCACCGTCACCCAGAACAAGAACAACTCCGCCCAGGTCACCGGTGTCGAACAGAACCAGATCGACTTCATGACCGACCCACCCGATGCCGACCGCCTACCCGAGGTCAAAGCCAAGTACGGCAACCGTTTTCGCCTCGAAGAATCCATCAACACCTACTACTTCTGGATGAACACCCAGAAGGCCCCGTTCAACGACATCAAGGTCCGCCAAGCCATCAACTACGCCATCGATCCAGAGGCGCTCAACCGGGTGTTCGGCGGCCGGCTGCACGCCACCCAGCAGATCCTTCCGCCCGGCATGCCCGGCTACGAGGAGTACAAGCTGTATCCCGGACCCGATCTGGACAAGGCCAAACAGCTTCTCGCCGAAGCAAATCCGGTCGACAAGGACATCACTGTCTGGACCGATGACGAGCCGGACCGCAAGCGGATCGGTGAGTACTATCACGATCTGCTGACTCAGCTCGGCTTCAACGCCCAGCTCAAGGTGATCGCCGGCGACGTCTACTTCACGACGATCGGCAATACCTCGACTCCGGATCTGGACACCGGCTTCGCCGACTGGTTCCAGGACTTCCCCCACCCCGACGACTTCTTCCGGCCGCTGCTCAACGGCGCGAGCATCCTTCCGACCAATAGCAACAACTTCTCCCAGGTCAACCTCCCCGACCTCGACGCCAAGCAGAACGACCTGCTGACCCAACAGCTCACCGACGACGTGAAGAAGCAGTACGCGGCGCTGGACAAGGCCTACATGGAACAGGCGGTTTGGGCCCCCTACGGCAACGAGGAATTCACCACGTTCGTCTCCGATCGGATGGACTTCGACAAGACCTATCACCACCTACTGTTCAACCAGGACTACACCTCGTTCGCGCTCAAGTAATGGCGACTCCCACCGTTGTGCGGGGGCGCAGTCCTTGGTACTTGGCGTGGATCCGGCTGCGGCGCAACAAAGTTGCCTTGGCGTTCGGCGCGCTGTTCCTGCTGATCGTGGTGTTCTGCCTGGCGGCGCCACTGTGGGCCGACCACGTCGCCCACACCGGCCCCAACCAGAACCACATCACCGACAAGATCCTGATCGACGGGCAGCCGACCAACATCGTCTCCACTGACGGCACGCCATTGGGGCCGGGGCTTCGCGGCCGCTACCTACTCGGGGCCGATCAGAACGGTCGCGACGTGATGGTGCGCCTGATGTACGGCGGCCGGACGTCGATCTACGTGGGCGTTGCGGCCGCGCTGATCACCACGTTGCTCGCGGTCATCGTTGGCATGCTGGCCGGCTATTACCGCGGTTGGATCGACTCGATCCTCTCACGCATCCTCGACGTGGTCTGGGCGTTTCCGGTGCTGCTGCTCGGGATCGCCCTGGGAACCACGTTGGCTCTGGGTGGGCTCAAGATCGGTGGACTGCAGATCGCTGGGGATTCGTTGTGGATCCCCATCCTGATCATCGGATGCGTGTACGTGCCCTACATGGCCAGGCCGATCCGCGGCGAGGTCCTGGCGTTGCGCGAGAAGGAGTTCGTGGAGGCCGCAGTGGCCCAAGGTAAGGGCCCCATTCGGATCATGGTCTCGGAGCTGCTGCCGAATGTCGTGTCGACGATCATTGTGTTCTTCACCCTCAACATCGCCAACAACATGCTGCTGGAGTCGGCGCTGTCGTTCCTCGGTGCCGGAGTACGACCGCCAAATGCCTCCTGGGGCACGATGATCGCCGACGGCTACCAAACCATCTACACTGCACCGCATCTCACGATCGTGCCCGGCCTGATGATCGTGCTGACCGTGCTGTCGCTCAACATCTTCGGCGACGGGTTGCGTGACGCACTGGACCCGCGAGCCAAGCTCCGGTTGGAGCACTAGCCCATGGTCCGGTTCATCGCACGTCGGCTGATCGGGATGATCGCCGTCCTGTTCGCCATTTCGGTGATCGTCTTCCTGATTTTCAACGTCATTCCCAACTCCGACCCGGCCGCCCGGATCGCCGGCAAGAATGCCAACCCGGCGCTGATCGCCCGGGTCAGTGCCGATCTCGGGTTGGACCAACCGCTGCCGGTTCAGTACCTGACGATGATGAAGCAGATCTTCACCGGCGAGCTCACCTCTTATGCGAGTAATCAGAATGTGGCACAGCAGATCTGGAACGGGTTGCCAGCGACGTTGTCGCTCACCATCGGTGCGGCCGTGTTGTGGATGGCACTTGCCGTGTGGTTCGGCTATCTCAGCGCGGTGCATGCCGGGAAGTTCACCGACCGCGCGTTGACCATCGTGTCGTTGGTCGGCATCTCGATGCCGGTGTTCTGGCTGGCGGCAATCCTCCTGTACTACTTCAGTTTCAAGGTTCAGTTGTTCCCGACCGGCAGCTACGTCCCGCTGACCGAGGACCCGTTGGATTGGCTGTACCACCTGATCTTGCCGTGGATCACGCTCGCCGTGCTTTACGTCGGGTTCTACAGTCGCGTCCTGCGCTCCAACATGCTCGACGCGATGAATGAGGACTATGTGCGCACCGCCCGCGCCAAAGGCATCAGCGAGCGGCAGGTACGCATCCGACATGTGCTCCGCAATTCGATGATCCCGATCGTCACGCTGTTCGGGCTCGACTTCGGCGCGGTGGTCGGCGGCGGCGCGATCCTTACCGAGACCGTGTTCAACCTCAACGGAGTCGGGCTCTACGCCGGTCAAGCGATCGGCAAGTTGGATCTGCCACCCCTGATGGCCGTGACGATGTTCGGCGCGTTCTTCATCGTGTTGTTCAACACAGGCGTTGACATCCTCTACGCGGTACTCGACCCCCGGATCCGCCTCGGAGAGGCAGCCCCCGCATGAGTCCCATCCTGACCGTTGCCGACCTGCGGGTCAGCTTCGCCACCGAAGACGGAGTGGTCCACGCAGTTGACGGGGTGTCGTTCGAGGTCGACGCGGGCGAGGTCGTTGCCGTGGTCGGCGAGTCTGGCAGCGGCAAAAGCGTTACCGCGCAGACGTTGATCGGGCTCACCCGGGCACCCAACGCGACCATAAGCGGGTCGGTGACCTTCGACGGTAGGGAACTCACCAGCCTGTCTGACCGCGAATTGCGCGGCGTGCGTGGGGAACACATCGCGATGATCTTTCAGGACCCGATGACCTCCCTGAACCCGGTGTACCGGGTCGGCGACCAGATCGCCGAGATGGTCCGCGCCCACCGGGAGGTACCCAAGTCCGAAGCCCGCGCCCGCGCCGTCGAATTGCTGCGCTCGGTGGGCATCCCCAACCCGGAGCGCCGGGTGCGCGACTACCCCCACGAATTCTCCGGCGGTATGCGCCAGCGAGTGATGATCGCCATGGCCTTGGCGCTGGAACCCGAAGTGCTGATCGCCGACGAGCCCACCACCGCACTCGATGTCACCATCCAGGCCCAGATTCTGCGCCTGCTCGATACCTTGAACCGCGACCGCAACCTCTCGGTGGTGCTGATCACCCACGACCTCGGTGTCGTTGCCGAACTGGCCGACCGCGTGGTGGTGATGTACGCCGGGCAGATCGTGGAGGATGCGCCGCTCGAGGAACTCTTCTACAACCCCCAGCATCCCTACACCTGGGGCCTACTTGGCTCGATCGCACGTCTGGACGAAGCTCGCCCGGAACGGCTGCGCCAGATCGTCGGCTCACCCCCGTCTCTGCTGAACCCTCCGACCGGCTGCCGGTTCGCAGCGCGCTGCAAGTTCGCCTTCGAAAAGTGCACACAGCCACCGACTCTGGAAGCGCGCGTCGGAAACCATGGCCATCTCGACCGCTGTTGGCTGTCACCGGCAGAGAAAGCGGCGAGCCGATGAAGGGCGAACCGCTTCTGGAGGTCACCGACCTCGTCAAGCACTTTCCCATCAAATCCGGCATCGTCGTGGACCGCGAAGTGGCCCGGGTGCGGGCGGTCGACGGGGTCAGTTTCACCCTGCACGAGGGCGAAACGCTGGGCCTGGTCGGCGAATCCGGCTGTGGTAAGTCGACACTGTGCCGAGCGATCCTCCAGCTCGTGACACCGACGTCGGGTTCGGTCCGCTTCGAGGGCGAAGAGCTTGTGGGCCGGTCCCGTCGTGACCTGCGGCCGCTGCGCCGCGAGATGCAGATGGTCTTTCAGGATCCGTTCGCCTCCTTGAACCCGCGCAAGCGAATTGGTCAGATCATCGGCGATCCCCTCGAGCTGCACGGACTGGCCAGCGGCGCGCAGCTGAAGCGACAGGTCCATGAACTGCTCGACCGGGTGGGCTTGCAGGCCGAACACGTCAACAGATATCCACATGAGTTCTCCGGCGGCCAACGTCAACGCATCGGCATCGCCCGCGCACTTGCCTTGCGGCCCAAGCTGATCATCGCCGACGAGCCCGTCTCCGCCCTCGATGTGTCAGTCCAGGCGCAGATCGTGAATCTTCTCGAGGAGTTGCAGGACGAGTTCGGCCTGTCGTATCTGTTCGTCGCCCATGACCTCGGCGTCGTGCGACACGTCTCCGACCGGGTCGCGGTGATGTACCTGGGCAAAATCGTCGAGCATTCCCACTCCGACGGGCTCTACCAACACCCGCTGCACCCGTACAGTCATGCGCTGCTGTCTGCCGTTCCAATACCGGACCCTCGCCGGAACGTCGCCCGCGAGCGCACCACTTTGGAAGGTGACGTACCGAGTCCGATCGATCCGCCGGCGGCGTGCCGATTCCACACTCGTTGCGTCTTCGCCACCGACGTCTGCCGCACCGAGGAGCCGCCGCTGGCCGAGCTGGAGCCCGGCCACTTCGCGGCATGCCATCACCCTCGGTTCTGAGAATGAACTAGACGGCCCCACCGGAATATGAACTAGATCCGCGCCCGAACGGCACGGGGCTGTTCCAGTTGCCGACGCCATAGGGAACCGACGGGTCGGTGCCGTAGGGCACCTGAGGGTCGGGGCCGTTCTGGAGGCACTGGTACGCCGTCGGGCAGGACGGTGCGGCGTCGGAAGCCTCGGCGACACCGGCCATGCCCAGGCCGACGACTGTCAGGGCACCGGCAACGGTGGCAGCGATGGTGGATTTCCTCATGACCGACTTCTTTCGTCGACGCGAATGGGGTGACACACCTCCAGTTATCCGCTCGCAACGACCCCCGTTCATCGGTGGTGGCACCCACCGGTCACTTGCAGGTAGCCGGAATTACGTTTCGACCGGCTACCTGATGGGATATATAGCCAGCACAACTCGACGACTGGGGATCGAAAATGAACGATGAGGATAGCGCTTCGGGTGAGGTTCTCCGTACGCTTGGCCTGATGCTGAACCTGTCCGCGATCGTGGCGTTCGCTCTGTTCCTGAGCACGCTGACGCCCAGCGGCCCAGGCCCGTCGGCGCTGGCCGGCGCGATCACCGTCATCGCGTTCGTGGCGAGCCTGCTCTGCTTCGCCATCGACCGACGCCGAACCGAAGACCAACAGCTCCCTGTCGCCGCCACAGCAACGATTGCGGGCGAGATCTAGCCATGCCGACCGTCGCACAGCACCTTCTGGCGGCGTTGAAATCCAGCGGTGTCAGCCGCGTCTACGGCCTTCCCGGCGACAGCCTCAACGGTTTCACCGATGCGATCCGGCGATCCGAGGGGATCACCTGGGAGCACGTGCGCCACGAAGAGACCGCCGCCTTCGCCGCGACCGCCGATGCCGCACTGACCGGCCGGCTGGCGGTGTGCGCCGGCAGCTGCGGGCCGGGCAACACCCATCTGATCAACGGCCTCTACGACGCCGCGCGCACCCGTGTCCCGGTGTTGGCGATCGCTGCACACATTCCGTTGAACGAGGTCGGCACCGGCTACTTCCAGGAGACGCACCCGCAGGAGTTGTTCCGGGAGTGCAGCGTGTACTGCGAATTGGTCAGCACGCCGGAGATGGCCCCGCGCCTGATCGAGATCGCCATGCGAACCGCGGTCGAAGAGAACGGCGTGGCGGTGCTGGTGATTCCGGGCGAGGTATTCCTGGCCAAGCTCCCCGAGCAGGCCTGGAACACCAAACCCGTGCTGCCGACCCGCTCAGTGCTACGCCCCGACGACGACTCGCTACGTCGTGCGGCGGGTATCCTCAACGCCGCATCGCGGGTGACGATTCTCGGCGGCGCGGGCACCGCCGGTGCTCATGCCGAGTTGATCCGGCTGGCCGAGACGCTGAATTCGCCTATCGTGCATGCTTTCCGGGGCAAGGACTACATCGAGTACGACAATCCGTTCGACGTCGGGATGACGGGTCTGCTGGGATTCGCCTCCGGATACAAGGCGATCAAAGAAGCCGACGTCCTGCTAATGCTGGGCACCGATTTCCCGTATTCGCAGTTCTATCCCGACGAAGCTCACGTCATCCAGGTCGACATCCGGGGCAGCCACCTCGGGCGACGGATACCGGTCGACCTCGGTTTGGTCGGATCGGTGAAGGACACCATCGACGCGTTGCTCCCGCTGCTGTCGCGCAAGGTGGACCGAACACATCTGGACAGGTCGCTCAACCACTATCAGCGCACCCGCAAATCACTGGACGCACTCGCGGTGAACGACCGCGACCGCACTCCAATCCGTCCGGAATACGTTGCCGGAGTGGTGAATCGGCTTGCCGCCGACGACACCGTCTTCACGTTCGACGTCGGCTCGCCCACCATCTGGACCGCGCGATATCTGACGATGAACGGCAGGCGCCGCATCAGCGGGTCCTTCACCCACGGGACGATGGCCTGCGCGTTGCCGCACGCGATCGGCGCCCAGACCGCGTACCCCGGACGCCAGGTGATCGCGCTGGCCGGCGACGGCGGCCTGACGATGGGGTTCGGCGAGTTGCTCACCCTGGTGCAGAACAACCTGCCGGTGAAGGTGATCGTCTTCAACAACTCGTCACTGAACTTCGTCGAGTTGGAGATGAAGGCGGCCGGCGTCGTCAACTTCGGTACCGATCTGAAGAATCCGGACTTCGGGGCGGTCGCACGGGCGATCGGGCTGTTCGGGCGGCGAGTCGAACAGCCCGCGGATCTGGAGCAGGCGGTGGCCGACGCACTGGCCTACGACGGCCCGGCATTGATCGACGTGGTCGTCGCCCGTCAGGAATTGTCCATTCCGCCAGCGATTTCCGCCGAGCAGGCCAAGGGCTTCACGCTGTATGCGATCCGGACGATCCTGGCCGGCCGGGCCGACGAGCTACTGGACCTGGTGAGCACCAACGTCGCGCGCCGCATTCTCGATTGAGGATTATCTCGGCAGTGTTCTGAGTTAATGTCAGCAGACCCAGCCTAACCGAGGAGAGCGATGCCCACTCACCGCGCCGTACACGTGAAATCAGCCGGGGAACCGCTGGAACTGACCGAGGTGGACACCACATCGCCGCCGCCGGATCACGTACGCATCGCCGTCAACGCCTGCGGCGTATGCGGTACCGACCACGCCATCGTCAATGGCGCCTTCCCCGGCCTGAGTTGGCCGGTCACCCCAGGCCATGAGATCGCCGGAACCGTCGCCGAATTGGGTTCGGGTGTCGAAGGATTCGCGGTCGGAGACCGAGTGGCGGTCGGTTGGTTCGGCGGCAACTGCAACACCTGTCTGCCGTGTCGCAAGGGACAGTTCATGCAGTGCGTGAACCTCAAGGTGCCCAGCTGGAACTATCCGGGCGGCTACGCCGAGTCGGTGATCGTGCCGCGGACCGCATTGGCCCGGATTCCCGACGCGTTGTCGTTCGCCGAGGCCGCCCCGATGGGGTGCGCGGGCGTGACGACCTACAACGCGCTGCGCACCACCCGTGCGGTGGCCGGTGATCGCGTGGCCGTCCTGGGCATTGGCGGACTCGGGCATCTGGGCGTGCAATGGGCCCGTGCCATGGGTTTCGAGACGATCGCGATCGCACGCGGCGCGGGCAAAGAACAGGACGCCAAGGAACTCGGCGCCCACCACTACATCGACTCGACCGCCGGTGACGTCGGCGAGGCGATGCAGGCGCTCGGCGGGGCACAAGTGGTGCTGGCCACCGCCGCCAATTCGGCGGCCATGGCAGCGACGGTCTCGGGGCTGGCGCCCCAGGGCGAACTGGTGATTGTCGGGGCCACGTTCGATCCGCTGCCGGTCACCCCGGGCGATCTGATTTTCGGCAATTTCAGCGTGGTCGGGCATCCGTCGGGGACGTCGGCCGATGTGGAGGACACCATGCATTTCGCGGTGCAGTCAGGTGTACGGGCGCGGATCCAGGAGCTTCCGCTGGCCGAGGCGGCCGAGGCGTACGCCGCCATGGACGAGGGTCGTGCGCGCTACCGCATGGTGTTGACGATGTAGCTAGTCGGCCTCGTCGGTCTTCTCGTCGACGATGGTCGGCGCATCGAGCACGCTGACGTCGATGCCGTACGGCAGGAACCGGACGTTGCGGTTGGCGTCGGTGTTGTGCTTGTTGGCGCGCAGCGCGTCGAGCTCGCTTTGATAGACCTGCTCGACATGTGCCTTACCGTCGGCGTCCGTGATGTAGATGGCCCACACCCCGTCGCCGGCCTCCCCCGCGGTCTCAGGCTCCGTCCGGGGCCGCGAACGGCGGGTGAACTCATCGAACAGCACGCCGAATCCGGCGTTGCCGGCCGAGTTGTTCAGGAACTGCCCGAAGGCGTCGCGAAGGCCTTCACTGGCCTGCCGCACCACCCGATCGATATCGTCGGGATCGAACCCGAACGGTCCGTTGTTGTCCATGACTGCCAGTGTGCGCGCAGTTCGTGGTTCCGTCGAGAAAGTTGAACTTCGCGGCCAGCGAAACCGTGTTTCCACTATGCCCGCTTTGGTGCGAACCAGTTTCCTCAGCAGCTCTGCGGCCACCGCGATTGTGGCACTGTCCGTTGCCCCGCTGGCGCCGCCGGTCGAAGCCCGCATCGCCACCGTCACCGCCCCCGACATCGAACTCGCCGCCACTCCGATCGGCGCTCTACCGCTGGCGTTCCTGCGAAATCAGCTGACGTTTTGCAGCCTGATCTGTCCCTTCATCGCGCAAGGCGCGGTGACAGTCCCGATCGGTGTTGCGCAGGCACCCGGAACCTTCCTCCAGACCTTGCTACAGACCGGAGATCTTGCGGGATCGCTCGGCGCGGCGGTCTCAGCAGTGACGATCCCGGCCGATGCCGCCGCGGAAGGCATCATCGGCAACGATCTGAATCTAGTACTGCCCAAGGCACAGAACACTCTTGAGGTCGCGGTCGTGCAGTTGATGGATGTGTTCGCCGGGCAGACAACGCCCAGCGCGGCGCGCGACACGATCCTGGCGGCGCTCGACCAACCGCCGGGGATACCGACGGTTCCCGTTGGGGCGCATGGTCTTCTGCAGGTCGCGACGGTCGAGGCCATCAACGTCGGTTCCGCGGTGGCGTTCCAGGCATTCGAGACGGTCTTGTTGGGAGTGGTTCACTCCGCCAACGCCGCCGCCACCACGCTGGCCAGCACGCACAGTATGCGCGCGGCGATCATGGCGGGGATGGATTCGGTTCGCGCGACACTCACGACCGCACGCAATCAGCTAAGTACGGCGGTGGACAACGCGATCACCAACATCAGAGCCGCCGCGGGACACCCTGTTTCAGCGGCGGTAAAGGCTCAGCGGCAGGTCGGCCATGCTGACAAAGCCGGCCGCGGCGTTGCACACCGCGCCGACGGAGTTCACCGCCTGCATCGCGGTAGCCACACTGGCTGAGCGGACGTGTTCGGCTAGCGGAACGTCTCGGCGAAAGCTGGCCAGCGTCATCAGATGTGCTTGCATCGAGGGCGCGCCTTCGATGGTGACAGTCCAGCCGTGTTGGGGTGTCGGCCAGTGCTTTGGCTGGGGCTCCCCTACGGTCCACAGGGTTTCGACTTCCACGACCGGCTCGCCGTTGCGCAGGCCCGACCATCGCCAGTGCTGTCCGGCGACCGTGCCCGCGTGCAGGGTGCGACCGCACACGTCGCGATCGGCGCTGGCCGCAATCACCTCCAAGTCGGTGCTGACCTCGTCCACACCGAGACCGAGGGTATCCCCTAGAAGCCAAACCTGTTCCTGGAAAAGCTGACTGGTGAACCGCAAGCCGTCGGTCTGCGGGTTCACCTCGTCGGGCGGGCTGCCGAAATGCATCTGGTCGAACGTGATCTCGACGCTGTCGTAGACCGACCAGTCGGCACGTTCCTGCACCTTGACGTGTTCGATGGTGCGTGACAGTCCGGTCAGCGCCAACGGGACGACGACGCCGAGGTTGCCCGGATTCAGTCCGGTGCCGTGCAGCGAGCTGTTGCCTTCGGTGCAGGCCCGCTGCAGTCGGTCCCGGTCGTGCGCGGCCATCCGGGTCGGGTGGAACGCGAACGCCGTGGTGATCAGGTTGGCGCCGGAGGCCAGGATGGCGGCGGCTTCGGCGACCGAGGGGTGACGTGGCGCGTAGAGCACCGCGTCGGCGCCTGGGGTGTCGACGTTCTTGGCGGCGGTGACGCCGATCGGGTCACGCCCGGCCAGCACGCCTGCGTCGACACCGACCTTGTCGTCGGAATAGACCTTGACCCCAACCAATTCCAGGTCCGGGTGGTCGAGGATGCCGCGAATGGCTTCGACGCCCACCGCCCCGGTGCCCCACTGCACGACGCGGTGGGCCATCGCCTACACCACCGTCAGCGGAAGCGAGCGCCGCTCCTGGAACTCGAACGTGACGCCGTGGCTGAACTTGGTGACCTCCACCTCGGGAGAGTCCTTGGCGGCGGTGGCAGTCTTTTCGAACTCGGCCGTCCAGTCGTCGGCGGTTCCGGAGATCCGCACCGCGATGTGCGGGTCGACGGCGGTGGCAATGGCCTGCAACGGTGCTGGAGATGCCGGGGAGCACAGCGAGATCCAGGATGCGTCATCGTGCGACGGCGACGGGTGCACGTGCAGCCGGCCACCTTCGACCTCGGCGACGACGTAACCCGCCGGGTTGAACAGCGGGTGCAGCTCGATGACCTTGGCCAGCCCCTCAAAGTCGTTGGGCAGCTTCAGTGCTCGCTGAATTCGCTCGGCCGCCACCCCAGCGATGCCGGTGAGCTGTTTGGTGCAGATATCGGTCGCCAACTCGTGGTTGTCGCCGGCCCGGGCCCGGACGGCGATCCCGAACGACAGGTTCAGCAGGTGCATCTGCAGCACCACTTCGTCGGCGATGCGCACAAGAGCGGAGTGCGAGAACGCGCCGAAATCGACGTCGGACAGCAGCGCACCTGAATAGTCCGCCTGGCCTTCATCATTCGGGTCGATGGGTGCGAGTTCCCAGTTGGCCGCCTTGGTCTTGGCCACGATGTCCAGTGCCGGGATGCTGCTCACCTCGGGGTAGGACTCGTCGATGATGACGGTCCACGCGCAGTGCGGCATGCGGTCTGCCGGGGTGCGCGGCGGGCGGTGAATCGGGCGCACCTGCGCCTTGGCGTTGGTCGCCACAGCGGTGGCGTCGAAGGTGGGGTCCTCGATGTCGTGGCACATGCCCTTGACGTAGTCGGGACCCATCGGCTCGACGTCCAGCAGGGCGCCGCAGTGATCGAGGTGGAATTCGCCGTGCCACCGGTCGTGGACGGTGTAGCGAAAATCCATGAACTGCGGCGGGGCACCGATGTCGAGCTGCAGACCCTTGAAGATGGTGATGATGTCGACGCCCTCGTACTTCAGCGCCTTCTGCATGCGCTTGGTGTAGAGCGGGCTGGCTCCGGCCCACTCCTCGATGGCGATCTGCAACATCTCCGGACGGCCGAACGACTGAATGCACCAGGCCATGCCGGAGCGGTCGATCATCTGACCGATCAGCAGCAATTCGGGCACGAGGACGGCAAGTTCTGCCCGGGACAATTGGGCATAGCGGCTGAGGGGCTGGCTCACAAAGCGAAACATAGTCGCGTCAATGTTATAAAGTCAACGATGTGAATGCGCTCGGCACTCCTCCCACGCGACAAACCCAGGCGCCGCGCAAGCGGGGCGACGACACCCGCGCGATGATCATCGACGAGACGGTCCGCTGCGTGGTCGAAGAAGGCTTCCCCGCGGCCACGGCCAAACATGTCGCCGAGCGGGCCGGAGTCACCTGGGGTGTGATCCAATACCACTTCGGTGACCGCAACGGTCTGCTGATGGCGGTGGTCGACGAGGGTGTGGCCGGACTACTCAAGAGCCTCGGCGAGGCCGACGTCGCCGATCTGGGATTGCGGGAACGCATCGAGGTCGTCGTCGACACCGCGTTCCGCTGCTATAGCAGCCCAACATCGTTGGCGGCGTTCGAGATTCTGCGGGCCACCCGCGGGACCCACGGAGACAGTGCCAAACGGCATCTCCTGGAGATCAATACCGCCATCAACGAACTCGGGCGCTTGATCTCCGACGATCCCGTTGTAGCCGAGGTGATTTGGTCGTCGCTGCGCGGCATGGTGCTGGTCGAGATGATCGTCGACTCACATCTGGAATGGCAGCGCGAGCGTCAGCTATTGGTCGACATGGTCACGAAGTACCTGCAGGACTGAGCACCGAACGGTCCGCGAACTGCGTCACCTTCGGCGGTACGTGGTGTCCGGCGTCACAGCAGCCTCAGCATCCGAGCTGGGAAAACGTTGCGCTGTAGTCAATCTCACACGCCGAAAGTTGATTTACCTGAAATTAACAAGAACGATCAAGAGGTTGACCAGACAGGCGATCCCTGACTGGTGAACGTCACATAACAAGTACGCCCCTGCAGAACCAGGGGTCATCAAGGAGTTGAGAACAATGTCGTCGATTGCGCAGTTCCGCAACGATATGAAGCGGGCCATGACGCGTCGCCGTCTCTACGCACGGATCAACGCTCTGCCGCCGTCAACGGTTCGCGAAGAGCTTGTGGCCATCGCCCAGCGGTACGAAGACGACCTCCGCTAACGGCGGTTACTTCGTTTCTTGCTTTTCCGGGAACAACTTTCGCATCACCGCGCCGGCAATAATGCCGATGACGATCAGTGCGATGCCGATGCCCGCGGAGAATGAATCACTGACCCAGCCGGCGATCCCGATACCGATGACGAAGCCGGGAAGCCAGTCCAACAGCTTGCCGAATGACGGTGGCTCATCGACGGTTTCGCCGGCTGCGGCAAGGAATTTCGCCCGCGCATAGTCGGGATAGAACTCGGTGATCGCGACGGCGACCAACGTGACGGCGAGTTGGACGATCCAGCCGGTCCAGAAGTTGTCGCCGTCGTGCAGCACCGCGTCGCCGAACGAGCCGACAAGGGTGTTGATGACGAACGCGCCCGCCCATACCGCGCTCAAGATGTAGTTGACCCGGACGAACAACGGGCTGTTCCAGTGTTCGGGCTCGACCGTGTCGCGGGCGTAGGAGATCGTGAAGGGGCGTCGGATCGCGATGGTCGCCAGCGCATAGGCGGCCAGCGATCCGTTGGTGATTTCACCCGCCCACAGCTCCAGCCAGCTGATGAGAGTCGGTGAGCCGAAGATGCCCAAGCCGACGAAAATCGCGAAGACCACCGCGCCGAAGACTTCGAGGGAATGCACCTTGATGCCGCGTCGGCTACCGGCCCACATCACGATGAGGGTCAGGGCCAGCGCGGCGGCAGCGGCCTGCCCGAAGCGGCCCGGTCCCGACATGATCGCCATCAGGATCCAGGGCGCGATGCCCGAGAACGGCGATCGCAGGAAGCCGTCGATGAAGTTCGACTGCTGGACGGTGGCGTCAGGGCCGCTGGCCTCGGGCTTCTCCGGTCCAGACATTGGCGACTCCTGATCGTTGACAGGCCCCCGGGCTGGGAACATTGTCACCGGGACAACTCTCCCCGTCGACTCATTGGGTGTGCTGCAATGACCGGCATGGCTGACGTGGAAGCAATCGAAGCGATCAAACAGGTGAAATACCGCTATCTGCGGGCGCTGGACACCAAGCATTGGGACGATTTCGCCGACACCCTGACCGAGGACATCGTCGGTGACTATGGGTCCTCGCTCGGCGAGGAGCATCACTTCACCAACCGCAAGGATCTGGTGGCGTTCATGGCCAAGTCGATGCCGGCCGGGGTGCTCACCGAACATCGCGTCACGCATCCGGAGATCAGCGTGGACGGCGACGAGGCCGAGGCCATCTGGTACTTGCAGGACCGGGTGATCGTGCCGGAGTTCAACTTCATGCTGGAGGGCGCGGCGTTCTACCGCGACCGCTACCGCAAGACTGCGGACGGCTGGAAGATCAGCAAGACCGGATACGACCGCACCTACGAGGTGACGATGTCCACCGAGGCGCTGAACTTCAAGGCGACCGCGGGCGCGGCCATCGCCACCACTTAGCGGCCTGCCGCCGAGCGTGCGGCGTTTGGGTGACGATCGTCGCCGTCGTCGACGACAGCCCCCACGTTCGGCGCCGATTACTTGGCGACGGCGATCAACGCACCGGGCTGTAGCCAGCGGATGATCTTGACCAGAGTGTCGTCGTCGAGCGAGACGCAGCCTGCGGTCGGCCCGCCGTCGGTGGTGTGGACGAAGAACGCGCCGCCGTTGCCGGGCACGCGCGCCTTGTTGACGCCCATGACGATGGCGTGGGCGTACTGCGGGATGTAGAGGTTCTCGGTGCCGCTGGCCGGATTGGTGTCGAAGGGGCAGTCGGCTTTCTTGCAGACCTGCATCGTGTTGTAGGTCGGGCTCTTCATGTCGCCGTCCCACCAGTAGTCCGGCGTCACCTGGACGTATTGCAGGCCGCCGCCCGGGTTGGGTTGGGTGCCGAAGGCGAAGTCGAGGGTGAAGATGCCCATCGGCGTTTTCATTTCGCCGTCGTGGGACTGCGGGACCATACCGTTGGCGCCGACGTGGGTGGGAACGCCGACGAGGACGGGTTGCCAGCCGTTGGCGCCGCGCTGCCAGACGTCCATCTTCGCGGTGGCGCCGCCGGTGCTGACGACGGAGAGCACCTGGGTGGCGTTGCCGACGTTGGCTCCGAACCACGGCGTTTCGGCGTGGCTGGGCGGGGCGGAGGACAGCGCCAGGAGCGCCGCGGTGAAGGCAGCACACAGCGAAACGACGGCTCGACGCATCGATTCATCGTGTCTGGGAGGTTCCTGACAGGTCAAGTCAAGGTTGGGCCACGGTTGGGTCTGGGCCAGCTAACGATGAGTGGACGGGTAGCTGGGTTTTCCGCGGTCTCGGATACGCCTGAACTGGGTGTACTTGCTGGTCGCAACGGGTATTGCGGCTATTGGTGAATAGCGCTCCGGCAAACGCAAGGGATACGATTTCGACCATGTCGCAAGGACCGTATGGACCCGCGCCTTCAGGACCAGCCCCGTGGCAAGGACCGCCCTCTTCACGCGGCCCGTCCCGCTTGCCCGCCATCATCGCGATCGTCATCGCAGTGGTCGCGGTGGCGGTGGCGATTGGTGCGTGGTTCCGACCCGTACCGAAGCCGGAGACGCCCGCGGTCAAGACGTATAGCGAGCAGGAAGTCGCGGATGCGAAAAAGGCGGTGTGCAGCGCATATGAAGACGCCTACCGCGCGGTGACTGTTACTGGTAACGGGGATGGTGGAAATGACCGGGCCACTGTCCTTGTGGTCGCAGTGAACATACGCCTTGCTTTCAGTACGAGCGGCGAGTATCTACTGTCGACTGTCAACGACCAGCCGGCCGCGCCGCCGGAAGTCTCCACGCCGGCACGCGATCTCGGGACCGCATATCGAAAGGCCGCACTCCTACAACTTGCCGAGGCCCCACACGACACGATTACTCCCGTCTACGAGGCTGCTGACGCCGCGATCACGAAAATCAAGGCGGCCTGCCGATGAGCGACCTCCCAGCGGGACAGTGGTCAGCACTTTTGGTGGGCAACCAATGGCCTGGCTTCAGTTCGCTGGCGACGCTTTCTGCCGCGGCTACGAACCGCGCATCGATCAGTGAAGCATTCGAGGCCTACGCCGACTCATTAAGAACCATTCGAAATGGCTCGCTTGGAGAACAAGAAGGTGTAACTGCCGACGATACGAGGCAAGCATTTCAAACTGGGGAGTATTCCGCTCAGAAAATATCCGAGGTCAACGCAGCCAAGAAAGGATCGTACGAATCCGCCCGGAACGCCACCGAGGAACTGCGGTCTGACCTACGCACCATAGCCGAGCAAGGCAATACAGATATCGATGAGATCGTTGCCTCAAAAGCGCCACCGCCAGTCAAAGCGGCCAAGATCGCGGTTGTTGTGACGAAAGCTCAGGAGCAAGCCAGCATCAAAGCGGCGAGCCACAGTCAAGGTGTCCTCGATGCCATCGATCAAGTCTTTGCCAAATCCGGAATCGACCTGCCAGCACGACAATTCGCTGAACAGCAGGGCGTCGATTTGGCCAACGCATTCCGCCCGCAAACGAAGGACCAGGTACTTGACCAGGTCCAAATGATGCTCAACAAAACTCCCCTTAGTCAGGATTCGTCGTCTTCTACATCTTCCGCCAACTCGCAAGCAGGTAATGGCACGGACACTTCCTCTCACCTATTGAGAGGGGAAGCGACGTTCTCCTCCACGTCTTCCACGGGGGAAAATTCCACCATTCCAGGAATGTCAGAGCCAGGCACTACCGCATCAGGGGCACCTAGCACGGTCAATGGTGTCAGCACGTCGCGGAGCGAGGCGTCATTCGGAAGGACGCCAGCGTCATCAGTGGATCCGTATACACAGACATTGCCTGGCACGGGTGCCGCAGGAGTCGGAAGCCAGCAGAATTTCGCGACATCCCCATCTGCCGCCAGCCCGGGGGCGGTTGCCGGCCCGCAGATCCCCACCAGCACTTCGACTCCGGGAGTATCAACAGGAGGATCGCCGCCGACCACGTCGAGTGCATCGTCCCTGCCATCAGTTTCAGCCTCAGCCCCCACCAACGCACTCTCCCCTGAAGGCTTCGCCCAGAACTTCAATTCCGGCGCTCAGGCAGGCGGCCCGCTGTCATCTGGCGCTGAAGGACTTTCGAACACCGCGGCGCACGCGATGCAGCCGCAGGCCCCGATCCACCCCGAGAGCATGGCAGCACCGCCCGCGTACACCACGCCGTCCGCTGGAGCGCCGCTCTTCGAAACTGCCCACGCTGCACCGACATACGACACTGCCCAGGCTCCCGTCGCTCCCCCGGCTGACACCACCCAGACCTACATGGC
>NZ_JACBJQ010000059.1 GCF_013404075.1 Mycolicibacterium vinylchloridicum
CAGCAAATCCCGAGCCGATCAGAGCTCACCGACCGAACAGGAGGCCACCCCCGCGGCACTGACCGCCTGAACCATCACATCGAAGAATCACACGACGACGTCGTACACCACGCCCCTGGACTTGACCATGTCTGGGTGCACTGGCCGGAATCCGGCGCCGGAAACAAGGCCGAAGCGATGCTGCGAGTCCTCGACTCTCCGGTGACGGTCGAAACCCTGGGCCGGGCTCTGCAGTCCGCTGGTACCAGTGTGGTGTCCAGCCTCGGTAATACCCTCTCCGTCGATGACCGATTCGTCCGCGCTAGCCGGTACACCTGGGGGCTTCGCGGGTGGGGCCTCGATGAGTACAACGGCGTCGTGAGCGCAATTGGTCAACGCATTGATGCCGCCGGCGGGGCAGCTCCCGTGGCGGCAATCGTGGCCGACATTCTCGCTCACTATCCCGACGTCGCCGAATCGTCCATCCGAACCTACCTGTCCACCCTTGCCTTCATCGTGGAAAAGGGCATGGCGCGGCGGCGAACCGATGCCGACCAATGGCCACCCGTAGCGCCGCTGCGGACCGCCCGTGGCTGCTATCAACACGGTCCCAACGAGATTCGCGTCGTGATGACCGTCGATCGCGACCTGCTGCGGGGCTCCGGACGGCATGTCCCGCCGCCGGTCGCACACGCCGCCGGCGTCGACCCGGGCCAACGCGAGCACTTCACCGGGCCCGGCGGTGAGCTCACCCTTTTTTGGCGCCTCAGCTCAACTACAGGTGCCAGCTTCGGCTCGCTACGTTCCCAGGCCGCCGCCGTAGCAGCCACCGAGGGTGATGAGCTCGTGCTCGCCCTGCGCACCGACACCAGGTCATTCGACATGACCCGGATCCCATGCGGTGAGCCCCCGCGTGCGCGGCTGGCCAAGATGCTCGGACGCTCGGTGAGCGCCGGCCCGCTCACCGAGCTGGCCGAAGGACTGGACTGCACGCCCGGCGACGTCGTCGAGGTCCTGTCCGCCCGCGGCGATCACGAAGTGCTCAACCTGCTCGAAAGCGATGCCTTGGCGCGGTGCTAACCAAGCATGAGCCGCCTTACCGTGAACCCCAGAATCACTCACGGAAGGGACACGAAGGCGATGGCGGTCACCAACCGGCCCTACACGTTCGAGCTGGCCGCACTGGTTGTCAACGGCCAGGACATCGATGGGGTGCGAAAAGCCGCTGAGGTCAACGGCGTATCCCCTGCCGACCTCGACCGGGCGATCGCTGTTGTGCGCGTCCTGCAGCAGGGCGGTGAAGACCCCGACGACTTCGTGCTGCGGGAGTACATCCTCGATGGGTGGTTGCAGGGCTACCTACCGCTTGACGTCCAGCCCGGCGACCCGGTCCTGAACACTTGGCGTCTGGGCCAGCTCGCCGAAGCCCACTACAGCGGACGGTCATGACCGACACCGCCGCGGCGCCGTCGCCTGCCCGCACCGCTGCCGCACTGGCGGCAGCGGCATCCTCGATCACTCTCATCGCTTCGGCCTGCTCACCCTCGCCCTCGCACGCTGACACCGACATCGCCACGTCAGCTACGGTCTTGCGCGTGGTCGATGGTGATACGGCCGATGTCGTCGACGACACGCGAGGTCGTCTGCGTATCAGGATAATTGGCGTGGACAGCCCTGAGGTGCATAAGCCCGGATACAGTGTCGGCTGTTGGGGTCCGCAGGCCAGCGAGTTCGCCCGTGCCACCCTCACAGGGCAACGGGTTGCCATCGTCACCGATCCAAGTCAAGACGCCCACGATCGCTACGGCCGCACTTATCTGCACTAGTCAAGTTGAATGGGTGTGGATGCTGAGGAGCGCCAAGCGCTCGTGGATGACGGTGTTGATCCGGATGACCCGAGCGTTGTTGCCGCGATTGATTTGGTGCGGTGGGAGTCGTCGCTGCTTCTCGGTCAGGACGATTGACTGCTGAGCTCGTCGGCGAGGGCCTGAACGCGGGTGTTGATGTCGTCGCGGATGATTCGCATGCGCTGGATGCCGTCGATGCCGCGTAGGGAGGGTTCGTCGGTATCCCAGCGTTGAATGCGGGTGCCGGGGTGATTGTCGAGGTGGGCTTGGCTGCCGACGATGACGACCAGGTCGGCATCGTCGAGCATCTGGTCGGTCAGCTGGGTGGGCTGATGGCCGCTGATGTCGACGCCGACTTCGGCCAGCACCTGCGCCGAGAGGGTGTTGACCGCGGTCTTGGCGTGCGTGCCGGCCGAGGCGATGTGGATGTTGGGTGCGGAGAGGTGGCGCATGAGTCCGGCGGCCATGACTGATTTTCCGGCGTTACTGACGCAGACAAACAACACAGATGTCTCTGCCATAGTTGGTGTGTCCCTGGTGTTTTCGGGGTTATCGGGTGATGGGGACGTTCAGGTCGGCCAGTAGTCGGCGGACGCGTTCGTCGATGTCGTCGCGGATCGGGCGTACGGCGTCGAGGCCTTGGCCGGCGGGATCCGGGAGTTCCCAGTTCTCGTAGCGTTTTCCGGGGAAGATCGGGCAGGCGTCGCCGCAGCCCATGGTGATGACGACATCGGCGGCCTGGACGATTTCGTCGGTCCAGGGTTTGGGGTATTCACCGGTGATGTCGATCCCGACTTCGCGCATGGCTTCGATGGCGGCAGGGTTGATCTCGTTGCCGGGTTCGGACCCGCCCGACCAGGCGATCGCCTTGTCGCCGGCGTAGTGGGTGAAGAACCCCAGGGCCATTTGGGAGCGGCCGGCGTTGTGCGTGCAGAGGAACAGCACGGTCGGTTTGCCGTCGTTGATGTGGCCTTCAACCCTCGCGAGGGCGTGGAGGCGCTGGCGGGCGAATCGTTCGGCCAGCAGGGGCAGGAAGTTGGGAATGGTGGCGCGGCTGGCGAATTGGTCATATGAGGAGCAGAGAAACCGTTCGATGGTTTCGGTGCCGAACGTGTCGGCGAACTCAGATTCCAGCCGGGTGGCGGCGGATTTCAGCGCGAGTTGTTGGTCGATGGAAAGGTCACCGCGTAGCTGATGGGTCACGGGGCTGTCGGTCATGGTCGATCATTCCGTTCTCGTCGTCGAGCCGGTGGTGGGCAGGTGTTGGGAGGTGTGATGGTGGAACCGTTTCCGCAGGGCTAGTGAGACATAGACCAGGGCGACCAGTACCGGGACTTCGATGAGCGGCCCGACGACCCCGGCCAGGGCTTGTCCGGAGGTGGCGCCGTAGGTGGCGATCGCCACGGCGATGGCGAGTTCGAAGTTGTTGCCCGCCGCGGTGAACGCCAACGTGGTGGTCCGCTCGTAGCCGAGATCCAGCAGCGTGCCGAGGAGGTAACCGCCGCCCCACATGATGGCGAAATACGCCAGTAGCGGTAGCGCGATGCGGGCCACGTCCAAAGGCCGGTTGGTGATCTGATCACCTTGCAGGGCAAAGAGAATCACGATGGTGAACAGCAGCCCGTAGAGCGCCCACGGCCCGATCCGCGGCAAGAACTTCGACTCATACCAGTCGCGGCCCTTAGTGCGTTCGCCGATGCGCCGCGAGAGGTAGCCGGCGGCCAGTGGGATGCCGAGGAAGATGAGCACGGATTTGGCGATCTGCCACGGCGACGTGTCGATGGTGGTCTGCTCCAGGCCGAGCCAGCCGGGCAGCACGGAGAGGTAGAACCAGCCCAGCACGGCGAACATGATGACCTGGAAGATCGAGTTCAAGGCGACCAGGACGGCGGCGGCTTCACGGTCCCCGCAGGCCAGGTCGTTCCAGATGATGACCATGGCGATGCAGCGGGCCAACCCGACGATGATCAGGCCGGTGCGGTACTCGGGCAGATCCGGTAGCAGCAGCCAGGCCAGGGCGAACATCAACGCCGGGCCGAGCACCCAGTTCAACACCAGTGAGGAGAGCAGCAGTTTGCGGTCGCCGGTGGCGGTGTCGAGGCGGTCGTAGCGGACTTTAGCCAGCACTGGATACATCATGATCAACAACCCGAGCGCGATGGGCAGTGAAATGCCGTCGATCGCAACGTTTTCCAGCGCGGTGTTCAGGCCGGGGATCCAGCGCCCCAGCAGCAGCCCGGCGATCATGGCCGCGCCGATCCAGACCGGCAGGAACCGATCCAGGGTGGAGAGCTTGCCCACGACCGGCGGCGCGGTGGTGGTGTCGGTCATGCCGGCACCCCCGCCACCGTGTCGACGGAGGTCGCGCCCAGCAGGACGGTCAGGCTGGCCAGCGCATCGGGCACCACCGCGTAATACACCCACGACGCTCGACGCTCAGATGTCAGCAGGCCGGCGTCGCGCAGGACTTTGAGGTGATGGCTCACCGTGGGCTGGGAGACCTCCACCCCGACCGAGATGTCGCAGACGCAGGCCTCGCCGCCGGCGTGGCTGGCGATCGCCGAAAACAGCTGCAGCCGCACCGGATCGGCCAGGGCTTTGAGCTTGACCGCCATATCGATGGACTCAGCTGCTGTGAGGGGTTCGCGCAGCAGGGCCCCGGGTGGGCAGCACGTCTCGTCGACCTGAACCGATGATTTCGACATACATCAATATTGATACTCATCGAATCCATCGTCAAGTCGGGGTGGTCGATCGCGGAGGGCCCACCATCATGGCGATGGTGGGCCCTTGGTGCCGGGGGTTGGGGTCAGCAGCAGGACGTGGTCTTGGCCGTTTCGGGCTCGGCCTGTGCTGCGGCAGCGGTGCCGCCGCAGCAGACGTCACCACCCTGGTCAGCCTCGCCGCCGTCGAGCAGCTGGGGGCTGGTGCCGAACGTCTCGGAGTCGGCCAGCACGGTGTAGACCTCCCATTTCTCGCCGGCCGGGCCGGTGACCCAGACCTTGTCCTGGGTGGCAAAACAACAGGTGGTGCCGATCTCCTCGTCGGTGAACAGGCCTTCGCCGGTCAGTCGGGCGATCTCGGCGTGCACCTTGTCGCTGGATTCCACCTCGACACCGAGGTGGTTGATGGTGCCGCCCTTGCCGGGGTTTTCCAGCAGCACCAGCTTCAGCGGCGGCTCGGTCACCGCGAAGTTGGCGTAACCGGGCTTCACCTTGGCCGGGGAAATGCCAAACAGTTTGGTGTAGAACGTGATCGCCTCGTCGAGATCGTCGACGTTGAGCGCTAACTGAACACGGGACATGATCCACCTCCACTAGGGATAAGACATATATCGAACTGACGCGTCCCGCTCAGAATGCCACCTTTTCGATATATGTCAAGAATTGTGGCAGGATGGTTGTCATGCCCAAAGCGCTGCCCGTGATCGACATGTCCGCCCCGGTGTGCTGCGCCCCGGTGGCCGCCGGGCCGCTCAGCGACGCCGATGCCCTGGAGGTGGCGATGCGGCTGAAGGCGCTGGCCGACCCGGTACGGGTGAAGATCATGTCGCTGCTGTTCAGTTCGCGCCCCGGGGAGGAGACCAGCGGGCATCTGGCCGCGGTGCTCGATCTGGCCGAATCCACCGTGAGTCATCACCTCGGGCAGCTGCGTAAGGCCGGGCTGGTGATCTCCGATCGGCGCGGCATGAACGTTTTTCACCGGGTGAAACCCGAAGCCCTGCAAGCCCTGTGCGTGGTGCTCGACCCGAACTGCTGCACGTAGCCCAAGGGGTGCTGTCGGGGTTGCTTTCGAGGCGTGCGGTCACCGTGGTGAATAGCCCCGCGGCGGGCCGTCACGAGTGGCGCGGCGAAGGCCTATTCTCACGGCTTGCCCGCACAGCATGCGCAGTCAGGACCGCAGCAGGGGCAGTCGTCCATCGGCATCGCCATCATCGGCGCCATGGCCGCCATGTCGCACCACATCATCGCCGGGCGGGCGCCGCCGCGGGTGTATATCACCGCGGCGGGGTCGGCGCCGGTGACATCGAAATACACCTTGCCCGTGGCGGTGGCGCCCTCGGCGAGCGTCGCAGCGGGGATGCCGGCGGGGCTGGCCAGCTGCCACAACACCGGATAGCTGCGGTGATCGGTCCCCATCGCCTCGAAGCCGGGGATCACCGGGGTTACTGTGCCGTTGACGGCCCGCACGGATACCGTGGCCTCCCCACAACCGCCCGGCTAGCGGATAGCCGGGTGCGGGATCGGAGCTCGGGTGCAGGTCGGTCAACGTCGCGGTGGCAAATGCACCGTGCGTCGGAAACGGTCCGCGGCGCCTGGCGGCTGACCCGCCGGGCTGGGCTGGGCTGGGCCGTTACGAGCCCATCATTCCGCCACCGCCCATCATCCCGCCGCCCATCATGGGCCCCATCATGGCGGGCATGCCGTCGGTGACGAAGCCGGTGACTTCGGCGGCGTGGGCGCGGATGGCGTCGGTGAGGGCGGGATCGGTGGCTGTTTCTGTGACATCAACGCCGTTGGGGGTCAGGGTGATTCGGCGTTGGTAGTCGGTGGCTCGGCGGAACAGGGTGGGCAGGCTGGCGCTCATGCAGGTCACCTCGGCGCCTTGGCTGAGGTGGTCATACATGGAGGACACGTGGGCATGCAGTTGGGCGACGAGGTCGGGGGCGTCGGATTCGGTGGTGGTGCGGATCCCGCCCGGGATGTTCTCGACGGTGCGTCGCAGTTCGGTGTGGCGGGCGAACATGGTCATGTAGCGGTCCATGTCGGTGCCTGAGACTCCGCCCATCATGCCGGGTCCGTCGGCTCGGCCGGTGGGCATCCGAATGGTGGTCGTGCGCAACACATATGCCAAGGCGGCCACGGCCCCGGCTGCGCCGAGGATGGTCAGTGCGCCACGTCGAGGTATGTCGGTCATGTGCGGCTTCTTTCGTGAGAGTGTCCTGGCTCGAACACACCGCCGCCGTGTGCGTCAGCTGGTGGCGGTTTTGCGGGCAACGACGCGTTCGACCAGCCCGAGGGTGAACCGTTCGACGCGATCGATGTCGAGGTTGTTCGCCGCGCGCAGGTGCTGCAGGGGTCGGCGCAGGAAGTGTTCACCGCCCAGCGGCACGGTGACCAGCTCCAACAGTCGCTGCACAGCGCGGACTGGCGTGGTGTTGCTGCGGATGTGATCGGCCAGGATGAGCCGGCCGCCGGGGCGCAGCACTCGGGTCATTTCGGCGAGGGCTTGGGTGTGGTCGGGGATGGCGCACAGCCCGAAGGTGCACACCACAGTGTCGAAGCTGGCGTCGTCGAACCGCAGCTGGTGGGCGTCACCGTGTTGCAGGGTGGCGGGGTGGCCCAGCTCAGCGGCGCGTTGCCGGGCCAGCTCGAGCATGTGTTCGCTCCAGTCGATCCCGGTCAGGTTGACGGTGTCGGGGTAGAAGGGCAGGTTGAGGCCGGTGCCGATGGCGACCTCCAAGACGTCGCCGGTGGCTTGGCTGCAGACCCACTGGCGGGAGTCGCCGAACAGGTGGCGGTCGAAAAACCCGATCTCGCGGTCGTAGGTGCGGGATTTCTTGTCCCAGTACCGGTTCCAGCGGGCGCTGCGGTCATTCCGTGCGGGCATGGGTCACCTCGCGTCGGCGGTCAGACGTCTCGGATGCGTCCGATGTGGGGAACAAACCGGCCGACGGTTTCACAGTAGTCGCGGTAGGCCTGGCCGTGGGCCGTGTTGAGGTAGGGCTCTTCGACGACGCGGACCTGCAGTTCGATGGTCACCAGCAACACCAGGAAGGCGGCCAGGGCCAGCGGGTTGGGTGTCATCAGGGTGATCCCGGCGGCGAAGATCAGCATGGCGGTGAAGATGGGGTTGCGCACCCGCGCGAACACCCCATGGCGGACCAATGTGGTTGTCTCGCTGGGGTCGACGCCGATGCGCCACGATTGGCCCATGTCGTGTTGGGCGTAGAGGGTGGCGGCAATCCCCGCGATCGCCAACACGGTGCCGGTCGTCTGGATGGTTGGGGCCTGCAGGAGCGCAACGGGGGTGAGGATGCCGAGCAGTTGCAGCAGCGGCGCGGCCAGGCCGGCGAGGATAGCGGCGACGAACCCGGCGCCGGCGAACCATTCCAGCGATCCGGGGCGGCCGTGAATTCCGCGGAATCCGGTCGATCCGGTGTGGCGGTACTGGGTCCAGCTGCGCCACCCGAACCCCAGGGCAGCGAAGATCATGTAGAGGATCAGTGCGGTGATGGCCATCAGGGTGAAACCTCCCGTCCGGAATGGCCGCGGCTAGTTGGCGGCGAGGGCGTCGTCGAGCGCCTTGGTCAAGTCCTGGTAGCTGTGGGGTTGGATGCGGGTGTCGTTGAGGAAGAAGGTCGGTGTGCCTTGCACGCCCAGGGCGCGGCCGTCGGCGACGTCGAGCTGGATGCGTTCCACGGTGGCCGGATCGGCGTAGGCGGTGTCGAACGCAGCCAGGTCGAGGCCGAGTTCTGCGGCGAATCCGCGGAAGACCTCGTCGGCCGGGGTGCGCTGTTCACCCCATTGCGCCTGGGTGTCATACATCTTGCGATACATCGCCTCCAGGTGGCCTTGCTGGGCGGCGGCTTCCACCGCCCGGGCAGCCCGCTCGGCATTGACGTGGGCTTGCAGCGGGAAGTAGCGGATGACGAAGTTCACCCGGTCCCCGTACTCGGCCCGAGCCTGTTCGATCGCCGGGTAGACCGCCCGGCAGCCCTCGCATTCGAAGTCGAGGAACTCCACAAACGTCACCTGGCTGTCGGGCACCGAGTTCAGCCGGTGACTGTTTTCGCGCACCACCTGCCCCACCGCGCCGGGGTCGGGCAGCGCCGAGCCGGCCGCGCCGCGGTCACGCACCGACAGGTAGACCAGCACACCGATCGCCATGGCGGCGATGAGGAACGCGGTGAGCAAGATACGGCTGATGCGCGCCATTCAATATGCCCCTTTCTGGGCGTGAACGATTTGGAAGGGTCGGGCCCAGCTGCGGGCGGGCTGGCCGCTGGTGACGGTCAGGCCGTGGGCGGTGAACGCGTCGGCCAGGCCGGTGCCCAGCACGTCGCGGGCGTGGGGTCGCTCGGCGAACCGCATATAGCGATCGAAGACGGCGCGGGCGGTGGGTGGCGGGTCGAGGTCGACGGCGATGACCTGGCCGCCCGGGCGTAGCACGCGGCGGGTTTCATCGAGGGCGCGGTGGCGGGTCTCGGTAGGCAGTTCGTGCCAGCCGAACACGCTCATCACCACATCGAAAGTGCTGTCGCCGAACGGTAATGCCGCGGCGTCGCCGTGATGCAGCACCACAGTGCCGATCCCCGCGCGGGTGAGGCGGCGGCAGCCCACGGCCAGCATTTCCGGGGAGATGTCGAGCGAATCCACCCGTGTGGCCGGGGACTTGTCGGCGAGGAGGCGGGCGGCGTACCCGGTGCCGCCGCACAGTTCGAGCACCCGCCGCGGGTGCTGGTCGGCGACCAGTTGGGCCAGCCGATCGTGCGGACGCCCGGGGATGAACCGGTTACCGGCTTCGAACAGCGGCCCCGCGAGAGCGAATTTGAGCCGGTTGCGGCTCCAGCCTGCGGTCATGTCCGCAGCCGTTCACCGGTGATGATCGCGGCGGGTGATGTGTAGAGGCGTGGGGTGCTGGCGTATCGGTCGGCGCAGTCGGCCGAGCAGAACCACCAATCCCGGCCGCCGTGGTGGCGGTGAGCGGGTGCGGTCGCCGGGTCGATACGCATGCCGCAGACCGGGTCACGCGGATAACGGGCCGCGGCCAGCGCGATCCGGTGCAGTGGGACCGCGGTGGTGATATTGCGCAGCACCGGCGCACCGATCGGTGTGGTGGGCAACCCGATCCCGGTGGCCGCCGGCACGATCGCGTCGGTCACCACCGCGTCGCCGGCGCCGGCCAGGGCGGTGATGCGGGCGGCGATATTGACCGCATGCCCAAAGAAATCGCCGCCGCGACCGATGGCGGGCCCGTGGTGGCTGCCGGCCCGTATCGGCAGAAATCCGTCGGCAGCGGCCACCCGGTCGGCCAGGACGGTGATCGTGGCCATCATCTGGCTGGGGGTGGCGGCGGCCAGCATGACCGCATCCCCAATCGTCTTCACCACCTGCACCCCGGGCCCGACGGCGGCGTGGGCGAGGTCGGCCAGCCGCGCCGCCAACCACGCGGCCTCCCGATCGCCGCAGGCCTCGGTGAGCACGCTGTAGCCGGCCAAGTCGACGAAGGCCACCGTCACCTCCACCGTGGTGAAGTCAATGGTGGTGTCGGGCAACATCATCGGCCCCGCATCATCTGATGATCGCGGATGCGGCCGATCCACGGCAGGAAGCGGCCCACCGTAGCGGCGTAGTCGGTGTAGGCGCGGCCATGGACCCGGCGCAGATAGGGTTCCTCCACCCCACGCACCTGCACCTCGATCCCGACGACCGCGATCACCAGCCCGGCGATCGCCACCAGGTTGCCCACCATCAGAGCCAGGCCGATCAAGGTGGCCAGCAGCGCGGTGAAGATCGGGTTGCGCACCAACGCGAACGGGCCGGTGGTAACCAGCTCGGTGGTTTCGGTGTCGTCGACCCCGATCCGCCACGACGCCCCCAACCCCAACTGCGCGACCAAGGTCAGCACGATCCCGCCGGCCACGACCACGACCCCGAACCCCTGCACCCATCCGCGGTCGAAAACGCCCAGGGCAGACAGGCCGGCCAGGGCGGCGGCCGGTGCCCCGACCCCCACCAGCAGATACCCCACATCGGCGACCGCCAGCGCCCACCACTCCAGCGTCGGCTCGGGGCGCCAACCGCGCCGGTTGCCGCTGTCGCCGGTGCGGGCCAGCTGAATCCGGCGCCGCCACGCCCCGATCACCAGCATCAACACCACAAACAAGCCCAGCGCCGCATAGGCCATCGCGCACGCTCCCTTCCCGGCCGGCTTGACTAAACCCACCCCGGCATCGTTGCTTGGCGATGTTGCCCGGCTTGACCGATCAATGATGTGTGACGCTATCATCGTCGTGTGGCGATGAAAAGTGGTGTGGTCGAGGCCCCGGTGTGCGGGAGCTTGGATGCGGCGACGGCGTTGTTTCACAGCCTGTCCGATGGCACCCGGTTGGCGATCCTGCGCCGCCTGGCCGTAAGTGAGGCCCGGGTGGTGGATCTGACCGGCGAGCTGGGGTTGGCGCAGTCGACGGTGTCGGCGCATCTGGCCTGCCTGCGCGACTGCGGCCTGGTCGATTACCGGCCGCAGGGCCGGGCCTCGGTGTACCGACTGGCCCGCCCGGAACTGTTGGAGATGTTTCGCGCCGCCGAAGCGGTCCTGGAGGCCACCGGCAACGCGGTCGCGTTGTGCCCCAACTACGGCCACCCCACCACGCGGAAGAAGGCAACACGATGAGCGAGGCGTGCGGCTGCGGCAACGACGACCGCGACGAGGACGAACGCGAACCCGAACGGCTCTGGGAGGTCAGCGAACTGCGCGCCGCCGCCGCGGCCGGGGTGCTGCTGCTGGCCGGCTACGTCGTGGGCTGGGCCGACGGGCCGCGGCCGGTCGAGACCGGCCTGTACGCGCTGGCGTTGGCGGTCGGGGCTGCGACGTTCGTGCCCTCCACCCTGCGGCGGCTGGCCAAAGGCCAGATCGGGGTCGGCACGCTGATGACGATCGCCGCCGTCGGTGCGGTGATCCTCGGCGAGGTCGGCGAGGCCGCCATGCTGGCGTTCCTGTTCTCCATCAGCGAGGGCCTCGAAGAATACTCACTGGCCCGCACCCGCCGCGGCCTGCGCGCGTTGCTGTCCCTGGTCCCCGATCAGGCCACCGTCCTGCGCAACGGCACCGAAACCACCATCACCCCAAGCGAGTTGCGGGTCGGCGATCGGATGCTGGTCAAACCCGGCGAACGCCTGGCCACCGACGGCACCATCGTGTCGGGGCGCACCGCCCTGGATGTTTCGGCGATCACCGGCGAATCCGTACCGGTGGAAGCCGGGCCCGGTGATGAGGTGTTCGCCGGGTCGATCAACGGCACCGGCGTGCTGGAGGTCGAGGTCACCAGCACCGCCGCGGATAACTCGCTGGCCCGGATCGTGGCGATCGTGGAAGCCGAGCAGTCCCGTAAAGGTGACGCCCAGCGCCTGGCCGACCGGATCGCCAAACCCCTGGTGCCGGCGATCATGGTGGCCGCCGCCCTGATCGCTGCCATCGGGTCCGTGCTGGGTGATCCGTTGGTGTGGATCGAACGGGCCCTGGTCGTGTTAGTGGCGGCGTCGCCGTGTGCCCTGGCGATTTCGGTGCCGGTGACCGTGGTCGCCGCGATCGGCGCGGCCAGCAAGCTCGGTGTCCTGGTCAAAGGCGGGGCCGCGCTGGAAGCCCTCGGCGCGGTGCGCACCATCGCGCTGGATAAGACCGGCACCTTGACCGCCAACAAGCCTACAGTGATCGAGGTGGCCACCACCAACGGCGCCACCCGCGAACAGGTGCTCGACGTGGCGGCCGGGTTGGAGGCGCGCAGCGAACATCCCTTGGCCGCAGCGATTCTCGCCGCCACCGATGGCCCGGTCCGCCCGGCCGAGGATGTCGAGGCGGTCACCGGTGCCGGGCTGACCGGCCACCGCGATGGCCGCCGGTTGCGGCTGGGGCGGCCCGGCTGGCTCGATGCCGGCCCGCTGGCCGACCAGGTCGCGGCCATGCAGGCGGCCGGGGCCACCGCGGTCCTCGTCGAAGACCACGACCAGCTGATCGGCGCGATCGCGGTGCGCGACGAACTGCGCCCCGAAGCCGCCCAGGTGGTCGCGGCGTTGCGCCGCGGCGGGTATCGGGTGGCGATGTTGACCGGCGACAACTCAGCGACCGCCACCGCACTGGCCACACAGGTCGGGATCGACGCCGTGCATGCCGACCTGCGACCCGAAGATAAAGCCACCCTGATCGCTCAACTGCGCCAACAATCTTCGACCGCCATGGTCGGTGACGGGGTCAACGACGCTCCCGCTCTGGCCACCGCCGACCTGGGCATCGCCATGGGGGCGATGGGCACCGACGTGGCCATCGAAACCGCTGACGTCGCCCTCATGGGTGAAGACCTGCGCCACCTCACCCAAGCCCTCGCCCACGCGCGGCGCGCCCGGCGCATCATGCTGCAAAACGTCGGCCTATCCCTCGGACTGATCACGATACTCATCCCGCTCGCTCTCACCGGAGTACTCGGACTGGCAGCCGTCGTGGCCGTGCACGAACTCGCTGAAATCGTCGTCATCGCCAACGGAGTGCGCGCGGGCCGCACCAAACCCCTCGGCGAGGCTACGGCTGCCGCACGGGACGGTGTTCGGGTCGCTGCGGCCACTGGCTAACGAGAAAGACGTCAGAAGGGCGGAGCGTTGCTTCTGGCCGTCAGGATGTGTGCGGGACAATGAGTTCCGGTGATGCTTCGGTTAAGGCTGCCAGTCTCGCCGCCTTGCGGTCGGCGTGCTCGATGGTGATGCGTAGTTGGTTAACGTCGCCCAGCCACTTGTTCTTTTGGGCTTCGTCTACTTGGGCGCGAAGGTTGTCGCGAATGGCGTCGAGCCTTGCAGCCTGGGTCGGTTCGACTTCGCAGAAATCACATCGGAGGCAGGCGTGTTCGTGGGTGCAGTCAGATCCGTAGGGTCGGTGGCAGTTGCCGAGCGCGATCTTGCGCTGCCCGAAGTGTTGGATGAATTCGTCCCATTCGGCTTGCGTGGGCTCACGGTACTCGGCCGACGGCCGCGCCTGTCTGCGGTTGTCGATAAAGCGGTCGTACGCCTCGAAGACATCTTTCTGATAGACAGCGGTGTAGCCGCGGGTGACCTCGATGTTGTTGTGGCCCACAATCTGTGCGGCCAGGTGGATGGGAAAGCCGGCGTTGACGATGTCGGTAATGAAGATCCGGCGGAAGTCATGGGGCGTGAAGTGCAGCGCCGTACCGTCGGTGTCCGTCAAAGCCATGTTGTTGGCGAGTTCGGACAACCATTTTCGGATTGTGCATTGGTTGATGACCCGTGACCGGCCGCCCTCGCGGATCTGAATCAGATGCGGCAGCGGCGCCGACACCTGGCGTTCCTGTGTGTCGATGCGGCAGCACAGGGGGACGCGGCCGTCAATGCTGATGAACTCGACCAGTCGCGCCAAGGTGGTGGTCAACTCTGGGCAGCAGGGAAATATCCGCTCTTGATCGGTCTTGCTGGGCGCGATCTGTAGGAGCGGGATTACCGTGCCATCGGGCTTGCGGTACTGCTTGACGCTCAGATGGGTCAGTTCGAGCATCTCTTCGATCCGGATACCGGTGTGGCGCAGAATTTCGATGATCGTCCAGGTCATGAAGGCGCGGGTGACGGTGTAGGGGATGTCGACTCGCTTCTCCGTTCCATCTTGCAGGGCATTGATGCGCACTCGATCGGCCTGCTTGCCCGATGCGTGCTTGATGTAGGTGCTCCCCTGCACGGCGAAGGGTTCGCCGACCGGCGCGGTCTTGGAGATGTCTTGCAACTCGGTGGCCTGCAGATAGGCGCGGTGGGCTGCGGCGACGAGTGCATCGATGTGCGGGGCGAGCGTGCGGGTGCGTGCTTGCATGCGATGCGCCCGCTGGGCCCGGCGCTTCTGCTGCCCTCGTACGTCGCGGATGCTGACCGGACATGAGACAGCCCAATGTGCCCACGTCGAGGGATCCTCGTGGGCCCAGGCGGCCACGTCGAGGTAGAAGCTGCGGACTGCTCCGAGGATGCTCTCGGCGTGGCGGCGCGGTGTGCCGTCCGGTTTGGTGCGCAACCACTCTTTCCACTCGGCTGCTTGAGCTTTGGTCAGGCTGATCGTGTCGATGCCGGGATTGGCGTCTTCGATGGGCTTCCAGAACAGCTTCACGAGGTTTCGGCTGGTGCCGTCGAGGCTGGCGTAGTCCTGGCCGACGGCGATCTCAGCGAGGTAGGCGATTAGAAGCCTGCGAACGCTGGGGGCTCGCACGTCGAAGCGGTCGACCAGTTCGGTGGGAGTGAGGCGTTTGGCGATGAGATAACGCCGTAGATCGTCGGCTTCGCCGGCGAAGAGTCCGCCGCGGCGGCCGTAATGCCACATGGCGTGAAGGTCGCCCGGCATCCTGCCTGTCGAGGTCAGAAAGTCTCGATAGGCCAACACGTGGCGGCTGTGCAGCTCGGTGATCGGCAGTCCGTTGACGATGCTGATGCGTACCAGGTGGGTGACGGTTCGCCATTTCTTCACTTCGGGTGCGCCTTCCTGCTGCGCGGCGGCGAAGTAGCGATCCCAGGCCTCTGGTTCGTGGGTGGTTGTCCAGTCGCGGTAGAAACGGGCCTGCTTGTTCTCGATCAGCCAGTCGTAGCCCGGGCGAATGACGCCGAGCAGAATGAGTGCGTTGATGGACAGCCGTGCTCCGAGCCGTGTGTGCGATCCTGTCGACAAGGCGGGACACCACGCCTTCGGCTGGTTGTCGGAATCGCTGGCAATCCAACGATCTTGATAGCATTCGCCGGCGTAGCCCTCAAGCCAGTCCAGCAACCTGCTCAGCCAGAGTCGGGCGCCGCTGCGGGCTTCCGCCTCACTGCGGTACTTCTCACTCATCCGCGCCATCACCAGTGGAAGCCCGGCGGTGATGGTGCGCTCGCGCTCCGTGGCGGTGACGGTGTTTCCGAACCACGGATGGTCCTCGGGGGTCGGCGACAGCGGCGGCAACACCTCGACGGGGTGGTTAGCGAACGCGGACGAACTCTGCATTGACTGTGCACGAGTGAGAACCCGCGGCATCAGGAGTCCCGCCCGAACAGCACGTGGAGGTCTTCTGCGGCATAGCCTTTCGCTGGGGCGGGTGGAGGTGCAGGTGGCCGGTTCCAGTGTTGGTCGAGTTTGTCGATGAGTTCGGTGACGCTGGGTCGCAGGTAGCGGGTGGTGCTGGCGATCGATGCGTGCCGCATCAGCTCCTGCATCTCCGCGATGGTCATGTTCTCGTCCTGGGCGAGACGCATGCAGAAAGTGTGTCGGAAATCGTGCATCGTGAAGTTGGACCCGAGCAGCGCGTTACTGCGCTCGAGGATCTGTCGCATGGCCCAATAGCTCAGGGGCCGTGGAGTGCCCCGCAATGTCATCCAGACCGACTCTTCCGGCGGCCCTGCGGGGCGCTCAGCAAGGTAGCGGGCGATCCAGAGATACGCGGCGGGACTGATACGGACCAAAACCCGACTTCCGTTGCCGCCCTTCGGGATTATGTCGGCCGTATGGTCGGCAGCATGGAGCATCCCGCGGCGCATGCTGAGCAGTTCACTGGCGCGCAGTCCAGAGGAAATCGCCGTGGCGACGATGGCGCGGTCCCGGTTGGTTCTCAGCGAGGTGAATACCTCCTCGTACAGGGCGTCGCTGAGCGCGCGCGGCGCACGGTCCACCAGCTTCTGCCGATAAGGCGCACGCTTCTCAGGTCGCGGACTGTCGAAGTGTTGACGGTGCGCATCGAGCCTGGTGAGGTCGGCGCGCGATTTCGGTACCGGATTGATGAGCGGCCCCAGATCTGATTCGAGGGCGAACTCGTAGAAGCCGCTCAGCGAGGAGAGCCGGCGATTCATCGACGACCGCGTGTACGAGGATTCCAGGTACGGCTTCCCGGTGCGCTCGTTAACAGAACCGGGAGTTGGTCGGTGACTATCCGAACTCGACGAGCTGCGTCGTCGTTGAGGATTCTCCCGGCACCGGTACCACCGCACCCAGTCCCGGACTTCAGCCCGGGTTGCCTGCGCCCATGAAACCTGAAGTACGCCAAGGAACCGAGTCCAACTCAGGAGGTCGTACGCATACGCCCGCAACGTTGCAGGCGAGCAGTCGCTTGCATCGAGGTCAGCCAACCAAACATTGACATGGTCGACACCGGCACCGGACCCATCAACCATCCGCCACGGCAACGAGCCGGTGTCGCCGCGCAAGACCGCACCGACCCTTGGCACATCGAGAGTTTCGACTGGTCTCGGTTCGATTCCATCGTCCATCGCAGCCCCTGGTCTGGAAGGTCAATCTGCTTGGAGGCTAAACGCACCGACCGACAAGCTGGGATTGCACAGCCCCAAGTGGTGGACCCCCAAGTGCAGTTAACCGCACACTCGCTTACCTCGATAAACCAGGCGGATGGGACTTTTCGGTGGAGGCCGCCCGCGCCGGGGCGGCCCGGACCTACATCTACGACCACCGCCCGGCGGCCCGCACCCCGCAGATCGAAGCTGCAGAACGTGAAGCCCGCCAAGCCGGCCGCGGACTGTGGGGGCCACCCTGCAACGGCCACACCGAATCCGTTCCGGTCAAATAGCGCAACCAACAACGGGATTCGCGCTCATCAGCACACCCCTGACGTAACGGATCGCAGCCCCCACCCTTGGCGGACGCGCCTTCGGCGTGACTGATACGCCGTTGTTTTGCCTTCTGGCCCACTCATTTTGTGGCCGCGTCTTGGCCGCGGAAGGCCATCGGCCTCCGCTACGCTCCGGGCCCTGCGGGCTCGCAGAACTTTTCCCAAACGTGTTCGCTGCGCTCACGGGAAAACTTCTGCGCCCGAGACCTTCTCGCTCACCTGCGCCGCTGGCCACCCATTCGTTTTCGCCAGACGGCAAAAGAACGGGCGGCCCGACCCGGGGTGCCCGCGTTAACGAGGAAGGTCACCAACCATGTCAACCACCACCGACACCACCACCGAGCAGGTCGCCGGGTCCGTCGAGTACATCGACCCCCAGGTCCTGGAGCTTGAAGCCAACGTCCGCGATGAGGTTCAGCTCGACAAGGACTTCCTGGCCAGCCTGCGCGAGCTGGGCGTCATCGTGCCCATTCTCGCCGTGCGCGACGAGCAGGGGCGCACCTACGTCCGCGAAGGCCAGTGCCGCACCCTCGGTGCCCGCGAGGTCGGCCTGACCAGCGTCCCGGTATACGTCCTGCCTGCGGGAGCCACCGACGAGGACACCGCCACCGTCGAGCGGATCGTGCAGCAGATGGTCGCCAACGATCGACGCACGGGACTGACCAACTCCCAGCGCGCCCGCGCCATCCAGCAGATGCTCGACACCGGCATGTCGGCCACCAAGGTCGCCAGGAAACTGTCGATGCGCCGCGAAGACGTGAAAGCCGCTGGCGCAGCGTCGAAATCGGCAACGGCGATGGACGCGCTCGATGGCGGGCAGCTCGACTTCACCCAGGCCGAAGTGCTGGCCGAGTTCGAACACGACGCCGATGCGGTCCAGCGCCTCGTGCGTGCAGCCCACTTCGGGGGCTCCAGCTTCGAGCATGCCGTCTCCGCCCTGCGCTCGGAGCGTGAGATCAATGTGCTGATCTCCGAAGCGGAAAAGCAGTACACCGAGCGCGGCTACACCATCCTCGACAGTCGACCGTTCTGGTCGGACCTGGCGGCGGTGAGCGTCGAGTACCTGCGCACCGGCGACGATGAACGACTCCCCGACGACTTCGAGAAGCAGCCCGAGCACTGGGCGGTGTACCTCACCGATGACTGCGCCTACGTCGACAAGACCACCGGCGAAGAGGTCGATGAGCGCGACATCGATTGGGACACCGAGCACGACGACGAGGCCGAGGCCGCCGAAGGACTGCGCCCCGCGGCGACCATCACGGAGAAGACCGTCATCGTTCCCGAGTGGTACTGCCTGAACTACGCGGCAGCCGGTCTCGCACTGGCACCATCGCTGCAGAACGTCGCAGCCCGCCAAGCCGGGACTGTGATCGAGGGCGGCGATGACAGCCCCGAGGCCATCGCCGAGCGGGAGGCCGCGCAGCAGGAGGCCGAGCGCCGCGAGCGGCGCAAGGTGTTGGTGCTCAACCGTTTGGGTGATGCGGCCGAGAGTGTCCGGCGCGATTACGTGACCAAGCTGTTGGCGCGCAAGACCGCACCCAAGGGTGCCGCGACCTTTGTCGCGCACTGCCTGACCCGCGATCCGTACATCCTCAGCCAGAACCACGGGTCGGGCCTGACCGCCGAGCTGCTGGGCGTGAAGGATGAGCGCGCGGTGCGCGCCATGGTGAACGACTTCTCGACCAACATCGACGCCCGCGCCCAAGTGATCAGCCTGGCCGTGGTCCTCGGGGCCTTGGAGGCCCGTACCGACAAGAGCGCTTGGCGCAACGCCCGCAGCGGCATCACCGGTACCGCGTCCTACATCGCCTCCACCGTGGGTTCGGATGCCTACCTGCAGTTCCTCATCGACAGCGGGTACCAGCCCAGCGAAATCGAGAAGGTCATCGTCGGCCAGCGCACCGCCGACGACGTGTACGACGAGGCGACCCAGGAGGGCTGACCGCCAGAGATGGTGGGGGCGGCCAGCCCCCACCACCGTCAGCTCTCGACATCACTGCCGCGCAACCCTATTCACCGTTTGGAGATGAGTCGATGACCGCCGTCCAAGACGAGCTGTTCGCCGCACCAACGCCCGCCGCGGCTCCCTCCGAGGTCCTGTCCTGGGGCTTGGGTGCCGACAGCACCGTTATGGTGACACTTCACTGCTGTCGCAGAGGTCCCTAGCCAACGCCAGCTTCGCTGTGTTTGGCGTGTTCAGATCCCGGAGGATCTCAACCTTGCTCATGTACAAGACGTCACCGGTGAGAGCGCTCGGCGCACCTGGGCTCGGCGGTGACGAAGCCCAGGTGCTGCGTCGTGCCGGTGTAGGCGACGGGCTGCCGTTCCTACTCGGCCCCGACGGCTCGTACGACCTGGAGTTGAACCGGTTCGTGCGCGAGTTGGACGGGTGGGGTGTGCGCTCGGAACACACGAGAGAGGCGTACGCGCGTGATCTGATGTTGTTCGGCCGCTTCCTCCACGAGCACCGTGGTGGACGGTCCATCTGGGACGCCGGCCAGGACGATCTGCGCGCCTACAAGCGGGCGCGGCGGCGGACCAAGGGCTTCACGGTGTCCGCGTCGACCTGGAACAGGTTCATCGCGGCGCTAGACAAGTGGGTCAAGTGGGCGATACACGAGGAGCTGATCGAGGCCCAGCCGTTCCGCATGGTGGAGAAGACGGTGTTGACGCCCCGCGGGCTGGTACGGGTGCTGTTCAATGCCGAGCGCGAGGTCGAGGACAGCGCCGGGCCGGTGCGGTTCCTGGCCTACGAGGACTACCTGGTGTGGCGGGACGTCGGGTTGCGTGGCCAACTACCCGACGGCTCGCCGGACCCGAGTTGGCGCGGTCGGCAC
The DNA here is from genome assembly GCF_013404075.1 of Mycolicibacterium vinylchloridicum. Taxonomy (GTDB): domain Bacteria; phylum Actinomycetota; class Actinomycetes; order Mycobacteriales; family Mycobacteriaceae; genus Mycobacterium; species Mycobacterium vinylchloridicum. The sequence continues at coordinate 20,013 of NZ_JACBJQ010000059.1, forward strand.
GGCGAGCGCAACGCGGTGTTCGCCGACCTGTTGGTCTGCACCGGGATGCGGCTGAGAGAGGCGTCGAGCCTCCTGGTCACCGAGGTACCGCCGCTGGCGCAGCGGCGGCTGACCGGAGACCTGAACCCGCCCGCGACGATCACCAAGCGCAGCCGGCCGAGGACGGTTTTCGTGTCGCGCCGCGTGCTGCGCGACCTGCACCACTACGTCGACATCGAACGCGACGAACTGGTCGAGCGCCGCCGGGCGGCCGGGGCTTACGGGTGTACGGACGCCTGGATGGGAGTTCGCTCCGCCGGCAAGACTGCGCTGACGCTCGTCGAGGATGGCCGCTCGCGGCCGTACTCGCGGGTGACGATCGAGGAACGGCAGCGACTGTGCCGGGTCGGCGACGACGGTCCGGGTGGTCCGTTGTGGCTGTGGCTCGGTGAGGACGGCTTGCCGCTGTCGCGGTCGACGTGGCAGGCGGTGTTTCGGCGAGCCAACGAACGGTGCGCCCGGTTCGGCCTGGACCTGGTGGTCCATCCGCACGCCCTGCGTCACACATTCGCCGTGCACATGCTCGGGCTGCTGCTGCGCCAGACCGTCCGCGCGTTGCGCATGGAGCCCGGCGAGACCCTTATGAGCCAGCAGGTGAAACGGCTGCTGGTCGGCGACCCGCTGCGCAAGTTGCAGCTACTGCTCGGCCATCGCCAGCGCGAGACGGTCTTCGTCTACCTCGACGTCCTGGACGAGGCGCAGGAGATCGTGCTGTCCGCGCTGCGCGAATGGGATGAACAAGCCGAAGCGCTGAGCAGGGTCCGGCTTGAGGATGGTGCTGCCGCGTGAACCGCACCGAGGGTGCCGGCTCCGGTCGCCGTGGCCGCTGGGCGGCTTTCCCGACCGAGGAGCAGATGCCCGCGCAACCCGCTCCTGTCCCGGACATCGGTCCGCTGGTGCTCCGGCTGCACCTGGATGGCGCCGACCGCACGTTCGACATGTCCGCGTGGCCATGCCCGCGGTTGACCCGCCAGCTTGCCGCGACGCTGCGCACGGTGGCCGCCGACGGACCCGAATCGAGTTACCAGGCGTTCAAGGTGAACCTGTTCTCGGTGCGGAAGTTCGTGCGGTTCATCACTGGAGCCGAACCGCAGAACGCCACCGAGGTCGAGTTCAGTGACCTGGAGGCCGAGCACATCGACGCGTTCGAGCAGGCGCTGATCGCCGAGTACGGACCGGACAGTGACCAGCCGCGCATCAGCATCGGTGTGGTGGTCCGGCTGCTCCGCGTGGCGTTCGACGCCAGCCCCACGACGTTCGATCCCGACCTGGCTATCCGGCTGAGGTTCCTCGGACGGGAAACCCGTGCCCGTCAGACGAGACCCTTGGATGCCTACCCGCAGAACGTGTTCGAGGCGATCAGGAACGCCGCGCTGGCGGATGTCCGCGCGATCGCGCGCCGAATACAGGATGGCGAAGCCCGAGCCGCGACGAGCCAGGACCCGAACGTCGGCGGTTGGGATGTGATCGAGAACGTGCTGTGGCACATCGCCCGTCACGGGCCTGTCACGATGCAGTTCCTGCGGCCCCTGGTCGGCAAGAGGCTGGGCAACGGGCGCCCGCTCAACGCGGCGCTCATCCTCACTCGGGAGGACAACGTCGTGTTCCTGATCCTGCTGATCTGCATGACCGGGCTTGAGCCGGAGTGCGCCAAGCGGTTGCAGGCCGACTGCTTGACCAACCCGGCCCGCGGGTTCGTGAGTGTCAACTATGTCAAGCGGCGCGCGCACGGTCGCCGGATCTCTAAGTCCATGCGGGTCAGCGATGGCGGTGCCCTGCACCATCCCGGCGGTCTGATCCGACTGGCGCTGCGGCTCACCGCGCGAGCCCGCGAGTTTAGTGGCAGCACCGATTTGTGGGTCGACTACGGAGACAAGGGCCTGCGGGACTCCTTCCCGCTCGGCGGGCAGGGTCCTTGGGGTCACGTGGACAACTGGCAGAAACGACACGGCATCGACCAGATGACCGACGCTGACGGAACGCCGGTGCGGCTGGATCTGCGGCGGCTGCGCAAGACCTACAAGTCCCAGCAATACCTCAAAGCCACCGGCGTGCTCGCCGACTTCACCCAGGGCCACACCGCCGACGTCGCCGCAAACCACTACGCAAACATCCCCGCCCACGACGAGCTGCACGACCAAGCCGTGGAGAACGGCCTGCGCGAAGCGCTGGACGTCGCGCTGCCGCCGCCGGTGGTACTCGACGAGGACGGCACCAGCCTCGATGCCGGAGAAGGGGACCTGCCACCCGAGCAGGTGCAGGCGCTGCTGTCGCGCGAGAGCGACGTGTTCCTGGCCTCCTGCCGCGACTTCTACGACTCGCCTTTCGGGGCGAAGGGCAAGCCGTGCCCGGTGTCGTTGTGGGGCTGCCTGGAGTGCCCGAACGCGGTGTTCACCACCCGGCACCTGCCGCAGGTTCTGACCTTCCTGGACTTCATCGAGCGCCAGCGGGAGGAGTACCCCGTCAGCGAGTGGAACGTGCGCTACGGCCTGGCGTGGGACCGGATCGTGCGCGGCATCCGGGCCAAGTTCCGAGACGAGCAGATCACCACCGCCCAGACGATCGCCGAAAGCGGTGGGGCACGGTTGCTGCTGCCGCCCGAGTTCTGGGAGGCCGTCGCGTGACCCGCGCCCCCGCACCGCGCCCGTCCGCCGCGCCGGAGCCATCGGCCGATCCCTGGGTGCTGCCCGAGTCCTTGACCACCGAGACAACTGGCCGCGGCCCCCGGTTCAGCGACGACATCTGGGATTTCCGACCGTTCGCGCCCCGCAGCAACGGCTACCTCCGGCTGGACTTCACCGAGCTGCCCGACGAGATCGCGATGCTCACGGCCAAGGAGTTCATCTACTCCCGCATCCACCGCGTGGTCCCGCTGTCCTACGGATCGCGGACCGCCCGACCGATGAAAATCACCAACACCTACAAGGACTTCATCATCGTGCGTCAACTGTTTACCGAGCTCGGCAAGCAGGGCGTGACGCGCTTGGCGCAGGCCCGCCAATCCCACCTGGACGCGACCGCACGCGTCTGGCGTGAGACCTGTGTGCCAAACACGCTGGCTGTCCGGATCGGCGTCATCCAGCACCTGGAGGCGCACAGCCCGTACCTGACCGCGGACCGCCTCACCGTCGTGCCCTGGAAGGGCCGCCCGGCCACCCAGGTCGCCGGGCGGCGACCGGACGAGGAGAACAGCACCCCGCGCATCCCCGAGCCGATCATGGCTCCACTGCTGCGCGCCGCCCTGTTCTACGTCCAGACCGCCAGCCGGGACCTCCTGGCCGCCCAGCGGGAAATCGCCGACCTGGAGCAGGCCCGAGCAGGCGGCCGGTGCCGGCATGGCGAGGCTGTCACCAAGATCGAGGCGTTCCTGGACCGCCGCCGTCAGGAGGGGCGAGGTGTTCCCGCACTGCCGCTGTACTGCCTGGCCCAGCGCCCGACCGCGCCGGTTGTCGACGGCGTCGTGCAAGCCCCGAACGCCGCTCTCGTCGCCCTGATGAGCGGAACCAACAGCTTCCAGGGGCATCCGACACGGCTGATGGAGCAGATCGGCGCCGAGATCGGCTACGAAGAGGGTGGTCTGGACACGCCGATCTCGACGTGGCCGGACACCGGGCGACCCTGGCGAGGGCGGCTGAATCACCGCAGCCTGCATGACGAACTGCACCACCTGCGCACCGCCTGCTGGGTGCTGGTGGCTTACTTGTCAGGACTTCGGGACATGGAAGTCCTGGAGCTGGCGCGGGACTGCGCTGTCACCACCACCACCGCCGTTGACGGCCGGACCCGCTACAAGCTGCGCGGCCGGGTCTTCAAGGGCCGCAAGCTCACCGGTGACGAGGCCGAGTGGGTCGTGCTCGACGCCGTTCACGAGGCGATCGACGTCCTGCTGCAGATCAACGACGACCCCACGCATCTGTTCGGTTACCGGCTCTGGCCCGCCAGCAAGCCACGGCTGGCGAACAAGCTCACCGAGCGCCTCGGTGGTTTCCGGGACCACGTCAACGAGCTGTTCGGTACCCAATCGTCCGACGGGGTGGCCGAACCGTTCGTCCCCGCCGACGGGGAACAGCAGTGGGTGTTCACCACCCGGCAGTTCCGGCGGAGTCTGGCCTGGCATATCGCACACCAGCCCTTCGGTGTGGTCGCCGGTGCCCGGCAGTACCACCACGCCAAGGTGACCATGTTCGAGGGCTATGCCGGGACCTCAGCCTCTGGGTTCGCCGCCGAGGTCGCCGCCGAGGAGGCGGTCGCCATGCTCGACTACGTGGAGGATCTTTACCGGGATTGGAACACCGGCGCCCAGTCCGGCGGTGGGGCGGCCGAGCGGATCAACGCCGAGTTCCAGCGCATTCGGCGCGAGCTGGGTGATCTCCCCGGCGTCGTGTCCGACGAGCTGCGGCTGCGGACGATGCTTCGGCATCTCACCAAGACGCTGCATCCCGGCGTGCTCAACGACTGCTTCTTCAACGCGGCGACCGCGGTCTGTGTCAAGCGAGCCAAGGTCGTCGGGCAGCCCGTTCCGCAGCACAACATGTGCCTGCGCTGTCCGAACGCCCGACGGTCCACAGTGCACCGGCCCCGGCTGGCCGCCGCCCGCAATCAGGCCCTGGATCTCCAGGCGTCCTGCGAGAAAGCCGGTCCGGTCCCGAAACTCCAGCAGGTCGCGCTCACCGGCTACATCACCGAGCTCGACCAGCTCATCGGTGATCTCGACAGCGAGGAGGCGCAGGCGTGACCCGCGTCGCTACCCAAGTCCGCCTGGAGCAGGCGCTGACCCGGCTGCTCGCCGGTCAGCCGACTGTGACCGACGGCGAGCTGACGGTCTCCAACCTGTGCCGGGAAGCCGGTGTGGGCCGCGACTCGTTCTACCGCTCGCCTCCGGAGTTCAAGGACGCCGTTGTTGCGGCACAAGCGAATCGAGAAGCCCAGCAACCTGAACTCGTCGCGCTGCGCGAGGAGATCACCGCCCTCAAGCGGGAACGCAAACAGACCGCCAGCGACCACGCCGCCACCGTGCGGGAACTGGAGGAGACGATCAGGGTCTACGCCAACCAGATCCAGGTCCTCGCCCTGCGCAACTCGGAGTTGGAGGACCAGATCCGACATCTGGCGCACCACGATCCCGACGTGATCTCGCTTCACACCCGGAGGTGACCCCCGTCCACCGACGCTGTGACACCGAGAGCGGCCGGGCGGTTTCTAGATGGCGAGCTGTTCGAGGGCGGCGAGGTACGCCTCGGTGTAGGTCGGGAATTGGGCGACGCCGTCGAGCAGGGTGTCGATGGAGATCTGGGCGCGGATGGCGAGGGCGGCGGTGTGGATCCATTCCCCGGCTTGGGGTGCGATGGCCCAGGCCCCGATGAGCGTCCGCTGGGTGCGGTCGGCGATGAGACCGAGGGTGCCGTCGGGGTCGGTTTCGTAAGTCCAGGGTCGCGCGATCGAGTCGGCGAGGTCGAGTTCGGTGGTGGCGATGTCGAGGCCACGCTGGCGGGCTTGGTCGGTGGTCAGGCCGACAGCGGCGATCTCGGGTTGGGCGAACACGACGCGGGGGATGCCGCTGTAGGTGGTTTGGCGGGGTGTGCCGAGGATGTTGTCGGCCACGACCCGTCCTTGGTACATGGCGACGTGGGTGAACAGCGCGACCCCGGTGACGTCGCCGAGCGCCCAGAGGCCGGCGGTGACGCGGCAGTGCTCGTCGACCTCCAGCGCGCCGCGCGGGTCCGGTGTGACCCCGACAGTCTCCAGGCCGAGCCCGTGGGTGCGGGGGCGGCGTCCGGTGCCGAGCACGACGACGTCGGTGCGCACGGTGGTGCCGTCGTCGAGGTCGATCACCGTATCGGCGCCGTCGCGGCGCGCGGCGGTGGCCTGCCGGCCGAGACGGACGTCGATGCCGTCGGCGCGCAGGTGGGTGGCGACGATGTCCCCGACACGGGGGTCTTCCCGGTCCAGCAGCCGGTCGCCGCGCTGGATCAGGGTGACCCGAGCGCCCATGCGAGCGAGGAATTGGCCGAGTTCGATCCCGACGGCGCTGCCGCCGATCATCACGATCCGCTCGGGGATCTCGCGCAGGGTGGTAGCTTCCCGGTTGGTCCATACGCTGACCTCGTCCAGGCCCTCGATGGGTGGGTGGATCGCGTCGGAGCCGGTGGCGATCACCACGTGCTCGGCGGTGAGTTCCCGGCCACCGGCCCGTACCCGCCACGGGTCCCGGCCCACCAGGGCTGCGGTGGCCTTGATAACCGTGACGCCCTGCTTCTCGTATCCGGTGACCTGCTCTGTGTCGTCGAGGTGGCGGATCATGTAGTCGCGGTAGTCTCGCAGTGCCGCCCAGTTCTGCGCCGGAGTGGACAGGCCGGCCGCGTGGGCGGCTTCGGCGCGGGCCTCGGGTGGGCGCAGCAAGGTTTTGGACGGGATACACGCCCAGTAGGCGCACTCCCCGCCGATCAGTTCCTGCTCGATCAACGCGACCCGCCGTCCGCCCGCGTGCAGGCGCGAGGCGGCGGTCTCGCCGCCCGGTCCGGCGCCGATCACGATTACATCGAAGTCCGTACTCACAGTGGCTGTCCCTTCTCGGTGATGGCGGTTCGGGCGGCGCAGGTGGGCGTCAGCAGCACCCGCCGGGCTCGGGCTCCTCGGATTGAGCGGCGTCCAGCTGCCGGCCGAGTTGATAAGCGTCGGCGACTGGGAGGACCGATCCGCCGGGGTGCTCAGCGAGCCAGGGCGCCGCGGCGTCGGCGTCGGCGAAGAAGTGCACGTGGTTGCAGAAGGAAGCCCGTACGGAGACCAAGTCGTCAGGCGTGACGATGGAGACCATCGCGGTCTGGGGCTCGACATCCCTGACTCGGTCGGGCTCGACGGTGAGCCGTATCGGGGCACCGGTGCTGTGGCAGGGGGATTCAACCTGGGCGGATTGGCCGAGGGTGGCGGGGAAGATGAGGGTGTCCAGGGCACACCAGGTGTAGAGCTGGTGGCCGTCGACGGTGAAACGGTGCGGGGTCGGGCGCAGCGTGATGCCGTAGCCGACGATCCGTCCGGCGTCGTCGTATTCGGTGTCGCGCAGTCGGCCCACCGCCTGCGCAACCTCGTCACCGGCGCGGCCGGTGGCGGCCGCGAGGTCGGCAATCGTGAGGGGTTCGCCGCGGGCCAGTTGCCGCAACAGCGGCTGCCATAGCCATCCGGCCGGGCTGTCCTGGCGGGAGAAGACACTATCCATAGTGGACACCACGGTGTCCAGGTCATTCGTCATCGGGATTGTCCTTCCGAGAGCAGGGTTTCAGGAGGCGCAGCAGGAGAGTTTGGACACGTCGCGGGTGAAGGTTTGGGCGGCGAGTTTGATGCCCTCCGCCATCGTCAGATAGGGGCACCACAGGTCGGCCATCTCGTGCACCGTCATCTGGTTTGCCAGCGCATAGACAGCGGTGGCGATGACGTCCCCGGCGCCCGCGGCGAGCACGTGCGCGCCGAGCAGCCGCCCGGAGCCTTGTTCGGCGACGAGCTTGATCGCGCCGCGGGTGTCGCGGTTGACCAGCGCCCGCGGCACGTACTCCAGCGGCAGCACCCGGCACTTACAGGCGTAGCCCTGCTCCACCGCTTGGACGTCGGTCAGCCCGGCGGAGGCGAGACTGGGCGTGGTGAAGGTGACCGCGGGCAGGTGATGGTAGTCCAGGGTGCGCCCGGCGTCGCCGAAGGCGTTGTCGACCACGACGCTGCCATGGGCCCCGGCGACGTAGACGTACTGCGGGTGCCCGGTGACGTCCCCGGCCGCCCAGACGCGCGGGTTGTCGGTGCGCAGATACTCGTCGACGACCACCTCCCCGCGATGCCCGGTCTTCACGCCCACCGCGTCGAGATTGAGCCCGGCGGTGACCGGGTTCCGCCCAGTCGCGAGCAGCAGCCGCTGCCCAGTCACCCGCTGCCCACCGGCGGTGACGACGACGCCCGAACCATCGGCCTCAACCTCAGTGGCGCGCTCGGCGATCACGGCGATGCCGTCGTCAGCGAACACCCCGGCCAGCAGGCCGGCGAGTTCCGGTTCGGTGTGCGGGGCGAATCGGCCCACGATGCTCACTCGGACGCCGAGGTGGGCGAACAGTTGCGCCTGCTCCAGCCCGACGTAGCCGCCGCCGACGACGACCAACGACTCGGGCAGTTCGGTCTGCTCCATCGCGGTGGTCGAGGTCAGGTAGTCCACCCGGTCGGCTCCGTCGAGGCCGTCGGTACGCGGGGTGGAGCCGGTGGCGATCAGGTAGTGCTCGGCCTCGACCCGGACGTGGCCGCCGTCATGCAGGTTCACCTCCAGCGCCGGTCCCTCGATGAACCGGGCCTCGCCGGGCAGGATCTCCCACCCGTACTCGGCGGCCAGGTCGACGTACTTCTCCGCCCGCAACCCTGCCACCAGCGTGTCCTTGCCACCGATCAGCGCGGCGGCGTCCACCGGGCCCGCGCTGGTGGAAATCCCCGGAAAGTGCTGGTCCAGCGCCACATGGCGGGCCTCGGCCGCGGCCAGCAGTGCCTTCGACGGCACACAGCCGACGTTGACGCACGTCCCGCCAACGGTGCCGCGCTCGATCATCACCACGCTCTTGCCCTTGCCGCGGGCCGCGATCGCCGCCGCGAACGCACCCCCACCCGAACCGATCACCGCCAAGTCGTACCGCACCAGCGATCTCCTCCCACTGACATATTCGTCTTCCCGGATGCATAGATGCTAACCTAAGATTCGTACATCCGGATACGACAGACACTCGATGTGAGGACGGCGACCGTGGCCGACGCTTCCGAACGCAGCAGCACGCTGCTGCCCACCGAGCCGAACGGGGTGGAGATGATGGCGAAATTCTTCCGCGCCCTCGGCGACCCCGCCCGGCTGCGGCTGCTGGAGTTCCTGCTGCACGAGGAACACGCCGTGGGCGAATGCGTCACGCACATCGGCCTGTCCCAGGGCCGGGTGTCCAGTCACTTGGCCTGCCTGTCCGACTGCGGCTACGTGCAGCTGCGCCGCCAAGGCCGCTTCGCCTACTACCGGGTCACCGACCCCCGCGTCGCGGAACTGGTGCTGCTGGCGCGCTCGCTGGCCGCGGACAACGCCGCCGCCCTCGCCGCGTGCATGCGCATCACCGCCCCGAACGCCTGACCAGCCGAGGAGACCGCCTCCATGTCGACCAACCCCGGCTCCGAGAGCAAGCGCACCGCGCTCGCCGCCGCCGGTTTCCTCCTGGTCCCCATCGTGTGTTGCGGCCTGCCGGTGCTGATCGCCGCCGGAGCCCTTGGCGCGGTGGGCTCGGTACTGGGCAACCCCTGGGTCATCGGCACCGCCGTCGTGGTGGTCCTCGCCGCGGTGACGCGGTTCGCGCGCCGGCGCGTCACCCGACACGGCGCCACCCGAGACAACTCGTGCTGCCCGCCCGTGCCACCCGCCCGCGACCAGCCCGATCGGCCACACGAGTCCTCCCACCCCAACCAGGAGTCCTGACCCATGCCTGACGCACCCGCCCCGACCGGACCTGCCGCGCCGCGCTCTCGTCGACGACTCGTCACGATCGCGCTGACCGTTATCGCCGTCGTCGGGATCTCCGTCGTGCTGTATTCGGCGTTTTCCCCGTCGAGCAAGCAGACCGCGTCCCCACCCGCTGCCGACGGCAGCGCAAAGGCCGGGACCACTGCCGCTGCGGGAGCGTTCACCGCCCGAACCCTGCAGGGCGTGCAGGTCGCGGTGCCCGGCTCGCGGCCCAGCGTGCTGTTCTTCTTCTCCGTCGGGTGCGGCGGTTGCGGTCCGGCCACCCACACCCTCGCCCAGGTCCAGCAGGCGGTCGGCACGAAGGCGAACTTCGTCGCCGTCGACATCGGCCCCGGCGAAACCGAGCAGGACATCACAGACTTCCTCACCGCCAACCAGGCCACCAGCCTTGCCTACGCCAGCGACAGCAACGCCACCCTGATCAGCGCCTACCAGGTCACTCAGCTGTCCACCGCCGTCGTGCTGGACGCCTCCGGCAAACCGGTGTTCCGCGCTGTCGAGCCCACCGCCGATCAGATCCGTGCCGAACTGGCCAAGGTGAGCGCGTGATCGGCCCGCTGTTGGCGCTCGCCTTCGGCGCCGGGATGCTCGCCCCGGTCAACCCCTGCGGCTTCGCCGTACTGCCCGCCTTCCTCGCCTACGCCGTCGACACCGGCGACGGCCAGGCGGACGCGCGGCCCGGCGCTTTGTCCCGGCTGGCCGGTGGCCTGCGCGCCGGGCTCGCGCTGACCGCCGGGTTCGCCGGCACCTTCACCGCCATCGGACTACTACTGGCCCTCGGCTTGCGTTCCCTGACCGGTGTCATCCCGTGGCTGGCCGCCGCGCTCGGCGCGATCCTGGCCGTGGGCGGCCTGGCCATGGTCGCCGGCGGACACCTGCCGCTGCGGCTACCCACCCGCCGTTCCGGCACCCCGCGGCAGGGGCCCAGAGGCATGGTGGCCTTCGGCGCCGGGTACGCACTGGCCTCCGCCTCCTGCACGCTCGCGGTGCTGCTCGCGGTCGTCACCCAAGCCCTGGCCAGCACCAACATCTCCGGCGTCCTGGTCGTATTCGCCGCCTACGCCGCCGGCTCCGCCACCCTGCTGCTGTCCCTCGCGCTATTCGCCGCATTCGCCAGCGGCCTGATCAACCGGTTCCTCCGACGGCTGCTGCCCCACATGAACCGCATCACCGGCGCCGTGCTTGCCCTTTCCGGCGGCTACCTACTCCTTTACTGGCTGCCACAACTACTCGGCGGGCACCCCGGCATCGGCGCACTCACCGGCGTCGTCGGCACCGTGTCAGCCTGGATCACCGGACACCAACTTGCGATCGCCATCACCGCACTCGGCCTCATCCTCGTCACCGCGATCGCCACCCTCACCCGCCGCGAACGCCGCCACACCACCACCGACACCGCCGACGACTGCTGCGCACCCAGGCCACAGCCCGAAGAAAATGCGGACCAGGTAGGAGGACCCGGCAGCAGGTGACCTGCCTGCCGGGATCCAACTGGCACGCGGGCCTCTACGATGCGAGCCCGAGGCGGCCGGATTGTCCCCATGGGAGTCCGGCAGGCGGCAAAGCCTTGCTGTAGAAGCAAACCACCACAGTCGACGACGCAGGGCTGCGGACTCTGCATGCCTCCATCTTCACGGAGAATTGCGCAAGCATCGCCCCGCACCACGCCGCCGGTTGCTGAACCGTCGGCATCCGCGAACGCATCGCCCAGCGGGGCGGCGTCTGGCACAACACAGTCTTTTATCGAACGCCGCTCAGCCGTCCGATGATCGGTCGGCCCAGTCTGACCTGAGTTAGGACATTACCGGTTGGTAACTTGGCGCGCGTGGGTTTGACCTGCGGGTTCTCTGGGTGGGGTTCGGTGCTGGGGGTACTAGGCGAGTAGTTTTGGGCCGTGGCGTACGTGCGGA
>NZ_JACBJQ010000006.1 GCF_013404075.1 Mycolicibacterium vinylchloridicum
CAGCTCGTCGACGCCCTGCGCCGACACGCTCACCCCGACACCGGCGCCGACACCAAATCTGTCGGTGCCGCCGCCTAGAGTTCATCGTGGATCGTCACCCAAATTCCACGCGACTCGGGACATGCTCCGCGATCACCCGGGCATCTTTAGCGTCTGTCTTGGCCTCCCCGCCACGATAGGTCGCCGACGCCTGCCACACCGAACGGCCCGCCAAATACCGCACCGGCTTGCCCGCCTCGGCCAGCACCGTCAACAACAACGAGGCATACACCGAGCTCAGATCGACCGTCCAGGACACCTCCTGGCCCAGCTGCTCGACCTCGGCGATCACCGCAGCGATCGGGTGCTCGTCGTTGACGAGCTTGCGCGAGAGCACCTGCTTGCCAGCGCCATCAACCACGCAGACCCAGTGATGTTCCTTACCGACATCCACACCAACCCAGAGCCGGTCCGCCGCCATCGCCACCCCTTTTCACTTGTCTGCCAACATAATCCCCACAGACAACCCCGCCAGCACATCCCTAAAACAGCGATCGCATCGCAGATCTCAATCAGCGGCCAGAGAAGTCCAAGCGGGTCGGGCGGCCAGTCCATTCAAGCCGCACTTGTCGAGCTCGGCAATCCCACCACAGCCTCACCCGACCCACCGGGTTGCAACACAACGTAGCAACACGCTGCAACTGCACCTACAAACTTAGGGATCCCACCACCAAACCTGCCCATGCTCCGCGGCGGCGTCAACGACTACCACCACCCAGAACGCCTCCTAGGCAAGGGTGACGAAGCGGTCTAGTTGGCTTGATCCCCGCGCCTGAGCGAGGCGAGATCAGCCAGGCAAAATCCGTGCCGAATTAATTGCCATACGAGGCGAATTGAGCTTTACGCTACTTCTTCGCCGCGTTCGCGAGCATCTCCGCGGCAATGCTCTCGGCCTCGTCGTCGATCGAGTTGCTGCACGCCCAGGCTTCCACGACCACATTGGACACCGACGCCAGCGCATGCTGGCAGCCCCATCCCCCGGCGTAGCGCTGCGTGGACTGCTGGGTCAGGATGTCGCCAGAAACGTTGGCCTCGCCGATCTTCCAGGTCGAGTGCACATCGGAGTTGTCGATGTCGATCGACGTGCCGCTGCACTTCTCCCACGATGTCCTGGATCCCTCGACGAACGCCCTCGCCTTCTCCGACGACGGATAGAGCACCGCGATCTGCTCGACCCAATGCTCGTTGTCGGTGTCCGGCTCCTGCAGCACCTCATCACGTACAGCCGTCCAATCACTGCCGCCGTAGACCAGTTCCTCGGCGCCGTAGATCGCGCCCAGGCAGTCGATGTCTGACACCCCGTCGGAGTTGTCGCTCAAGCTCTGCGCTGACGCGGTCACCCGGATTCCGGTGGCACCCATGACGCCGTTGACCTCACCGGAGCTGAGCAGGACCCGGTCGAGATCGGACTCATCAAGGCGAGCCACGTCGGTGGGAACGGGACCGCCGCCCTGGCCGCGCAACGCCGTGCCGCTGACGGTGGACACACATCCGGACAGCAATGCACCGACCAGGACGGCGGTGCAGAACGCAGGCGCGCAACGGTTCACGCTCGATATTGTCCCCCGGCTGGGAGTTTCCTGTGTCCCCAACGCCGGATTAACGTCCTCGGATGACCTTGTCCTGCATGGTCCTGACCAGGCTGACCGCCCGGCCCGAAGACTGCCGCTGAGCCGCCGTGCCGCCGGTGACCGCGGCGTCGACGTCGATGACACAATCGGCGGCCAGACCGACGGCTCGTTCGGTGGGAAACGCCGCGTCGCCCTGGTTGTCTGAGTTGATTACTGTCGCCGACAACACCCGCCCGTCCACCTTCACATCGGTGACCTTCTGATACAGCTCGATACCGGCCTGGTTGTGCAGTGGGGTGCGTACGGTTTTACCTTCGCACTCCTTCCACCGCGCGACGAAACCGTCGAACATACGTTGTGCATCCGTCTCGGAGCCGAGCTCGACGACACCCGCGTCCACGCTGGACACCGTCTGGCCGCCACCGAAATTCGAGAATTCCTGCCAGGCGGCACGACGGACGTCGCCGCCCTCGTAGACCACCCGCATGAACGGTGTGATCGGGCCGAGGCATTCGATGGGATCGGCTCCCGCGTTGTCCCGAATCCCGTTGGGCAACACGTCAATTCCGCCGATTGTCGGGAAGTCGGTGTCGGGCAAGGGGTTTCCCGCGGCCTGGCCGACCTCGGCCCTGGTGGGCAGGACGGCGGCGAGGTCACGCACCGAGCCTGCAGGGCCCTGGCGCGACGCGGTGCCGTCGACCATGCTCGTGCAGCCCGCCAGCATGACGATGCCGACAACGGCACCCACTGTCGATCGCCCCCGAACGACGGGTTGGTCGCGTGTGATCGAGCCGCCCCCTACTACTTCTTCGCCTTGTCGCCGGTCTTGTCTCCGCCGGCGTCGGTGGACAGCGCGGCGACGAAGGCTTCCTGCGGCACGTCGACCCGCCCGATCGTCTTCATCCGCTTCTTGCCCTCTTTCTGCTTCTCCAGCAGCTTGCGCTTACGGGTGATGTCACCGCCGTAGCACTTCGCGAGCACATCCTTGCGGATGGCCCGGATATTCTCGCGCGCAATGATTCTCGACCCGATGGCCGCCTGCACCGGCACCTCGAACTGCTGGCGCGGGATCAGCTCCTTGAGCTTGGTGGTCATCTTGTTGCCGTAGGCCTGCGCCGAATCCTTGTGCACGATCGCACTGAACGCGTCGACGGCCTCGCCCTGCAGCAGGATGTCCACCTTGACCAGTGCGGCCTCCTGCTCGCCGGCCTCCTCGTAGTCCAGGCTGGCGTAGCCGCGGGTGCGCGACTTCAGCGAGTCGAAGAAGTCGAAGATGATCTCCCCCAGCGGCATCGTGTAGCGCAGTTCGACACGTTCGGGCGACAGGTAGTCCATGCCGCCGAGTTCACCGCGCCGGGACTGGCAGAGCTCCATGATCGTGCCGATGAATTCGCTCGGCGCGATGATCGTGGTCTTCACCACCGGCTCGTAGACCTCGCGGACCTTGCCCTCAGGCCAGTCCGACGGGTTGGTGACGACGAGCTCGGTGTCGTCGTCCTTGATCACCCGGTAGACGACGTTGGGCGAGGTGGAGATCAGATCGAGGTCGAACTCACGCTCGAGGCGTTCGCGGGTGATCTCCATGTGCAGCAGGCCCAGGAAGCCGCACCGGAACCCGAAGCCCAGGGCCACCGACGTTTCCGGTTCGTAGGTGAGCGCGGCGTCGTTGAGCTGCAACTTGTCCAGCGCCTCACGCAGATTCGGATAGTCCGAGCCGTCGACCGGATACAGCCCGGAATAGACCATCGGCTTGGGTTCGCGGTAACCCGTCAGCGCCTCGGTGGCGCCGTGGCGGGCGGTGGTCACCGTGTCACCGACCTTGGACTGGCGAACGTCCTTCACACCGGTGATCAGGTAGCCGACCTCGCCGACGCCCAGGCCGTCGCTGGGCTTGGGTTCTGGCGAGACGATGCCGACCTCGAGCAGTTCGTGAGTGGCGCCGGTGGACATCATCTTGATCCGCTCGCGCGGGTTGAGCTTGCCGTCGACCACTCGGACGTAGGTCACCACACCGCGGTAGATGTCGTACACCGAGTCGAAGATCATGGCTCGCGCGGGAGCGTCGGCGTCTCCGACCGGTGCTGGGATCAGCCGGACCACCTCGTCGAGCAGCTCGGGGACACCCTCGCCGGTCTTACCGGACACCCGCAGCACGTCATCCGGCTCGCAACCGATGATGTGGGCGATTTCGGCGGCGTAGCGCTCAGGGTCGGCGGCGGGCAGGTCGATCTTGTTGAGCACCGGGATGATCGTCAGGTCCCGGTCCAGCGCCAGGTAGAGATTGGCCAGGGTCTGCGCCTCGATGCCCTGAGCGGCGTCCACCAACAGCACCGCACCCTCGCAGGCCTCCAGCGCGCGCGACACCTCGTAGGTGAAGTCGACGTGGCCCGGGGTGTCGATCAGGTGCAGGACGTAATCGGTGTCGCCCACTTTCCAGGGCAGCCGCACGTTCTGAGCCTTGATCGTGATGCCGCGTTCGCGCTCGATGTCCATCCGGTCGAGGTACTGCGCGCGCATGTCACGGTCGGCGACCACCCCGGTGATGCCGAGCATCCGGTCGGCCAGCGTGGACTTCCCATGGTCGATGTGGGCGATGATGCAGAAGTTCCGAATCTGCGCCGGCGCCGTGAAAGTCTTGTCGGCGAAACTGCTGATTGTGTTTCTCCTGGTCGGGTGGTGCTTCGAGGGGGCCCTCGGGTCTGTCCAGGGTATCGACTGGGGCCCTTCGGAACACAATCGCCGGCAGCCGAGCCTCCGCGTTCCGCCTAAGCTGTCGAGAATGGCGTCGCAGTGGAAGACGTTCCAGAGGTTCGCAGAGCACCTCGTCTTCAACGAGGCACCCAAATTCATCCGGCAGCTGCCGATCCCCCCGGCCGTGCCGCGCACCATCCAGCAGGGTCTCAAGCTGGGTATCGAAGCGCTGGTGGCCGGTTCGGTGGCAACCGAGGAGCGGCCCGCCGCGATCACGGCCGGCCGGCCGGTCACCGACAACAGCGTGCCGACCGCGCACCGCGCCCGCCGGCTGGTCTACGCACCGGATCTCGACGGGCGCGCGGATCCCGGCGAGGTGGTCTGGACCTGGGTGGTCTACGAGGATGACCCGACCAAAGGCAAGGACCGGCCGGTGCTGGTGGTCGGGCGCGACCGACGCACGCTACTGGGGCTGATGCTGTCCAGCCAGGCCCACCATGCCGAGGACGGCAATTGGATCGGTATCGGCACCGGCAGCTGGGACTACGACGGCCGGCCCAGCTGGGTGCGGCTGGACCGGGTGCTCGACGTGCCCGAGGAGGGCATTCGCCGCGAGGGCGCAATCCTGGAGAAGTCGACGTTCGAGCTGGTCGCCGCGCGGCTGCGCGCCGAGTATTCGTGGAGCTAGCCGCCTTGCGTGATGTAGGCCTGTAACTGCTCCTGCTCGGCCTGCAGCTGTTCCATCCGGTTCTTCACGACGTCGCCGATGCTGACGATGCCGACCAACCGGTCGCCCTGCATCACCGGGACGTGGCGTACTCGGTTGTTGGTCATCAACGCGCTCAGGTCGTCGATCTGGTCGTCGGCCGTGCAGGTCACCACGACTGTGCTCATGATGTCGGACACTGAGCTCCGTAGCAGCTCAGGGCCGTGATCGTGCAGCTTGCGGACCACGTCGCGCTCCGAGACGATGCCCACCACACGCCCGTCGGGGCCGACCACGACCATGGCGCCGATGTTGTGGATGACCAACTCGGCGAGCAGACCGGTGACGGTCGTCGTCTCGGTGACCGTGGCCACGGTCGATCCCTTGGTGCGCAGGATGTCGGCGATACGCATCGCCACCCCCTAGTGATGGATGTCACACCAGGCTAAGACTTTCCGCGCCCCCGCGGGAAGCAAACCGCGATGGTTGCGTTAAGACAGAACGGACGAAGGAGGTCGGCATGGGCACACTGCCTACGACGCAGTTGGGCGACGGACTGACGGTCAGTGCGATCGGTTTCGGCGGGATGGCGCTGACACCGGTCTACGGCGCGGTCGACGACGCCGAATCGCTGGCCACCCTGCATCACTGCCTCGACGTGGGCGTGACCTTCATCGACACCGCCAACGTGTACGGCGTCGGCGCCAACGAGAAGTTGATCGCCAGGCTGCTGGCCGACCGCCGCGACGAGGTTCAGCTGGCGACGAAGTTCGGCATCGACGGCGATCCGACCACCGGCAAGCGGATCGCCCGCGGTGACGCCGAGTATGTGCGCACAAGTATCGACGAGAGCCTGGAGCGGCTGCAGACCGATGCCGTCGACCTCTACTACATGCACCGCCGGGATGTGTCGGTGCCGATCGAGGAGACCGTCGGGGCGATGGCGGAACTGGTGGCCGCGGGCAAGGTGCGCCATCTCGGGCTCTCCGAGGTGACCGCCGACGAGTTGCGCGCCGCCGTGGCCGTGCACCCGATCGCGGCGGTCCAGAGCGAATGGTCGATCTGGAGCCGCGACGTCGAACGCAATGTGGTGCCTGCCGCTGCCGAACTCGGCGTCGGATTCGTCCCGTATTCGCCGCTGGGGCGCGGCTTCCTCGCCGGCGCGGTCCGGTCGGCCGATGACCTGACCTCGGCCGGCGACCTCCGCAGCTACATGCCACGCTTCGGCGCCGATGTCCTGGACGCGAATCTGGCTGTGGTGCAAGAGGTCACCTCGGTCGCCGAGGAGGTCGGCGCGACGCCGGCCCAGGTGGCGCTGGCGTGGCTGCGGCAACGGGCCGATGCGCTGGGGGTGGCCTCGTCGCCGATCCCCGGCACTCGCCGGGCCGCGCGCGTCGACGAGAACGCCGCCTCACTGTCGGTGACACTGACTGCCGACCAGATGGAGACGCTGGAAGCAGCAGGCGCCAAGGTGTCCGGCCACCGCTCGATCGACCCGGGCTGGGTGTCCTCGGCCCGCGAGTGAATGCGCTCACTCCGATAGGGACTGGCTGACCCGCAACGCCATTGCGGCATCGTCGAATTGTGCGGCCTGACTAGTGATCCGGCCGATTTCGCTGGGGCGCTTCAGTAGACCCCGAACCGAGATGACCGCGACCTGTTCGGCAACCCGGATCGCTTCGGCGACGCGGTCGCCTTCGTCGGTGTGCAGCCGGGTGCGTTTCTGGGCGCCCTCGTCGAAGTTCAGCAACAGCCCGGCCGTCTCCTCCCGATCGCAGTCGATGAACTTGCCTTCGGCGATCGCCGCGCCGATCAGGTCGGCCACCCAGTCTTTGAGCCGTTCGTAGTCGGTCCAGAACTGGTGGAATTCGGTGCGCTGGTCGTGGGCGATCCGTTGGATCTCGTTGAAGTCGATCGGCGACAACGCCAGCTGCATGGTGTCGAAGCGCAACAGCCGGTACAGCTTGACCGCAGGCGATCCGGAACCGGCGCCGACGCCGGAAATGAACTTCAGCGGCGCCCGGTTCACCAGCAGCGTCTCCCCCAGCAGCTGCTCCTTGTTGCGGAACCAGTAGTAGAGCGACGACTGCTGAAGTCCTGCGGCCCGCGCGATATCGCTCATCGTGGTTTGCGCGTAACCCTTTTCGGAGAACAGCCGGGTCGCGGCGTTGACGATCCCGGCGCGCGGCGACGTCCTCGCCGTCGACTCGGCGTCGTTGCGGGGTCGTCCGATGGATCTCGGCACGCCGCGAATTGTACGGTGATCATGGCCGATCACCGTCAGCTCCGGACCGGCGGAATCGGGCGTCATCGGCGCGGTGGGACCTCGGAGTGCGCCCGGTCGACCACATCGCGGGCGGCAGCCACGACATCTCGCCACAGCTCGAGGCCGAACGCCTTCGACGCGCGCGACGGGAATCCGGTCACCCCGTTTGTCGAAACCTGTTGGACCGGATAACGGAACACCGTGCCCGCGGTGCGATCGGGATCGTCGGCGGTCAGCATCGCATCGGTGTCGACCAGTTCGGGCCGCACCACCAGCATCAGCGCGGTCTCGGCCGCGTTGGCGTGCCAGTCGACTGCGTCCTCGGTGGCTCGGCGGGAGATGTCGGGCGTGAGATCCCACCACTGCATGACACCGATGCGGCGATCGGGGTGTATCCGCCGGAACGTGTCGCAGGCCAGCCAGAGGGGTGCGGAGTTGCCGACGTGGCCGTTGACGAACAGGATCCGGCGTACCCCGGAATGCACACAGGCCTGCGCGACGCGCACGGCGGCCGCCGCGGTCTCCTCCCCGGTGAACGCGACGGTACCTGCGAGCTCGGTGCCGTGAAAGAAGCTGGCGCCGAAGGCCAGCGGCGGCAACACCAGCGCCACGTCACCGGCGGCGGCCTCGGCCACCGCGACGGCCATGATGGTGTCGGTGCCGACCGGCAGATGCGGTCCGTGCTGTTCGGTGGCACCGACCGGGATCAGGGCCACCGTGTCGGGGTCGTGGGCCAGGCGCGCTGCGATCTGGACCGAGTTCAGCTCCTCCCAGCTGCTGCCCATCAGAAGAACCGCAGATAACGCTCTGACTCCCACGACGACACGTGGGCGTTGAACGAATCCCACTCCAACTTCTTCTCGGAGATGAACGAGTCGTACATCTCCGGTCCGAACACGTTGCGCACCAGCGGGTCTGCCTCCATCGCCTCGATCGCCTCACCGAGCGAACGGGGCAGCCAGCTGATCCCGCGGTCGATCAGCTCGGCTTCGGAGAGCCGGTAGAGGTTGTCGCGGTTGGGCTCTCCGGGGTCGAGCCCTTCGCGGACACCTTCCAGTCCGGCCGCCAGCATCAGCGCCCCACCGAGGTAGGGATTGTTGGCACTGTCGGCGGCCCGGCATTCGACCCGGCCGCCGCCCCTGGGGATTCGCAACATGTTGGTGCGGTTGTTGTCGCCGTAGCAGGCGAATACCGGCGCCCAGGTCAGTCCGGACATGCTGCCCTGCTTGACGAGCCGCTTGTAACTGTTGACGGTCGGCGCGATCACCGCGCAGATCGCCGGGGCGTGCCGCAGCACGCCTGCGATGAACTGATAGCCGAGTTCGGACAGGCCGCAGCCGCGCGGATCATCGGGAGCGGCGAACGCGTTCACCCCGTCGGGGGTTGCCAGGGACATGTTGTAGTGCGCGCCGCTACCGGTCCGGTCGGCGAACGGTTTGGGCATCCAGGACGCGAACAGGCCGTGCTTGCGAGCGATTTCACCGACCATCATCCGGAAGAAGACGAAGCGGTCAGCCATCGAGACGACGTCGGTGTAGGTGAAGTCGGTCTCGAACTGCCCGTTGCCGTCTTCATGGTCGAATGAGTAGACATCCCAGCCCAATTCGTTCATCGATGTGACAATCTCGTCCACCACACCGAAGTTGTGCAGCATGCCCCTCAGGTCGTAGCACGGCTTGTCGAGGTTGTCGTCCGTGCTGGCGGGCTCCGGTACGCCGGAGCTGTCGGACAGCAAGAAGAACTCGGTTTCGATGCCGAGGTTGAACGTGTAGCCCAGCGACGCCGCGTCAGCCGTCACCCGCTTGAGGATCTGCCTGCTGCACGCCTCGAAAGGTGTGGTTCCGATCCACAGATCGCCAGGAAACCAAGCGATCTCGCGGTTGAACGGCATGATGATCGCGGCGCTGAGGTCCGGGTGCGGAGCGACCTCGTCGTCGTTGACATCCTGGGGCACCCCATCCAGCGCGGCGCCGGTGAACATCTCCGACCCGAGTGCGGCCTGGTGCAGATGGCCGAGCGGAACCATCTTCGCCTTCGGTTTGCCGTGCATGTCGACGAAGCTGATCGCCGCGTAGCGGACTCCGGCTGCGGTGAGCTTCTCGGCCACCTCGTCCACTTGCGCGTGCTGGGTCTTGCCGTTGAGCGTGGCGGTCATCGTTTCCCTTTCAGCCTGCCGAGGCGAGATCGTCTGTCTTGCCGATGATTCCGAGCTCGCGCCCGAGATAGCGGTAGAACTCCCAGAGCGGACGTTCCAGATGTGACAGGCGACCGGTGGAGCTCACCCCCGACCGGATCGCCCGCTGTACCGCCGCGCAGACGTCGAGGTCTTCGCGATGGATATCGCAGATCATCTTGATCAGCTCACTACGACGGGCGTCGAGGCCCGGCGCGGCCAGCGCGGCCGGTGACATGCAGATGTCGAGGAACAGGTCGATCTTGCCGGCACCGACCGGAAGAACCTTGAGCCAGTAGAAGTAGCCGGGCCCCATGGCGATCTGCAACAACGGGTAGGCGATGAAGATGAGTGACTTGTGCGAATGTTCGGGACTCAACGTCGGCGCGCCCGGCGACAAGAACGGCGGGTCCGCGGGATAGCCGGGCGCCTGCTGCGACCACATCGTGGTGAAGTAGTCGCCGACCTCGCCGGTGTAGCTCAGCGCCGCCGGGAACTGCTCCTCCAGCGAGCCGCGGTGCGGGCCCATGTGGTGGTAGCACTCCATGAAGTTGTCCACCATGATCTTCCAGTCCCAGTCGCAGATTCCCCACTCGGTCTGCTCGACGGTCTGGTAGTTCTCGAAATCGTAGGGATCGACGACCGGTTCGAGGGCCGCATACTGCTCGGCGACGGGGCTTGCCTGGCCGTCGATGTTGACGAACACGAAGCCTTTCCACACGTCGTGACGGAACTGCTTGAGCGCCCAGTCTTTCCGCTCGAATCCCGCGGACTGCTTCATCTCCGGCGCGCCCGCCAGATGGCCGTCCAGGCCGAAGGACCAGAGGTGGTAGGGGCATTGCAGCACCCCGGCCGCGCCGGCACCACTGCATACCTCCATCCAGCGATGGGTGCAGTTGCGGGACAACACCCGGATGTCGTCGTTGCGGTCGCGGGTCACCACCAACGGCATGCCGAGGATGTCGATGCTGTAGTAGCTGCCCGGCGTGGCGAGCTGCTCGGTCCGGCACAGCGGAATCCAGCCACGCTTGAAGATGCGATCGACCTCGTCGGCGTAGAGGTCGTCGCTGCCGTAGGCCTCCGGCGGCAGGGTGATGGCGTTCTCAGGCGAGTCCACCGCGCAGGTGGTGGCGAGTCGGGAGTAATCGAATGACATTGCCGTTCCTCGTGTTGCGATGGAAAAGCGAGCGATGGCCGCCACAGGCGTCGTGACAGTGTCGACGGTACGGGCCGTCTGTAACTGTGCTGTTTCCGATCAGTGAATGACCTATTGAAACTCATTACGCCGATCGAGTGGTGATCACGAGATTTAGCGACCGGTTCTGGCCGGAAGGCCTCAATAGGCTATTGAAAATAGCTCGGCACGCCGGACCAACGGGGTTCAATTGCCGCTCTGTCACGTCCCAGCGGGGTACTAATGACGCCATGATCGACATCACGCTGCTGGGCACTGGAAGTCCGATGATCGACCCGAACCGCGCCGGACCGTCGACCCTGGTCAAAGCCGGCGAACAACTGTTCCTGGTGGACTGCGGGCGCGGGGCGCTGATGCGGGCCGCCGCAGCCGGTGTCGGCGCGGCCAACGTCACCGCGCTGCTGCTGACGCACCTGCACAGCGACCACATCACCGATTTGTCCGACGTCATCACCACCCGCTGGGTGACGACGTTCGTGCCCACCCCGCTGCCGATCATCGGCCCGCCGGGCACCAAGGCCGTCGTCGACGCGACGCTGGCCGCGCTGGCACCCGACATCTCCTACCGGATCCACCATCACCCCGACATCACCGAACCGCCCTCGATTCAGGTGTACGAGTACACCGAGGGCCAGGTATGGGACGAGGGCGGTGTCCGGATCACCGCCGCACCCACCGACCACCGGCCGGTCGAACCGACGCTGGGCTTCCGCGTCGAACACGACGGCGCGACGGTGGTGCTGGCCGGTGACACCGTGCCGTGCACCAGCCTGGACACGCTGGCGCAGGGAGCCGACGCCCTGGTACACACGGTGATCCGCGCAGACCTGGTCCAGCAGATACCGCTGCAACGTCTCCGCGACATCCTCGACTACCACTCGTCGGTCGAGCAGGCCGCGGCCACCGCGGCCCGCGCCGGGGTCGGCACGCTGGTGCTCACCCATTACGTGCCGCCGCTGGTTCCCGGGCAGGAGGATCAGTGGCGCGCACTGGCTGCCACCGAGTTCAGCGGACCGGTGGAAATCGGCGACGATCTGCTCCAGGTGTCCATCGGGAACTAAACCACCGCCGCGCACGACTGATGTGCGATGACGACGACGGCAGAACCCTCGACACGACGCGCTGACTCCGCGGTGCTGCGCCGGATCTGGCGGCTGCACTTCTGGGTGGGATTGTTCGCGGCCCCGGTCCTGGTGGTCCTGGCCTGCTCCGGGCTGGTGATCCTCTACAGCCAGCCGCTGGACGCCTGGACCAACAAACACCTGCTGGTGGTCGAGCCGGGACCGGAGACCGTGCCGCTGGACGCCCAGGTCGCCACCGCCAAGCAACACGTCAGCGCCACCGACACACTCGAGGCGGTCACCCCGCCTGACAGTCCGACCGGGTCGACACGCATGGACTTCTCGGCCGCCGACGCGCAGGGCTATCCGCAGGCCGAGGCCAACGTGATCCAGGTGTTCGTGGATCCGTACACCGGCGCGTATCTGGGCCAGCGCGATCAGCTGTCCGGTTTGGTCGGCTGGGCCAATCAGCTGCACCGGATGTTCGGCAACGACGGGCCGCACGTGCAGCTGCCGTCCTTGGGACACCTGATCAACCCGTCGGCGTATCCCGAGTCCACGATCCCGGTCGGGATCGGCAACCTCTGGATGGAGCTGACTGCGACGTGGATTCTGGTGCTGCTGGGCACCGGCATCTATCTGTGGTGGCCGCGGGCGATCGAGGCCGCCAAGCCGCTGCTGAAGGTCCGGTGGCGACAAGGTGGCCGGGTCCGGTGGCGTGACGTGCACGCGCTGACCGGCGTGATCATTGCCGTCATCCTGGCCGGCTACGTCCTGTCCGGGATGACCTGGACGCGCTACTGGGGTGAGAACTGGCGAGCGGTCACCGCCACAGTCACGCCCTCGAGCGAGATCGATGCTCCCTCGACTCCGGCGAAGCTCGGCGACTACGACCGGCTGGGCCGGCGCATCGCCTGGGCGGCGACCGACGATCCGATCTATGCCTCGCAACCCGACGGCACCGGTGCAGCCCGGCTGTCCTACGCCGACATCGACAAGATCGCGAAGGACGAGCACATGGTGCCCGGCTACTCGATCTTCCCGCCGTCGGACTCCAGCGAGGATGGCACGACGGTGTTCGGCAGCTACACCGTGGTCAACCGCTGGCCGCAACGGGTCTCCGAACAACGCACGCTGTACCTCAACCAGTTCACCGGCGCGACGATCACCAACGCGACCGCCGCTCAGGACGGCGCGCTGTCGAAATTGACCAGTTTCGGGATCGCGATGCACATGGGCAACCAAATGGGTTGGCTGACACGCATTTCGGCCACCGTCGCCTGCCTCGGCGTCCTGCTCAGCGCGCTGACGGGCCTACTGATGTGGTGGAAGCGCCGCCCGTCCGGACAGAGCGGACTGCCCGGTCCGGCCAGTGCGGCGACGCGCACCAACACACCGAAGCGGGCGATGGTGACCGTTGCCGTCGTCGCAATCGTGCTCGGGATCTTGTTCCCCGCGTTCGGCATCTCGCTGATCGTGGTGCTCGTCGCCGAGGCGATCATCGCCGCCCGGCGTGATCACGCCAGCCGGGTGACCTCCACCACCACGTCCAAGTCGGTGGACCCCTCCCCGGAGTAGATGCCCTTCAATGGGGTCACGTCGGCGTAGTCGCGGCCGACCCCGACGCTGATGTACTGCTCGTTGATCTGAGAATCGTTGGTGGGGTCGTAGTTCCACCAACTGCCCGTCCAGGCCTGGATCCAGGCGTGACTCTGGCCGTCGACGGTGTCACCGACCTTCGCGTTGCGTTTGGGATGTAGATACCCCGAAACGTAGCGCGACGGAATTCCCATGCTCCGCAACAGAATCAGTGTCAGGTGCGCGAAATCCTGGCAGACACCCTTCCCCTCGCGCAGGGCGTCGACGCCCGAGGAGTGCACACCCGTGGTGCCGGGGACGTAGTTCAGTTCGCTATGCGCCCACTGGGCGGCGGCGATAACCGCCGCTTGCGGGTCGTTCTCCTTGACGATGCGCCTGCCGACCCGCTCGAGGCGCTTGCTCACCGGGGTGTAGTGGGTGGCGCTGAGCACCTCATCGAAGCGGTCCCGAACCGCCTCGGAAGCGAGCTCGTTCCAGGACACTTCGTCAGTCGGGGCTTCGTCCTCCTCGGTCTCGACCACCGACGATGCCGTCACCTCGAGTTCGGTGTGTGGCGCGTGCAGGTCGAAAGCCGTTACCGCAGTGCCCCAATAGTCGACGTAGCGGTAGGACCGAGTGGCCGGAATGGTCTCGACGCGGTTGAGGATGACGTTCTGCCGTGAATCCGAGCGCGGCGTGAGCCGCGCTTCGTTGTAAGAAGCCGTGACCGGCGATTTGTAGGCATAGCCCGTCGCGTGCACTACCCGCATCCGCCACATCAGCTGCTCCTCTTCTTCGTCGGCTCTTCGCCCGAGAGGCTCATCGCTGCACAAGCGCTCATCAACGTCAGATCTCCCCTTCTTCGATGACCAGCGCGCCGTGCTGCCCGGCATCCGACCACGCCACCCACGGGGCGGAGTGGAAGTACTGCAGCGCCACCGCTTCTCCGACGTCGCGGCAGGTCTCCTGCAGGCTCGCGAGCCGTTCTTCCAGCGACTCGAGCAGCACGCCGGGTTGGATGAATTCCAGCTCGCTGCGCGCCCTGCCCAGCAGCCGCTGAGCTTCTGCGGTGGAGCCGACTCGGTTGTGCGCACGGTGCATGAGCTCGTCGAGACTGTGCTCGGCCAGCTTGAGCGAGTAGTAGATCGACCGCGGGAAAAGCCGGTCCAGCAACATGAATTCGACGACCCGACTGGCGTCGAGCACACCGCGGTAGGTACGCAAGTAGGTGTCGTGGGCGCCGGCCGAGCGCAACACCGTCACCCATGCCGGCGAAGAGGCGCTGTCCCCGACCCGGGACAGCAAGAGCCGCACCGTCATATCGACGCGCTCGATCGCGCGGCCCAGCACGAGGAAGCGGTAGCCGTCGTCGCGGGACAATGTGGAGTCGGCCAGTCCCGCGAACATCGCCGCCCGGCCCTCGATGAAGCTGAAAAACTCGTGCGGGCCGAGCCTGCGAGCCGCGCGCTCACGTTCGGCCAGCGCATTGTAGGTGGTGTTCAGGCACTCCCACATGTCCGAGGAGGTGACTTCCCGTGCAGAGCGGGCGTTTTCACGCGCCGCCGAGATCGCATCGACGATCGAGCAGCCGCCTTCCAGATCTCGGCTGAACGCCACCAGATCGGTCAGCGACCACAGGTCGAGCTGATGTTTGGGCGGCTCGATGCCCAACACCTGCAGCAAGATGCGGGACGTCTGGTCGGGGTCGACGCTGGAGTCCTCGAGGAGCTGGTGGACCGTGATGTCGAGGATGCGGGCGGTGTCGTCGGCCCGTTCCACGTAGCGGCCGATCCAATAGAGCGCTTCGGCATTGCGGGCCAACATCAGTGCATCACCTGCTGCTGCTGTTGCTGTTGCTGGCCTTGTTGCTGTCCTTGCTGTTGCTGGCCTTGCTGCTGCTGACCGGAGGATTCGGAGCCCTTCTCGGCCACCGGATTCTTGGCGGGTTTGGGGATCTTGCGGACGACCTCGGCGGCGCCGAGCTCGCGGGCCGCCACCGACGTCTTCGAGGCCAGCACCCAGGTGTCCTTGGACCCGCCGCCCTGACTGGAATTCACCACCAGCGAGCCCTCGATCAATGCGGTGCGGGTCAGGCCGCCGGGCAGCACCCACACCTCCTCGCCGTCGTTGACGGCGAACGGTCGCAGGTCGACGTGCCGCGGCGCCAGCGCATCCCCGACCTTGGTCGGCACCGTGGACAACTGCACCACCGGCTGCGCGATCCAGCCGCGCGGGTCGCCGATGACCTTCTTACGAATCGTGGCCAGTTCCTTTTCCGAGGCGTCCGGGCCGAACACGATCCCGTACCCGCCGGAGCCCTCGACCGGTTTGATCACGAGCTCGTCGAGTCGGTCGAGGACCTCTTCGCGTTCGTTGTCGAGCCAGCAGCGCAGCGTGTCGACGTTGGCCAGCGACGGCTTTTCGCCGAGGTAGTACTCGATGATGGTCGGCACATAGGTGTAGACCAGCTTGTCGTCGCCGACGCCGTTACCGACCGCGCTGGAGATCACCACATTGCCGGCGCGTGCGGCGTTGAGCAGGCCCGCCACCCCCAGCACGGAGTCGGGGCGGAACTGCATCGGATCGAGGAAGTCGTCGTCGATGCGGCGGTAGATCACGTCGACCTGGCGCTCACCCTCGGTGGTGCGCATGTAGACGACGTTGTCGCGACAGAACAGATCGCGGCCCTCGACCAGTTCGACACCCATCTGGCGGGCCAGCAGGGAGTGCTCGAAGTAGGCGGAGTTGAACGGGCCCGGGGTCAGGACGACGACGGTGGGGTCGGCCTCGTTGGTTGCCGCGGCGTTGCGCAGCGCCCGAAGCAGGTGCGACGAGTAGTCGCCGACCGCGCGCACCCGGTGGGTGGCGAACAGATTCGGGAAGACCCGTGCCATCGTGCGCCGGTTCTCCATGACATAGGAGACGCCCGACGGTGAACGCAGGTTGTCCTCCAGCACCCGGAACGTGCCCTGGGCGTCACGGACCAGGTCGATGCCGGCAACGTGGATGCGCACCCCGTTGGGCGGATTGATCCCGGCGGCCTGCCGGTGGAAGTGCTCGCAGGACGTGATCAACCGGCGCGGGATGACGCCGTCGCGCAGGATCTCCTGGTCGCCGTAGATGTCGTCGAGGTACATCTCCAGCGCCTTGACCCGCTGGGTGATGCCGCGCTCGAGCCGGGACCATTCGGCGGCGGAGATGACGCGGGGCACCAAGTCGAGCGGGAATGGCCGCTCCTGACCGGACAGCGAGAAGGTGATGCCCTGGTCAATGAAGGCGCGGCCGAGCGCCTCGGCCCTGGCTTCCAGCTCCTCGGCGTCCGACGGGGCGAGTTCGGCGAAGATCCCCTTGTACGGCCCGCGGACGTTGCCCTGGTTGTCGAACATCTCGTCGAAGGCCTTGGCGTATGAGCCCATGTTGTTGTAGCCGCCGAAGATATGGTCGTGTTTATGCGGCTGTCGCGAACCGTTGCGTGACGACCGGCTGGCTTCCGAAGGCAGGGTACGAAGGCTCACCCGTCACATGCTGCCGCAACATCGCCGTTTCGGCAGGCCAGTGAGCTCCGCTTTGGGAGATTGATGCCCAGACTGGTACCCTGAACAGTCGCTGCACGTGGGCCCGGCGGCCCCGGCAAGACAGAGACCCCCAAGCTTGAAGACGAGGAACTAACGCGTGGCCAACATCAAGTCGCAGGAAAAGCGCATCCGGACCAACGAGCGGCGCCGGGTGCGCAACAAGTCGGTGAAGAGCTCGCTGCACACTGCGATCCGCGGGTTCCGTGAGGCAGCTGCCGAGGGCGACAAGGACAAGGCGGGCGAGCTGCTGGTGGCGACCAGCCGCAAGCTGGACAAGGCCGCCAGCAAGGGCGTGATTCACAAGAACCAAGCGGCCAACAAGAAGTCCGCGCTGGCTCAGGCCTTCAACAAGATCTGATTCAGTCCCGGCCGCTACCGGCGGCCAGGTGCGCGACCTTGCGCACCGCATCCTCAAGGGCGTAGTCGGCGTCAGCCGCTACGCCTTTGACGTCTGCATTCAGCGCCGCCACCAGCCGGATCGCGGTCGCCACGTTGTCGCGTGACCACCGCCGCGACTGTTTCTGCGCCTTCTGGATGCGCCACGGCGGCATGCCCAGCTCGCCGGCCAGCCGGTACGGGTCTCCCGACAGCGGCGCCACGCGGGCGATCGTGTGCAACGCCTCGGCCAGCGCGTCGGCCAGGACGACGTGCGGGACGCCGGCCATCATCGCCCACCGCAGCGCTTCGGCCGACCCGGCGACGTCGCCGACCACGGCCTTGTCCGCAATTTCGAATCCGGTGACCTCGGCCTTGCCGCTGTGATAGCGCCGGACCGCGACCGCGTCGATCCGGCCGTCGGTGTCGGCGACCAGCTGTGAACAGGCCGCCGCGAGTTCCCGGATGTCGGAGCCAACGGCGTCGAGCAGTGCGGTGACCGTGTTGTCGTCGACCTTGACCTTCAGCGCGCGGAACTCGGCGCGGACGAAGTCGGCCCGTTCGGCGGGCTTGGTGATCTTGGCGCACGGGTGCACCTGGGCGCCGAGCTTCTTCAGCTGGTCGGCCAACGCCTTGGCCCGCCCGCCGCCGGAGTGCACGACTGCCAGCACCGTGCCCGGCGGCAGGTCGGCGGCCGCGTTGGCGATCAGCTCGACGGCCTCCTTGCCCGCTTCGCCGGCCGACTCGAGCACGACCACCCGCTCGTCGGCGAACAGAGACGGGCTGAGCAGTTCGGCGAGCTCGTTGACCGACACCTCGCCGGCGCGCAGCCGGTCCACCGGAACATCGGCGCTGCCGGCTGTGGCGCGGGCGGTCCGCAGCACCTCGGAGATGGCGCGGTCGACGAGTAGCTCCTCGTCACCCAGGATCAGATGCAGGCCCGCCGTCTCGCTCACCACCCGATCGTTTCACGACCGGCCGACGCCGGCCGACACCGACCTTGAACCCGCGCCACAGCACCACGACGGCGAGTGTGGTTCCGGCGACCGTCGCCACCCCGGCGAACCCGGACGGCACCGACACCGAGGCGCCGGGAAGCTCCGCGGAAACCGACGCCACGCGCAGCAGCCACCACAGCTCGGGACCGGTGAAGCGAATCAGCAGACCAGCGGCAGGCGGCGCAAGCCAGCAGACTGCCGCTGCCGCGGTGCCCAGCACGGTGATCGGCGGAATGACCACAGCGACAGCCAGATTGGCGAGCACTCCGACCAGGCTGAGCCGCCCGGAGATTGCCGCCACCAGCGGTGCGGTGACCAGCTGGGCGGCCAGCGCGATGCAGACCGCCTGGGCCAGCGGCTTCGGCCAGCCGCGTGCGATCAGCCGCGCGGCCCAGCCTGGCGCCAAGACGACGAGCGCGGCGGTCGCCGAAACAGACAACGCGAAGCCGGCGTCGACCGCCAATTGTGGTGCCAGGATCAGCAATCCGAGCACAGTGGCCGAAAGCACCGGGATGGCCTGGCGCCTGCGGGCGCTCAGGATGGCGACCAGCGCGATCGCGCCCATCACCGCGGCGCGCAGCACACTGGCGGTGGGCTGCACCACGACGACGAACGCCAGCAGTGCCACCGCCGCCAGGCCCAGTGCCGCCCGCGGGCCGACGAGGCCCGCCGACAGCAGCACCGTCCCGCACACGATCGTGACGTTGGCACCCGATACGGCCATCAGATGGGTCAAACCGGCGGTCCGGAATTGCGTTGTGGTGTTGGCGCTCACGGTCGAGGTGTCGCCGAGCACGAGCCCGGGCAGGATCGCGGCCTGATCGGCGGGCAGCACGTTGCGCGCCTGAACAGCGAAGCGTTCACGGACCGTGCGAGCCGCGCGCTGCAGCGGCGACGCCCGGCCCAGCGTCGGCTCACCGGTGGCATTGAGCACAGCGACCGTGAGGTCGTGGCGGGTCGGCCGGGTGATACGGGCCTTGAACCGGGCGGGCTGGCCCGCCCTCAGCTCGCCAAAACCCGACATCGATGCGAAAACCACTACACTGCCCGACATTTCGCCACCGTTCAGCTCCGCCAGCGCACCCCGAAACATCAGCCGCCCGCTGCCCAACGCCCGGGGATCCTCCCCCGGCGTCACCGTCACCGCGGCTACCGTGCCGAACCGTTGCGTGATGGGATGGTCGCGCACGGCGCTACTGCGCAGCGTGGCCGCCAGGGCGAAACCCGCCCCGATCACCGCAGCGCCGATCACCGCGACGGCACCCGTACGCAGCACCGGCCGAGTATCCCCGCACCAACGGGCCAACCCCGCCCAGCCGATCCCCACCGCCGCACACGCCGCGATCAACACCGGCCCGATCGCCCAGGTGATGCCCGCGGCGGTGACCACCCAGGCGGCCGTCGCCGCCGGTACCAGGCGCAGATCCAGCGCGGCCGCGTCCGTCACACCCGGACCAGCGCCCGCAGTTTCTCCAGCCGCGCCGGGCCGATGCCGTCGACATCGCCGAGTTGGTCGACGCTGCCGAACTTTCCGTTGGCGTCGCGCCAGGCCACGATCGCGGCGGCCGTCACCGGGCCGACACCGGGCAGTGCGTCGAGCTGTTCGACGGTGGCGGTGTTCAGGTCCACAGGTTCGGCGGGTGGGCCCTTCCCCGGCGCAGCCGGTGGCGTGGAGGCGGCCGGCGGTCCCCCGCTGACCGAGCTGCCGAGTGCGGTCGGCTGGCCTGCCGGAGTGCCGATACCGACGACGATCTGCTCGCCGTCGCTGAGGTGGCGGGCCAGGTTCAATCCCAGGGTGTCGGCCCCACCGATCGCGCCACCGGCGGCCGATACGGCGTCGGCGACGCGGGCGTCGGGGGCCAGCGTCACCAGGCCTGGCTTGGCGACTAGTCCGACGACGCTGACGACGACGGGGCGGTTGGCGTCCGGGGTGGGCCGCGCGGACGCGGAGGACACCATCTCCACCGGCGGGAGTTTGGCCGACACGACGGGCGGTGGATCGTCGCGCATCAGGGCGAACACCGTGATGAGCACGGCGACGACGGCGATCACCGCGAGGGCGATGCCACCGGCACGGCCGGGATCGGCCCGGATCGCGGCAACCCAGCCGCGGGAGGCGTTCCCGTCGGGAATCCAGCTGGGCACTTCGATCTCGTCGTCGGCCTCCTGCTCGGCGTCAGCGGGTTCGCCGACACGCAGGCGGGCCAACGGCTGCTCGGTTCGCATGCCGCGAACGTAAGCCGCGCGGGCCACGCGAATCCGCTGTGCGAGACGTCCGGTGGCGCACCTGTGGATGAATCCGCAACTGTGTACACGCAAGCGCCTAGCCAGGGAGGACCGCCCATGACCGTCATCACCGACCGCCCCATTCGCGTGATCCAGTGGACCACCGGCAACATCGGCCGCCGGTCGCTGCACGCGATCATCAGCCGGCCGGACATGGAGCTGGTCGGGGTGTACGCCCACGGCGCCGACAAGGTCGGTGTCGATGCCGCCGAGCTGTCGGGCTGGGCCCAAGAACATGGTCAGCCCACCGGGATCACCGCGACCAACGACATCGACGCGCTGCTGGCGGCCGAGCCCGACGCCTGCTGCTACAACCCGCTCTGGCCGAATGTCGACGAATTGGTGCGGCTGCTGGAGGCCGGGGTCAACGTGTGCTCGTCGGCGGCGTGGATCACCGGTGGGAAGCAGTCCCCGGAGGATCTGGCGCGGATCCGAAAGGCTTGCGAGCAAGGCAATTCCACGATCTTCGGCAGCGGCGCGCACCCCGGGATGACGAACATGGTCGGCATGGTGCTCTCCGGCTCGTGTGAGCGTGTCGACGAGATCCGGATCACCGAGTCCGTGGACTGTTCGACCTACGAGTCGGCGGGCACCCAGTCCGCGATGGGCTTCGGCTGCGCCCCGGACACTCCCGGGCTGGAAGAGAGTGTGCGCCGCGAGAGCGAGGTCTTCGCCGAGTCCGCGGCGATGATGGCCGACGCGATCGGCGCCACCCTGGACCGGATGACGTTCGACGTCACGTTCACCACCGCCACCGGCGACAGCGACCTCGGATTCATGACGATCCCGGAGGGCACCGTCGGCGGTGTGTACGGCTATCACCGGGGCTGGGTCGGCGACCGCAATGTCGTCAGTGTCGGCTTCAACTGGATCATGGGCGATCACGTCGTTCCGCCCAAACCGCTCGAGCACGGCCACGTCATCCAGGTATTCGGTGTGCCGAACATGCGCACGGTGCTGCACTGCCTGCCGCCGAAGAACTGGCCCGAGCCCGGCTTCATGGGTTTGGGCATGATCTACACCGCCCTGCCGGTGACCAACGCGGTGCCTGCCGTCGTCGCGGCCAAACCGGGCATCGTGACGCTGGCCGACCTGCCCCCGGTGACCGGCAGATTCTTCGCATCGTAGGCCGACGGGAATGGATCCGGACTACAGTCCGTTTACTCCGGGGTGTAGCGCCGGGCACCGGGTCCGGCAGCACCGGATCAAGGAGAACCCCCGATGACCGCACCGGCTCAGACCACCGACCTCACCGCTGGAACCTGGGCGATCGACCCGATCCACTCGTCGATCGCCTTCTCGGTACGCCACCTCGTCGTCAGCAAGGTCCGCGGGACCTTCGGCACATTCAGCGGCGCGGTGACCGTGGCCTCCGACGGCACCCCGTCGGTATCGGCTGAGATCGACGTCGCGTCGGTGCACTCCGGCAACGAACAGCGCGATGCCCACCTGCGCGCGGCCGATTTCTTCGACGTCGAGAAGTACCCGACCGCCACCTTCGTCTCGACGTCGGTCACCCCTGACGGCGAGAACTACCTTCTGGACGGCGACTTCACCCTCAAGGGGGTGACCCGGCGGATCAGCCTGGCGTTCAAGTTCAACGGGGTGAACCCGGGCATGGGGCACGGCGCGGTCGCCGGCTTCGAGGCATCGGTTGTGTTGAACCGCAAGGACTTCGGTATCGACATCGACATGCCGCTGGAGACCGGTGGAGCCGTCGTCGGCGACAAGGTCACCATCACGTTGGAGATCGAAGCACTCAGGCAGGCCTGATCGGTCCTGGCGGGGCGGGGTCGACGGCGACGACGACCCCCACCGCGCCGGCGCCGACATGCACGCCGAGCACCGGGCCCAGGTCGGTGATGACGGCGTCGCCACAACCGGGCAGGGCCGCAGCGAGAGTGGCCGCCAAATCGGTTGCGACGTCCGGGTTGTCGATATGGTGGACGGCGAGCGATGCCCGCTGCTCGCCGACCACCTCGAGCACCTGCTCGATCATCGCGGCCTGGGCTTTGGATGCGGTGCGCACCCGCTGGGCCAGCACCAGCCGACCCTGCTCGTCGATGCGCAGCAGCGGCTTGAGCGCCAGCGCGGTGCCGAGCCAGGATGCCGCGGTGCCGATCCGGCCGCTGCGACGCAAGTTGTCCAGTCGTTGCACGACGATGTAGGCGCGCACCCGCGAAACCGCCGATTCACCTTCGGCGGCAACGGTTTCGAGGTCGGCACCCGCGAATGCCGCCCGGGCGGCGGCGAGCGCCACAAATCCGGTGCCCATCGCCGTCGACTTCGAGTCGATCACTCGCACCGCCCCGCCGAACTCGCGGGCCGCGTATTCGGCGGCGCCCAGCGTGCTGGAGAGCTCGCCGGAGATGTGGACGGCCACCACGCCGTCACCACCGCTGTCGCGCAACGCATCCCGGTAGGCCTCGGCGAGTTCGCTCGGGGTGGCGCCCGCCGTCGTCACGTGCCCGCGCTGGTACAGATCAGCAGGGACGGCATCGACACCGTCCCGCAGATCCTGGCCGTCAACCAGGATGTGCAGCGGCACAACGCGGATATCGCAGGCCCGGACCTCATCTATCGGCAACCGAGCCGACGAGTCGGTGACCACGATGACGGCCATGGTCAGGCGCGCGGGTTGTCGAGCGGAACACCGGCTTCGGCAAGCGCTTTCAGCATCAGATCCGCAACGCCCTGGTGCGCTTCGAAATTCCAGTGGATACCGTCGGGATTGCCGCGGCCGGCCATGACCTCCTCGGCCACCGCCGCTTTCAGGTCGACCACCGGAATGTCGTGCAGGTGTGCCCATTCGTTGATCGCGGCAACCGTTCCCGGCCGGCCACGATGCGACATGCCGTACGTGGGAGCGATGTGCACCGAAGGCACCGAAGCAACCATCGGGATACCGGGACGGTTGAAATCGATAGCGCCACGGGTCATTTCAAGATACTCGACCGTCACGTGCGGCGGCAGCGCCGGACGGGCGATCGGCGACAGCTTTGGCTGCGCCCAGCCGTAGCCGTCGCGAACCCAGCGACGCAGCCAGGCCGGCCGTACATAGCGGATCAGTTCACGCAGCGCCGTCGGCAGCGGCGAGGGCAGCGAGTCCATGCCGCTGGTCGCGAAGATCACCGCACCGGCCCGCGGCAGGGCGGCCCAGGCCCGTGGATCCTGAGTGGCGGCCCACCACACGTCGCGGCTGGTCCAGCCAATGCGGCCGATCAGTTCCACATCCCAGTCCAGTTGGTGAGCAACGATATTGGGCCAGATCCGCGGATCGTCGGAGGGAAGCCCGCCCTGCGGCCCGTAGTAGGACAGGGAATCGCAGAAGACAAGCAAGGTTTGGCGGGCAGCGTCAGAGGACATCGTTGGCCACCTGAGCCGAGGCGTTCCACACGTCCAGGCGCCAGCGGATCGCCTCGAACGGAGCATCGTCGTCGCTGTGGCCGGACAGCTGCGCCCAGCTGGCGTTGCCCATCCCGCCCAGCACCGGCCAGTTGTCAACGGGCAGCCCGAGCAGGGCCGCACACAGCGCGGCGATCAGCCCGCCGTGTGCAACCAGCACCAATGGCCGGTCCGGGTCATCCAGACCCCATTCCCGTTCTCCGGCAACCAGTTCAGCGACCAACGGCACACTGCGCTCGGCGACGTCGATACGGCTTTCACCACCGTGCGGCGCCCAGGTGGCGTCGTCGCGCCAGGCCAACCGCGCGCCCGGCGAGGCAGCGTCCACCTGATGGTGGGTGAGGCCCTGCCAGTCGCCGAGGTGAGTCTCCCGGAGCCGGGTGTCGACGTCCACGTGAAGTCCCGTGCGCTCCCCCAGCGCCACCGCGGTGTCGTAGGCACGGTGCAGATCCGAGGAGACGATCAGCAGCGGCTGGCGCTTGGCCAGCACCTCGGCGGCGGCGACAGCTTGCGCCCTGCCGAGATCGGTCAGCTCGCTGTCGAGCTGACCCTGCATGCGGCTGCCTGCGTTGTACTCGGTCTGGCCGTGCCGCAGCATGACCAGCCGGCGCACTCTCACAGCGTCTCCTCGGTCTCGACGTCGTCGAGGTTCACCGCGACGAACGGGCAGTCCCGCCACAACCGGTCCAGGGCGTAGAAGGTGCGCTCCTCCTGGTGCTGGATGTGCACCACGATGTCGACATAGTCGAGCAGCACCCACCGGCCTTCCCGGGTGCCCTCCCGGCGCGCGGGCTTGTAGCCGGCCAGTCGCATCTTCTCCTCGACCTCGTCGACGATCGCGTTGACCTGACGCTCGTTGGATGCCGACGCGATCACGAAGCAGTCGGTGATCACCAGCTGGGCGGACACGTCGATGACGACGATGTCCTGCGCGAGCTTGGCTGCGGCCGCCCTGGCCGCCACGGTGGCCATCTGGACGGCTTCGTCGGACGCGGTCACGTGAGGGTCTCCTCGGTTGTCGGGGCGGCCAGCCGGCTCACCTGGCCGCCTCCGCTGTAGAGGCCGCGCTTGGATACGTATTGCACGACGCCGTCGGGGACCAGGTACCAGATCGGCCGGCCCCCGGCGGCGCGGACGCGGCAGTCGGTGGACGAGATCGCCAGGGCGGGCACCTCGACCAGGCTCAGCGCCTCTTCGGGCAGCTGGTCGAAGGCGGCCACGATGTGCTGACCGTTGAGTTCGTAGCCGGGCCTGCTGACGCCGACGAACTTGGCGAGGGCAAACAGCTCCTCCCAGTTCTGCCACGAGAGGATCGAGGCCAGCGCGTCGGCGCCGGTGATGAAGAACAGGTCGGCGTCGGGGTTCAACGCGCGCAGATCGCGCAGCGTGTCATTGGTGTAGGTGGGCCCGCCACGGTCGATGTCGACCCGGCTGACCGAGAACCGCGGGTTGGAGGCGGTCGCGATCACCGTCATCAGGTAGCGATCCTCGGGGGGAGTCACCTCCCGGGACTTCTGCCACGGCTGGCCGGTCGGGACGAACACCACCTCGTCGAGATCGAAGAGGGCTGCCACCTCACTGGCGGCGACCAGGTGGCCGTTGTGGATGGGATCGAACGTCCCACCCATCACGCCGAGCCTGCGTCGAGCCGAGGAAACCACGATTGACCAGCTTACGGGAGGCGGCCGGGCCTTTCGCGACGCCGACGAACCGCCGCCTCAACTGTGCGCTGGCAAAGATCTCGGCGGGGAATCGTTCCGGTTCAGGTAGCATTTTCCCCTGAGTCGAGTTATGCCGATCAAGGGGAATTCAATGACGAAGTTCGGTAACCGACGCATGACCCTGCCTGTGACGGGTGTGGCCGCTGCGATCGCGGCGGTTGCGGTGGGATTGACCCCGACGGTGTCGACCGCGCCTGTGCTCACCGCGGCGACGGTGGATTACCTCCGCGGGACCAACATCGGCTGGACGCCGACCGACCAGGAGTACCGCGCCTTCATCTCGCGAGTGCTGGACGGTACCGACACCCCCGCCGACGCGCCCGTCTCGAGCGGCAACATTCCCTACAACGCCGGTTTCTGGCCATTCTCGAAGAACTTCATCTTCGATCTGACCTGGAACAAGTCCGTCGCCCAGGGCGTGAAGAACCTCGAGAACAAGGACCCCCAGGGCGATGTCGTCTTCGGGCTGTCGCAGGGCGCGGTGGTCATCTCGCGCTACAAGGCGGCGCATCCCGACGGGACGGGGAACACCTGGGTCCTCGTCGAGAATCCGAGCCGGCCCAACGGGGGGATACTGGAACGGTTTGCCGGGCTGTACATCCCGGTGCTCGATATCAGCGTCAGCGGGGCCACTCCCGACAACGGCGATACGACGGTCGACGTCGCCCGCCAGTACGACGGCTGGGCGGATTTCCCGACGTATCCACTCAACATTCTGGCGACTGCCAACGCCATCGCGGGGATGATCCTGGTCCACGGGCAGACGCAGACCGAGCTCACCGCTGCCGATATCGAGGCGGCCAAGGCCGGTGGCAGCGCCTACTACCAGGAGCACGGCGACACAACGTATTACCTGATCCGGACTCCGTTGGTGCCAATCCTGATGCCACTCAAGGGCATTGTGCCCGACCCGATCCTCGGCGCCATCGACCCGGTGTTGCGGACATTCATCGAAATGGGTTACGACCGCAGCGATTACAGCAAGCCGACGAAGGCGCAGTTGCTGCCGGGCATCCCGCTGCTCCCCTCAGTCAGCCTGCCCAGCCTGCCCGCTCCCGCCGCCACCGCGCAGAAGACCGTCACCCCGAAAGCCGAACCGACCGACAGCACCGCCGCAACGACGGAGACACCTGCGGCGGTGAGCGCGCCGAAGGCCGGCACGCCCAAGTCGAGTGCTGCCAAGTCCGGCGCTCCGAAGAAGCCGGCAAGCGCGAGCAAGGACGGCCATAAGAAGGGCACCGGCGGCAGCGCCAGACCGGCCAAGGCCGCCGACTAGTACCTCCAGCGCCCGGTGCGTGCGAAGATCGGCCATGCCCACAGTCGTTCTCGCATTGGTCGCGATCATCGGCGCCCTCGTCCAGAGTCGCCGCCACTCCGACCGCAACCCGGCCGATGTCCAGCTGGTGTGGTGGATGGTGGCTGTCGTCGGAGTAGCGTCGCTGCTGGGCGCCGCCTACCACATCTTCGACGGTCCGCAGACCGCCGAGCTGATCGGCTACACCCGGGGCAATGGTGGCTTCCAGTGGGAAAATGCCATGGGCGACACGGCAATAGGCGTGGTCGGCATCTTGGCCTATTGGTTTCGGGGCCACTTCTGGCTGTGCGCCATCATCGTGCTGACCATCCAGTACATCGGCGACGGCGCCGGCCACATCTACTACTGGTTGGCCGAGAACAACACGATGCCCTACAACATCGGATTTCCGCTGTGGACGGACTTCCTGCTGCCGATCATCATGTGGGCGTTGTACATCTGGTCGCGGCGCACCGGCGGCGACGCGGTGCCGAAGGCTTAGACCGGGAGCAGCTGGTCGATCACCGCGGCAAGCTGTTTGGCAGAACGGCATTCGTGCATGGTGATGACGTCCTCGTAGCGAGCGGTCGCCGAGTCGCCGCTGCCCCACAGATGCCGCGGCTCCGGGTTCAGCCAGTGCGCATGGCGGCTCGCGCTGACCATGTGGGCCAGGATGTCGACGGCAGGGTTGCGGTAGTTGGTGCGCGCATCGCCGAGCACCAGCAGCGAGCTGCGCGGTGACAGCACGTTGTGGAAGTTTTCGGTGAACGACACGAACGCGTTGCCGTAGTCGGAGTGCCCGTCGCGGGTGTAGACCCCCGCTTCCCGGGTGATGCGCTGAATCGCGACGGCGAGGTCGGCGTCGGGTCCGAACAGGTGGGTGACCTCGTCGGTGGTGTCGATGAAGGCAAACACCCGCACCCGGGAGAACTGCTGGCGCAGGGCGTTCACGAGCAGCAGGGTGAAGTGGCTGAATCCGGCGACCGACCCCGAGACATCGCACAGCACAACAAGTTCCGGCCGTGCCGGTCGCGGCTTGCGCAGCACGACGTCGATCGGCACTCCGCCGGTCGACATCGACTTGCGCAGCGTCTTGCGCAAATCGATCGCCCCGGCGCGGTGCCGACGGCGTTTGGCCGCCAACCGGGTGGCCAGCATCCGGGCCAAGGGTTGGACCGTCTTGCGCATCTGGCGTAGCTGATCGCCGGAGGCGCGCAGGAATTCGACGTTCTCGGCCAGCTGCGGGATGCCGTACATCTGTACGTGGTCGCGGCCGAGCTGCTCGGCGGTGCGCCGTTTGGTCTCGCTCTCCACCATTCGGCGCAGCTGTGCGATCTTCTGCGCGGCAAGCGCTTTGGCGATCTGCTCCTGGGTGGGCGTCGGGTCGTCGTCGTGCGGCGCCAGCAGGCCGGCCAGCAGCCGGCCTTCCAGTTCGTCCAGTCCCATCGCCTTGAGCGCCTGATACGAGGAGTAGGACGGGCCGCGACTGGAGGTGTAGCGGCCGTAGGCTTCGACGATCTGGGCGATCATTGCGACCAACCGGTCGTCCATGTCGCCGATGTCGGGGTTGTCGGCCAACAGGTCGAGCAGCATCTGCCGCATCGCCTCGATGTCCTCGGGCGGCAACCCCTCCTGGCTGTCCTCGTCGGCATCCTCGTCGACGAGCACGGTGCGGCCGCCCAGCGCCGACGGCCACCACAGGTCGAACAGCGCGTCGTAGGTCTGCCGGTGGTCGGCGCGGCGCAGCACCGCGCAGGCCAGTCCTTCACGCAAGGCTTCGCGTGAACCGAGACCCAGCACGGTCAGCACCCGCCCGGCGTCGACCGTCTCGGACGGGCCGACCGAAATTCCCTGGGCGCGTAGCGCTTCGACGAAGCCCACCAGATGTCCCGGCAGGCCGTGTGGGGCCAGCGGTTGCGGGGGGCGCACCCTGCGGACGGCCATCGGTTTAGTTCAGCCGCAGTTCGCCGGCGGCGCGCTGTTGATCGGACTGGTGCTTGAGCACCACGCCGAGCGTCGCGGCGATGGTGGCGTCGTCGATCGTGTCCATGCCCAGCGCCAGAATGGTGCGGCCCCAGTCGATGGTCTCGGCGACCGACGGCAGCTTCTTGAGCTGCATGCCGCGCAGCACGCCGATGATGCGCACCAGTTCGGCGGCCAGCGACTCGGGCAGCTCGGGCACCCGGGACAGCAGGATGCGGCGCTCTAGATCCGCATCGGGGAAGTCGATGTGCAGGAACAGGCAGCGCCGCTTGAGTGCCTCGGACAGTTCGCGGGTGGCGTTGGAGGTCAGCACCACGAACGGCGTGCGCGTTGCGGTGATCGTGCCCAATTCGGGGACGGTCACCGCGAAGTCGCTCAGCACCTCCAGCAGCAGACCTTCGATCTCGATGTCGGCCTTGTCGGTCTCGTCGATCAGCAGGACCGTGGGCTCGGTGCGCCGGATCGCGGTCAGCAGCGGCCGCGATAGCAGGAACTCCTCGCTGAAGATGTCGGACTTCGCCTGGTCCCAGTCGTTCGAGCCGGACTGCATCCGCAAGATCTGTTTGGCGTGGTTCCACTCGTAGAGGGCACGGGCCTCGTCGACACCCTCGTAGCACTGCAACCGCACCAGACCCGACCCTGTGGTCTGCGCCACGGCGCGGGCCAGTTCGGTCTTGCCCACCCCGGCCGGACCCTCGACCAGCAACGGCTTGCCCAGCCGGTCGGCCAGGAACACCGCGGTGGCGGTGGCGGTGTCGGGCAGATAACCCGTCTCGGCCAGCCGCTTGGCGACATCGTCGATGTCGGCGAACAGCGGGGCCGGACGCGCCGGGGTTTCAGTCATGGTTCTCCTGTCGTGCCTCAGGCAGGGCGGGTATGGCCGTCTCCCCAGACGATCCATTTGGTTGAGGTCAATTCGGGCAGACCCATCGGGCCGCGGGCATGCAGCTTCTGGGTGGAGATGCCGATCTCGGCTCCGAAGCCGAACTGCTCACCGTCGGTGAACGCCGTTGATGCGTTGACCATCACCGCGGCTGCGTCGACACGTTCGGTAAAGAGCTGTGCCGCAGCAAGATTGGTGGTCACAATGGCCTCGGTGTGACCGGTGCCGTAGGTGTTGATGTGCTCGATGGCGGCGTCGAGGCCATCGACGGTGGCGACCGCGATATCCATCGACAGGAACTCCGCGCGCAGCTCGTCGTCGGTCGGATTGTCGTGGACGGTCACGCCGGCCTGTTGCAGGGCGCCCACCAGC
Source organism: Mycolicibacterium vinylchloridicum (assembly GCF_013404075.1). Lineage (GTDB taxonomy): Bacteria > Actinomycetota > Actinomycetes > Mycobacteriales > Mycobacteriaceae > Mycobacterium > Mycobacterium vinylchloridicum. Next base: position 30,173 of record NZ_JACBJQ010000006.1, read on the forward strand.
CGCGGCAGGGCGACAGCTGCGACGGCAGAGTCCACCAGCAGCGTCTCGGCCGCGTTGCAGACACTGGGCCGCCGGGTCTTGGCGTTGAGGATGATCCGCTCGGCGACGTCGAGGTCGGCCGCGGAGTGCACATATACGTGACAGTTGCCGACGCCGGTTTCGATGGTGGGCACCGTGGCGTCGCGCACGACGGCGTCGATCAGGCCGGCGCCTCCACGCGGGATCACCACGTCGACCAGGCCGCGGGCCTGGATGAGGTGGGTGACGCTGGAGCGGTCGCTGCTCGGCAGCAGCTGCACCGCGTCTTCGGGCAGGCCGTCGCCCGCCAGCGCGCCGCGTAGCGCCGTGACCAGTGCGGCGTTCGAGTTCGCGGCCGAGGAGCTGCCGCGCAGCAGGACCGCGTTGCCGGATTTCAGGGTGAGGCCGAACGCGTCGACCGTCACGTTGGGCCGGCCCTCGTAGACGATGCCGATCACGCCGAGGGGAACGCGCTGCTGCCGCAGTTGTAGTCCGTTGGGCAGCGTGCGGCCGCGCAGGACCTCGCCGATCGGGTCGGGCAGGCCGGCGACCTGGCGCAGGCCCGCGGCGATGCCGTCGATGCGTTGCGGGTTCAGGGCGAGCCGGTCCAACATGGCCTCGGCGGTGCCACCGGCCCGTGCGGCGTCGAGATCTACGGAGTTGGCTGCCAGGATCTGGTGAGCGTGGGCCAGCACGGCATCGGCGGCGGCGTGCAGGGCCCGGTCTTTGACGGTCGTGGTCAGCGATCCCAGGGTGCGCGAGGCGACGCGTGCCCGGCGGGCAGCATCGAGAACCTCGTTCTTCAGATCAAGCGACTCCGCCTGAACACTCATTCCCCCAGGGTATCGGTCTCCCCACCAACCGGCAGGTGGGGGCCGACCCAGGACTAATCTCAGCCGCGTGACACGGGTATGTGTAGTGGGCAGCGTAAACGTTGACCAGTTCTTTCGGGTCACCGCTCTGCCCCACGCCGGGGAGACGGTCCTGGGATCGGCGGTGGCCACCGAACCGGGCGGCAAAGGCGGCAATCAAGCGGTGGCAGCGGCCCGCGCCGGCGCCGACGTGCAGTTCGTCGGAGCGATCGGCACCGACCCCGCGGGCGCCCGGTTGCGGGCGCACTTGAGCACCAACGGCGTCGGCCTCGACGGCCTGCAAGAACTGACCGTAGCCAGCGGCAGCGCTGTCATCCTGGTCGACGACCACGGCGAGAACATGATCGTGGTGGCGCCCGGCGCCAACGGCCATCTGACGCTGAGTTCGGCCGCCGCGCGTGCGGTCATCGCGGACTGTGAGGTGCTGCTCGTCCAGTTGGAGGTGCCGATCGCGACGGCCGTTGCCGCCGCGCGCGAAGCCCGGTCCGTCGGAGCCACCGTGATCGTCAACGCCTCGCCGGTCAGCACCGACCCCGGCCTCGGTGACCTGGCAGACGTCACCGACGTGGTGATCGTCAACGAGGCCGAGGAGCCGCACTGGACTTGGCCGACAAGGCATTTCGTGGTCACCCGCGGCGCTCGCGGTGCCGGCTACCGAGGCCCCGACGGAGACGTCGACGTCCCCAGCCCCGAGGTCGAGGCGATCGACACCACAGGCGCAGGCGATGTCTTCGCCGGTGTGCTCGCTTCCGCCTGGGCGACCGGACATGACCGCGCTCTGCGCCGCGCGTGTGCGGCGGGCGCGCTGGCGACGCTGGTGTCCGGCGCCGGTGATTGCGCGCCGGTGGCCGAGGCCATCGATGACGTCCTCACCCAGTACTGAACGCCCTACGGTTGTGGCGATAGTCTCGCGCGATGACACACAGCGACGCTCCGCGGCCCCCTGAGGGTGACTGGCTGGGAACCCCGTTCCTGAAGTTCACCCGCGAGGGCGGGTTCGGGGTGTGCACCCTGGATCGCCCCGAAGCGCGCAACGCGATGACCCCGGCGATGTACTTCGGCATCAAGTACGCGGTCAACCACGTCGGGTCCGATCCCGATCTGGCCGGCCTGCTGATCACCGGTACCGGGGACGTTTTCGCGCCGGGCGGCGACATGGGCGGCGGCGGAGCGGACAACTGGCTGACGTTCGGTGCGGCGCTGGGCATGGACGCCCTGCCGTTCGACACGCTGCGGCAGTCCGCCAAGCCGGTGGTGGCCGCCGTCAACGGGCTGTGCCAGGGCGGCGGGTTGCAGATCGCGCTGTGCGCCGACATGGCGGTGGTCAGCGATCGGGCGACGTTCCGCGTCCCCGAGCTCTACCGCGGGATCGCCGACACCTACTACAGCCAGATGCTGGCCCGGCTCATCGGCCCGGTGCGCACCCGCGACCTGATGTTCACCGGCCGCACGCTCAACGCGGAGGAAGCCCTGGACTGGGGCATGGTCGCGCGGGTGGTACCGCACGACGATCTGGCCGCGGCGGCCCGCGAGATCCTCGCCCAATGCTGTCGCACCGCACCGATGGCGCGGTCGGTGGTGAAGTCCAGCCTGGACAACTATCTCGGTCTCTACGACCGGATCGGGATGCAACGCAGCCTCGGCTCGCCGGAGTCGATCGAAGGCTTCATGGCCTTCAAGGAACGCCGCTCCCCGAACTGGGTGCACCCGGACCTGCGCATTGACGGCAGGCTTTAAGTTCAGCCTTTTCTGAATACAGATCTGGCTGTACTGTTGGGTGATGCAGACCGTCACCCATCGCGGCGCACTCGCCCGGTTCGGCTACGCCCTGTCCGATCCGACCCGCGCCGAGATCCTGCTGCTTCTGCGCGACGCCCCCAGCTATCCGTCGGAGCTGGCAGACACGATCGGGGTGTCGCGCCAGATTCTGTCCAATCACCTAGCCTGCCTACGTGGTTGCGGGTTGGTGGTCGCCGAGCCCGAAGGCCGGCGTAGCCGATATGAGCTGGCCGACGAGCGGATCGCCACGGCACTCGAGGATCTGATCGGGCTGGTGCTGACGGTCGATCCGGCGTGCTGCCCGGCCGCCGAGGCCGACAACTGCTGCTGATGTCGACGATCTCGACCCCGGCCCGCCGCACCCAACTGATGCGGCGGATCCGCCTTCTGGTCGCGACCACGATCGCCTACAACGTGATCGAAGCCGCCGTCGCGCTCACCGAAGGCGCGCGGGCCTCGTCGGCGGCGCTGATCGGATTCGGGCTGGATTCGCTGATCGAGGTGTCCTCGGCGGCCGCGATCGCCTGGCAATTCGCCGCGCATAACCCGGAAACCAGGGAGAAGACCGCGCTGCGGATCGTCGCATTCTCCTTCTTCGCGCTGGCGATCTATGTCGCCGTGGACTCGGTCCTGGCCCTGACGGGATCACAGGAACCGCGCCATTCACCGATCGGCATCGGGTTGGCCACGGTCAGCCTGCTCGTCATGCCGGTGCTGTCGCTGGCCCAGCGGCGCGCGGGACGTGAACTCGGGTCGCTGTCGGCGGTGGCCGATTCCAAGCAGACCTTGCTGTGCACCTACCTGTCGGCGGTACTGCTGGCCGGACTGTTGCTCAACGCGCTCGCCGGCTGGTGGTGGGCTGACCCGCTCGCCGCCCTTGCCATCGCGGCGGTGGCAGCGCGGGAAGGACTGCAGGCCTGGCGCGGTGACGCGTGCTGCGCCCCGGTCGCCATGGACGATTGCTGCTCAGGAGACACGCCATGCCCACCATCGCACTGATTCTGTTCACCGTATTCGCCGCACTCGGATTCGGCTGGCGCAGTAGGGATCAACACCGCCGCATGGGTTCAACAGGGTTCAAGGGCATCAGCGGGCAACTGGGGTCGGTCGAGTGGCTGGCCGGCGTCGGGCTCGTCGTGGCGCTGATCGCCGCCGTGGCGGCACCCCTCCTCCAGCTGGCCGGTGTCGTCGCACCGGTGCCCGCCTTGGTCGCGACGTGGATTCAGTTGACGGGCATCGTGTTTGCGGTAGCGGGTACCGCGATGACGGTGTGGGCTCAACTCGACATGGGCGACTCGTGGCGCATCGGTGTCGACGAGGGCGAGACGACGACATTGGTCCGTTCCGGGTTGTTCGGCCGGGTGCGCAACCCGATCTTCGCCGCGATGCTGCTGTTCGGTCTCGGGTTGACGCTCGTCACGCCGAACATCGTGGCGCTCATCGCCTTTGCGTTGTTGGCCGTATCGATCGAAGTGCAGGTCCGCCTGGTCGAAGAGCCGTATCTTCTGCGCGTGCACGGCCAGTCCTACCTGGACTACGTCGCCACGGTCGGGCGTTTCGTTCCACACGTCGGCCTACGCCGCTGATCAATCCTCGGGAATTTCCCGTTCGATCTCCGCCAGCCAGATCCGCGCCGACATGTCTGACGGTGCGCGCCAGTCGCCGCGCGGCGACAGCGAGCCACCGTGCGAGACCTTGGGCCCGTTCGGCAGCGCCGAACGCTTGAATTGGCTGAACGAGTAATACCGCTGGGCGAAGACCTGCAGCCAGTGCCGGATCTCCTTGAGCGAGTACGCCGGCCGCTTGCCGACCGGGAACCCGGGCGGCCAGCTGCCGCTGTCGGGATCGCTCCACGCGTGCCAAGCCAGGAACGCGATCTTGGACGGCCGAAAGCCGTACCGCAGCACGTGGAACAGTGAAAAGTCCTGCAGCGAGTACGGGCCCACCTTGGCTTCGCTGCTCTGGATCTCTTCGTCCTCGCCGGTGGGTACCAGCTCAGGGGTGATCTCGGTGTCGAGCACGGACTGCAGGATCTCGCCGACTTCGTCCTCGAACTGGCCGGACGAAATCACCCACCGAATCAGATGCTGGATAAGGGTTTTCGGCACACCACCGTTGACGTTGTAGTGGGACATCTGGTCGCCGACCCCGTAGGTCGACCAGCCGAGGCCGAGCTCGGACAGGTCTCCGGTGCCCAGCACGATGCCACCTCGCTGATTGGCGAGCCGGAACAGGTAGTCGGTGCGCAGGCCGGCCTGCACGTTCTCGAAGGTGACGTCGTAGACCGGCTCGCCACGACCGAACGGGTGGTCGATCTCGGTCAGCATCAGTGTCGCGGTATCCCGGATGTCGAGCTCGGCGAAGGTCACGCCCAGGGCGCGAGAGAGCTTGACGGCGTTGGTCTTGGTGCGCTCACCGGTGGCAAAACCCGGCAGTGTGAACGCCAGGATGTCGCTGCGCGGCCGCCCCTGCCGGTCCATCGCGTGCGCCGCGACGATCAGCGCGTGCGTCGAGTCGAGCCCACCGGACACCCCGATCACCACCTTGGGGTAATTCAGTGCGCGCAAACGCTGCTCGAGCCCGGCAACCTGAATGTTGTAGCCCTCGTAGCAGTCCTGTTCCAGCCGGAACGGATCGCTGGGCACGAACGGAAACCGTTCGACCTGTCGCATCAGACCGATGTCGCCGCCGGGCGGATCGAGCTGGAAGCCGATGCGCCGGAACGATTTCAACCGGTCTTGGTGATGACGGCGATTGTCGTCGAAGGTGCCCATCCGAAGCCGTTCGGAGCGAAGGAGATCCAGATCGATGTCGGCAACCGAGCGGCGCTCCCCTGTGGGAAACCGTTCGGATTCGGCCAGTAGACGGCCGTTTTCGTAGATCATCGTCTGACCGTCCCAGGCCAGATCGGTACTCGACTCCCCCTCGCCGGCCGCGGCGTAGACATAGGCCGCCAAGCAGCGCGCCGACGCCGAGCGGGCCAACAGCTTGCGGTCCTCGGCCCGGCCGATGGTGATCGGGCTTCCGGAGAGGTTGGCCAGCACCGTCGCACCCGCCAGCGCGGCCTCCGCGCTGGGCGGCACCGGCACGAACATGTCTTCGCAGATCTCGACGTGCAACACCAGCCCCGGCACGTCGTCGGCGGTGAACAGCAGATCCGGACCGAACGGCACCTCGGCACCACCGATGCGGATCGTGCCGTGGAGGTCATCGCCGGCGGCGACCTGGCGTCGTTCGTAGAACTCCCGGTACGTCGGCAGATAGGACTTCGGCGCCACCCCGAGCACCACACCGCGATGGATCACCACCGCGGTGTTGTAGATGCGGTGCAGGAAGCGCAGCGGCGCACCCACGACCAGCACGGGAAACAGGTCGGCCGAGGCCGCGACGACATCCACCAGGGCGTCCTCGACGGCATCGAGCAGCGAGTCCTGCAGCAGGATGTCCTCGAGGGAGTAGCCGGACAGGGTGAGCTCGGGGAACACCGCCACCGCGACGCTGTCGTCATGGCAGGTCCGGGCAATCCGCAGCACCGATTCGGCATTGGCGGCAGGGTCCGCCAGCACCGTGCGGTGGGTGCAGGCGGCCAGCCGCACGAAGCCGTGCCGGTAGGCGGAGTAGAAATCCATGCCCTATTGTTGCCTGCCGTCCCGTGGCCAAACCACCGAACCCGCTCTTCAGGCGTGTCCGCCGGCGCCGAGTGGGTAACCCGCCAGACATGGCCGATACCGCGCTACTGGTAGTGGACATGCTCAATGCCTACCGGCACCCCGACGCCGAGGAGCTGGCAGGCAACGTCGCCGACATCGTGGAACCGCTGTCCGAATTGATCAGCCGGGCCCGTGATCGCGACGATGTCGAGCTGATCTATGTCAACGACAACTATGGCGATTTCACCGCCGAGCCCAGCGACCTCGTCCACGCCGCACTGGAAGGCACCCGGCCGGATCTGGTGCGCCCGATCGCCCCGGAGAAGGGCTGCCGGGTGATGACCAAGGTGCGCCACAGCGCCTTCTACGCCACCCCGCTGGATTATCTACTCAGTAGGCTCGAGGTCGAGAAGGTGATCCTGACCGGGCAGGTCACCGAGCAGTGCATCCTCTACAGCGCCCTCGACGCATACGTCCGCCACTACGCCGTGGTGGTGCCGAAAGACGCAGTGGCCCATATCGATACACACCTCGGCTCGGCGGCGCTGGCCATGATGGAGCGCAATATGGGCGCCGAGATCCTTCCGGCCGCGCATTGCTTGACGTGACCTGAGTCACATAGCCACCCGCGTTGTGGCCCAAGGCTTTTGCGTGGTCTGTGTGCGGGTTTCGAGTATGGCTCTACGCGTTCGCAACCACGGCGACGGCCATAGGTTTTCAGCCATGAGGCCGGACTTCGCCGGCCGCCCAGATCGGGGGATCGAAATGTTGTCACTACCCGCTCCTGTCCAGCAGCAGCCGTCGACTGCGACGCCGCGCGTCGTCGACACCCGGCCGACGGTGCTGATCACCGAACACGAAGTCAAGCTGTTGACCGCAGCTGCCATTGCCACGACGGCGCCGGCCAAGCCCGGCGTGTTCGCGCGGTGGATCGCGTCGCACCGGGAGGCTCGCGACGCCCGGCGCAGTCGGCAGCGGTATTCGCCGGCGCACTACGAGTTCCTGGAGCACTCGGCCATGGCCCGCGCGATGGAACGGCTGTAGGACGTTGATCCGGTAACAACCTCGCACGCCCGGGCGATTACGCCAACAGCAATTTCAAACGGGTCGGAGGAAACGTGCGACGTCGGTGGAAGACCCTGTGCGGCGCGTTGGCGCTGGTTGTCGCTGCCACGATCGGCGAACTCGCACCCACCGCCGCGCACGCCGCCCCGCCACAGCCCGCACCCGTCACCAAGGATTTCTCCAATCCGGCGATCGTCGTCCTCGGGTACGGCTTGTTGCCGGATGGCTCGATGCGGATGATCTTGCGCCGCCGGGTGCTGACCGGGCTGGCGGTCGCACAGATGTACCCGCACTCACCGATCATCGTCACCGGCGGTAACCCGCAGAACGGGGTGACCGAAGCCGCGCAGATGCGCCGCATGCTGTTGATGTTGGGCTTTCCCGACCATCGGATCATCGTGGAGGACAGGGCCAACAGCACCGTGCAGAACGCGCAGTTCTCGGTCCCGCTGGCCAAGCAGGCCGGCACCTCGGGCATCATCCTGGTGACCTCCTCGACACATCAGGGCCGCGCCGACGGCGATTTCGTCGATGCCGGTGCCAATCTGCTGGCCACGGTCAGCTATCCGGACGGCAATCCGACGCTGAACATCACGCAGTTCACCCAGGACGTACTCAGCCCGCTCACCAATTTCGGCTGACTACTCTGGAGTTCGTGGAAAGCCCCGAACTCGTCGCCCTCTTGGCGGGCCGACGTGTCGCGGTGCTCACCGGCGCCGGGATCTCCACCGACTCCGGCATTCCCGACTACCGCGGCCCGGACTCGCCGCCGGCCAACCCGATGACGATTCGCCAGTTCACCTCGAGCCGTGCGTTCCGGCAGCGCTATTGGGCCCGAAACCACCTGGGCTGGCGGCACATGGCCCAGACGTTGCCCAACGCCGGGCACCGGGCGCTGGCGCACTTGGAGCGGGCCGGGGTGGTGAGCGGTGTCATCACCCAGAACGTAGACCTGCTGCACACCAAGGCCGGCAGCCGTAATGTCATCAACCTGCACGGAACCTACGCGCAGGTGGTGTGCTTGAACTGCGGTTACACGATGTCGCGCGCGGCGCTGGCCGACGAACTCGAGGCGGCCAATCCCGGATTCACCGAGCGCGCCGAACAAATCGGGGGCATCGCGGTGGCACCGGACGCTGATGCCGTCGTCACCGACACCGCATCGTTCCACTTCATCGACTGCCCGTCGTGCGCGGGGATGCTCAAGCCGGACATCGTGTACTTCGGCGAAAGCGTGCGCAAAGAGATTGTCGCGCAAGCATATTCGATGGTCGAAGAATCGGAGGCGCTGCTGGTCGCGGGTTCCTCGCTGACGGTGTTCTCCGGCTACCGGTTTGTGCGGCAGGCCGCCGCGCTCGGTATGCCGATCGCGATCGTGAACCGCGGCGTCACGCGCGGTGACAACCTCGCGACAGTCAAGGTGGACAGCGGTTGTTCGCCGATGCTCGCGCTGCTGGCAGACGAACTGTCCGGGCTGATGTCGGCCTAGCAACGATCGCTAGACAGCCACCAGATCATCGGCATGCACCGCGGGTCGGCGCATTTCAGCAGGCAGGTCCGAGGTCGACTGGCCGATCATCGTCGTCAGCTCGGCGGCGTCATAGGCCACCACCCCGCGCCCCACCATCGTCCCGTCCTGATCGTGCAGCTCGACCACATCGCCGCCGAAGAACCGGCCCGCGACCGCGGTGATCCCGGCCGCCAGCAATGAGCGCCGCTGCTTGACCACCGCCCGCACCGCGCCGGCATCCAGCGTCAGCGCACCGGCGGCCTCCGCCGCATAGCGAACCCAGAACCGTCGCGCCGACATCCGGTCGGGTCGCGGTGTGAACACGGTGCCCACCGACGCATCTGTCAGCGCGGCGGCGGCATCGGCGGCGGCGGCCAGCAGCACCGGAACCCCGGCATCGGCGGCGAGCAGCGCCGAGGACAGCTTCGACCGCATCCCGCCGGTGCCCAGCCGGCTGCCCTGACCGGCCACCACGCCGTCGAGATCATCCGGGCCGGCCACCTCCGGGATGAACCGGGCGTCACCCTTGCGCGGATCGGCGTCGTAGAGCCCGTCGATATCGGAGAGCAGGATCAGCGCGTCGGCGCCCACCAGATGAGCCACCAACGCCGAGAGCCGGTCGTTGTCGCCGAAGCGAATCTCGTTGGTGGCCACGGTGTCGTTCTCGTTGACGATCGCCACTGCGTGCAGGGCCCGCAGCCGGTTCAGCGTCCGCTGGGCGTTGGTGTGCTGCACGCGCATCGAAATGTCGTGCGCGGTCAGCAGCACCTGGCCGACCGTGCGGTCGTAGCGGGCGAACGCCGCACTCCACGCGTTGACCAGCGCCACCTGCCCCACGCTGGCCGCGGCCTGCTTGGTCGCCAGATCCGTCGGGCGCCGGTTCAGTCCCAGCGGCTCGATACCGGCCGCGATCGCACCCGAGGACACGATGACGACGTCGGAGCCGGCCTCCATCCGAGCCTCGATCGCGTCGACGAGCTGGGCCAGCCGGCCGGCGTCGAACAGCCCCGACTTCGTGGTCAGGGCGGTGGTGCCGATCTTGACGACGACGCTGCGCGCCGCGCGCACCGCGTCGCGGTACTGACTCACGTGTCGTCCTCGTGCTCCCGGCGCACGCGGCGGGCCTGCTTACGCTCGGCCGCGCCGATCCGGTCACTCTGCTCCAGCCGGGCATCGGTGCCCCGGCCGGTCGGGGTGACGTCGACCCCGGCGAGCGTCTGCGGCTCCCAGTCGAAGGTCATATCGCCGATCGTGACCGCACAGCCGGGCTTGGCGCCGCGGCGTAGTAGTTCATCCTCAACGCCGAGGCGGGCCAGCCGGTCGCCGAGATAGCCGACGGCTTCGTCGTTGTCGAAATTCGTCTGCGCGATCCAGCGTTCCGGCCGGACACCGCGGACGATGAAGCCGCCGCGATTTGCCGGGTCGGGCTCGACGGTGAAACCGGTCTGGTCCACCGGAATCGGCCGGATCACCGGACGCCGCGGCACCACCTCGGGCTGCGCGGCCCGGTGGGCCTCCACCATGTTCCACAGCGCAAACGTCAGCTCCCGCAAGCCTTCCCGGCTCGCGGTGGACACCTCGAACACCGGCCAGCCGCGCGCCTCGACATCGGCACGCACGAAGTCCGCCAGCTCCCTGGCCTCGGGAACGTCGATCTTGTTGAGCACCACCGCCCGTGGACGGTCGGCCAGATCACCCAGCGTCGAATCACCTTGCAGCGTCGGACGATACGCGGCCAGCTCGGCTTCCAACGCATCGATGTCGGAGATCGGGTCGCGACCGGGTTCCAGGGTCGCGCAGTCGACGACATGCACCAGCAGCGCGCAGCGTTCGATGTGCCGAAGGAAGTCCAGGCCGAGACCGCGACCTTCTGAGGCGCCGGGAATCAGCCCGGGTACGTCGGCGACGGTGAAGGTGTGATCCCCCGCCGACACGACACCGAGGTTGGGCACCAACGTGGTGAACGGATAGTCCGCGATCTTGGGCTTGGCCGCCGAGATCACCGAGACCAGTGAGGATTTGCCCGCCGACGGGAAACCGATCAGGCCGACGTCGGCGACGGTCTTGAGCTCCAGGGTGAGCTCGCGCTCCTCACCCTTCTCGCCGAGCAGCGCGAACCCGGGAGCCTTGCGGGCCCGGGACGCCAGCGCGGCGTTGCCCAACCCGCCGCGACCGCCCTCAGCGGCGACGAAACGGGTTCCCGCACCGACCAGATCGGCCAGCAGACGGCCTCCTGCGTCGAGCACGACAGTGCCGTCGGGCACCTTCACCTCGAGATCTGAGCCGTTGGCACCCTCGCGGTTACTGCCCATCCCCTGTGTGCCGGACGGCGCCGCGACGTGCGGGTGAAAGTGGAAGTCCAGCAGGGTGTGCACCTGCGGATCGACGACGAGCACGACACTGCCGCCGCGTCCGCCGTTACCGCCGTCGGGCCCGCCGAGTGGCTTGAACTTCTCCCGGTGCACCGACGCGCACCCGTTCCCACCATTGCCCGCGCGGGCGTGAATGACGACGCGGTCGACGAAACGGGGCATCGGAGAGTCCTTTCAACCGCCGAGTGTGAATCTGGTGCGAGTTATGGGTCTGGACCTCGCAGTGGTTTCACACTCGCGATGCAGACCTACTCCGGTCGTTCGGCGCTGACGATGTTGACGGTCTTGCGGCCGCGCTTGACGCCGAACTCCACCAGGCCGGCGGCCGTGGCGAACAGGGTGTCGTCACCGCCGCGACCGACGTTCACGCCGGGGTGGAAGTGCGTGCCGCGCTGGCGGACGAGGATCTCGCCGGCCTTGACCAGCTGGCCGCCGAAGCGCTTGACGCCCAGCCGCTGGGCGGCTGAATCGCGACCGTTGCGTGAGCTGGAAGCGCCCTTTTTGTGTGCCATGTCAGTTCGCTCCCTCGACTACTTGATTCCGGTGACCTTGAGCACGGTCAGCGGTTGACGGTGACCCTGCCGCTTGTGGTAGCCGGTCTTGTTCTTGAACTTGTGGATGCGGATCTTCGGACCCTTGGTGTGCTCGAGCACCTCGCCGGTGACCGCGACCTTCTCCAGCGCCTTGGCGTCGGTGGTCACCTTGGCACCGTCGACGACCAGCGCGACCGGCAGAGACACGGAGCCACCGGCCTCGACCTCGAGCTTCTCGACCTTGACTATGTCTCCGACGGCGACCTTGTACTGCTTGCCGCCGGTCTTGACGATTGCGTACGTGACCTTATCGCCTGCCATCGTGGGTCCTTCGCTCTTGCTCTGCGGGCGCGCGCTAACCGAAGCTGCGTGCGCGGGTCTGGGGGTGCGGGATCTTGAGCCCGCTGCCACCGGCGTCGGACGCCTGGCGACAACTGCTCAAGGTTACGTGACCAGCACCGGGAGGGTCAAACCGCCACTCTATGCGGATGGCGGCCCTGCTGGGCGTGCCGCCGCCCGGCGCCGATGCCTGCCTGCCGACGCAGACGGTGCCTGAGCCACGACAGGCTGGTCGACGTCGTATTCGTCGGATTCATCCTCGTCATCATCCTCGTCGTCGAGGTCGTCCTCATCCTCGTCGTCGTCCTCATCGTCCGCGTCGACATCGAGGTTGTCCTCGTCGAGGTCCTCGTCGTCTTCATCGAGGTCGACGTCGATTTCGTCGACATCCTCGTCGTCGTCCTCGTCGTCGTCCTCATCGTCGGAGTCGTCGTCATCCAGATCTTCGGCGGCGACTTCCTCGCTGACCTGCTCGGCGATGTCGGCATCGTCCCCGGCTTCGGCTTCCCGCTCGAGCTCGTCGGCCAGCTCTTCCTCGGCCTCGTCGTCCTCGTGCTTGCCGTTGGCCGCCGCCATCGCCTTGAACATCGGATGCTCGCTGGTGTGCTGCGGCACCTTGGCCACCGGCGCTTCTTCAGCGCGGCCCCGCTTGCCCCGCTTGCCGCGCCGGCCACCGCCGTTACCGCCGGATTCGGACTTGCGCCCGGCGGCCTGCGTCGTGTCGACCGGATCGGCATGCAGCACGATGCCCCGGCCGCTGCAATGCGTACAGGTGGTCGAGAACGCCTCCACCAGGCCGGTGCCCAGCCGCTTACGGGTCAGCTGGACCAGCCCGAGTGAGGTCACCTCGGACACCTGGTGGCGGGTGCGGTCGCGTCCCAGAGCCTCGGTCAGCCGCCGCAGCACCAGGTCGCGGTTGGACTCCAGGACCATGTCGATGAAGTCGATGACCACGATGCCGCCGATATCGCGCAGCCTCAGCTGACGGACGATCTCCTCGGCTGCCTCGAGGTTGTTCTTGGTGACCGTCTGCTCGAGGTTGCCGCCCGCACCGGTGAACTTGCCGGTGTTGACGTCGACGACGGTCATCGCCTCGGTCCGGTCGATCACCAGGGTGCCGCCCGAGGGCAGCCACACCTTGCGATCCAGCGCCTTGGCCAGCTGCTCGTCGATGCGATGCACCGCGAACACGTCGGGCCCGTCACCACCGGGCGGGTCGTACTTGGTCAGCTTCGAAACAAGTTCGGGCGCAACTGAACTGACGTAATCGTGGATGGTGTCCCAGGCGTCGTCACCGGAGACGATCAGCCCGGAGAAGTCCTCGTTGAACAAGTCGCGGATCACCTTGACCAGCACATCGGGCTCTTCGTAGAGCGCGACGGCGGCACCGGCCTTGTTGCCCTTGATCCGCTCGGCTTCCTCGGCGATCGTCGTCCACCGCTCCTGGAGTCGGGTGACGTCGCCGCGGATGTCGGATTCCTTCACGCCTTCCGAGGCGGTCCGGATGATCACGCCGGCGTCGTCGGGCACCACGTCGCGCAGGATTTCCTTGAGTCGCTGACGTTCGGTGTCGGGCAGCTTGCGGCTGATCCCGGTCGACGACGCGCCCGGCACGTAGACCAGGTAGCGCCCGGCCAGCGACACCTGGGTGGTCAGTCGCGCGCCCTTGTGACCGACAGGATCCTTGCTGACCTGGACGACGACGTAGTCGCCGGGCTTGAGGGCCTGTTCGATCTTGCGGTTCGCCCCGCCCAGGCCGGCGGCCTCCCAGTTGACCTCACCGGCGTAGAGCACACCGTTGCGGCCGCGCCCGATGTCGACGAAGGCGGCCTCCATCGACGGCAGCACGTTCTGCACGATGCCGAGGTAGATGTTGCCGACCAGCGACGCCGAGGCCGCCGAGGTCACGAAGTGCTCGACGACGACCCCGTCTTCCATGACGGCGATCTGCGTGTAGCGAGCGCCCTCGTGCGGGGGTTCGGTGCGGATCTTGTCGCGCACGACCATGACCCGTTCGACGGCCTCGCGGCGGGCCAGGAATTCGGCCTCGGACAGGATCGGTGGGCGCCGGCGGCCGGCGTCGCGGCCGTCGCGACGGCGCTGACGCTTGGCCTCGAGCCTGGTCGATCCGCTGATGCCCTGGATCGCATCCGGGTCGCGTTCGGCCTTGGCCCGAGGGGCGCGCTCGTGGACGACGGTGTTCGGCGGGTCGTCGACCGAAGTGCCCTCCGCGTCATCACCGCCGCCGCCGGACTTGCGGCGCCGGCGCCTGCGGCGACGGCGGGTCGCGGCCTCACCGCTGCCCGACTCATCGTCGCTCTCGTCGTCGTCGCTGTCAGAGTCGTCACCGGACTCACCGGACTCGGCGGTCTCCTCGGCACCTTCGGACTCTTCGCCGTCCGGGCCGCCCTGCTCACCGCGGCCGCGACCACGGCCACGGCGGCCGCGCCGACGACGCCGGTTGGCGGGGCGTTCGGACTGGTCGCCGTCGGTTTCGGCGGACGACTCGTCGTCTTCGTCCTCGTCGTCCTCGTCGTCGTCCTCTTCAGCAGCCGGACGAGCGACGCGGCGCTGTTCGGCCTCGACGGGCTGGGGGGCGACGAACAGCGGCATGTACGCCGCCTGCTCGACCGTGGCGGTCTCCAGGATCAGCCGCGATTCAGGCTCCTCGGCGGCGGCCGCGGGAACTTCGGCGTCCACGGCTTGGGCTGCCTGGTCGACTTCGGGCGCGGGCGCATCAAGGGTGAGGGCTTCCTGCACCGCGGTCTCGTCGGCGCTGTCCTCGGGGCTGGCCGCCAGCACGTCGCGGACCCGCACCGCATCGGTGCGATCCACGCTGGAATGCGGACTGCGCACCCGGCCGTCGAGCTCGCTCAAGGCGTCGAGCACGCGCCGGCTGGTGGTGCCGAGCACCCGTGCCAGCGAATGCACCCTCAGGCGGTCAGGCAGGTCATCGCCAGCGGCAGCTGCCGCTGGGGGTCCCCACTGCTCCTGGGGTTCTGTTTCGGGTAGTTCCTGATAGAGGTCATCGTCGGCCACGTATTCTCCTCAAGCCCCCGGGCGCGTCACATCGACGCGGCCACGCGAGGGCTTCCGCTATGTGCCCGGGTTAATGCGCCCGGACTTGTTTATGGTCTCGCTCCGAACGGTCCATGGAGAACGCGTCCGGTGCCTGGCTGAATGACGGCTGTGACGGTCGGCGCCTCACCAAGTGGTGGTCGCGCACGTCGTAAGTCTTCATCCGGATGCGCTTTGGGGGCACATCCGGAGCCAGTATCCCACACCACACGCCCTGTTTTGACGACAGTGGCCTTAGAGCGCGCTCAGCCGCCCGGAAACCAGAGCGCGATCTCGCGCTCGGCGGACTCTGGGGAGTCGGAGCCGTGCACGAGGTTGAACTGCGTTTCCAGGCCGAAATCGCCGCGGATCGTGCCTGGTGTGGCCTTCTCCACCGGGTCGGTGCCACCGGCGAGCTGGCGAAACGCCGCGATCGCGCGGGGGCCTTCGAGGATCGCTGCCACCACCGGGGCTGAGGTGATGAACTCCAGCAGCGAGTCGAAGAACGGCTTGCCGTCGTGCTCGGCATAGTGGGCGCGGGCCAGCTCGTCACTGACCTGCTTGAGCTCCAGGGCAGCGATCGTCAGGCCTTTGCGTTCGATTCGGCTGATGATCTCGCCGACCACCCCGCGCTGCACACCGTCGGGCTTGATGAGAACCAGCGTCCGCTCAGTCATTAGCGCCATTCCTCCTCATCGCTTCGCTCTGCATCGTCATCGGCGCGGTCACGGCGCACAGCGTACCCGTCAGTCAGGTGGTCGCTGCTGGCCGGGCAGCAAGCCCCGGCGCTGCCTGCGCAGAACCTCGACGCGCAGGTAGGCGATGATCCCCCACACGATCGCGAAGACCACCCCGACCATCCCCACGGCCGGGTACACGACGAATCCGGCGACCAGGATGAGCTGCACACCCAGGTTCAGCCAGACCGCCCACGGCCTGCCCTGCACGCCGGACAGCAGGACCAGGAACACCGCGAACCCGACCAGGTATGACGTCGACCATGCGGTGAGCCCACCACCGACCATGCCGACCACGGGCAGCGCCAGCAGGACCACGATCGACTCGAGGATGAGGGTGCCGGCCATGACGCCGCGGAAACTTTTCCAGGGGTCGGGCGGTGAGGCCGCTGGGCCGGCGACATCGGACTGGGGCACGTCGGGCGTGTCGCTCATTGCGGGTCCTTCCCGAACAGGGTGCGCGCCGCGCCCGCGGTCACCACCGAACCGGTGATGACGATCCCGGTGCCGGCGAATCCGTCGGTATCGGCCGCGGACTCCTCGACCAGCGCGGTGGCGGTCTCGATCGCGTCGGCCAGGGTTTCGGCGCGCAGCACCCGGTCGGGTCCGAAGACCTCCTCAGCCCGGATCGCCAAGGCGTCGACCTCGAGTGCGCGGGGTGACCCGTTGTGGGTGACGACGATCTGGTCGAACGCCGGCTCCAGCGCGGTGAGGATGCCGGTGACGTCCTTGTCCCCCATCACCGAGAGCACGCCGACGAGGAACCGGAAGTCGAACTCTGTTGCGAGCGCGTCGGCGAGCGCGGCGGCTCCGGCGGGATTGTGGGCGGCGTCGACGAAGACGCTCGGCGCGCTGCGCATCCGTTCGAGCCGGCCGGGGCTGACCGCCGCGGCGAATCCGGCCCGCACCGTGTCGACGTCGAGTTGGCGGTCGGCCCCGGCCCCGAAGAACGCCTCGACCGCGGCCAGCGCCACGACGGCGTTGTGGGCCTGATGCTCGCCGTGCAGCGGCAGGAAGATGTCGGAGTACACCCCGCCGAGACCTTGCAGCTGCAACACCTGTCCCCCGACGGCGACCTGGCGGCCTAACACAGCGAATTCGGAGTCCTCGCGTGCGACCGCGGCATCGGAGGAGACCACCTGGGCCAGAATCACTTCCATCGCTTCGGGCACCTGGCGGCCGATGACCGCGACGGTGTCGGTCTGGACCAGCTCGCCGCGCGGCGAGCCGATGATGCCGGCCTTCTCGGCGGCGATCTCAGCGACCGTGTCACCGAGGTACTCGGTGTGGTCGATTCCGATCGGCGTGATCACCGCGACGGGTGCGTCGACGACGTTGGTGGCGTCCCACCGCCCGCCCATCCCGACCTCGACGACGGCGACGTCGACGGGTGCGTCGGCGAACGCGGCGAACGCCATCGCGGTGAGCACTTCGAACTTGCTCATCGCCGGTCCGCCATCTTTGACAGATTGCGCGTCGACCATGTGCACGAACGGTTCGATCTCGCGGTAGACCTCGACGTAGCGAGCCGGGCTGATCGGCTCGTTGTCGATGGCGATGCGCTCGACGGCGGACTGCAGGTGCGGGCTGGTGGTGCGTCCGGTCCGGCGGCTGAACGCCGTCATGAGTGCATCGACGATGCGCGCCACCGAGGTCTTACCGTTGGTTCCGGCGATGTGGATGCACGGGTAGCTGAGCTGCGGTGAGCCCAGCATCTCCATCAGCGCCTCGATGCGTGCCGTGCTGGGCTCGAGCTTGGTCTCCGGCCAGCGCTGGTCGAGCAGGTGCTCGACCTGGAGCAGCGCGGCGATCTCGTCGGGTGTCGGCGGTTCGGTCACTTGCGCCCCATAACCCGTTGAGTGAGCGTCCACGACGCGATTTCGGCGATATTTTCGCCCTCAGTGCTCACTCGAATACAGAGTGGTTGGATCATGCCAGCGCAGCCAGTCGGGCGGTGATGCGCTCGACCTCCTCGCGAGCAACCTGCTGACGGCCGCGAATCTTGGCGACGACGTCTTCGGGTGCCTTGGCCAGGAACGCCTCGTTGCCGAGTTTGGCTGTGGTGCCTGCCAATTCCTTCTCCGCGGCCGCCAGGTCCTTCTCCAGACGGCGACGTTCGGCGGCCACGTCGACGGTGCCCGAGGTGTCGACCTCGACGCTGACGGTGCCCGACGACAGCCGCACCTCGATGTGCGCACTGGCGTTGAAGTCTGCGCTCGCGTCGGTCAGCCACGCCAGCGCGGTGACCGGTGCGACCTGGCCGTCCAGGCCCGCCTGGCCGATACCCGATAGCCGGGCGGGAACCTTCTGCCGGTCCGCCAGGCCTTGATCGCTGCGGAACCGCCGGATCTCGGTCACCAGCTTCTGCACATCGGCGATCCTCCGCGCCGCAACCGGATCCAGCGCAATCCCCGAGGCGGCCGGCCACTGCGCGATCACCAGCGACTTCGCCTTTCCCGTCGCTTCGCTCGCCCCGGACCCGCCGGTCAGCGCCTTCCACAACGCCTCGGTGACGAACGGCATCACCGGGTGCAGCAGCTTGAGCAGCGTGTCCAGCACCGCGGCGAGCACGGCGGTGGTGTCGGTAAGTCCCTCGGCCAGCTGGACTTTGGCGAGCTCCAGGTACCAGTCACAGAATTCGTCCCAGGCGAAATGGTAGAGCGATTCGCAGGCCCGGCTGAACTCGTAGCTGTCGAGGGCCGAATCCACTTCGGCCCGAACCTCTTCCAGGCGGCCCAGGATCCAGCGGTCGGCGTCGGTGAGGTCGGCGGCAGTCGGCAGCGGTGCCGGTGCGGCGCCGTTCATCAGCGCGAACCGGGTGGCGTTGAACAGCTTGGTCGCGAAGTTGCGTGAGGCGCGGGCGGCGTCTTCACCGATGGACAGGTCGCCGCCGGGGCTGGCGCCGCGGGCCAGGGTGAACCGCAGCGCATCGGCGCCGAAGAGTTCCACCCAGTCCAGCGGATCGATCCCATTGCCGCGGGACTTGCTCATCTTGCGGCCGTGCTCGTCGCGGATCAGCCCGTGCAGGAAGACGTTCTCGAATGGCACCTGCGGTCCGCGCGCGCCGTCCAGCGTGATCGTCTCGTCGCCCGACACGAACGTGCCGAACATCACCATGCGCGCCACCCAGAAGAACAAAATGTCGTAGCCGGTGACCAAAACGCTTGTCGGATAGAACTTCTCCAGTTCGGGCGTGCGGTCGGGCCAGCCCATCGTGGAGAACGGCCACAGCGCCGAAGAGAACCAGGTGTCCAGCACGTCGGGATCCTGCTCCCAGCCCTCCGGCGGGGTTTCGTCAGGCCCGACGCAGACCTTCTGGCCATCGGGGCCGTGCCAGATCGGAATGCGGTGCCCCCACCACAGCTGACGTGAGATGCACCAGTCGTGCATGTCGTCGACCCAGGCGAACCATCGCGGTTCCAGGCTCTTCGGGTGAATCACGATGTCACCGCCCCGGACCGCGTCGCCGGCCGCCTTGGCCATCGATTCGACCTTCACCCACCACTGCAGGCTCAGCCGGGGCTCGATCGGCTCGCCGCTGCGTTCGGAGTGCCCGACGCTGTGCAGGTACGGCCGCTTCTCGGCGGCGATGCGACCCTCTGCGGCCAGCGCTTCACGCACCGCGACACGGGCCTCGAAGCGGTCCATACCGTCGAATTGTGTTCCGGTGTCGGCGATCCGGCCCTTGGTGTCCATGATCGACGGCATCGCCAGGTTGTGCCGCATCCCGATCTCGAAGTCGTTCGGGTCGTGTGCCGGAGTGACTTTGACTGCGCCGGTGCCGAATTCGGGGTCGACGTGCGCGTCGGCCACGATGATGATCTGCCGGTCCAGGAACGGGTGCGGCAGGGTCTGACCGACCAGGTGCCGGTAGCGCTCGTCGTCGGGGTGCACCGCGATCGCGGTATCACCGAGCATCGTCTCGATCCGGGTGGTGGCCACCACCAGGTGTGGCTCGTCGTCGTTCATCGACCCGTACCGGAACGACACCAGCTCGCCCTCGACGTCGGAGTATTTGACCTCGAGATCCGAGATCGCGGTCTCCAGCACCGGTGACCAGTTGACCAGCCGCTCGGCCTGATAGATCAGGCCGGCGTCGTAGAGCCGCTTGAAGATCGTGCGGACCGCGCGGGACAGACCCTCGTCCATCGTGAAGCGATCCCGGCTCCAGTCCACGCCGTCGCCGAGGCGGCGCATCTGGGCGCCGATGGTGCCGCCGGATTCGCGCTTCCAGTCCCAGACTTTTTCGACGAACAGTTCACGGCCGAAGTCTTCTTTGGTCTTGCCGTCGACGGCGAGTTGTTTCTCCACCACGCTCTGGGTGGCGATGCCGGCGTGATCCATCCCGGGCAGCCACAGCACCTCATAGCCCTGCATCCGCTTACGCCGGGTCAGCGCGTCCATCAAGGTGTGGTCCAGCGCGTGACCCATGTGCAGGCTGCCGGTGACATTCGGGGGCGGCAGCACGATCGAATATGCCGGCTTGTCGCTCGTGGCATCGGCCTGGAAGTAGCCGGCGTCGACCCAGCCCTGATACATCCCCGTCTCTACCGACCCCGGTTCCCAGGACTTGGGCAGGGCGTCGGCGCGAGAGTCGTCAGTGGTGGTCACCCGACAATTCTAGGAACGCGCGACGCAGCGCTTCCGACCGCCCGCAATCCGCGCTATTTTTTCCCGCCAAGCAGCCCGCCCAGGATGTCGCCGGTGGCGCCACCCTGTTGACCGCCGAGAACATTGCCCAGAATGCTCCCGAGCGGGTTGTCCACGTTGCCGCTGCCTCCGGTCGCCCCGCCGAGGATGCTGCCCAGCACGTCGCCGAGCCCACCACCGCTGGTCCCGCCCTGAGCCGAGCCGGCGGTCTGCTTGCTCAGGTAGGCCAGCACGATCGGGATGAGGATCGGCAGCAGCTTCTTGATCAGGTCGCCGCCCCCTGCGCCGGATCCGGAAAGCGCCGAGGCCACCTGACCGGTGTCGTGTCCCCCGAAGATCCGTGCGACGAACTGCTCGCCCTGGCCGGTGTCACCGGCGGCGATGGCCGATTCGAGCTCGGTGGAGTCGATGTCGTCGGAGACGACGTTGTGCTGGATGCTGCCGACGAGGGTGGGTACCAGGGTCTGGATGGCCTGGTTCACTTCCCCTTCCGGCGCTCCCAGCTTGCCGGCGATATCCGCGACGGGAATCTGACTCATAAGATCATCGAGACCGGCCATGGTACCCACCTTCATCGCTGGATGTGCGGCTCTGCCAGCCGACTCTAGTCGTCGAGACGGACGGTCTGCAGAGAAATCTCGGCGGCCGGGAACCGGTCGAGCAGCGCGTCACCCATGGCCGCGGCGGGGGTGAGCACACCGCGCAGATCGGATAGCTTGTCGCGGTCGAGGGCCAGCGCCAGCCCGCATTCACCGAGCATGACCGAGGTGGCCTTGTAGCCCGGATCGCCCTGCTGGGCGATGGTCGCGCGGTAGCGCGCGCCGGTCACGGTGGTGGTGTAGGTCTCGGCGCGGTAGTAGCCGCGGTCACGGGTCTGCTCGCTGGGTCCGGTGCCGGGCTTGGGCGCGACGCGTTCGACCAGCCGGTTCGGCAGGAAGCGGAAGAATCGGCTGGCAAAAGCGACCACACCATTGTTGCCGGCACTCGCGACCGCCGACACCACCGGCGCGGCAACCGAGTCCCCGACACTCATGTTCTCCGCGTAGCGGAAGCGGCGGCCGTACGCGTAGTGCTGAAGAGCGTTGCTACGCCGCACGATTCGGGTGTTGTACATCGCCATCACGAAACCTGTGGTCCATACCCCGGCCAGTTCCGGCGCGATATTGGCACCGCGCCGCCACGGCAGGTCGGGCTGGGGACCGAGTTCGGGTTCGACGGCGCGATCGTCGGTGAGCGTGTAGGGGTCCTCGAGCATGCGCCGGGTGTTCGGGTCGTTCGACGATGCGCGGAACACTTCGATCATCGAGGCGACGGTGCCGCCCGACACGCCGCCGGAGAATCCGCGCAGCACGAAGTCGGTGTCACCGAGTTCGCCGGTGCCGTCGCGCTGGGCCCGACGGTAGAGGGCGAACACGCTCATATCCGAAGGGATGGAATCGAATCCGCACGCGTGCACGATGCGCGCACCGGTGTCGACGGCCTGCTTGTGATAGTCGTCGATGCTCTGCCGCACGAACATCGCCTCACCGGTGAGGTCGGCGTAGTCGGTGCCCGCCGCCGCGCAGGCAGCCACCAGCGGCAGGCCGTAGCGGGTGTACGGGCCCACGGTGGTGATGACGACGCGGGTCCGGGCAGCCATGTCGTTCAGCGACGACGGTGATCCGGCGTCAGCGGTCAGGATCGGCCAGGACTGGGCCGCCTCACCGAGCGTCGCCCGCACCGCGAGCAATTTGTCGGGCGAGCGACCGGCCAGCGCGACTCGGACGTCGCCACCCTTGCGGGCCAGGTACTCGGCGGTGAGCTTGCCGACGAATCCGGTCGCCCCGTATACGACGATGTCGAATTCCCGCTGCGCTGCCGTCATGAGCGCCAACATACCCGCCGGGTTCAGCCCAGGGTTTCGGGCAACTGCAGCTTCTCCCCCAGCACGTGCTCGGCCAGGAACGTCGTCACCACCTGGTACCAGATCTTCGCGTGTTGCGGGGACAACACCCAGTGGTTCTCGGACGGGAAGTACAGGAACCGGTGCGCCGTGGTGCCGTCGTCGGCGGCCGGCAGCCCGGATTCGGTCAACAGCTCGTACCAGAGACGAAGCGCCTCGCCGATGGGCACCCGGTAGTCCTTGTCGCCGTGGATCACCAGCATCGGCGTGGTGATGTTGCCGACGAAGCGGTGTGGCGAATTCGCTTGGGCCATGGCAGGTGTCATCTCGCGGGCCCAATAATAGGCGCCGTCGGTGGTCGGGCCGAACTGGTCGAGCGCCCACAGGCTGGCGTGGGTGACGATCGCCGCGAAGCGGTCGGTGTGCCCGGCGACCCAGTTGGCCATGTAGCCGCCGAATGAACCGCCCATCGCAGCGGTGCGCCCGGCGTCGATCCGCGGGTCGGCCACCGCGGCGTCGACGGCTGCCATCAAGTCCTCGTAGGGCGGCCCGCCCCAGGCGCCCCAGCCGCGCTGGATGAACTGCTGGCCGTAGCCGGTGGACAGCGCTGGGTCGGGCAGCAGCACCGCATAACCGCGTGCGGCCATCAGCCAGGGGTTCCACCGCCACGACCACACATTCCAGCTGCCCAGCGGTCCACCGTGGATCCACAGCAGCAGAGGGGCGGGCTCGTCAGTGGAAGGCAGCACCAGCCAGGACCGCACCGGCGTGCCGTCGGCGGCGGCGACAATCTCGGTGAGTTCACCGGGCAGCGTTGGCAATTCGATACACGGCAATGCGGTGACCTCGCCGGACGGGTCGATGCGCACCGGGTGCGGCGGAGCGGCATAGGAGGTGCGCAACGCATAGACGAAGCCGCCGGGTGCGGCGACGACGTCGGAATAGCTGAAGTCGTCGACGGTGAGCTGCCGGACCTCGCCGTCGAGGCTGATCGCGAACACCGGGTGCCGGCCGTTGTCGTCGGCGGTGACCAGCAGCACCGAACCGTCGGGAGACCAGCTCACCGAGGCCGGCCAGCGGTCCCATCCGGTGGCCAGCTCCGCCCACTCCCCCGAGGTCAAACTCAAGTGGCACAGCGTGATTCGTGGCGCCAGCTCCGGTGTGGACACCGTCTCGCGGGTGAACGCCACCGCCGTGCTGTCCGGCGAGATGGCCGGATGCTCCAGATCGGCGACGGGGTCCTCGGCGAGGACGGCACGCTCACCGGTCTGCAGGTCGACGCGCATCAGAACCGAACGCAGCGCAGCGCGCGGGCCGGGCACCCGCCAGCTCGTGACGGCGAAGGTACCGTCCGGGCTCACCACGAAATCGGTGTCGCCGAGTGCCTGGCCCGGCCGGCGGGTCAGGTCGGTGAGAGCACCGTCGGCGGCGACCCGGAAGAGGTGCGTCTCCTCCGGGCCCAGATCTTTGTCCCAGTGCCGCACCGGATAGCCGGCGTGCAGAATCGCGCTGATCTTGTTGTCCTTGCGTAGTTTTCGCAGCCGGCGTTCCTCGTCGAGGGTGTCGGCCGACGGCAGCAACGGCGCCCCGATCACGACGACCGACGCGGCGCGCGCGGCCCGCACGCTGCCGATTCCACCGGGCAGCTCGGCCAGCTGGGTGGCCTCACCACCCGCGGCAGGTAGCGTCCACAAGGCGGCAGGCGGCTTGTCGTCGTCCTCGGTCGGCCGGACCGAGGTGAACAGCAGATCCCCGTCGGCGGTGAAGACCGGCGCGGATTCCCCCTTGGCGCCGCGGGTCAGCCGGCGCGCGGGTGCCACCCCGGCCGGGTCGAGCTCCCACACCGCGCTGATGAATTCGGTCTTGGCGGTATTGAGTTCGGCGATGGTGGTGACGACGCGTGAACCGTCCGCCGATACCGCCAAGCCGGAGACTCGCGGCAGAGCGAGGTAGTCGTCGAGATCGTCGAAGGCACCCGAAGTCATGAGCACACGTTACGTTCAGGAGATGGCCGACATCGCTGTCGTGGGAGCGGGCATCGCGGGGCTCGCCTCGGCCGCGGCACTGTCGCACCGGGGACATTCGGTCACAGTGATCGAGGAGCGGACCGACACCAGCTCGGGCGCCGGCATCAGCATCTGGCCCAATGCCCTCGCCGCGCTCGACCAGCTCGGCCTCGGCGACCAGGTGCGGGCGGCCGGCGGCCGGATCACTGCCGGCGCCATGCGCTGGAAGGACGGCACCTGGCTGCGCCGCCCCTCCGGCGAGCGGATCGTCACCGCGCTGGGCGAACCCTTGGTCGTCCTGCAGCGCGCCGCCCTGCGCGACATCCTGACCGGGGCGCTGGCGCCGGGCACCGTCGTCGACGGCGTCGCGGTCCGCGAGCTCAGCACGACCACCACCGGCGTGCGCCTGCACCTCACGGATGGCGCCACCCGCGACGTGCAGGCCGTCGTCGGCGCCGACGGCACCCGCTCAGTGGTGGCCCGCCACCTCAACGGCCCGCTGCCGCATCGCTACGCCGGCTACACGGCCTGGCGCGGGGTGGCCGCCCTGGCGATCGACGCCGATCTGGCCGGCGAGACCATGGCGGCCGGGGCTGAGGTCGGCCACGTCCCGATGGGGCCGGATCAGACCTATTGGTTCGCCACCGAACGGGCGCCCGAGGGCGCCACCTGCCCGCAGGGCGAGCTGGCCTATCTGCGCACCAAGCTGGCTGCCTGGGCCGCGCCCATTCCGGCGATGCTGGCGGCCACTGATCCCGCCGGGGTCCTGCGCAACGACCTCTACGACCGCGCCACCGCCCAGCGCTGGGCCTCGGGGCCCGTGGTACTGGTCGGCGACGCCGCCCACCCCATGCGCCCACATCTGGGCCAGGGCGGCTGTCAGGCGCTCGAGGATGCCGCCGTGCTGGGCGCGTTCGTCGACCTGGCCCCCGATCTGCCCCGCGCGTTCGCCGGATTCGCGGCGTTTCGGAGGCGTCGGGTCAGCGCCATCGTCGCCGAGTCGCGGCTGATCGGCCGGATGGTGAACCTACGGCCCGCGGCGCTCAGCGCGCTGGCCAGCCGGGCCACGGTGGTGCTGCCGGAATTCGCGGTGACCCGTCATCTGGCGTCGATCGCAGCCGGCTCGGCGTTTCGGCTGCCCGGTCGCCGCTAGCGCAGGCCGAGGGCGTTGGCGATGGCGCGGCCCGGGTCGTGGAAGGCCTGGCACATCTTGTTGAAGTCGACCGACTTGAACGGGCCGCTCAGCACGTTGGCGCAAGCGCCCTGAGCCGGGGCGGGGGCGCCACCGGAGACCGGGGTGGCGAACGCCGGGGTGCCTGCGGCCTTGCCGCAGGACGGCCATGCGCCCATGCCCTGCTTGCGGGCGACGTTCTCGGCGACCCGGATCTGCTCTTCGCGGGTGGCCTGGTGCGGGGCACCGACGCCACCGTTGGCGGTCCAGGTCGCCTGCTTGAACTGCAGGCCGCCGGAGAAGCCATTGCCGGTGTTGGCGGCCCAGTTGCCGCCGGACTCGCACTGTGCGACCGCATCCCAGTTCACACCGCTGTCAGCGGCGGCATTTCCGATGCTCAGAACGAATCCGGCCAGGGCCAGCGCTCCGGAGATGACTGCGAGGGTGACGATCCTGCGCAAAGTGCTCATTGGTTTTCCCTTCCCGACAAAGGGGGCACTGGTGTGCCGCTGTGATGTGAATCGCAGCTTGTGATGCACCTGTTACAGGCGTGTCGCTTGATCTTCCTGAGAATTTTGATAAGAGAGTTGCGCAAGAAATAAGGGTGGCGCCGGATCCGTAGATCCGGCGCCACCCTGAATAGAGCTGGCTCAGCCGCGACGGCCGCAGACCGGCCACGCGCCCCGGCCCTGGCTGCGCAGCACGTTCTCGGCCACGCGGATCTGCTCGTCGCGCGACGCGAGGTGCGGGGAGCCCGTGCCACCATTGGCACGCCAGGTGCCCATGGCGAACTGCAGGCCGCCGTAGTAGCCGTTGCCGGTGTTGATTGCCCAGTTGCCGCCGGACTCGCACGCCGCGACCGCGTCCCAGTTCATGCCATCAGCCGAGGCAGTACCGGTGCCGACGATCATCGGGGCCACCACGGTGGCGCCGCCGATCGCGGCGATCCCGAGGGAGCGTACGAGTGTGGTGCGGACGTTCTTCAAGAGTTTTCCTTTCGCCATGCACGCGCCGAGTGCCATCCCGTCGTCGTCGGACGGGGTTCAGCCCTTTGCCAGGGCTTCCGGACTACGGGTCGTGCCGTCTCGGTCGGGCACGACAGCGCGGCCGACGGGAATCACCTCGGGGCTTGTTCACCCGGCGATCCACAGAAGGCCGTTGCGGCCTCCCGGCCCCGCTCACACGCAGGGTTCAATTTCTGGAGTTATCGGTGGAGATGTTTGCTCCCATAGGGACCGGGTAGGACCGTACAAAGTGGATTAGAGGAAGTCACATCAACGACACGCTTATATCGGTTCGATAACAGGACGATCACGAGCCGAACCTATGCGTGGTCTGTGCAGGTCATCGCGGCGTTTCGCGACCAGGCATTACATTGACACGCCCGTCAATTTTGTGATTTAAATCACGCACTATTTGTGGCCCCGGCCACATGATTTGGGCGGCGCAGCGCGCCTCTGCGGGGAGTCCGCGCCGCCGACACAGGCGATTTCGGCATCGCGAGCGCCGATGTACCCAATTCGTTAGCTGCACGGCCCGCCGAACCGCGCCAAGGGTTGAGCCCAAAGCTCTTGTCGGCAAGGTGCTTTCACCAACGGAAGGCGAGCCGGCGAACTCGACACCCGTCGGCCGCGAGGACGCGGACCCTGCCGGATCACGCAGAATGACTTGCGCGCCAGGCGCGTTCGAGGCCTACCCAGACCTCGGGCCCGAGCCGGCGACCAAGGGTCCAGGCACGCCACGGGCATGATGGCCACAACAACCGCCTGCGCGCGAGGCGGAGGCGAAGTGGCCGGATATCGGGTCGTTTCTGAGAATGTCGCCGGCCGAGATGCGTTCCGGCCCAGCGGATCTAGCGTCTCAAAAACCGGCGATGAACGCACTATGTCGAATTGATAAATCGCAATTCGACATTGACGGCAAAATTGCGCGCAACTACCAATTTAATGGGCTATTTGCTGAAGGTCCGCCGGGGAATTGACGTTAGCCAGCGACGGGCCTGCCGGTAACACGACCCGCTGGGTGACGACGGTTTCGGCCAGCGCTCGCATGCTGCGCTCGCCGGCGGCAACCAGGGCCTCGATGTGGTCGGCGAGGTCGGTGCGGTAGATGCCGGCCAGGTAGTGATCCCGGCCGTCCCACGGCAGCACGATGTCGACGCCCCGATATTCGGTCAGTTCGTCGATGACATCGGCGGTCAGGAACGGCATGTCGACCGCACTGACGAACGCCCGCTCCAACCCTGCGGCCGCAGCGGCTCGCAGCCCGCGGCCGGTGGCCAGCAGCGGCCCCACTCCGCGGACCTCGTCGCGCAGGACCTCGGCCTGCAGTTCGGGAAGCGCCTGACCAGGGGCAGCGATCACGAACACCGGCGCGCAGCGCGATCCCAGGACGCCGACGGTGTATTCCACCATCGTGGTGCCCAGATCGGGATGCTTCAGCGTGGCCTTGTCCCGGCCCATCCGCCGCGACGCCCCACCAGCCAGTACCACAGCGGCCAGCGGGGCGGGCGTGCTCACGATTGCGTCTGGACTCGGCTAGTCAACGGTCCAGGTGTCGCGACCGCGCAGCAATGACTGCAACGCGTGCCGGTCATGCGGGGTGGCTTCCCGCGCCATCCGGACCTGGTCACGGGCGGCGTCGTCGTAGGTCGGCCGGCTGACCTGGCGGAAGACACCCATCACGGTGTGCTCGAGATTCTGCTCGCTCAACCGGGACAGCGCGAAGGCGTAGGCCGAGTCGTCGATCGTCGCGTCGTGCACGACGATGTCGCTGGCCGCGACGTCCGCAGTCTTGGCGATATCGAGCCCGAAGCCGGTCTTGACGACGCAGTACTCGCCGTTGGCGCCGAACGTCACCGGCTCACCCTGGCGGACGTTGATGATCCGCTCCTCGGCGCCTTCTTTGCGCAGCAGATCGAAGGAGCCGTCGTTGAAGATCGGGCAGTCCTGCATGATCTCGACCAGTGCAGCGCCGCGGTGCTCGGCGGCGGCCTTCAGCACCTCCGACAGACCCTTGCGGTCGGAGTCCAGCGCCCGGCCCACGAACGTCGCCTCGGCGCCCAGCGCCAGCGACACCGGGTTGAACGGATAGTCCAGCGAGCCCATCGGGGTGGACTTGGTGACCTTGCCGACCTCGGAGGTCGGCGAGTACTGCCCCTTGGTCAAACCGTAGATCCGGTTGTTGAACAGCAGGATCGTGATGTTGACGTTGCGGCGCAGCGCGTGGATCAGGTGGTTGCCACCGATCGACAGGGCATCGCCGTCGCCGGTGACCACCCAGACCGACAGATCCGGGCGGGCCACCGCCAGGCCGGTCGCGATGGTCGGAGCGCGACCATGGATCGAGTGGAAGCCGTAGGTCTCCAGGTAGTACGGGAAACGGCTGGAGCAGCCGATGCCGCTGACGAACGCGATGTTCTCGCGGCGCAGACCCAGATCCGGCAGGAAGTTGCGGATCGTGTTGAGGATGACGTAGTCACCGCAGCCCGGGCACCAGCGCACCTCCTGGTCGCTGGTGAAATCCTTGGCTTTCTGCGGCTCATCGGTGGTCGGCACCCATGCCGTCTTCGACACGCCGGGTGCCAGCAGATCCGAGCCGATCAGGTCAGTCATCCGTTCACTCCTGCGCCAACTGTGCCGGTACTCACGGTAGCTGCCGCAAGCCGGGCGAATTTCGCTTTGTCGCTTTCCTTTTCGGCCAGCGTCCCGTCGAGGGCGGCATCGATGATGCCCTCCAGCTCGTCGGCCAGGAACGCCATGCCCTCCACCTTGGTCACCGAATGGACGTCAGCCAGGTACCTACCGCGCAGCAGCAGCGCGAGCTGGCCGAGGTTCATTTCCGGGACCACCACATTCGAATACTTGCCCAGCACCTCGCCGAGGTTGGCCGGCATCGGGTTGAGGTGACGCAGGTGGGCCCGCGCGACCTTGATGCCGCGGCGGCGCGCACGGCGGCACGCTTCACCGATCGGTCCGAACGAACTTCCCCAGCCCAGGATCAGCAGCTCGGCGTCACCGGTCGGGTCGTCCACCTCGATATCGGGCACCTTGACCCCGGCGATCTTGGCTTGGCGCAACCGAACCATGAGGTCGTGGTTCGCCGGCTCGTAGGAGATGTTGCCGGATCCGTTGGCCGACTCCAGCCCGCCGATGCGGTGCTCGAGTCCCGGCGTACCCGGAATTGCGAACTGGCGGGCCAGCGTCTCGGGGTCACGAGCGTAGGGTGCGAAATCCTCGCCGGCCTTGGCGAAGTTGGGCTCGATCGCTTCGAAGTCATTGATGTCCGGGATCCGCCACGGCTCCGAGCCGTTGGCGATCGCGCCGTCGGACAGCAGGATGACCGGCGTCCGGTAGGTCAGCGCAATCCGCGCGGCCTCGATGGCCACCTCGAAGCAGTCCGAGGGCGTGCTGGCGGCCAGCACGACGACCGGCGACTCGCCGTTGCGGCCGAACATCACCTGCAACAGGTCGGACTGCTCGGTCTTGGTCGGCAGACCGGTGGACGGGCCACCGCGCTGCACGTCGATCACCAGCAGGGGCAGCTCGGCCATCATCGCCAGGCCGATGGCTTCGGACTTCAGCGAGATACCGGGGCCCGACGTGCTTGTCACGCCGAGCGCGCCGCCGTAGGACGCACCGATCGCCGCACCGACGCCGGCGATCTCGTCCTCGGCCTGGAAGGTCAGGATGTTGAAGTTCTTGTGCTTGGACAGCTCGTGCAGGATGTCCGACGCCGGGGTGATCGGATAGGTGCCGAGTACCACCTGGATGTCGGCGAGCTGACCGGCGGCGATCACGCCGTAGGCCAGGGCAGTGTTGCCCGAGATCTGCCGGTACTCACCGGGAGCGAGCTTGGCCGGGGAGATCTCGAAGGTGGTGCCGAACGCCTCGGTGGTTTCGCCGTAGTTCCAACCCGCCTTGAGCGCCAGGACGTTCGCCTCGGCGACATCGGGCTTGCGGGCGAACTTCTCGCGGATGAACGTCTCGCTGGTCTCGATGGGACGGCCGTACATCCACGACAGCAGCCCGAGCGCAAACATGTTCTTGGCGCGCTGGCCGTCCTTCTTGGTCGCACCGATTGCCTCGACGGCGCCCAGCGTCAGCGTGGTCATCGCGACGGGCTGCACGACGTAATCGGACAGCTCGCCGCTGTCCAGCGGGTTCGCCTCGTAGCCGACCTTCGCGAGATTGCGCTTGGTGAATTCGTCGGAGTTGGCGATCACCAGACCACCGCGCGGCAGGTCGCCGATGTTGGCCTTGAGCGCAGCGGGGTTCATCGCGACCAGCACGTCGGGACGGTCACCGGCGGTCAGGATGTCGTAGTCGGCGATCTGGATCTGGAACGACGAGACACCGGGCAGCGTGCCCTGTGGTGCGCGGATCTCGGCAGGGTAATTCGGTTGGGTCGCAAGGTCATTGCCGAAGAGCGCGGCCTCCGAGGTGAACCGGTCACCGGTCAGCTGCATACCATCGCCGGAGTCACCCGCGAACCGGATGACGACCTTTTCCAGCTTCTGCCGGTTGCCCGAAGCACCGTTGCCGTTGGGACCCACGTCCCCGCCTTTCGTCCTGTCCCGCCGGGTGTGGATCCCGCGTCGCTGTCAGGTTGGACGCGCCGACGGAATCGACAGCCCAGGAGTTGCTGTCACTCGCAGTACCGATTATTGCACTTTCTTAGGCAACCCAGACCACGCCTGGTCGTTGACACGCCGCGGCACCTGCGCAGAAGCCACAGCTCACAGACATGGTCGACGGTTAGATGAGACAAAAGTGTGTCGTTCGTCACTTTCCGAGAATGGCATTCTCTAAGAGAAAAGCTACTCGCGGGTAGCTCTCAGTTACCGGCGCGTCTCCAGGCGTTTCTCCAGTTCACCGGCGACGAGTTCACTGGCCTCTTTGGCCGCGGCCCGGGGATCTGCCCCTGCCGCGCGATTTGCCACATAACAAGTGGTGAACATGTCCCCGGCCCCCGTGGTCTGCACACCCTCGACCCGCCAGGCAGCCGGCACCCGCACGCAACTGTCACCGGTATAGATGTCACAGCCCTCGGACCCGTAGGTGACCAGGATCTCGGGCACCCCCAGCCGGGTCGCGGTCCTCTGGTCGAACGGCCCATCGGCGACGAT
Organism: Mycolicibacterium vinylchloridicum; assembly: GCF_013404075.1. GTDB lineage: Bacteria > Actinomycetota > Actinomycetes > Mycobacteriales > Mycobacteriaceae > Mycobacterium > Mycobacterium vinylchloridicum. The sequence goes on from NZ_JACBJQ010000006.1 coordinate 61,941, forward strand.
GACGGCCTCGTCCTCGGCCAGCTTCAGGATGGACAGGTGCGCCAGCAGTTCCGGCGGGTAGTGCCGGTCCACGACCAGCGGTCCCAGCTGGTCGGCGCGCACCAGACCCTGACCGTCGTAGGCGAGGAGATGGCCGCGCCGCGCGAGGAGCGCCAGCGTCTGGGCGGGAAAGTCGGTGCGCAGCAGCGGCGCCAGATGCACCCACGTCGTCTCCGGGTCCGCGGCCTCCACTTCTGCGGCACCCCAGACCGGGCCGATCGCCTCCACCGACATCCGGCGGTGGTCGAGGTCCTCGTAGTCCAGGCGGAACGCGCTGGTGCGGTCCGCGGCCAGGATCCGGATCATCGACCCGAAGCGGTCCAGCAGCGGGTCGAACAGTGCGTGGTCGTCGTCGGCGGCCAGCGCGACGATGCCGCCCGGGACGCCGGTGGCCTCCAGGGCGACGCCGGAGAACGCCGCGCACCCGCCCGGGGTCTTCGGGCCGCCGTTGATCACGTCGATGGCCAGATCGCCCAGCACGGTCACGCCGGCAACGAGCTCGGCGCGCTGTTCTGGCACGGGTTGTCTCCTCTGGAATCTTGGGGCGTCGGGCGCCCGGGCGCATTCATCGTCGCCGTCGGCGCGAGATGCTAGTCGGGAATTCCACGAATCAACGACTCAGCGCGTCAGCCGGGGAGGTTGTACGGGGTGACCACCTGGATCGGGACGGGCCGGGCGGGCTCGCTGGGCAGCGCCCCGTGCTGTTGCAGGATCAGTCGCATAGCGAACCGGGCGTCGGCCCGAAGGTCGTTGTGCAAGACGGCAGAAATGCGGCCCTCCCGCAGTAGTCGCCGGTTGTCGGCGTCGAGGTCATGGGCGACAAAAACCCGGCAGACTCTTCCGATCTCGTCGAACGCCGCCACGGTCGCGGTGTTGCCGCCGCCGACCGAATACACGGCCTCCACCTCGGGGTGTCGTTCGAGGGCGTCGAGCACCAGACGTTCGTTGGTGGCGTCGATACCGTCGCTGTCGCTGACCTCGACGATCCTGCGCCCGGACTTGCGCAACGCAGTCCGGAATCCGACCTCGCGCTCGGCTTCCCCGCGAAATACTGTGCGGCTCAACGTGATCAGTACGCCGGCGGGCGCCTCGCCCAGCCATTGGTCCATCAGGTAAGCCGCGGTGACGCCGGCGCCGTGGTTGTCGATGCCGACATAGGCGCACCGTGAGCTGGCCGGGATATCGGTCGTGTAGGTCACCACCGGCACCCCGGACGTCACCAGCCGGTCGACGGCCTCGGCCACCTCGGGCTCGTCTTGCGCCTTGAGTACGACGCCGTGGCTGCCCTTGATCCGCGCGAGTGTTTCGACCATCTGGGCGGTCGACCCGGACTCCCAGAGGTGGAAACGCGCCCGCAGCATCGCGGGCGCGAACGCGGGCAGCTCCGCTTCGACGGCGGCGCGAAAGGCGTCGGAGAACCGCTGCGGCGTCTGCATCACCACGTCGAACAGATAGCGACGCCCGTTGAGCCGCAATTGAGCTCGCTGCTTTTCCAGATCCTCGATCGCCTGCGTCACCTCGGCCCTGGTGGCCTCCCGTACACCGGGACGGTGGTTGAGCACTCGATCGACGGTGGCCTCCGACAGCCCGGACTGCTGAGCGATCTCGCGGACCTTGAATCGGTGCGCCATGCCTTGCACCCTAATGCAGTGATGGGTTTTTGATGGTTTTCTGGTGTTGATTGCGGTTCGAGTCACAGCAAGACTTTCCCCATGGTCGACGTGAGCGCGCGAGTGCAGCCGTGGTTGGGCGAGTCGGCATTCGAGCTCGGCGAGCTGCGGACGCTGACCGAGCGGGACACCGACCTCAGCGCCTACCCGCACGCCGCCGACGTCCGTCGGAACGTCTTGATCTACTCGGCCGCCGAGATGGCGCGGGTCGACCGGCGGGCGTTGCAGGCCGAGCTGATCACCGCCCTGGCCGACGGCCCCGGCGTTGTGGTGTTCACCGGCGCGTTTCCTGCCGCGGTCGTCGACGCGGCCAACGCGGCGTTCGGTGACCTGATCTCCGCCCAGCGACAAGCCGGCGGCGCAGCGGGCGACCACTTCGGCGCGGCCGGCGTCAACGACCGCGTGTGGAACGCCGCCCAGAAGCTCGCGCTGCACTCCCCCGACGTCTATTCCGCCTACTACGCCAATGACCCACTCGCGCTCGTCTGCCAAGCCTGGCTCGGCCCGCGATATCAGGTCACCTCCCAGGTCAACGTCGTCAATCCCGGTGGCGCGGCCCAGGTTCCGCACCGCGACTACCACCTCGGGTTCGTCGCACCCGGCCAGCTCGCCGACTATCCAGCCCACGTGCACCGACTCTCGCCGGCGCTGACCCTGCAGGGCGCGGTCGCGCACACCGACATGTCGCTGGACAGCGGGCCGACGATGCTGCTGCCGTACTCGCAGCTGTTCGAGGGCGGGTATATGGCGTTCAACCGACCGGAGTTCATCGACTACTTCGCCGCACATCAGGTGCAGCTGCCGCTGTGCAAGGGCGATGCGGTGTTCTTCAATCCCGCGCTGTACCACGGCGCGGGCGCCAACACGTCCGCCGACGTGCGGCGGATGGCCAACCTGCTGCAAATCTCGTCACCATTCGGCCGTGCGATGGAGGCCCTCGACCGCACGGCGATGGTGCGCGCGGTGTACCCGGCGCTGCGGGCGATGAAGGCCGCGGGCCACCCTGCGGCGGAACTCCTCAACGCGGTGGTGGCCACCGCCGAGGGTTATCCGTTCCCCACCAACCTCGACCAGGATCAGCCGATCGGCAGCCTGGCCCCGCCCAGCCAGGTCGACGTGGTGCTCGCCGCACTGGCCGACGACCTGACCCCCGAAGCCCTCGACGTCGCGCTGTGCGACCAGAACGAACGGAGAATCCCATGACCACACTCGGTGTCATCGGCCTCGGCCGAATCGGTGCGTTCCACACCGACACGCTGAGCAACCTCGCCGGTGTCGACGGCCTCGTCGTCACCGACGAACGCCCCGATGTCGTCACTGCGGTCGCGGCGAAATTCGGCGTCACACCGGCGGATTCGGTTGAGCAGCTGCTGAATTCGGGCATCGATGGTGTGGTGGTCGCGGCCGCCACCCCGGCGCACGCCGAGCTCACCCTGGCCGCCGTCGCCAAGGGGCTGCCCACATTCTGCGAGAAGCCGATCGCGGCCACCGCTGCCGAGAGCGCGCGAGTGGCCGAGGCGATCACCCGATCAGGCGTGCCGGTGCAGGTGGGCTACCAGCGCCGCTTCGACGCCGCATTCGCCGCGGCCAAACACGCCGTCGACAGTGGCTCACTGGGTGCACTGCACACCATCCGCAGCACCACGATGGATCCCGCTCCCCCGCCGATGGATTACATCGCCGGGTCCGGCGGCATCTTCCGCGACTGCGCGGTACACGATTTCGACATCGTCCGCTGGATCACCGGGCAGGAGGCCGTCGAGGTGTACGCCACCGGCTCCGTGCAGGGCGACCCGTTGTTCACCGAATACGGTGACGTCGACACCGCCGCCGTGGTGGTCCGCTTCGACGGCGGCGCTCTCGGCGTCATCTCCAACGCCCGCTACAACGCCCGCGGCTACGACTGCCGGCTGGAGGTGCACGGCTTCGACGACTCCGTCGTCGCGGGCTGGGACCAGGGCGCACCGGTCCGAAACACCGATCCGCGCAACACTTTCCCCGAGGGTCCGGCACATCACTTCTTCATGGACCGGTTCACCGAGGCATTCCGTACCGAGCTCAGCGGTTTTCTCGACGTCGTCAAGGGCGCACCGGTGCGCGGAGCTACCGTTACCGACGCGGTCGAGGTGGCCTGGATTGCCGAGGCCGCAACCGAGTCACTGCGCCGGGGGGCGCCGGTTCGTGTCGAGGAGGTCAAGGCCCGATGAACCCGATTCGCATTGCCGCTGCGCCGATTTCGTGGGGGGTGTGCGAGGTGCCGGGTTGGGGTTACCAGCTCGATCCCGAACGCGTCCTGACGGAGATGGGCAGAGCCGGACTGACCGCGACCGAACTAGGACCCGAGGGCTTCCTGCCCAGCGAGCCCGCCGAGCTGAGCGCGCTGCTGGACCGGCACAACTTGAGTTGCGTCGGGAGCTTTGCGCCGGTGGTTTTGCACGACGCCGATTACGACCCGCTGCCCGAGGTCGCCGGCGTGGTGGAAGCCCTGGTGGCCACCGGCGCGTCAATGCTGGTGCTGGCCGCGGCCACCGGCACTGACGGGTACGACTCGCGTCCCGATCTGGACGACGAGCAGTGGTCGACGCTGCTGGCCAACCTGGACCGTCTTGCCGAAGCGGCCGCCGAACGCGGTATCACCGCGGTGCTACACCCGCACGTGGGCACGATGGTCGAGAAGGGTGACGAGGTGGCCCGGGTGCTGGGCGGGTCGTCGATCTCGCTGTGCCTGGACACCGGGCATCTGCTGATCGGCGGCACCGACCCGCTGAACCTGGCCCGCGCGGTGCCCGGCCGGATTGCGCACGCGCATCTCAAGGACGTCGACGCGGGACTGGCCGCCCGCGTGCAATCCGGCGAGCTGACCTACACCGAGGCGGTGGCCCAGGGTATGTACACCCCGCTGGGCACCGGCGACGTCGATATCGCAGGCATCGTTGCGGCGTTACGGGACAACGGCTTCGACGGCTGGTTCGTGCTCGAGCAGGACACCATCCTCGACGGCGAGCCGCAGGGCGATGGCCCACTGCGTGACGTCTTGGCCAGCGTCGCCTATCTGCAGAGCGTTACGGGCGGCGTGCCGGCATGAGCGACGCTTGCGGAGCGAATCAACAGCGGGCATGCAGGGCCCGAGCCTGCGAGGGGACTGCATGAGTCTGCGGATCGGCGTGCTCGGGGCGTCCCGAATCGCCGAGCACGCCATCGTCGGCCCAGCCCGCGAGCTGGGCCACCGGCTGGTCGTGGTGGCAGCCCGAGATCCCCAGCGGGCCAAGCAGTTCGCCGACAGCTACGGCGTCGAGCGGGTCGCCACCGGCTACGCCGACGTAATCGAGGACCCCGAGGTCGACGTCGTCTACAACCCACTGGCCAATGCGCTGCACGCGCCGTGGAATCTCGCGGCGATCAAGGCGGGCAAACCGGTGCTGACCGAGAAACCGTTCGCGCGCAACCACACCGAGGCCCAGGCCGTCGCCGATGCGGCGGCGGGCAGCGGGGTGAGCGTGCTGGAGGGCTTTCACTATCTGTTCCACCCGGTGACCCGGCGGATGTTCGAGCTGGCCGGCGACGGCACGCTCGGCGAGATCCGGCACGTCGAGGTGCGGATGGCGATGCCGGCGCCGTCGGCCGGCGACCCGCGCTGGTCGCTGGCGCTGGCCGGCGGGGCGTTGATGGACCTCGGCTGTTACGGCCTGCACATCATGCGGCAACTCGGCGCCCGCGGGCTGGGCCGGCCATCGATCACCGCCGCCCACGCCTCCCAGCGCGCCCCGGGCGTCGACGAGTGGTGCGATGTCGAGCTGAGCTTTCCCTCGGGGGCCACCGGGCTGTCCGCCAACACGATGATGGCAGAAGCCTTTTCGTTCACCATCACAATCGTCGGCAGCAAGGGCGATGCATTGGCCCACGACTTCATCAAGCCGCACGCCGACGACCGGATCACCATCCGCACACCGGGAGGGACACGGGTCGAGCACCTGGGCACGCGGCCGTCGTACACCTATCAACTCGAGGCGTTCGCCGCGCACGTGCTTGACGGTGCACCGCTGCCGATCGGCATCGATGACGCGGTGCAGAACATGCAGTTCGTGGACGCCGCCTACCTCACGGCGGGCATGTCGCCGCGCTGAACAGGGTTCTGCGGCCGGCCGTCATCGGGCACGATGACTCTCATGCCGCAATCCTTCCCCGACGGCCATTGGGGCAGAGAAGACATCTCGCCCCTGTTCAAGCCCGTCTATACCTTCGCCTCTACCGCACTGGGTTCACGCGTCATCAAGGCCCTCGTCCCGCTGGATCGCCGGGTGCTGCGCGCCACCAAAGGCAAATACACCTTGTTCGGTCCCACGTCGATGCCCGAGCTCCTGCTCACCACCACGGGACGGAAGTCGGGCCAGCAACGGGTGTCGGCGCTGAGCTATCTGCGCGACGGCGAGCGGCTGTTGGTCCTGGGCAGCAATTTCGGCGAGCAGCGGCACCCGGCTTGGAGCCTGAACCTGATCGCCGACCCGCACGCGGTCGTGTCGATCAACGGCATCGACATCCCCGTGACGGCCACGCTGCTGACCGGCCCCGAACGGGACCGCGGACTGCAGCGGTTCCTGGCCTACCCGATGTATCAGGCGTACCGCACCCGTACCGACCGGGAACTACGGCTGTTCGCGCTGACTGCCCGCTGACTCAGCGGCCGAGCTCGTGGCTCAGCGCCTCGAGCTCGTCGCCTCCGGCCATCTGCTGGGTCAGGTGCTCCAGGGTGATCTCGTCGTAGGTGCAGTCGAGTTTTTGGCGGCCACGGTTGAGCAGCACGAAGTGGTCGCCGACCATGTGCGCGTGGTGTGGGTTGTGGGTGATGAACACGACGCCGAAGCCGGCCTCCTTGGCGGCGGTGATGTATTTGAGCACCACACCGGACTGCTTGACGCCCAGCGCCGCAGTCGGCTCGTCGAGGATCAGCACGCGCGCACCGAAGAACACCGCTCGCGCGATCGCCACACACTGGCGCTGACCGCCCGACAGCGATCCGATCGGCACGTCGACGTCGGGCAGGTCGATCCCCATCTTCGACAACTCGGTAAGAGTGGTGGCGCGCATCGCGTTGGCGTCCAGCGACCAGGGGAAGCTGCTCTTGCGGATCTCCTGGCCCAGGAAGAAGTTTCGCCATACCGGCATCAGCGGAACGACGGCGAGGTTCTGGTACACCGTCGCGATGCCTTTGCCAAGGGCATGGGCAGGCGAGGTGAACTTGGTGGACTCACCGTCGACCAGCAAGTCGCCCTCGGTCTGCTGATGCAGCCCGGCGATGATCTTGATCAATGTCGACTTGCCCGCACCGTTGTCGCCGAGGATGCCGGTCACCTGACCGGCGTGTACCCGCAGCGAGATGTCTTTGAGCGCAGTGATGTTGCCGTAGCTCTTGCCGACGTTCTTCAGCTCGACGAGAGGCACCGGGCCACCCGACGGGGCTTCTTCAGTGGGACGATCCATGGTCGCGGTCACTTCTCTCTCACCTCTTGGCGGCGTAATTACGGAAGGCGTTGTTGGCGATCACCGCGAACAGCAGCATCGCGCCCAGGAAGAACTTGAACCAGTCGGGGTTCCAGCCCGCATACACGATGCCCTGGTTGGTCATACCGAAGATGAAGGCACCGATGGCGGCTCCGACGGCGGTGCCGTAACCACCGGTCAGCAGGCAGCCACCGATCACCGCGGCGATGATGTAGAAGAACTCGTTGCCGATGCCCTGGCCGGACTGAACTGTGTTGAACGCGAACAGCAGATGCATGCCCACGAACCAGGCGCAGAAGCCGACGAACATGAACAGCCCGATTTTGACCTTGGTCACCGGAACACCGACCGCGCGGGCGCTCTCCGCGTCACCGCCGACGGCGAAGATCCAGTTGCCGATCTTGGTCTTGAACAGCACCCAGGTGGCGACCGCGGTGAACACCAGCCACCACACGACCGTGATCCGGATGCTCACGCCGAACAGCGTGAACGACGAGGCGAAGACCTTCTGCGCGGAATCCCAGCCCTGCATGTCGTTGACGCTCTGCGTGGCAACCTGTCCCGCAAGAAGTTTGGTGACAGCCAGATTGATACCCGCGAGCATGAAGAAGGTGCTCAAGGTGATCAGGAACGACGGGATCTTGGTCTTCATCACCAGGAAACCATTGAGGAAGCCGACCCCCAGCGCCAGGATCAGTGCCAGGCCGGCACCCGCCCACAGATTGAGGTGCAGGTTGTAGGACAGCATCGAGGCCGCCAGCGAGCTGAACGTCACCGCGACGCCCGTCGACAAATCGAACTCGCCGCCGATCATCAACACCGCCACGCCGCAGGCCATGATCCCGATGGTGGAGCTGGCATACAGCACAGTGGCCAGTGACGAGGCCTGCCGGAACGGCTCGGCCACGACCAGGAAGAAGACGAAGATCCCGACGGCGCCGATTCCAGCGCCCATTTCGGGCCGGATCAGCAGGCGCTGCAGCCGGTTTCGTTCCTTGACGCGTTCGTCGCGAACGACTTTGTGGTCAGCGACCTCGAGATCTGCTTGCGTAGTCATGTCTGTTCCCGCCGATCGCTATCGGGTTCCGCCCTTGGCCAGTTCGGCCACGGCGTCGATATTGGACTTGTCGATGAAGGACGGCCCGGTCAGCGTCGGCTGATTGCCACCAATGATGTTCTTGTTGTTCAGGTAGAGCCACAGCGAGTCGACAGCCAGATATCCCTGCAGATACGGCTGCTGGTCGACGGCCCATTGGACGTCGCCCTTCTGGATCGCGTCGACCAACGCCGCGTTGGTGTCGAAGGTGGCCACCTTGGCATTGCTGGCCGCGTTCTTGACCGATTGGACGGCCGTCAGCGCGAACGGCGCACCGAGTGTCAGGATCGTGTCGATGGCCGGATCCTGTTGCAGCTTGGCGGTGATCGTCGACTCCACCGACGGCATGTCCTTGCCGTTGACGTTGAGCACCTCGGTAGCCGGGAAGGCGTTCTTCACCCCGGCGCAGCGCGCCTCGAGGTCCACGTGGCCCTGTTCTTGGATCACGCAAACGACCTTCTTGGCGCCGTCGGATTGCAGCCGTTTACCGGCCTCCTGTCCGGCGATGTAGCCGTCCTGCCCGAAATATTCCTTGACCCCCATTGCCTGCCAGGCGTCCAGCCCGGCGTTGAATGCGACGACGGGGATCCCCTTGGATTCGGCGGCTTCGACGGCAGCCTTCATCGCGTCCGGCTTGGCGAGCGTCACCGCGATGCCCTTCACACCGCTGTCGATGGCGCTCTGGACGAGGTTCGCTTGGTTGGGCGCCTCGGGATCGCTGGAGTAACGAAGCTCGATGTTGTCTTTCTTCGCAGCCGTCTCGGCACCCTTACGGACCAGGTCCCAGAACGAGTCGCCGGGTGCCTCATGAGTGATCATCGCGATGGTCATCCGGGGGGTGTCGACGGTGCCGCCGCCGGAACCTGCGCCGTTGTCCCGCGGCTTACCGCCGGTGGCCGAACAGGCAGCCAGCCCGATGACAAGCACTCCCGCGCTTGCCGTGGCCGCTAGCCGAGTGAACCTCATGACGACTCCTTGTCCATCGCGCACGACACGCTGATCCCTCGATGTAATACGGCTCACAGCCGAAAGTCAAGACTTTGTTCGGACATTAGGACCGCATGTCAAATGCTAGGGTGCTGCCATGAGCGGCTTTGAACTGGCAGTCTGTGCAGAGATGGTGTTTCGCGATCTGCCGATCCTCGAGCGCGTGCGGCGCATCGACGAGCTCGGTTTCGCGGTCGAGATCTGGAGCTGGCACGACAAAGACCTGGCGGCGCTGGCAGGCACCGGGGCGCGGTTCTCGTCGATGACGGGTTACCTGCACGGCGATCTGATCGATCCGGCGAGCGCGGACGAAGTGGTCCGGACCGCCGAATTGAGCATCAAAGCGGCTGAGACACTGGGTGTTCCGCGGTTGAATCTGCACACCGCCGAGCTCGTGGACGGCCAGGCTGCCCGCCCGCGACAGCGGGCCACCGGCCAGATGTGGCTGTCGGCGCACCGCGCGCTGGAGCAGATCGGCGAACTCGGCGCCGCCGCGGGCGTGACCTTCTGTGTGGAGAACCTCAACACGATCGTCGACCATCCCGGTGTCCCGCTCGCCCGTGCCAAGGACACCCTGGCGCTCGTCGAGGGAGTCGGCCATCCGAACGTCAAGATGATGCTCGACCTCTACCACGCCCAGATCGGCGAGGGGAATCTCGTGGAGCTGGTCCGCCGATGCGGTGAAGCGATCGGTGAGATCCAGGTGGCCGACGTCCCCGGCCGTTGCGAACCCGGCACCGGCGAGATCCACTACCCCGCTATCGCGAAGGCACTGCGCGAGATGGGCTACACCGGCCCGATCGGCATGGAGGCCTGGGCTTCGGGCGACAGTGAGAAGGCGCTGGCGGACTTCCGCGCAGCGTTTTCTGCGATTCAGTAGCGCGCCCAGCGGACGATCACGGTTCCGTCGGCACCGGCCAGGATCCCTCTGCGCTGCATGTTGATCTCGACGTGCTGGTCCGCTGCGGCAATGCGACGCGCGGGTCCGCACACCAGCTTGGGACTCGTGGTCAGACACAACTCGTCGATCTCGTTGTCCGACACGAATTGCGAGAACAGTGTGGGACCTCCCTCGACGAGCACCCGATGTAGGCCCAATTCCCCGAGCGCGCTTCGGATGGCCGCCGAACTGATCCGGTCCCCCGCGAGCTCGATCACTCTCGCGTCGGACTGATCGAGCGCACGCCGCAACACAGGATCGGCGTTCGCGGAGACGAAGACCACCGGCGGCACCGTCGCATTGCCCAGCACCGCGGGCGGCACAATCCCGCGGCTGGATACCACCGCCACCGGCAGCGTGGCGGCAAGACCCCTCGACAGCCGCCACGCTTGTGCCTCCGGGGACATCCCGATGTCGACATACGGCGCGGAGCACGCCGTCGTCGCACCGACAAGCACCACATCGGCGACCTCCCGCAACCGGCCGAACACCCGTCGGTCGGTCGGTGTACCCAGCTTGCGTCCTGACCCCTCGAGCGTCACCGCGCCGTCGATGCTCGCGATGAAGTTGGCTCGAAACAGCGGGCTGCCGAGGTCGGCCGGGTACGCGAACAGATCGCGCAAGGCGTCGTCGGTGAGCGTCTCGGCATCGTGCAGTGCCAGAGGTGATGCGCCGGCAAGGGTGGTCATCGGGACACGCTTACCTCTCTGCTCAGTGGACGGTCCGGGGCGCGGGCTACGGTCGGTGAACGTTCTCGACGCACCAGGAACAGTGCGGTGAGAAAGCCGACCGCGGCGGCGATCGCCGGAAGCAACATCGACTGCGACATCGCCTCGGCGAGCGCACCTCTCGACAGTTCGTCGCCCAGCAGGGCGGCCATCAGCGCCGCGGTGCCGGCGCTGGACAGCACAGCTCCCAAGTGCCGGGCCGTATTGCACAGTGCCGATCCCGCCCCCGCCAGGTCGGCGGGCAACGCACGCGACGCGATGACCGCCAGCGGCTCCCAGGTGAGCGCCCCCGCTGCGCCTACGACAACCAGCGGTAACATCAACCGCCACAACGGAGTTCCGGTCCTCATATCGCTCGCTAGCCAGAACAGCGCGACCGCGAGCAGTGCGAAGCCGACGATGACGATCGGACGCGGATGCACCCGATCGACGAGACGCCCGACCACCGGCGCCAGGACAACGGTGGCGATGGCGATGGGCGCGGTGAGCAGGGCGGCGCGGACGGGCGGCAGCCCCCGCACCTCTTCCAAATAGATCATCAGCGGGATGACGAAGGCGACGAACGTGAAACTGGCCAGTGCGATTCCGGCATTGGACAGAACGAAGTTCCGATGAGCGATCAGTGCCACCGGAACCAGTGGCTCATTCGGATGAACGGCCTGCCAGCCGAAAAATGCGGTGATCAACGCCAACCCGCAGATGATCACCACCCAGATCCACGCCGACCACTGGGCGTTCTCACCTTCTTGCAGGCCGTACACGATCAGGCAGATGCCCGTACCCGACAGCAGCACGCCGAGGAGGTCGAAGCGCAGATGCCGGCCCGCCAGTGCCGGGACGAGCCACACCGCCAGGGCGATGCCCACCACACCGATCGGAGCGTTGACGAGGAAGATCCACTGCCAGCCCAGCTCGTCAATCAACACCCCGCCGAGGATCGGGCCCACGAACAAGCCCACTCCCGTGGTCGCGCCCCAGACGGCCATCGCCATGCCACGCCGGTCGGAGGGAAAGGTGCGGGTGATCGTGGAAAAGATCTGCGGTGCCAACAGCGCAGCGCCGATACCTTGGACGACCCGTGCGGCGGTCAGCATCGTCAGCGACGTCGACAGGCCACACCAGACCGACGCTCCACTGAAGATCGCCAGCCCGAGCAGATAGATGTACTTCGTCCCGAATCGATCGCCCAACCGTCCACCGACCAACAGCAGTCCGGCAAATGCCAGCAGGTAGCCGCTTGTCGCCCACAGGACGGAGTCATAGTCGACGCCGAACTCGTTTTTGAGCACCGGGTTGGCGACCGCGACAATGGTCGAGTCGACCACGATCAGGAATAGGCCGATCATCATGACCCACAACGCGCGGAACAGGTGGCTCTCGGTCACTGTCCCCCCGCCGTTGTCGACGCAGCCGGAAAGTGAAATTGTCACACGCAATGCCAGCGTTGACTCTTCGAATTCACAATTCGTGAAAACCTAAGAAAGCGGCTGTTTTTCACATCCGAACGGGGCATGTTTGCCGCCAGCTCACCTCATGGGAAACCGGCTACGAATACGACCGGCACGGTGTGCATTTTCCCAGTCGTTGGCGCACTTGCGACCAAATGCGATCTGTTCGCCCAATTCGCGAATTCATGTGCGAGCAGACGCACAATCGCATGAAATTGGGGTCAGCGGTCGACGAGCGTGGTGTCGAAGTAGTACCGGGAGGCCCGATAGCAATGCGTACCGAACTCGACCGCACGTCCGGAGTCGTCGAACGCCGTGCGATCCATGGTCAGCAGCGGGGCGCCGGGCTTCTCGTCGAGCAGCCGGGCTTCGCTGCGGGTGGCAGCCTTGGCGCCGATGCGCTGGCTGGCCAGCCGGATGTGCACGCCGCGGGCACGCAGCGATTGATAAAGGCCGCTGCGCTCGAGTTCCTCGGCGTCCGGGGCGATCTCGACCGGGAGGTAGTTGATCATCAGGGCCAGCGGCTCACCGTTGGCGCACCGCAGCCGCTTGATGCAGGCGACCTCACGGTCTTCGGCGAGGCTGAGTTCGCGAGCGACGTCATCGCCGGGCGGGCCGACGTGATACTCCAGCAGCTGAGTGGTCGGCTCCTGGCCGGCCCGGGACAAGTCGTCGAACAAGCTGGTCAACTCGACGCGCCGGTGCACCGGATTCTGGACGACCTGGGTTCCGGCGCCGCGTTTGCGAACCAGCAAGCCCTTGTCGACGAGCTCTTGGATCGCACGCCGGGTGGTGGGCCGCGACAGGGTCAGCCGGCTGGCCAATGCCAGCTCATTCTCGAACCGGTCGCCGGGGGCGAGTTCGCCACTGCGGATGGCGGCCTCGATGGCCTGGGCAAGCTGATAGTAGAGGGGAACAGGGCTTGACCTGTCCAGTTCAACCGCCAACGGCACATCGACTCCGATCTCGAACTCGAAACCCCAACAGTAGCTGAAGTCTAACATCGATTGACCAAAAGATAGAATGTCAGGACAAAGTATTGACAACCCGCTGTGGCCCGGGGCACAGTCGTAACAAGTCCCCATCGAGCCCTGAAGAGAGCTGCCGTGACTGCTACCCCACCATTCGACGTACTCGCCATCGGGCGCAGTGGTGTCGACATCTATCCGCTCCAGGTCGGCGTCGGCCTCGAGCACGTGGAGTCGTTCGGCAAGTTCCTCGGCGGCAGCGCGGCCAACGTCGCCGTCGCCGTCGCCCGCCTCGGTGACCGGACCGCACTGATCTCCGGAGTCGGGGCAGACCCGTTCGGCCGCTATGTGCGCGCCGAACTGGACCGCCTGGGCGTGGACAACCGCTTCGTCAACATCCACCCGGAATACCCGACGCCGGTGACATTCTGCGAGATCTTCCCGCCCGACGATTTCCCGCTGTACTTCTACCGCAAGCCGTCAGCTCCGGACCTCCAGATCGCCGCTGATGAAATTGACCTCGATGCTGTGCGCGGCGCCCGGCTGTACTGGTCGACGGTCACCGGGCTGTCTGAAGAACCAAGCCGCGGTGCGCATTTCGCGGCGTGGGAGGCCAGGGGGCGCGCACCACTGACGGTGCTGGACCTCGACTACCGACCGATGTTCTGGGACTCCCCCGCGGCGGCGTCCGCGCAGGTTCAACGCGCGCTGGCCCATGTCACGGTTGCGGTCGGCAACCGGGAAGAGTGCGAGATCGCCGTCGGAGAGACCAACCCGCACAAGGCCGCTGACGCGCTACTGGATCTTGGCGTGCAGCTGGCGATCGTCAAGCAGGGCCCGCGCGGCGTGCTGGGCAAGACCAAGAGCGCATCGGTGACCGTGCCCCCAGTCGACGTCGACGTGATCAACGGCCTCGGCGCAGGCGACAGTTTCGGCGGCAGCCTGTGCCATGGGCTGCTGCACGACTGGCCGCTGGAGAAGACGCTGCGTTACGCCAACGCCGCGGGCGCGATCGTCGCATCGCGACTGGAGTGTTCGACGGCGATGCCGACGGCCGCCGAGGTGGCAGCACTGGCCGAGCAGACCGCAGTGGAGGCGGTCAATGTCTAGCCCCTGCAAGGATTACGCCGACATCACCGAGCTGCGTGCGGCCGATCCCGCCGCGATCGCACGGGCGTGGCAGAACCGGACCACCCGCCCGGCGGTGCGCGGCAACGGACGGCTGATGATCGTCGCGGCCGACCATCCGGCCCGCGGCGCGCTGGCCGTCGGCTCGCGTCCCACCGCGATGAACAGCCGCACCGATCTGCTCGACCGGCTGCGCACCGCGCTGGCCGACCCGGGCGTCGACGGGGTGCTGGCGACCTCCGACATCCTCGACGACCTGCTGCTGTTCGGCGCCCTCGAGGACAAGGTGGTGTTCTCGTCGATGAACCGGGGCGGGCTGGCCGGCGCGTGTTTCGAGCTCGACGACCGGATGACCGCCGCCACCGCCGAGTCCACCGCCGCAGCGAAGATGAACGGCGGAAAGATGTTGTGCCGCATCGACCTCAACGATCCAGGCACGGTTTCCACGCTGGCCGCGTGTGCGCAGGCCGTCGACGCGCTGGCCGCACACGGACTGATCGCGATGGTCGAGCCGTTCCTGTCCAGCCGGGTCGACGGCAGGGTCCGCAACGATCTGAGCCCGGACGCGGTGATCAAGTCCATTCACATCAGCCAGGGGCTCGGGTCCACTTCGGCCTACACCTGGATGAAGCTGCCCGTCGTCGCTGAAATGGACAGGGTGATGGACTCCACCACATTGCCAACCCTCCTGCTGGGTGGCGACCCCACCGATCCCGACGAAGCCTTCGCCAGCTGGGAGAAGGCGCTGTCATTGCCGTCGGTACGCGGCCTGATCGTCGGTCGGACCCTGCTCTACCCGGCCGATGACGATGTGAGTTCCGCGGTGGCGACCGCCGTCTCGATGGTGAGGTGAACCGGTGCACAGCAAGTACTACATTCCCGCACGCAGCGCGCAGCTCCCGTTGACCGTCGACGTGACACCGGAGTCGGCCGGCTGGGCTGAATCCTCGCTGCAGGTCCTCGAACTCGATGACAGCCAGCGTGCCGAGCTGCACACCCGTGACACCGAGGTGATGATCCTGCCGCTGGCCGGTGGGGGCACCGTCACGTGCGCCGGTGAGACGTTCGAACTGTCGCGGCGTGAATCGGTCTTCGACGGCCCCGCCGACATGGTGTACCTCGGTATCGGCCAGGAATACATCCTGGCCGGCGAGGGCCGGTTCGCGATCTGCGGCGCCCGCGCCACGACACTGTTCCCGAACCGCCGAGTGGCCGCCGCCGACGTGGCCGTCGAGCTGCGCGGGGCGGGCAACTGCAGCCGCCAGGTGCACAACTTCGGCACCGCAACGACATTCGAGGCTGACTCACTGATCGCGTGCGAGGTGATCACCCCCGGCGGCAACTGGTCGAGCTATCCCGCGCACAAGCACGAGGAGAACACCGACGTCGAAACCCAGCTGGAGGAGATCTACTACTTCGAGATCGCCGAGAGCCCGGCGGGCACACCTGGTTTCGGCTACCACCGGGTGTACGGCACCCCGCAGCGCCCGATCGAGGTGCTCGAAGAGGTCCGCTCCGGTGACGTGGTGCTGGTCCCGCACGGCTACCACGGCCCGTCCATCGCCGCGCCCGGCCACCACATGTACTACCTCAACGTGATGGCCGGCTCCGGGCCGAACCGGGCCTGGCTGATCTGTGACGACCCCAACCACACCTGGCTGCGCGGCAGCTGGGAGCACCAGGAGATCGATCCGCGGCTGCCCATGGGCGGCCCTTCCCAAGGAGCCTGAACGTGGTATCCACCGCGCCGAAGTCGACCGAGAAACTGGCCGACGCCGAAGCCACCGTACGACTCACCTTGGCGCAGGCCACGATTCGGTTTCTGGCCAACCAGTACGTCGAGCGTGACGGGCTGCGCACCAAGTTCTTCGCCGGGTGCCTCGGCATCTTCGGCCATGGCAACGTGGCCGGGCTCGGCCAGGCGCTGCTGCAGGACGAAATAGAAGCGGCCGAGTCGAATCCGCGCCGCGAGCCCGGCCTGAAATATGTGCTGGGCCGCAATGAGCAGGCCATGGTCCACACCGCCGTCGCCTACGCCCGTCAGACCGACCGGCTCGAGGCCTGGGCGGTCACCGCCAGCGTCGGCCCCGGATCCACGAACATGCTGACCGGCGCCGCCCTGGCCACGATCAACCGGCTGCCGGTGCTGCTGTTGCCCGCCGACACCTTCGCCACCCGCGTCAGCTCCCCCGTTCTGCAGGAACTCGAGCTGCCGTCATCGGGCGACGTGACGGTCAACGACGCGTTCAAACCGCTGTCCCGCTACTTCGACCGGGTGTGGCGGCCCGAGCAACTGCCCGCAGCCCTGCTGGGTGCGATGCGCGTTCTCACCGATCCCGTCGAGACCGGTGCCGCAACGGTGTCGATCCCCCAGGACGTACAGGCCGAGGCCCACGACTGGCCCGAATCGCTGTTCGCCGAACGCACCTGGCACATCGGCCGCCCGCTGCCCGAGCGGTCGGCGATCGCCCGCGCGGCGCAGATCATCGCCGCGGCGCAACAGCCGCTGATCGTGGCCGGCGGCGGGGTGCACTACTCGGAGGCCGAAGAGGCGTTGGCGGCGTTGTGCGAGCAGACCGGTATCCCGGTCGCCGAAAGCCAGGCCGGCAAGGGTTCACTGCGCTTCGACCACCCGCAATCGGTCGGGGCCGTGGGGTCCACCGGCACCACCGCCGCCAACGCCCTGGCCGCCGAAGCTGATGTCGTCATCGGGATCGGAACCCGCTACAGCGATTTCACCTCGGCGTCGCGCACCGCGTTCAACCACCCGCACGTGCGCTTCGTCAACATCAACGTCGCGTCGCTGGACTCCGTCAAGCAGGGTGGGGTCAGCGTCGTATCGGATGCCCGCGAAGCACTCCAGGCGCTGGCGGGTGCTCTGGACGGCTACACCGTCAGTGGCGAATACCGTTCCCGGATAACCGAACTGGCCCAGGAGTGGGACGACACCGTGTCCTCGGCCTACGCAACCGAAGACGGCGTGCAGCTCAACCAGAACCAGGTCATCGGTCTGGTCAACACGCTCTCGGACCCGCGCGACGTCGTCGTGTGCGCCGCCGGGTCCATGCCGGGGGATCTGCACAAGCTGTGGCGCACTCGCGATCGCAAGGGCTACCACGTCGAATACGGCTATTCCTGCATGGGCTACGAGATCGCCGGCGGTATCGGCGTACGGATGGCCGCACCCGACCGCGACGTGTTCATCATGGTCGGCGACGGCTCGTACCTGATGATGGCGACCGAGCTGGTCACCGCCGTCCAGGAGGGCGTCAAAGTCATCCCGATTCTGGTGCAGAACCACGGATTCGCCTCCATCGGCGGCCTGTCCGAGTCGCTCGGTTCGCAGCGGTTCGGCACCTCCTACCGGTACCGCAGCGGTGACGGCAGGCTCGACGGCGACAAACTGCCCGTCGATCTCGCCGCCAACGCCGCCAGCCTCGGCGCCGATGTCATCAAGGTGACCACGGCCGCGGAGTTCGCCGACGCGGTCAAGACGGCCAAGGCCGCCGACACCGTCACCGTGATTCATGTCGAGACCGACCCCTTGATCTATGCACCCGACAGCCAGTCCTGGTGGGACGTACCGGTCAGCGAGGTCTCCACTCTGGAATCCACCCAGACCGCCTACCGACGGTATGCGGACTGGAAGAAAGTCCAGCGCCCCCTCGTCAATCCGTCAGACCCCTAAGAGAGACGACCATCGTGAGCACCATTCTCGTCGGGTCCGCCCCCGACTCCTGGGGTGTGTGGTTCCCCGACGATCCGCAGCAGACTCCCTATACCCGGTTCCTCGACGAGGTCGCCGCCGCCGGCTACCAGTGGATCGAGCTGGGCCCGTTCGGCTACCTGCCGACCGACCCCAAGCGGCTCTCCGATGAGCTGGCCGCCCGCAATTTGAAGCTGTCGGCAGGCACGGTCTTCGAGCACCTGCACCAGGACGACTCATGGGATGCGGTGTGGAAGCAGATCGAAGATGTCGCGAAACTGACTGCCGCCGTGGGCGGTAAGCACGTCGTGGTCATCCCGGAGATGTGGCGCGATCCGTCCTCGGGTGCGGTACTGGAGGACCGCACGCTGACACCCGGGCAGTGGCGCAAAAAGACCCACGGCATGAACGAACTGGGTAAGGCGATGTTCGAGCAGTACGGCGTTCGCGCGCAGTACCACCCGCACGCCGACAGTCACGTCGACACCGAGGACAACGTGTACCGATTCCTCGACGGCACCGACGGCGAGTTCGTCAACCTGTGCCTGGACACCGGGCACATCTCCTATTGCGGCGGTGACAACATCGCGGTCATTCGCCGCGCCCCCGAGCGCATCGGCTATCTGCATCTCAAGCAGGTCGACCCCGACGTGCGCGCGAAGGTCGAGGCCGAGGATCTGCCGTTCGGTGAGGCCGTCAAACTCGGCGCGATGACCGAGCCCCCTCGCGGAATCCCGGATATGCCACCGCTTCTCGCCGAGATCGAGAAGCTCGGCATCGACGTGTTCGCGATCGTCGAGCAGGACATGTACCCCTGCGAGGTCGACGCCCCGCTGCCGATCGCCAAGCGCACCCAGAAATACCTGGGCTCCTGTGGCATCCCGTCCGTTCGTTTCAACTAGGAGACACGATGTCCGACCTTCGTATCGCGGTGCTCGGCGTCGGCGTGATGGGCGCCGACCACGTCGCGCGCATCGACAACAGGATCAAGGGCGCCCGGGTGGCCGTCGTCAACGACTACGTCACCGAGAAGGCTGAACAGATCGCGGCCGGCATCGACGGCTGCCATACCATCGCCGACCCGCTGGACGCCATCGCCGATCCGGACGTCGACGCCGTGGTGCTGGCAACCCCCGGCCCGACGCACGAGAAGCAGCTGCTGGCATGCTTGGAGCACGGAAAGCCGGTGATGTGCGAGAAGCCGCTGACCACCGATGTGGAGACGTCGCTCGAGGTCGTCAAGCGGGAGGCGGAGCTGGGCCGCAGGCTGATTCAGGTGGGCTTCATGCGCCGCTTCGACGACGAGTACGCTGCGCTCAAAGCGATGCTCATCGGCGGCGAGCTCGGCGCTCCGCTGGTGATGCACTGCGTGCACCGCAACCCCGCAGTGCCACCGAGCTTCGACAGCGCGATGGTGGTGCGCGACAGCCTGGTTCATGAGGTCGACGTCACCCGGTTCATGTTCGACGAGGAGATCGCCTCGATTCAGATCGTCAAGCCGTCGGCGAACCCGGCCGCACCGCAGGGCCTCGCCGACCCGCAGATCGCGATCCTGCGGACGGCATCCGGCAAGCATGTGGACGTCGAGCTGTTCGTCACGACCGGTGTCGCCTACGAGGTGCGCACCGAGGTAGTCGGCGAAAAGGGCAGCGCCATCATCGGTTTGGATGTCAACGTCGTCCGCAAGACGGCGCCGGGAACATGGGGCGGGCAGATCACGCCCGGCTTCCGCGAGCGTTTCGGCCGCGCGTACGACACCGAGATCCAGCGGTGGGTGGACGCGGTCCGTGCCGGTGTGAATGTCGACGGACCGTCGGCGTGGGACGGCTACGCCGCCGCCGCGGTGTGCGAGGCGGGCGTCGAGTCGCTGCAGAGCGGCCTGCCCGTCGAGGTCCAGATTGTGCCGCGCGATTCGATCAAGGGAGCATGACGTGAAGGTCGCCCTGGACCCCACACCGTTCCGGGAAACGGCCGCGAGCGTGCGTGTCGGTACACCGACACGCCGCAAGGGCGGGCACTTTGCGCACGCTGGCGGTCACACCACCTGTCTAACCTGACCCGCGGGTGCCAAGATGCCTGAATGGAGACCAGCTTCCCCGCCCCCGCAGGTCCGCTCCCCGCGTATCAGGTCCGGCCGACCGGTGATGGACCGTGGCCCGGCGTCGTCATCGTGCATGACGCGATGGGCATGACGCGCGACGCCAAACGCATCACCAGGCGATTCGCCGAGAACGGCTACCTCGCGATCACGCCGGCGCTCTACCACCGCGGCAACCGGCTGCTGTGTGTGGTGCGGACGCTGCAGGCGTTTCGCAACGGCCAAGGGACGGCCGTCGACGACCTGATCGCCGCCCGCGATCACCTGGCCGCAGACCCCCAGTGCACCGGCAAGATCGGCATCATCGGGTTCTGTATGGGCGGCGGATTCTGCCTGGTGCTCGGACCGAGCGGAGCGTTCGACGCCTCGGCGCCCAACTACGGCGAATGGCCGAAGGATATTTCCCGGATTGCGAACTCCTGCCCGACCGTGGCCAGCTACGGCGCCAAGGACCCGATGCTCAAGGGCGCGGCCGCCAAACTCGAAGACATCCTCGCCGCGGGCGGCGTCGTGCGCGACGTCAAGGAGTATCCAGGAGTGGGGCACTCGTTCATGAATCAATTCCCGACCCCGGGACCGTTGAAGGTCATCGAACGGGTCGCCGGGCTGGCCTACTCAGAGCCCGAGGCCGAAGACGCCTGGCAGCGCATCCTGGCGTTCTTCGGCGAGCACCTCAAGGGTGCAGCGTCGGCCGGTAGCTGAGCTCTTGGATGTTGCCGTCGAGCGTTCGGCTCTCGATCAGCTCGAGGTCGAAGTCGGCCGCACCCGCGAAAATCGGGTCATCCCCGGTCAGACCGGTGATGACGGGAAAGATCGTCACCTGGACGGAGTCCACCAGGCCGGCGGCCATCAACGCCCGGTTCATCGAGAGGCTGCCGTGCGAGCGAAGCGGCACGTCGGATTCCTTCTTGAGCTGGGCGACGACGTCGACGGCGTCGCCGCTCACGACGGTCGCGTCCGGCCAGTCCAACGGCGCGCGCAACGTCGTCGACACCACCGTCGCAGGCAGCTGCCGCATCCGGGTGACCCAGAGATCGTTCACCGATGCTTCTTCGCTTAGGTCCAGCAGCTGAGTGAAGGCTCGATATGTGTTGGCACCGAATACCATTCGCTGCTTCTCGTCGTACTGGGCAAGGCGATGCTCGAGCAGTTCGGGGCCTTGCTTGCCCCAGTAACCGCCCCAGTCACCGCCATTGACGCCGCCGAAGCCGTCGAGGCTGGAAAAGACGTCAAAGGTGTACGTAGTGGTCATGCAGATACAGACCGGGTGCCACGCCAAAACTCATCGCGATGTCTAGTGGATGAAGATCGTGTCGATGAGCACGTAGCCGGCCACGGCGAAGACCAGGTAGGCGAACCAGTGCTGAAGTCGTCGGGTGTCGAGTCGGATGCCGAGGTGCCCGGCGACCAACGAGCCGACGATGGCGGAGCCGACGAACGCGCCGGTGATCGCCCAGTCGATGCTGCCCACGCTGACATGTGAGGCAACCCCCGCTGCCGAGTTGACGACGATGATCAACAGCGAGGTTCCGATCGCGATCGGCATCTCCACCCCGAGCATCAGCACCAGGGCCGGAATGATCAAGAAGCCTCCGCCGACACCGAAGAGTCCGGTGAGCAGACCGACAAGGAACCCGGCGGGGATGGATCTGGGGGCGCACCGGCGCCAGTTGATGCCGGAATCGCCGACCTTACATGCAGTGCCGGTGTCGCCGTTGTCTTGCAACAGTCGGATCCCCGCGACCACCATGACCACGGCAAAGCCGATGAGCAGAGCAGATTGGGGTAGTTGTCGTCCGATGGCGGTGCCCAGGAAGGTGGCGGGGATGCCGGCTGCCGCGAAGATCGCGGCGAGCCGCCACTGCACCTGCCCGGCGCGAATCTTGGGCAATGCACCCACCGCCGACGCGGTACCGACCACGATCAGCGACATCGGGATCGCCTGCTCAATTCCGAGCCCGAGCACGTAGACCAGCGCGGGAACGGCGAGGATGGACCCACCACCGCCGAGCAGTCCCAACAGGACGCCGATGACAGCGCCAAGGGCGAGGGCGATTCCGATGGTCATGGACTTCCGCTCACCGGCGTGCTGCGAGTTCCGCCGTGGATTTCCGCTCGCAGGCACACCGCTGACTCACTGGCACCGAGCGCATCACATCATCGACGTGCCGTCCGCAGCCGGCCCAACCGGTCTTTCCGCACTTGTAACACTTCTCCGGGTAACACATGGATTCTCCTAGATTGGTTGTGATTTCGGTCAGGAGCTCGCAGCGATCTTGGCCCGCACCTCGGCCATGTCGAGAGCCTTGACCCTGGTGATGAGATCCTCCAGGCCGGCGGCGGGCAGCGCACCCGCCTGGCGGTAGACGAGAATGCCGTCGCGGAATGCCATGATCGTCGGGATTGCCCGTATCTCCAGTGCCGCAGCGAGTTCTTGCTCGGCTTCGGTGTCGACCTTGGCGTGCACCACGTCTGGGTGCGAGTCCGACGAGCGGTCGAAGACCGGGGCAAATGCGCGGCACGGGCCGCACCACGATGCCCAGAAGTCAACGAGCACAATAGGATTCTCGACGGTCGTCTCTTTGAAGTCGGCAGTGGTCAGATTTCTGATGGCCATTTGTGATGTCCTTTCGTTGTGTCGCAGTCGAATTACTAGGCCAGACCCTTGAGCATCAGATTCCAGTACATGAACGGGAGCCCGTACTTCTTCAGGTACCAATACGCCCGGTGCGGCGTCGTCGGATTCAGCAGGGGGAAGGTGGGTTCCAGCTGCAGGTCGTAGTCGAACTCGGCAAGCAGCATCGCGTGCGACGAGGTGATGATCGGGCACGACGAGTAACCGTCGTACGACGCGCGCAGTGGTTGCTTATTCAGGAACGCGTCGATGTTGTCGACGACGACGGGAGCCTGTTTGCGGATCGCGGCGCCGGTCTTCGAGTTTGGCGACGAACCGGCGTCACCCAGGCTGAACACGTTGGGGTACCGCACGTGCTGCATGGTGTGCTTGTCGATGTCGACGTAACCCATTGCGTCACCGGTCGACAGCGGGCTTGCCTTGATCCAGTCCGGCGCCGACTGCCGCGGCACGGCGTGCAACACATCGTAAGGCAGCATGGTGTCAGTGCCGCCCGGCGCGACACTGGTGACGCCAACCTTGTGCGATGCCGCGTCGACAGACGTCACCTCGGAATTGGTGTGCAAGGTGATGCCGTAGTCAGCGATGACTTTGTCGAGGCTGTCGGCGATCGCCGGAATCCCGAACGGCCGGGCCCCCGGCATCACCAGGTGAACGTCGATATCTTTGAGCACGCCCTGCTTGCGCCAGTAGTCGGACGCCAGGTAGGCGATCTTCTGCGGAGCGCCGGCACACTTGATCGCGCCGGAGGGAACTGTGAAAACCGCAGTGCCCGAACGCATGTTGCGAATGAAGTCCCAGGTCCGCGGCGCGAGGTCGAACCGGTAGTTCGACGACACGCCGTCGCGGCCCAGGGCATCCTCCAGGCCCTCGGTGCGGTTCCAGTCGAGCTGGATGCCCGGGCTCACGACGAGCACGTCGTACTCGTAGGTCGCCCCGTCGGCGCAGGTCACCGTGTTGGAGTCGGGATCAAAGGCGCTGGCGGCCTTCTTGATCCAGGTGGCACCCTTGGGCATGACCGAGGACTCGTCGCGCTCGGTGGTCGAGGCCTTCGCCTGTCCGCCGCCGACGAGTGTCCACAGCGGTTGGTAGTAGTGCTTGCTCGACGGCTCGATGACCGCGACGTCGGTGTAGCCCTTGCGGAGCATGCGCGCCGCGACGGTGATGCCGGCGGTTCCGCCGCCGACGATCAGGATCTGGTGTTTGGCCGTGATGGTCATGGTGGCAGTCCTCCTCGGAGAATCAGGCGTTCTGGTGGGCTTCGTCCCAGGCGCCGTAACCGCCCAGGATGTCGCTCACATCGGTGAAACCGTTCCGGCGCAACAGGCTTGCGGCGACCGAGGACCGGTAGCCGCCGGCGCAGTACACGACGGTCGGCTTGGCCGGATCCAGTTCACCCAGCCGAGCGGGCAACTGGCCGACCGGGATCGCGATGGCATTCGGGATGGTGCCGGCCGCGACCTCACCCGGGTTGCGCACGTCGACGATTTGCAGACCGGCCAGCTCGGACGCGCGCTGATCGAATGCCTGGGCGGTCAACCGGGAGGCAACAGCAACGTCGCCGCGGTTTTCGAACATCACCTCGAAAGGCTTGTCGAGATAGCCGATCACCCGGTCGAAACCGATGCGGGCGAGCCGGTTCTTGCCTTCCAATTCCTGACCGGGGTCGGTGAACAGCACGATGTCGACATCGGAGGGCAGCACGGAGCCCGCGAACTCAGCGTATCGGCCTTCCAGACCGATGTTGATCGCGCCGCGCAGATGGCCGAGCGCGAACTCCTCAGGAGTGCGTCCGTCGACCAGCACGGCGCCGCCGGACATCGCGGCGCGGACCTCGTCATAGGTCATCGCCGTCGGCATCTTGGTCTCGTCGAGCAGTTCACGGTCCTTACGGTTGAGGATCGCGTCGTAGACGAAGTAGCCGGGCGCCGGCGGCTGACCCTCGGTGACCAGATTCATGAAGGTCGCCTTGTCCGGGGCCCGCAGTGCGTAGTTGGTCGCCTTCTGATCACCCATGGTCGACCACAGGTCGGTCGACAGGTTCTTGCCGCATGCCGATCCGGCGCCGTGCGCAGGGTAAACCCGCGTTGCGTCGGGCAGGGTCATCAACTTGTCGTGCAACGAGTCGTAGAGCTTGTCGGCGAGTTCTTCGCGGGTGAAGCCGATCGAGGCAAGCAGGTCGGGTCGGCCCACGTCACCGATGAACAGCGTGTCGCCGGTCATCACGCCGTAAGGAACGCTGTCGTCGGCGTGCTCGTAGACCACGATGCTCAAAGACTCGGGCGTATGCCCGGGAGTGTGCCGGAACTCGAGCGTCACATCACCCAACGAGTAGCGCTCGCCGTCGGCGACGCCCATCGACTCGAACTCGGTCTGCGCGACTGAGGAGTAGACGATCTTCGCGCCGGTGGCCTTCGCCAGCTCCAGATGACCGGACAGGAAGTCGGCGTGGAAATGCGTCTCGATGACCAATTCGATGGTCAGACCCTGTTCCTTCGCATCGGCCACATACTCGGCCACGTCACGCTGCGGGTCGACAACAACTGCGCGACCGGTGGTTTCGTCGCCAATCAGGTACGAAGCGTGGGACAGGCAGTCCAGGTAGTACTGCTGCAGGATCATCGTCTTCTTCTTTCTGTTCGTAACGTGGTAGGGCCATCCTGGCACATACCCCTATGGGTATGTCAAGTACCCTAGGGGGTATCTTATTCCGTCCTTGACAATACCCCTGGAGGTATGTCTACGATGCCATCATTACATACCCCCTGTGGTATCTAAGCCTAGGGGCTTTCGTCACCACCGGCCTTCCGGAAGGACCCTTTCCCATGACCGCTCCCGCCACCATCGATTCGCAGGACCTGCGCGAACGCCTCAGCTCGGTTGAGCCACCGCGGGTCCTCGACGTCCGGACCCCGGGCGAGTTCCAGACCGCGCACATCGCCGGCGCCTACAACGTCCCGTTGGACCTGCTGCGCGAGCACCGCGACGAAATCGTGCGCCACCTCGACCAGGACGTCGTGTTGGTTTGCCGCTCCGGCCAGCGGGCCGCACAAGCCGAGGAGACTCTGCGCGCCACAGGTCTGGACAATGTGCACATCCTCGACGGCGGCATCACCGCCTGGCAGGCGAAAGGATTCGAAGTCAACCGCGGTACGCAGCGCTGGGACCTCGACCGCCAGGTGCGCCTGGTCGCCGGCTCGATCGTGTTGACGAGCATCCTGAGCAGCATCGCGGTCCCGAAACTGAAGTGGGTCGCCGCCGCCATCGGCGGCGGGTTGACCGCGACCGCTCTGACGAACACCTGCGCGATGGGCATGGCCTTGTCCAAGCTGCCCTACAACCGCGGCGCCGCCTGTGACGCCGAGACCGTGGTGGCTCAACTCGTCGGCAACCCCACCAACCAGAAAGCCGAGTAACCGACATGATCGCCTTGACCGTTGCCCTCGCCGTGTTCGTCGGCATCGCTTTGGGCCTGCTCGGCGGCGGCGGATCGATCCTGACCGTCCCACTGCTCGCCTACGTGGCGGGCATGGACGCCAAGCAGGCCATCGCGACATCGTTGCTCGTGGTGGGCGTCACCAGCGCGGTCGGCGCCGTCTCGCACGCGCGTGCCGGACGCGTGCAGTGGCGCACCGGACTGATCTTCGGCGGTGCCGGCATGGCCGGCGCTTATCTGGGCGGCGTACTCGCCCGGTTCATTCCCGGGACGGTCCTGCTCATCGGATTCGCGTTGATGATGATCGCCACTGCCATCGCGATGCTGCGGGGCCGCAAGAACGTCGTCTCATCCGACGTCGCACACCGCATGCCCGTGCCCAAGATCCTGGCCGAAGGACT
Organism: Mycolicibacterium vinylchloridicum; assembly: GCF_013404075.1. Lineage (GTDB taxonomy): Bacteria > Actinomycetota > Actinomycetes > Mycobacteriales > Mycobacteriaceae > Mycobacterium > Mycobacterium vinylchloridicum. The sequence continues at coordinate 88,720 of NZ_JACBJQ010000006.1, forward strand.
CCTCGTGGGTCTGGTCACCGGGCTCGTCGGGGCCGGTGGCGGCTTCCTCGTGGTGCCCGCCCTTGCGCTGCTGGGCGGCTTGCCAATGCCTGTCGCCGTCGGCACCTCGTTGGTCGTGATCGCGATGAAGTCATTTGCCGGCCTGGGCGGATACCTCTCCAGCGTTCACATCGACTGGACTGTCGCGCTCGCGGTCACCGCTGCCGCCGTGGTGGGTGCCCTCATCGGCGCTCGCGTCACCGCCAAGGTCAACCCCGAGGCGCTCCGAAAGGCGTTCGGCTGGTTCGTATTAGCGATGTCCTCGGTCATCCTCGCGCAGGAGATCCACCTGGCCGTCGGCGTAGGTGCCGCGGTGTTGACCTTGATCGCGGGCGCGATGTACGTCGCCTGCAACCGAGATGGTTTCTGCCCGCTGCGCCGGCTCGTCCGCGAGCACCACGTCCCAGCGGCCGCGAAGTGACCCAAACGAACGAAGGACTTCGCATGAACGGTGACAACGAGGCGGCAACCGCGGTCTTGAACCGGTTGCGGCGCGCCCATGGACAACTGTCCGGGGTGATCGGGATGATCGAGCAGGGCCGCGACTGCAAAGACGTCGTCACGCAGCTCGCAGCGGTGTCGAAGGCGTTGAACCGCGCCGGATTCAAGATCGTGGCCACCGGGATGCGGGAGTGCGCCATCGGAGCAACCGATGACGGCGATCATCCGCCGATGACCGAGGCGGAATTGGAGCGCCTGTTCTTGGCCCTGGCCTGACAGGCTCGGATTCCCGCTCGCTCTGCGCACGATCGTGCGTACTTACGAGTTGCGCTGCGCGCCTTTGCCCCTGCGGAACCAACTCTTGCGCGCGGGTGGAGCAGCCTCGCCGCTCGAATGACCAGCGCACCACTGACCGGCAGGCACGGTACGCCGGACGGCGTCGACGTGCATCCCGCAGCCCGACCAGGTCGTCTTACCGCACACGCGGCATCGGACGGCACGACACATGGGAACTCCCTTCAATTCGGACCTGGGTCTAAGCCAGGCTCAAGAACAGCTTCTCCAGCTCTTCGATGGTTAGTGCCTGCGGGTTGGCGTCCCTGCCATCGGTCGCGTCCATACAGTCCCGCAGACCAGAGGCGATGATGCTAAACCCGGCACGGTCCAACGCTTTTGACACAGCCGCCAGTTGCGTGACGACGTCTTTGCAACCGCGCCCCTGCTCGATCATGGCGATCACTCCGCCGAGCTGGCCCTGCGCACGGCGCAGCCGGTTGAGGGTTGCGGTCAAGTCAGCCTCGCACCGCGATCGTTGTTCACTCATATCCGCCACATCTCCCTGCGCCAATAGGCTCATACCTCTGTGTATACCATACCCCCTATGGTATGTTCCCCAGTGCCGAGTTCTTTCGCGGGGCCGGTTGCATACCCCACCGGGTATGGTTTGGGACCTGAGGGCCGATCGATCGCATCGATCGGATCGGCCACCACATCTGAGATAGGGCACCAGTGATGAACATGCAGTCGGTATTCGACTGGTTGAAGCGGTTCTGGGTGGTCGTGGTCGTATTTGTTGCGCTGTTGGCGGCGGTGGCCGTCGTGGGCCGACTACGGACTTTCTTTGACACCGATCAGCCCCTCGCGCCCGGAGCCGGGCACGCGGATGCCATCGTCCCGTTCAATACCAAGAGGGTCACCTACGAGATCCTCGGACCGCAGACTGCGACCGGCCGGGTCAGTTATCTCGATGTCAACGGGAAAACCCTGGAGGCTGGCTTCACCAGCCTGCCGTGGTCAGCCACCGTCACCACCACGGACCCCGGGATGCTGGCCAATGTGGTCGCCCAGGGTGACACCGACGGACTCGGCTGCCGAATCCTGGTCAACGACAAGGTGGTTGACGAAAGCCACGCCACAGGCCGCGACGCCCAGGCCTTCTGTCTGGAGAAAGCCGCATGAGCGACCACGCCACGCGTCCGTTCATCCCCCGCACGATCCGGGTGGCCGCGGTACCGATCATCCTGATCTGGGTAGCAATCACCGCCGCGCTCAATCTCCTTCTGCCGCAGGTCGAAACGGTCGGCAAACACAACGCCGTATCGATGTCGCCCCAGGATGCGCCTTCGGTGATCGCTGCCAAGAAGATGGGCGCAAAGTTCGAAGAATTCACCTCGGACAGCATTGCAATGGTCGTGCTGGTGGGCAACGAGAAACTGGGCGAACCGGCACACCAGTACTACGACAACCTGATCGCAAAGTTCGAACGGGACACCAAACACGTCCAGCACGTCCACAATTTCTGGGGTGATCTGATCACGGCTGCCGGTGTCCAGAGCAGCGACGGCAAGGCCGCCTACGTCCAACTCAATCTCGCCGGCGATCAGGGCAGCACCGAGGGCAACGAATCGGTGGAGGCAGTTCGCGACATCGTCCATGACACGCCGCCACCGCCCGGCCTGCAGGTCTACGTCACCGGGCCGGCACCGTTGACGACGGACACCCTCGAAAGCGGCGACAAGAGCATGATCAAGATGACTGTGGTCACCATGATCGTCATCACGATCATGCTGCTGCTGGTCTACCGCTCGATCAGCACCGTGCTGCTGATCCTGGCCGTTGTCGGCATCGAGATGGGATCCGCGCGCGGCGCGGTGGCCCTACTCGGGCACTTCCGACTGATCGACTTCTCGACATTCTCCGTGCCGTTGCTGACGGCACTGGCGATCGCGGCAGGCACGGATTACGCGATCTTCCTCATCGGCCGCTACCAAGAGGCGCGCCAGAACGGCGAAGACCCGGAATCGGCGTACTACACCGCATTCCACGGCGTCGCTCACGTGATCCTCGGTTCGGGATTGACCATTGCCGGCGCCGTGCTGTGCCTGCGGTTGACGCGGTTGGCGTACTTCAAATCGTTGGCCTATCCGTCGGCGATCGGGTTGATCGTCGTCGTCGCCGCGGCGCTCACCGTGGTACCGGCGATCATGGTGGTGGCAACTCGATTCGGTCTGTGGGAGCCGAAACGAGCGATGAAGACCAAGGGCTGGCGGCGGATCGGCACCGCCGCGATCCGCTGGCCCAAGCCGATCCTGGCGGCTTCGACTGCGGTCATCCTGCTAGGCATCCTCGCGATGATCGGCTACAAGACGAGCTATAACGATCGCTTCTACGTGCCGGCCGACGTTCCGGCGAACGTCGGCTACACAGCAGCCGAAAAGCACTTCAGCCCGGCCCGATTGAACCCGGACATCATGATGATCGAATCCGATCACGACATGCGCAACCCCACCGACATGATCGTGCTCGACAGGATTGCCAAGGCGCTGTTCCGGATCCGGGGCCTTGCCATGGTGCAGAGCATCACCCGCCCCTTGGGTTCGCCGATCGCGCACAGTTCGATCCCCTATCAGGTCAGCATGCAGTCGGTACCGATCACCCAGAACCTGCAGTTCCTGAAAGAGCGGGTGGGCGACATCAGCACGATGTCGGACGATCTCGGCGCCATGATCGCGTCGATGACCGAGATGCAGAACCTGATGAGCAGGTTCTCCGATGCGATGCACCGCACGGTCGACGATGCTCATGGAACGGTCAACACCGCCCACCGTACGGTCGACGACCTCAATACCATGAAGGCCTCAGTCGACCAGATGCGCGATCACCTGGCCGATTTCGACGACGCGGTGCGGCCGTTCCGCAACTACTTCTACTGGGAACAGCACTGTTTCAACATCACGGCGTGCTGGGGGATCCGGTCGGCATTCGACGCCGTCGACGGTGTGGACGCCCTCAGCGGAAACATGGCCACGGTGGTCGGCGACATGGACGCGATGGTGCGGGGCATGGACGGTGTGGTCAACGGCATGGACGAGATGGATACGCTGGCCCCGCAGATGGTCGCTCAGTTCGGGCCCATCATCGCGACGGCCACCACGATGCAGCAGACGCTGCAGACCATCCACAGCAGTTTCGGTGGCCTCATCAACCAGATGCAGCAGATGACCGACACCGCGACCGCGATGGGCGAGGCCTTCGACGCTTCCAAGAGTGACGACTACTTCTACCTACCGCCGGAAGTCTTCAGCAATCCCGACTTCCAGAAAGGATTGCAGCTGTTCCTGTCACCCGACGGCAAGGCGGCGCGCCTCATCATCACCCACGACGTCGATCCAGCGACCGAGGAAGGCATTTCGACCGTCGACGAGGAGGTCATCGCCGCGCACGAGGCCGTGAAAGGCACTTCTCTGGCCACCGCGAAGGTGTACCTGACCGGCACTGCGGCGACGTACCGGGACATCCAGTCGGGCGCGAAATACGACACCATGATCGCGGCGTTCGCCGCCCTCACCCTGATCTTCCTGGTCATGCTCGTGATCACCCGGGCCTTCATTGCGTCCCTGGTGATCGTCGGCACGATCGTGTTGTCGCTGGGTGCCGCGTTCGGTATCTCGGTGCTCGTCTTCGAACGGATCGCAGGCATCGAACTCAACTGGATCGTGCTCGCCTTCGCGGTGATCATCCTGATGGCCGTCGGCAGCGACTACAACCTGCTCCTCGTCTCCCGCTTCAAGGAGGAGATCGGTGCCGGCATCAACACCGGGATCATCCGCTCGATGGGGAGCACCGGCAGCGTCGTGACCGCCGCCGGCCTCGTGTTCGCCTTCACCATGGGATCCATGATCTCCGGCGACCTGCTCAACGTCGGCCAGGGTGGCGCCACCATCGGTATCGGGTTGCTCGTCGACACTCTCATCGTGCGGTCGTTGATGACCCCCTCCATCGCAGCGCTTCTGGGTCCATGGTTCTGGTGGCCACTGAAGGTGCGCTCTCGCCCCGCATATCGGCCGCCGAGTGAATTCCTCCCGGAAGTTTCGTCCCCACTGGAGGGCGATGCAGTCTCACCCGGCACCAGCTGACATGGGCCAGCTTGGGCGCCTCGACGCCTGTGACGGACCAGACAGCTCGGGTACCTTCGATCGTCACCATTGATACCCCTAGGGGTATAGGCTGGTTACATCAAGTAACCAGGAGGGTTCAAAAATGACAACAGCAGAGACACCCGCACCAGCAACGGTCATGCCACGCATCGGCGAACCGGCACCCGCCTTCACCGCGGTGACCACTCAGGGCGAGATCGACTTTCCTGCCGACTACGCCGGCAGGTGGGTCATCTTCTTCTCCCACCCCGCCGACTTCACTCCGGTGTGCACCAGCGAATTCATGACCTTCGCCTCGATGCAGAAAGAGTTCGCGGCTTACAACACCGCACTTGTCGGTTTGTCGGTGGACGGGCTCTACAGCCACATCGCCTGGCTGCGCACAATCAAAGACAAGATCTCGTTCCGGGACATGAAGAACGTGGAAGTCACCTTCCCGCTCATCGAGGACGTATCGATGAGGATCGCCGAGATGTACGGAATGATCATGCCGGGCGAGGACTCGACCAAGGCCGTACGCGCGGTCTTCGTCATCGACCCCGAGGGCAAGATCCGGACCGTCATCTACTACCCGCTGAGCCTCGGCCGCAACTTTGACGAATTGTTGCGCGTCATCAAGGCCCTGCAGACGGCCGACCACTTCGCGGTCGCCACACCGGCGGACTGGCGCCCAGGCGAGCCGGTCATCGTGCCTCCCGCCGGCTCCTGCGGCACCGCCGCGCAACGCATGAGCGAACAAAACGATGGCCTGCACTGCGAAGACTGGTTCTTCTGCACCAAAGACATCCCGGCCGACCAGATCGAGTCGGCGATCCGAGTGAAAGGCGATGCGTGATGGAGATAGTGGAAGTCGACCCGATCGGCGCGATGGCGCTTGTCGACAAGTCCGGCGCCATCCTGCTCGATGTCCGCGAGGACGATGAGTGGACCGCCGGACATGCTCCCGGCGCCGTTCATGTACGACTCGGCGACCTGGACGCGCGCAGCTTCGAGGCCGCCGTGCCGATCGTGGCGGTGTGCCGCTCGGGAGGCCGATCCAGCTCGGCGGCAAGCAGACTCGCGGCAGCCGGGCTGACTGTCTACAACCTGACCGGCGGCATGGGAGCGTGGCAACGGAGCGGACAACCGGTGATTCGCGACGACGGCGCGGCCGGCGCCGTCATCTGATCGGATCAGCCGAAGACGCGTTCGACGAACGCATCCGCACCCTGTTTCCAGGCAACGATGAAGTTGCCGACGTCGTCGCGGCTGATGGCCAGACCGGGACAGAACCAGTCGCCGCCGTCCTCGGTGAAGAAATGCGGTGAGCCGACGACGCCGCGAGCGCGCCCCTCGTCCCAATCAGCCTGGACCGCAATAGCTGTGGCCTCCGCATCCAGGGGTGCGAGGCTAAAGCGAGCGGCTATTGAATCGATGATGTCGGGCCGCCCGATATCGAGCCCCTCTTCGAAAAGTGCAGTGCGTAGCGCCAAGCCGACCTCTTCGACCAGCACAGGATCGCCCGCGCGGTCCGCAGCAGCGGCCAGCGCATATGCGGTCATCGAGGTTTCCGGGAAAGCATCGACGGAGAACCCCCCGAACAGGTCGGGACGCACGGACGCGCGCAGCGCCGAAATCTCGGCGGCCACGTGGTGGCGGTCAAGCGGGCTGCCGTTGATCAGCTCGAGTGGCCAGGCCCGGATGCGCATGCGCGGTTCGGTGAGGCCGCGTTCGGTGCGCCGGTCGACGAGTGTCCGCAGCCCGACGTGGGTGAATGGACACAGGACATCGGCAAAGACCTCGACGGTGCGCATGGCCGTCACGACGACCGACTTTCAGCGGCATCAGCGAACTCGCAGAACGCCGTGTAGGCACGGGCACCGTAGATCGTCGCCGGGCCCCCGTGCATCATGATGCTGACCCCGATGACCTCGGCCGCCTCCTGCCTGGTGGCACCCGCGCGTACTGCGGCACGCGCATGCGAGGCGATGCATCCATCGCAACCCTGGACGACTCCGATCACCATCGCGATCAGTTCCTTGGTCTTCGCCGCGACCGCACCCTCGCCCATCGCCGCCCGACTCAGCGCGCCGAACCCCTCGTATACCTCGGGAATCATCTGCCGCAAGGCCCGATGCTGCGGGTTCAGCTCGGCGAGCACATCAGAATGGCGATCATGTTCAGTCATGGCCGAAACATATGCCACGGGAATGCCGTAGAGCAGAGACTTTCGGCCCCGGTGTGGTTTGAAATGGACGCCATTGTTCGGGGACCAAAGACGATGCCGGCGCCCCAGACATCTGAGGCGCCGGCACCGGCAATGCACAGCGAAATCTAGAGGATGTAGAGCATCTCCTGGTAGGTCGGCAGCGGCCAGAGGTCGTCGGCGACGACGTTCTCCAGGGTGTCGGCGGCAGCCCGCACCGCGTCCATCAAGGGCAGCAGGCTCGCCGCATGCTCGGCCTCCTCCTTGGCGGTATCGCCACCGTGGACGCCGAGCGCCGCCTTGAGCGCCGCCAGCGCCGCGGTCAGCTCCGCGATCGGCGTGGACACGGTCGCCAGCAGCGTCGTGTCCGCATCGACCCCGGCCGCCTTCAGCGCGGCGACGTTCTGGGCCAGCTCGGTCTGGTAGCGAACCGCCGCCGGCAGGATCACCGTCGACCCGATCTCCAGCGTCAGCTTCGCCTCGACGTTGACGGTCAGCGCGTACGTCTCGTAGCGGACCTCTTCGCGGCTGTGCAGCTCACGCGAGTTGAACACGCCGTACTTCTCGAAGACCTCGATCGCCTCCGGCGTCACCAGCTGCGGGATCGCGTCGAGGGTCGTCTTGAGGTTGGGCAGACCGCGCTCGGCCGCCTCGATCTGCCAGTTCTCCGAGTAGCCGTCACCGTTGAACACGACGGCGCCGTGCTCGGTGATGATCTCGGTGAGCAGCTTCTGGACGGCACCGTCGAAGTCCTCGCCGTCGCCGACCGCCTTCTCCAGCACGGTCGCCATGTAGTCCAGCGAGTCGGCCATGATCGTGTTGAGGATGATCATCGGCACGTTGATGGTCTGGCCCGAACCCGGCGCACGGAACTCAAACCGGTTGCCGGTGAACGCGAATGGGCTGGTGCGGTTGCGGTCGCCAGGATCGGTCGGCAGCTCGGGCAGCGTGTCGACACCGATGATCATGGTGCCCTTGCCCTTTGACGACGTGGCCGCACCCTTCGCGATCTGGTCGAACACGTCCGCGAGCTGATCGCCGAGGAAGATCGAGATGATCGCCGGGGGTGCCTCATTGGCACCGAGCCGGTGGTCGTTGGTGGCCGATGCCACCGAAACGCGCAGCAGCCCACCGTATTTGTGCACAGCACGGATCACTGCAGCGCAGAACACCAGGAATTGGGCGTTCTCGTGCGGGGTGTCACCGGGCACCAGCAGGCTGCCGAACTGCGCGTTGCCCATCGAGAAGTTCACGTGCTTGCCGGAGCCATTGACGCCGGCGAACGGCTTCTCATGGAACAAGCACTCCATCCCGTGCTTCTTGGCGATGTTGCGGAACGTCGTCATCAACAGCTGCTGATGGTCGGCGGCGATGTTGGCCCGCTCGAACATCGGCGCAATCTCGAATTGGCCTGGCGCGACCTCGTTGTGGCGGGTCTTGGCCGGGATGCCGAGCTTGAACAGCTCGCGCTCGGTGTCCATCATGAAGGCCAGCACCCGATCGGGGATGGCACCGAAGTAGTGGTCGTCGAATTCCTGACCTTTGGGCGGCTTCGCACCGAACAGCGTCCGGCCCGCGTTGATCAGGTCGGGGCGCGCCAGGAAGAAGTGCCGGTCGACCAGGAAATACTCCTGCTCCGGCCCGCAGAACGACACGATGTGGTCGAAATCCTTGTGGCCGAACAGCTTCAGGATGCGCTCGGCCTGGGCACCCATGGCCTGCTGGCTGCGCAGCAACGGGGTCTTGTAGTCCAGTGCCTCACCGGTCATCGAGACGAACACCGTCGGGATGCACAGCGTGTTGCCGTTCGGGTTCTCCAGGATGTAGGCCGGGCTCGTGACGTCCCAGCCGGTGTACCCGCGTGCCTCGAAGGTGCTGCGCAGGCCGCCCGACGGGAAGCTGGACGCGTCGGGCTCGCCCTGGATCAGGGTCTTACCCGCGAATTCGGCGAGCGTTGCGCCGTCGCCCACGGGCTCGAGGAAGCTGTCGTGCTTCTCGGCGGTCAACCCGGTCATGGGGTAGAAGACGTGCGCGTAGTGCGTCGCGCCCTTCGACAACGCCCAGTCCTTCATCACCGAGGCGACGGCGTCGGCGACTGCCGGGTCGAGCTTGGCGCCCTTCTCGATCGTCGCGACCACCGACTTGTAGACCGACTTGGGCAACCGCAACCGCATCTCCGCCAACGTGAAGACGTTCGATCCGAAGATCTCGCCCGGTGCCTCGCCCGGATCGAAGCTGATAGGAGGAGGCTCGTAGGCCTCGACATTGATGATCGCCTGGAGACGGGCCGCGTTTCCGCTCAACTGACTTTCCTCTTCCACCCAAGATGCCCACGTCTGAGGTGCGGGCATGTGACCGGCCCACGCTAGGTCGCGTTTATGCCAAACTCGTTACGCCCGCGTCAACGCCAGAATGCGGGGCTAGCCGGGAAGAAGTTCCCGCAAACTCAAATTTGGCAAACAATTGCGAATTTCTAAGCGCGTCTCTGCATGTAAATACATGAAAATGCATCAAAAATTTAATGTGTCATTTCTAGCCAGCAAGGATCTATGAGTCGTATAACCATGGTTACGGAGGTCTTGGATTCAACTTTTTGGGGGCACTATGTTCGGTTCATCTGTTGTCGCACCCGTTGCGGTATGCACCGTCATCGCGGCGAGCGCACCGACACTCAATCCCGTTGATTCGCCGATGTTCTCGCCGGCCGCCACACGAACGAGCACGGTCCAGCTCACGAGTGTGGCCGGTGCCGACTGGAGTAAATCCTCACTGGCCTCGGCAGCTGCCGTCTCCAGCGGAGAGGTACCCTTCGGCCTGCCCCAGATCCTGGCGATCATGACCGCGCTGGCCGCGTTCAATCCAGACTCTGCGGCAACGATGCAGTTCATCAACACGGCATTGCTCGACCAACTGTCACAAGGCGTCCCGCTGGGCGAGGCAATGGTCAACGTCAGCCTGCTGCTGTCCCCACCGGTCGGCGACGGTTCCGGCTCGCCGGTCGCGCCGATTCTGGACCAGATCGGCCCGATGATCGCGTTGGCGCCCACCGTGATCGGCGGCGCGATGACCGTTCTCGCAGCCATTCCCGAGGCCGTGATACCGGTGGTGGGGGCGGTGGTGGTAGCCGTCTTCAACGCCGCAGCCGCAGCGGGTTCGGAGCGATTCGGTGCCGTCGTCGAGGCCGGCCTCTACGACGTGATGGCTGCCGCAGGCAAGGGAATAGCCACGATGGTCAACGTGGTCCAATCGGTGCTGCAGTACATCGCTTCCGTGGCGACCGGCGGATCTGCCTCGAGTATCGCGGCCCCAGTCGCGGCCGAGCGCGTCCGCGCCCTGGGCGGTGCCCAGGCATCCGACAAGGCGGTCAAGAAGGATGCGAGCACGACGCGCGTAACCGCCTCCGCCACACGGGCGTCCGGCGTCGCAGGCCCTCGTCCGAGGCACCCGGCTTCTCACCGGGCCACGGTCGGCAGCAGTCGATCCACCAGTTCGGCTCAGGCGGCCGCCACGCGCGCCGCCCACCCGGCCGGCACCAAAGGCATTGCCAAGTCGGCCCGGTGAATTCGCGTCAAGGACACCATCAGGTGTAAGCAGACTCATTCCAGAAGCGGTCGACCCGGGCAGCGATATCGATGTCGGTGGCCACCGCGACCAGCGCTGCCGCGACGATGGAGGCCGGGGCGCGATCGAGCACGACCAGTCCGATCGCCGGACTAGGTCCGTGCTTGACCATCGGCCGGGCGGTAAACCCCTGCGGCACACCGAGTTGCGGCAGCCACGCGGTGGAAGCGATGGTAGCCCGTCGCGAATGCGTCAGGTGCGCGTACAGCGCGTCCACCGAATCCGCCTCCACCGCAGAGCGGTAATTGATGCCCTCGGCCGCCATGTTGGCATCCAGAATGCGGCGATTGCGCATCGTGGTCGTCAGCACGCACAGCTCCAACTCGGCGGCATCGGCCCAAGCCACCTCCGGCCGGTCCATCGCCGGAGCATCGGCGGCCGCCACCAGAACGTAGCGCTCCCGGTACAACTCGACCGACCGCGTGCCGGGCAGCGCTTCGTCATCCAGATAGGTCAGCCCCGCGTCGATCTCGAAATCAGCCAGTCGCCTGGCGATCTCCCGCGACGACAACGCCTCGATGCGCACCGACGCCGCGGGGTTGCGAGACAGGAACTCCGCGGTGATGAACGGGCTCGCGGGCACCGCCGTCGGAATCGCACCCAGCCTTGCGGTGACCGTCAGTCGCCCCTGCATCCGCTCGAGGTCGGCGAACATCTCGTCACGTTCGGCGATGATGCGCTGCGCCCATGCCACGACCCGCTGGCCCTCTTCGGTGAACCCCTCGAAACGACGGCCGCGTTGCACGATCACGATGCCCAGGTCGCGTTCCAGTCTGCGGATCGCGACCGAGAGCGTCGGCTGGCTGATGTGGCAGCGCGCGGCCGCGCGGCCGAAGTGGCGCTCAGCGGCGAGCGCCAACAGGTAGTCCAGATGCTGCAGCAGCACGTCGTTCGCCATCGACCGACGATAGCCGTGGGCTATCACCGCATGTCAAATACCGATTACCAACCCCTGGTATCTGGTGTGGGCGGCCGATTCCGAGGTTTAGATTGGAGACATGGCGAGTGCCAAAGACGTCCCGGCCGACTACGACGAGCACGCGGTCCACGTCGGCGTGCCCAAGCATGAGGCCGCCGGGGTGAAGGCCGTGATGGTCAGCATGCAGCGTGGTCTGGCCGAAATGGGCCCCGTCCGCACGCTGGCGACACTGTCGCGGCTCAATCAACGCCACGGATTCGACTGCCCGGGCTGTGCCTGGCCTGAGGAACACGGCGGCCGCAAGCTGGCGGAGTTCTGCGAGAACGGCGCCAAGGCGGTGGCCGAGGAGGCCACCAAGCGGCGTGTCACCGCAGACTTCTTCGCCCGCCACACGGTGGCCGAGCTGGCCGCCAAGCCCGAGTACTGGCTATCCCAGCAGGGCCGACTCACCCACCCGATGGTCTTGCGGCCCGGCGAGCAACACTACGAGCCGATCGGCTGGGACGCCGCCTATCGATTGATCGCCGAGCATCTCCGCGGACTCGGCTCCCCGCACGAGGCGGTGTTCTACACCTCGGGACGCACCAGCAACGAGGCGGCGTTCCTCTACCAGTTGCTGGTCCGCAGCTTCGGCACCAACAACCTGCCGGACTGCTCCAACATGTGTCACGAATCGTCGGGCACCGCGCTGATCGATTCCATCGGCATCGGCAAGGGCTCGGTGACCGTGGCGGACATCGAGTACGCCGACGTCATCGTCATCGCCGGTCAGAACCCGGGTACCAACCATCCGCGGATGCTGTCGGTGCTGGAGAAGGCGAAGGCCAACGGGGCCAAGATCATTGCGGTCAACCCGCTGCCCGAGGCCGGACTGATCCGGTTCAAGGATCCGCAGAAGGTGAATGGCGTTGTCGGCCATGGGGTACCGATCGCTGACGAGTTCGTGCAGATCCGCGTCGGCGGGGACCTGGCATTGTTCAAAGGGCTGGGCCGCCTGCTGGTGGAGGCCGAGGACCGCGCCCCCGGCAGCGTGATCGACCGCGAGTTCATCGCCGCGCACTGCCACGGATTCGACGAATACCTCGCCGATGCCCGCGCCGTCGACCTGGACACCGTCACCGAAGCCACCGGCATCGCGCGCGAGCAGTTGGACCGGGTCGCGGGCATGCTGGCAGGCTCACAGCGCACCATCGTCTGCTGGGCGATGGGCATCACCCAGCACACCCATGCGGTGGCCACGATCGCCGAGATGACCAACCTGCTGCTGCTGCGCGGGATGATCGGAAAGCCCGGCGCCGGAGTGTGTCCGGTGCGCGGGCATTCCAATGTGCAGGGCGACCGCACGATGGGGATCTGGGAGAAGGTGCCCGAGACGTTCTTGACCGCGCTGGACAATCGGTTCGGGATCATCAGTCCCCGCAAGCACGGCTATGACACGGTCGACGCGATCCGGGCGATGCGCGACGGGCGGGCGTCGGTGTTCTTCGCCATGGGCGGCAACTTCGCCTCGGCCACCCCCGACACCGCGGTGACGGAGGCCGCACTGAGCAATTGCGCGCTGACTGTGCAGGTCTCCACCAAACTCAACCGCAGCCACCTGGTGCACGGCCGCACCGCATTGATCCTGCCCACCCTGGGCCGCACCGACCGCGACCTGGCGAATGGCCGCAAACAGGTTGTGTCCGTCGAGGATTCGATGTCGATGGTGCACCTGTCGCGGGGCAGCCTGACCCCGCCGAGCGACGAAGTCCGCAGCGAGGTCGCCATCGTCTGCCAGCTGGCCCGCACCGTGCTCGGAGCCGACCATCCCGTTCCGTGGGAAACCTTCGCCGGCGACTACGACACCATCCGTGACGCGATCGCCGCAGTCGTGCCGGGCTGCGCCGACTACAACACCCGCGTGCGTCAGCCCGACGGATTCCAATTGCCGCACCCGCCAAGGGATTCCCGCGAGTTCCCCACCATCACCGGCAAGGCGAACTTCGCGGTCAACGAGCTGAACTGGGTACCCGTGCCGCCGGGACGGCTGGTACTGCAGACATTGCGAAGTCACGACCAGTACAACACCACCATCTACGGGCTCGACGACCGCTATCGCGGGGTGAAGGGCGGCCGCCGGGTCATCTTCGTCAACCCCGCCGATATCGAGTCTCTCGGGCTCACCGAGGGTGACCGCGTCGACTTGATCTCAGAGTTCACCGACGGCCACGGTCGGCTGCAGGAGCGCCGCGCTAAAGACTTCCTGGTGGTGCCCTACTCCACCCCGGTCGGCAACGCCGCCGCCTATTACCCCGAGACCAATCCCCTGGTTCCGCTGGATCACGTTGCAGCCAAGTCGAATACCCCGGTTTCGAAGGCGGTCGTGATCAGGCTCGAACGCGGCGGACAGGAAAGCGGCACAGCATGGGACGGGTGACCTCGCGACGGCGGGCCAGCCACGTCAACGACGGCGCCGCTACCGAACGCGCCGAGACCCTGGTCGTCGAGGAGCCGCTGGAAATCCGGGTCAACGGGACGCCGCTGAGTGTCACGATGCGCACGCCCGGATCCGATGTCGAACTGGCACAGGGATTTCTGCTCACCGAAGGCGTCATCGCCCGCCGCGACGATGTGCTCACCGTCCGTTACTGCCGCGGCGCCGATGACAACGGCACCAACACCTACAACGTGCTCGACGTGACACTGCGCCCCGGCGTCCCGATGCCCGAGGTGGACGTCACCCGCAACTTCTACACCACCTCGTCATGCGGGGTGTGCGGTAAGGCCTCGATCGACGCGGTCCGGTTGACCAGCCGCCACTCCCCCGGCGATGACCCGTCGACCGTCACGTCCTCGGTGCTGACCGCGATGCCCGAGCAACTGCGGTCGGCGCAAAAGGTTTTCGCCAGCACCGGCGGACTGCACGGAGCAGCCTTGTTCGGCGTCGACGGCACGATGCTGGCCGTTCGCGAGGACGTCGGCCGGCACAATGCCGTCGACAAGGTGATCGGCTGGGCGCTGGAAGCCAACCGCGTCCCACTCGGCGGTACCGTCCTGCTGGTCAGTGGCCGGGCGTCCTTCGAGCTGACTCAGAAGGCGGTCATGGCCGGTATTCCGGTCCTCGCCGCAGTGTCCGCGCCCTCCTCGCTGGCCGTCGACCTGGCCACACAGTCAGGCCTGACGCTGGTGGCCTTCCTGCGCGGCGAGTCGATGAACGTCTACAGCAGGGCGGACCGCATCCAGCACTAGCGGCTGATCGTCAGTTGTCGCCCGGAATCGCGGTCGGCGCCGGCGGCGCCTTCACCGTCGGCGAGAAGCTGTTGGGCCCGCCGCCGTCCGAGCCCTTCTCAGTCGGGGCCGGCGGCGGTGCCACACTGCTGCTGGCCGGCGTCGTAGAGGTGGTCGTGGTCGTGGTCGACGACGGCGCTTCTTTTTCTTTGTTGCCGCACGCCGTCGTCATGCCGAACACGCCGACGGTCAAAACCAGGGCAGCCACAGCGGACCGATTGCGAAGTCTCTCCATGCTGCGATCGTACTGCCACCAATCTCCACGCAATCTCCATGAAACCTCCAAGCCGGGCGAGCCCGCCGCGGCGAGCATCAATCTCGATCATTCACCGGACGATTGGGAGCACGATGGCGGAAATTCTGATTGCGGGACTGTCTGCGGCCGGACACATCACACCGCTGCTGGCCATAGCCGGTGGGCTCGCTCATCGCGGTGACAAGGTCACCGTGCTGACCTCGACGCGACACGCGGCGAAGGTCAATGCGTGCGGCGCCCGGTTTCACCCGCTGCCGCCCGAGGCCGACCTCGCCGACGGCCAGGTCGATGAGTGCCCGGACCGCGCCGGATTGAGTGGCTTGAAGAAACTCAACTTCGACATCACCGAATTCTTCGTCGGCCCCATGCCCCGCCAGGCGGAGATCCTCACCGAGCTGTTCGCCCACAACCACTTCGACGCCGTGATCGTCGACTCGGTCTTCCTCGGCATCGTGCCGTTCCTGGTGGGTTCTCGGGCCGGGTTGCCGCCGGTGTTGGCATTCACCCCGATGCCGCTGATGATCGCCAGCCGCGACACCGGACCCGCCGGACTGGGTATGCTGCCCGCCGCCGGACCACTTGGCCGGGTGCGCAATCGGACGCTCACCGGGTTGTCCCACAAGGTGTTGCTGGGCCCGTCGCACCGAGCGGCCAACCGCATGCTGGATGCGATGAACGCACCACGGCTGCCGGTGTTCATTCTGGACGCCGGCCTGCTGGCCGATCGCTATATCGTGCCTACCGTGCCGGCGTTCGACTATCCGCGCAGCGACCTGCCGGCGCAGGTGCGCTATGTCGGTGCGGTGCATCCGCTTCCGTCGCGGCGCTTCCGGCGGCCGTCGTGGTGGCATGAGCTCAACGGCGATCGGCCGGTCGTTCACGTCACGCAGGGCACCGTCGACAATGCCGACCTGGGCCGGCTCCTGGAGCCGACCATCGAAGCGCTACGCGGTGAGGACGTCGTTGTCGTCGCGACCACCGGGGGCCGCGACGTCTCCGACATCAAGATCCCGTTGCCGTCGAATACCTATGTCGCCGAATTCATTCCGCATGATGTTCTGCTGCCGAAGGTGGACGTCATGGTGAGCAACGCCGGATACGGGGCCGTTCAGCGGGCCTTGTGCGCCGGCGTGCCGCTGGTGGTGGCCGGTGACACCGAGGACAAGCCGGAAGTGGCTGCGCGGGTGGGCTGGTCGGGCGCGGGCATCAACCTGCGGACTGGTACGCCGACACCCCGGGCGCTGCGCAACGCGATCGGTGCGGTGCTACACAGCCCGCATTACCGCAGCTGCGCGCGCAATCTTCAGACGGCATTCGCCCAACGGGACGGCGTCGCCGAAATTGCCCTGCTGGTCGACGAGGTGATCGCCGAACGCGCGATGCGGGTGACGCGCCAACAAACAGATCGGCGTATCAACAGCCGCGCGGACACCATCCAGCGCTGAACCCCTGGCCCTATGATCGAGCGAGATCATAGGACGATGCCCGGAGGTTGGCGCGATGAAGATCTTCATCAGCTACTCCAGCCGTGACACCGTCGCGGTCCAAGGTCTGGCCGACGACCTCGAAAAGGCTCGCCAGCAGGTGTGGCTGGATCAGGACCTGGGTGGCGGTGAAGCCTGGTGGGCCGCGATCCTGTCGGAGATCCAGAACTGCACCGTCTTTGTGCTCGCCCTGTCCGACCATGCGTTGACCTCGAAGCCGTGCCGGGCGGAGATCGAGTATGCGAAGAGCCTCGGCATCCCGATCCTGCCCGTCCAGATCGGGGAGGTCGCCAGCTACCGGACGGATCCGATTTTCGCGATGCAGTTCATCGACTATCGGGATTCAACGAAAAATTCTGGAATCGAGTTGATCTCGGCTCTACACGAACGGGCTGCGCACCGCGGCCCGTTGCCAGACCCGTTACCCGAACCGCCGCCCATCCCCTTCGAGTACCTCCAGCGATTGGGTGCCGCGATTCGCAGCAGCGCCGAACTTGCTCCGTCGGCGCAGGCGGCCATGGTGTTTGAGCTGAGGACGGCACTCGACGACGAGAACGATGACACAGTTCGCAGTGATATTCGAAATCTCCTGCGCGAGTTGGGAAACCGGCGAGACGTGACCCGTGCGATCGCCAGGGACATCGACGGAGCCATTGGCGAACAGCCGGCGACTTCAGCGCCCCCGGCGAGCGTGATCCCAGAAGTACCGGCGGTCGTCGCGGCCGAGCCACCACCGATTGCCGCCCCGGCACCTGGCCGGCAGGCAAGATCACGTCGCACGCCGATGTTCATCGCCGCCACAGTGCTGCTGGTGGTCGCGGTCGCTGTCGTCAGCATCGTGTTGACCCGACACCCCACGACTGAGCAAGCCGCGGGCGCGCAACAGGCGACGGCGCAATCGCCACGCCGACAGACTGTGGTGAAGGTGCCCCCGCCGGCCGGACACGTGCTGTCCCAGGCTTCGCTGGCCACCGACTCCGTCGGCACTATCTACATCGTCGAGTTCGGAGGCAAGAACCTGTGGAAACTGCCGCCAGGGGCCGGCACCCCGGTGGCGCTGCCGTTCACCGGATCGGCGCACCTCATGGGCGTGGCCGTGGATCCGCAGGGCACGGTGTACGCCACCGACAACGTGTTGAACAAGGTGTTTGCACTCGCTCCTGGCGCTTCCGGCCCCGTCGAGTTGCCGTTTGACGGCTCCCGCGTCGGCTACATAGCCGCCGATACCGAAGGAAACGTCTACGTCACCGACCTCGGCACTCGGGTACTCAAATTGGCCAAAGGTGCTTCTGCACCCGTCGAACTTCCGGTGCGCGGCCTGCAGCGGGCGCTCGGAATCGCCGTCGGCGGGGACGGCAGCGTCTACATCACCGATCCGGGCAGCCACACGGTGGTGAAGCTGTCGGGCAACCCACCGACCCAGACCGAACTCCCCTTCTCCGGACTCGTGTCCCCGTTCGGCGTGGCCGTGGACAAAGACTCCAACGTCTATGTCTCCGACAACGGATTCGATGGCGGGTCCGCCGCCGCACTCGAACTCCAGGCGGGCAACCAGACCGCAGTGGAGTTACCGTTCGACGACAATGCCACCCGGATGGACGGGATCGCCGTCGACGGCGCGGGAAACGTCTACGTTGCCGGGAAGAACGAGGGCGAGCTATTGAAGCTGGCGCCCGAATCGACGAACTAAGCGGACTTGTCGCGACGCTCGGGGCGAGCCGGCTTGCGCGGCACGATCGTCGGCAGGACGTTGTCCTGGACGGTCTCCTTGGTCACCACGACCTTGGCGACATCGTCACGGCTGGGGATGTCGTACATCACCGGCAGCAGAACTTCTTCCATGATCGCGCGCAGGCCACGGGCACCGGTGCCGCGGTGGATGGCCTGATCGGCGATGGCATCCAGTGCGTCGTCGGCGAACTCCAGCTCGACGCCGTCCATCTCGAACAGCCGGGTGTACTGCTTGACCAGAGCGTTCTTCGGCTTGGACAGGATCTGCACCAGAGATTCCTTGTCCAGGTTGGTCACCGAGGCCACCACCGGCAGACGGCCGATGAACTCCGGGATCAGACCGAACTTGATGAGATCCTCGGGCATCACCTCGGCGAAGTGGTCCTGGGTGTCGATCTCGGCCTTGGACTTCACCTCGGCACCGAAACCCAGGCCACGCTTGCCGACGCGGTCGGAGACGATCTTCTCCAGTCCGGCGAACGCACCGGCAACGATGAACAGCACGTTGGTGGTGTCGATCTGGATGAATTCCTGATGAGGATGCTTGCGGCCGCCCTGCGGCGGGACCGACGCCTGCGTGCCCTCGAGGATCTTCAGCAGCGCCTGCTGCACACCCTCACCGGACACGTCGCGGGTGATCGACGGGTTCTCGCTCTTGCGGGCGATCTTGTCGACCTCGTCGATGTAGATGATGCCGGTCTCGGCCCGCTTCACGTCGTAGTCGGCGGCCTGGATCAGCTTGAGGAGAATGTTCTCGACATCTTCGCCGACGTAGCCGGCCTCGGTCAGGGCGGTGGCATCGGCGATGGCGAACGGCACATTGAGCATCTTGGCCAGCGTCTGCGCCAGGTAGGTCTTGCCGCAGCCGGTCGGGCCGAGCATCAAGATGTTGGACTTGGCGAGCTCCACCGGCTCAGAGCGGGAATCCCGGTGCTTTTCCTGCGCCTGGATTCGCTTGTAGTGGTTGTAGACCGCAACGGCCAGCGTGCGCTTGGCGGTGTCCTGGCCGATGACGTAGCTCTCCAGGAACTCCCGGATCTCGGCAGGCTTGGGCAACTCATCGAGTTTGACGTCGTCGGCGTCGGCCAACTCCTCTTCGATGATCTCGTTGCACAGATCGATGCACTCGTCGCAGATGTAGACGCCGGGGCCGGCGATGAGCTTCTTCACCTGCTTCTGACTCTTACCGCAGAACGAGCACTTCAGCAGGTCACCGCCGTCTCCGATACGCGCCATGGTGGTGGGGTCCTACTTTCCTTCGCCGGGTCTTCGATGTTGCCAGTCAGTCAGTGTCGGTGTCTGTCCCGACGCTACCCGCTTGCTCTGCCACGGTGCGACAGATAAAGCCGAATCGCGTCAGTGGTATTCGTGCGTGATGGTGAACATATCCCCTGACGCGGCTCACGTCGCCTCGGAACGCTTAGCTGTGTTTTTGGCGTGTCGCCGCCGTGACCATATCGAGCCGTTGAGCTGGGCCGAACGTAGAGTTGCGTCGTGGTGTTCGCCGTTACCCACAATACCGTCCTGATTTCTGATGGCGGGCTGGCCACTGAGCTGGAAGCCCGTGGACACGACCTGTCCGACGACCTGTGGTCGGCCCGGTTGCTGGTCGACTCCCCGGACGAGATCGTGGCCGTTCACGAGGCGTTTTATCGGGCCGGGGCCGATATCGCGACGACCGCTAGCTACCAGGCGTCGTTCGACGGTTTCGCCGAGCGCGGATTCGCCCGGCGCGAAGCCGAGCGGCTCCTGGTCCGCAGCGTCGAATTGGCCAGGACGGCGCGGGACAACGTCGACGCCGGCGGGTGGGTCGCGGCGTCCGTCGGGCCCTATGGCGCGGCCCTGGCCAACGGCGAGGAATACCAGGGCCGCTACGGCCTGAGCGTCGCCCAACTGGCCGACTGGCACCGCCCCCGGCTGGAGGTCCTGGTGTCCGCGCAGCCCGACGTCCTGGCCCTGGAAACGGTGCCCGACGTCGACGAGGCAGAAGCGCTGGCCGGCCTGGTGGGTGAGTTCGGTACCCCGGCGTGGCTCAGCTACACGATCGCCGGCGGGCACACCCGGGCCGGCCAACCGCTCGAGCAGGCGTTCGCGGTGGCCGCCGACGTCCCCGAGATCGTCGCCGTCGGGGTCAACTGCAGCGCACCGGCCGACGTGCTCGGCGCCATCGAGGTGGCCCGCCGCGTCAGCGGCAAACCGGTGATCGTCTACCCGAACAGCGGTGAAGAGTGGGAACCCTCACGCCGCACCTGGATAGGTACGAGTGGCTTCGACGCGAACGCCGCGACCCAGTGGGCCGCGGCGGGCGCGAACATCATCGGCGGATGCTGCCGGGTGAGCCCGGCAGACATCGCCGCGATCAGGCGTTCTGGGCCGACAGTTTCCGGTACTCCAGAACCGTGTCGATGATCCCGTACTCTTTGGCGTCCGCCGCGGTGAGGATCTTGTCTCGGTCGGTGTCCTTGCGGATGACGGCCGCATCCTTGCCCGTGTGCCGGGCCAACGTCTCCTCCATCAGGGTCCGCATCCGTTCGATCTCGGCGGCCTGGATCTCCAGATCGGAGAACTGACCCTGGATGACGCCACCCAGCGACGGCTGATGAATGAGGATGCGTGCGTTCGGCAGGGCCAGGCGCTTGCCCGGCGTACCGGCGGCCAGCAGCACCGCGGCGGCTGAGGCGGCCTGACCGAGGCACACCGTCTGGATGTCGGCGCGCACGTACTGCATGGTGTCGTAGATCGCCATCAGCGAGGTGAACGAGCCACCCGGCGAGTTGATGTACATGGTGATGTCGCGGTCGGGATCCAGCGATTCCAGCACCAGCAACTGGGCCATGATGTCGTTGGCCGACGCGTCGTCCACCTGCACGCCGAGGAAGATGATGCGTTCCTCGAACAGCTTGTTGTACGGGTTGGATTCCTTCACACCCCAGCTGGAGTGCTCGACGAACGAGGGAAGGATGTAACGCCCCTGCGGTGCGAGCCGCGAATCTGTGTAATCAGGCATTGGACCCTCCGTTGAAGTGGGCGCGGGTGATGATGTGGTCGACGAAGCCGTATTCCAGGGCTTCCTGGGCGGTGAACCAGCGGTCGCGGTCGGAGTCGGCTTCGATGCGCTCGATCGTCTGGCCGGTGAACTCGGCGTTGAGCCGGAACATTTCCTTCTTGATGAGCGCGAACTGCTCGGCCTGGATCGCGATGTCGGCCGCACCACCGGTGATGCCACCCAGCGGCTGGTGCATCAGGATGCGGGCGTGCGGCAGCGCGTAGCGCTTACCTTTGGCGCCGGCGGCGAGCAGGAACTCGCCCATCGAGGCCGCCATGCCCATGGCGTAGGTGGCGACGTCGCACGGCACGAGCACCATGGTGTCGAAGATCGCCATACCGGCGCTGATCGAGCCGCCGGGCGAGTTGATGTACAGCGAGATGTCTTTGGTCGGGTCCTCGGCCGCGAGCAGGAGGATCTGCGCGCACAGCCGATTGGCGATGTCGTCATCGACCTGGGAACCCAGGAAGATGATGCGCTCGGCGAGCAACCGCTCATACACCGAGTCGGAAAGGTTCAGCCCTGGCATGCCCGAACGCATTTCAGTCACGACTTGATACCTGCTTTCTACGGACTTCGTTCTACCCGACCCTAACCAACGCAGCGCGCAGCGCACTCCCTGGCGAGTGCGCTTTCGCTGTCGGCGTTACTCAGCCTTGTCGGCCTGCTGCTCAGCGGCCTCTTCGGCCTCATCGGCCGTGTCCTCCGTGTCGCCATCGATGGCCTCATCGTCCTCGGCGTCCTCGGCCGGCGGGCCGAAGAACTCGGCGGTGTCGACGACGTTGCCGTCGGTGTCGGTGACGGTGGCGGCCTCGACCACCGCGGCCACGGTCAGGCCGCGGCGCACGTCGGCGAACATGGCCGGCAGCTGATTGTTCTGCTGCAGGATCTGCAGCAACTGAGCCGGCTCGATGCCGTACTGCCGCGACATCAGGACCAGCCGCTCGGTCAGGTCGTTCTGACCGACCTGGATGTCGAGGTCGTCGGCGATGGCGTCCATCAACAGCTGGGTCTTGACGGCCTTCTCGGCGGCCTCACGGGTCTCGGTGTCGAACTTCTCGCGTGAGCTGCCCTCGGCTTCGAGCTGCTCGGCGAACTTGTCCTCGTCGTGGTCGAGGCCGTGGATCGCGTTGTGCACGGTCTGGTCGACCTGGGCCTGCACGATCGCCTCGGGCAGCGGCACCTCGGTGGTCTCCAGCAGCAGCTCGAGGGCGTTGTCGCGGATCTTCTCGGCCTGGTGGATGCGCTTGACCCGCTTCACCTGTTCGACGAGGTTCTCGCGCAGTTCGGAGATGGTGTCGAATTCGCTTGCCAATTGCGCGAATTCGTCGTCGGCCTCGGGAAGCTCGCGCTCCTTGATGGACTTGACGGTGACGGTGACTTCGGCTTCCTCACCGGCGTGCTCGCCGGCGGCCAGCTTGGTGGTGAAGACCTTCGACTCGCCCTCGGCCAAGCCGACGATCGCGTCGTCGAGACCGTCGATGAGCTGACCGGAGCCGACCTCGTGGGACAGGCCCTCGGTCGCGGCGTCGGGCAGCTCTTCGCCGCCGACGGTGGCCGACAGGTCGATCGAGACGAAGTCACCGGTCTGGGCGGGACGCTCGACGCCCTTGAGGGTGCCGAAGCGGGCACGCAGCGACTCGAGCTCGGCCTCGACCTCGTCGTCGTTGATCTCGATGGGCTCCACCGAGATCTTCAGGGCGCTCAGG
Source organism: Mycolicibacterium vinylchloridicum (assembly GCF_013404075.1). GTDB lineage: Bacteria > Actinomycetota > Actinomycetes > Mycobacteriales > Mycobacteriaceae > Mycobacterium > Mycobacterium vinylchloridicum. Next base: position 111,854 of record NZ_JACBJQ010000006.1, read on the forward strand.
TCGGGTAGCTCAATTTCGGGGCGGACGTCGACCTCGGCGGTGAAGACGAGCTCCTCGCCGTCCTCGATCTTGGTGACCTCGATCTCGGGCTGGCCCAGCGGGCTCAGCTCGGTGGCGACGAGGGCCTCGCTGTAGCGGCCCGGCAGCGCGTCGTTGACGACCTGCTCCAGCACGGCGCCGCGACCGATGCGGGCTTCGAGCAGCTTGGCCGGGGCCTTGCCGGGGCGGAAGCCGGGCAGCCGGACCTGCTTGGCGAGCTCCTTATAGGCGCGGTCGAAGTCGGGCTGCAATTCCGTGAAGGGCACCTCCACGTTGATGCGAACCCGGGTCGGGCTCAACTTCTCGACGGTGCTCTTCACTGCGGTACTCCTCGGGTCGATCGTCTTCTCGTCTGGGACGTTATTGGGCGTGTCGGGGTGACAGGATTTGAACCTGCGGCCTTCCGCTCCCAAAGCGGATGCGCTACCAAGCTGCGCTACACCCCGGTGCTGTCTTTCTCGCGCCCGAATCCTACGGGCAGGAGCCTGTTCAGCGGCAATCGACCCTCGACGATGCGCTTTCAGGTGGGCCGATTCGGATTTGCTGACGTCGGCCGGTACATTTGGGCTCGCGTAAACACGCGGGCGTAGCTCAATGGTAGAGCCCTAGTCTTCCAAACTAGCTACGCGGGTTCGATTCCCGTCGCCCGCTCTCATGAACCGGCTGCTAGAGCGGTTTTCGCAGGTCTACCCGCTATTCGGGCGGTTCAGCCTGTATCCACTTTGTACCAACCAGACCGCGAGTCTGCGTCCTGTTCGCACGTGTGGCTCGATACTCTGCGACGCATGCCGACCAGCGCGCTCGACACCATCCGCGTACCGGACCGCTTCGAGGCGCTATCAGGCGAAGAGCAGTCCACACTTCGGAGTGTCATCGTCCCGGTCGAGTCGTCGCTGTGTGAAGTCGACGATCGGTTCGCAGAAATGTTCTCTGCCGGCCGAGGCGGTTTGTTGGTCCTCAAGGGCGTTTCGGGGGCGGGAAAATCAACGTTCGCCAAGACGGTGCCAATCTTTCGCGAGAGCGTCGTCGTTGAGTCGATCACCAGTAACGCGGACGTCCCAGCCGCGCTTGCGGCCTTGCCGCAGACCGACGGCAATCGAATACTCGTCATAGAAGGCCGGGAAGCGCTCGGGCAGGTAGCTCGCGAGGCTATCGAGGCGATTCTGCACGCCATCAATGGGTTTGTTCGGTCACCAGCGGGAGCCAAGACGCTCGTAGTGTGGCCAATTAATACCGATGAATTGGTCACGATTGTGCTGGATATCGCCTCCAAAATTGGTGCCGAATCGCTGCTAGGAATTGACCAGCAGGCATTTACATTTTCAGGCCCCGCGAAAACCGACTACGTAGGAATTGCGGAGAAAACCATTAGTGCCCTCAATGCTGGCGCGAGCCTCCATACCCTCGGCATAACTGAAGAAAGAGCCAGCCAGATCGCTTCGGAAAGTTCCACTATCGGGAATTTCATGGGCCGCATCCGATCTGAATTGCACAAAAACGTACAAGAAGTAAAGAAACTGCTACCAAAAGAGTCCCTACACGTCTGGATCGTGGTAGTTGCTCCGAACTCAGATACTGCCGTGAATGCCATTACTCGGGGCAGGTTCTCAGCGGCTGACATTGACCGAATGATGACCTCCACGGGTGCAAATATTGTCGCCGATCTGCAGAAATTTCCCGAGAGGCTCGGGCTGCTCGGCACGATCCTCGACGCACGGGTCGTCCATCTAGACGTTTGGACGGCGCTAGCCGCAGCCCGCCAGTTCGCAACGCCGAAGCTGCGCGAGTTGATGAAAGCGCAAGGCATGTCAACGAGCAGCGATCCGCAGGCTGTGGAACGGATGAAGAACAGCACGCTGGGCAGGCTACTTGCCGACAACACCCTAACCACTGGCCGCCGCGGACAGAAGGCGGGCGATAACACGTTAAAGGCATTTAACGGCCTGACCGAGATTGCAACAGCGGCAGACATCGAAGTAAACCGAACCATCGCAGAAGCCCTCAAGAAGGCTGGCATTATTGAGTCCTACGAACTCGAAGAGCCTTTTGGTAACGAGCAATCGACTTACCGCAGCGACATCTTGGCAAAACGCAACAATGGGATGGCGGTGCGCATCGAACTGATGTGGAGGAAGTCCGCCAGTCCAGCCGATGTCTCGAATTACGTCCTTCGGAAGCTGGAAATATATGGCAAGTCGGCGGGATTACTCAACTAGCCCCGCAACGACACCATGTTCGGCCCGTAGTCCGGCCTCGGCTTCCATCGCACCAGCCCCACCCATCACTCGCGCCCCAATGGGCCATCATTTTTGCAGACGGAGCCCGGCAAGCTGGGATGCTCCTCGGCGAGTCACCTTGCCTCGAACATGTGTTCTCCTACGCTAGACCGCGTTGGTTCCGTCGACCGGAAGGAGCCCGTGCACATAGGAGTATCGACATGACCGAAGAGGTGGCCGGCGCTCAGTCAGAGACCAAGTCGGTTGAATACAAGTACGACATCGCCGTGTCGTTCGCGGGCGAGCAACGTTTATACGTTGAGGAAGTCGTTCGTGCGCTGAACCTTCCTAAGGATCGCGTGTTTTATGACGCCGACTACCGAGCCGAGATGTGGGGCGAGGAGCTGACTGAGGTCTTCACACTGCTCTATCGCGACGAAGCCCGATACGTCGTCATGTTTATCTCCCGCGAATACGCCGAGAAGGAGTGGTGCATTCTCGAGCGGCGCGCGGCCTTGCGTCGCAGGATGACGACCAAAGGCGCTTACATCCTCCCGATCCGCCTTGACGGCACCAAGCTTGACGAGGTCGAAGGGCTGCTCGGGAGCATTGGCGACCTCGACGGACTCCGCGAGGGCGTTGCGGGGGTAACCGATTGCCTCCGCCAGAAACTGGCACTTGCCCTTTCAGAAGCGAAGGGCGGCAACAAAGATGGAGACGACGAGCAGAAGTTCGGGCAGATCGTTCATGATGCCGCCGGGTTGACGGCGCTGGCGGATGAGCGCCCCCATTCCTGGCAGTGGGCCCTCTTCGGATCGGTTCTGATTCAACGCCGGGAGGCTCTGGGGGTCGAACTGAAAGACCATGCCCTCGGCTTCGCGCCGCAAAGTGGCGAACGGATCACAGACCTTCCGGATCTGGTCCAGCTGGTCAAGAACTCGATGAACGATGTTCAGCAGAACAGTTTCAAGTTAGTCAAACTGGTCGAAACCCCGGCGTTCCGGGCTGCACTCGGAGAACCAAATGATGTGGCGGACGATCCAGAATCCATCCTCCACGTCGCACATCGGGTGATGGACCACTACGAAAGATTCCTGCACCTAGCGCGCCGCGTGCGCGGAGTAGCGTCGCCGTCTGATTACGTCGACACCCTCGACAGCTGCGCCCGTCTCAGCGATCTGCCGATGAAGGGCATGAACCAGTTCATCGACCAGTACGCGAGGGTGGTCGCAGAGATGCCTCAACGCTTGATTGACGCGGGCGGCGAGAACATCATCGAACAGATCGCACTCCCGCTAAACATGGACAATGATCTCCTCGAAACTGTGCTGGGCCAGCTTCAGGCGCTCATCGACGAAGCGAACAACGAAGACGAAGACTACTAACCCGCGACGGCACCAGTTCGGCCCGTAGTCCGCTTCGGGCCCCATCGCGCCCAGAGCTGTCATCGCGTCGATCCCGACGCCGCGTCGAGCTATCGAAAGTTCTTCAGCGCTCGCATGCTGCTGGGTGCTCGAGTCGGGCACACCATCGCGAACTGCACAGGTGCATGTGAGCGAGCATGCTGGGCGATGTCGCAGAGTCGGGCCTGTTCAAGCCGATGTGAGTTCGTAATCGCGATACAAACTCGTCACGGGCTCGTCGGCACCGTCGATCGTGAGGTCGACATGAATGCGATTACCGCTGACATGCGTCACGACGCCAGGAACCCACCGGCCGCCGAACTTCACCTTGATCCGGACGCCGGGCACGAGTGTGCGGTTGTCTCGTGTTGTTGCCATATCGTCGGGCCTTCCTAGTTCCACGCGGTATCACCAGTCAGGTATGTCAAGTATGCAGCGACGACTCTGTCGAAGCCAGACGCTGCAGTGTTGAGCGACCGCCGCCACTCACGAAACGTCGCTAGGGTTAGCGGCTGCGTAGCCCTGATCTGCTGCAGCTTCACGGCATCACTGTGGGCTATCGCGTTGCGTACATCGTTCAATCTGTCTAGGACCGAGTTCCATTTCGGGCCTCGTGTTGGGTAGCGCGCGTAGATATCCGGCCAAAGCGTCATGCCGAGAATCGCGAAATCGTTTCCGAGATTGCCCGGGGAGGCGTTACCGCTGTCCAACTTTCGAATTCGGACCAACGATGACTTCAGAACCGGCACGAGGTTCGGATTTTGGTTCGTCAGCGTCCGCGACAGGCTGTCCGAAATCTGAAGCGCTGCATCGTCGTGCAGGTCGCGGCAGAAGCCTTGAAATTCGGCAGCGAGGCGTACGAACAGGGCGAGGTTGAGGTGTTCGGTCGCGGTCTGTCGGCCGCGCTTCTTTTCCGTCACTTTTTCGTGAATTGCTTCCAGGCTGTCGAGAACGGAACACCGTTCGCTCCTCCACCGGGCGAGCGCATCGGACGACATGGCGTTGACAATAACCGCCCTACGTGGGCGGCTTTTGCTGGTCAACCCACCGCCGTCCGGCCGTGGCCGCCCGGGACAGCGCACCGCACTCGCCGAGGTACGAGGCCACGGCACCGACAGCCGGCAGCATTGCGATGTACCGGAACGGGGCCCGCGGGTGCGGCCGCTTCGCGAGCTCGTCGCCGATGGCGTCGAATACCCCGACCAGCTTCCACAGCGCCGAGGCGATCCCCCGCGGTGTGAATGCGATGCTCACGGGCGGATGCCCGTCGACGACGCCGGCCGACAGATCCCGCCCGCACAACACCGAGGCCAGTAGCTGGACCTGAAGCCGATGATCGGTGACACCCAATTCCCGGGCGACCGCGATCAGCACGCTGGCCTGGCTGGCGAACCCGAGCAGATCCTGGATCGGCAGTCGCCGTCCGATGACGCCCAGCACGCCGGGGAACGCCACCACGACGGTGTTCAGCGCCCCGACCCGCCACACCCACCAGCTGATCCGCTCGTCGACGGTCAGCTCGTCCCACGCGAGTGTGCCCGGGATGTCGGCGGCGTTGAGCGCCCAGGAGACGGCATTCGGCGGGGTCTGTCGCTTGAGCCCGAACAGATCTGTCCCCCACAGCACGTCCAGCAGCGGATTGATCACCGCGACGGCCCGCCCCAGCGCGTCTTCGACATCGGAGTCGGCAAGTGCGACGTCGGGTGTGGGTAGCAGTTTCACCGTCCCATGATGTCCGATTCCGGTTGCGGCCAAACCGCCGAAGTCGTATTGACGACCGCGCAAGTGATGCCATGATCGTTGCGCCATGATGCGCTCAAGGTTGCCGAAGACAGCTGCTCGTCCGTATACCGCCGCCGCCTGCGCCGGCATTCTCACGCTGGGGTTGGTGACGGCGCCACTACCCGCGCCGCCGACGGTCTCGGTCCCCCGTGTCGAAGTGCAAGCGGTGCAGCTCTTCTCCGTCACCACCGCCGACCTCACCCCGGCGCGCAAACCGGCGTCGGCGAACCAGACCGCCAATGACACCGCGCCCCCGGATTTTCTCGCATTCGCAGCGGAGATCCTCGCGTACCTGAACAGTCTCGGCCTCGGGGCCGGCCCCGGCCTTGCCGCGATCGGCCTCAGCGGCCTCGTGGTCGCGTTCGCCGCGACCGCGTACGCCTGGAACGGCTTCGCCGACACCGTCAATCCGGGGCTGAGGTTCCTGCGCATCCCGCGAGTGCCGAAATTCCCGGTCTGCTTCGCGGGCCAGCAGTGCGCCGCCAGCGCCGCGTCGGTGCGGGCGCGGGTGGCCAAGCCGGCCAGCGGCCTCGTCACGCCGACCGGCCGTGGTGTGGCGAGCTCGAAGCGGGTCGCCGCCGGCAAGAGCAACCCCGTGGCGGCAAAGGTCCGTGCCATCAAGAAGTCGACCCCATCCGCGGCACCTGGCGCAGGTAAGGGCAGATCAGCGCGCTGACGGCGGATCGATCGGGGTCAGCGCGATCGGCACCACATGGGTGCCGGGGCCTTCACCTGGGCAGCCGGCGCCCCCGACGACGAGGGTCCGCTCTCCGAAGAAGCTGCCGTCCGGGTTCGGCATCCAGAAGTCCGAACGAGAGGCCTGCACAACGCTGTTGGGGTCGTTGCGATCGCAGAAGTACGGATACTGACCGCTGGTCTCCCAGCGGTCACCGGTCCACCGGTAGTCGTAGGACATGGGTGCGGCCGGGTTGCGGGCATGGTCGTCGGAGTTGTCCATGGTTGCCACGCAGCCGTTCACATCGCAATGCGTGGTGAACGGGACCGGAAACGTGATCGGGTTCATCGGCGTGGGCATGCCGTTGAAGGTCTGCTTCGAGAAGTCGATGGACAGGTTGTAGTAGCCGTACAGCGGCGGCGGTTCGGCGCGATCCGCGCGCGCGACCGGAGCCATCGCCAGCGCGAGGGCGGCTATTGCGCCGATGAGGCTGATTCTCATCCCTACATCATTGGCACAGGATTGGCGCGTGACCGGGTTTTAGGCAGCTCCGCTGCCGGCCTTGCCGTTGTGACTGCCCGGCGTGCTGCCGACGCCGACCCCTCCCAGGCCTGCCGTTCCCGGATGGGCACCCGGGCCACCCCGCCCGGCATTGCCGCCGTCGCCGCCGATACCGGTGCCCGGGATCGACTGGGCGTTGCCACCGTCGCCGCCGGCCCCGCCTGGCCGGAAGAGCCCGTGGCTGTTGCCGCCGTTGCCACCCTTGCCGCCAGTGGCCGTACTCGTCACGACATTGCTGCCTGCGGCCCCGCCGGTCCCGCCCGTGCCGCCGGTGCCGATGATGCGCCCACCCTCGCCACCGTTCCCGCCGTCGCCGCCGAAGGCATTGCCCTTGCTGGAACCGCTTCCGCCGGTGCCACCGGATCCGCCGCTGCCCACGAGTCCGCCCTGTCCGCCCGCACCGCCGGCACCCGCCCGCGCGGTACCGGTCCCGGCGTTCGCGGTTCCGCCTTGGCCGCCGTCGCCACCGCGGCCGAATACCCCGGAGTTGCCGCCCTGCCCGCCGACGCCACCGACAGCGCCGCCGGTGTCGAGGTTCTGGCCGGTGCCGCCGGTGCCGCCCGTGCCGCCGTTGCCGATCAACAGACCGCCACGACCGCCATCGCCGCCTTGCCGTCCGAATGCGGCGATATTCGTTGTTGCGATGAAGTCGCCGCCCCTGCCGCCGGCGCCACCGTTGCCGATCAGCCCGGCATCACCACCGTCTCCGGCGGAGCCGTTGTTGATGTTCGCGACCCCGTCGCCACCACGACCGCCGTTGCCGATCAGCATTCCCCCGCGGCCACCGTTCTGGCCGGGTCCGCCGTCGAAGCCGTTGCCGATCAACAGGCCTGCGTCGGGATGCGCCGCGGTGCCGTTGCTGATGTAGACGGCGACGGCCGCGCGAATCTGCGCCACGACGGCGTCCGGCGTCGGAAGGGCCAGTTGTGTGGCGGCTTGCCGATGGCCGGTCGCGAGGACGGCCTTGCGGTGATGCATGGTCGCCGAGAGGTTCGCTTCCACCCTGGTGACGCGAGGCAGTCTCGCCGGCCTGGCAGGCATCACCGGGTAGCGAGGGGTGATGACCTGTGGTGTCAATGCCTCGATGGCTGTGGGGATTTCAAGCTTGGCGGCGACGAGTCTGTTCGGAGCCGCAAGCCCGTCCGCGTGGTTGGGCAATGCCGCCAGGACGTAACGGTTGACCTGTGCAGGCGGTGCGACCGACGGTGGATCGCTCGGGAAATACATTGCCGCCGTGGTTAGTACGGTCATCGCCGTGACAACGACGACTTTCGTCGTGGCAAGCGTCATCGCCGCGTCCCTTCGGTGGAGCCACCTTTCCTGGCGGACTCACCTCGGTTCACGACAGGCACACCCCGGATGGTTCACAGCAGGAAAGTGATCTACGTCACATCGCCGCTCTAGCCACCGATTCCGTTGTCGAGACCGAGGTGGGTGAGGAAATACCAAGGGACGCCCAACCACTGGACCGCCGCGACCACCGCTAGCGCGACCACGCAGACGATAAGGCCGATGGCGCGGCTCCTCAGGGTGATCGGCCAGACGGCGAGGAGCAGGAAGAGCAGGACGAAGCCCCACTCCCCCCACGCCAGCACCCGTTTGGGCACATCGGCCGCCTTGTCGTAGGCAGTCAGATGCGAGTCGGGGAAGCCGGCGAAGTAGAGATCGTTCCACGCGATGACGGCAAGCAGCATTGCAGCGACCGCGCAGATCGCGCAGCCGGTTCGCACGACGATCGCCCGCACCATCACATACTGCGCTGCCAGGACCGGTACACGACCCGGTCCACTGCGGCGGGATCCGGCACGGGTGCGTTCACCGACACGTCCAGTCCCGAATGATCTTCCAATGCAAGCGCTTCACGGAGATGGAATGCCACATCGCCCTCGGCGGCGCGATCGGGGTACTTGAAGTACTTGGTCTGCGGCACTCCCGGCCGCAGCCGCTCGGGCAGATTGCCGCTCACCGCGATCTCACGGACTCCCGGCCCGAACAACGGGCGCAGCACCCCGCCGAACCAATCACCGCGAATGCTGCCGCGACGCACCGGAAACCAGATGTTGGTCCAGCGAGTCACCGCGAACGGCGACTGCGCACCCAGCACACCAGCCGAGCCGTAGTTCGCCGGCCCGGACTCGACCGCGTCGACCGGCGACGCCTCCGATCGCGGTGGGCACCGGACCACCACACCCCTGCGGGTGAGCTTGTCGAACAAATCATGTCGGCGACCGTCGGCCCGGCCCAGGCCCGCGAGAATCGGCGGACGGCCGACGAAGAAGTCAGCCATCGCCATCGGCGTCCCAATCGTGACGAAATCAGTTATGCGCCAGGGGTTTCCCTGCCTCCGCAGATCCTGCCACAACTCGAACTGTGCGGTCTGGAACTCGTCGAGTGCGCCCGCCGAGTTCGGCTCGGCAACCACGCGATCCGCCGCCGCTTCAAGCCCCGCCAATGCACCCAGGCCCTCGGGCCGCTCGGGCGGTACCGCACGCAGCTCGTGGGTCTCGGCCCAGGACGTCGTCAGCGCATCGTAGGCGATGTATCCTCCAATACCGTGCCCCACCACGACAATCCGCGCATAACTGCCTTGCTGCAGCGTGTACAGCAGGTCGACGAGGCCGCCGCGGATCGCCCGGCGGACCACATACGACTCCGGCGCCAGGAGATCGAAATACCGAGCGACGTTGACGAAGCCGGTCGTCAGAAAGCTGCGAATCAACGCCCGCGGCATCGTGCGGAGCACGGCCAGCGCGATGCTCAACACCACCACGCTGGTGACCAGACCGACGATCCACCCAGCCACCCCGGTCTGCAGGAAGTAACCCCCGATGATCATGACGCCCAACAACACCGCGAGCGGGACGATCAGGACCAGCCAGGCCAACCGCCAGATGCCGAACAGCGAATCCGGCACGTGGGCGGGCCGGCGCAGGAACGTCCGCGCCAGAGACGCAATCACACCGGAATAGCGAGGACCGGTCATCAGAAATGACCAGTCGTACTCGTAGAGGTCGACTCCCGCAGACGGCACGACGTAGCGGCGCGCCTCGTAAGAGTCGGTGATCTCGAGAGGTTGGGGGTAGTACTCCCAACGGCCCTCGTGCGGGGCCAACACCGTCTTCGCGAAATCGTCGAAGATGTCCATCGGCCGTCGTTCGATCAGACCGTGCACGAAGACCACGGCGGTACGTACGGTGGCGTCGGTGGTCAATCGTCCTCCCGGGACTGTGCGTCGAGCAGGTTAATACTTTGCCGAAACGCCCACAGTATGCGCACGGCCAAGCGCACCATAAGCCATGGCTGATGTAGAGATCTGTGTGGTCGGCGCAGGCTTTGCCGGGCTGACTGCTGCACTGCGACTCAAACAAGCGGGGCGATCGGTGGCCCTTCTGGAAGCCCGCGACCGTGTCGGCGGGCGCACCTTCACCGTCGAAGGCCCCGAGGGCATTTGGATCGACCGCGGCGGAGCCTGGATCGGACCAGGTCAGGATGCCATCTACGGACTCATGAAAGAGTTCGGCGTCGGCAGCTACAAGCAGTACATCGACGGTGAAGCGATGATGGTCGTCGACGGCAAGCAGTTCCGCTACGAGGGCACGATCCCGCTGACGATGAGCCCGTGGGCAGCACTCAACATGGGTGCGGTCTTCCTGGACTTGACGCGGCTGTGCAAGAACTTTCCCGTCGAGGCGCCCTGGGAAGCCAAGAACGCCGACAAGCTGGACCGCATCTCCTACGCGGAGTGGCTGGACAAGCACACGCTGTCCAAACCGGCACACACGTTGCTGGAAGCGGCAATTGCGGGACTGTACACGTCGGCTGCCTCTGAGGTGTCGATGCTGTTCGTTCTGCGCCAGTTGGCCTCCGGCGGTGGCCCGTCCTTCGTGCTCGGGATCAAAGACGGGTCTCAGGACTCCCGCGTCGTCGGCGGTATGGGTGCGGTGTCGGGCAAGATGGCTGCCGAACTCGGCGACTCGCTTCAGCTCAACCAGCCCGTGCGGCGCATCGTCCAGAGCGACGAAGGCGTCACCGTCGAGGCCGACGGCACGACCGTGCGGGCACAACGGGTGATCGTGGCCGTGCCGATCGCCATCGCCAGCCAGATCCTGTACGAACCGATGCTCCCGGTGGACCGGTCCTTCCTGCATCAGCGCATGCCCAGCGGCGCCGTCGTGAAGATCAACATCGTCTACGACGAGCCGTTCTGGCGCCAGGACGGTTTGACCGGCCAGACGTTTGCGCCGGGTTCGCTCGCGAATCTCACCATCGACGCGTCCACCGACGCGCCCCGCCCCGGGGTGATGTGCGTGATCACCGAAGGCCCGGAGGGCCGCCGGTATTCCAAGATGGACCCCGAGGAGCGCAAGCAAGAAGTCCTGGCGGCTCTAGTCGAGCGATTCGGCCAGAAGGCGGCCAGCCCGATCGCCTACCTCGACCAGGACTGGACCGTCGAAAGGTATTCCGGCGGAGGCATGCTGAGCCATTGCCCGCCCGGCGTACTCACCGAGTTCGGACCCGCGATCACCGAGCCCTGCGGCCGTATCCACTGGGCAGGCACCGAAACATCCGGAGTCATGCACGGCTGGGTCGACGGTGCTGTCCGTTCCGGTGAACGCGCGGCCAAGGAAGTCATGCAATACCAACCCGCGACAGTTTCAGGAGCATGAAAATGAGCTGTTATACAACAGGTTTGAAGTCACGGACCGTGGGTGCGCTGCTGGCCGTGGCAGTGGCCTCGGGCGTGAGCGCCACCTCGGCAATAGGTACGGCACCCGCGGCAAACGCCACGTGCGCATCGTTTTTTGGCCTCGGCAACACAGGTGACTGCAGTAGCGGGTTCGGCAGCATCGCGATCGCGATCGGTTCCAATGCCATCGCCCGCGCAGACGGTGTATTGGGCGCTGCAATCGCGTTGGGCGATTTGAGTTACGCGACCGCAACGCCGGGCAGTGTCTTCACGCTCGCCTCAGCCATGGGCACTCGCGCGCTCGCTCAGGTCAATGGCTTTCTGGGGGCCGCCGTCAGCGCAGGCAACAGGGGCGGCAGCAATGTTGGAATCGGACCGGGCGCGCTTCAGTTCGGCAATGTCGCCATCAACCTCGGCAGCCACGTCAGTGAGCTGACCAACGAGGTTTCCGCGTCAGGATTCGGCAATCTTGCCGTCAACATGGGCGGCAACGTCGTCTTCGTCGAGGTGACCGGCTTACTGAACAACGCCACGAATCTTTTCGGGAGTACCGATATTCAGGTCGCAGGCGGTGCTCTGAGTTGGGCCTTCAACGTCTTGGGCGAGGGTAATCAGGTGACTGCTGGACCCGGCTTCCTCGCTGTCGCGGGCTCCCTCGGCCAAACCGGTGCCACCGTCAAGCAGGCGCCGTTCGGCATCAACATCAACGGTGCGGCCATCCCGCCAGCTGCGGCAGCCGCGCACCAGGCAGCACTGCGGAACAACCGGAAATCTGTTGCACCGAAACCGAATCAGTCGACATCCGCGAAAGCTCCCAAAAGGGGAACCGCAAGAAGCGCTCGGGGTTGACAGCTACCGCGGTGGATCGCCCTTCCACTGAAAGCTGTTGACGTACTTGCCCAAATCCATGGCGAGCTGCAGGTTGGCTCCGGACGGCAGGCTGGGTCCGTCGCCGGGCCGGAACGGGTGATACGGGCCGATCGCGGCCCCGATCAACGTCAAGTCGTTCTTCACCGCGGCCATCACCACGATGCGGGTGCGTCGCGCCACCCCGCTGGTGCCCTGCGGATACACGTCCAGCACGGCGCCGTAGCCGAGCTGATAGCCGACTGTCGCGTTCGGCAACACGTAGGCCACCGTCGCATCGGGCTGCTTCTCGTGCAGCAGGTCGTCGACGACCTGCTCTGCTGTGCGGCCGTTGGCGGGAACTCCGAACAGTTCCATCGCGCCGCCATCGCCCCCAGTGAACACCGCGTTGACGCCGTCAGACTCCTTGGTGATGGTGTAGGCGGACCCTTCGCCCGGATACGCCACCGACCAGGAGCCGTCGGCCGGCGAGAAACGCGGATTGGCTTGTACCGGAATGCCGGTCGGCGGCTTGCCGCAGTCCGGCGGGCAGGCGAACCGAACGGGCGGAGCAGCGGTCAGCAACGAGGCGGCCGTCATCGCACCGGCAACCACAACGAGTCCGGCCGTCAAGAGCAACAGCAGCCGCCGCAGCGGCGTATACCGCACCGGCGTCGCCGTATACGACCCCGACAACACCGAGTAGCCGGGTGCCAGTTCGCGCGACACGGCCGGCGCGCTCATCGCTGCACCAACTCGGTTCCCGGTTGCGGCCGATCCCGGCGGCGGGCCTCTCGCGAGTTGCGCGACGCGGCATGGGCGGCGACACCACATGCTGGGCAGAACGCCACATCGGGAACGACGTGTCCGCATCCCGGGCACAGAATCGGCAGCTCGGGATGCAGCGTGTCCTGGGGCTCGTGCAGCACTGCGACCTGCATACCGACCCGCAACGCCACCACAGCCGCGAATGCGAGCGCCACGTGCACCAAAAACTGGATATCCGAGGCGATCTGGAGCACCTCGACCAGCCCGACGTTGGCGTAGGCAGCAGCGGCAACCACGAGAATCAGCGCGCCCGCCGCCAGGTGCCGGATACGGGACGATCCCGGCCGCCGGTGATACCACAGCCCGATCCCGACCAGACCGCTCACCGCCGCCGCGGTCAACGGCAGCGTCAAACCCCGAACCCCGGCCTCCATCAGCAGATCGGTCACGGACTGATCGCTGAGGGTGATGCCGGCGTCGATCTCCTGAACCAGCCGCACCATCGTCACCGTCACCGCGAACACCGTGGCGCCGAGCACGCCAATGACGAATCCGTACAACGATTCCCGGGTCGGCGGTCGGGTCAGCCGGACCAGCACGGTCGGCACCTGCATGGCCAGCAGCCCACCGAACGGGAGCACCAGTGCGTCACGCACCAACGTGGCGGTGGGCACCTCGGTGCCCAGCCCCAGGCTGTAGGACTCGGCGACGATCGCGGCGGTCAGCAGTGCCCAGCCCACCCCGGTTGCGATACCCAGCACGACGGTCAAAGCCCAAACCCGCCAGGAGAAGTCGGCGATCACACCGGTCTCGGTCAGGTAGATCACGAACAGCAGCAGCGGGGCGAAGGTCGCCACCGCCACCATCGGCACGTACCAGTGCAGTACGCAGAACGTGATCAGAGCCGCCCCGACCAGCAGCAGTCCGACCCGGAAGGTGGCGTGCGACCGCCGGGGCAGGTGCGGGAACAACGAGCTGACCAGTGCGGGTTGCAGCACGTTCTCGGCCGGTGCGGCCACAAAGGCGTTGCCCCGCAGCCAGTCCGGGCCGCTGCCGCGTTCGTGCACCAGCCGTGCGCCGCACCGCCCGCAGAATCTGCCTGCCGGTACGTCGTGTCCGCACAGCCGGCACGGCATGGTCTCCAGCGGCGCGGTCATGCCACCCCCCGCTGCACGTCGAGGACGTCACGAGCCAGGTTGTCGACATTGGGGGTGCCCAGCCCGGTCACCATGTCATACCCGGGTCCTGCCACGGCGACGGCATTGGTGCCCAGGACGATGTCGTGGAACGCCGGGCGGGTGGCCCCGGCCGCGATGCGGTACAGCGTCGGATTGAACTCTCCCAGCGCCCGTCCTCCGCTGTCGATCAGGAACTGATTCATCACCGCCGCGATACCGGCCCACAGCGGCGCCGCCTGCGATGTGCCGCCGCCGACGACCAGTTTCTGACGCAGGACGATCACGGCGCCGGTGGCGGTGTCGGCGATGGCCGAGACATCGGGGGTCAGGCGGCGCAATGCGGTGTTGGGCGCCGCACTCTGCCACGGCGGCCGTTCGAACAGATTGGAGATTCCGCCACCGCTCCCCTGGGTCAGTGGCCCGTCGCTCCACCCGTGCTCGGCGAGCCACTGATAGTGCTCGTCGGTGGACAGCGATGTGCCCCCGACCGTCGTCACCTCGGGCAGCGAGGCGACCGCATCGAGTCCGACGTCGGACGGACCTGGTGGCGCCGACCAGTCATGGCCGCGTTTGCATTCCAGGCCGGCGAGGTCACCGCTGGCGTTGAACACGGTGGTGCCGCGGGATACCGCGTCGGCCACCGCTTCGCGGACCGGGGCGAGGTCGGCGGCGGTGATCATCCGGTCACACCCCCACCCGATCGACAGGCTCCACACCGCACCGGGGAACCGCCGGTCGACCTCCTGCATCATTTCGGCGATCTTGACGTAGGTGCCGCCACCCTCCACCGTCGGACGGGCGTTCACCAGGACCTTGTGCGCATCGGGTGCCACCGCGTGCGCGACTTGCAGGTCCATCGACGCCTCGTTGTTGCGCTGCTCGGGCATGCCGCCGACGACATCGGGGGTGAACTTGGGCAGCCCGTAGGTCTGGGCATACATGTCGAGGTCGGGCTGGTCGAAACCGTCGAACGCGAACACCACGATCGTGGTGTCCTTGCCCGTGTATCCGGCGTCGGCCAGCGGCCGCACGTTGTAGATGGTGCGTAGCGCATCCGGCGGCAGGCTGTGGTCGGGCACATCGGTCGGCAGCGGCCGGATCGACGGGCTGCTGGAGTAGTACGGGGTGTAGCTGAGGATACGGCCCAGCCCCGACACCGAATCACTCAGCGCTGCAGGCACCGCCGGCTGTTCGGGTGAAGCGTAGAACTGTTCGCCGGACGGGTTGCGGTAGTCGTACACCGATACCCGCAGAGCCGCGGCAACTCTGGCCGGCGGGCCCTGCAGCACTGCCCATCCGGCGCCCGGCTGCCAGTGCACCGACAGACCGTTGGCCGAAGCCCACCGCTGCAGACGATCCGGGGCCTGATTGCCACGGAGTTCGGCGGTGAGCTGCACAGCCCGTGCGCGGGAATCACCGAGGTTGACCGAGGCCTCCAGCAGTTGCGCGTATGGCCCCGTAATCGATTGCGCCGCAGTGGAATCAGGGTACGACCGCGCACCGCACCCGGCAAGCGCGAGCACGCCCACCGATAACAGGGCCAACACCGTTCGAGTCATGGGTGAACCGAACCATAGTGCACTGACGTGCGGTTTGCATGGACCTGCGCCGAAGACGCTAAGCGCGGACCTGACGGCGGTAAGTCACCTTGTCGAACTCCCTGCCGTATTCGTCGACGGCCGTGACGTCCATCTCGCTCATCAGATTTCCCGGCCGCACGTCGACCCGAATGAAGGCGTAGTTGCGGAACCGGACCCGCGACCACCCGACACCCTCGGTTTGCTTGTGGCCGTCAGCCGTCCAGACATAGCTGTTTCCCACGAAGGTGTCGGGCAACTCATGACCGCGGTAGCTCTCCTGCTCGCCGGGTTGGAAACTGTAGCGACGCCGCCCGCCGGATCCCACCGTGTAGTAGACGGTCCCGTCGGCTTCCGGGTAGACGATCGCGTTGTCCTCCGCGGCGCGGGTGGGCGCCCCGGCCCGGATCGGATCGGTCCGCTCGAAGGCATGGTTGTGACCCTGCAGCACCAGGTCGACCTGGTAGCGGTCGAACAGCGATCCCCAGGCCGCCCGCACGCCGCCGTCGCTGGCGTGGTCGGAGACGGTCGAGTACGCGCAGTGGTGGAAGAACGCGACGATGAAGTCGATGTCGGGGTTTGCCCGATGCGTCGCCAATGTCCTTTCCACCCAGGTATTTTGGGCACCGTGCGAGTAACCTTGGTTCGCGGGGATCTCGTAAGTGACGTCGTTGGCATCCAGGGAGAGCACCGCGACATTGCCGTAGGTGAACGAGTAGACCGACGGGCATCCCGTCGGTCCGTTGCCCGGGAAGTCCAGGCGCTTCAGATGCCCGCCGTAACCGTGCACCGGGTAGGCGGCTTCCATGTCATGGTTGCCGGTGGCGAACATCCACGGCGTCGTCGACGCGCTCGGTTCGATGGAGCCCAGGTACACGTCCCAGACGTAGGGATTGAACTTGTCGAAACCCTTGGGCGGATCGCCTTTTCGGACGAACTGCGGCGGCCTGCCTTCGCCGGTGGGATCGGCATAGGCAATGTCACCGGCCAGCACGTGAAAGTCGGGGCGCGAGGCGATGATCTGGTTCAGCACGTTGGCAGCATGCGGGGCCGTCGGGTCGTTGTCCCGTTTGTAGGAGTTGTCGTCGT
This sequence comes from Mycolicibacterium vinylchloridicum, assembly GCF_013404075.1. Lineage (GTDB taxonomy): Bacteria > Actinomycetota > Actinomycetes > Mycobacteriales > Mycobacteriaceae > Mycobacterium > Mycobacterium vinylchloridicum. The sequence continues at coordinate 128,676 of NZ_JACBJQ010000006.1, forward strand.
ACTCACCGGGCGCGAGACCCGGTGGGAACGACGGCGTTTCGTTGGTGCCTTGATCGCCCATCATGGTGAACCGGAACCAGCCCAGGGCATCTCGGGCGCTGGGCATCGCGGTGGTCGCCGACAGCACGTCGCTGACGAAGCCGTCCTCGGTGCGCCAGCGGTAGAAGTGCGGGGTTCGCCCGGGCAGTCCGTCCACTGGAGCGTGGACGTAGAACTGTTCGGCCGCGAGCACTCCCCCGCTGCTGTCCGGGATCTGGGTCACCAGGTTGCGGACCTCGGCCTCGACTGTCGCCCCGAGGCCGGGCGTCGGGCCGTGGTCGACGAAGACCTTGGTTGCACCCGGATTGCGCGACAGCTGGGCGGCCAGCCGTAGCTGGCTCGAGGCGTCCGCGCCGTATCCGACCCGCCGGCCGGCCACCGCCAAGGGCGCGTCTTGGGCGTACGCCCGGTGCCCGAACGGTGTGACGCCCAGGCCGGCCACCGCCGTGGCTGCCGCCGACCCGCGCAGGAAGGTGCGCCTCGACACCCGGTGGCGGCGCAGGTAGGTCTGATGCCATTCGTACTGCTCGGCCATCGTCATCCGACCTGCCAGCGCCGGCGGAATGCCCGTATCGGGAATCTCCACACTCCGATCGTGACGCACCGACCTGCGAAAGCGGGGAATCGGCAGGAAACTCCGCGTGAACAGATTTTCGGTGCGTCAGCGCTAATTACGACCTGGTTGCAATTGCGCTCCAATCGTCCTCACAACTTTGCTGGCTACCGTCACCTCCGTAGATTTTGAGCTGAATTCCCGGCGGCCAGGAGGCGCGTTGAGCGACCACATACCCATCGGCGGCACCTGCGCCGCGGGTTTTGGCGCGGTTCGCGACGCCTTCGGGAAGAACTTCACCGACGGTGACGAAGTCGGCGCCGCGGTCGCGGTGTGGGTCGACGGCGATCTGGTGGTCAACCTTTGGGGCGGCTACGCCGATGCCCGCCGCCGCCGGCAGTGGCGGCAGGACACGCTGGCCAGCATCTTCTCCGGAACCAAAGGCCTGACCAGCACCTGCGTGCACCTGCTGGCCGACCGGGGCGAGATCGACCTGCACGCCTCTGTCGCGCAGTACTGGCCAGAGTTCGCCCAGAACGGGAAAGACGACATCACCGTCGCCTCGGTGCTCGGCCACCGCTCGGGGGTGATCGGCCCGCGCACCCGCATGCATTGGACTGACACCACCGACTGGGATCGGGTGTGTGCTGACCTGGCCGCTTCCGAGCCGTGGTGGCCGCCCGGGACCGCGCAGGGCTATCACATGGTGACGTTCGGCTTCATCCTCGGCGAGGTGGTCCGGCGCGTCACCGGGCGCACCATCGGCCACTACCTGCGGACCGAGATCGCCGAGCCGATGGGTATCGACGTCCACATCGGCCTGCCTGCCGCCGAACACCATCGCTGCGCGGAGATGGTCAACAAGCCGCACATCCGCGACGTCCTGGCCCACGGTCAGGCGCCGGGCCACCCGACCTCCCTCGACGAGCATCCGATGGCAGGTCTGTCGGTGGCGATGGGCTTCGTTCCCGACGACGAGCTCGGCTCCAACGAACTCACGCGCTGGCGCACCAGTGAGTTCCCGGGCACCAACGGCCACGTCTCGGCGCTGGGAATGGCGACCTTCTACAACGGACTGGCGCAGGAGAAGCTACTCAGCCGCGATCATCTGGAATCCGTGCGCGTCTCGCAGGGCGGGTTCGACGCCGATGTCGTACTCGGCGCCCGGGTCGCCGACCACGGGTGGGGTCTGGGCTACATGCTCAACCAACGCGGGGTCGCGGGCCCGAACCTGCGCAGCTTCGGCCACGGCGGATCCGGCGGCTCGTACGGCTTTGTCGACCTCGAACACCGCATCGGCTACGCGTACGTGATGAACTATTTCGACGCCACCAAGTGCAACGCCGACCCCCGCAGCACGGCGTTGAGTGACGCGGTCTACCGCGCTCTCGGTGTGCTCTGACAAGCAAATTCTCGTTCTCCGGGGCGGTGTCACCCGATCGGTAGTGTGGACGCCATGAACGGTGTGCTGGTCGTGCTCATCCTGGTCGTCGTCATTGCGATCGTGCTGGCGGTGTGGAGCTCGTCGCGGGCCTCGGGCAACCGCAATGCAGCCTCTCTGGCCGACGCGAAGGCCGACGCGCGCCGGGTGATCGAACGCCTGGGCGGGCAGGTGCTCAACCTCACCGGCAACAACGAGGCGTCGACCCAGGCACTGGCCGATGCCTCGGAGCGGTTCACCGCCGCCTCGTCACAGATCGACCAGGCCACCACCGCCAAGCAGGCCATGCTGGCCAAGGAAAGTGCGATCGAGGGGCTGTATTACGTACGCGCCGCGCGCACCGCGATGGGCATGGACCCCGGACCGGAACTGGAGACGATGGCCGGCCAGAAGTCGGCCGGTGCGGTCACCGAGGACCGCAAGGTTGCGTTCGAGGGCCGCGAGATCGAGGCCTCCCCCGTCCCCAGCCAACGCACCCCGAACTACTTCCCCGGCGGCCAGGTCGCCGGGCGTCCGGTGCCGGCCGGCTGGTACTCCGAGCCGTGGTGGAAGACGGCGCTGGTCGCCGGCGCCTGGGGTGTGGGCTCGGTGCTGCTGTTCGACGCGTTGTTCTCCGGCATGGGCGGCGTCGACTACGGTGCCTCGGGCTTCGAGAACGGCTACGGCTCAGGGTTCGACCAAGGTTTCGACCAGGGCTACGACCAGGGTCTGGACGCTGGCCAGGACACCGGTTGGGGCGACGGCGGCGGTCTTGGTGACAGCGGCGGCTGGGGCGGCGGCGATTTCGGCGGTGGCGATTTCGGCGGCGGGTTCGGCGACTTCTAGAAATCCGGCGGGCTGGAGCGAAGCGACCCGGGAATTAGAGTCTGCTCTCCAGCCGCGAGGTCACGCCGGCCTCCTGCAGGTCGAGGCGCTCCAGCATCGCCCGCACCGCGTCGTCGTCGATGTTTCCGGCATCGCGTTCACTGATCAGCGCGGCCCGCTGGGCGGCCAGCACATCGCGATAGAGCCCGGAGAACACCTCGGCGCGTCGGGTATGCGCCTCCGGGTCGGGCATCTCGTCGGCATCCTGCGAATGCCGGGCGATGGTGTTGCGGATTTCGGCCAGCACCCTGGGATCGAGCCCTTCGGGTGGGTTGGCCCGAAAATCGGCGAGGACCTCGTCGGCGGCGTCGTGAACCACCCGCTCGGCCTTGCGCGTCTCATCGCGCTCGTAGCTCTGATCGTCCTGCTGCCCCGACAGTTCCAGGCGGCGGATCAACGGCGGCAGCGTCCATCCCTGCAGCAGTAGTGTCCCGACCGCGACCGAGAACGCGATCGCCTGGATAGTGGCCCGCTCGGGAAACGGCTCACCGTTGGCCATCGTCAACGGAATACCGGCCGCGGCCGCCAGCGTCACCACCCCGCGCATACCCGTCCACGACACCACCACGCTCTCGCGCCAACTCAGTGACCGGTGGTCGATCATGGAGCGCCACTTACCATCTGGCTTGTCCCGCTTCTTGGTGCCCAGCGCGCCGCGTCCGCCGCCGGCCGGGACGGGCACCGACAGCGTGCGGTCGACGTGGCGCAGCAGGACACCACGGCCGAACATCAAGAACACCGACAGCGGCCGGATCGCCAGCACGATGAACAGCACGATCGCCGACGCGATCGCCACCTCGGCCAGCGACTCGTGCTGCTCACGGAGATCTTCGAGCACGAATCGCAGATGCAACCCGATGTAGGCGAACACGAACGCCTCCAGCAGTACATCCAGCGCGTGCCAGACATACCGTTCCTGCAGCCGGGTCTGGTAGCCGGCGCCCAGCGTTCCACTGCCGACCACGAACCCCGCGACCACCACGGCCAGCACCCCTGAGGCGTGCAGTTCCTCGGCGGCGATGAACGCGGCGAAGGGCACCACCAGGCCCTGGATGGTTTCCAGACCGGGATTGTTCAGCCGCTTGCGGATCCACAACGTCACATAGCCCAGCGCGGCACCGACAGCGGGACCGACCATCGCGCTGTAACCGAACAGCAGCACCGGGTTCTCGATGAACGTGTGGGTCCCTGCCACCTGAGCCACGGCGACCAAGAACAGCGCCAGGGCGGCCGCGTCGTTGATCAGGCTTTCCCCGGTCAGGATGGCCATCACTCGTTTGGGCAGGCCGAGCTTGCGACCCACCGCGACGGCGGTGACAGCGTCGGGAGGTGCCACGATGGCGCCCAGCACCAGAGCCGTGGCGAAGGTCAACGGCACCACCACCAGCCAGGCCGAGACCGCCGCGACGGCGAAGGCTGTCACGAGCACCAGAGCCACTCCGAGGCCGAGGATCGGTTTGATGTTGCGGACGAACGTTGGGAACGAGAAATCCAACGCCGCCGAGTACAGCAGCGGCGGCAACACAACGGTCAGCAGGATGTGCGAATCCAGCTCGGGCGCTTCGAATCCGGGCAGAAATGATGCCGCGATTCCGACAACGACGATGATCAGCGCGGGTTCCAGACCCCGCTGATGCGCAATCGCGGTGACCACTATCGCGCCGACGACGACGAGAATCAGTTCCACCCGAAGATTGTCCCGTCCGTGCGATGACTTCGCGTGGTGTGGTGGCAAGCGGGCCCGTGGGCAAGGCGGCCCCAGTGACGGACGGCACCCGATCTTCTTATTGAAATCGACATCTTGTCTGCCACGCCACCGGTGGGGTGAAGAGTTCGCTACCGCGATGACGACAACGGTCTCCGACCGCTTGAACCGGGCCACCGGGCCACACGCGGCTATGGCCGGACGCTTGCCTCAGGTCGCGTTGCGGGCCGGCGGATTCCCGAAGACGCGGTTCATCATCTCGGTGTTCCACTGGAGGTACTCGACGACGACGCCGTCGGGATGGCGGATGTAACTTCCTTCGCCGGTTGGTGCGGGAAAGCGGTCCGTGTGCCCGCCGGCGTCGGCGAGGACTTTCTCGGTGTCATCGATGTCGTCGACGATGACGGGCCCGATGGTGTCGCGGTAGCGGTCGGTAGCCTCGGCGGTTCCCGCGACGAGCAGGAAATCACCAACCGCGGCTAATTCGGCCTCCTCGAACTGGACCCGCATGTCGGCGGGCTGCCCGACGAGGCGTTCGTAGAGGGGCAGCGATTCGTCTAGGTCAGCGACGAACATCCGGGCGTAGGTCTTCAAGATCTTCACGGGTGCACTTCCTGGATCTGGATAGCTAGGTGAGCTTTTGACCTGCGGTTGCTGGACATTGGCGCGCGGTCCGGCGGGATCGTCTGGGTGCTAGACATCAGACAGGTATTCCTGTCGTGCCAGGTGGGTGAGGTGAGTTGGGCGTGTTGACGGGTGGCCGTCCGTCCAGTGTGCTGATAGCGATGTCCACTGACCGAGTCAGGGACGCCAGGTCGGAGTCGATCTTGGATGACACCAGCAGGCCGGTCAGGCAGGCCACCAGGAATACCGCCAGGCTGCGGGGGTCGAACGCCGGGGTGATCTCGCCGCGCGCAACCGCTTCGGCCAAGGCCCGCTCCAAGGCATCCCGATTCGCGGAGGTCACCTCGAGCGCGGTCTGACGAGTCTGCGCATCGCCTGGCAGGCGTTCACAGGCGGCGTTGACAAGCATGCACCCGCGCCGCACCGAGTCCTCGGCGGCCACCACGAGCCGCCCCAGTAGAGCGTTGCGGATGGTGGTGCGCACGTCGCCGCCCTCATCGAGGGTCTGGAGCATGGCCGAGGCCATGGAGTCGAGGTAGTGCGCCAGCGCAGCCCGATACACGCCGTCCTTGCTGCCGAACGCGGCATACAGCGACCCACGGCCCACGCCGAGCGCCTCGGTCAGGTCTTGCATCGAGGTCGCTTCGTAGCCCTGCTCCCAGAACAGGTTCATTGCCTTCTCAACCGCCCGGTCGGTGTCGAACTGTCGCACTCCTGCCATGCCTGCTACGTTAGTGATGTTGGAACGAACGGTCAAACATGTACGTGCGCGGTACGGACGTAGATGCTCCCGACCGTTGCGAGAGTCAACACACGATCGATCAGTTGTTGAACTGAGCGGAGAAACTTGATGGCTCGGTTACGAAACGTCTGCTCGCGAGCGACGTCGTCATGACGGCGCCCGATCCGTCGCTGCCTCGAGTGGGTCTGTCGGCCGACGAGGTGCTGACCACCACCCGGGCCGTGCGCAAACGACTCGACCTGCAGCGCCCTGTCCCGCGGGCGTTGATCGCGGAGTGCGTCGAGATCGCTCGGCAGGCACCCAGCGGTCGCAATCGCCAGCAGTGGGATTTGATCTTCGTCGACGACCCGGTTACCCGGCGCGCGGTCAGCGAGGTCTGGCGTCGCGGGCTGCGCGCCGAGTTCGACGGCGGTTCGACAACCCGGATGCCGTTCGACTCGGATCAGTGGGCCGGCATCGCTGCCAGCCTGCGCCATCTCGACGCCCATCTGCACGACGTGCCCGTCTTGGTCATCCCGTGCCTGCGCGTCGAGGACCGTACGGTATTGAATTCCATTCGAGGACAGGCTGGCAACTGGGGATCGGTCATCCCCGCATTTTGGAGCTTCATGCTGGCTGCCCGCGAACGCGGACTCGGAACTGCTTGGACCACCTGTCATCTCAGCTACGAACGCGAGATGGCCGCTGTGCTCGATCTGCCCTTCGACACCGTGGTCCAAGCCGCGCTCAGCCCGCTGGCCTATACCATCGGCACCAACTTCCGCGCCGCCCCCCGCGCCGCTCGCGGCGACTTCATGCACTGGAACAAGTGGTGAGCGTGAGCCACTTACGACCACGAAGGCGGTGAGCAAGTTAGGAGTCTTCGCTCCTACCGGGCGACCAGTTATGCCGATAGCTGCCGCATGTCTCAGCCGCAGCTGACCTGAGGCCAGCCTTGACCCAAATGAGCGACGTGCGTTGACCGATTCTGGGGCGCGACTACACCTGACAGGTGGGACACCAGAAGACGTTGCGGCCCTCCATCTCGGCGGTCCGTACCGGGGTGCCGCACACCCGGCAGGCCTCCCCGGCGCGCCGGTAGACGTAGGTCCGCGGCCGGTTCGGTGCGTAGGACGGCGCTCCGTGATCGTGCTCGGGTGCCACCACCACGATCTTGCCCCGCCGCACACCGACCTTCATCAACGCGACCAGGTCGGTCCAGGCTTCGGCGAACTCATCGGCACCGACGTCGCGGCCCAGCCGGTACGGGTCGATGTGGTGGCGAAACAACAATTCGCTGCGGTAGACATTACCCACGCCGGCAATCACGCTCTGATCCATCAGTAACGCGCCGATAGGCTTGCGGGACTTGGAGATTCGCGCCCAGGGCAGCGAGGGGTCAGCATCCCGTCGCAGCGGGTCAGGTCCGAGCCGGGCCACAATCGCGGACACCTGCGCCTCGTCGACCACTTCACAGGCCGTCGGGCCACGCAGGTCAGTGCCGAATTCGGCGCCGACGACCCGCATCCGCACCTGGCCGACGGGCAGCGGCATCGGCACCGGCGCCTCGGTGAAGGTGCCGTACAACCCCAGGTGGATGTGCACGATCGGGCCGCCGTCGTAGTGGTGGAACAGGTGCTTGCCCCACACCGACGCGCGGGTGAACACCCGCCCGTTGAGGATCGCGGCGTCGGTGAACCGGCCCTGCGGGCTCGACACGGCCGCCGGGGCGCCGGCGAAGCGACGCTGATGCAGCCGGGCGAGCCGGTGAAGGGTGTGGCCTTCCGGCACGGGTCAGGCGGGGGCGCCGGGCACCGGTGGCGGCACGTGGGTGCGCTCGTACTCGTCGAGGATGTCGATACGCCGTTGGTGGCGTTCGGCTTTCGACCACGGGGTGGACAGGAAGGCGTCGACGAACTTCAGCGCGTCCTCGACCGGATGCATCCGGCCGCCGATGCTGACAACTTGAGCGTTGTTGTGCTCGCGCGCCAGCGACGCGGTCTCGACACTCCAGGCCAGCGCACAGCGGATACCGGGCACCTTGTTGGCGGCGATCTGCTCGCCGTTGCCCGATCCGCCGATCACGATGCCCAGGCTGTCGGGGTCGGCCAGCGTCTTGGTCGCCGCGGAGATGCAGAACGCCGGGTAGTCGTCCTCGGCGTCATAGGTGTACGCGCCGCAATCGATCGGCTCGTGACCACCGGATTTCAGGTGCTCGATGATGGCCTGCTTGAGTTCGTATCCGGCATGGTCTGAGCCGAGGTAGACACGCATGGCCGATACTCTACTTCGGCGTCGCCTCAGCCCACCGTGATGGCGTCCAGCCGTTCCTTGATGAACGCCGACGACGTCACCGGCGCCAGCCCGGCCACCCGCCCGATCGGCGGTGCCAGCGGCGTGATCAGCGCATCGTGATTGGCCTCGTAGAAGTAGATCAGCGAGACCAGATCCTCCTCCGGAGCGTGCGGCTGCGGCGGCAACACCCGGTGCCGCCCGGACGGCCAGCGCCGTCCGCTCCAGTACTCGAGGAGGTCGCCGATGTTGATGGTCAGCGCCGCGGGATCGTACGGTGCGTCTTCCCAGCCGCCGGCTTCGGAAAAGACTTGCAGCCCACCGGCTCCGGGCTCGCGATCCAGAATGGTCACGGTGCCGAAGTCGGTGTGCGGCCCGATCCGGAACTGTCCGGGTTCAGGCTCCCCGACGACGCTGACCGGCGGATAGTGGTTGATGTTCATCGTCCAGGTCGGCCGGTCGGCCAGGGTGGCGAACGGGTTGTCGGGCAGCCCGAGCGCATGGGCCATCAGCGCCAGCAGGTCGTCGGCCAGCCGGTGCATGGCCTCGGTGTATTCGTGCACCAGCGCCTGCATCTCGGCCACCTCGTCCGGCCAGACGTTGGGCGCGAACCAGACCCGGTCGACCTCGGGATCGCCGACGGCAGTCTCGGCACCCAGGCTGTAGCTCTCCTTCAGGTCGGGCGGTGTCTCGGTGCCCTCCGCGTAGGCGTTCGCCTCCGCACCGGGCGCGATCCAGCCGTGGCCGCCGACCGGCACCGAGTACCGCCGCTTGACGTCATCAGGCAAGTTGAAGAACTCGCGCGACGCGGCCCGCACCCCGGCAGCCAGCTCGGGCGCGATGCGGTGTCCGGTGACGAGGATGAAGCCCGCTTGCTGCAACCCTCCGTCGAGCTCGGCTGCGACGGCGTCGGCTTGGGCTCCCCCGGCATACCAGCGGGAAATATCGACGGAGGCGATCACGTCTCGGCCACTCCGATGTCCTCGTTCCACAGTTCGGGATTCTCGGCGATGAATTCTGTCATCATCGCCACGCAGCGCTCGTCGTCCAGCAAGGTGACGTCGACGCCGAATTCGGCCAGCCAGTCGTGGCCACCGACGAAGGTTCGGCTCTCCCCGATCAGTACCGCGCCGATGTTGAACTGCCGCACCAGCCCACTGCAGTACCAGCAGGGCGAGAGCGTGGTCACCATGATCGTCGAGCGGTAGTCCCGCTGACGGCCCGCAGCCCGGAAGGCGTCGGTCTCGGCGTGCAGTGACGGGTCACCCTGCTGGACACGGCGGTTGTGCCCGCTGCCCAACAGCACGCCGTCGGTGCTGAACAGAGCGGCACCGATCGGAATCCCGCCTTCCGATAAGCCTTTTCGAGCCTCAGCGTAGGCAACGTCGAGCATCTCGAGAGGCGTCATACCTTGGCGCGCTCGGCGGCGATCTTCGATCGGCACAGCACAAGATAACTCGCGCCCGCGATCAGGAAGCCCACGAAGAACGTGACGTCGCCGAGCTGCGGCACCTCCCTGGCGATGTAGCCGACGAACTTGACCTGGTTGGAGAACAGCAGCACCGACGCCACCAGACCGATCGCGAAGGACGCGAATCCGGGCCAGTTGGTGTAGCTGCGGTCGTAGAGGAACCCGGCGATCGATTGGCCCTGCCGCAGGTATTGATCGGCGAACACCACACCGAGCCACGGCCCGATCCAGTAGGCGATGATCAGCAGGAAGGCCTCGTAGCTGGCGGCCGCGTCGGGCAGGGCCCAGAGGGCGATCAAGAATCCCGCGACACCGAAGAACACGGTGACCAGGGCGCGCGCGATGTGGTGCGGAAGCTTGACACCGATGGTGACGAAAGCCATTGCCCCCGAATAGATATTGATCGCGTTGGCTGCTATGGCCCCGACCGCGATGGCGAGCAGCGTGGCCTTGGCCAGCGGCGAGGCCAACTCGCTGGTGAACGCCTCGGTGGGGTTGTCGGACAACGCCGGGCCGATGGTCACCGATGCGGCGCCGACCACCTCGAGAACAACGCACGACAGGAACAACCCCAACGAGGCGAACAGCCCGGTGCGCGTGGTCGATACGGTGGCCGGCAGGTAGCGGGTGTAGTCGGCGGCATACGGAGTCCAGCCCGCCGCATAGCCGAAGGCGGTGCCCACGGTCAGCAGGAAACCGCCAAGGCCGCCGACACCACCGTCAAGGGCGGGTGCGTCGAAGTGCGATTTGGTCAGGATCACCACGGAGGCAACGGCGAAGATCACCGCCAGCACCGGGAAGGCCCAGCGCTCGAACGCCTGGACCAGGTTGTGGCCGAAGAACGCGAACCCGGTCTGGACGAGCACGATGATGACCAAGCCCACCCACGGCGCGATGTGGAACAGGGTGGCCAACGCGTAGGCGCCGCTGACGCTGTTGGTGGCGAACCACCCGACACCGGCCGTCACCGACATGAGGACCGCCGGCACCGCATTGCCCTTGAACCCGAATGCCATTCGGCCCAGCACCATTTGCGGCACACCGTGCAGCGGGCCGCGCGCGGACAGGAAGTAGTGTGCGATCGCGCCCAGGCCGGTGCCGATGACGATGCCGGCGACGGCCTGCCAGAACGTCATTCCGTAGACGGCCACCGCGAGCACGCCGACGAAGATCGTCGCGAACTCGAGGTTGGGCGACGTCCACGTCCAGAACAGCTGACGCGGCTGCCCGTGCCGGTCCTCGTGGGAGATGAATTCGTTGCCACCGGGTTCGACGGCCACCAGCTTGTCGCGGTAGGTGCCGTCGGTCTGCACGCTCGGCTCTGCCGGGTCGGCCAATGTCATGGACTAAAGGTTGTACCAACAGAGCCGGCGCGCAACCGGAGGAGAAAATCTAATCGAACTGCGGCGCTTCGGTCCGGGTTCGCTTGAGCTCCCAGAAGTGCGGGTACGACGCGAAAATCACTGATGCGTCCCACAACTTGCCGGCTTCCTCGCCGCGTGGGATGCGGGAGAGCACCGGGCCGAAGAAGGCCACGCCGTTGATGTGGATGGTCGGGGTCCCGACGTCCTCGCCGACGGCATCCATGCCTTCGTGGTGACTCTTGCGCAGGGCGTCGTCGTACTTGTCAGTGGTGGCCGCCTCGGCGAGTCCGGCGGGCAGCCCCACCTCGGCCAGCGACTCCTTGATGACGACGTCGAAGTCATTGTTGCCCTGGTCGTGGATGCGGGTGCCCATCGCGGTGTAGAGCGGCGAGAGTACCTCGCGGCCATGCGCCTGCTCAGCGGCGACGGCGACCCGGACCGGGCCCCAGGCCTTCTTCATCATCTCGAGGTACTCCTCGGGAAGGTCGCGGCCCTCGTTGAGGACGGCCAGGCTCATCACCCGGAAGTCGACGTCGATATCGCGCACCTTCTCGACCTCGAGGATCCAACGCGAGGTGATCCAACACCAGGGGCACAGCGGGTCGAACCAGAAACCGGCGACAGACTTCTCGGACATGGGGCTCCTCCCAGCGATGGACGCAGACCTTCAACTCAACTCACGTCGTGAGATCACTGTTCCCGCTTGCCGGTGCCAACTACACAAAGCTGGGCATGGCGGCACGGGAAATGCATAGGTGGCAATTCTTGACCCAACCGTGGTGCATTTGTGACCGCTGTGCACCAGTGTTCCATGAGTGATTGGTGTGATCCGAGTAGTGACCGCCGCCGCGTTCGTCGCAGGCGCAACCGCAATGGCAGCTCCGGCCCATGCCGACCCTGTCGACGACGCCTTTATCGCCGCCCTCAACCAGGCCGGCATCCACTACGACAACGCCGACGCCGCCACGCAGCTGGCGAAGTCGGTCTGCCCGCAGTTGGTCGGGCCGGGCAAGTCGTTCGGGATGGCTGTGGCCAAGGTGCAGGGCGGTGGCGTCCCGCCCCAGATGGCGGCCTTCTTCGCCGGCATGGCGGTGAAGCTCTACTGCCCGGCGATGATGAAGTCGGTCACCAACGGAACCTTCTTCGACTGGATCCAGGCCCCGCACATGTAGCTGGGCGTGCCGCTAGGTTATTGATGTGGCACTTCCCAACCTCACCCGTGACGAGGCCATCGAGCGCGCTGCTCTGGTCACCGTCGACAACTATCGGATCGTTCTCGACCTCACGACCGGCGAGACGACGTTCCGGTCCACCACGACCGTCGAATTCGAGGCGCTCCCCGGCGCCGACACCGTCATCGACCTGGCCGCCGAGACCGTGCACAGCGCGGTTCTCAACGGCGTCGACATCGACGTGTCCGGGTATGACGAGTCCACCGGCATTGCGCTGCAGGGGCTGGCCAAAACCAACGTTCTGGTGGTCGACGCCGACTGCCGCTACTCCAACACCGGCGAGGGCCTGCACCGCTTCGTCGACCCGGTCGACAGCGAGGTCTATCTGTACTCGCAATTCGAAACCGCCGACGCCAAGCGGATGTTCGCGTGCTTCGACCAGCCCGACCTCAAGGCCACGTTCGACGTGACCGTGACCGCGCCGTCGCACTGGCAGGTGATCTCCAACGGCGCGACCAGTGGACGGGACACGGCCGAAAAAGGCACAGTGCACACCTTCGCCACCACCCCGAAGATGAGCACCTACCTGGTGGCACTGATCGCCGGACCGTACGCGCGCTGGGACGACGTCTACACCGACGAGCACGGCGAGATCCCGCTGGGCCTGTTCTGCCGCTCGTCGCTGGCCGAGTACATGGACGCCGAGCGGCTGTTCACCGAGACCAAGCAGGGCTTCGGCTTTTATCACCAGAACTTCGGTGTGCCGTATGCGTTCGGCAAGTACGACCAGCTGTTCGTGCCCGAATTCAACGCCGGCGCAATGGAAAACGCCGGCGCGGTGACGTTCCTGGAGGACTACGTCTTCCGGTCCAAGGTCACCCGGTACAGCTACGAGCGCCGGGCCGAGACCGTGCTGCACGAGATGGCGCACATGTGGTTCGGCGACCTGGTGACGATGACGTGGTGGGACGACCTGTGGCTCAACGAGTCGTTCGCCACGTTCGCCTCGGTGCTGTGCCAAGCCGAGGCCACCGAGTACGACCAGGCATGGACCACGTTCGCCAACGTGGAGAAGTCGTGGGCCTACCGCCAGGACCAGCTGCCGTCGACCCACCCGGTGGCCGCGGACATCCCCGACCTGCACGCCGTCGAGGTGAACTTCGACGGCATCACCTACGCCAAGGGCGCCAGCGTGCTCAAGCAGCTCGTCGCCTACGTCGGGCTGGAGCACTTCCTGGCCGGCCTGCGTGACTACTTCGCCGCACACGCCTTCGACAACGCGACATTCGACGACCTGCTGGGTGCGTTGGAGAAGGCGTCGGGCCGCGACCTGAGCGACTGGGGTCGGCAGTGGCTCAAGACCACCGGGTTGAACACGCTGCGCGCCGACTTCGACGTCGACGCCGACGGCAAATTCACCCGCTTCGCGATCGCGCAGGGCGGCGCCGCACCTGGGGCCGGCGAGACCCGGGTGCACCGGCTCGCGGTCGGTATCTACGACGACGACCCGACGACGGGCAAGTTGGTGCGGGTTCATCGCGAGGAACTGGACGTAGCCGGAGCTTCGACTGAAGTGCCTGCGCTGCAAGGAGTTTCGCGTGGAAAGCTGATCCTGGTCAACGATGACGACCTGACCTACTGCTCGCTGCGGTTGGACCCGGACTCACTACAAACGGCCCTGAGCCGGATCGCCGATATCGAGGAGCCGCTCCCGCGCACGCTGGTGTGGTCGGCGGCGTGGGAGATGACCCGCGATGCCGAGCTGCCCGCCCGCGACTTCGTCGCGCTGGTGATGAGCGGGGTCCAGGCCGAGACCGAGGTCGGTGTGGCGCAGCGGCTGCTTCTGCAGGCGCAGACCGCGCTGAACTCCTACGCCGACCCGGCGTGGGCGTGCGCCAACGGCTGGCCCGCGTTCGCCGACCGGCTGCTCGATCTGGCGCGTGAGTCGTCCCCGGGTTCGGATCACCAGCTGGCGTTCATCAACGCGCTGTGCACGTCGGTGCTGCAGCTACACCACGTCGCGGTGCTGGCGACGCTGCTGGACAACGAGCCCGCCGAGGTGAACCTCCCGGGCCTGGTCATCGACACCGATCTGCGCTGGCGGATCGTCACCGCGCTGGCCGCCTCCGGTGACCTCGACGGTGACGGACCCGAGACACCGTTCCTCGACGCCGAGGCGCAGAACGATCCGACGGCTGCCGGTCGCCGTCACGCCGCCGCCGCCGCGGCGGCTCGCCCCCAGCTCGCGGTCAAAGAAGCCGCGTGGCAACAGGTGATCGAGGACGACACCCTGGCCAACATCACCGCGCGCTCGATCATCGGCGGGTTCGTCCAGCCCGGGCAGAGCGCCCTGCTGCAGCCGTTCACCGAGCGCTACTTCGCCGCGATCCCCGGAGTATGGGAGCGTCGGTCCAGCGAGGTCGCGCAGACGGTGGTGATCGGCCTGTACCCGTCCTGGGACATCAGCGAAGAGGCGTTGGCCGCCGCGGACACTTTCCTGTCCGGGGAACTGCCGTCGGCGCTGCGCAGGCTGGTCCTCGAAGGCCGGGCCGGTACCGAACGCGCACTGAAAGCGCGCGCCTTCGACGCCGGCTGACCTCGCGCTGCCATCATCAGGCGATGGCGGCCAAGAACACCAGGCGAGCCCGCGCAGCGCGCAGGCGGATCAGGCGCGTCAGGGCCGTCGTCAACGACCTGACCGAGGAACAGTGGACGGCGCTCAAAGACGCCTGGAACGGCTGCGCCTATTGCGGCGTCAAGGGCAAGCCGCTGCAACGGGACTGCGTCATGGCGATCTCCCGGGGCGGCAGGTACACCATCGACAACGTCGTGCCCGCGTGCGCGGCGTGCAACGCCAGCAAGTGCAATGACGAAGTCACCGGCTGGATGCGCCGCAAACGCCTCGACGAACGCGCCTTCCTGGAGCGCTACGTCGCGATCAAAAGCCAGAACTACGGCCTGGAGATGCCGGCCGACATCACCCGCACCGCGCTGACCAGCCCGTCGATGAGGTTGCCCTCTTTGAAGGCCGACGCGGCCGCTGACACCCCCAGCGGGGCCGCCGACTCCGCACCACGGCTGCGCACATCCGCGCCGTAGACGACCTCGATCGCCTTCTGGTCGGGCGACACGGCCAGCAGCACCGCGTTGTTCGGTGTCGGCACGTCGGCCAGGATCTCGCGCGCCCGGGCTGCGGTGTCGCTGCCCAGATCGCCGATGTACACCGCGAAGCGGGCCTTGGACTGCCGGCTGCCGTACTTCAGCGCATCGTCGAGTTCGACCAGCTGGCTGATCGGGAACGGGTAGTGCACTGACAGCTCACCCGGCTCGGTGACACCCGAAACCCGGCCGCTGGAGGTCAGCGCATAGCCGTACGGCAGGTTGGCCGGATCGACGGTCGCGACCGTCCCGTGGTCACCACTTGCCACTTGCTCCACCTCCCACGTTCACATCGCCGGCGCTGTGGCCGTGATGGCCACCGCCGGGAACTACCTCGTCGACGGCCGCCCAGAGGATCGGCGCGTGCGTCCAAGGATCGGACATGTTGTAGGTCTTAGCGTGCTTGCTCTTGCCGGGGATGAACAGCAAGGCCAGCACAGCTGCGAGCCCAAACGGGATGCCCACGAATAGACCGTGGATGACGGCAGCATTCACGAGGCAAACCGTAGCAGTCTCACGCCGCACCCTCACCCAGGTAGCGCACCCAGGCCGGGTCGAGTTCCTTGATGGTGCACAACAGCCGCCAGTGCTGCCCCTTCGGCGGCGTCGGCACCAGTCGCAGCGTCCAGCCGAGCTCGCTCAGCAGCTTGTCAGCCTTGCGGTGGTTGCACCCTGCGCACGCGGCGACGCAGTTTTCCCACGAGTGCTCACCGCCGCGGCTGCGCGGTATGACGTGGTCGACGGTGTCGGCCTTGGAGCCGCAGTACGCGCATCGGAACCGGTCGCGATGCATCAGCGCGGCCCTGGTCATCGGGATCCGCGCCCGGTAGGGCACCCGAACGAAGCTGCGCAGCCGGATCACCGACGGGACCACGATTGCCCGGGTGGCGGAGTGGATGACCGGGCCGGCGGGGTCGTCGTGAACCACGTCGGCCTTACCGCACAGCAGCATGATCACCGCCCGGCGCATGGGGAGCGCCGTCAGCGGTTCGTAGGTCGAATTCAGTAACAGCACCCGGCGACGTCCCCACACTGATCCGTCGGCCGGGCCGGGTATGTGAGGGTCTGAGTGCAGGCTTGAACTCGGCAGAGACCCGACTGGGCCCGCCGCGGCACGGTGGCCGCGGTTCCGTTTGCGCTGCGACATACGTCCTCCGGCAACCAGTCCACCACGGATCCGCCGCAATCGCACGACTATTTGTTCGGTGTTCGCAGGTCAAATCCGTGAACATCGGGTGACGTGGGTCGCGCCCGACGCCGACGTACACAATGGTGGGGTGACGGAAACTCAGGCCGACGGGGATGGGCACACGTTCTACGACGCGGTGGGCGGAGCAGAGACGTTCCGCAAGATCGTGTCCCGCTTCTACGAGCTGGTTCGAGAGGATGAAGTGCTGCTTCCGCTCTACCCGCCGGACGAACTCGACGACGCCGAGGACCGGCTACGCATGTTCCTCGAGCAGTACTGGGGCGGTCCGCGAACCTATTCCGATCAGCGCGGCCACCCCCGGCTGCGGATGCGTCATGCCCCGTTCCGGATCGGCTTCATCGAACGTGACGCCTGGCTGCGCTGTATGCACACCGCGGTCGCCTCGATCGACTCGGCGACGCTCGACGACGAGCATCGCCGCGAACTGCTGGCCTATCTCGAGATGGCCGCGCAATCGATGGTCAACTCCGCCTTCTAAAGGACGCCCGTGACCCAGCCTGCTGCCGCCCCGTGGTGGGCGAATGCGATTTTCTACCAGGTCTATCCCCGCTCGTTCGCCGACAGCAACGGTGACGGTGTCGGCGACCTCGACGGGGTGACCGACCATCTCGACCACTTGAGCCGGCTCGGTATCGACGCGATCTGGCTCAACCCGGTCATGGTGTCGCCGATGGCCGATCACGGCTACGACGTGGCCGACCCGCGCGATGTCGATCCGCTGTTCGGTGGTCTGGCCGCACTCGAGCGGCTGATCGCCGAGGCGCACGCCCGCGGCATCCGGGTCACGATGGATCTGGTGCCCAACCACACCAGCTCCCAGCACGCCTGGTTCCAGGCGGCCCTGGCCGCCCCGCCGGGAAGCATTGAGCGAGAACGCTATATCTTCCGGGATGGTGTCGGCACCGACGGCTCCACTCCGCCCAACAACTGGGTATCGGTGTTCGGCGGGCCGGCCTGGACCCGGGTCGACGACGGCCAGTGGTACCTGCATCTGTTCGACGCCGAACAGCCGGACCTCAACTGGGACAACCCCGAAACGTTCGAGGACCTGGAGAAGACACTGCGGTTCTGGCTCGACCGCGGGGTGGACGGCTTCCGCATCGATGTCGCGCATGGGATGGCCAAGCCGCCCGGCCTGCCCGATATGACCAACCCCGACATCGAGATGCTCACCCTCGATGACGACGATCCCCGGTTCAACCACGACGGTGTGCACGAGATCCACCGCGGAATCCGTTCGGTGCTCGACGATTACCCGCATGCGGTGACGATCGGCGAGATCTGGGTTTTCGAGAACGAAGACTTCGCCAAATACCTGCGCCCCGACGAACTGCACATGGGGTTCAACTTCCGGTTGGTCCGGGCCGAATTCGACGCCGCCGACATTCACGAGGCGATCGAGAACGCGCTTGCGGCGGCTTCCCTCGCCGACGCCAGCCCGACCTGGACGCTGTCCAATCACGATGTCGAGCGGGAGGTCACCCGGTACGGCGACGGACCTCGGGGGCTGGCCCGCGCCCGGTCCATGGCGATGGTGATGCTCGCGCTGCCGGGCGCGATGTTCCTCTACAACGGCGAGGAACTGGGCCTGCCCAATGTCGACCTACCGGACGACGTGCTGCAGGACCCGGTCTGGGAGCGCTCCGGGCACACCGAACGCGGCCGCGACGGCTGCCGGGTTCCACTGCCGTGGTCGGGTGACGCTCCGCCGTTCGGCTTCTCGTCGAAGCCCGGCACCTGGCTGCCCATGCCCGCGGACTGGGCGTCGCTGACCGTCGAGCGCCAGCTGGCGGATCCGGATTCGACGCTGGCGTTCTTCGGCACGATTCTGCGGTTGCGGCGCAGCCATTTTCACTTCACCGATTACGACGTGGAATGGCTGCAGTTACGCGACGACGCGTGCGCGTTCCTGTCCGGTGGCGTGCTGTGCGTGCTGAACACCGGTTCTGTTGCGTTGCCGCTTCCGGCAGGCGAACTGCTCGTGGCCAGCGCGCCGTTGGTCGGTGGCGAGCTGGCGGCGGATTCGGCGGCCTGGTTGGTGCCCGGTTAGATCCCCGCGGCGATCACGTTGACCACCGAAGCGACGATGATCGCACCGAACACGAACGACAGCAGTCCATGACCCAGGGCGGTGGCCCGCATCCGCGTTGACGTCAGATTGGTGTCAGATATCGCGAAGCTCATCCCCACCGCGAAGGCGACGTAGAAGAAGTCCTTGTAACAGGGCCGGTCTTCGTCGCCGTCCGGACTGTTGAAATCGATGCCCCCGGGCTGTCGGGGATCGAAATAGTGTTTGGCGTAGATGAGGGCGAACAACGTGTGGATGGTCAGCCAGGCCAGCACCACACTGCCGACGGCCATCCAGGCCGCACCGGAATCGTCTTGGACACCCTTGGCGACTTCCTGGCTACGGGCGAGTAGAACCCCCACTCCGACCAGGCTGGCGACCGCGGTGCCGAGCACCAAGGTGACGACCACGACCGGTAACGGCTGCTCCTGCTCGGCATGCCCTTGGGTCTCGGCTGAATCGAACCGCCACAGCGCCAACCACGTCCACGTCGTGAAAACCATTCCCAGCGCCGTGCACCCGCCCAGCAGGGACAGCACTCCGTTGTCGCGCCACAGTACCGCCGTTACGACGGCGCCGAGGGTCACACCGACGGCGACTCGGGCGGCCGGGCTTCTCCAGAACGGCAGCTTGCCATGCAGCGTCTCAGACATCGCGGCTCCTAACGCAGTACCAGCGCGGGGTCCCCGCGTCGTCGGTACACCGATCCGAACCGGGCGTCGATCCGCAGCCACGTCGGCGACAGTCGCACCCGGACGATCTCGTCTTCGCCTGGCCGTTCGGGCACAAATCCCATGGCGGTCAGGGCGAAGACGCAGCGCATCGGCACACCGACGGCGGTATCACCCGAACTCACCTGCAACACATCTTGATCCAGCAGAGAGGCGGGCGGGCCGTGTGCGCTGCTGTGCTCTTTGGCCAGCCCGGCACCACGCTCGGCCAGGTCGCTGAGGATCGCGGCGGGCACGTCGTCGACGTGGCTGAAACCGGTGTCCGGCGGGAGCCCACCCCGCCAGGCGGAATCCATCGGAAAGCCGGGGTCGATGTAGCCCGAAGGGTCGGCCTCGCGCAATCCGCGAGCCAATTCATCAGCCCCGCAAGACAAGTCGGCCGGGTTGAGCTGGCCGGTCACGACTCGGACGGCGAGCACGTCCAATCCGGTGGCCACCCATGCGGTCACCAGGCCGTCGGAACGGGCCCGCAGCCGGATCACCGCGGCTTCATCGAGGCGCAGCGCATGCTCGACGAACGCCGCAAGGTCGCTGCGCACGACAGCCTCCGGGATGACCAGGGTGCGCGTCATCGCTGCCAGCGCTGCAGGTACTCCCGGTGCTTGGGCGAAAGCCGAACCAGCCGCTGCTCTTCGATGTGCACGGCGGCCAGCTGCGTCTCGGCGATCACCGACGGCCGTGAATCCGGCTCGGCGGTCAGCGAGCGCACCTCGTAGCCGATGGTGAAGTCCACGGCACGCAGCCGCTTGGTCCACATCGTGACCTGCAGCGGTGAATCATTAAGCCGCAGTTGGCCTTTGTAGAGCACCTGCACCTCGTGGATGAGCAACCCGATGGTGGCGATGTCCTCGGCGAAGGGCTCGGCCAGGAAATCCACCCGCGCCTCCTCCAGGATGGTCACCATGGTCGCGTGGTTGATGTGCTTGTACATGTCGATATCCGACCAGCGCACGTGCACGCCGGTGGTGAATCCGTTAACCACTTGATCCTGTTCCGCTCGTTCTCGTCATGCTGCGGATCTGGCGCGCCGCCACCGAGAGCGTGGCCAGATCGCGTTCGTCGTCTGCGTAGATCTCTGCCAGCGTGCGACGGGCCCGTTCGACCCGCGATCCGTTGGTGTGCTCCCACTCGGCGATTTTCTCTTCGCCGGTCTCCTCCGGCTCCCCGACCGCCAGCACGTCGAAGCACAGCGCCCGCAGCGATCCGTAGATGTCGTCGCGGATCGCCAAGCGGGCCAGCGAATGCCAGCGGTCGTCCCGAGGCAGGCCGGACACCGCGGTCAGCAGGCCGTCGGTGCTCAGATGATCCATCAGCGCAAAGTAAGTGTCGGCCACCTCGGCGGCATCGCGATCGACGATGTCCGCGATGTCGATCACATCGAGCAGGCTGTACTGATACAGCCCGCTGGCCACCTCGTAGGCCAGATCTTCCGCGGCACCGTGCGCGGCGAACTCGCCCGCTTCTTTGTTGACGATCGCCTTGTCGTCGCCCCGCAACCACTGCGGCATCCTGGGTGTCAGCTCGGCCAGTTTCGCTGCGAACCGGTTGATCTCGGCGCCGACCGCCAGCGGCTGCGGACGGTAGTTCAGCAGCCACCGGGCCGCCCGGTCGAGCAGGCGGCGCAGGTCCAAGGTCATCCGGTCGGAGACGTTGACCGGCAGCTGATTGGTGCGGCCACCCTCGAGGATCCGCTGCCATATCTTGCCGATCCCGAAGATCGCGTCGGTAGCCACGAACGTTCGCACCGCGTCGACGTAACCCACACCGGTGTCCTCTGCGACGCGGTAGGCGAACGTGATCCCGCCGATGTCAACGACGTCGTTGACCAGCATCGTGGTGATGATCTCCCGACGCAGCTGATGGCTGCGGATCTCGGCGCCGAAGCCGTCGCGCAGCTGGCTCGGAAAATACCGCGGCAACCGCGACGCGAAAACTTCCTGATCGGGCAGGTCGCTGGCCAGCACCTCATCCTTCAGCGCAAGCTTGACGTGCGCCATCAGGGTCGCCAATTCCGGTGAGCTGAGGCCGATTCCGACTTCCTGACGCCGATGGATCTCCTTGTTCGACGGCAGCGCCTCGAGCTCGCGGTTGAGCCCGCGCCGTTCCTCGAGCTCGGCGATCTGGCGGGCATGCACGTTGAGCAGCGACGCGGCGTTGGCCCGGCTGGTACCCATCAGGTCGTTCTGGTCGATGTTGTCGGTCAGCACCAGCCGCGACACCTCGTCGGTCATCGAGGCGAGCAGATCGGTGCGTTCGTCCGCGCTGACTTTTCCCGCGGTGACCAGCGAGTCGACCAGGATCTTGATGTTGACCTCGTGGTCGGAGCAATCGACACCTGCCGAGTTGTCCATGGCGTCGGTGTTGATCCGCCCGCCGCACAAGTCGAACTCGATGCGACCCAGTGATGTCACGCCGAGGTTGCCGCCCTCACCGATCACCTTGGCCCGCACCTGGTTTCCATTCACCCGCACGGTGTCATTGGCGCGGTCGCCAACTTCGGCGTCCGATTCGGACTCGGCCTTGATGTAGGTGCCGATACCGCCGTTGAACCACAAGTCCACCGGGGCCTGCATGATCGCCTTCATCAGGGCCGGCGGGGTCATCTCGTCGGCATCGCCCTGCAGGCCGAGCGCACCACGCATCTGCGGGGTGATCCGAATCGACTTCTGCTGGCGGCTGAACACACCACCGCCCTCGCTGATCAACGAAGGGTCGTAGTCCTCCCAGCTCGAACGGGGCAGGTCGAACAGCCGCTTGCGCTCGGTCCAGGAGCGCTGCGCATCCGGGTTGGGATCGATAAAGATATGCCGGTGATCGAACGCCGCGACCAGCCGGATGTGGTGTGAGAGCAGCATTCCGTTGCCGAACACGTCCCCACTCATATCGCCGACGCCGGCGACGGTGAAGTCCTCGCTCTGGGTGTCCACCCCCATCTCCCGGAAGTGCCGCTTGACGGACTCCCAGGCTCCCTTGGCGGTGATGCCCATCGCCTTGTGGTCGTAACCCACCGAGCCGCCGGAGGCGAACGCATCGCCCAACCAGAAGCCATAGGAATTGGCGACGTCGTTGGCGATGTCGGAGAACGTGGCCGTGCCCTTGTCGGCGGCGACCACCAGGTAGGCGTCGTCACCGTCGCGACGGACCACGCCGGGCGGGGTGACCACCTCGCCGGTCGCCCGGTCGACATTGTCGGTGACGTCGAGCAGCCCGGCGATGAACAACCGGTAGCACGCAATTCCCTCCTGGCGGAACGCATCCCGGTCGGCAGCCTCGTCGCCGAGCGGTGCCGGCGGCTTCTTGACGACGAACCCGCCCTTGGCACCGACGGGCACGATGACGGCGTTCTTGACCGCTTGGGCCTTGACCAGACCGAGGATCTCGGTGCGGAAGTCCTCCCGGCGATCCGACCAGCGCAGCCCACCACGGGCAACGAAGCCGAATCGCAGGTGCACACCTTCGACCCGCGGTGAGTACACGAAGATCTCGAATTTCGGTCTCGGCAGCGGCAACTCGTCGATGTGCTGCGGATTGAGCTTGAGCGACAAGACATTCTGGGCGTGTGCCGAGTCACCGCTGGTGACGAAGTAGTTGGTGCGGAGCGTGGCCTGGACCATCGAGGCGAACGCCCGCAACACCCGGTCGGTGTCCAGACTCACCAGCGCATCGATATCGGCGGCGACGGCGTCCGCCGCGGCCAGGGCGTCGAGACCCTTGGCCGCCGAGTCCGGATCGAACATCGCCTCGAACAACGCGACCAGGGAACGCGCGGTTCTGGGGTTCCCGTTCAGCACCGACTCGATGTGCGACTGGCTGTACGGGAAAGCCGCCTGCCGCAGGTACTTTGCGTAGGCCCGCAGCACTGCCACCTGCTGCCAGGTGAGCCCGGCTCGCAGTACCAGTTCGTTGAACCGGTCGATCTCGGCGCGTCCCTGCCAGATGGCGGTGACGGCGTCGGCGAACCGCTGCCCGTTGGCATCCAGCTCTTCCGCGGTGGTGGCGTCGGGCATCGACGCGTCCGGCCGGATCTTGAACTGGTAGATCCAGACTGTCAGCCCGTCTGGGCGCACGACAGTGAACGGGCGCTCCTCGAGCACCAGCACCCCCATGCACTGCAGCATCGGCAGCAGGTGACTCAGCGAAGCCGTGGACCCGCCCAGATACCAGGTGAGGAAGGCTTCGTTGGGTTCGTCGCCCGCCTCGAATTGCAGCTTGACCGAATCAGGTTCCAGCGCTTCGATGATGCCGATGTCGGTGATCGCCTCGGTGGAGGTGACGGCCTTCTTGAACTCCTCGGGCAACGCATCCGCGTAGTGCTCGGCGACCGCGAGGTCGATCTTGCCCTCCCGCGCTGACCCGAGCAGCCGGTCACCCCAGGTCCGTAGCGCCTCGGTCAGCAGCCCCTGCACGCGGGTGCGGTTGGCGTCGCTGTCGTCGATTGACTGGCGAGTGGACCCGTCCGGCAGCCGGACCGTGAAATGCACTACCGCCCAGGGCGATTCACTGACCCTGGCGGTGTAATCGATACTCTCCCCGCCGAACTCGCGCACCAGGATGTCCTGCATGTGCAGCCGCACCTCGGTGGTGTAGCGGTCGCGGGGCAGGTAGACCAGACAGGACACGAAGTGACCGAGCTGGGCGGCCCGCAGGAACAGCAGTGCGCGGCGGCGCGAGCCGAGGTCGACGACGGTGCTCGCCATGTCGAGCAGCTGGGCAGCGGTCAGCGCGAACAGCTCGGAGCGCGGGATGGTCTGGACGATGTCGAGCATCAGCTGACCGGGGTGGCTGGGGTCATTGTGCGACAGTTCCAGAACGTCGCGAACCCGCCGCGAAATCAGCGGGATGTCAAGGACATTGGCGCTCATCGCCGTCGCCGTGAAAAGCCCCACGAACCGGTGCTCGACGTCGCCGGCGGGCGCGTGCTCGCGGATCACCACGATGTAGGGGTATGCCCCGTAGCGTAGGAAGCTGGGCATGGTGGCCTGCGCGAGCACGAGTAGATCACCCGGTTTGGTCAGCTCCGGCAGCACCTCGGTACGCAGCCGCGCCACCCCGAGGCGACTGGACTCCACGACGGCGGCAGTCCCTTCGCCGACGGTGCAGTCCTGGCAGCCCAGCAACACGAAGTTGCCCACCGACAACCAGCGCAACAGGTCGGCGACATCCTCGCGGTCAGCGCCGGCGAACCGGGTTCCGGAGTCGTTGTCGAGCTCGCGGGCCAGGTCGTGCAGCGCGGCACTGAGCGCCACCGAGTCCAGGGCCACCTGGCGAGCGTCGGCCACCACCATCGGCAGCATCCGCTCGGCCTCGGCCACCGCCTTGCGGTTGACCGACGGCGAGAGCTGAACGTGGATCCAGGATTCCTCGAAGCCCTCCGAATCCGAGGCAGCATCGTCGGTGAGCGGTCGCACGTCGAGCAGCTCGCCGCTTGCGCTGCGCCGCACCCGGAACACCGGGTTCATCAGCGCCACGTAGGCGACGCCGAGCCGGTGCAGTAGCACCGTGACCGAGTCCAGCAGCAACGTGGCCTGGTCGGTGACGATCTGCAGCGCGGGCCCGAAGCCGCCGGGGTCGTCGCTGGGATAGATCGCGACGAGCGTCTCTCCGACGACCCGGCTGTGCGCCAGCCGCTCCTGCGCGGCGATCAGGCCCGGCGGTACCGCCCGATCGGCGGCCGCCGTCACCAGCGGACCGGTGTCGGTGGCGTCCGCGTCGGGCGCTCCCCCATGTGGACCGCGATACGTGGCGAGGTAGGCCTCGCCTATCGACTCGGTAGTTCTGGGGTCAACCGTCATACCTGCCGCTCCTGATCAGCATGCGAACCGACGCTGGTCCGCAGCGCCACATTAGTCGCGTGTGAGCCTGCGGTGGGTAACCCTGTGCGGACGGGCCGCGTCGGCGCCCAGTCGTTCGAGCTTGTTCTCCTCGTAGGCGCCGAAGTTTCCTTCAAACCAGAACCACTTGGCTTCGTTGTCGTCGTCGCCCTCCCACGCCAGGATGTGCGTGCAGGTGCGGTCGAGGAACCAGCGGTCGTGGCTGATCACCACCGCACAACCGGGGAAATTCTCCAAGGCGTTCTCCAGTGAGGAGAGCGTCTCGACATCGAGGTCGTTGGTGGGCTCGTCGAGCAGGATCAGGTTGCCGCCCTCTTTAAGGGTGAGCGCCAGGTTGAGCCGGTTGCGCTCGCCACCGGAGAGCACTCCGGCCGGCTTCTGCTGGTCGGGGCCCTTGAACCCGAACGCCGACACGTAGGCCCGCGACGGGATCTCGTTCTGGCCGACCTCGATGAAGTCGAGACCGTCCGAAACCACCTGCCAGACAGTCTTTTTCGGGTCGATGCCGCCGCGACCCTGGTCGACGTAACTGAGCTTGACGGTGTCGCCGACCCGGACGTTGCCACTGTCGGGCTGCTCGAGGCCGACGATCGTCTTGAACAGCGTCGTCTTACCGACACCGTTGGGGCCGATGACGCCGACGATGCCGTTGCGGGGCAAGGTGAACGACAGGTCTTTGATCAGGGTGCGGCCCTCGAAGCCCTTGTCGAGGTGTTCGACCTCGACGACGACGTTGCCCAGCCGCGGCGGAGCCGGGATCTGGATCTCCTCGAAGTCGAGCTTGCGGGTCTTCTCCGCTTCGGCGACCATCTCCTCGTAGCGGCCGAGCCGGGCCTTGTTCTTGGCCTGCCGGGCCTTGGCACCGGAGCGCACCCAGGCGAGTTCTTCCTTGAGCCGCTTCTGCAGCTTCTGGTCCTTCTTCCCCTGCACCTCGAGGCGCTCGGCCTTCTTCTCCAGATACGTGGAGTAGTTGCCCTCGTAGGGGTACGCGCGGCCGCGGTCGAGCTCCAGAATCCACTCGGCGACGTTGTCCAGGAAGTACCGGTCGTGGGTCACCGCGAGGATCGCGCCCTTGTACTCGGCGAGGTGCTGTTCGAGCCATTGCACGCTCTCGGCGTCGAGGTGGTTGGTCGGCTCGTCGAGCAGCAGCAGATCCGGCTTGGACAGCAGCAGCTTGCACAGCGCCACGCGACGTTTTTCACCGCCGGAGAGGTGGGTCACCGGCTCGTCGGGCGGCGGGCAGCGCAGCGCGTCCATCGCCTGCTCCAGCTGGGAGTCGATATCCCAGGCGTCTTCGGCGTCGAGCTCCTCCTGGAGCTTGCCCATCTCGTCCATGAGCTCGTCGGTGTAGTCGGTGGCCATCAGCTCGGCGACCTCGTTGTACCGGTTGAGCTTGGCCTTGACGGCGACGCCATCCTCGACGTTCTCGCGGACCGTTTTCGTCTCGTCGAGCACCGGCTCCTGCATGAGGATGCCGACGGTGGCCCCCGGCGCCAGCAGGGCGTCGCCGTTGTTGGCCTGGTCGATACCGGCCATGATCTTGAGGACGCTCGATTTACCGGCGCCGTTCGGGCCGACGACACCGATCTTGGCTCCGGGCAGGAAGGCCAGCGTGACGTCGTCGAGGATGACCTTGTCGCCGTGCGCTTTGCGGACCTTCCGCATGGTGTAGATGTATTCCGCCATTGCCGCGGTAATGCCTTCCGTGTGGTCTCCGAATTGCTCGCCGACCATCCTAGGCGCGCGCGGCGGAGCCCTTGCGGCCGCGCTGGCCGGGCCAGCGCGGCCACCGGAGCCCGTCTCACGCCGACAGCGGTAGACCCGTCGTCTCGTCGGACTCGTCGGCAATGACGGAGTCCTCGGCAGTCGGCCCGTCAGCTGCGGGTTCGGCCGGCCTGGGCTGCTGTTCGTAGCGGATGATCGCGCGCGACAGGTCGGGGCCGACCGCGGTGGCCCGCATCTCCAGCGACGAGCGCCGCACGCCCTCCTTGTCGTCGTACTCGCTGGTGAAGACGTCGCCGACGACGATGACGGGCGCGCCCTTGAAGAGGCCGGCGCCGACACCGGTGACCAGCTTGCCCCAGCAGTTGACGGTGATGAACAGCGAGTTGCCCGGTTCCCAGGTGCCGTCTCCGGTGCGGCGACGGGAATTGCTGGCAACCCGGAAGCTGATCAGCTCCTGGTCGCCGACGATTCGGCGGCGGGGGTCGGTCACGACGCGGCCGACGACGGTCAGATGAGTTTCGAACATGGCTGGGGTCCTTTCGTTGCGCATGGGTTGTGCGCCTCCAGTGGGCGCTCAGACCCCGACGGTTGCGCCGCCTTCGTGTCGAGCCCTGTCGTGGACTGTGGATGAAGCCGGAACTGGGGATGGACCCGTTCTCGGGTGACTGGTCACGAATGTAACGGCAGGGAAGCAGATCAGCGATTTCGCCGCCGTGGCGTTACGTTCGGTGACGTCCTCAGCGTTCCGTCTCGCGGCGGGCCAAGTGGGCCAGCATCCTGTTGTAGGCCGCCAGGTCGGCGTCGTCGTCGCGTTCGGCGGCACGATCGAGCCGCTTGGCGGTGCGCCGGTCGCTACGAGTCCACTGGATCAGCAACGCGATCATCACCACTACGAGCGGGATTTCGCCTGCCGCCCAAGCGATTCCGCCGCCGAGATGCTGATCGTCGAGAAGGTCGGTATGCCAACTCAGCTGCAGCGACCGGTAGAAGCTCTCTCCCAGCACCCGCTGCTGGCCCATCATCACCACGCCGAAGAACGCGTGCAGCGGCAGCGAGGCGAACACCATCGCGATCTTGGCCACCGCCGGCAGTGGCCGCGGTGTGGGATCGACGCCGATGACGACCCAGTAGAACAAGTAGCCGCTCATCAGGAAGTGCAGGTTCATCAGCACGTGGGCACCATGATTGCTCACCGCGGCGTCGAAGATGCCGCCGAAGTACAGCGCGTAGAACCCGGCGACGAACATGATCGTCGCGACCACCGGATGGGTGAAGAACCGCGACCACCTGCTGTGCAGGGCGTCGAGCAGCCACTCCCGCGGTCCGGGCGGATTGCCCTTGCCTGCGGTCGGCAGCGCCCGCAGTGCCAGGGTGACCGGTGCGCCCAGCACCAGCAGGACGGGCACCAGCATCGACAGCAGCATGTGGGCGGCCATGTGCATGCTGAACATCGCGGGCATGTAGGCGCCCACGCCCGACGACGTGGTGAACAGCAGCACCGCACAGCCCAGCAGCCAGGCGATCGTGCGGCCCGCCGGCCAGGCGTCGCCGCGGCGGCGCAGCCGGATCACGCCGGCCAGATAGACCGCGGCGAACACGATCGCGGCGGTACCGAAGGCCAGGTCGAAACGCCAGTCCAGCAGGACCCGCGCGACCGTCGGCGGGCCGGCGAAGTCGTAGCCGATCGCCACCTCGGCAGGCGACGGATTGGCCGACAGCGGCGCAGGCGGCGGGGTGCGACCCAAGCCGACCGCGATACCGAAGGTCAGCCCGAACACCAGCGCCTCGACAAAGGCCAGCCGGATCAGCGTGCCGCGCGCCTGCGGGTCGGCCTGCAGCGCGGCCACCGGGCCACGGCGCTGCCGCCAGCCGATGGCGCCCAAGGTGCACAGCGCGACGATCTTGGCCACCACCAGCCAGCCGTATTCGCTGGTGAACAGGTCCGACAACCGCATCCGAACCAGCGCGTTGATGACTCCGGACATCGCCATCGCGATGAAGCACCACAACGCCACCGCCGAAAAGCGCCGCACCGCCAGGTCGGCGTGCTCGCCGCCGCGGATCGCGTGGGCCAGCAGGGCCAGCAGACCACCTGCCCACAGCGCGCCGGCCAGCAGGTGAATCAGCAGGCTGTTGGTGGCGATGTCGTGCGCGCCGCCCGCCGACGAGTGCCCCGTCAGGCCCAGCGGAACCAATGCGATCAGCGACCCGGCCAGCAAGAACGGCATCCACGACCAGCGCAGCACCGCCCGGCCCGCGACCGCCACCAGCAGCGCGAGGAAGGCCGTCCAGCGCCACGCACCGGCAGTGTCCACCAGGCTGGCCACCGACCACAGCTCGACGGGGTTGAGGTGATCGCGCAGCGGCTGACCGGAGACGTCGGAAACGGTCAGCGGGATCAGCAGTACTGCACACACCGCCCACAAACCTGACGCCGCGACACCCGTCTTCAGCGCCCGGTAGCCCGCCACGTCGAGCACCCCACTGTCCTGGGGCGGGGTGAAGAACGTCGCGAACAGGAATGCGCCGACGGCCACCACCGCCGCGATTTCGCCGGTGGCCCGCACGAACGGCAGGCCCAACGTGGTGACAGGTCCGGCATCCGGGAGCCCGGTCGCCGTCAGCGCATCGGCAAGCGACAGCGCGCCGATACCCGCGGCGGTGATGCCGGCGAGCACCGCGACCATCCACAGCACCGGCCATACCGCGGTGTGGCGGTCGGCGGGCGCGGTCATGGACTCAGCGTATGGTCAGCCGCCCTGCGCACGTAATTTCAGCTCGCGGGCATAGAACTGCTCGCTGGACAGCACGCTGATGCGGTCCATATCGGCCAGGATGGCGCGCAGCTCGTGCAGGAAGGCCCGCCGGCGCTCCGGCAGATCCGGGCCGGCTTGCAGCAGTTGCTGGTCGGCGGCCACCTGGCGCGCGGTCGCGAACAACAGCGCCGACACCGACTCGTTGCTGCGGATCCGGCCCTGCGCCGCGTACTGAGCACCCACACCCAACGCCCGCTTGGTCAGTTCCTTCTCTTCGATATCGGCCGGCGCATCACACAGCACGTCTGCGACGATCTGGTAAGCCTCGAAGAACGGCCGCAGCATCGCGTGCGACATCAGCGGCTGCTTACGGCGCAGCAGGTCGTCCACGGCGTCGCCGCCGGCGGCGACCTGGACCTCCCAATCGTCCTGCCACGACATCTCTTCGGCGAGGTGCTCGCGGAACGCTGCCGAATCGGCGAAGTAGAAGTCGAACTTCAGCAGATCGCGCAACCGCATCGCCTGCTCCCAGAACACCGCCACCCGGTCACCGTCGGGCGCCCGGCCGGCGTGGGCAAGCGCCAGCTCGGCGATCGCGGTCTCCAGAAACGCGTGGATGAGCGAGTTGCGGTAGAAGGCCGCCTCGTGTTCGTGCTCCGGGGCGATCCGCCACACCGGCTCGTGGCCGCCGTCCACCCTGGTGACCGGATGACCGTTGGACATGGCGTCGACGGCTGCCCGCACACCTTCCGGGGTGCGCAGCCGCAGCGCGCTGTTGGTGACCGGATTCTGCTTGCGCTCAAGGTAATCCAGCGAATCCTGCAGTGTGTGATGCAGCTGGCCCAGTGTCAGCGCACGGCCGCGGGTCGTGAGCAGCAGCGCCGATATCAGGCCGGTGGCGTTGATCGGCGTCACCCGCAGGATCCGCCAGGCCACCTCGAACGCCATCTTCTGCATGGCCAGACGTTTGGCGGCCTCATCCGAAGCGATCTCGCCGCCGGGCTCACCGAGATACTGCCGCATCGAAACCGCTTCGGGGAAGCGGACATAGATCTTGCCGTAGTTGCGCTCCCCCTGCGCCTTGATGAAGTTGAACAGCCACTCCGCGCTCTCCGGGGTCTTCTCCCCGCCACGGGCGTAGTTGGCGTACTCGGTGGTCTCGTGCAGCTGATCGAAGCTGATCGACACCGGCTGCAGCAGGATGTCCTCGCTGCGGCCGTCCAGATACGCGTCGGCGACGTAAGCCAGCAGACCGAGCTTGGGCGGCAACATCTTTCCGGTTCGAGAGCGAGTGCCCTCGATCGACCAACTGAGGTTGAAGCGTTTCTGCACGATGAAGCCGACGAACTGGCGCAGCACGTACTTGTACAGCGGGTCGTCGAGCTTGCGGCGCAGGAAGATGACGCCGGAGCGGCGCATCAACGGACCCATGAACCCGAAGGACAGGTTGATCCCGGCAAACGTGTGAGCCGGGGGCAGCTTGTTCTCCTGCATCGCCACCGGGACGATCACGCCGTCGAGGTAGGACCGGTGCGACCACAGCAAGACCGCCGGGTGGTCTTCCAGACCGCGCCGCATCGCTTCGATTTCCATGGTGTCGTAGTCGATTCGAGGATCGAAACCACGGCTGAAGATCGCGCGCCCGAGGTTCGGGATCAGATCGACCGAGAACCTGCTCCACCCGGTGGCCAGCTCGTTGAGCATCTCCTCGGCCTTGGCCGGGGTGGCGCCGGGGATCTGCTCGAGACCCTCCATGAAACGCGTGGACGCCATCAGCTCATCGGTGATGAGTCGGGGCGATTTGTATTCCGGTCCGAGCAGCCGCAATTCCATCCGCTCGACCGCCAGCGCCGCGCGGCGCAGCACGAAGCGCGCGAAGTCGCGCGGGCTGTCGCCGACGGTGTGCTCCTGCCACTGCTGGCGCAGTTCGGACACCTTCGCGGGTTCGCCGGCGACGATGCGGGCGCGGGAGGGATCCTTGCGAAGGATATTGCGTTGCAGGAGTTCCGGCGGGCGGTACGTGTCGCGCCCGGACAGCAGGCCGACGATCTTGACCCGGGTGGGCAGGCCGCCGGGCACCCAGAAGACCCGTACCGGGACGACCAACCGGTCTTCTCCGCCGGCGAGCTCCTCGACGAGCTGGGCCACCACCCCGGGTGGCGGGTCACCGGCGGGCAGCCGCAGAACCTCGACCCTGGTGTCGGGGTGCGCGCGACGTTGGGCGTGCAGCCAGTCGTTGAGCAGCTCGAACTCGGCCTTCGAGGACACCGCCGCGAGCACCAGCGCGTCGTCGGTGGTGCTGAAGTCGGCCAAGTGATCACTTCGGGTCATTTGCGGCCCTTGGCATTCGGCGACTTCTTGGCCGACGGGGCGGCCTTCTTCGCGGGAGCCTTCTTGGCCGCCGCCTTTTTGGCGGGCGGCTTCTTGACGGCCTTCTTCGCGGGCGCTTTCTTATATATCGGGTGCACCGGCACCTCGCCGACCGGCCAGTTCTTCAGCGTGTCCAGATACAGCTGACGAACCTCTTCGATGCGTTCCGGGAGATCTTCCAGCGTCCAGTCCTTCACCGAAAGGGGTGGATACACAACGATATCCACCTCCCCCGGGTTCATGGTTGACGAATCCCGGGAGGCGATGACCTCCGCGTTGCGAACCACGATGGGCACCAACGGAACACCGGCGGCCATGGCCAGCCGGAACGGTCCCTTCTTGAACGGGCCGACGGTTCGGGTGTCCAGCCTGGTGCCTTCGGGCGCGATCATGATCGACAGGCCCTTTCTCACCAGTTCCTCTACCTCGTGCATGGTTTCGAGGGCGGCCTTGGGGTCGTCGCGGTCGATGAACACGGTGTCGGTCAGCTTGCCCAGCGTGCCGACCACGGGGTCGTCCTTCAGTTCTTTCTTGCCGACTCCGGTCCAGTTGTCCCGGAGCAGCGACGCCACGATCACCGGGTCGGCGTTGTTGCGGTGGTTGAAGATGAACACCGCCGGGCGTTGCTTCTTGAGGTTCTCTTGGCCAAGGACGTTGAGCCGCACACCGTTTACGGCCAGCAGCATGTTCGGGAATGCGGTGGTGAAGAAGTTCAGTCCGCGCCGCCTGCTTCGGGTCAGCGCCCCCCACCAGATCGCGCCGGTCGCGGCGGGCACCAGGGCGCCGACACCGAGCAGGGTGCGAACCTGTCCCATCAGTCCGCCGCCACCGCGGCTGGAGAACTGCAGGATCGGCCAGCCGCGCCGACGGGCCACCGCGGCCATCTTGCCTTCGGGGTTGGTCGGGCGCGGGTTGCCGACCAGATACATCAGCGCGACGTCCTCGTCGCCGTCGGCGTAGAAGTAGGAGTGCTTGAGGTCAATGTCGTTGTCGGCGGCGAACTTCTGCACGGCATTGGCCTTGCCCGGCCCCCACAGGATGGGCCGGACCACCTCACCGGTCAGCACGTCGTTCTCGTCGACCTCGAACCGGTTGGTCAGGGTGTTCTGGATTCCCAGGAACTTGGCCACCGGCTCGACCTGAAGGGTCAGCGCCGACGAGCTGAGCACCACCGTGTGCCCGCGCTCCATGTGCGCGTGTACCAGCTCACGCATCTCGGGGTAGATCCGCTTCTCGATCTTCTGCACGAACATCCGATCACCGATCTCGTGCAGATCACTCAACGCCCGCCCGCGCAGGGCTTGCGACGCCTTGGTGATCAGCTCCTCGAACTCCAGCCGGCCGAGCTGATGGTTGAGACCGGCGGCGATCATCGTGATCAACTCCCCGATGCCCATGTCGCGGCTGCGGAAGCGTTCCTGGGTGAGGATGACGGCGGTGAATCCAGCCACCAGGGTGCCGTCCAGATCGAAGAACGCTCCGATCTTCGGACCCTCGGGGCTGGCCATCACCTCGGCAACCGAGCCGGGCAGCCGCATCTCCTTGTCGCTCATCAGAAGGACACCGATCCGTTCGTGGAAGGTTGGGCGGAGTTGTCGACCTTGTCGGGGAACGACGAGGGCACCACTCGCGGTGCCGGATCGCCGGCCAGCGCCAGTACCTCGTCGAATCCCTCACGCAGGCACTGGGCCCACAGATCTTCGTCGGTGATCGAGGCGCGGTCGTACCGGGTGGTGACGGTCGCGAAGCCGCCGCGGGAGACCAGCACCACCATCATCGCCACCCCGGGAAGCGGGCCGATTCCATACTGGCGCAGCACTTTTGCCCCGGCGATGAAGGTCTCGCCGGAGTAGACGGGCACGTTGCTGGCCTGTACGTCGGAGGCGATCACCGACCCGGTCATGGCCTCGAGCACAGCGTCGGGCAGCAGGCCCACCACCGGTGCGACGGCGCCCATCAAGTCGATGGCCGCCTCCTCGCGCCGGGACGTCATCTGCTTGCGGATCTTCTGGATACGCACGCCCGGATCGGCGACGGCGATCGGTGCGGCCAGGTTCACCCCGGCGAAGCGGTTGCCGCCGGCCGGGTCGGCCTCGGCCCGCAGACTCACCGGCACCGCCATCGGCAGGCTGTTGATCGGCACCCCGAGCGTCTCGTGATAGCGCCGGAGCGCCCCGCACAACCCGGCCAGGTAGGCGTCGTTGATCGAACCGCCGGCGGCGTGCGCGGCCGACCGCAGATCGCTCAGCTGCATCTCGATCGCTTCACTGCGCGACGACAGGCTGCGGCGGCGCAGCAGTGGGGACGGTTCGGCGGCGCGGCTGATGACGCGACGCCCGGAGCGGGCGTAGTCGACGGCATCCCACACGGCCGTGCCCGGGTTGCGCACCACGCGGCCGACCACCGACAGTCCGCCCGCGACCGCACCGAACAATCCGCTGACGATATTGCCGGGCAGCTGGTTGAACCCTTCGCGCATCAGATCGTTGGGCGTCAGGTCCTGCGGCACCGGCATCGGCGGTGCCGGCCGGGGCGCGGGTTCGCGTTCCAGGTCGTAGATCTCGGCAAACATCGCGGTCGCGCCGACACCGTCGGTGACCGCGTGGCTCAGGTGCAGCAGGGTGGCGGCCTTGCCGCCCTCCAGGCCTTCGACCAGGGTGGCTGTCCACAGTGGTCGCGAGATGTCCAGCGGCGACTGCAGGCTCACCTCGGCCAGGTCGAGAACCTCACGCAGGGTGCCGGGCTCGGGGACGCGCACCCGGCGGACGTGGAAGTCGAGGTTGAAGTCGGGGTCGACCACCCAGCGCGGCGCGGCCGTCGGCAAGGTCGGGACGACGACCCGCTGGCGCAACCGAAGCACTTTGCGGGAGGCGTTCTCAAACGCCGACCGGAACCGGTTCCAGTCCGGGGTGCGATCGAGGATTTCCAGCGCCATGATCCCCGAGCGGGTCCGTGGGTTGGCCTCACCGCGATGCAGCAGCATGTCGAGGGGGCCGAGTTCGTCCGGCAGACCATTCGCATCGACGGCTCCGCTCATCGACCGCTCCTCCTCGACACTGCCACTCCTCGTGTTTCCCCCCGCAAGCCCGGAAACCACGCTAGTCGGCGCGCGCCGGTAGCGGGTCTCGATTGTGAGACGGCTTGGCACTCAGCGGAAGCGGGGTCAGCGTCACCGATGGAAAAGGTGAACGCCCGTCACGAGGATGTCGAATGGCCCAGGCGATCGACTACGCCGAGCCTGTCTAGGCCACACACAGCGGCGGCAACAGCAACAGCACCGGCCACAGCAGGGCGGCCAGCACGTAAGAGCCCACCTCCGCACCGGCCGGCAGGATCCGGTCGAGCCCGACCTCCAGTTGCTGCACCGCCTCGACGTGGAAGAACGCCCACGTGAGCCCGATGATCAGATGTGGGATCGCCAGCCACATGGCGATCTCGATCAGCGTTTCGATGCTCACCTTGTAGCTCAGCACGCGACGCAATCTGGTGACCAAAACGTCCATCAGGCCCCTCCCCGAATTCTGCCAACCCAGGTTCTCACAAATTGCTGTCCGGGGGTACGGTACTGACTACGATTGGCCTGACTCGGGGCGGGAGGGAACGACGTGGAGTTGCTGACGAAGCTTCGACAGATCCTGAACTACAAGCTGACGATCGCCGAACTGATCGGCATAGGACTGTTGCTCGGCATCCCGTATCTCGCGGTCGGCCTGGTGTGGTCGTCAACCCACACCGAGCATCTGAATCAACTGCACGGCGCCGACCTCGTCGTGTCGTTCCTGGGGTCCATCGCGTCATGGCCCGTGTTGCTGTTCGCCAACGTCTGCATGACGTGACCCCTCGCAGGATCGTCGCGGGTGTCGCCGCGGTGACGCTGCTGACGGTCGGCCTGCTCGCACTGCGCTGGCCGGTGTACCTGCCCGAGTTCGATCCCTGGGGCATACAAGTCAAGTGCGGCAGCGGTTTTGGCGCCGAGCTGGTTCAGGCGACATTCGCCGGCGCGGCCGACCGCTGCCAGCACGCGCTGGCGATCCGGCGGTTGTGGGCGATCCCGATGGCGGCACTGGGCTGGCTGATCGTCATCGTGCTGGTGGTGCCGTTGCTGCGACCGCGAGAGGGCAGCTCACCAGGCTGACGCTCATCAATTGCCGGGCAGCACGAGATTCGCCATCACGAACTGCAGATAGGGCTCGTATAGATCCTGGTCGTCGAGATGGCTTCCCATCAATACGCCCTCAGTGCTGGCCACCAGCAGCCGGGCCAGCGTCTCGGCGGGCATCCGGAGCTCGCCGCCAAGGCGGGCAACGTGATTGATGATGTAGCTGGCGATCCACTGGATCATCCGTTCGCGTTGTGGCGCCAGACGCTCGCGCGCGTCCGGGTTGCGAAGCAGGTACAGCGAGAACTCGTAGTTGAGCGCGGCGTCGGCCCGGCTCGCGGTCGTGACGCTGCGCCAGCGCTTCACAAGTTCGTCGACCAATTGGTCGTTGAGCGCTTCGAACGAGCCGATGACGTCGTCGAAATTGGCGGCCAGACGTTGCAGCCGCCGCTCGACGACGGCCAGGAACAGGTCGTCCTTGGCTCCGAAGTGTGACGCGATGGCTCCGCGCGTGTATCCGGCCGCCTCGGCGATGTCGTCGAGCGCGGCACCCGCGAAGCCGTGATCGGCGAACGCCGTCTCTGCCGAGTCGAGCAGCAGATTGCGGGTGTGTTCCAGCCGCCGCTCACGCGTCCATTTCTGCGCCATGAGTCGATCGTCTCAGATCGCTGTCGCGTCTTGTACGGCTCGCCCCCACCCGCTATATTCGGCACCGGATAATTTATACGCCTTCGCATATAACTTGCTGAGCTGCTACTACCGGTCAGCTGGCAGCAATGTCGAACTCAGGAGGGGAAGAGTTGCCCAAGTCTCGCGAGGAGCACGCAGCGCAGTGGGACCTGCGCCACGAGGACTTCAACGACAACGACTTTCTCTACGACGTGTACGACGTCATGCGCGCGAAGTCCGCGTTCGCCTATACCGACACGCCCTTCCTGACCCCTGACGCCGGCGGGTCGTGGGTCGCGGTGAGCTACAGCGCGTGCGCGGCGATCCTCAAGGACTGGGAGCACTTTTCGAGCAACCCGACGCCGCAGGGCGCCGAGCAACTCCCCGGCGACATCGTCATCACCCTCGATCCCCCGCGTCAGCAAAAGTTCCGTAAAGTGCTCAATCCGTACTTCTCCCCCGGGCGCATGCAACAGCTGCAGCCCGAAATCCGTTCTGAGACAGACAAATTGATCGATGAGTTTATCGAATCGGGAGCGGGCGACCTCGCCGAGGTGGCGTGGCGACAGCCGGGCATCGTCTTCTTCAAATACCTACTGGGAATGCCGGTGGGTGACGTCCCGCTGTGCATCGAACTGACCGACACCGCCCTCAACGGCGCCACCGAGGACGTGCG
This sequence comes from Mycolicibacterium vinylchloridicum, assembly GCF_013404075.1. Classification (GTDB taxonomy): domain Bacteria; phylum Actinomycetota; class Actinomycetes; order Mycobacteriales; family Mycobacteriaceae; genus Mycobacterium; species Mycobacterium vinylchloridicum. Next base: position 166,216 of record NZ_JACBJQ010000006.1, read on the forward strand.
GAGCGCGGCGTGGGGTGGGCTGTACCAGCACATCACCGACGCGGTCGTCGCACACTCCGAGGCCCCGCCGACCGACGACATGATCGATGTGCTGCTCAACGCGGAGATCGACGGCCAGAAACTGGCGTTCCAAGACGTTGTCGGCAACGCCATGCTGCTGGTGCAGGCCGGACTGGAGACGACCGCAAACGCGATGTCGTTCGCCTTCCACTACCTCGCCACGCATCCCGACGAACGCGACAGACTGATCCGTGAGCCCGAGATCATGCCCTACGCGATCGAGGAGTTCATTCGCTTCGCGGGATCGATCCACGGAATTCCGCGAACCGTCACGCGCGACGTCGAGCTCGAGGGGCACACCTTCCACGCCGGCGAATCCGTGCAGGTGAACTACGCTTCGGCCAACCGGGATGCCGCCGAATTCCCGCAGCCCGAGCGCTGCGCTCTTGACCGACGGCAGAACCGCCACCTCGGATTCGGCGCCGGCGTGCACCGTTGCCTCGGATCCAATCTCGCGCGCCTCGAGTTCCGCATCGGCGTCGAACAGGTCCTGGCCAGAATGCCCGACTTCACGCTGGTCACCGACACCGAAGCGAAGTTCCATGGGAACTCCGTCACACGCGGATACCGCACGGTCCCAGTGACATTCACACCGGGAAACCGCACCTGCTAAGCCGCCAGAGCTGCCGCGGGCTGACGCGACACCTCAGCGTTATCTTATATTTATCTTATTTTTCTTAGAGTTCGTGTACGGTGGGGGCTTGCCGCAACGGAAGGAACCCGCCATGCAGCCACCCGCACGCGTTGTGTTGATCACCGGCGCATCCAGGGGCATCGGAGCCGAAGTAGCACGTCAGCTCGCCGAGCCCGGCACCCACGTCATCGTGAACTACCGGGAGAAAACGCAACAGGCCCAATCGGTCGTCGACGCGATCCGCAGTGCGGGCGGCAGCGCCACAGCCTTGGCCGCCGACATCTCCGACAATGTCGAGGTGGCGGCGATGATGCAGTGCATCACCGCCCAATTCGGCAAGTTGGATGCGTTGATCCTCAACGCGTCGGGCGGACTCGAGATGCGACTCAACCGCGATGCGCAGCGCCGCCTCGCACTGCTGGCCATGCCGCTCATGCCGCCCGGCTCCCGCATCGTGTTCGTCACCAGCCACCAGGCCCACTTCTACCCGAACAAGGCGGTGCCGAAGGGGTATGCCGGCGTCGCCGCGAGCAAGCGAGCGGGCGAAACCGCGCTGTATGCAATGCGTTCCGCGTTCGACCACGCCGGGATCCACCTGACCGTCGCCTCCGGCGACGAAACCAGCATCGTGCCTGCCAAAGAATTCGCGACCGCGATCGTCAACGCCGCGGTCACCGCGAGCCCGTCGACCATCGTCTACATCGGTGGCGCCGACTACTTGATGACGGTGGCCTGAGGAGTCAGCTCGCCGAGCTGACCGCAACTCTCCTGCTGCCTTCGCCCGCGGCGACGTGCCGGCCGTAGACAATGCCCAGGAAGCTCGCGACGGCCTCGGCCGCCAGCTGGCAGCGCAGAGTCGCGATGTGGTCGAAGGCGTGGTGGGCGTTGGGCAGCTCGGCGTAGGAGACCGTGCGGGGACCGGACTTTCGTAATGCGGCAGTGAAAGCCCGCGCCTGTGAACTCGGGATGACGGCATCATTCTCCCCGTGCAACACGAAGAACGGCGGCGCGTCGCGGTGGATCCGATGGATGGGCGACGCGTCCCGGTACAGCGTGGGATCACCGGCGCGGCGGCGCTGCATCACGACGTGCTCGAGCAGCGGCATCATCAGCGGGTGCATGTTGTCGGTGTCGGTCAGGTCGTAGACGCCGTAGTAGGGCACGGCGGCCTGCACGCTGGTGTCGGCGTCCTCGAAGCCCGGCTGCAACGTGGTGTCCTGCGGGGTGAGCGCCGCCAGTGAGGCCAGGTGCCCGCCGGCGGAACCACCGGTGATGGCGATGAAATCGGGGTCGCCCCCGTACTCGGCGATGTTGGCCCGCACCCAGGCAATCGCGCGCTTGACGTCGACGACGTGCGTGGGAAACGCGGCGCGGGGGCTGCGGCTGTAGTTGACCGAGACACAGATCCAGCCCAGCTCGGACATCCGGGTCATCAGCGGATAACCTTGGCCCAGTTTGTCATTGACCGACCACGCACCGCCGGGCACGTGGATGAGGACCGGCGCGCGGTAGCCCTCGGGAAGGTCGGGCCGCCGCCAGATGTCGAGCAGGTTGCTGCGGCCGCCCGGGCCGTAGGAGATGTTCCTGGTCTTTGCGGCGTAGTGGCGCCGGTGCCGCATGGCGTCGAGGACTCCGGCCAGATTGGGCCGGCGGGCCGTGTACTCGTCGAGCGGGTGTCGTACGGCGGCGGTGTAGTTCTTGCCGAAGGTCTCTTGCAGGGCCCCGTCGAGGACGGAGTCGGCTTTTTGGACGGCCAGCGCGGAGGCGATGTTCTCCAGCGGTGACGGCACGACCGAGAGCGCGTGGCCGGCGACGACCTGCGGGGCGAATTCAGCGGACAGCCAGCCGAGGATCCAGCCCGCGGCGGACGGCGTGCCCCGCAGCAGTAGCGAGCCAGTGTGGAACGCCCGCGTGCATTGCGCGGTGACCTGCTCGATCGGGCTACTCATAAGCTGCAGACTCCCTTGTCCTTAGCTCGCCTAACGCCTTTGCCGGGCGTGTGTGCCGGTCGTCACACCATAACTCAACTTTGGTCAAACCTGAGGAATTCTCAGGATCGAATTCTGCGCAGATCCCCATACCCGCAGGCCAGCGTTCAAGATAACCGGCGAACGCGGCCCGGCTGGATCAGCCGCGCCGGGTCAAAGCCCGGCAAAGTGAACAGCCGCGGGCCTCATGTTGTCCGCCAACTTGCCTCCCAGGAAACGTCGGACAAGGGCCATGGATGATGTGGCGATGCTGCTCGAGGATCCCTACGCCGTCGCTTCCGGCGGGCTGACCGCCCGCGCCGAACCGACGTGCATCGCGCATGCACCCGCTCCCCTGGGCCGACGTTTTCCGCGACATCCGCAGACGCAGCCCTTCCATCCCAACGATGCGGCTCAGGCCCGATTGTTCAGCGAGCTGATACAGGCCGAGATCGACGATCTCGAGGACCTGATCATCGTTGCCGAGCGCCGGTGGTCGAGCCGGCTCGACGCCGGCTGGGGTGCCGAGCGGACGCCCGAACCAGTGCTGCGGCTGCGGGACAAATTGAAGGAAGTGCGGCGACTGCAGGCGGCATTGGAGTCCCGGTTCGGCACCGATTAGCGCTCAGGTCGGTCTGTGCTCAGCGAGATTCCAATTCACAGGAAGATACACACGCCCCAGCTGGCAAACGCGCACCGCTAGACTGTCCCCCGCGCTGCCTCCGTAGCTCAGTCGGATAGAGCAAGGGCCTTCTAATCCCTAGGTCGCAGGTTCGATTCCTGCCGGGGGCGCTGGTCAGAGGTGGTATTTAGCCGTACTGAATAACGTCGGTCGGCGTTTATTCGCAGTTGTGCGACCGTCTCCCCTCTGGCCATACGGTTCGACTCGATCGGATCAGGTCCTATCTGAACTCGCACGTCGGCTTGAGGCGGCGCTGGGAAAGAACGGCCGCAGAGCCACCATGTAGGCCACGAACATGGTCGGCCCGGCAAGGATCGTCAGCCATGGCAAGTCGAGTGGCACGGATGCGATCAATACGGCAACGACGGTGAAGCACACGGCAGCAGCGATCGGGGATCGGCCCACTTGTCCGCGCTCGGTGTGTCGCAGCAGCAGATAGTAGGCGCCGCATAGGCCGACCAGTCCGGCCTGCGGTGGTGGTGCGTTGCTGAGCATGACCGCGACCGCGGCGAGCAGCACAGCGGTCGTTGCGGCGTGGCGCACTCGAATAGCCACCCCTACTGCGAGACCGCAAGCTACGGCAACGACGAATGCGCTTCCGGCGGTGTGGATCCCCGCGATTGCCGCCATCGCCAGCCCGACCACGGTCGGGAGTAGATGCGCCTTGCCGTGGATGTACGTCATCGTGAGCTTCGTCGCTGGCGTCGATGTTGTGGAACCAGTGCCATGGCTTGATCGAGGGTGTGTTCCGGTGTCCAGGACACGACGTCCACGCCGAGGGTGGACATGTTGCGGTGCATGAATGATCGCTGCAGCGCCCACATCCGGTCGACCAACGGGTCGTGGTCATCGGTGAAGGGAGTTCCGACGAGCATGTCGATGGCTACGACCGTGTGTCCGCGCTTTCGGAGGTCGATCAGCGCTAGCGCGAAATCGGTCTCCAGCAGCGTGGAGAACGCGATGACGATCCCACCGGCGGGGATCGCCCCCGGGGGAACCAGTGTGCTCATGCCGGTGTCAGGCCCGATTCCCGTTGCGTCGAGGATGGTGTCGACGATTCGGTAGAACTGGGCTTTGCCCATATCGGCCCCGAGCCATTGGATTCGTCGGTTGCCAAGGGCAACGATTCCGGCGCGGTCGCCGTGGCGTAATGCGGTCTGAACCACTTGGACTGCGCCGCGTGCCATCCGGTCGGTGGCCTCCGCGGCGGGGCCGAGAGGCTGTGCGTGGCAGTCGATCAACGCCACCACGTCAGCGGCGCGGTCAGTCAGCCGTTCGGTCACGTGCAGTGTTCGGCGTCGGGCGCTGACAGGCCAATTCACGGTGCGCAGTTGGTCGCCGGGCACGTAGGCGCGGATGTCGGCGAACTCGACGCCAGGACCGGTGCGGCGGACGAGGTGGCTGCCCAGACGATCGGGCAGTTCGGTGTTGGGCAGGCCGGTGTCTTGCGGGGGCGCGATGGGAAACACACAGCAGTCCGCCGCTTGGACGGTCGCCGTTCCGCGCAGTAGCCCACCGGCAGCGCGGACCTCGACGTGGGCGTACACCACATACCGTCCCCATCGTTGAGCCGAAACTGCGACCTGCTGATAGGACGGTGTGCACTCGATGATCTCGACACCCATTCCATCGGTTGCCGAAATCATCAGTGCAACAACCGCTTCTGACTCCAACGTCAGAGTGAACCGCGCTTGCTCGGATTCGAAGAAGTACTGCCGGGCCGCTGAGCTGTGAACCCGCACTGCTGGCGTGTTGTCCGATCGCCAGTAGATTGAGCACAGCACGCCCAGCAGCGGGGCGGCGAGCACAATCAGTTGCCAGCGGGCGCTGATCGCTGCTGCCGCGAAGATCGCCGCGACGCAGGTCGCTATCGCGAGAGTCAATGGCGAAGCGCGCCAATCGGGTTGGACCGTGATCCCGCGAGCTTCGGTCACCGCTTCTGCCGGTCCCGCGGGATGGGCATACGGTCCAACAGTTCGGCTAGGACATCGCCGGCCTGGATGCGCCGCACCCACATCTCTGGTCGCAGGATGATGCGGTGCGCCATCGCCGACACGGCAAGTGCTTTGACATCCTCGGGGATCACGTATTCACGGCCGCGCAGAAGGGCGTGCGCCCGGGCGAGTTGCACCAGGTCGAGTTCGGCACGGGGGCTGGCCCCGACGGCGACCTGTGGGTGATGGCGGGTGGAGTCTGCCAACGACACCACGTAATCCAGCACGTCGTCGTCGACCGCGATTTGCTCCACGGATTCCTGCATGGCCAGGAGCTGATGTCGGTCAACGACCTGGCGGAGTTGCGGTTCGGCAGAACCGCGCTCAAGTCGGCGGCGCAGCATCGACCGTTCTTCCGGTTTCGACAGGTAGTGCAGTTCGAGGCGGATCGCGAACCGGTCCAACTGGGCTTCCGGAAGTGGATAGGTGCCCTCGTACTCGATGGGATTCTCGGTCGCCAGCACGATGAACGGGTCCGGCAGTGGATGCGTGGTTCGGTCAATGCTGACCTGCCGCTCGGCCATTGCCTCCAGCAGGGCGGCCTGCGCCTTAGGAGGTGTTCGGTTGATCTCGTCGGCCAGCAGCAGATTGGTGAAGATGGGGCCTTGGCGGAACTCGAAACGCCCCGACTGCATGTCGTAGATGGTCGAGCCGAGTAGATCGGCCGGTAGCAGATCCGGAGTGAACTGCACACGGGTGAAGTCCAAGCCCAGCGTCGCACCGAACGACCGGGCGATCAACGTCTTGCCCAGGCCCGGGAGGTCCTCGATGAGCACATGCCCTCGGGCGAGCACGGTGGTCAGAATCTGCGTCAGCGCTTCGCGTTTGCCCACCACGGCGCGTCCGATTTCATCGAGGATCGCTTCGCAGAGGGTGGCCGTCGTCGTAACCGGCAGTGTCACAGTCGCTCCAGACGCTCGATAATGTGGACGAACACCTCCCGGCCTGGCCCACGTTCCTGGGCGCCGGTGCGTGAAACGTTGTCGGGATCAATCCAGCCCCACAACTCATCTCCGAAGAGGATGCGGCCTGTGTTCGCGAATGCTGCTGGGTCTCTGCTCCGTGGTTGCCTGGTGGCGACTTCGAATTGCCGGGCCAGGGAGGGCCGAAGACGGCGATCCCAGTCCGCCCGCGTGGAGTCCGACCATGCGATCTGGGACTCGGCCCGTTCCACCCACCGTTTGATCGTCGCCCCGGCCTCATCGGCCCCGCCCTCTGCTGGCCCGGGTTTGGGCCGACGGCCCAACGACCATCGGGCGGCAACGAGCGCCAACGCCAAGGCGACACCTGAAAACCACGACATCGCATGACGTTCGGGCATCAACAGCGACACCGCCTCTGCGGCCAGCACGCCACAAACCCCAACCACACCCATCACGAATGTCCTCATGGCGAAGCCAAGGTTTGGGAGCGCAACCGTCGCATCACCCGAAGCAGCACCACGACACCCCCTGCCGACCAGATATGTCCGAGGTGCATTCTCGCGTATCAGCCTCGCCGGCCGGCGCGTTCGGCGAAAGCGTCGAGCGCGGCAAGCACGTCGGGAGAACGCCACACTCGGTTACGAGGTCCATTAGTTGCCTCGACGAGGATTCCCGCCTCGGTGAGTGGGTTGAGGTAGCGGTGCGCGTTGGTGGACTCGATACCCAGCTCCTGTGCCAGCAGTACAGCGTTCACGACTGGGCGGCGGGTCAACAAATCGGCGACCTTCCACACCGCAGAGTCGGACCGCGCGGTGATCACGCCGTTCCAGTGCTCCCGGATCTCGCGAAGGTCGGCGACCAGTTGTCGCCCGTTGGCGATCGCCAGCACGGTGGCTCGCGAGAAGCGCTCAACGATCGGCGTGGCGTCCCCGTCGCGATAACTCGTCAACGCGGCGAAATACGCATCGGTGTCCGCCAGCAGGCCGGCCGAGACGGGCACCGTGACCTGGCGCGTCAGGCCTTTTTTGCGCAGCAGCGATTGGACCAGGGCGCGACCGGTGCGGCCGTTGCCATCCGTGAACGGATGAATGGTCTCGAACTGTGCGTGGCCCACGGCGATCTGCGGCAGCGCGGGAACGTCGGCGCGCTGCGCGAAGGCGACACGATGCGGATTTCTGGTCATACGTATGACCATGACGGAAATCAGTTCGCTGGCTGAGACGAAAGCCCACCTGTCGGAGTTGGTGGCGCGGGTCGGCGAACAACATGAGCGGGTCACTGTGACGGTCCATGGGCGGCCGGCCGCGGTCCTGATCGCTGTCGACGATCTGGAGTCTCTCGAAGAGACCATTGCGGTCCTGTCCGACTCTGCCGCGCTGCGAGCATTGAGCGAGGCCGATGCTGAGCTGGCCCGAGGCGAAGGCGTGAGTGAGGACGATCTCGCCGCGGCGATGCAGGCCCATCGAGCCGGGAAGTGACCGACCAGCGCTACGAGTTGGTCGTCGCCCCCGTCCGACGACAACTAACTGAGTCACTGCCGGAGGCCGTGGCGTGTGCAGCCTACGAGTTCATCACCGGACCGCTGCTGGACAACCCGTATCGGGTCGGCAAACGATTGCGGCCACGGCTCGAAGATCGTCACAGTGCCCGCCGGGGCACATACCGCGTGATCTACCGGATTGACGACGATCAGCGGCGCGTCACAGTCGTGGGTGTCTTCGGCCGCGCAGCTGCCTCAGCGGTGTCGATGTAGTAGCCCACCGACGACCGCTCCAGCTCCGAAATTGTCAGCATCATATCGCCCACTCAAGGTGGGTAGTATCGACTCTTACTGCGCCACAACTACTCTCGCACCATCTACGCAATTGCATCGACAGATGCTGGAGAGATCCTTGGTGAGAATTGAAGGAGTGCAGTGATTTTGGCATAGAACGTCTCCGACAACGTCCCACACGTATTCCGGTAGGCATTCATGATGTCGGCGAAACGATCTCGGAGTGCGCCGATCTCAGTCTCACAATGACGCTTCAGTAGCGGCCGGTGAACAACTCCGGCGCCCAGCTGGCCGCCATGCACCAGGGCGCGGAAGCACTGCACCGGCGACGGCGTCCGACTTGACCAATCGCCGACCGGCGCAGTCGGTCGGACGCGGACGAACGATGTAAGGACGCGACTCGGCCGTAAGTCGCCGCACCGCGACGCGGGTTATCCCACGGGGGTTACCCCCAGCCAAGTGTCTGGCCAACCCCATTACCGAGCGTATCAGCCGCAATTAGCGTCATTGGTGTCGAAATAACAAGGCAGTAAACAATTCTCGACCCAAGGAGCCCACTGAGATGAACCTGTACCTCATACCCGCGCTCGCCGTCGGCGCCATGGCCACGGCCGCTCTCGGGTTCGCCCACGCCGCTGCCGCCGACGCCGCCAGCTCGACCCAGGTCCAGGACAGGGTCCGGAACCTGGAGGCCAGCGGCTACCACGTCATCGTCAATCGCATTGGGGCGGTGACACTCTCGACCTGCACCATCACTTCGGTTCGGCCAGGACAAACGTTCTCGACCGTTGACTCACGCGGTGGGTCCTCGCCCGCCGAGACCATCACGGCCAAGACGGTGCTGGTCGACGTGGCGTGCTGATGAACGATCAGTACCTGCTGCGCCACGCTCATCCATAGTGATAATTGCTGTTCGAGAAGAGAATTCGTCGCCCCGACTGTCAGCCGGCCGTCATGTATCCATTGCGCTGGCTCGCCGATGACGGCTCACGCGACTCGATCCTTCACCGCCCTAGCGGCGTGGGTCAGCGCCGACGACGACGTTGCCGCTATCGGAGCGCACCATCACCTCGGACGCCGCTGCGCCAGGATCGGTGGTCTCGGGCACCCGAACATCGGTCCTGTCACCGCCGGAGGCGCGGACCAGGTAGGGGCCCCGATCCGGTAGACCGACCGCGACGTCACCATCGCGGCTTACGGCATCGATGGTCTTGGGCACGTCCGGGCCAAAACTGACCCTCACGTCGCCATCGCGGGTTTCGGCGTTGAACGTCTGAGTGACCGAGATGGCCCGTGGGGCGACGATGTCGCCGTCCTCGGTGGTGACGTCGATGCGATGGGCGGTGCCGTTGAGCACGATGTCGCCGTCGACGGTGCGGGCCACCAGCCGGTCGAGTTCGGCGTCGATGGCCAGTGTGCCGTCGTCCTGCCGGACGTTGACCGTGAGTCCCTCGGCGAGAGCGGGCGGCAGCGTGACGGTGACCTCCCCGGTGCGACCCCAGTCCATAAAGGCGGGCGAGGCGGGGGTCACCTCGATCCGGGTGCCACCCGGCTGGGAGGTGACTTGGAGCTGCTGCCTGCCGCCCCGCGTGGAGTTCAACATGCGCAGGGCGACGCGGGGGGACTCGGCGCTCGGATCGGTGGTGACGCGGACGGTGGAGTCGACGGCGTCGATCGACAACGACGTCATCTCCTCGGGCAGCACCTTGCTGTCGGTGCTCACGCGCACCGAGTTGATGCCGAGGGCGATCGCGACCAGGGCCACCAGGGATCCCACGGTCAGCACCGTGGCCGCGATGACGAGCAGCACCCGCACCGCGCTGCGGCCTTGTGGCGTCAACGGCGGCGGAGCCGACGAACCAGTGGTAGTGATGGTGGGCGGTGGGGAGGCAAACGTTGTCATGTGTCAAAGCCCCTTCGATGGCTCAGGATTCAGGCTGGTCAGGACTCGAGATAACGCAGGACGGCGAGGACACGGCGGTTCTCGCTCTGGTCGGGGGCCAAGTTCAACTTGGTGAAGATCGAGGCGATGTGCTTCTCGGCCGAGCCGACCGAAACGTGAAGGGCAGCCGCGATCGCCGAGTTCGCCTTACCCTCGGCCATCAGTTGCAGGGTTTCGACCTCGCGCGGCGTGAGCCCGTCGAGCGCCGAGCGCTGCGGTGAGCGGACCAGGATCTGGGAGACCACCTCGGGATCGAGGACGGTGCCGCCGGTGCCCACCGTGACCACGGCGTCCAGGAACGACGGCACGTCGGCTACGCGGTCCTTGAGCAAGTAGCCGAATCCCCTGGTGTCGGAAGCGATCAGATCGGAGGCGTAACGCTCTTCGACGTAATGCGAAAGCACCAGTACCGGTGACTCGGGGTTCTGACTGCGCAGCACTGACGCAGCACGGATGCCCTCGTCGGTGAACGTGGGCGGCATTCGGACGTCCAGAATGCACAAGTCTGGCTTGTGTTCGTTGACCAGGCGGAGCAGGTCGGTCGCATCGGCCACTCCTGCGACCACCTCGTGGCCGGCGTCGATGAGGATGCGCTCGATGCCGCCCGCAGTAGCGCCGAATCTTCGGCGATCACGATCCGCATGGCAGCACCGCGGTCACGATGGTGGATCCCGTTGCCGGGCTGGACACCTCGAAGGTGCCGCGTGCGGAGCGGACGCGTTCGTCGAGCCCGCGCAGCCCGGTGGCCTCCTCGGAGGCCGTGGTGGAGGCGCCGCCGACGCCGTCGTCGAAGACCGAGACCTGAAGCGCCTCGGTGGCTTCGTCGAAGCGGACGGTCACCACGGCCTGGCTGGCGCGGGCGTGCTTGGCGACGTTGGTCAACGCCTCGGCAACCACGAAGTAGGCGACCGACTCGACCTCGTCGGGGAGGCGTCTGGGCAGGAAGATGTTCAGAGTCGTTGGCACCCCTGAGTTTTCGGTCCGTTGCACCACCGAGGACAGGGCTGCGTCCAGACCGCGGTCGGCCAGGATGGTCGGGGCGATGCCGCGGACCACGTTGCGGAGCTCGGCGAGCGCACTTTTGGCCTCGTCGTGGGCTTCGCCGATCAGCTTCTTCGCCTGCGACAGGTCGGTGTCGAGCTTGGTCTGCGCCAGCCCGATGGTCATGGCGAGCGAGACCAGCCGGGGTTGGACGCTGTCGTGCAGATCCCGTTCGATGCGGTGGCGTTCGGTCTGAGCCGATGACACCGCACCGCGGCGGGCGTCGCTCAATGCGCTCACCTCGTGCTGTAGTGCGGCGGTAGCCGATGGGGGGAGCAACCACTGGTCGATGGCAGCATCGAGCGCGGGCGCCACGATCACGATGGCGACGGCGGCGATCACCGCGACGACGGCCAGCAGCCACGCGAGCGGCGGGGAGATGAACCAGAGGTCTGCCTCGGCGTCGCTGCGGCTAACGGCGGTTGCAGCCGCGGGTCCCAGAAAGGCGAAGGCCAGAAGTGCCAGCGCGACGCCGGTGGCCAGCATGTCGTAGCCCAACCGCAGATAATGGTGTGCCGCGGCCTTCCAGAACCTGAGGCTGCTGACATCGAGCCACATTTGGTGCGCCCAACGTTGAAATCCGCTGTACGGGGACAGCTTCCGTGGGGGCACCGGAATACCGAGGCCGAAGACGGCTTCGCTGCGAAGGCGCTCTACCCGCTCGACGCCGCGCATCAGGTAGACGAAAACGACGCCGGCGGCCAGGAATCCGACGACGGACGGAATCGACGAGACGCCAAGGACGAGGATGGTGAGCGGAATCCAGAACCACACCGTGCCGATGGCGGCGCCCGTAATCATCGAGGCGGTGGGCACCACGCCGAGGTGTCGGCGGATCCGCGCGAGACGCTTCGGGCGGACGAGGAAGTCGTCGGTCGTGTCGACCGGGATGTCGGGTGTCACGGCAACCATGCCTCTAAACCTAGGGAGTCGTGACGCCTGCGGGTATGGCGTTTCCCCGAGACCCATGCGGGGGTTAACCCCCGGGCGCGTCCGCGGGCACCCCTGGCGCTCCCCCACCTGTTCGCACCCGCCGCGACCGGCGTCCCACAGTCGATAGGTTGATCGCGATGGTGAGTGCGGCCCCGAGATGCTGCAACTACTGTCCCCGAAGGCTTCGCACCTGCGCTGGATCGAGCTTCAAGTAAAGCTTGATTTGGGTGTCCCTATTCCTCTCAGACATCCTGTCGGAAAGGGTGAAAAGTCTGGGCACAGGCGGGGCATTCGTGCCATTGATCATAGCCACCACGGTGTAATGGACGAAAACTTTCCCGTCGATAGTGTAAACCGGCGTGCCATCTCGGGCAGTGAATCTAACGCCTTTTTGCATTATGTCAGCGATACGCTGTTGATTTGCGTCAGCCCGCTGCTGTCTTGCTGTTTCACTCGCTTGCACTTCGCGGTACCACAGCGAATGTTCCTTAGGTACCGTGACTTTTGGGCTTGGGATCAAGTCCAATAAGCTCTTCTGCTTCGGACTCAAGTCGTCCAATTTTTGCAACGGGTTGAGAGTCGTTTTCCGGTTGAGGAGTTCTTTGATGGTGCTCGTGACGAATCTGCCGAGCGCACCCAAGGGGTCAGCCCTATTTGCCGCAACCACCACAGGTGTGACGGCGTTCCGCGAGGCGCTGAGCTGATTTCGGTTCGGGGTGGCAACACGCGAAGTCACGCGCGAATTCACGGTTGCGGTCTGCCCGTCTGGGACCGAGGAGGTGTCAGCTGACGCGGGCCTATTCGAGGGAGCCGACACCGTCCCCTTCGCCTTGCGAGGCGTCGTCGACCGCGCGTCGACACGCGGCGCGACCGGCCCGGCGCGGCCGGAACGAGTCGGCGGCACAGAACCGGAGTCGACACCGTTGGACGAAGACGCGACCGGTCCGGCCGACGACGGCGACCCGACGCCGCTGTCTGCGCTGGCAACACCCATCTCGGACCCGACCAGCGACCAGCCGATTAGCGCCGCACCCATGCCGGCGGACGCCGCACCGAGCTGCACCCACCGATGCACGGACAGGTCTGGGGTGCGAGGCCTACCGCGGTCACCGCCCCTCGTTGACGATGACATGTCCGGTCTCCCCGTATTGTGTTGCGCAGGTTGATCATTGTCCTACTGGCGGCGCATACCGCGCCGGATGCTGGAAGTTGACGTGGTACCCAACGTCGGTAATAGTACCGCGCTCGATCGCGCTGAGGGGCCTGTCTGTCGTTGCCTTCTTGTTTGCCGCAGGATTCCCCACTTCGACCCCAGCAAATCCGCCCTAGTCGAACCGCGGAAGGTCTCTCCCCCCGGAAGCATCGATGTTTACTGCACCACAACCACTTCTTGTGGACGCTGCACAGCGCTGAATGAGAAGGTCGCGGCCGATATATCGAGTGCCGCAGTCTATTTCAATGAGATGGGACTCCGGAAAGAGAACACAGCGCCGCTCTAGGCGTCACCGCGTGGAATCGGCGGGCTTATGAGCCTCGCCGCTCGCGCTAGCCTAGCCGGCCTTGCTCATCGGCTGGTCGCAGCACATCTCGGCGTGCTCAGTAGGTGACGTACAGGGGCAGGCCTTCTCGTAGACCAACACCGACCCACACACGTCGCATTGATAGCGATCTCCAGCGTTGCGGGACATGGCGCCTCCTCGTTCGACAGCGATGCGTACGGCATCATTCTGCGCTTGCTCACGATCACCGATGACAGAAATCGACAGCCAACCCCGTGGGAACGACCGCTGCTGAGCGATAGCACACAGCAAATTCCCAGGGAACCACACGGGCCATGGCAACGACTGTTGGACCGGTAGGCCGAACTCCCACTGCCCAGCGAAAGGTCAGCGCACAGCAATGATGAGAAACTTCACCACCGCCAACAAACTGCGCGTGACCGGGTGCGCCTCGGCTCTGAGCGTCATCATCGCCACACTGGCAGCGGCGCCCGCGTGGGCACATGTCCACGTCGACTCAGACCACACCTCCCCTGGTGATGACGCGATCCTGACATTCGAGGTTCCCAACGAATCCGAGATGGGAGCGGCAACGACCGAAGTCAGCGTCGCCCTCCCCGACCTGACCGAAGTCAGCGCCGAACAGATCCCGGGCTGGACCGCCCGCCTGGACCGCAACGTCGCGGCGGGCACCGTCAAATCCGTCACCTGGACCGCAGCACCCGGCGCCGGCATCGCGCCCGACCAGTTCGCCCTGTTCCGGGTCGCCGTAATGCTTCCCACCGGCGACAGCGTCAGCTTCCCCACCACCCAGACCTACAGCGACGGCACCGTCGTGCGTTGGGATCAGCCCACCCCGCCCGGCGGTGCCGAACCCGAACATCCCTCTCCCACACTGGCTTTGGGGGCAGAGCCGCACGCTGCTCCAAGCCAGCCGTCTCCGTCCGTATCCGCGAGCCCTGCCCCCGCAGCACCGGCGGCGGCAGCGCCAGCGCCGGCATCGGACAACACCTCACGCTGGCTGGCCGGAGCCGCGCTCGTCGTCGCGGCGGCCAGCGCGGCACTCACGCTTGTGACACGGCGACGGTCATGAAGTCGGCGGCGGCTGTGTTCGCAGCGCTGTCGATCGTCGCGCTCGTCGCTGCGCCCAACGCATCGGCGCATGCTGTGCGCATCGCTACCGACCCCGCCGTCGACGCCGTCCTCACCGCCGGGCCCTCCCACGTCAGCGCCACCTTCAACGAACGCCTCCAGACGACGTTCTCCGCGATGACCGTTGTCGGGCCTGACGGCAACCTGTGGTCTACCGGCCAGCCCCACCTTGATGGCGCCGTTGTTTCAGTCGATGTCCTGCCGCTCGGCCCGGTCGGTACCTACACCGTCAACTATCGGGTGACTTCCGCCGACGGGCACGTGGTCTCCGGCTCGTGGCCCTTCCACCTGAGCGTCGCCGGAACGGGCAAGCCTGGCCCGCCTGCCGAGGCGACTTCCACAGCGTCCCAGAACATTCCGGTGTGGCCCTTCTTCCTTGCCGCCGCTTTCGTCCTACTCGGGAGCGGAACATGGTGGGCGCTGAGGCGACGACATTGACGTCGGCGATTGCGGCCACCGTTGAAGGATCGCCACAGGTCACCTACCTCTCCGGCAGCTCGGCGAACCGCCTCTTGACGTCGTTGTACCAACCCATCGACTTGATGGGGTGACGCCAGCGGCCCTTCATGTCTTCACGGGCAGGAACATGGGCGTCGTCGCCGGCCTTGACCCGGTCCTTGAGGTGTTGGTCCTGCGCGTTGATGATGTCGTCGGCGCTCTCGCCGCGGTGCACGAATTCGCATGGGCCACCGAGGTCTTGGCAGGTCATCGTCTTCACGGAGGATCTCCTGTTCTCTGGTCACACCCGGCGATCCGGGTACGTCAAGATGTTGACGCGCCCCACGACGAAAGTGTGACCACCATGGTGAGCAAGGATCAGCTCCACGACGGCTTCGAGGCCGAGCGTCCGCGGCTGCAACGGATCGCCGCACGGATCCTGGGCGACGCCGACGCAGCTCAAGACGTCGTGCAACAGGCGTGGCTACGGCTGCACGCCACCGAGGAAACCATCGACAACCTGGCGGGCTGGCTCACGACGGTGACCTCGCGACTGTGCCTCGACCGGCTGCGGGCGCGTACGCCCATACCGACCGAGTCGATCGAACTCGATACGACAGCACCTGATCCCGCCGACGACGTGGTGCTGGCCGACACCGTCGGCATCGCACTACACGTAGTGCTCGACCGGCTGACGCCCGCCGAGCGGGTGGCCTTCGTGCTGCACGACAGCTTCGGCGTGGATTTCGATGTGATCGCCTCGATGCTCGACACGTCCACGGTCGCGGCACGCAAGCTGGCCTCTCGGGCCCGGGCCAAGGTGCGCATGGCAGCGCCCGAGGATGCCCTCGCCGATTGGGAGGTCGTCGACGCTTTCATGACCGCTGCGCGCGAGGGCGATTTCGCCCGCTTACTGCAGTTACTCGCCCCCGACGTGTCGGTCTCTGCCGATGCGGCGGCGAGTATGCTCGGCACACCGGCGCACATGGAGGGCCGTGACGACGTGGCCAACTTCTTCAATGGCGCTGCCGCAGCCGCGTTTCCGGTCTTCGTCGAGGGACGTCCGGGCTCGGCCTGGATTCACCGCGGGGAGGTCAAGGTCGCCTTTGACTTCACCATCGAGGCGGGCCGAGTACGCCACCTCCGATTCCGTGCCGAGGCCGACGTGCTGGCCGGGGTGCGGCGCCGCGAGGGCGCCGACCCGCGGAACTGATCAGCCCGCCGCCTGCTGTTCCTCTCGCGCCGGCGGTTCCACCACGACGGCAGTTCCGCCACCGACCCGCTTGGCGCGGTACATCGCCTCGTCGGCACGACGCAGGACGGTCTCGAGATCGAAGTCGCGGGCGTCGGCGGCCTCCCAGGTGACGCCGATGCTCGATCGCAGCGCCAACCCCGCGGGATCTCGCAGTGTCAGCGCCTGGACCCGCCTGACAAAGCTGTCCAGGTCGTGCTCGTCGGAAAGTCCGGCGACAAGGATGAATTCGTCACCACCGACGCGCGCGGCGATATCGCGGGTCCGAATCACCTTGCTCAGCTGATCGGCGACGGCGCGCAACGTGGCATCGCCGGCGCCGTGCCCGTGTGCATCGTTGAGCTGCTTGAAACCGTCGAGATCGATCACGACGACGGCAAGGAACGAGCCTCCCGAGCTGCGCGCCAGCGTCAGCCCCGTCTCGGTGAAGAGCCCGCGCCGATTCAGCAGCCCGGTCAGCGGATCACGATTGGCCGCGTACGCGGTGGCACTCAAGCCGCGCCGGGTGCCTTCGATGACCATCGCCGCGACCGCGGGCATCACAACCACCGTTGCCATCGCCGGAAGGAAATACAGCGACAACACCGCCAGCGAGGCTCCGTCGAACTGCACACCCATCCAGGTGAACACCACGATCGTCGCGGTGGCGAAACCGCAGTGCAAGAACAACGCCCGATACCCCAACAGCACCGCGGCGAACACACCGATCAGGCACATATAGACGGTGGCCGACAAGCGCGCCTCGGGCACCGCCAGCACGGCACCCGAGGCGGCCAGCGCAATATCACCCCAGACCGCGAACGCGATGGCGGTCCGGTGACCCGGCCACGGCCGAGTCAGCCACCACGCGCCGATCGCCAGCGAGGACATCAGCAGCGTCAGGTGGATCGCTCGAGCCGGAATGCCGTGCGGACCGAGCGGCTGCACCGTGTGGAACTGCTCGAGGCCACTGAGCAGGCCCAGGCCGATGCACAACACCCCGATGAGGATCCGGATGCGGTCGAGGAAGCCGGTGGCGCGCAGCACTGCAGTAGCGATGGCGAACTCGCGCTCACCCATGCGTCAGCCCTCGGGAGTCCTTTTGGGGGATATGTGTGACGGATAGTATCGGGCACCGCCGAGGCTGGCTAGAGCCGTTTCGTCACAATCCTTCGGCGGCCGTGTAGGCCCGCCAGCCGCCGAACGCGGTGATCTCCCGCTGACCCTCGACCAACGCGGGCTCGCCGATCACGCCCAGCACCGTCGACCCGTCGTCCAGGCGGACCTTCCCGATCGACAGGCCGGGCGGCTCGGCGAGCAGGATTCCGGCCAGGCCCGCGGCCGGCACGTCCCACACCTCCACCTTCACCGCGACCCCCGAGCCGTCGGTGACCCGGATCATCGCGGGGTGGTCGTCGTTGATGGTCCACAGCCGGTACACCGGCTCGGTGGTGGCCTCGCGGATGAACGTGGCACCCGCAGCCGCCATGTTCGGCGAGAGCTTGAGTCCGCGCATCAACGTCCCGTTGACGGCCAATAGCACTCCGCCGCTGCCACTTTCGTCACTGTTCGACACCGCGTCCACACTACCGACGATCCGGGTTCCCGACGTGCCGGCCAGGATCGCCGGGATCTCCTCGGCCGCCCCGATCACACCGACGGCTCCGGGCGTCGTGGCCACGAAGTCGGCCACGGCCTCCACCTTGGGCTCCATCGAACCCTTGCCGAACTGACCGGAGGCGATGTAGTCGCGGGCCTGCTCGACGCTGATGGTGTCCAGCCACATCTCGGCCGGCGTGCCGAAGCCGATCGCGACCCGCGGGACCCCGGTGGGAATCATCAGCAGGTCCGCGCCCAGGTCGTGGGCCAGCAGGCCGGAGGCGATGTCCTTGTCGACGACCGCCTCCACCCCGACGATCGTGCCGTCCGGTTCGAGGGCCACGGGGATGCCGCCGCCGCCCACCGCGACGACGATCGCACCGCTGTCGAGCAGTCCGCGGATCACGTCGGTCTCCAGGATGGTCGTGGGCCGCGGTGACGCCACTGTGCGCCGCCATCCGCGTCCGGCATCCTCGGCGATGGTCCAGCCCTGGCTGGCCGCGAGTGCCCTGGCCCGGTCCTCGTCGAGGAAGGAGCCGACTGGTTTCGTCGGGTTACTGAAGGCCGGATCGTCGAGGCTGACCACCGAGTGAGTCACCACCGCCACGACGGGTCGAGACATACCCCGGCGGGCGAGCTCGTTACGCAGCGCTTTGACGAACATGTAGCCGATCGCGCCCTGGGTGTCGGCGACGGCATAGTCGACCGGAACCGGATCGACCTCGCTCTGGGCGAGTTCGCTGCGACGCAGGATGAACCCGACCTGTGGCCCATTGCCATGGGAGACGACGAGTTTCCAGC
This sequence comes from Mycolicibacterium vinylchloridicum, assembly GCF_013404075.1. Classification (GTDB taxonomy): domain Bacteria; phylum Actinomycetota; class Actinomycetes; order Mycobacteriales; family Mycobacteriaceae; genus Mycobacterium; species Mycobacterium vinylchloridicum. The sequence continues at coordinate 184,886 of NZ_JACBJQ010000006.1, forward strand.
CCTGCTCCACCATGTCGATCAGCGGCGACACGGTCCGGGCGACCGTGTCGTACTGCTGCGGGATGGAGTCGTGCTCGGCGTCGGTGACCAGTGCGTTGCCGCCGAACGCGACGATGGCGGTACTCACGTCTGCAATCCTGACGCCAGCGCGGCCAGGGCGTCGTTGAAGCAGTCCATCGGCGCGGTGGTGATACCCGCGCCGATTTGCCCGACGCCGGCCTGCCGGTGCGCGATGCCGGTGTTGATGATGGGCAGAACCCCGGAGTCGACCACCAGGCGCGCATCGATTCCGGCCGGTGTACCGCCGAAGTTCAACGGCGGCAGCGTGAATGCAGGGTTGGTGCCGAGAGTGATGGACAGCATGCGCCGGCTGTTGGCCGTCGCATCGGCCGGGGTTCCACCGACGAACTGGACGATAGCCGGCGAGGCGGCCATCGCGAACCCGCCGAGCCCGTTGGTCTCGGTGATCGCCGAGTCACCGAGATCGGCGGCTGCGTCGTCCACCGAGTAGCCCGGGAAGTACAGTCCGTCAACGGGATTGGCCGGTGCCTGGAACCACCGGTCACCGGTGCCGCTGAGCCTGATGCCGAAGTTCACCCCGTTGCGGGCCATCACGGTGACCATGCTGCTGCCCGGAACACCGGCCGCGGCATCCGACATCGACTTGGACGCGGCCATCGAGATGTTGAGAAAGAAGTGGTCGTTGCCGGCGACGAATTCCAAGGCTCGCCGGACCGCATCGGACGGCACGTCGGAGCCCAACAGCGCCAAGGTCAGCCGCTTGAACAACAGTCCGGATGCGGCAGCATTGCGGTTGTGCAGCTCGTCGCCCATGTGCAGCGCCTGAGCCATCAGCGGTTTGAGGTCGGGGTCGGCCAGCCCCCGCACGGCGATCTGCATGGTGGTGAAGAACTCGCTGCCCAGCCACCGCAGCCGGTCCAGCACCTCGCGAGAGTTGGCGCCGAACCGCAGCACCTTGCCGAGTCCCTCGTTGAGGTTGCAGAAGGCCCGGTTTCCCGCGGCGGTGTTCTCCACGACCCACACGGGCATCGACGGGCTGATGATGCCCGCCATCGGTCCGACGGCGTCGTGTTCGTGGCAGGGGTCCAATGCCACTTCCCCACTGGCAGCGAGCTTCTCGGCGGCGTCGAGATCCTCGGCCCATCCCTCGTAGAGGATCGCCCCGGCGATGGCGCCGCGCTGCGGCCCGCACATATCCGGCCAGTCGATCGGTGGCCCGGAGTGCAGGATGCGACGCTCGCCGGGGCCGAGGCCCGCAATGGCCTCGCCGGCACGAACCAGGTCGACGAGGCGCGGCTGCGCGGCCAGATAGCGCTCGAAGGCCGTCTGGTTGGCCGCTTCGATGCGCGGGTCACCGACCAGGGTGGCCAGCGCCCAGCCCAGCGCGGGGTCGGCGCCCGCGGGCGGTGCCCAGGTGATGTTGGTGACCTGGCCGCCGGCGGCGGTGATGTTGGTGGCGAAGCCCTGCAGGCCGACGTTGACGACCTTGAGGTCCCGCTCGAAGAGCTTCTTCACTGCTGCCCTCCCCGCGCCGCGATCACGGTGGCCGACCACAGTGCGGCCTCGGCGTTGCTGGCGGCGACCAGTGCCCCGGCGGACTGCAGGCCGGCGACGGCCCTGGCCCGATCCTGCGGATCGAGGTCGGTGCCGCATACGTAGCCGATGAACGCGACGGTACTTCCCTGCGCGCGGGCAACTTCGATGATCGACAAGAGTTCTGCGGTGGGATCGTCCGCCGATCCGTAGCCGAGCACCACGTCGAACAGCACGACGGCCGTCGTCTGGTCGGCGATCTCGTCGCGGATGCGGGCATCTTTGCCCGACGGATCGATCATGGGATGTGGTCTGCCCTGGGTGAATTCGTCGTCACCCATGTCGATGATGGTGTTCTGCAGACTGGTCCGAATATCGGTCAGTGCGGTGTTGCCCGCCACCGGGGTGTTGGAATGCGCGGTGATGCCGTGCGCGCGGTGCACCAGCTGCGCCTCGAAGCAGAATGTGCCACCCGAGAAGACGCCCCGCACATACTGCTGACCGGGAGCCATCGCGCCCGCGAGATCGGCAAGGGTGCGGTGCATTTCGTCGGAGATGACGATGTCGCCCGAACTGGGCTCGACACCGCGGGCCAGCTCGACGGCCATGTCGGCGGCCTGGGCGAGGTAGGCCGCGCCGTACACCCCGTCGCCGGTGATCGTCGCCGGGTCAGCGCCGAGGAAGATGACGACGACGGGTTTGGCACTGGCTCGGGCTGCGGCAAGGACTTTCGCGGCCACCGCATCCGACGGTGGCTTGGACACCAGGACGATGACCTCGGTGGCCGGATCGCCGTCGAGGGCGGCCAGTCCGTGCAGCATCGAGATACCGCCGATGGCGTCGGCCAGGTCGTGGCCGCCGGTACCCAACGCCTGCGACACCCCCGACCCGTTCTGGTGGATCCGGACGGTGACCTCCTGGGTGCCGGTGCCCGAGGCGCCCACCACCCCGATCGGACCGCGCCGCACGACGTTGGCGAAACCCAGCGGGATGCCGTTGACGATCGAGGTCCCGCAATCCGGGCCCATCACCATCAGGTCGGCCTCACGCGCGTACTGCTTGAGCGCCAGTTCGGCTTCCACACTGACGTTGTCGCTGAACACCATCACGTCCAACCCGAGGCGCAGTGCCTTCATCGCCTCGGCGGCCGCGTAGTCGCCGGGCACCGAGATCAGCGCGAGGTTCAGAGCCGGGTCCTTGGCCACCGCCATCTGGATGCTGGTGGTGGGTGCCGCGGTACCGGCCAGATCACCACCATCGGCCGGCGCCGCCGACAGCAACTTGTCGGCGACCGCCAGCGCTTCGTCGCAGGCCTCCTCGGTGCCCGACACGGCGACGACGAGGTCGTTGGGCCGGACCTCGAACGTGCCCAGACCCGCCTGGGCGAGGTTGTCGACGTTGGTGGCCGAGGCCATCACCACCGATGCGGCTTGAATGCCCGGTATCGACGTCACCCGCGCCGACACCGTCATCAAGGACACCGAGTCCTTGTACAGGTTGGGGTAGGAGCGTGAACTGGTTCCCATGCGTCAGGAGGTCGCGGCGACGAACGCGTCGGCGTCGGCCACCCAGCCGAAGATCGCGCCCTGCGCCTTGACCATCTCGAGCGCCACCCGGTGAAACTCCGGGAAATAGGACGCACAGCAGTCACTGAGCACCAGACATTCATACCCGCGGTCATTGGCCTCGCGAACCGTGGTGTGCACGCAGACTTCCGTCGTCACCCCGCACACCACCAGGGTCTTGATACCGCGGTCGGACAGGATCTGGCCGAGGTCGGTGGCATGGAAGCTGCCCTTGCCCGGCTTGTCGATGACGGGCTCGCCGTCAATGGGATACAGCTGATCGATGATGTCGTGCCCCTGCTCACCGCGCACCAGGATGCGGCCCATCGGGCCGGCTTCGCCGATGAAGGTCTTGCCGCCACGATGCAACTTCGCCGGTGGACAGTCGGTCAGGTCGGGGCGGTGCCCCTCGCGGGTGTGGATCACCAGCATGCCGATCTCGCGGGCTTTCGTCAGCACCCGGTCGATGGGTTCCACTGCGGCCAGCAGCAGCGAGGTGTCATTGCCGAGGGCTTCACCGAATCCGCCGGGCAGTACGAAGTCGCGCTGCATGTCGATGATCACCAGCGCGGTGCTGGCGACGTCGAAGTCCAACGGAAAGGGCTCGGCGTTGATCGTGGCCATCTGTGGTCCCTTCCTCTGACACGCTGGGCGGATCCATTGAAACGTAACTGGCAGCTGTTTGCGCGGGTGAACATTTCCGCGGCGTAAACAATCGAGGATCGACGTCCGCAAGTCGATTGCAAGTGCCTTACAAGTGCCCGCAGGCACCGTCGTCGCATGCAAACACAACAGCCCGAGTTGCTCGGCATCACCCTGGCCCATCGCGCGATGCTCACCGACGTCGGACGACTCGTCGCCGCGGTGGCCGAGATCGGCGACGGCCGGGAGCCCTGCAGTGCCCGGCGGGCCGACGCGATCGCCCGCTACACCGAATTGATGTGCGAGTCGATCCACCATCACCACACCATGGAGGACGACGTGCTGTGGCCGGTGATCGATGCGAGTGCCGGTGGCATCGTCGATCTGACCGAGCTGACCGACGACCACGCCGCGCTGGATCCGCGCCTGGACATCATCCGGCACCGGGCGACCGCGTTCCGCGTCGCCGGAGGTGACCGCCGCACCGCGATGTCGTTGGCCGCCGAGCTGGCCGATCTGCACAATCTGCTCTCCGAGCACATCGCCGAAGAGGAACGGGACGTCTTCCCGGTGATCCGTCAGTACGTATCCGTGAACGATTGGCAGACCATCGAGAAGACCGCACAGCGCACCGGCCGGCTTAGCTTCGACGGGCCGCGCACAGTCGCCGCCAGCACCGAGGAGGAGCGCGCCGTCCTGGCCAAGGAGGTCAACCCGATCCTTCGCTTGCTGCTGACCGTATTGGCGTGGCGGCACCGCAGATTCGAAGACGAGGTGTTCAGCCGCTGATCCCGTCGATGATCCGGGCCGCCTCGGTCGCCAGCGCACTGCGCAGCGCGATCGCGGCGGCCCGGTAGTGCTGCGCTTCGTCGGCGCGGCCCACCAACTGGGCGACCGCCGCGAGGGCGTCATCGACGGGGCCGGCCAGCAGACTGCCGTTGTCCAGCCCGGCGATCCGGCCCGAATACGGTTGCAGCTCTTCGGCGCACTGTTGTGCGGCGCCGGCGTCACCGAGCGCGACGGCGGCGTGGGCCCGCAGTGTCGTCATCGCCAGCCAGTAGTAGGACCGCTCGACCGGCTCACGGGTCGCCCAGATCCGGCGGGCATCGTCCTGGCGGCCGGCACTCAGGAGCGCCAGCACGACGGCGTCGGCGATCGCGGTCGACACGTAGGTGTGCACGGCCAGCAGGTCGTCGGCGAGCGCCGACAGATCACCACGGGCCAGGCCCGCGGTGAACCGGCCGACCAAGGCCATCTGGGCTCCGTTGGCCGTGCCCTGCTCGGCCAGTTCGCGTGCGGCAGCGGCATATCGGCGCTCGCCCTCGTCGGTTCGGCCGGCCAGCACGGTCAGCTGGGCGTTGAACACGTCCAGCACCGTCAACAGTGAGGCGAGCTGGCCGGTGCCGGCCCTGGCCACCGCGAGGTCGACGTGTTGATGGGCCGCGACCAAGTCAGAACGTCCGGCCGCCGACAGGAACGCCAGCCAGTGCGCAACAGCCTGGTAGTCGACCGCGGCGACGGCCTCTGCCACGGTGAGGAATTCGCCGGTCAACTGCTCACGCTCACGGGCGAGGTCCGGGCCGAGTGCGGCGTACGCCCGAGCGTTGAGCGCCGCGCACAGCACCCGGCCATAGGTGTGCGGGTCACGTACGTACAGCTCGCGTGCGAGCGTGAGCGCTTCCGCACTCGCCGCCAGTGCTGCGGGCTGGTCGGCACCTTCCAGCTCGGCGAACAGCGACGTGAGCAGCCGGGCCCGCACGTCGGGTGGCAACTCGCCGGCCAGCACCCGCTGCAGCGGGCCGACGATGTCGGCATCGGGTGCGTCGCTGATCCGGACCCGCCAGATCAACGGCGCGTTCCACGCCGTCAGCAGCCGCGCGGTGAGTTCGTCGGACTGGCCGGCCACTGAGAGGGCCTGTTTCAAGGCATCCCGTGCGGCGACCACATCACCGACCCCGGCCGCCGCCGCCACCCAGCCGCAGTAAGCGTCGACCGTCCGCTCGACATCGGGCGGCCCGGTTTCGGCGCGGCCGGCCAGCGCCAGCATGCGCACCGCAGCCTGCCACTGCCGCGCGGCTTCGACGGGGGCACCCACCCGGTCGGCGTCGCGGCCGGCGGCCATTGCCAGCTCCGCGGCGGCCGCTGCGCTCGCCGGTGTTGCCGCCGCGACGGCGTGATACGCCAGGGCCGCGGGATCTGCCGCCCGCGGCGACCTCGACAGCAATTCGAGGGCCGTGGCATGCAGCCGGGCCCGGCGCAGCAAGGACGTGTCTTCGTAGAGGGTGTCCCGTACCAGGGCGTGCGCAAAGCGGACCAATCCGGGGGCGGGTTCGTCCAGCAAACCGACGAGGATGGCCGGTTCCAGGGCGTCGAGCACGTCATCCGGGTCGCGGTGCGCGAGATCGGCGAGCACGTCGATGTCGACTTCCCTCCCGAGTACAGCCGCTTGCCGAAGTGCGGTGACTGTAGCGCCGGGCAGACGGACGAGCCTGCGCCGCAACACATCCCCGACACCGGTCGGCACTGCGACCCGTGCAGCGCCGACGCCCTCAGAGATCATCAGGCGCGAGAGTTCGCGGACGAACAGCGGGTTGCCGCCGGTGCGATCGTGCAGTGCCCGCTTGCCTTCCTCGGTCAGATCGGACAATCCGCAGTCGGCGGCCAGCGCGGCCGTCGCCACCCGGTCCAGCCCTCCGATGCTCAGATGCGTGACCGTGCGCACCGCCAACGCCGCACGCGCGGAAGCTAATTCGCCACCCGACTCCGACGGTCGGTAGGTGGCGATGACCAGGACCGGGCGATCTTGCAACTCGTGGCTGACCAACCGCAGCAGTTCCAGGGTGAGGCCGTCGGTTCGATGCAGATCATCCAGGACGACCGCGACCGGCTGGCTCGTCGCGGACCGGCCGATCACATCGGCGACGGCATGCGCTGTCCAGAACGTGCTTTGGACATCGGCGGCACCGGATTCGGCCTCGTGCAACAGTGGCGCGAGGGCGCGCAGGTGACGTGGCTCAGCGGCGGCGAACGAACCACTGAACTGTCGCAACACCTCGGTCCACGCCCAGCCCGGCGGCGCACCGTCGACCTCGGGGCATCGACCCGCAGCAACCGTCCACCCGGCGGCGCGCAAGCGGGTTGCCGCGGCGTTGGTGACCGTGGTCTTTCCGGCGCCGGCCTCCCCTCCGACCCACACCAGGCGACAGCCGCCCGAGCAAGCCTCCCGAGCCGCGTCGTCGATGGCCGAGAGTTCCCGCGAACGGCCATGTGGCACTTCAGGTTCGATGACAGACGGTGGTGACGGCAGAACCGCCGGGGCGGCCACCGTTGTGGATTGACCGGAGTCGAGATGCGGGGCGTGGCTGAGGATGTCGCGTTCGAGATCGCGCAGCGCGCGGCCTGGCTCCAGCCCCAGCTCGTCGGACAGGTGAATGCGCGTACTGCGCAACACGTCGAGCGCGGCGGCCTGACGGCCAAGGCGGTACAGGGCGGTGGCCAGGATGGCAGCCGCGCCCTCTCGAGTGGGGTGATCACGGACGACCGGTTCCAGCTCCCCGACGACCGCGTTGTCGTGGCCCAGCGCGAGCTCGGCCGAAGCGCGCAACTCGATTGCGGCAATCCGCAATTCGGTGAGACGGGCGATCTCCGGGATGGCCCACGCCGCGTCGGACACCTCCGCATAAGGTTCACCGGCCCACCCGCGCAGCGCCGCACCGAGTAACTCGGCGCGCCGGCGCGGGTCGGACTCGGACTGGCCGGCGCGGACCTGTTCGTCGAACCACCACGCGTCGACGGAATCGGTGGGCACGTGCAGGCGGTAGCCGGGGGCCGCGCTGACGATGACGCCGGCGGGAGCGCGTTTGGGCCGGTCGGGTTCGAGGACGCGGCGCAGATGGGATACGTAAGCCTGCAGTGCGGAAAGCGCTTTCGGCGGCGGTTCACCGTGCCAGAGGTCATCGATGAGCCGGTCGACCGAGACCACGTGCCCCTGCGCCAAGACCAGACGCGCCAGCAGCGAGCGCTGCCTCGGCCCGCCCAATTCCACCGGCTCGGACCCCCGCCAGGCGCGGACGGATCCCAATACGGACACCCGAACAGGTTGCCGATGCGGTGCCGCCATGATGCACCGACCCTAACTGCTAGCGTCCAGGTGATGGAGACTCGGAATGTCTGACCTGGTTCTTTACGAAGTCGTCGATCGCGTCGCACTGATCACCGTCAACGATCCGGACCGACGCAACGCCGTCACCGACGCGATGTCGCAGCAGCTGCGCGAGGCGGTCGAGGCCGCCGAAGCCGAGGCGAACGCCGTCGTGGTGACCGGCGCCGGCAAGGCCTTCTGCGCGGGCGCCGATCTGTCCGCCCTCGGCGCCGCCGCCAGGGAAGGCCTCGAGCGCATCTATGCCGGCTTCATGGCCGTCGGCCGCTGCACCCTGCCGACCGTCGCGGCGGTCAACGGCGCCGCCGTGGGCGCGGGGATGAACCTGGCCCTGGCCGCCGACGTGCGGATCGCCGGGCCGCACGCACTCTTCGATCCGCGATTCCAGAAGCTCGGCATCCACCCCGGTGGCGGCGCGACGTGGATGCTGCAGCGCGCGGTCGGCCCGCAGGTGGCCCGCGCCGCGCTGCTGTTCGGGATGCGCTTCGACGCCGACGCCGCCGTCGAGCATGGGCTGGCACTCACCGTTGCCGAGGATCCGGTCGCCGCTGCGCTGGAACTGGCCGCCGGTCCCGCGGCCGCCCCACGCGAGGTGGTCCTCGCCACGAAGGCGTCCATGCGCGCCACCGCCATCCCCGGCTTCCTCGACACCGACCACCACGAAACCGCCAAGGACATCGAGCTCGGCCCGCAGGCCACCTCGATCGAATCCCCGGAATTCAAGGCCCGCCTGGCCGCCGCGCAACGCCGCTGACGTCAGGCGGCGATCACCTGCAACAACTCGCCGTTGAGGTAGATCTCGGCTTCGGTCATCGGCATCTTCGGGGTGCCGGGCATCGGCGGCGCGGCCGAGTGATAATGCGTGCCGGTCGGGGTGGTGAATTCCGCTGTGTGCGTACCATTTTCGTCGATCGCGGTATTGACCTGCCAACCCAGTGACTCCTTGGCGTAGTTGCACGCCTCACACAGACCCTGACCATTGACCGCGCTGGTGGCACCGCCCCGCGCATGGGGCCTCGCATGGTCGCGGTGCCGCACCGGTGCATCACAGTAGGGGGTGCGGCAGCGCTGATCGCGCAATGCGATGAAGTCGGCCAAACCCTTGGGAAACAGCCGCGACCGCGACTCCAACGCCACCAGCGCCCCGCTGGCCGGGGTGGCATAGAGCCGCCGCAGCGTGGCCCGGGACCGAGGATCGCTCACCGCATCGAACACCATCTTCTGCGCGACCGCCGACGGGACCGAACCGTAGCCGGCGATCGCCGCCGCGCCCTGTTGCGCCCCGAGCAGCA
>NZ_JACBJQ010000060.1 GCF_013404075.1 Mycolicibacterium vinylchloridicum
GATCGGCTTACCCGTCTCAAGCACGATCCGCACAGCGCCCTCACGGAACTCCCGGTCGTACTTCTTCCGTTTCTCTGACATCGCTACTCCTTATAGCCGATGCCTCCACGGTCTCGGGGGAAGGCCAGGTGTCGATGTAGTAGTTGATCGACCACCGCTTGAGCTTCGAGATTGTCAACACCAGCGGACTCACTAACAGGCCGGACATTCGACGCTCACTGCGCCACAACCATTCTCGCACACTGTGCAAATGTGCCAATGTCGAATTTGGAGATGAGAAGGATGGAACGTCTTGGTGTAAGAGTAATGGGCACAGCGCATTTGGGACGGAGTGATACGTGATGATGCGTGACGTAATGAGAGACACACCGGGGGCGGTGAAAATTGGAGGAGGGCGTGATGGACGGAACGCGGGCGCCGTCGTCTCACCGCAGAACGTCTGCGCGGCCTTGGCATTGGATAGCGTCGATGATCCCCAGCGCAAAATCTCTGCATGAAACGTCACCGGAGCGACTTACAGTTGTGTTAGTCGGCTCGATGGATGCCACACCGGGGCGATCATCCCGCCCACCGCGGTGCACACCGTTCGGGCATCAATCGCATAGCACCTGGTGGCCACCCTCGGGCGGTCAGCAGGGCCCCTCGAAGGGTGATGAACAGATGCAAGACAGCGTTTTCAACAATCTGCCTCTACTGCTGCCCGTGCCTCACGCAGCCGAACTACTAGGAGTGAGCCGCGCCGCGGCGTACCGACTGGCAGCTTCTGGAGAGCTGCCAACCCGCCGACTCGGCGGCCGGGTGTACATCGTGACATCCGGCCTGCGCGATCTCGTCGCGCTGCACACCGAGTCGGCATAAGTAGCCACACTGGCGTTTACGCGGGTCCTACGAACCGCTCGAAGAGCAATACGACCGTCGCTTCGCTAAGCCCTCGAAGAGGGCGATTACTGAACTGGAGGTCCAATGACCAACGACACTGACGGGGCGCCTATGAAGCGCGGCCGACGCGCGGAACCGATCACACGCCGCACCGCCAAGAACGGCACCGCCGCTTACACATTCCAACTCGACATCGGTGTCCGGCCCGATGGATCACGCGAACGACAGCGGTTCACCTTTCCGACGCTTGCACAGGCTCGCCGCGAGTACCGGCGCATCTCGACAGATGTCGCCGCTGGCACATTCGTGAAGCGCAACCCAACGACGGTGGCCGAGTTTCTGATCGCTTGGTTGGATGGCCGGCGAGACATCAGGCCCAATACGCTTGCTGGCTATCGAAATCATCTGAAACCCGTCATCGAGCATCTTGGCGAAATGACCCTGCAGCGGCTACGTACCGCCGACGTCGACGCATTGGTGACGCTTCGTCTCGAAGGGAAGCCAGTCGCGCAACGGGACAAACGGGGTCGGCGCGCAGCAGAGGTGCTCGCGTTCCTTCGCAGTCAGCCTGACGGAGCCCAGTTTGCGGATATCTATGCAGTTCTTGGGAATTCAGGCATCAAAGCGTTGGATCGACTGGTGGCGTCCGGTGAAGCGCTGCGGCCAGCGCGAGGTCGCTACGTCGCGTCACAACCCGCAGACCCTCAGCGTCCGAAGATTCCTGGTGGAGTCACCGCACGAACGGTGGTGAGCATGCTGGTTATCTTCTCGGCGGCACTCGATGACGCGATGAGGCAGGGGTTGGTGACCCGCAATGTCGCGCGGATGGTCAAGCGTCCTGCCATCAAACACCACGAGATGGCTACCTGGACCCCTGAGCAAGCGACACAATTTCGGGATCACGTTCGTGACGATCGACTGGCAGCGTGCTGGCTGCTCACCCTGGCGGGCCTGCGTCGATCAGAAATACTCGGACTGCGGTGGTCTGACGTGGACTTCGACTCGGACACGGTTTCGGTCGCGCAGGGTCGCGTCGTCGTGCCGGGGGTCGGGACCGTGACGGGCGACCCGAAGTCGAAGCGATCACGTCGGGCCTTGCCGATGCCTATGGAAATTCTGACGGCGCTGCGGAAGTTCAGGGTTCAGCAGGCCTCTGAACGGCTTTCGTTCGGCAGCGCCTACCACGAGAGCGGCCTGGTCGCCGTGAACGAGGACGGGTCGCCCATCCGGCCCGAAACCTACTCAGCCGAATTCGCACTCCGGTCGAAAAGTGCTGGGGTGCCCGCGATTCGGCTACACGACGTCCGCCACACGGCCGCAACCATGCTGCTCGACGCTGGTACCACCGCGATTGCGACAGCGAAGTGGCTGGGCCACGATCCTGCCATCACACTGCGGGTGTACGGGCATGTCTATGACGATGCTTTGGCGGCGGCCGGCGATGCGCTGCTGGGGCGAACCCGTGCGACCGAACTGCGATAGACCCGGCACGCTGGAAGGCTTGGTCCGTGGCTGATTGCGTGTCGACCGCTACGGCAAGCCGATTTCCAGATTCGCCGACGCGATGGGTTTGGAGGTATAGGTCCGCCCGCCGCTTTCTATAGTCGCGATGATGCGTTGTCGGCGTGGATCGATCGCTCCGCTGGCGGCGGACAGCGCGCGGATATTTACGAGGCCGGTGAAGAACGTGGCGTCAGCACCGGGTGCGATGTCGTGCGGTACCGATGGGCACCCCATCGGGTCGTCAACGGAGACAAACGAGGTGAGCGCGGGGTCGGCTCGTATTGCCCACTTCGCGACATGGAAAGGTGCCCGTCCCGCGTTGACGATGTTCACGCCTACGACAAACTGCCCGCCCGATGGAAACTGCGAGATGGCCGAGCGGAGTGACTCGCGTACGTCGCGGCTCGCGTCGTTCGTCAGCAGTCCGCCGCCGTAGTGGTAGCCGATGACCGGTGTCAGTTTGGGCCGCGCGCCCTGCATGAGGAAGGTGTACACCTGCCAAGTCAACGAGGAGACGGCAACGCCGAACCCCAGCAAACCGAGTATGAACGCGGCGACAGTCATGACACGTCCCCGGCTGACAAATGAGGTGCCTCAATGAGGTCGCACGCGTCGACCCATCGTGCAAGCAGGCTGAGAACCGATAGCCGTTCGACCGCCTCCTGCGGGGTCATCTCACCCGGACCGTGCGTCGCCGGGTTCCGGATCGTCATTTGCGCACCCGGGGCAAACCGGCGCAGTCCGTCGTTCATCGAAACCACGGTCCGGTCGGTCTGGTCGCCCGGCCATCGCAGCCTCGGCCTGCCCGGTTCGGGGTCCTTCTCGGAGAAGGCTTGATTCCACCGGGTCGTATCGTCGAGTTCCGGTCCGCCCGTCCGCGACTTGACCAACTGGACGACGCCATCCGCGGCCGCCTGCACCGCCTGCCGATAGTGACCGTCCCGCCACAGCCGTGCCGCCTGACCCCACACCGCTGGATGCATCTGCGCGACGTCGACCGTAGGCGGTGCCTCGGCCTCGGCTTGGGCCGCCATGTCCTCCAACGACCCGATCATCTGATCGCAGGCGTCGACGATGTTGGCCGGTTCAAGCAAGGGCTTCGGTTGCGTCACGGTGTGCCAGGCCGCGATCGGGTCAACGATGTCGGGCTTTCCTCCGGCGGGGTCTCGGACCCCGAAAACGCAGCCGGTCAGCGCAGGTGCACGACGGGCGCGGCCCGCCGCCTCGGACGTTCGGGCACGGCGGACTTCGATCTCTGCCGGATCGGACCCGTCTAGCGGGGAAACGGCCGGGAACATGCCGACACCAGGTCCTCTATAAGTCGGCGTGTGAAGTTCGAGGAACGACCGGAACGCGTCCCTAAACGCCGCGACATGCCCGGCAAGGTCGCGAAGATAGGTAGGGTTGCGGTCTGCGTCCGCCATGGTTACCGACGCTACTTCCGACCGAGCCGACTGCCACACCACGACATGCCGATGCTGCGTTCGCCTAGAGCGGACAGACGCGGGCTACATTCCGGGGAGCGCGTCCATCTCGAGAATGCCGCCGAAGCCCATCTCGTCGAGCGCGCGGACAATCTCGCTCGACGGGATACCGCGATAGAACGACGGGGCGAAAGCCTTCTCTTTCAGCTCCGCGACGTCGCGATCTAGCCGTTCGAGCCGTTCGGGCGTGGAGCGCGGTGGTGGCTCCATTTGGTCGTCGCCGCCTGCACCGGCGCGTGTGGAGGTTCCGCTGTCTTCGACAACTAGACCGATAACCCGCCCGTCCTGTGCAACGATCGGGCCACCGCTGTTACCGGGGCGTGCGATCGCCGAATACAGGAATATCTTCTGCCGCTCGAACGTCTCAGCCGCCGGGTTGACCACCTCGCCGCGCTGCACCGTGATCGCCATCTCGGCCGTCATTGGTACCCGCGGGTAGCCGAAAACGAAGACCTCATCGGCCCAGTCGGGGTCACGAAACCCCATGCCGCCAAGGCGAGGGATCAACTTGCCTTCGGGCATGTCGAACTCGATCACGGCGACATCAAGTGTGTGATGTGGGTGAGCTGTCCCGACGACGGAGACTTTCTCTGCTTTGGACAAGTCGCCCGCGGGGGACACCGTTAGTCCCGCGCTCTTGCCCACGAGTCCGGTCACGACATGCTTGTTCGTGACGACATGCTTGTTATCGATGATCAGGCCGGTACCCCAGCTGTCGACCGGATCGCCATACTGATCGTGACCGGCCAGCTGCAACGTCACCGCCCGGTAGCTTGGGATGATCAGCGAAGCTCCGAACACCGGCGACAACCAGAGATTTCCGCCTACCTGCCCCTTCGAAATGTTGCCCGTGGAGTAGTAACGCTCGCCCATGATTGGCAGTTGAGGGTCGCGCCCTACCAACCACAGGAGCCCGGCGCGTTCGAGTGCACCGAGCAGTTTGGTGAGCTGGATCGCGTTGTTCGCCCCCGGTACTCCCTGAGCACCGAGATATCGAGAGAAATCCAGGATGCTCCACGGATCGAACGGCATCGCATTACGCGGGTTTACGGCCGTTTCCGATGAGTCGCCGGCAGGAGGAATAGGCTTGCCGATCACTTCGGCGACCTCGGGATCATGCGCAACGCTGAAGAATTGGTGGGCATACATCGCTACAGTGACGCGCCAATCAGGTGTGCCCGGTTTCAAGTCGGCAAGTGTCAGTGCAGGCCGCGGAGGCACGGCCGCCTCATCGTCGGTATCCGCCACGACCATCGACGCTACTGGCGGCTGCCCTGTTCCCGTGCTTCGACATGCCGCTGTCCCATACGTGGGCAGACCCAGCGCGCTGGCAGATCGAACAGCACTCGAAAACCATTGGCACACTCTTGGCACAACGGGGGTTCGGGAATCTCCCGAGAAGCGGCTCGCGAGCCGCTGAACTGGGGTCCTAATGGTGGGCGCGGACGGTATCGAACCGCCGACCGCTGGTGTGTAAAACCAGAGCTCTACCACTGAGCTACGCGCCCGTGCCCGGGCAGGTTACACGGCCCGCGCCGGTGCAGGGAAATCCGATTCAGGCGTCCAGCGCGGCCAGCGCCTGCACCCAGACCGCCTGATCGCGAGCCTCACCAGGCTGCTTGCACTCGGCGAACCGGACGATTCCCTCGCGGTCGATCACGAAGGTGCCGCGGTTGGCAATGCCGGCGTCGGCATTGAACACCCCGTAGGCCTGAGCGACCGCGCCGTGCGGCCAGAAATCGGAGAGCACGCCGAACAGGAAACCGCTCTGGGTCGCCCAGATCTTGTGCGTGGGCGGCGGCCCGACGGAGATCGCCAGCGTGGCGGTGTCGTCGTTGTCGAACACGGGCAAGTGGTCGCGAACGTAATCGAGCTCGCCCTGGCAGATCCCGGTGAATGCCAGCGGAAAGAACACCAGCAGTACGTTCTTGGCGCCGCGGAACGAACTGAGCGTGACGGGCTGGCCGTTCTGGTCCTTCAGCGTGAAGTCGGGCGCACGTGATCCGACCCCAACCGTCACGAATGCCTCCCGGCCGCCTTCGATTTCGGCTGCACCAACCGGCTTGCGATCCAGTCGCCCAAATTCGCCGAGGACGTCTGCATCAATCCCGCGGTGGGCGCCGATTCGGCGATCTCGGCGGGTTGTACGTGACCGGGCTTGCCGGTCTTGGGCGTCACCACCCAGATGATGCCGTCGTCGGCCAGCGGCGCGATCGCGTCCATCAGCCGGTCCACCAGGTCACCGTCACCGTCGCGCCACCACAACAGCACCACGTCGACGACTTCGTCGGCATCCTCGTCGAGCAGTTCCCCGCCGCAGGCATCCTCGATATCGAACCGAATGTCGTCGTCGGTGTCCTCGTCCCAGCCCAGCTCCTGCACGACCTGATCTTTGTGGACGCCCAGCTTCTGGGCGTAGTTCGGGGGGTCACCCTCCGCGACCACCGTCGGAACCTCCTTCATATCAGGGTCGGCTGTCTAGGCCCTATCGTCGCACGACGGTGACGATTACTCGCCGTGCGGTGCGAATCAATACGTCGCGTCGCACAGGCTCAGGGCATTCGACCTGGTGTCGTTGAGGGCCTGGATGGTGCTGTTGAACTCCCCGGGGCCCGCGTGGGCGAGGATCGCGCTGGCAGTGGCGCGCGCACCGTCGACCCAGTCTTTGAAAGCGGCTTTCAGCTCGTCCGGGATCGCGTCGGTCACGCTGGCTGCGACCGCGTCGGCGCTCTTGTTCAGCGAATCCACCGCCGGGCCCTCGGTGTCCGACAGGTCGGGCGCGCCCGAGTTGAAGGCGCTGACGTAGGCGTTCACCGCGTCGATCGCGTCGGCACTGGACGTGGAGAGCGTCTCGCAGGTGTCATGCATGGCCTGTGTGGTCAGCGACGCCTGGCGCTCGGACTCGCGCTCGCTGGAAGAGGCCGCCGACTGCGAGATCGAGACCGACATCGACGTCCGGTAGGCGGGCGCCTCGCCGGCGTTGACCCCCGCGTGGCCCCCGGTGACGGAGGTGCAGCCGACAACGACGCCCGTCACCGCGGCGGCGCCGCCGAACAGCAGACCGCCGATCCGCAGCCCGCGGGCAGTTCTGATCAGCACAGCACCGGAGGTTACCGGGTAACTGCCCTGCTCGGCGCGGTGCGGAAAATTCACCGATCCCCCGACTTTCACTACTCGTCGGTACGGCCCTGCGTGCGGCACGATAGGAGGCGGACGGTGCAAAACCTGCACCTCCTACTAAGGAGCTGAAGTTGACCACCGAGTTCGCGCGCCACGATCTGGCCCAAAACTCAAGCAGCCCAAATGATTCCGATCGTGTCCGGGTGATCCGGGAGGGTGTCGCGTCGTATTTGCCCGACATCGACGGCGAGGAAACCGCCGAGTGGCTGGAGTCGTTCGATGAACTTCTGGCCCGTTCGGGCCCGGCCCGGGCACGCTATCTGATGCTGCGCCTGCTGGAGCGCGCCGGTGAGCAGCGCGTGGCAATCCCCGCGTTGACCTCGACCGACTACGTGAACACCATTCCCACCGAGCTGGAGCCCTGGTTCCCCGGCGACGAGGAGGTCGAGCGCCGCTACCGCTCCTGGATCCGGTGGAACGCCGCGATCATGGTGCACCGCGCGCAGCGCCCCGGCGTCGGCGTCGGCGGCCACATCTCCACCTACGCCTCCTCGGCCGCGCTCTACGAAGTCGGCTTCAACCACTTCTTCCGCGGCAAAGCCCACCCCGGCGGCGGCGATCAGGTATTCATCCAGGGCCACGCCTCCCCCGGCATCTACGCCCGTGCCTTCCTCGAGGGCCGGCTGACCGCCGACCAACTCGACGGCTTCCGCCAGGAGCACAGCCACCCCGGCGGCGGCCTGCCGTCCTATCCGCACCCGCGGTTGATGCCCGACTTCTGGGAATTCCCGACGGTGTCGATGGGCCTGGGCCCGATGAACGCGATCTATCAGGCGCGGTTCAACCACTACCTGCACGACCGCGGTATCAAGGACACCTCCGATCAGCACGTGTGGGCGTTCCTCGGCGACGGCGAGATGGACGAACCGGAAAGCCGCGGGCTGATCCAGGTGGCCGCCAACGAGGCGCTGGACAACCTCACGTTCGTCGTCAACTGCAACCTGCAGCGCCTCGACGGCCCGGTGCGCGGCAACGGCAAGATCATCCAGGAACTGGAGTCCTTCTTCCGGGGCGCCGGCTGGAACGTCATCAAGGTGGTGTGGGGCCGCGAGTGGGACGCACTGCTGCACGCCGACCGCGACGGCGCGCTGGTGAACCTGATGAACACCACCCCCGACGGCGACTACCAGACCTACAAGGCCAACGACGGCGCCTACGTGCGCGACCATTTCTTCGGCCGCGACCCGCGCACCAAGGCACTCGTCGAGCCGATGACCGACTCCGAAATCTGGAACCTCAAGCGCGGCGGCCACGACTACCGCAAGGTCTATGCCGCCTACCGCGCCGCGATGGAGCACAAGGGCCAGCCGACGGTGATCCTGGCCAAGACCATCAAGGGCTACTCACTGGGCGCCCACTTCCAGGGCCGCAACGCCACTCATCAGATGAAAAAGCTTGCAATCCAAGACCTTCGGGATTTCCGCGATGCCATCCGCATTCCGGTCAGCGACGCGCAGCTCGAGGAGAACCCGTACCTGCCGCCGTACTACCACCCCGGCCCGGAGGCACCCGAGATCCGCTACCTGATCGACCGGCGCCGCGCGCTCGGCGGCTTCCTGCCTGAGCGGCGCACCAAATCCAAGGTGCTGACCCTGCCTCCGCGCGACGTGTACAAGGCGCTGAAGAAGGGGTCCGGCAACCAGCAGGTCGCCACCACCATGGCCACCGTGCGCACGTTCAAAGAGCTGTTGCGCGACAAGGAGATCGGGCATCGGATCGTGCCGATCATCCCCGACGAGGCACGCACGTTCGGTATGGACTCCTGGTTCCCGAGCCTGAAGATCTACAACCGCAACGGCCAGCTGTACACCGCCGTCGACGCCGAATTGATGCTGGCCTACAAGGAAAGTGAGATCGGCCAGATCCTGCACGAGGGCATCAACGAGGCGGGGTCGACCGCGTCGTTCACCGCCGTCGGCACCTCGTACTCGACGCACAACGAGCCGATGATCCCGATCTACATCTTCTATTCGATGTTCGGGTTCCAGCGCACCGGCGACGGCTTGTGGGCCGCCTGCGACCAGATGGCCCGCGGCTTCGTCCTGGGCGCGACGGCCGGACGCACCACGCTGACCGGCGAGGGCCTACAGCACGCCGACGGACACTCGCTGCTGCTGGCGTCCACCAACCCGGCGGTGGTGGCCTACGACCCGGCGTTCGCCTACGAGATCGCCTACATCGTGGAGAGCGGCCTGGCCCGGATGTACGGGGAGAACCCGGAAAACATCTTCTTCTACATGACGATCTACAACGAGCCCTACGCACAGCCGGCCGAACCGGCCGACTTCGACCCCGAGGGGCTGTTGCGGGGCATGTACCGGTATCGCAAAACACAACAGTCCCGATCCAACGTCGCGCAGATCCTGGCCTCCGGGGTGGCGATGCCCGAAGCGCTGCGGGCGGCCGACATGCTGGCCGAGCGCTGGGACGTCGCCGCCGACGTGTGGTCGGTGACCAGCTGGGGTGAGCTCAACCGCGACGGGGTGGCAGTGGAGAAGGAACTGCTGCGCCACCCCGACCGCCCGGCCCAGGTGCCCTACGTGACGCAGGCGCTGGCCGATACCGCAGGCCCGGCCGTCGCGGTGTCGGACTGGATGCGTGCGGTGCCCGAGCAGATCCGGGCGTGGGTGCCGAACACCTACGTCACGCTGGGCACCGACGGGTTCGGCTTCTCCGACACCCGGCCTGCCGCACGCCGATACTTCAACACCGACGCCGAGTCGGTGGTGGTGGCCGTGCTGGAGGCGCTGGCCCGCGACGGGGAGATCGACCCGTCGGTGGCAATCGCCGCGGCGCGGGAGTATCGGATCGACGACGTGATGGCGGCCGAAGTCTCCTACGTCGACACCGGTAGCGCGTAGCCACGCTCGCGAGCGCCAGCGCGTTTTGGAGGAACATCCAGAAAACGGGCGTACATTTTAGGGGTGATCGACAATTCGCCCCTGGAGCCGCCGCGTTCTCCCCTGGAGTTACTCGAGAACGTGCCGGAGTCGACGCTGCGCCGGCTCAAGCAGCACTCGGGCCGGCTGTCCACCCAGGCGGTGCAGGCCATGCAGGAACACCTGCCGTTCTTCGGCGAGCTCGAAGCATCCCAGCGCGCCAGCGTCCAGCTCGTATTGCAGACCGCGGTGGTCAACTTCGCCGAATGGGTGCGCAACCCGTTGAGCAACGTCGGCTACACCGCCGAGGCGTTCGCGCTGGTGCCGCAGGAGCTGACCCGCCACATCGCGCTGGCACAGACCGTCGACATGGTGCGCGTCAGCATGGAGTACTTCGAGGCCGCCGTGCCCGCGCTGGGCCGCAACGAGGAGCAGCGCGTCGCCCTGTCGGTCGGCATCCTGCGCTACAGCCGCGACCTGGCCTTCGCGGCGGCGTCCTCGTACGCCGACGCCGCCGAGGCCCGCGGCTCGTGGGACAGCCGGATCGAGGCCAGCGTCGTCGACGCCGTCGTCCGCGGCGACACCGGACCCGAACTGCTGTCCCGCGCCGCGGCGCTCAACTGGGACACCACCGCCCCGGCCACCGTGGTGGTCGGCACCCCGCCGGAAGGTCGGGAAGAGCTCGCCAGCGAAGACGTCCGCGAGATCGCCACCCGGCACGGCCGCTCGGCACTGGCCGACGTGCACGGCACGTGGCTGATCGGGATCATCTCCGGACCGCTCGCGGTGACCGACAAGTTCTTCAACGACCTGATCAACGCCTTCGCCGACGGTCCAGTGGTGATCGGGCCGACCGCGCCGATGCTCACCGCGGCCTATCACAGCGCCAGCGAGGCGATATCAGGGATGAACGCCGTCGTCGGCTGGACCGGCGCACCCCGGCCGGTGCTGGCCCGAGAACTGTTGCCCGAGCGCGCACTTCTGGGCGATGCGTCGGCGGTCACCGCGTTGCATACCGAGATCATGCGACCGCTGGCCGATGCCGGACCGGCGCTCACCGAGACCTTGGACGCCTACCTCGACAGCGGCGGCGCAATCGAAGCTTGCGCCAGGAAATTGTTCGTTCATCCAAATACGGTTCGCTACCGACTGCGACGGATCGCCGATTTCACCGGCCGCGATCCCACGCTGCCGCGCGATGCCTACGTCCTGCGGGTGGCCGCCACCGTGGGCCGCCTCGGCTACCCAGCGCCAACCCACACCACGGCAAACAGTTCTGTTGCACAGCTCACACCGCCACTGGTCGGTACCGCAGGGGTCAATTAAGAGGGCGGCTAGATCGCGGCAAGGTATCGGTGAAGTCGCATCACATGCACTTTTGTGGGATCTCCACAAAAACCTAAGACAAGGTTCATAATCTCTTACACCGTGCAAATCCGGTTTCACAATGTTTTCTTAATGAGTGCCCCAAGAACCCGTGATCGCGCTGCTGGCGCCTGGCCAAGGATCGCAGACCCCCGGGATGCTCACCGAATGGCTCGAGCTGCCCGGCGCCGCCGAACAGATCAAGACCTGGTCGGATATCGCCGGTCTGGATCTGGCGCGGCTGGGCACCACCGCGACGGCCGACGAGATCACCGACACCGCGGTCACCCAGCCCCTGGTTGTGGCGGCGACCCTGCTCGCGAACGCGGAACTGGTCAAGCGCGGGCTGCTCGCCGGCCGCACGACCGTGGTTGCAGGCCACTCCGTCGGTGAGATCGCGGCCTACGCGATCGCCGGCGTCATCTCCCCCGACGACGCGGTCAAGCTCGCCGCCGTCCGCGGCGCCGAGATGGCCAAGGCCTGCGCCATCGAGCCGACCGGCATGTCGGCCGTCCTGGGCGGCGACGAGGCCGAGGTGCTCGCCCGCCTGGAGGCCCTCGACCTGATTGCGGCCAACCGCAACGCCGCCGGCCAGATCGTGGCCGCCGGAGCGGTCGCGGCCCTGGAGAAGCTGGCCGAGGATCCGCCGGCCAAGGCCCGGGTGCGCCAGCTCGCCACCGCAGGCGCCTTCCACACGCACTACATGGCCTCCGCGCTCGACCCCTACGCCCAAGCCGTCACGACCACTTCAGCTTCAGCGCCGACGACCACGCTGTTGAGCAATTCCGACGGTCAGCCGGTATCTTCTGCGGCGGACGCGATGGAGAAGCTCGTCGCGCAATTGACCCGCCCGGTGCGCTGGGATCTGTGCACCGAAACCATGCGGCAGCTCTTTGAGGACACAGAGGGCTCGGCGATCGTGGAATTCCCGCCCGCGGGAACTCTGGCCGGGATCGCCAAACGAGAACTTCGGGGGGTCGCCAACCGTGCGATCAAAACACCCGCAGATCTGGACGGACTCACCGAACTTTGAGGAGTCGGCCGTCCAGGACAACCACATATCACGCGTAACACCCAGTAACACAACCAATTACGAAGGAGCCACTGTGCCCGCCTCTCAGGATGAAATCATCGCCGGTCTCGCCGAGATCATCGAAGAAGTGACCGGTATCGAGCCGTCTGAGGTCACCCCGGAAAAGTCGTTCGTCGACGACCTGGACATCGACTCGCTGTCGATGGTGGAGATCGCCGTTCAGACCGAGGACAAGTACGGCGTGAAGATCCCGGACGAGGACCTCGCCGGTCTGCGCACCGTCGGTGACGTCGTCTCCTACATCCAGAAGCTCGAGGAAGAGAACCCGGAGGCTGCTGCCGCCCTGCGCGAGAAGTTCGCGGGCGAATGAGCAGGCCTTCCACTGCTAACGGCGGTTTCCCTAGCGTTGTCGTGACCGCCGTCGAGGCCACCACGGCGCTCGCCACGGATATCGAGAGCACGTGGAAGGGCCTGTTGGCAGGCGACAGCGGCATCCGCGAACTCACCGACGATTTCGTCACCAAGTGGGACTTGCCGGTGCGTATCGGCGGCCACCTCGTCGAGGACATGGACAGCCACCTCACCCGCGTCGAACTGCGTCGCAATTCCTATGTGCAACGCATGTCGCTGGTGCTGTCCCGACGGCTATGGGAGAACTCCGGTAAGCCCGAGGTCGACCCCGACCGCTTCGCAGTGGTGATCGGCACGGGTCTGGGTGGCGGCGAGAAGATCGTCGAGACCTACGACGCGATGAACGAGGGCGGCATTCGCAAGGTGTCGCCGCTGGCCGTTCAGATGGTCATGCCGAACGGTGCGGCCGCGGTCGCCGGCCTGGAACTGGGCGCCCGCGCCGGGGTCATCACCCCGGTGTCGGCGTGCGCGTCCGGGTCGGAGGCCATCGCCCACGGGTGGCGGCAGATCGTCATGGGTGACGCGGACTTCGCGGTCGTCGGCGGTGTCGAGGGCACCATCGAGGCGTTGCCGATCGCGGCGTTCTCGATGATGCGTGCCATGTCGACGCGCAACGATGACCCCGCCGGGGCGTCGCGCCCGTTCGACAAGGATCGCGACGGGTTCGTCTTCGGCGAGGCCGGCTGCATGATGATCATCGAGACCGAGGAGCACGCCAAGGCCCGTGGCGCCAAGCCGCTGGCCCGGCTCATGGGTGCGGGCATCACCTCGGACGCGTTCCACATGGTGGCTCCGGCGCCGGACGGCCTGCGTGCCGCCCAGGCGATGAAGCGGGCGATGGAGACTGCTGGCTTGTCCCCCAAAGACATCCAGCACGTCAATGCGCACGGAACAGCCACCCCGATCGGTGACACCGCCGAGGCCAACGCGCTTCGGGTCGCCGGGTGCGAGCATGCCGCGGTCTACGCGCCGAAGTCGGCGCTGGGCCACTCCATCGGCGCCGTCGGCGCCCTGGAATCGGCGCTCACGGTGCTCGCGCTGCGTGACGGCGTCATCCCGCCCACGCTGAATTACGAGACACCGGATCCGGAGATCGATCTGGACGTCGTCGCGGGCGAACCGCGCTACGGCGACTACCAGTACGCGATCAACAACTCGTTCGGATTCGGCGGGCACAACGTGGCGCTGGCCTTCGGTCGCTACTGAGCCGTTCAGGGGGAAAGGATTAGCAGGAAGCAATGGCAGGGTTGACACAATTGTCAACGGGGAATGGCTTCCCCAACGTGGTCGTCACCGGAATCGCGATGACGACCGCCCTGGCATCCGACGCCGAAGGCACCTGGAAGCGGGTGCTGGACGGTCAAAGCGGCATTCGACTTCTCCACGACGACTTCGTCGAGAAGTACGACCTGCCGGTCCGCATCGGGGGGCACCTGCTCGAGGATTTCGACGGTGAGCTGACGCGGGTCGAGCTGCGCAGGATGTCATATCTGCAAAAGATGGCCACCGTCATCGGCCGCCGGGCCTGGCAGCACGCCGGGTCACCGGAAGTGGATTCCAAACGGCTGATGGTGGCCCTCGGCACCGGGATCGGTTCGTCCGAAGAACTGCTGTACGCCTACGAGGCGATGCGCGCCAAAGGCTTGCGAGCGGTGTCACCGCTCGCAGTCCAGATGTACATGCCCAACGCGGCCGCGGCGGCCGTCGGGCTCGAGCTCAAGGCGAGGGCCGGGGTCATCACCCCGGTCTCGGCTTGTGCCTCAGGCTCGGAGGCCATCGCGCAGGCCTGGCGACAGATCGTTCTCGGCGAAGCCGACATCGCGATCTGCGGTGGCGTCGAGACCAAGATCGAGGCCGTGCCGATCGCGGGCTTCGCCCAGATGCGCATTGTCCTGTCCACCAGCAACGATGACCCGGCCGGCGCTTGTCGGCCGTTCGACAAGGACCGCAACGGGTTCGTCTTCGGTGAGGGTGGCGCGATGATGATCATCGAGACCGAGGAGCACGCCAAGGCTCGCGGTGCCAACATCCTCGCGCGCATCATGGGCGCAGGCATCACCTCGGACGGCTACCACATCGTGGCACCCGACCCCAACGGTGAACAGGCGGGTCACGCGATCACGCGGGCAATCCAGCTCGCAGGTCTGCAGCCCTCCGATATCGATCACATCAACGCCCATGCGACGGGCACCCAGGTGGGTGACGTCGCGGAAGGCAAAGCGATCAACAATGCTCTCGGCACTCATCGCCCGGCGGTCTACGCGCCCAAATCGGCGCTGGGCCACTCGGTGGGTGCCGTCGGCGCGGTGGAGTCGATCCTCACCGTGCTCGCGCTGCGGGACGGCGTCGTGCCGCCCACGCTCAACCTGCGCAACCTCGATCCGGAGATCGATCTGGACGTGGTGGCCGGCGAACCCCGGCCAGGCAACTACCAGTACGCGATCAACAACTCGTTCGGATTCGGTGGTCACAACGTGGCGATCGCCTTCGGGAGGTACTGACAACACCACGTGTGTTGACGGTGCCGACTGAAACCCCGTGCGCATATAGGAGGTTCAGATGACGACCATCGCCCCTGAGACTGTCGGCGAATCGCTCGACCCGCGCGACCCGCTGCTGCGGCTGTCCACGTTCTTCGACGACGGCTCGGTCGAGCTGCTGCACGAGCGTGACCGCTCCGGAGTGCTGTCCGCGGCCGGCACCGTCAACGGCGTGCGCACCATCGCGTTCTGCACCGACGGCACCGTCATGGGCGGCGCGATGGGGGTCGAAGGCTGCCAGCACATCGTCAACGCCTACGACACCGCCATCGAGGAGCAGACCCCGATCGTGGGCATCTGGCACTCCGGCGGCGCCCGGCTGGCCGAAGGTGTGAAGGCGCTGCACGCGGTCGGACTGGTCTTCGAGGCCATGATCCGTGCGTCGGGCTACATCCCGCAGATCTCGGTCGTGGTCGGCTTCGCCGCCGGCGGCGCGGCCTACGGTCCCGCGCTGACCGACGTCGTCATCATGGCGCACGAGGGCCGGGTGTTCGTCACCGGACCCGACGTCGTGCGCAGCGTGACCGGCGAGGACGTCGACATGGCCTCCCTCGGCGGCCCCGACACCCACCACAAGAAGTCCGGTGTGTGCCACATCGTCGCCACCGACGAGCTCGACGCCTACGCGCGCGGTCGCCGGTTGATCGGATTGTTCTCCCAGCAGGGCCATTTCGACAAGAGCAAGGCCGAGGCCGGCGACTCCGACCTGCACGCGCTGCTGCCCGAGTCGCCTCGCCGCGCCTATGACGTGCACCCACTGGTGGAGGCACTGCTGGATGCGGACACCCCGTTCGAGGAGTTCCAGGGCAAGTGGGCGCCGTCGATCGTCGTCGGCCTGGGCCGGCTGTCGGGCCGCACCGTCGGCGTGATCGCCAACAACCCGCTGCGCCTGGGGGGCTGTCTGAACTCCGAAAGCGCCGAGAAGTCAGCACGTTTCGTGCGCCTGTGCGACGCCTTCGGCATCCCGCTGGTGGTCGTCGTCGACGTGCCGGGTTACCTGCCCGGCGTCGATCAGGAGTGGGGCGGGGTCGTGCGCCGCGGCGCCAAGCTGCTGCACGCCTTCGGCGAGGCGACCGTTCCCCGGGTCACGCTGGTGACGCGAAAGATCTACGGCGGGGCCTACATTGCGATGAACTCGCGGTCACTGGGCGCCACCAAGGTGTTCGCCTGGCCGGACGCCGAGGTCGCTGTGATGGGCGCCAAGGCTGCTGTCGGCATCCTGCACAAGAAGAAGCTGGCCGCCGCGCCGGATCACGAGCGGGAAGCCCTGCACGAGGAACTGGCCGCCGAGCACGAGCGGATCGCCGGCGGGGTGGACAGCGCGGTCGAGATCGGCGTGGTCGACGAGAAGATCGACCCGGCGCACACCCGCAGCAAGCTGACGCAGGCCCTCGCCGAGGCTCCGGCCCGGCGCGGACGGCACAAGAACATCCCGCTGTAGTTCCCAGCGCGAACAGTCGTCGCTAGATCACCGCGCGCTGAGCACCGTCGGCGCGGATGCGCATGGCGTCGCGCCCCGGCGGAACGCCGAACAACCGGCGGTACTCGCGGGTGAACTGCGAAGGGCTGTCATAGCCGACGCGATGCCCGACGCCTGCGATGTCGCCGGGCTCGCTGACCAGCATCGAGCGGGCCTCCTGCAGTCGAATGCGCTTCTGAAACTGCAAGGGGCTCATGGCGGTAACGCCCCGGAAGTGCCGATGGAACGTCGACGGGCTCATCCCGGCCACCGCAGCCAGCTCCTCGATGCGCATCGGCTCAGCGTAGTTCTCCCTGATCCAGCCGATCGCCCGGCTGACATAGGACAGGTTGCTGTCGGCCAGTCCGATCTGCCGCACCGTCTCCCCCTGCGGCCCGGTCAGCAATCGCCAGACGATCTCACGCTCGATCAGCGGCGCCAAGATGGTTGCATCCAAAGGCTTTTCAAGCAGCCGCAACAACCGGACCGCTGCATCGAGCAACTCTGCATCGGCGTCAGATGTCGACATCGCCGAATTCGTGGTCGCGCCGCGAGCCCACCGCGCAGCCGGCGCCTGCAACACCAGACCGGCCACCACCGCGGGCCGCAGCACGAGCGCCATCCCCAATGACGGCCCGTCCCCGGTATCGATGAAGTGCCCGGTGACCGGTAGATCGGCGGTCACGACCAGACACTGCCCCGCG
Source organism: Mycolicibacterium vinylchloridicum (assembly GCF_013404075.1). Taxonomy (GTDB): domain Bacteria; phylum Actinomycetota; class Actinomycetes; order Mycobacteriales; family Mycobacteriaceae; genus Mycobacterium; species Mycobacterium vinylchloridicum. The sequence goes on from NZ_JACBJQ010000060.1 coordinate 17,438, forward strand.
CGGTACTCGTGGACCTCGTCACCGAGCAGTAGGCGCTTGCCACCTCGGGCCATCACGACGACCAGCGGTTCGGTCAGGGAGTAGTCCGGTGTCGCCGATGCCGCCACGCACGACACCAGCAGCCCGTCGATCGAGGTCTGCAGGTCGGCCCTGGCGTGGGCCGCGATCAGGTCGCACATCTCCGCCAGCCGACTCTCGCGGTCCATGTCCAGATTTCATCAAAATCGATCGGATCATGCAAGACCTGGATCGCATCGGTCTACCTATGCGCTCGACATTCGGATTTGATGGATATGTCAGACACACCCATTAAGGAGCGTTTCATGCCACTCGATCACTACGTCACCCTGGGCCGGTCCGGTCTGCGGGTCAGCCCGTTCGCCCTCGGCGCGATGACATTCGGCGAAGACGCCGGCGGAGCGGGCTCCAGCGTGGAGGAGTCCGAGAAGATCCTCGAGGCCTACCTGGATCGCGGGGGCAATTTCGTCGACACCGCCAACTTCTACACCAACGGCCACTCGGAGAAGATCCTCGGCGACTGGTTCGCCGCCCACCCGGGCCGGCGCGACCGGGTCGTGCTGGCCTCGAAGTTCTTCGCCAACCTGCACCCCGGCGATCCCAACGGCGGCGGTGCCGGACGTAGCGCGATCCTCGCGCAACTACGAGAAACATTGCGCCGCTTGAACACCGACTATCTGGACCTGTACTGGTTGCACAACTGGGACCGCAACACCCCGATCGAGGAGACCCTGCGCACGCTCGACGACCTGGTGCGCGCGGGAACGATTCGCTACATCGGGTTCTCCAACACCCCCGGATGGATGACCGCCCAGGCGCAGACCACGGCGGTGCTGCGCGGGTGGGCGCCGCTGATCGCACTGCAGGTCGAATACTCGCTGCTGGCACGCACTGTCGAGGGCGAACTGGCGCCGCTGGCACTCGACCAGGGTATGGCGCTGGTGCCGTGGAGCCCGCTGAAGAACGGTTTCCTGTCCGGCAAGTACCGCCGCGGGGCGACCGTCGATGATTCGGTGCGCGCCAACTACGTCGGCGGACCCAGCGAGGACGAGTTCGTGGTCATCGACGCAGTCACCGCCGTCGCCGACGAGATCGGCACGACGCCGGCCGCGGTGGCACTGGCCTGGCTGCGGGCCCGGCAGGGCACCGTCGTACCGATACTGGGGGCGCGTCGGATGGCGCATCTCGAGGACAACCTGGCGGCGGTCGACGTCACGTTGACTCCAGCGCAGCTGCGGCGCCTCGACGAGGTGTCCGCGCCGACGCTGAACTACCCGGCCGACGTGAATGGGGCGACCCGCTCGATGCTGCAGTTCGCCGGCACCACCGTGGACGGCGAGCCGTCGACGGTCTATCCCCCGCTGACGCAGAGTGCCATCCGGTACTGAATCAGGCGCGGGCCAGCAGTTCCTCGGCCACGGCCAGTGCCCGGTTGCGGTCGGACTCGACCAGCCCGATGCGGGTCCGCCTGTCCACGATGTCATCGGCGCTCAGCGCGCCTTCATGCGTCACGGCGAACTCGAATTCCGCACGGGTGACGTCGATTCCGTCGGCAACCCGGTCGGTCGGCCGTTCGCACCGCGCCGAGGCGATCACGTTCGGCGCTTCGGCGCCATATCGAGCGACCAGGGAGCTCGGCAGGTGACTCGTCGTGCGCAGTGTGGCAACCGGATTGGCGGCCGCACCGACCAGCGGCAGATTCCGGGTGCGGCACGGTCGGGCGGAGATCGAGCGGGCAGCCAGCGCGCGATCGAGAGCATCCTCGGCCATGTACCGGTATTCGGTGAGCTTGCCGCCGACGATGCTGAACATGCCCGAATCGGACTCGATGACCGCGTGCTCCCTCGAGAGGTCCGACGTCCTACCCGTCCCGGTGTCGATCAGCGGGCGCAAGCCCGCATACGAGCCCTTCACATCAGCGGTCGTCAGCGCGCCACCCAGCGCCGTGTTGACGGTGTCGAGCAGGAAGCTGATCTCGCCGGGAGTCGCTTCCGGCACGTCGGGAATCGGCCCAGGGGCGTCCTCGTCCGTCAGCCCGAGGTAGACGCGGCCGAGCTGTTCGGGCATCGCGAACACGAACCGGTTGATCTCACCGGGGATCGGAATGGTCAGCGCGGCAGTCGGATTGCCGAACGACGCGGCGTCGAATACCAGGTGCGTGCCCCGGCTCGGCCGCAGCTTGATCGTGGAATCCACTTCGCCGGCCCACACGCCCGTCGCGTTGATCACCGCACGCGCCGTCACGTCCAGCGTCTCTCCGGTCAACTCGTCACGCAGTTGCACCGAGGTGCCGGTGGCGGCCACCGCGGACACCCGGGTCAGGACCCGCGCCCCGTGCTGCGCGGCGGTGCGCGCGACGGCGGTCACCAGCCTGGCGTCGTCGATCAGCTGGCCGTCATAAGCGAGCAGACCGCCGTCGAGACCGTCGCGACGCACGGTCGGCGCCATCGCCACCGATTGCGAAACGCCGATCCGCCGCGACCGCGGCAACGTCGACGACTTGGTGCCGGCCAGGATCCGCAGTGCATCGCCGGCCACGAAACCGGTTCGTATCAAAGCTCGTTGGGCTCGACCCATCGACGGCAGCAGCGGGACCAGCTGCGGCATCGGCCTGACCAGATGCGGGGCGTTGCGGGTCATCAGGATTCCGCGCTCGACCGCGCTGCGCCGTGCGATGCCGACATTGCCGGTGGCCAGATAGCGCAGGCCACCGTGGACCAGCTTGGAACTCCAGCGGCTGGTACCGAAGGCGAGGTCGTGCTTCTCGATGAGCAACACCGACAGCCCGCGGCTGGCCGCGTCGAGTGCGATGCCGGTGCCGGTGATGCCGGCGCCGATGACGACGACGTCGAGGCGGCCGTCGTCACCGAGATCGGCCAGTTCGGCACTCCGCCGGGCGGCAGTCAGGGCGGTGAGGTCACTCATGGGGCGAGGTATCCGTTCAGGGCGCGGGACAGCTCAGCGCTCAGCGCCTCGCCGTCGAGGATGGGTTCGACGATCTGCGCGGACTGGATGGCGGACTGCCCGATGAGCAGCACCATCGCCGACATCTTGTGGACATCCCCGGCACGAACACTGCCGTCGGCCTGGGCCGCGCGCAGCTCGTCGACGAACAGATCGATCAGGATCTGCTGGCTGGTCCCGAGGCGCCCGGCGATGTAGACCATCGCCAGGTCGGGGGCGGAGCGCAGCACCGAGGTGATGAGTTCGTCGTCGCGCAGGCGACGGGCCACCTCGACAATCCGCTCGACCAGACCGGTGCGGCCGGGGTGGATCGCCGGCACGGCGCGCCAGGTACCGGTGATCCGGTCGGTGAGCAGTGACGCCACGATCGTATTGGTGTCCGGCCAGCGGCGATACACCGTGGGACGGCTCACGCCCGCCCGCCGGGCGATCTCGGCCAGCGTCACGCGCTCGACCCCGAAATCGCGGACGCAGCTGGCCGTGGCGGCCAGGATCCGGTCGCCCACGTCCAGCGATTCGTCGTTACTGATTGACAACATCTGTAATACTGTAACGCATGAGCAATGATGCCCGCACCCTCGTTCCCCCGATGGCCTGGAACGCGTGGGGTGACCCCGAGGCCGCCAAGCCCCTCTCCGACGGCATCCGGGCCCTTCTCGAACAGGCGCTCGGGGTGACGGTCAGCGAGATCCCCGCACCATCCATCGACGAGGTCCAGGTGCGTCCGTCGTCGTTGGCAGACGTTCATCGAGATGCGCTCGCCGAGTTCGTGGGCGCCGATTACATCCGGACCGACGACCAGGGCCGGCTGCGGTACGCGGGCGGCAAGTCCACGCTGGACCTGTTGCGCCGCAAGCAGACCCACCAGGACGCTCCGGATGCGGTGCTCCTTCCCGGCAGCGAGGACGAGATCGCGACCGTGCTGCGCTATTGCTCGCAGCACGGCATCGCGGTGGTGCCCTTCGGCGGCGGCACCAGCGTTGTCGGCGGGCTCGACCCGATCCGGGGCGATTTCGCCGCCGTCATTTCGCTGGACCTGCGCCGCCTCGACGCGCTGCACTCGCTGGACGAGACGTCGATGCAGGCCGAGCTGGGCGCCGGCGTCACCGGCCCGGATGCCGAGCGACTGCTGGGTGAACGCGGCTTCTCACTGGGGCACTTCCCGCAGAGCTTCCGGTTCGCCACCATCGGCGGCTATGCGGCCACCCGCTCGTCGGGGCAGGATTCCGCAGGATACGGCCGGTTCAACGACATGATCCGCGGGCTGACGGTGGTCACCCCGGTCGGTGTCCTCGACCTCGGCCGCGCGCCTGAGACCGCCGCCGGGCCCGATCTGCGCGAACTGTTCTCCGGGTCCGAGGGCGTCTTCGGCGTGATCACCCGGGTGCGTCTGCGGGTGCATCCCGTCCCGGAGACGACGCGCTACGAGGCCTGGTCGTTCCCCGACTTCGCCACCGGCGCGGCCGCGCTGCGTGCGGTCGTCCAGATCGGCACCGGGCCGACGGTGCTGCGGTTGTCCGACGAGGCCGAGACCGGCGTGAACCTGGCGACCACCGGAAACATCGGCGAGCAGAGCGTCACCGGCGGGTGCCTGGGGCTGACGCTTTTCGAAGGCAGTGCCGCACACACCGAGAGCAGGCACGCCGAAACCCGCGCAGTTCTGGAAGCCCAGGGCGGCACCTCACTGGGCGAGGCCCCGGCACGGGCGTGGGAGCACGGTCGTTTCGACGCACCGTATCTGCGCGATTCGCTGCTGGCGGCCGGGGCGTTGTGCGAGACGCTGGAGACCGCTACCACGTGGGCCAACCTGACCGCGCTGAAGACCGCAGTCACCGAGGCGCTGACCGCTTCGCTTGCCGAAAGTGGCACACCGGCGTTGGTGATGTGCCACATTTCGCATGTGTATCCCACCGGAGCATCGCTGTACTTCACCGTGGTAGCCGGCCAGCGCGGCGACGTGGCCAAGCAATGGATGGCTGCCAAAGTCGCTGCTTCCGAAGCGATTTCACGCACCGGCGGAACCATCACCCACCACCACGCGGTCGGGGCAGATCACCGCCCGTGGATGGCCGGCGAGATCGGCGAACTCGGCGTGAAGGTACTGACGGCCGTCAAGCAGGCCCTCGACCCGGCGGGGATCCTGAACCCCGGCAAGCTGATTCCATGATTTCCCACGTCACCGTTCTGACGAATCCGAAGTCGGGCCACGGCAGCGCGCCTCACGCCGGCGAAAGGGCGGTGGCTCGATTTCAGGAACTCGGGATCGACGTCACCGGGATCGTCGGCCGCGATGCCGTCCACGCCCGTGAACTGGTCGACGATGCGCTCACCCGCGAGACCGACGCCCTGGTCGTGGTGGGCGGTGACGGCGTGATCAGGTTGGCTCTTCAAGCGTTGGCGCACAGCGACATTCCGCTGGGCATCGTTCCTGCCGGCACCGGCAACGACCATGCTCGCGAGTACCGGCTGCCGACCGCTGATCCGGTGGCGGCCGTCGACGTGATCGCCGCCGGACACATCGAGACCGTCGACCTCGGGCACATCAAGGGCGCCGACGGATCGAGCACCTGGTTCGGGACGGTCGCCGCGACGGGATTCGACTCACTGGTCAGCGATCGGGTGAACCGGATGAGCTGGCCGCACGGGCGGATGCGCTACAACGTCGCGCTGGTCGCCGAGATTTCCAAGTTGCGTCCGTTGCCATTTCGGATGGTGTTCGACGGTGAGCGAGAGATCGTCGCCGACCTCACGCTGGCGGCGTTCGGCAACACGCGCAGCTACGGCGGCGGCATGCTGATCACGCCGGGGGCGAATCACTCCGACGGAATGCTCGACATCACGATGGTGGGCGCGTCGTCACGCACGAAGCTGATCCGGTTGTTCCCAACGGTGTTCAAGGGCACGCACGTGAACCTTCCACAGGTCACCACTGCCCGGGCGCGCACCATCACCGTCGACTCCCCCGGCATCAATGCCTACGCCGACGGCGACTATGTGTGTCCGCTCCCCGCCGAGATATCCGCGGTCCCGGGCGCCCTGAAAATCCTCTGTAACGCACCGTAGGGGTCGCACCACTGTGGGGCGGGACGATGCGGCGAGGCTGCCCGTTCGGCCCCACCGAAGCAACCCCACGACAGTAAACGAGGAACCTCGCGCCATGAAGAAAATGACCATCGCCACCGCATTCGTCGGCGCCCTGACAGCGGCCGCGCTCTGTCCGGCCGCCACCGCGGCCGCTGATTCGACCAATGCTGCAGATGTCGTCAAGATGCTGCAGGACCAGGGTTACAACGTGCAATTCAACATGCCATCGAATATGACGCTGAACAGGTGCACCGTCACCGGGGTCCATGGACTCGTGGTGATGATGATGTCCGACGGGCAGCTCATGGTGATGACCGGCCAGCAGAATCCCGGCAGCGTCTACGTCGACCTGTCCTGCGCCTCCGACAGCAACAACTGACTAGCGCTCCAGCGCCTTCGCGCAGCCGTCCAGGATTGCGCGGAAGTTCCACGGCAGTAGGCGCGAGGTAAGCGCCTCCATCGGCTTACCTCCGCCGCGCCCGGGGTGCCTGTAGGTGCTGACCCAGTCGACATGGGTGCCGTCCCCGTCCGGGGTGAACGTCAGTGTGCCGCCTTCGTGGTCGAAGGCCGGAACCGATTTGACGATCAGATAGCTATAGCTGTGCGGCGGATCGTAGGCGGTGATCTCCTCACGGAACCACAGGCCGATCGCGAAGCCGGTCCGGATCGCCCCCGGGCCGGGAGGCGGTGAGTCCTTGGCCCAACCCGAAGTGACGATCAGCGGAGCCGTATTCAGGTTCACCGGGTCGGCCAGCCAGTCGAAGACTTTGTCCGGCGGTGCGAAGATCGTCTTCTCGACGTGCAGCTGAACCATGGGCTTCAGGCTATGCGCTGAGGCGCTCGGGCATCAGTGCGCATAGGTGAAGACGAGAGCGCTACCTAAGCCTTCCTTGCCTGCACCGGTAGGCCAACCCCCACCGACCATCGGCATCATGCAGCCCAACGGGCCTACCGCTTGGCAGCCGAACGCAAACTCAACGACGCGCACGTCGCCGAACGAAACAAGCCGCCGCCGTTTTGAGTGAAATCTATTGTGGGCGCAGGCCTGCGAGCATGAGCCCCACCATCTGACGGGCGTCGTAGTTCGGATCGCTTTCGGCGCCGATACACAGGTTGCCTATGCCGCGCATCAAGCCGTAGGCCTCAACGCCGGGGACGATTTCGCCCGCATTGGCAGCGGACTCGAGCAGCTGTGCACACACCGGTACCAAGCGGTCCAAAAAGTATGCGTGCAAGGTCCCGAATGCCGCGGCATCGGATTGCATCGCGCCGGCAAGGCCGTGTTTGGTGACAAGGAAGTCGATGAACAGCTCGACCCAGTCCGACAGCGCCGCAAGCGGTGAGTCCTTCTCGGCCAACAGGACCGGCCCGGCCTCAGCACAGGCCTCGACCTGGTGTCGGTACACCGCGGTGATGAGGTCGGCTCGGGTCGGAAAATGCCGATAGATCGTGCCGACGCCAACTCCCGCACGCGCAGCGATGTCACGTACCGGCACGTCGACGCCGGCCGCGACAAAGCTTGCGGCCGCCGCGGCCAACAACGTCTCGGCGTTGCGTCGGGCGTCGGCGCGTTTACGCGGTGACTCAGCCCCTTCACGCGTGGGCAACAACCCTCCCATTGCAAAGCGGAACAGTGTTCCGTAACGTCCAGATCGGAACGTCGTTCCGTTTACTGAAGTCTAGATCAGCCCAGGGAGGATTCCATGCCATCACGGCCACGATTCGGCATCATGACCGCGCCCTCACAGGTCTCCTACGACGACATCGTGCGTGTCTGGCAGGAAGCCGATGCCATCCCGGCGATCGAACACGCATGGCTTTTCGACCACCTGATGCCGATCTTCGGGGACCCCGACGGGCCGATCTTCGAAGGCTGGACGTTGCTCTCGGCGCTGGCGGCCCAGACCGACCGGCTGCGGCTGGGCCTGCTGGTCACCAGCAACCGCTTCCGGCCTGCCGCGCTGCTCGCCAAGATCGCGACCACCGTCGATATCGTCGCCAACGGTCGGTTGGATTTCGGCATCGGCGCGGGATCTCGGCCCGGCCATCCCCTGGCCCGGCGTGAATACGACGCTCACGGGCTGCGCTACGACGACTTCGGTGGCTCCATGGACGCCCTCGACGAGGCGCTCACAGTGATCCGCCGGCTATGGACCGAGGCCGAGCCGTTCGATGTCGCCGGGCATCACGTCACCCTCACCGGCGCGTTCGGCAACCCCAAACCGGTCCAGCGACCGCACCCGCCGATCATCACCGGCGGCCGCTCCCCTCGATTGCTACGAATCACCGCCAAGCATGCCGACCTGTGGAACATCCCCGGCGGGGACATCGACGATGCGAAGGACCGCAGCGCGCTGCTGGACCGTTACTGCACAGAAGTCGACCGCGACCCAGGCAGCATCGTCCGCTCGATGCACATCCCGGTCTCCTACGACCAACCCCAAACCACGCGCACCGCGATAAGCCAGGCCATCGACGCCGGCTTCGAGCATCTGATACTCGGACTCTCGAATCCCTATCCCGCCGGCGTTGCCCAATGGGTCGCCGACGAACTCATCGCACGCTCGGCCTAGCCGACTCCCCGGCTCAGCCAGCTGACCTCGCCGCCGTCGCCGCCATCGCGATAGGGCTCGAGCGCCTCGTCCCAGGCCGTGCCGAGCACGGAATCCAATTCGGCCGCCAGGGTGTCGGCACCGGATGCCATCAGGGTGCGCAGCCGCATCTCGCCGACCATGATGTCGCCGTTGGCGCTCATCGCCCCACTCCACAGACCCAGCTGCGGGGTATGGCAGAACCGCTCGCCGTCCACACCGGCACTCGGGTCCTCGGTGACTTCGAACCGCAGGACCGACCACGAGCGCAGCGCGTTGGCCAGCCGGGCACCGGTGCCCACGGGACCAATCCAATTGGTCACCGCACGCAGCTGCCCAGGCATGGCCGGCTGTGGGGTCCACTTCAAGTTCGCCCTGGCATTCAGGGTCGACGACAGCGCCCACTCGACATGTGGGCACACCGCTGCGGGAGAGGCGTGGACATACACCACGCCTGTCGTCGCATCGGCGAACTGGTTCGACGCACGCATCACCTTGCTCCTTCGGCTCTACGAGGGACGTCTTCCCCAACGACCTGGTGTTTCCGAAGATGCGATTGTGTCGTGCGTGTTTATTGTGCCTTGTGAGGCCCCTGTTGCGCTAGTTCGCTCCGTACACTCTCAGAACTTCATCAGAGAGCGCCGGCCACAGCGGCTTGGCCCATTCGTCGAAGTCCCGGTCCGTGAGCACGACCAGCGACAATGCCCGATCGGGGTCCACCCAGATGAAGGTGCCCGTCTGGCCGAAATGACCGAAGGTCCGCGCAGAGTTGGCAACGCCGGTCCAGTGCGGTGACTTACCGCCGCGGATCTCGAAGCCCAGCCCCCAGTCGTTGGGCCGCTGGACGCCGAACCCCGGCAACACCCCGTTCAGGCCGGGAAACTGCACGCTGATCGCACAGTCGTGCAACGGCGCCGACACGGTCCGCGGCGCCAGCAGGTCCCCCGCGAAGACCACCAGGTCGTCCACGGTGGACGTCCCGCCGTAGCCGGCCGCCGCGGCGCCGCCCGCCAAACTCGAGGCGGCCATACCGAGCGGTTCGAACATCGCCTCGGCCAGGTAGCGGCCGAACTCGATGCCCGCCGCTGTTTCGATCGTCTCGGCCAGCACCTGGAAGCCGTAGTTCGAGTAGACCCGTCGCTTGCCGGGTTCGGCCATCACCTGCGCGGAATGCATCGACAGCCCCGAAGCGTGGGCCAGCAGATGCCGGACCGTGCTGCCCGGCGGACCGGCCGGCGTGTCCAGCTCCACCACACCCTCTTCGATCGCGACCTGGGCCGCTCGCGCCACGAGGGGTTTGGTCACCGATGCGAGCCGAAACTGCGCAGCGGTGTCGCCGTATCCGGCGATCACCCCGCCGGGGCTGACCACTGCGGCGGCCGCGGCCGGAACCGGCCAGTCGGCGATCAGGTCCAATGGCGTCGGCACAGGGCGAGCCTAGTGCGGGCCCTCACTTGGTCGCGATGTAGTAGAGGTTGATCGGATCGGTGTCGATCTCGTGAACCGCGACCTCCGGAAAGCCCGCGTCGGCGAGCATCGAGGTGGCCAACTGCCGGCCCCACGCCGTTCCCAAGCCCGCCCCGCCGTAGGCCAGCGATACCGACATGCAGTGCATCGTCGACACCGTGAACAGGTACGGACTCAGCGGCACGCCGACGTTCTCTTCGAGCTTGCTCGAGGCCTTGATGTCCACCATCAACAACACGCCGCCGGGCCGCAGGGCCCGATGGATGTTGGCCAGGACGCGCGCTGGCTGCGCCTGATCGTGGATGGCGTCGAACACGGTGATGACGTCATAAGCGTCGACGACATCGAGAGCCGCGAGATCGCCGCGCACGAACGACGCGTTGTCCAGCCCTAGCCGGCCGGCCTCGGCCATTGCCGCCGCGACGCCCTCCTCGGAGAAGTCGATGCCGGTGAAGCGGCTGTTCGGGAAGGCACGTGCCATCACGTTGATCGCGTGGCCGCTGCCGCACCCCCAGTCCGAGACCTCGGCGCCGGCGCGCAACCGCTCGGGCAAGCCGGGCGCCATCGGCAGGATCGCGTCCACCAGCGCGGCGTCGAACACCTCGCCGCTCTGCTCGGCCATCAGTGCGTGGAATCTGGGGTAGTCGGTGTAGGGCAGGCCGCCGCCGTTGTGAAAGCAGCCGACGATCTTCTGCTCGATCTCGCCGAGCAGCGGGATGAACTGCGCCAGCCGCGACAGATTGTCCGGACCGGCCGCCCGCGTCAGCACGGCCGCGCGATGTTCTGGAAGCCGGTAGGTCGCCGAGTCTGCGTCGTAGTCCACGACGCCGCCAGTCACCATGCCGCCCAACCACTCCCGTACATAACGCTCATTGAGTCCGGCCGCATCGGCGATCTCTTCGCTGGTTCCCGACGACAGGCTCGCCAAGGTGTCGAACAGGCCGGTCTGATGACCGATGCTGGCCAGGATCGTCACGCTGGAGTCGTCGATTGCCCGAATCATCCGGGCGGCGAATTCCTCGGTCGTCTCGTCCGTCATCCGATCACCCGATTTCGCCGAGACCGCGGTGTGCCTCGTTGAGCCACTCATAGGCCTCGGCCGTCTCGTACCTCGATTCGCGCAGCGCCGCTTGCAACACCGTCAGCGCCTCGCGGTAGCGCCCGCGACGCACCAGCACCGCCCCCCGCAGCACGTCGTCGGCGGCATCCACCGCCTCGAGCGCACGCAGGTAGCCCTCGGCCTCGTCGAGATCACCTGCCGTCAAGGAGATTTGGATTGCACCCCGCAACAGCAGCGGCAAGTCGGTCGAGTCGGCAGCTGTGATCGCCGCCCGCAGCTCAGTGCGGGCTGCGGCCGATATCGCTGCGGCATATGCCGCGAACGCCGCTCCTACGGCTTCCAAGTAGGCCAGCCTGCGCGACGCGGGGCTCTCGGGCGCATCGGAATGCAGCGCACGGGCCCGGCTGATCCAGGTCTGCCCGATGACCCACTCACCCCGCGACAACCACGCCGAACCGAGTTCGACGGCCTTGACCGCCGCCGCGGTGGGATCGGTGCGTGTCAGCCGGACATAGACGAGTTCGCCGACGCGCGTGGACTCCCGGCGGTGACCGAGCCGCCCGGCGGCAATCGCCATCGCGTCCAGATCGTCGAGGCCCAGCGGGCCGACCGAACCCGCCCGGGAATACGCCGCATAGCTGGTTTCGAAGTCGCCGCGACGATAGGCGGCGCGGGCCGTGACCAGCAGGTCAGCCTGGGTTTCAACTCTCGCGGTAAGCAAGTCTCCACCGTAGCTTCCGACCGGGACACGCGCGGCACATTCGGCAACCGTCGCGCTAGGTGTACCTGGCCATCAGGTTGGTCACAGTCTGCTGATGGGCGGTAGGCCTCCGAGTGCGCTGTGACGGCGTTGAGTGTTGTAGACGGTTAGCCATGGCGCAAGGGCTTGGGCGCGGTCGTCGTTGGAG
>NZ_JACBJQ010000061.1 GCF_013404075.1 Mycolicibacterium vinylchloridicum
GAAAGCGGGCCTCCTTCGATGGAGCAACTGGCGTCAGACACCAGCAGCTTCGAGGGAGGCCCGCCCTTCTCGGCGGAGCCACACGGGTGGGGAACTTCGATGAGCGTCAGTGGGGAATTTCAGCGAGCGCGATCAAGGCCACCAGCACCACCCGGTCGCCCTCACGCAGGTACAGCAGCGGGCTCACCCGCGGCTCGCCGGTCTTGCGGCCGGTCGTGGTCAACAGCGCAACCGGCGCTCCCTGCAGGAAGCTACCGGCGACCTTGCCGCCGGTGCGCTTGTACAAGAACGTCTGGGCCCGCGACATCCACTTGATGATGAATTTGGTGGACGGCGAGTTCAGCGACTTGGGGGCAGGCTTGGCGGACATGTCGGCACTCCTGGTGCGTGGCGTGAGTTAGCGCTTGATGAACGGTCGGACGTGCGCGTGGATGTGATGGATCTTGCCATCGGCGACCGGGATCAAGAACGTCTCATCGATGCGCGCGGCGACGCGTCGTCCCGCCAGCGTCGGTTTGGTCACGAGCTCGAACTGGGCGCGGATCTCGTCGCCGTTGACGGTGAACTCCGGCTCGCTGACCGCCTTGATGACTTTGTACTGCGGAGCGCGATTGAGGTCGCGGCGCAGCTGATCTCCGGAGAACCCGGTTTTGATGCCGAATTCGATGCGGGTGCAGCCCGGCGCGAACGGCACATCGTCAGCCTGGTGGCTGGCCAGCGCCTCGATGTAGGCCCGCGCCGCCGCAATCCGTTCCTCGTCAGTAGCCACTAGACCGACTAGATCCGTTCGATGATGGTGCCGGTCGACAGTGCGCCGCCGGCACACATGGTGATCAGCGCGGTGCTCTGATCGGTGCGCTCCAACTCGTGCAGCGCGGTGGTGATCAACCGGCTGCCGGTGCTGCCGACGGGGTGGCCGAGTGCGATGGCGCCACCGTTGACGTTCACCTTGTCCATATCGGCTTCGTGCACCTGGGCCCAGCTCAGCACCACCGACGCGAACGCCTCGTTGATCTCCACCAGGTCGATGTCGCCGAGCTTCATACCGGCCTTCTCCAGTACCCGCGCGGTGGACTGCACCGGGCCGTCGAGGTGGTAGTAGGTCTCGGCGCCGACGAGGGCCTGACTGATGATGCGCGCCCGCGGCTTCAAACCCAGCGCTTTGGCTTTGTCTTCGTCCATCCACAACACCGCGGCGGCGCCGTCGGAGATCTGCGACGAGGTGCCCGCGGTGTGCATGGCGCCTTCCATCACCGGCTTGAGCCCGGCCAGGGCCTCCATCGTGGTGTCGCGCAGGCCCTGGTCCCGGCTGACCATGTGCCGCTCCTCGGTGGGCCGCTTGTTCTCGTCGAGAATCGGCGCCTCGATCGGGGAGATCTCACGGTCGAAGCGGTGCTCGTCCCACGCCCGCTTGGCTCGTTGCTGAGACAGGAAGCCGAGATGGTCGAGATCCTCGCGAGTGATGCCGCGGCGCTTGGCGATCCGCTCGGCAGCGGTGAACTGATCGGGCATGTCGATGTCCCACGACGCGGCGCGGATCAGCGAGCGGTCCGGCCCGGCGTTGGCGCCCAGGCCGACTCGGCTCATGGCCTCGATACCGCAGGCAATACCGACGTCGATCGCGCCGGTTGCGATCAGCCCGGCGATCAGGTGGTTGGCCTGCTGGGCGCTGCCACACTGGCAGTCGACCGTGGTGGCACCGATCTGCTCGGGCAGACCTGCGGTCAGCCACGCCACGCGGGTGATGTTGTTCGACTGCTCGCCGTACTGGGTGACGCAGCCACCGATGACCTGCTCGACCTCATCGGCATCGATGCCGGCCTTTTCGACCACGGCCTTCTGGACGGCCCCCAACAATTCGGTCGCGTGCAGACCAGACAGCCAGCCGCCTCGCTTACCGATCGGGCTGCGGGTGGCTTCGACGATGACAGGATTACCCATGAGGTCAGGCTAGAACACGTTTCATTAGTCTGACAAGCGAGGATGCCGCAGTGCCTTTTGTCTGCGGTGAAGCCATGTTTTACTGGCACTAGAACACGTCATATTGAGGAGCGCATGATCATGCCAACCCCCAACATCCCGGCCGGTTTCGACTTCCTGGATCCGGACCTGCATGTGCAGCGGCTGCCGGTAGAAGAGCTCGCCGAGCTGCGCCGGGTCGCGCCGATCTGGTGGTGCGAACAGGCTATCGGAAAGGGCGGCTTCAACGACGGCGGCTACTGGGTCGTCACCAAGCACAAAGACGTCAAAGAGGTCTCGCGCCGCAACGACGTCTTCCTCAGCTCACCCAACACCGCCATCCCGCAGTTCCCCGACGAGATGGCGCGCGAGGACATCGACCTGCAAAAGGTCGTCATGCTCAACATGGACGGCGAATACCACGACCGGTTGCGCCGGATCATCTCCAAGGGCTTCACCCCGCGGGCCATCGGCGCACTGCGTGACGAGCTCGACCGGCGGGCCCAGATCATCGCCAAGGAGGCCGCCGCGCATGGCAGCGGCGACTTCGTCGAGCAGGTGGCATGCGAGCTGCCGCTGCAAGCGATCGCCGATTTGCTGGGCGTGCCTCAGGACGATCGTGCCAAGCTGTTCCGCTGGTCGAACGAGATGACCGGCAACGGTGACGAGGAGTTCGACGTCGACCCCAAGCAGTCGTCGATGGAGGTGCTGGCCTACGCCATGCACATGGCCGAGGTGAAGGGTAAGAACCCCGGCAACGACATCGTCACCGCGCTGATCAACGCCGACATCGACGGCGAGAAGCTCTCCGACGACGAGTTCGGCTTCTTCGTGATGATGCTCGCGGTGGCCGGCAACGAGACCACTCGCAATTCGATCACCCACGGCATGATCGCCTTCGCCAACAACCCCGACCAGTGGGAGCTCTACAAGAAGGAGCGCCCGGAGACCGCAGCCGACGAGATCGTCAGGTGGGCGACTCCGGTCACCGCGTTCCAGCGCACCGCCGCCGAGGACGTCGAGCTTTCCGGTGTGCAGATCAAGAAAGACCAGCGGGTGGTGATGTTCTACCGGTCGGCCAACTTCGACGAAGACGTCTTCGAGGACCCGTACACCTTCAACATCATGCGCAACCCGAACCCGCACGTGGGATTCGGGGGCACCGGGGTGCACTACTGCGTCGGCGCCAACCTGGCCAAGATGACGATCAACCTGATCTTCAACGCTGTCGCCGACCACATGCCTGATCTCACCTCGGCCGGTACGCCGGAACGGTTACGTTCGGGGTGGCTCAACGCCATCAAGCACTGGCAGGTCGACTACACCGGAGCCTCGGCTTAAGCAATTCGCAGCAGAATCAAGGAGGATTCTTCGTGGACTTCAGTCCGGACGAAGGGCAGCAGGCTGTCACCGATGTGGTGACGTCCGCACTCGAGCGGGACAACAGCTGGGACGCGCTGGTTTCTGGTGGCGTCGTGGCGTTCGGCGTCCCGGAGCGGCTCGGCGGTGACGGCCTCGGCCTGGCCGAGATCACGTCGGCGCTCACCCAGATCGGCAGGTTCGGCAACGTCAGTCCGGCGTTCGCGACGCTGGGTCTGGGTCTGCTTCCACTGCTCGACTTGGCATCTGACGCTCAGCAGGATCGGTACCTGGCCGGTGTCGCGAAGGGGGCGGTGCTGACGGCGGCGCTCAACGAGCCGGGCCACTCCCTGCCTGAGCGGCCGGCGACGCGGCTGGCCGACGGCAAGCTGAACGGCACCAAGGTCGGCGTTCCCTATGCGGAGCAGGCGGAGTGGATCGTCGTCAGCGCCGACAGCGGTGTGGTTGTCGTGTCGCCCACGGCCGCTGGTGTCAGCTTGACGAAGACTCCGACGTCGAATCACTCCGACGAATATGTCGTCACGTTCGCCGACACTCCGATCGCAGAGGCAGATGCTTTGGGCGGCAGTGATTCCGTGCGACGGGTCAATCAGCTCGTGGTGGCCGCCGTCGGAGCATACGCGTCTGGCCTGGTGGCGGGTGCGCTGCGGCTCACTGCCGACTATGTCGCCAATCGGCACCAGTTCGGCAAGCCGCTGTCGACCTTCCAGACCGTCGCCGCGCAGCTCGCGGAGATCTACATCGCCTCCCGCACCATCACGTTGGCCGCAACGTCGGTGTCCTGGTTGCTGTCCGAAGGTCGGGACGCCACCGAAGACCTTGACATTCTTGGCTATTGGGTGACGTCGCAGGCGCCGCCGGTGATGCAACTGTGCCACCATCTGCACGGCGGCATGGGTATGGACATCACCTATCCCATGCACCGGTACTACGAGTCGATCAAAGACCTCACCCGGCTGTTGGGTGGTAAGCAACATCGCCTGGAACTGGTGGGAGCGTAATGTTCATCGAGCTGACGCCCGAGCAGAAGCAGCTGCAAGCTGAACTGCGGGAATACTTTTCGAATCTCATCTCGCCGCAGGAAGCTCAGGCGATGGAGTCCGACCGGCACAACGAGGCCTACCGGGCGATCATCAAGCGGATGGGTTCCGACGGCAAGCTGGGTGTCGGCTGGCCCAAGGAGTACGGCGGCCTGGGCTATGGCCCTATCGAACAGTCGATCTTCGTCAACGAGGCCCAGCGTGCCGATGTCCCGCTGCCTGCGGTGACGCTGCAGACCGTGGGGCCGACGCTGCAACAGTATGGAACCGAGGCGCAGAAGAAGAAGTTCTTGCCGGCGATCCTGGCCGGTGAGGTGCACTTCGCCATCGGCTACAGCGAGCCGGAGGCCGGTACCGATCTGGCCTCCCTGCGGACTTCGGCCGTCAAGCAGGGCGACGAGTACATCGTCAACGGCCAGAAGATGTGGACGACCGGCGGCCACGATGCCGACTACATCTGGCTGGCCTGCCGTACCGACCCGGATGCGGTGAAGCACAAGGGCATTTCGATTCTGATCGCCGACACCAAGGACCCGGGATACTCCTGGACGCCGGTCATCCTGTCCGACGGCGCGCACCACACCAACGCCACGTACTACAACGACGTGCGGGTGCCGGCCGACATGCTCGTCGGTGAAGAAAATGGCGGATGGCGGTTGATCACCACCCAGCTCAACAACGAGCGGGTGATGCTCGGGCCGGCCGGACGTTTCGCCGCCCTCTACGACAAGGTGCACGCCTGGGCATCCAAGCCGGGCAGCAACGGGGACGTCCCGCTGGACCACCCGGACGTCAAACGCTCGCTGGGCGAGCTCAAGGCCATGTGGCGCATCAACGAGCTGCTCAACTGGCAGGTCGCGGCGTCGGGGGAGAACATCGATGTCGCCGACGCGGCGGCCACCAAGGTCTTCGGTACCGAGCGCATCCAGTATGCCGGCCGGCTGGCCGAGGAAATCGTTGGGACCCACGGCAACCCGGCTGACCCGGACACCGCGGAACTGCTGGGCTGGCTGGACAGCCAGACCAAGCGCAATCTGGTGATCACATTCGGTGGTGGAGTGAACGAGGTGATGCGAGAGATGATCGCGGCTGCTGGTCTGAAGGTGCCGAGGGTTCCGCGGTGACAAACGTCGACGACATCAGAGCCGCCGCCGAGCGAGTCAAGGCCGAGGGCAAGAGCAAGCCGCGAGTCGGTCGACATCCGGTCAACCAGCCGATGATCGACCATTGGCTCGACGCAATCGGCGACAAGAACCCGATC
This sequence comes from Mycolicibacterium vinylchloridicum, assembly GCF_013404075.1. Lineage (GTDB taxonomy): Bacteria > Actinomycetota > Actinomycetes > Mycobacteriales > Mycobacteriaceae > Mycobacterium > Mycobacterium vinylchloridicum. Next base: position 5,641 of record NZ_JACBJQ010000061.1, read on the forward strand.
TACGTCGACGAAGCCGCGGCGAAGGAGGCCGGGCATCCCGGCCTCGTCGCGCCGCCGGCGATGATCCAGGTCTGGACGATGATGGGTCTTGGCGGTGTCCGCCCCGATGACGACCCGCTGGGCAAGATCATCGAATTGTTCGACGACGCAGGCTATATCGGCGTGGTCGCGACCAACTGCGAGCAGACCTACCATCGGTACCTGCGCCAGGGCGAAGAGGTCAGCGTCGCCGCCGAGCTGACCGATGTCGTCGGCCCGAAGCAGACGGCACTCGGTGAGGCGTTCTTCATCACCCAGACCATCACCTGGTCGGTCGGTGACGAGGATGTCGCCGAAATGATGTGGCGTATCATGAAGTTCATCCCCGCTGATAAAGAGGCTAAAGCTTCAGCTTCATCGGTACCGGAGGATCTCGACGCGGACTCTGCGATGCGCCCGGCCTCGTCAAAGGACACCAAGTTCTTCTGGGACGGTGTCAACGCACATGAGTTGCGGATCCAGAAGCGGGACGATGGGACGCTGGTGCATCCGCCTGTTCCAGCCCTGTGGGCGGACAAGGACGCGCCGACCGATTACGTCGTTGCCAGCGGCAAGGGCACCGTCTTCAGCTTCGTGGTGCACCACGCACCCAAGGTGCCAGGCCGCACGCTGCCGTTCGTCATCGCCCTCGTCGAACTCGAAGAAGGTGTGAAGATGCTCGGCGAGCTGCGCAACGTCGACCCTTCGACGGTGAAGATCGGAATGCCGGTCAGCGCAATGTATATCGACTTCCCGGCCAATGACGTCGGGCCGGCCTGGACCAACTACGCGTGGGAGCCCGCCTCATGAGCGCACCTGTGATCGAGGTCGGCACCAAGCTGCCCGAGCTCAAGTTCTACGGTGACCCGACGTTCATCGTCTCGACGGCAATCGCCACCCGGGATTACCAGGATGTGCACCACGACCGGGACAAGGCGCAGGCCAAGGGTTCCAAGGACATCTTTGTCAACATCCTCACCGATACCGGCCTGGTGCAGCGGTTCATCACCGACTGGGCCGGGCCGACGGCCGTGATCAAGTCGATCGGTCTGCGCCTGGGCGTGCCCTGGTACGCCTACGACACGGTGACGTTCACCGGTGAGGTCACTGCAGTGGAGGACGGTTTGATCACGCTAAAGATTGTGGGCAGCAACAGTCTTGGTGATCACGTGATCGCCAACGCCACGCTCACGGTGGGGGTCGCCTGATGCCGGGCGAGCTGTCGGGCAAGGCCGCGATCGTCGGTATCGGCGCCACTGATTTCTCCAAGAACTCCGGTCGTAGCGAGTTACGGTTGGCGTCGGAAGCGGTGCTCGATGCGCTGGCGGACGCGGGGCTGACCCCTGCCGACGTGGACGGTATGACGACGTTCACGATGGACTCGAACACCGAGGTCGCGATCGCGCGGGCCACCGGTATCGGTGAGCTGAAGTTCTTCTCCAAGATTCACCACGGCGGCGGCGCGGCCTGCGCCACGGTCCAGCAGGCAGCGATCGCGGTGGCGACCGGCGTCGCGGATTGTGTTGTGGCATACCGCGCATTCAACGAGCGCTCGGGTATGCGATTCGGCCAGGTGCAGATGCGTCTGGTCGAGAATGCCGACTCCACCGGGGTGGACAACTCGTTCTCCTATCCGCACGGGCTGTCGACACCGGCGGCGCAGGTGGCGATGATCGCGCAGCGCTACATGCACCTGTCGGGTGCGACGAGCCGCGATTTCGGCGCGGTGTCGGTGGCGGACCGCAAGCACGCCGCCAACAATCCCAAGGCGTACTTCTACGAGAAGCCGATCACGATCGAGGATCATCAGGCTTCACGGTGGATCGCCGAGCCGCTGCGGTTGCTGGACTGCTGCCAGGAGACCGATGGCGGTGTGGCACTGGTGATCACGTCAGCCGAGCGGGCCAAGGATCTGAAGCACCGCCCCGCGATCATCGAAGCGGCGGCGCAGGGGTCGAGCCCGAACCAGTACTCGATGACCAGCTACTACCGCCCCGAGCTGGGCTTGCCGGAGATGGGCCTGGTCGGCAGGCAGCTCTGGGAGCAGTCCGGGCTGACCCCGGCGGATATCCAGACCGCGATCCTCTACGACCACTTCACTCCGTTCACGCTGATTCAGTTGGAGGAGTTGGGGTTCTGCGCGCAGGGCGACGCCAAGGACTTCATCAAGGACGGTGCGCTGGAGCTTGGTGGACGACTGCCGATCAATACGCACGGCGGTCAGCTCGGTGAGGCCTACATCCACGGCATGAACGGCATCGCCGAAGGTGTGCGGCAATTGCGCGGCACCTCGGTGAACCCTGTGCCCGACGTCGAGCATGTGCTCGTCACCGCGGGCACCGGTGTGCCGACGTCGGGTCTGATCCTGGGTTAGCGGCCGACAGTAACGCCACGGCGGAGAGTCAGCCGATTCTGCGCCGCGGCGTTACGTTCGAACGTCTAGGACAGGTTGTTCTTGATCTGGGTGTCCTGCATCTTGGCGACCGCCAGCGCGGTCTCCGGCAACACCGGATCGTTGGGCGCGCTGGAGAACTCGATGTTGGCCAGCGCCTTGCCCTGGGTGAAGTACACCTCGGTGATGGCCTTCGAGCCGTCAGGGGACTTGCCGGTGGCGATGAGGCCGTTGCCGCCGTCGCCGACGTCAGCCGGCTGCGGTGCCCCGTCAACTTCCTTGGGCAGCTCTGCCTTGGCAGACTCGAGAGCCTTGAGCGCTCCGTCGGCGTCCTCGCTGACGACGATGGCGAAGACGATGGTCTGGTTCTGCGGATTGCTCATCGACTGCACAATGCCGTTGATCCCATTGGGATTGACCTGGGCCTCGCCGGCCGTGAAGCTCGGGTCGATGTCGGACGCCTTCAGCAGCAGTTTGCTGTAGTCGCCGTCCGCAGCCGCCGGGCTGGCGGGCGCGCTCGTGGTCTCGGAGGCGGCCGCCGAGGTCGTCTCGGCAGCCGAGCTCGACGAGGACGACGATGACGACGAGGATTCCTTGTCGTCACTGCCGCAGCCGACTACGGCCGAACCCATCAGCAGTGCCACGCCGATGAGGCCAACAGTCTTGGCCTGCGCAATCTTCATGGGGGACCTTCCGTAGACGCATGGATGTTTGCCCTGCCTAACCTAGTACAGGCGCGCCGATCGCATAGCGTTTCACCAATCTGAGTATTGTTACCTATACCTAGAAGCGGCTACGGTCGAAGGATGATGAAGCACTTCACCTTCGGCCGCCGCAACGGCCTTCGCGTCTCGCAGCTCAGCCTGGGCACCGGCAACTTCGGCACCGGGTGGGGATACGGCGCCGACTTTGATACCGCCGCAGCCATTCTCGATCGTTTCGCCGACGCCGGTGGCACGTTCATTGACACCGCGGCCAGCTACCAACGGGGTGAGTCGGAACAGATGCTGGGCAGGTTGTTGGCCGGCAGACGTGACGATTTCACGGTAGCCACGAAGTTCGCCATCGGCGGCCCCGACGGTTCCGGTGTCCTCCAGACCGGGGCCGGCCGTCGGTCGGTGTTCCGGTCGGTCGAGGGGAGTCTGCGCCGCCTGGGCACCGACTACATCGACCTGTTCTGGGTGCACTTCCCGGACGCCGTGACGCCGGTCGAGGAAACGATCGGTGCGCTGGACGACCTGGCCCGGGCCGGCAAGATCCGCTACGCCGGGTTCTCCAATTTCCCGGCCTGGCAGACCAGTCGTGCGGTGACGATCGCCGAATTGCGAGGGTGCACTCTGCTGGCCGGGGTGCAGTTCGAATACAGCCTCGTCGAGCGGACCGGCGACCGCGAGGTGCTGCCGATGGCCGAAGCGCTGGGAATCGGGGCGGCATTGTGGTCGCCGCTGGGCGGCGGACTGCTCACCGGCAAATATCGCAACGGCGAAGAAGGCCGCAAGACCGCGTGGAATCGCCTGGTGCACAACGAGGATGGGGCGCGTAAGTCGGCAACGCTCGACGCGGTGCTGGCGACCGCCGACGAACGAGGCGTGCGGCCGGCTCAACTCGCGGTGGCCTGGCTGTTGGAACGGGCGCGACGCTCGCCCACCGGTGTTGTCCCGGTGATCGGCCCACGGTCAGTGCGGCAACTCGAGGACTACCTGGCCGCACTGGATATCGAGATCGACGTCTCGACCTACGATCGCCTGGATGAGGTCAGCAGGGTCGACCTGGGGGAGCCTTACGGCAAGCTGGCCGAGAACGACGCGCCCCTGGGTGGGGACGCAGCGAGGATCCACTTTCACCCGGTGCCGGTCAGCTGACGTCAGACCGGGATGAACTCCACATCGGAGAGCACGATGGCGTCCTCACGGCTCGGTGCGGTGACGACGCCGACGTAGCGGCCGTCTTCCTTCCATGCGCTGACCTTGATGGTCTCGCCCGGGTACACCACCCCGGCGAACCGTGCGCCAAATGTCTTCACCTGCGACACATCGGAGTCCAGCAGGGTGTCCACCAGCGCCTTGCAGGTCATCCCGTACGTGCACAGGCCGTGCAGGATCGGCTTGGGAAAGCCTGCCGCCGCAGCGAATTCGGGATCGGAGTGCAGCGGGTTGCGGTCGCCGCAGAGCCGGTACAGCAGCGCCTGCTGGGGCAGTACCGGCACCGAGATCTCGTAGTCCGGGGCGCGCTCCGGCGCCGCCACCGACGTCGACGGGCCGCGCTCGCCGCCGAAACCGCCCTCGCCGCGCGCGAAGATCGACCGCTTGGTGGTCCACAGCAGCGTGCCGTCGGGGTCGGTAACCGTCGTCTCGCTCACGATGACCGCTGCCTTACCCTTGTCCCAGATCTCGGTGAACCGTTGCACCGAGCGCGCGGTACCGCTGGGCGGCAGCGGTGCCGGCACGGTCACCGCTTCACTGGCGTGCAGCACCTTGCTCAGCTCGATGTCGATGCCCGGGAATTTCACCTCGGGCGGCTCGGTCATGTGGAAGCTGGCCGCCACGTTGCCGAAGCTCGGCAGCACCTGCGGGGTGCGGTCGGTGAGATAACGCAATTCCTTGGCATCCATGGGATCTGCGCCCGCTCCGAGGCCGAGCTGATAGAGCTGCACATCGCTGCTCGTCCAGGAGAACTCGATGGGCTCCAGCTCGGCACCCAGTGCGACGGACAGATCGATCGGCATGTCAGCCCTTCCCTGCAATGTGCAACGCGGCGAGGTACCCGAACGCCATCGCGGGTCCGATGGTGCCGCCGGGACCGGGATAGGTGTGACCCATCACCGGTGAGCTGACATTACCGGCCGCATAGAGGCCCTCGATCACCGAACCGTCGTCGCGCAGGGCCCGTCCGTGTACATCGGTGCGGATGCCGCCCTTGGTGCCCAGGTCGCCGGGCACCATCTTGGCGGCATAGAACGGACCGTTCTTGATCTCGCCGAGGTTGGGGTTGGGCTTGTTCGTCGGGTCGCCGTAGTAGCGGTCATACGCGCTTTCGCCACGGTTGAAATCCTGGTCCTTACCCGCGCGGGCGAACCCGTTGAACCGCTCGACGGTCGCCAGGAAGGTGTCGGCGGGAAGTCCGGTCACCTTGGCCAGCTCCTCGAGGGTGTCGGCCTTGACGATGACGCCGGATTCCATCCACTTCTTTGGAATCCGTTGTCCCGGCTGCAATCCCGCGAAGATGTACCGGTCACGGTACTGCTGGTCGAAAACCAGCCAGGCCGGCACGTTCTCACCGGGGCCGGATCCCTGGCCGTACTGGCCACCGTACATATGGTGGCAGGCCTCGACATAGGGCATCGACTCGTTCATGAAGCGCTTGCCGGCCAGGTTGACGATGATCGACCCCGGCGAGTTGCGTTCCGATAGTGCGAACCATGGCGCGCCGACCAGCGGAACGGTCGGTCCCCACCAGGCGTCTTCCATCAATTCCAATGCGGCGCCGAGCTTCTCGGCTGCCAGGATGCCGTCACCGGTATTCGCCACCGCGCCCACCGTCCACTCGGTGGTGATCGGTGCGCGCTGGTACTTGATGCGCATCTGCTCGTTGTGCTCGAAGCCGCCGCTGCCGAGGATGACGCCGCGACGGGCGCGGATCAGTTGCGGGTCAGCGGCTTCCGGCCCGGTGGTGTCGCGGACGTAGATACCCCGCACGACGCCGTCCTCGACGTAGAGGTCGGTCAGTGCGGTGTTCAGCAGAACCGGAACGCCGGCCTGCTGCAGGCCGATTCGCAGTGGCGCGATCAGCGCACGGCCCATGCCGACCAGGTTCTTGCCACGCGCGCTGGCCCACATGGTGCGCACGCCGACCTTCAGACTGCGCAGCATGCCGCGGGGGTGGCGTTTGAGCTGGTTGAGGCGCACGTAGTCCTGCTGCATGACAACCACATTGAGCGGTACCTTGCCATACGCCGGCTCGAGGAACTTCTCGTCCGGGCCGAGTTTCTTGGCGTTGAACGGTTTCGGCTCGATCGACCGGCCGCCCGCGCGCCCGCCCGGGGTCTCGGGGTAGTAGTCCGAGTAACCCGGCACCCAGCACATCTTCAGCGGCGAGTGTTTGAGCACGAACGACAACATCTCCGGGCCGCGCTCGAGGTAGGTGTCGATGCGCTCCGGCTCGACCACGTCGCCGATGATCTCGTGGAGATACTGGCGTGCGGCTTCCTTGGTGTCGGTGACCCCGTCACGCTTGAGGATCTCGTTGTTGGGGATCCACACGCCGCCACCGGACCGCGCGGTCGAGCCGCCGAAGTGCGGGGCCTTCTCGACGACGACCGCCGATAGTCCCTGGTGAGCGGCGGTGAGTGCGGCGACCATGCCGGCAGCACCGCTTCCGACGACGACGACGTCGAACTCCTGAGCTGTCATACTAGAACACGTTATAGAATTGCCCCGTCCGGGCGCTACTGACCCCTCCTTTCCGATCAGCGGAACGCTTACCCCACTGGCTCTCGGACCGCACTAGAATTGCCCGCACCGGGCGCCGTTCGCCCCGGTCACACCGACGATGGGACTCCCGGGAATGCTGAGCGTTTCCACGCGCGAAGAGCTTGCCGCCGACCTTGCCGAGGCAGAGCGCACGCGCGTTCCGATGACGCCGCTGACGTCGAAACACCCCGATATCGACGTCGTCGACGCCTACGAGATCCAGCTGATCAACATCCGGCAGCGGATCGCCGAAGGGGCCAGGGTGGTCGGGCACAAGGTGGGCCTCTCGTCGGAGGCGATGCAGAAGATGATGGGCGTTGACGAGCCCGACTACGGCCACCTGCTGGCCGACATGGAGGTTTTCGAGGATCAGCCGGTGCCCGCCGGGCGCTTCCTGTTCCCGCGAGTCGAGGTCGAGGTCGGATTCATCCTCGCCGACGACCTGCCCGGTGCGGGGTGCACCGAGGACGACGTGCTGGCCGCCACCGCAGCGTTCGCCCCGGCGATCGAGCTCATCGACACCCGGATCAAGGACTGGAAGATCGCGCTGTGCGACACGATCGCCGACAACGCGTCGTCGGCGGGCTACGTGCTCGGCAAGGAGCGGGTCTCGCCCAAAGATGTTGACATCAAGGGCATTGACGCGGTGCTCACCCGTCACGGTGAAGTGGTGGCCGAAGGTCGCAGCGACGCCGTGCTGGGCAATCCGGTCACCGCGGTCGCGTGGCTGGCCCGCAAGGTCGAGAGCTTCGGGGTGCGGTTGAAGGCAGGCGACATCGTCCTGCCGGGCTCGTGCACCAGGGCCATCGACTGCCGCCCTGGCGATCAGTTCGTCGCCGACTTCGCCGGGCTGGGTTCAGTCCGGCTGTCATTCGAGTAAGAGGAGCATTCATGCCCCAGAAGAGTTCCGTCGCCATCGTCGGGTCGGGCAATATCAGCACCGACCTCCTGTACAAGCTGCTCCGTTCGGAGTGGCTCGAGCCGCGCTGGATGATCGGCATCGACCCGGAGAGCGAAGGCCTGGCGCGCGCCCGCAAGCTCGGTCTGGAGACCAGCCACGAGGGCGTCGACTGGCTGCTGGCGCAGTCGGAGAAGCCGGATCTGGTGTTCGAGGCGACCAGCGCCTACGTCCACCGGGCCGCCGCGCCCCGCTACGAGGAAGCCGGAATCCGGGCCATCGACCTGACCCCGGCAGCCGTCGGCCCCGGCGTCATCCCGCCGGCCAACCTGCGCGCGCATCTGGATGCACCCAACGTCAACATGGTCACCTGCGGTGGCCAGGCCACGATCCCGATGGTGTACGCGGTGAGCCGCGTCGTGGACGTGCCCTACGCCGAGATCGTGGCGTCGGTGTCGTCGGCGTCGGCCGGTCCGGGCACCCGGGCCAACATCGACGAGTTCACCAAGACGACCAGCGCCGGCGTCGAGGTCATCGGTGGCGCCAAGCGCGGCAAGGCGATCATCATTCTGAACCCGGCCGAGCCGCCGATGATCATGCGCGACACCATCTTCTGCGCCATCCCCGAGGATGCCGACCGGGATGCCATCACCGCGTCCATCAAGGATGTGGTGGCCGAGGTGCAGACCTATGTGCCGGGCTACCGCTTGCTCAACGAGCCGCAGTTCGACGAGCCGTCGGTGGTCAACGGCGGCAACTTCGTCGTCACCACGTTCGTGGAAGTCGAGGGTGCCGGTGACTATCTGCCACCCTATGCGGGAAACCTGGACATCATGACCGCCGCCGCCACCAAGGTCGGCGAAGAGATCGCGAAGGAACGCGCCTCGGCAGGAACGGGAGCACAAGCATGAGTGCAGAAGTTTGGTTCGACGCCAGCTGGGACGTCCGGATGACGGACACCTCCCTGCGCGACGGCAGCCACCACAAGCGCCATCAGTTCACCCTCGCCGAGGTCGGTGCGATCGTCGCCGCCCTGGACACCGCAGGTGTCCCGGTCATCGAGGTGACCCACGGTGATGGGCTGGGCGGCTCGAGCTTCAACTACGGGTTCTCCAAGACCCCCGAGCAGGAACTGATCAAGCTCGCGGCCGAGACGGCCAAGGAAGCCAAGATCGCCTTCCTGATGCTGCCCGGTGTGGGCACCAAGGAAGACATCAAAGAGGCGCAGAACAACGGCGGCTCGATCTGCCGGATCGCTACCCACTGCACCGAGGCCGACGTGTCGATCCAGCACTTCGGGCTGGCCCGCGAGCTGGGGCTGGAGACCGTCGGGTTCCTGATGATGAGCCACACCATCTCCCCGGAGAAGTTGGCCGCGCAGGCCCGGATCATGGCCGACGCCGGCTGCCAGTGCGTTTATGTCGTGGACTCTGCCGGCGCGCTGGTGCTCGAGGGCGTGGCCGACCGGGTGGCCGCGCTGGTCGCCGAATTAGGAGAGGACGCTCAAGTCGGTTTTCACGGCCACGAGAATCTCGGCCTCGGTGTGGCCAACTCGGTCGAAGCCGTCCGCGCGGGTGCCAAGCAGATCGACGGCTCCTGCCGCCGGTTCGGCGCCGGGGCCGGCAACGCGCCGGTCGAGGCGCTGGTCGGGGTGTTCGACAAGATCGGCGTCAAGACGGGTATCGACTTCTTCGAGATCGCCGACGCCGCCGAAGAGGTGGTCGCGCCCGCCATGCCGGCCGAGTGCCTGCTCGACCGCAACGCGCTGGTGATGGGCTACGCCGGGGTGTACTCCAGCTTCCTCAAGCACGCGGTTCGCCAGGGTGAACGCTACGGCGTGCCCGCCCATGAGCTGTTGCTACGGGTCGGCCAGCGCAAGCTGATCGGCGGCCAGGAGGACCAGCTGATCGACATCGCGCTGGAGATCAAGCGCGAGCAAGAGGCCGCGGCGGCCAAGTAGTCGGACCCGACGGGCACGATGGTGCCCATGGTTACCCGCGACGACGCTCAGGCGATCCTCGAGCAGCTGGCCGGGCCCGCAGCCCGGCTGCGCGACGATCAGTGGACGGCCATCGAAGCCCTGGTGGTACATCGCCGGCAGGCGCTGGTCGTGCAGCGCACCGGGTGGGGCAAGTCCGCGGTGTACTTCATCGCCGCCAAGCTGCTGCGCGAGCTGGGACACGGCGCCACGGTCATCGTGTCGCCCCTGTTGGCGTTGATGCGCAACCAGGTGGCCGCTGCCGGGCGCGCGGGCGTCCGGGCGGCCACCATCAACTCCGGCAATGTCACCGAGTGGGACGAGATTCATCAGCGGGTGAACAGCGGTGACCTCGATGTTCTGCTGGTCAGCCCGGAACGGTTGAACAACCCGGAGTTTCGCGACACCGTCTTGCCCGCGCTGGCCGCCGATGCCGGACTGGTCGTGGTCGACGAGGCGCACTGTGTCTCGGACTGGGGCCACGACTTTCGCCCCGACTATCGGCGGATCCGCACGTTGATCGCCGAACTCGGTTCGGACGTACCGGTTTTGGCTACCACCGCCACCGCCAATGATCGGGTGGTCAACGATGTCGCGGCCCAACTCGGCGTCGGCCGTGCCGACAATGTACCGGGTGGTGGCCGGGACACCCTGGTGCTGCGCGGTGGGCTCGACCGAGAGTCCTTGCGGTTGTCGGTGGTCCACGCCGGCGGTGGTGCCCAGCGCACAGCCTGGCTGGCCGAGCACCTGGCTTCGCTGCCGGGTTCGGGAATCGTCTACACGCTGACCGTCGCCCAGGCGCACGATGTGGCAGCGCTGCTACGCGAACGCGGGCACGAGGTCGCCGCCTACACCGGATCGACGGAAACCGCTGAGCGAGAACAACTCGAGGCGGATCTGCTGAACAACCGGGTCAAGGCACTGATCGCGACCTCGGCGCTGGGAATGGGTTTCGACAAGCCGGATCTCGGGTTCGTCGTGCACCTCGGAGCGCCCTCGTCACCGATCGCGTACTACCAGCAGGTCGGTCGTGCGGGCCGTTCGACGGACAGCGCCGAGGTGGTGCTGCTGCCCGGCCGGGAAGACCAGGATGTCTGGCGGTATTTCGCGTCGGTGGCGTTTCCCTCGGAGTCCATGGTGCGCAATGTGATCCGGGAACTCGAGCCCGACCGGCCGCTGTCGACACCGGCGCTGGAGCCGCTGGTGGATCTGGGCCGCACCCGGCTGGAGATGGTGCTCAAGGTGCTCGACGTCGACGGTGCGGTGCGGCGGGTCAAAGGTGGGTGGCTGGCCACCGGTCAACCATGGGAGTACGACGAGGCGCGTTACCGCCAGCTCGACGAGGCCCGGCGGCGCGAGCAGCAGGCGATGCTCGACTATCAGAGCACCGACGAGTGCCGAATGACGTTTCTGCGCAAGCAGCTCGACGACCCCGACCTCAAGGACGGCGAGCGGTGCGGCCGGTGCGACAACTGCGCCGGCGCCCACTACGGCGCCGTGGTGAACGACGAGGCGACCGCACTCATCCAGGAGCGGTTGATGCGACCCGGCGTGGAGGTCACGCCGCGTAAGCAGTGGCCGTCAGGACTGGGAAAGCTCGGGGTCAGCCTCAGCGGCCGCATCGGCGACGGTCCCGCGCCGGGCCGGGCGATCGGGCGCCTGACCGACCTGGGCTGGGGCCCACGCCTGCGCCGCCTGCTCGACGAACCGGATGGCGAAGTGCCGCCGGACGTCGTGCAGGCGGCGGTCAAGGTGCTGGCCGCCTGGGACTGGGCGATCCGTCCCACTGCTGTGCTGGCACTGGACTCCGATACTCATCCGGTCCTGATCGCGTCGCTGGCCCGTGAACTGGCGCGGCTGGGCAGGCTGACCGACCTTGGCGTGTTGCGGTACGCCGCGGGGCACCGGCCGGTGAGCGCGGCCAACTCCGCCTATCGCGTGGCTGCCCTCGACGGGGCGTTCTCGGTGCCGGATCCGGCGGCCATTGCCGCGGCGGGCGGGCCGGTGCTACTCGTCGACGATCTGACTGACACCGGGTGGACGCTGACGATGGCCGCGCGGGTGGTGAAGGGGGCCGGCGCCCCCGCCGTGCTGCCGCTGGTGCTCGCGGCCACCAGCTGAGTCACCACTGCGGTTTGGCGCCGCCGAGCTGTGCGGTGAGCGCGTCGGCTGTGGCCACCAATCCCTTTGCATACTTGGCGATTTCGGAGTCGGTGAGCGCTCGGCCGATCTGAAGCGACACCACCATCGCCTGCCGGTGGTGGTGGTCGTACACCGGTGCGGAGATCACGCTGACGTCGTGGCGCTGGCGGGCGCCCTCGGCTTCGCTGCGCAGGTACACCCGCTCGCCGATATCGGAGATCAGCTCGCCGAGCAGGGCGCGCAGCTCGTCGGGCAACGTGCTCGACATCCCGGCCATCATCGCGTAGAGCCGCCGTCCGCCGGGGGTGAGGCGCTCGACGAGATAGCCCGCCGTCCGGCATTCGGCGATCACGCGGTCGAGTCGTTGTGTCTCGGTACGCAGCGGGATGGTCGGGTCCCGGTCCAGCCAGCTGCGCAGCGCGTCGTCATCCCACAGCACGAACATCAGGCCCACGGGCGGGGCGAACGGGTAGCTCTGCCCGACCCGCACCCCGACATCGGAGCCGGGTGGCCCGACCAGTTCGAGCAGCGTGATCCGGTCGTCGACGACGGCGGCCAGGGCGGCCGTGGTCTCGAAGCTCTTCGAGAGCCGAGCCAGTTCGGTGCGGGCCGCCGGGTTGACCCGCAGTGACTCCTGCGCGAGGTGGCCCAGCGTGATCAAGCTGGGGCCCAGCCGATAGGTCTTGTCGGCGGCGTCGCGCACCAGGTAGCCCGACTCGGTCAGGGTCGTGACGATGCCCAGGCACGTCGGCTTGGCCAGCTGCAGCTGACGAGACAGCTCGGAGAGGCCGAACCGGTCCTGCGGGTGTTTGGCCAGAAAGTCCAGAATCGCCACCACGCGCTGTGTGGGCGGGGATGATCGACCGGGAGTGCCAGCGTCTGGCATTGCAAAATCCTACCTCTGCGTTCCAGATATGGACCGTTGATCTGGTTGACTGAGATTAGAACACGTTCTAGTCTCAGTCCCAGCAACGTACCAGTACGGTCCAATATTGAAACATGAGGCGGTCGATGTACACACAGCCATTGCTGGACGCCATAGCCGAATCCGAGCGCCTGGTCTCCGAAGCTCCGTTCATCGAATCCGAGGCCGACCTGCTGGAGGGGTTGCAATATCTGGCGGGCTGCGTCGCCGCCTGCACGCACGTCGCCTTCGACTACGACCGTGACCATCCCTTCCTGCATTCGGGGACCGGGCCGTTCACGAAGATGGGCCTGGACAACCCCGACACGATGTACTTCGGCACCCGGGTGGTGGCCGGCAAGGAATACGTTGTCACCGGCACGCGCGGAACCACCACCGACGTCAGCTTCCAGCTGCTCGGCGGCGAATACACCGACGAAGTCGTCCCCGACAGTGAGACGGCGTTCGACGACCGTCGGCTCGACATCGCGGCCGACGGCACCTTCGAGTGGCGTTTCACCCCGGATACCAACGCGCAGTTGGTGATTCGCGAGGTCTACAACGACTGGGCGGCTCAGCGCGGCAAGTTCGCCATTGCCCGCACCGACACTGCGGGCACCGCACCTCCGCCGCTGACCAAGGAGGTCATCGAAAAGCGCTGGGCGACAGCGGGTAAGCAGCTGGTGCAGCGCGTCAAGACCTGGCTGCAGTTTCCGAAGTGGTTCTACGACAACCTGCCGGTCAACACGCTGACCGCGCCGCGGCTCACGCCGGGCGGTCTGGCCACCCAGTACTCGTCGGTGGGGCACTACGACATCACCTCCGATCAGGCGCTGATCCTCACCCTGCCGGTCAGTGACGCCCCGTACCTCGGGTTCCAGCTCGGCAGTCTCTGGTATATCTCGCTGGACTACATCAACCACCAGACCTCGCTCAACGGGACTCAGGCACAGGCGGATCCGGACGGCAAGATTCGCATCGTGGTCGCCGATCAGAACCCCGGGGTGACCAACTGGGTCGAGACGCTCGGGCACGCCAAGGGCTACCTGCAGTTCCGCTGGCAGCGGGTTTCCCGTGAGTTGACCGAGGCCGACGGCCCCACCCTGGAGCTGGTCGATCTCGATGCGGTGGCGGGCAAGTTGCCGTACTACGAGCACAACAAGATCTCCGATGACGACTGGCGCCAGCGGATCGCGCTGCGTCAGAGACTAATTGGCAACAGGATGGTGGGATAAACATATGGCCGGCTTGCTCGAGAACAAGGTCGTCGTCATCAGTGGCGTCGGCCCGGCGCTGGGGACCACGCTGGCGCGCCGATGTGCCGAGGAAGGCGCCGACCTGGCGTTAGCTGCGCGGACGGTCGGACGCCTGGACGACGTGGCCAAGCAGGTCACCGACCTTGGCCGCCGGGCGCTTTCGGTGGGTACCGACATCACCGACGAGAGTCAGGTCGACAATCTGGTCAAACAGACTCTTGACGAGTTCGGCAAGGTCGACGTGCTGATCAACAACGCCTTCAAGGTGCCGTCGATGAAGCCCTTCGGTAACACGTCGTTCGATCACATTCGCGAGACGCTGGAGCTCACGGTGCTCGGTGCGCTTCGACTGATCCAGGGCTTCACCCCTGCGCTCGTCGAGGCGAAAGGTTCCGTGGTCAACGTGAACTCGATGGTGTTGCGGCACTCCGATCCCAAGCAGGGCGCCTACAAGATGGCCAAGGCGGCGCTGCTGGCCATGTCGCAGTCGCTGGCCAGCGAGCTCGGGCCGCAGGGCATTCGGGTGAATTCGGTTCTGCCCGGCTACATCTGGGGCGGCACCCTGCAAGGCTACTTCGAGCACCAGGCCGGCAAATACGGAACGACCGTCGAGGAGATCTACAACGCGGCCGCGGTCAACAGCGACTTGAAGCGGCTGCCCACCGAGGACGAGGTGGCCTCGGCCATCCTGTTCATGGCCAGCGACCTGTCCAACGGGATCACCGGCCAGACGCTGGATGTCAACTGCGGGGAGTACCACAACTGATGGTGGGAGATTACCTCAGCGTCGAGAGCCTGAAGGCCTCCGCAGTCAAAGCCTCCGGCTTGGATGACTTCGGCGTCGACGACGACAACTACCAAGAAGCGCTGCGCGTGTTGCTCGAATCGTTTCGCAACGAGGCGGACCTCACCGAGGTCGGCAGCAAGATGCACCGATTCTTCGTGCGAAATGCCTTGGTGGCCAGGCTGGTTTCCGAGGCAGCGTTCAAGCAGTATCCAGAGCATGTCGACGTCCCGATCGAACGACCGATCTTCGTCACCGGCCTGCCCCGCACCGGCACCACCGCGATTCACCGGCTGTTGACCGCCGACCCCCGGCATCAGGGGTTGGAATTGTGGTTGGCCGAATTCCCGCAGCCCCGGCCGCCGCGGGAATCATGGAAGGACAACCCCGTCTTCCAGCAGATCGATGCGCAGTTCGCCAAGGCCCATGAGGAGAACCCGGATTACACCGGGCTGCACTACATGACCGCGGACGAGGTGGAGGAGTGCTGGCAGCTGCTCCGCCAGTCGGTGCACTCGGTGTCCTACGAGACGCTCGCGCACGTGCCGACCTATGCGCAGTGGCTCTCTCGGCAGGACTGGACGAAGTCGTATGCGCGGCATCGCAAGAATCTGCAGCTGATCGGACTCAATGACCCCGAAAAGCGTTGGGTGCTGAAGAATCCCAGCCACTTGTTCGCGCTCGACGCGGTGTTCGCCGTCTACCCGGACGCGCTGATCGTGCAGTGCCACCGTCCGGCCGAGACGATCATGGCGTCGATGTGCTCACTGGCTCAGCACACCACGGAGGGCTGGTCGAATACGTTCACCGGGGAGGTCATCGGCGCCGACTCGCTGGAGACCTGGTCGCGAGGGCTCGAACTGTTCAACGCCGAACGCGCCAAGCAGAATCCGGCGCAGTTCTTCGACCTCGATTACTTCGAGCTCATCCGAGAGCCGATCCACACCGTGGAGAAGATCTACTCGCACTTCGGCATCGAGATGACCGACGCGGCACGGGCGGCGATCCAGCGCACCGACGAGGAGAGCAAGCAAGGCCCGCGGGCCCCCAAGCACACCTATTCGCTGGCCGACTACGGACTGACCGAGGAACAGGTCAAGGAGCGCTTCAAGGGCCTGTAGCCCGCGGAGAGAAACTCAGCCGTCACCGGGGGCGGGGGCGCTGGAGTACTCCTCCAGGCAGCCCTCCGCCACGGCGTGCTTGATGCTGTCGGACAGTTTCGGGCAGGAGCGGGTACGCGCACTGGATCCACCCGCCTCCCGGATCTCGGCGAAGTAGGCGCAGCGCTGCTGGGCCTCACCACTCCACTGCACCGCGGTATGCGCGGCGCCCAGCTTCTTGACCTTCACCGCGACATGGCAATACCGGCAGTCGACGTCGGCCAGGCCAGCGGACAGGTAGCGCTCCCGGTCGAGCCGGGTGGCCTCGTGCATGGCGGCTGCCCGCTGTGGGTCGGAAGCGAAATCGGGTGCCTTGGACCATGATCCGGGCGCGCCGTCGTCGTGCTCGTGCGGCTCGTCGTGCTCGTGCACGCCGAGGAGCTGGAGCATGGATCGCGCCAGATCGTCGACGTCAGGCGGTTCCTCGGGGCTCATATTCACACCTGGGTCGGCTGACCTTCAGAATCAGCTTGTCTCTTGAGGTTCTCTTGAACCTCCACCTGCCATTTCTCATTGGCCGGCGTGGTGTCGATCTCGAGCTCGAAGCGGTCGGTCATGTCCGCGCTGACGTCGGCGACGTCGACGTAGAACTGCTGATACCACCTACGCATCTGGTACACCGCGCCGTCTTCCTCGACCAGCAGCGGGTTGTCGATGCGGGTCTTGTGCTTCCAGATCTCGACATCCTGCAGGAAGCCCTTGCTGACGCCGACGACCATGGCGTCGGAGAGCTTCTCGCTCATGGAGTCGTCCATGCCCTTGGGCTTTTCGACGATCACGCCCCACTGGAGCATGAACGAGTCCTGCGTGACGGGGTAGTGGCAGTTGATCAGGATCGACTCGGCCTTGAAGCCGCCGTAGTTGTTGTGCAGCCAGTTGATCATGAACGACGGGCCGAAGTACGACGCCTCCGAATCCAGGTGCGATTCGGTGTAGGCCGAGCCGCCCAGCGTGACGTCGGGCCGGCCGACGTTGTGCAGGTACTGCGAGGCGATGTGGCCTTCGAAGACGTTCTTGAAATACGTCGGCAGGCCGAAGTGGATGTAGAAGAAGTGCGCCATGTCGGTGACGTTGTCGACGATCTCGCGGCAGTTGGAGCCCTCGATCAGCATCGAGTTCCACTTCCACTCGGTCCACTCGCCGCTGGTGTACTCCGGGATCTCCGGAATCCGCACCTCGGGCTGCGGCGGGTTGCCCTCGTGATCGTGCCAGACGAACAGCAGGCCGCTGCGCACGTCGGTTTCCCAGGACCTGGTGCGGGCCAGCCGCGGGGTGCGCTTGGCGTAGGGCACGAGGCGGCAGCGGCCGTCGCCACCCCAGCGCCAGTCGTGGAACGGGCAGGCCAGTGCATCGTCCTTGACCGTGCCCTGGGACAGGTCTCCGCCCAGGTGACGGCAGTAGGCGTCCAAAACGTGGACATCACCGTGAGAATCGGCGAAGACCACCAGTTTCGTCCCGAACGCGTTGATCGGGTGCGGCTTTCCGTCGGTGTAGTCATTGACCGGGCCCAGGCAGTGCCAGCCCCGGGCGAACCGGTCCGGCAGGGTTCCGGTGTCGATCTCGCGAATACCGCTAGTCACCTCGCGCCCCTCCACTCGTAGTCGCTAACTAGAACACGTTACAGTTTTAATGTCTGATCGCGCAATGTCAGCAGCGCTACCTGCGAATTACCCACATGAAGTGCGGTATATGTGAACGATGCCGATGTATTCGTTCGAGGGCCGATCACCCCGGGTGGATCCCACCGCCTTCGTTGCACCCACCGCGGTGCTCATCGGCGACGTCACCGTCGAGGCCGGCGCCTCGGTGTGGTTCAACGCGGTGCTGCGCGGGGACTTCGCGCCGATCGTGATACGGGAAGGCGCCAATGTGCAGGACGGCTCGGTGTTGCACGCCTCGCCAGGAATCCCCGTCGACATCGGTCCCGGAGCCACGATCGCACACATGTGCACGATCCACGGCGTTCACGTCGGCGCGCAGGCACTGATCGCCAACCACTGCACGGTGCTCGACGGCGCGGTCATCGGCGCCCGCAGCATGATCGCCGCGCACTCGCTGGTGGTCGGCGGTACGCAGATCCCAGAAGAGGTTCTGGTCACCGGATCGCCGGCGAAGGTCAGAGGGCCGATCGCCGGAACCGGCGCCGAAGTGTGGGTGAACCTGAACCCCAAGGCGTATCAAGATCTCGCCCAGCGCTACCGGACGGGGTTCGAGGAAGTCTGACCCGTTTGGCCGACAGCGGCGCAGGGTATCTCCCCGCTACCTGAAAACACGGCGCGCGCGGAGGTATGACGTTGGCACTCGATATCTGTCCGGCGTGTGGCTATCCCACCATCGGCGCCACCGTGTGTGCTGCCTGCTCGCTGACCGCGGCGGCACCCACTGATTGGCCCGCGGTTTACGAAGACGCACCGGCGCCGGCAGCCTAGAGCTTGGTGGCGCTCGCCGCTGCCTTGTCGAGCTCCCAATAGGCCCGCAGCGCAACGATCTTGCCTTCGGTGTTGACCCGGTAGGTGAACACTCCCTCGGCGATCACGCGATAGCCGCCGGATTCGATCACGATGTGGCCAACGTTGGCTTCCTCGTCGCCGCACTGATAGGTCTTCTCGAAGTTGAAGACCAGCTTGCTCGGTGCGATCGCCATGTCGTAGAACTTCGCGATCGCCTGCTTGCCGCGGTGGCCCTTGCCTTCAGGATCGAAATGCGATGGGCCGATGGGGTCTTCGACGATCGCGTCGTCGGCGAACACCGCCAGCCAGGCGTCCTTGTCGCGAGCCATCGCGGCCTCGCGTGAGCGCCTACCCGCCTCGTGGGCCGGCGTGCTCATCACCCTCCAACCTCGCTCGCTGCGGTCCTCGCTCGTTCCTCGCTGCGATCCTCACTCACTCCCACCATCAGTCCTGCCAGCCCGAGTGGATGTAGGTCTCGGCGAACCGCTTCATCGAGTCGATCTTCTTGTCCACCGGAGCATCGAAGGGCAGCCCTTCGAACACCCATGGAATGCCGATGTAGTCGGTGACACCGGCCTTGACCAGTTCCCGGTGACCGTCGACGCCGAACTTGTCGATGCAGACCGCCTGGTACTCGAAGGGATCGTCGGCGCGACCGGCCTCGGCCAGCATTTTCTTGAGCGTGGAGATCGTCTCGGCCAACTCGTCGCAGGTCATCATCGCGCTGGTCCAGCCGTCGCCGATCCGGACCGCACGCTTGAGCGCGACATCGGTGTGGCCGCCGACGTAGAACGGCACCGGCACAGACGGTGCCGGGCTCATCTGCAGCCGGTCGAAATCGTAGAACTCGCCGTGGTGTTCGACCATGCCACCGGCGAGCACCAGCTTGATGATGTCGATCATCTCGTCGACGCGCTTGCCCCGCTTCGCATACGGCACCCCGCACCACTCGAATTCCTCAGGAGCCCAGCCGATCCCGACACCGAAGCCGAACCGATTGTTGGTCAGGTTCGCCACCGAACCGACCTGGCGGGCCAGCAGCAGCGGATTGCGCGAACCCAGCTTCATCACGTTGGTGTAGAAGCGCAGCT
The DNA here is from genome assembly GCF_013404075.1 of Mycolicibacterium vinylchloridicum. Classification (GTDB taxonomy): domain Bacteria; phylum Actinomycetota; class Actinomycetes; order Mycobacteriales; family Mycobacteriaceae; genus Mycobacterium; species Mycobacterium vinylchloridicum. The sequence goes on from NZ_JACBJQ010000061.1 coordinate 25,183, forward strand.
TCGAGGTCACCGCACCCAATGCACCGGCGAGGATCAACGGATCGACCCAGGGCGAATTCTCGTCGAACATCCGCTTGCCGTCGGCAGTGTAGGGATAGTCGACGGACTGCTCCTCGAAATAGAAGATCGAGTCCGGCAGCGCGATGTTGTCGAACCCGAGCTCCTCGGCAGCCTTGGCGATTTCGATCAGCTGGTCGAGCGGGCTGAACGCGATGCTGACGGTGTACTGCATCTTGGTCATTTGGCGGCTGGTTTGTCCGAGCTGACCACCCACATCGAGTAGTACTGGGCACCGCCGCCGTAGGCGTGGCCCAGCGCCTTGCGGGCGCCCTCGACCTGGTGGTCGCCGGCCTTGCCCATCACCTGGATCGCCGATTCTGCGAACCGGATCATGCCCGACGCGCCAATGGGATTGGAGCTCAGCACGCCGCCGGACGGGTTGAACGGGATCTTGCCGCCGATCGCGGTCTCGCCGGCCTCGGTGAGTTTCCAGCCGCCGCCTTCGGGCGCGAAGCCCAGGCTCTCCAGCCACATCGGCTCGTACCAGGAGAACGGCACGTACACCTCGGCCACGTCGATCTCGTCGATCGGGCTCGTGATTCCGGCGTCCTTCCATAGGGCGGCGGCGGCGTCCCGGCTTGCTTGCGGGTTCACCTGGTCACGCCCGGCGTAGGCCAACGGCTCGGTGCGCAGCGCGGTCGCGTGTATCCAGGCGACGGGATGGCCCGCGGCAACCCGGGCGTCTGCGGCTTGCTCGTCGCCGATCACCATGGCCGCCGCGCCGTCGGAGGACGGGCAGGTTTCGTCGTAGCGGATGGGATCCCACAGCATCGGGGACTCCATCACCTTCTCGACGGTGATGTCGGGCTGATGCAGATGGGCAAGGGGGTTCTTGGCGCCGTTGTGCCGGTCCTTCACCGCGACGATCGCACCGATGTTCAGCGGTGCGCCGGATCGGCGGATGTAGGCGCGTACGTGCGGTGCGAAGTAACCGCCCGCGCCCGCACCCACCGGCTTGGTGAAGGGTACCGGAATGCTCAACGCCCACATGGCATTCGACTCGGACTGCTTCTCCCAGGCCATGGTCAGTACGCGCTTGTACTTGCCCGACTGCACCAGGCTGGCGGCGACGATCGCGGTCGACCCGCCGACCGAGCCCGCGGTGTGCACACGGATCAGCGGCTTGCCCGTCGCACCGACGGCGTCGGCCATGAACAGTTCGGGCATCATCACGCCCTCGAAGAAGTCGGGCGCCTTGCCGACGACGACGGCGTCGATGTCGTCGAACGTCGAGCCCGAGTCCTCGAGCGCACGGTCGATGGCCTCGCGCACGAGGCCGTTCATCGAGACGTCCTTGCGCTTGGCGACGTACTTCGTCTGGCCGGTTCCCAGAACGGCTGCCAGTCTTTTAGCCATCAGTTCTTCCCCTCCAGCACGGCGACCAGATTCTGTTGCAGCGCAGGGCCGCTGGTGGCGTGCGCGAGCACGCGGCCGGCCGAACGAGAGAAGATGTGCTGGGCGGCGAAACCGATCCGTTCCAGGCCCGCCGAGAACATCGGGTTGGCCGCCAGTGCGCCCCCAGAGGGATTGATCTTCGTCGACGCGGGCAGGCCGATCGCCTCGGTCAGGATCAGCTGCTGGTGGCTGAACGGAGCGTAGAGCTCGGCGACCTCGATGGAGCTCGTGTCGCCACCCGTCGCCACCGTGGCCGACGCCGCGGTGGACGGCGACGTGGTCAGATCACGCGCGCCGAGCACCGGCGTCTCGATGCGGTGCTCGAAACCGGTGATCCAGGCCGGGTTCTCCCGCAGCTCGCGGGCCCTATCGCCGGCGGCCAGAACGATCGCCGACGCGCCGTCGGTGATCGGCGCAATGTCGTGGCGCCGCAGCGGATCTGCGAAATAGGGCCGCGACAACAGCTCGTCAACGGTGCCGGTGACCTCTTCTTTGTCGGTGCGACCGCCGGCGGCGAAGGAATCCAGCGCCACCTGTGCCATCTGCTCGGCGGTCCACTTGCCCGAGTCGAGACCGAGGCGGGCCTGCAGGCCGGCCATCGACACCGAGTCCGGCCACAGCGGCGCGACCGTGTACGGGTCGGTCTGCAGCGCGAGCACTCGGCGAAGCGTGCCCGCCGACGGCTTGCCGAAGCCATACACCAGGGCGGTGTCGACCTGGCCGGTCAGGACCTTGATGTAGGCCTCGTACAGAGCCCATGCCGCATCCATCTCGACGTGCGACTCGTTGATCGGCGGAACCGCACCGATCGAGTCGATGGCCGAGATGAATGAAAATGCGCGGCCGGCAAGGTAATCCGAGGATCCGGAGCACCAGAAGCCGATATCGGTCTGCTTCAGGCCGAGTTCGGTGTAGAGCTGATGGAAACACGGCATCAGCATCTCGACGCCGTTGGTGGTGCCGCTGGTGCGCCGGACATGCGGGGCATGCGCGAAGCCGACGACAGCTACATCGCGAAATGTCATGTGGCGAGTCCCTTTAGAGGTGGTGCTTGTAGGTGTCGTAATCGGCGTCGGGTTCGCCGGTCGGTTTGAAGTACTCGATGTTGTCGATGCCGAGACCCCATTCCTCACGCGGTTTCCACACCGCCTGCACCCGCATACCCATCCGGACATCGGCGATGTCGATTTCCTGGATCAGGTGCAGGAATGGGATGTCGGCGCCGTCGAGCAGCACGTAGGCCGCGACATACGGCGGCTTGATCCGCTGGCCCGCGAACGGGATGTTGATGATGGCGAACGTCGTCACGGTGCCCTTGTCCGGCAGCTCGACGAAGTTGTCGAGCTCGAGGCCGGTGGCCGGGTCGGCTTCCTTGGGCGGGAAATAGACCTTGCCGTCGGCTCCGGTGCGGGCACCGAGCAGCTTGCCGTCCTCGAGGCCGCGCAGGAACGCGCTCTCCGGAAGTGAAGCGGTGTGCTGGATTTCGATGCTGCTCGGCGACACGAGCATAGTCACCGGCTCGCGGTCGTCGGGTTCGTCGGGCACCGGCTCAGGCTCGTCACCGAGCTCGAAGTAGGCGATATCGGTGATCGCGCCGACCGGTTCATCGACCCAGTGCGCGTGAACCCGCGCTCCGGTACTGATCGCGTCGGAGGACTCCGCGGCAACCGCATGCAGCATGCCGGTGTCCGCGCCGTCGAGTTTGATCAGCGCCCACGCGAACGGCTTGTCGAGCGGCTGCCCCTCCAGCGGCTCGGACTGCCACGTCCACGACAGCACCGTCCCGACACTGGCGACCGGGACCACCTCCGTCAACGGCGCGTAGGTCACGGGGTCATACTCAGCGGGCGGAACGAGCACCCGGCCGTCCGAGCCGCGGACGCCGAGGATGCGTCGCCCGCGCAGGGCGGTGAAGAACTGGCCGAGGAGTGGTCCGACTGAACGGGTGTAGTCGAATGACAGCTTCAGCGGTGCCGAAAGGGGCTTCTGATGCGTGTCGATCTGCACCGGGCTGCTTTGGCTGGTGGTCACAGCATCGAGTAGAACAGGTTCTAAGAATCGTCGCAAGGACCGTGTCCCGGACAGAAAGTTGGCACCGATGAAGCTGGGTCTGCAACTCGGATACTGGAGCGCACAACCTCCGACCAACCATGCGGAGTTGGTGGCCACCGCTGAGGAAGCGGGGTATGACACGGTGTTCACCGCCGAGGCGTGGGGTTCGGATGCGTTCACCCCGCTGGCCTGGTGGGGCCGCGAAACCTCCCGGATGCGGCTGGGCACCTCGGTCGTGCAGCTCTCGGCCCGTACTCCCACCGCGTGCGCGATGGCCTCCCTGACGCTGGATCACCTCTCCGGCGGCCGGCACATCCTCGGTTTGGGCGTGTCCGGGCCGCAGGTGGTGGAGGGCTGGTACGGGGCTCGCTTCCCCAAGCCGCTGGCCCGCACCCGCGAATACATCGACATCATCCGGCAGGTCTGGGCCCGTGAGGCCCCGGTCACCAGTGCCGGCCCGCACTACCCGCTGCCGTTGAGCGGGGAGGGCACCACCGGCCTGGGCAAGCCGCTCAAGCCGATCGTGCACCCGCTGCGCGCCGACATCCCGATCATGCTCGGCGCCGAAGGCCCGAAGAACGTCGCGCTGGCCGCCGAGATCTGCGATGGCTGGCTGCCGATCTTCTACTCACCCCGGCTGGCCCCGATGTACAACGAATGGCTCGACGAAGGGTTCGCCCGCCCCGGTGCCCGCCGCTCCCGCGAGGACTTCG
>NZ_JACBJQ010000062.1 GCF_013404075.1 Mycolicibacterium vinylchloridicum
CACCAAAGCGGTAGTCAGCGAAAAGAAGACCGAAAACGGACGCAACCTCGTCGTGCTCGACATCGACGTCCTCAACCAAAACGACGAAGCCACCACACCCGGAACCGCCACCATCGCACTGCCCTGACCACTCGATCTCGACAGACTACGATGGCATCAGTCAGGAGCAGGAACTTCCGTGGATGAAGTAGTCACCGACGACCAGCGGGCGGTGCTGGACGAGACGGCGAAGTTCGCCGCCAAGGAGTGCCCGGTCACGCGGCTGCGTGATGGCATTCACCGCGATCCCGACTTCCGCACCCGCTACTGGCGTCAGGGCGCCGAACTCGGCTGGTTCTCCATGCTGGTCGCAGAATCGCTCGGCGGAGGAAGTGCATCGGACAACGGTGTGGTCGATGCGACGCTGATCGCCAGTAAACTGGGCGCCGCCTTGCAGCCGGGCCCCTATGTCGCGACCAATGTCGCCGCCTACGCACTCGCAGCCGCGGGGAGCGACCAGCAGAAGGAACTGCTCATACCCGCGCTCCTGTCGGGCGAAGGGGGCGCAGTTTGGGTGGCGGCGGGCGGCGGTGGACAAGGGTCGGACGCCGGGGTGCGGGCTACTCCGACGCAGTGGGGCTACGAGCTGCGAGGACACAAATCGCTGATCCAGGACATTGGCTGGGCTTCATGGATACTCGTCACCGCGGCGTCGGCGGACGGCCCCGTTCAGTTCATGATCCCGGTCGACGCCGACGGCGTCAGCGTCCGGAACAAACGATCGCTTGACCTGACCCGAGACCTCGCCGATGTCGAGTTCACAGGCACGCCCGTTCGCCGATCCGACATGGTCGGTGATCCGGATTCGGCGGCCCGTCTCGTCAGTCGGCAACTCGCGCTGGCATCGGTGCTAACGGCGGCGCAGACCACCGGCGCGGTGTCCGTGTCACTCGACCGGACCATTCAATATGCCAAGGACCGCATTGCGTTTGGACGACCGATTGGCTCATTTCAGGCGATCAAGCACCTGCTGGTGGACTCCAGTCTGTCGCTCGAGCTAGGCCAGTCTGTCGTCATGGCAGCCGCCGACGCCCTCGGTCGCGACGACGAGAGCGGTGATCAGGCTGCGAGTATGGCCAAAGCGTTGGTGGGCGACGCAGGCATCGAGATCGCGTCGAACTGCACGCAGGTGTTAGGCGGTATCGGCCTGACTTGGGAGCATGACCAGCACCTGTTTGTCCGGCGGGTCACCACCGACGCTGCTTTGTTCGGGGATCCGGTATGGCATCGCGAACGTGTGTGCCAGCTCGGCGGAATCTGATCGGAGTGAACACAGTGACCGAGGCGCAAGTTGATCTCGACCAGTTCCGCCGCGACGCACGCAAGTGGATCGAATCCAATCTCGAGCGCCGCTACACGCGCGATACGGGCGTCTCGGCGGCCGAGGCCAGGACACCGGAGGAAATCACTCGCAGCCGCAAGTTGCAACGCACGCTGTTCGACGCGGGGTGGGCGGGAATCTCTTACCCCGAGGCCTATGGTGGCCGGGGCCTGTCGGAGGCGCATGAACGTGTCTTCACCGAGGAGTCCTCGAGTTACGTGACGCCGGACTTCGGCGCTGTCGGCCTGGTCACGTTCGGTCCGATCGGTCGGTCCATGCTTGCGCATGCCACGCCGGCATTCTTAGAACGTCACATCCCGAAGATGCTCGCAGGCGAGGCACTGTGGTGCCAGTTTTACTCTGAGCCCGAGGCGGGGTCCGACCTGGCCGGTATCCGGACGCGGGCGACCCGCGACGGTGAGAACTGGGTGATACGTGGCTCGAAGATCTGGACCACGGGAGCAGAGAACGCGGACTACGCGATGTGTCTTGCCCGAACCGATTGGCATGTGAGCAAACACCGTGGCTTGACCTGGTTCGCGGTACCGACCTCAGCCAAGGGCGTAGCGATCCGTCCCATCGTCTTGGTCGACGGCAATGCCGGATTTTGCGAAGAGACGCTTGATGATGTCATCGTCTCCGACACCGACATCATCGGCCAGATCAACGACGGTTGGTCGGTGGCACAAACGATGCTGGTCTACGAGCGGCGCGCCGGCGAAGGCTTCATGGTTTCCGAGCCTCGGGAGCTGGCGCCGGATTTGGTGGCATTGGCGCGCAAGGTCAATCGTCTCGGGGATCCAATCGCGAGGCAGGCAATCGCGCGGGCACATATCAACGATTATGCGCAACACCACCTGGGAAAGCGTTTGTTCGCCGCACTAATGGCGTCGGCGACACCGAATCCGGCAGTCGCGGCATACATCAAACTGGCTGGCGGCACCCTCGTACCGCAACGGGTCCGGCTTGCAATGGAAATCGGCGGCGCCGCCACCACCGCCTGGGACGACGGTGACTTAGAAGCGCAGCACGTCGTCGATGAATACCTCACAGGCAGGATCGCCTCGATCGGTGGCGGAACAAACGAGGTGCAGCGCAACGGAATCGGTGAACGCGTTCTCGGACTTCCGCGTGAACCCAGTTTCGACAGCACCACGCCCTTCGCCGACGTGGTCAGCGCCGCGCGCAACTGGAACCACCGAGTCGGCTGATGTATCCGGGACACTGGGCCACGATCAAGCCCGACCATCCGGCCGTCATTATGGCGGGTTCGGGACTCACGGTGACCTACCGAGAGTTGGATGAGCGCTCGCGCCGATTGGCGGGATTCTTTCGTGCGCGGGGAGTCGAGCGCGGCGACCATATCGCAATTTTGTTGCATAACGACGCCCGTTACTTTGAAATGCTCTGGGCCGCATTGCGTTCCGGGATCTATGTCACTCCCGTCAACTGGCATCTGAAGCAGGATGAGATCGCCTATATCGTTAGCGATTGCGAAGCAAAGCTGCTTATCACATCGGCCGCTCAGCGTGACCTCGTCGCCGAGCTCGACTGGAGCGCGGCGCAGAAGTTGACCACTCGCCTGATGGCCGACGGGGTCATCGACGGCTTCGAGTCCTACGAAGCAGCTGTAGCTTTCGACGGAGATCCGGCCGAGGAGTCGTCCGGTTCGGCGATGTTGTACACGTCCGGCACTACCGGGCGACCCAAGGGCGTGCTTCGGCCGCTTCCCGACACGAAGCCGGGCGACCTGGATCTCGCCTCATACGGGCTTGCAGCGCTGTTCGGCATCGACGAAAGCGCGACCTACCTCTCGCCTGCCCCGCAGTACCACGCCGCTCCGCTGAATTTCACTACCGCAGCGCACCGGGCGGGAGCGACCGTGGTGATGATGGAGAAGTTCGAAGCCCGCGAAGCGCTGCGTGCGATCGAAACATACCGCGTCACGCACAGTCAGTGGGTGCCAACGATGTTCGTGCGCATGCTCGGCCTGGATAGCTCTGAACGCGAAGCACGAGATCTGTCGTCTCATCGGACCGCACTGCACGCGGGTGCGCCCTGCCCACCGGAGATCAAGCGACAGATGATCGATTGGTGGGGGCCGATCCTCGTGGAGTACTACGGGGGCACAGATGCCGGCGGGTTCACAATGATCAACTCCGAGCAGTGGCTCGAACACCCCGGTTCAGTCGGCCAATCGCTGACCGGCCCCATCCACATCATCGACGAGGAAACCGATACAGCCGCGGCTGTTGGCGAGGTCGGCACCGTCTATTTCAGTGGCGACCCCGATTTCGTCTACAAGGGTGACCCGGACAAGACCACACGTTCCCGCCGCAACGGTGACATGTCGACGATGGGAGATATCGGTTACCTCGATCACGACGGATATCTCTACCTGACCGATCGCAAGGAATTCATGATCATCTCGGGCGGGGTCAATATCTATCCTCGGGAAGCCGAGGACCTGTTGATTCTTCATCCGGCGGTCGCCGACGTCGCTGTGTTCGGCGTCCCGCACCCGGAGTTCGGCGAAGAGGTGAAGGCCGCGGTGCAACTCACGCCATCTGCCACCGCGACACCCGCGCTCGCCGAAGAGTTGATCGAGTTCACCCGGGCGCGCCTGGCGACCTTCAAGTGTCCACGCTCGATCGACTTCCGCGATCAACTGCCGCGCACACCGGCAGGAAAGCTCCGCAAGGCGGAGCTGCGTGACCCGTACCTCACCCAGCGAGGCTGACGCATGGCCCTCGGAGACGGAAAGTCGTCGGAACCTGAGAACAGCTTGAGGTCCAGACTCCTTCTCCAGCAACAGGCTTTCCTAGCCGAGGGACCACCCTCGGCCGCCGTCCGGCGGCATCGCATCGACCGCCTGGTGGCGCTCCTGTTCGAGAACGCCGATGCACTCGCACAGGCCATGCTGGCGGACTATGGGTCCCGCTCGCCGGTCGCATCGGTGATGACCGAGATCGTGGGGATCGGTTCGACGATCGAGTACACCCGCAACAATCTGGAGCGCTGGATGCGCCCGCGCCGGGCGCTACCGGGGTACCGACTGTTCGGGGTGCGCGCCGAGGTGGAGCCCTCGCCGAAGGGCGTCGTCGGCATCATCGGGCCCTGGAACTTTCCGGTGAACCTGGTCGCACTGCCCGCGGCGGAAGCCTTCGCCGCCGGAAATCGCGTCATGATCAAGATGTCGGAAGTCACATCGCACACCGCAGAGGTGTTCGCAGATCTGGCCGCACGCTACTTCGACCCGTCCGAATTGGACGTCGTGGTCGGTCCGATCGAAGTCGGGGCGCAATTCGCGGCTCTGCCATTCGACCACTTGTTCTTTACCGGCTCCCCATCCGTGGGACGCCTCATCCAGCGCGCAGCATCTGAGCACCTGGTCCCGGTGACGTTGGAGCTCGGCGGCAAGAATCCGGTCGTCATGGGGCAGAACGCCGATATCGACCGATACGCGGGTCGCATCGCCAACGCACGGCTGGTCAACGGCGGCCAGGTCTGTCTATGCCCCGATTACGTCTTCGTCCCCACCGAGCGCGTCGAAGAATTCTGTCAGGCGGCGAGCGCAGCAATTCGTCGAATGCTGCCGTCCGTCGTCAACTCGCCCGACTTCACATCGTCAGTCAACGACGCGAACTACGAACGGGTGCTGGGTCTGCTTGAGGACGCCCGGGAGAAGGGAGCGCACATCATCTCTATTGCTCCACCCGGGGAAACGTTGCCGGACAGGGCGACCCGCAAAATCGCCCCGGCTCTGGTGACGAATGTGGACGGCAGTATGCGTATCGCCTCCGATGAAATATTCGGCCCGCTGCTGGTCGTGATGGGCTACCGCGAGCTCGACGAGGTGATCACCTACATCAACGAGCGTCCATCACCTCTGGCCATCTACTGGTACGGCGACGACAACGACGACTTCCGGCACCTCGTCAAACGCACACGAAGCGGTGGGGTGTCGCGCAACGACTTCGCTCTGCACATGGCCTTTCCGCAGACCCCGTTCGGCGGCGTCGGCAAAAGTGGCATGGGCGCATACCACGGAAAGGCCGGATTCGACGCGTTCAGCCACCACCGTCCCGTTGTCGGTTCCGCGCTTCCATTCAGTTTCACGGGCCTGGCCGCGCCGCCCTACTCTCGCTCCAAGACGGCGATGGCCAAGTTCTCGGTCTGGTCGACGCGGCGGAAGGCTCGTCGACGGCTTGCACGATTTCAGCAGTCACAAAGTCCGACTCGTGACGGCCTGATCACAGTTCCAATGCGGCAGAGAGGTCGATAGCACCATGGCTGACCACGAACGGGCACTTGACGAGCTCGGCTTCTACCTGCTGGCCGGCGCGGGCGGCGAAGGCCCTGCCACTCTGATGGACGAAGCTCGCGAAGGTGAGGCTCTCGGCTTCGGCACGGGCTGGTTCGCCGAACGGTGGACGTCGTACAAGGAGGCGGGCGCGCAGTCGGGCGCAGCCTGCGCCGTGACGAGCCGAATGCACATCGGCACGGCTGCAACGAATTTCAATACGCGCCACCCGCTGATCACCGCGTCGATGGCGGTGACCTGCCACCGGCTTTCCGGTGGGCGCTTTATCCTTGGTCTGGGCCGCGGCGTGCCCCAATACAGCGCGCTGGGGGTGTCGGCGGCGACCACCGCGCAACTCGAGGATTTTGCCGGTGTCATGCGACGGCTGTGGAAGGGCGAGTTCATCGTCGACCACGACGGCCCCATGGGGAAGTACCCGATCCTGGTGCTGGACCCTGATTTCAACGAGGACATCCGGCTGGGCCTGGTCGCGTTCGGGCCGCAGACGCTTGCCCTCGGGGGGCGGGCGTTCGACGACGTCGTGCTGCACACCTTCTTCACGCCAGACACGTTGCAGCGCTGCGTGCGCACCGTCAAACAAGCCGCCGAGCAGGCCGGGCGGGATCCGGACAAGGTGCGAGTCTGGTCGTGCCTGGCAACGGTCGGTGACCATCTCCCCGAGCAACTACGACTCAAGAAGACTGTCGCGCGACTAGCCACCTATCTGCAGGCGTATGGCGACCTGCTCGTGTCTACCAACCGCTGGGATCCCAGTGTGCTGGCACGCTTTAGGGAAGATCCGGTGGTGACCTCCGTGGCGGGGGCCATCGACGCGAAGGCAACAGCCGAGCAGATCGAACATATCGCGACGCTGATCCCCGACGAGTGGCTCGGCGCATCGGCGACCGGCTCGCCAACGCAATGCGCCGCGCGGGTGCGCCAAGAACTCGAATTCGGTGCCGACTGCGTCATCACTCATGGCGCAACACCGGCCGAACTCGAACCGGTGATCAAAGCGTATCGGGCGGCCGAATGACGGAAATTGCTCTACCCCATACGTTGTCAGATGTCACCGCCACCTGGTTGGCGGCCGCGTTGAGTAAACCGGGGGACCCGGTCGAGATCTCCGACCTGACTCTGCAGCGCATCGGAACCGGACAAGCCGGATCGACCTATCGGGCCACGCCGGCCTACACCGAACCGAACCCGACGTTGCCCGAGACAGTCGTCGTAAAGCTGCCCGCCGAGGATGTGGCGTTGCGTGCCGGCCTTTCCCTCGGCTACCGGAGCGAGGTGGCGTTCTACGGCAAAGTGGCGCCAACCGTGAAAGTGCCTATCCCCCAGTGCTTCCATCACGACATCAGTGACAATGGTGCTGATTTCGCGTTGCTGCTGTCCGACCTCGACCCCGCGGTGCAGGGCGACCAGATCGGCGGCTGCTCGGATGCGCAGGCCAAGAATGTGATGGCGGCCATTGCCGGCCTTCATGGACCGAGCTGGTGTGACCCCAGGTGGCTGGATGTGCCGGAGTTCATCATGCCTAAACCCGGCGATGTCGGGGCCGCCCAGATGATGGGCGCAGCGGCCGAAGCCCTTACCGATGTCGTCCTGAGCCGGCTCGGTGAACATCTCAGTCCTGAAGACCACGACACCCTGCGGACCAGCATGGCGGCGGTGGCGTCCTGGCTCGTCGCGCAGCCGCGATACTCGCTGATGCACGGCGACTTTCGCGCCGATAACCTGATGTTTCACCCCATTCGAAACACGGTCACCATTGTCGACTGGCAGACGATCAGCGTCGGGCTACCCAGCCGCGATGTCGCATATTTCACGGCATCCAGCTTGCAGACGGACGTCCGGCGCGCCACCGAGGAGAGCCTGATCGACCATTATCATGCCGCGCTCTTAGGACATGGAGTCACCAACTACGACCGCGAGACTTGTTGGCGTGACTACCGCATCGGGATGCTGCAGCCACCGCTGATCTCGATACTCGGATGCGCGACTGCCACCCCGACCGAGCGTGGCGATGCAATGTTCGTGCACACGCTGAAGCGATCCTGCGCGGCGATACGCGACCTCAGGACCTTGGAGCTGATTGAGGCCGACGCACAAACGGCCTGATCGTCGATAGGTCATAGAGGCCAGGGCCTGCAGCGAGCACGGCGGGGATCGCGTTCACCGCGTGCATGGCGGTTGCCAGACATCCCTGTTCCGAATGATCTTCACCCTCGGCCCCGACAACCATGTGCACCCGAATGTTGGGCTCACCCTCGTAGCAGATCTCGTAGCCGATCTCACTGGGCCAGTCCGGTGCGATGTCATCGGCCATCCGGGTGAGGTGCTCGACGTCAATCCTGGTGTCGCCGCATGTGACACTGACGCCGAAACGCATCGCGGCGACGGTGCCAGCAGGGATTCGGCCGGCCGCGACCTCGAGATCACGGGGTGTGGTGGCGACGTGCCGGTACCCCTCGACGCTGTCGATCCTCAGCCCGAGTGCATGCGCCAGGATCGTCGCCGTGCCTATCCATACCGCCGCCGCATACTCCTCGTTGGCCAGCGCGGGTGACTTGTCCTCTGGCAGGTGGGCGAACCCCATGGTGTCGAACATGAGGTCGGCACTCGCGTAGGTCGCGTAGTTGATCACCTCGCGCACGCTGATCCGGGATGTTGTCTGCGTCAGCCGGGACAGCACCGGTGCCAATATCTCGCCGTAGAAACCCGGAAACAGTCCGAGCCCGAGAAAGGTGGCATTCCCTTGGGCGCAGGCAGCTTCGATGGCCTCGGCCATGCCGGCATCCATCGACCGGGGGTGAGTGAACCGGCTACCGGTCGCGATGACATCTTTACCCGACGCGAGCAGTTCACATACATCGGCGAGACAGCCGGGGGTATCGGTCTCGACCTTACCCATGTAGAGCACGATATCGGCCTGGCTGGCGATCAGTGCGTCCCGGTCGTCGGTGGTGGGGAGTCCGATGTCGGCACGGCCGCACAGCGCTCCGGCGTCGATCCCGACTTTGGCGCTGTCGTACACACGCACGCCGGTCAGCGTGTAATCGTTGCTGTCCAGCAGATTTCGCAGGGCGAACATCCCGGTCTGGCCCGTGGCCCATTGAATGACACGCGGTTTAGTCGGCCCGGTGGACACCTCGGTCTACCTCCTCAATCCCAGTTGACGCGGTGGAACTTACCCCTTGGCGCGGGTCAACGTACAGACTGTAGGTTGAATTACTCGGCATCTAATCGAGAGGAATCGACGGTGACGATTCGAGTCGTGCAGTGGGCCACCGGCGCGGTCGGCCTGCCACAGTTGCAGGAGTTGATCGAACATCCGGACTACGAACTGGTCGGCGTGTTGGTCTATGACCCGGCCAAGGCGGGCCTCGACGCGGGCACCCTGTGCGGAATGCCCGACACCGGGGTGCTGACGACCGCCGACAAGGAAACGATCTTCGCCCTCGGCGCCGACGTGGTGATCCATGCCGCAAGCAAGGCATATCCCGTCGAGACCAACGTCGAGGACATCACGCGTCTGCTGGCGTCGGGTTCGAGCGTTATCTCGACGACCTCCTATAACCACCTGCCGACGTACGGAGCCGACGTGGAGACCAAGTTCGTCGATGCCTGCATGAAAGGCGGGTCCAGATTTCACGCTGCCGGCGAAAATCCGGGTTTCATGATGGAGCGCCTGGTGACAACGGTAACCGGGCTCAGCAAGCACATCGACCGCATCGATCTGTACGAGGCAGTCGACGTATCGGCCATCGCGAGCCCGCAGATGATGTTCGACCTGATGGGCATGGGCCGCAGACCCGAGGAGATCACCGTCGAATCCCCCATCGTCGGCAAACTCGACATGGCGTATCGGCAGGCGCTCAACGCAACGGCGGATGTCCTCGGCATCGAGCTAGACGGGATAACAGTGGCCGTCGACACCACCACCCTCCCCCACGACCTCAACGTTGCCGCAGGCACGATCAAGGCAGGAACTGTTGTCGGACAGCGCCTTTCCTGGTATGGCCAATGGCGCGGACATGACTTCTTGGCAATCCACGAAGAGTGGATCGCCACCTACGATCTACCACAGTGGAACTTGTCGGCGCCGAGCCCGGGTGAGACGGTTCCGCTGATCCGGGTGCAGATCCGCGGGGTGCCCAACTTCGACCTGGCATTGAACATGTCGTGGGGCGAGGTGCCGCCCATGTTGGACGGCACCAATCCCGGACACTTGATGATCGGCATGAGCGCGATCAACGCAATCCGGTATGTACTCGCGTCGCCGCCGGGCATTGTCTCCGCGCCGGTGTTCGGCGCATGGACTCCCCCGCACTAGGCCTTGTCGAACAGCACAGGCAGCGCCGTCGGCGATCGGAATACCTGGCCGCGGATGTGCGGATCATCGGCGTCCGGGTCAAGCCGCAGATTCGGGAGCCGATCCAGCAACAAGTTGATAGCGGTCCGGATCTCCAGACGCGCGAGATGCATACCTAGGCATACGTGGGTGCCGTTACCCCACGCCAGATTCGACTTTGCCGGACGGAAGATGTCGAACGTGTCGGGATCATCGAATCGCTCACCCTGATGGTTGGCCGAGCCGAGCATCGGCATCACCGACGACCCTTCGGGAATGTGCACGCCACCAAGTTCCGTGTCGCAGGTCGCGACGCGAATGATGCTCAGCAGAGGGGCATCCCAGCGCACCCCTTCTTCGATGGCCTGGGGGATGAGATCGCGATCTTTTCGGATCGCATCAAGCTGGTCTTCATTCGACAGCAAGGCGAACAACAGATTCCCCAGCGAACGGTAAGTGGTTTCGACACCGGCCGGCAGCAGCAGCCGGAGGAACGAGAAGATCTCTTCGTCCTCCAACCGTTCGCCGTCGATCTCCGCCACGGCTAGGCGACTGATGAGGTCGTCGCGCGGATCCTCGCGCCGCGCGGCGAGTATCGGCCGGTAGTACTCCACCAACGTCTTCGACGCTTCCAGCCCTCGCTCCGGATTGAGCGCGTAACTGAGTAACGCGAGGGACCACTTTTGGAAGCGCAGGAAATCTTCTTCCGGTAGACCCAGGAGGCCAGCGATGACTCGAGTGGGATAAGGGAACGTGAACTCCTTGACGAGATTGGCTTTCCCGTTGGGGGCCATCTTGTCGATCAGGTCATTGGCCACGCGGGCGACGAGCTCGTCTTGGAACCGGGCAAGACCCTTCTGCGAGAAGGCCTTCGCGACAAGAGCGCGGTGTCGTCCGTGCTCCGGCTCATCCATGCCCAGCATGACGCGTTTGCCGAGTGCCTCTCCGTAGGCCGACAAGATGATCGATGACGAGAATGTTTCGTTGTCGCGTAGCAATTGCTGGGCTTCTTCGAACCGGTAGACGACGAAGAGCGGCTTTCCTTCCTCACCCGGCATGACCGAGAGGTCGATCCGCTGGACTGGCTCTTCGGCACGAAAGCGCTCGAACTCGGGGTAAGGATCGCGCACGTTGCCCGTAACCGCTTCATCGAACGCCCACGCGTCGCTCAAATCGTCTACTACATCTTCTACTTCACTCATCGGCCTATCCCTGCTTTCTGTACATTGTGCTAGCTGTCTTGCGCGCTTGGCGCCGAGGGCGATGAGGGCCGGTTTGGTGCGAGCCAAGTAGCCAACACGATCAGCCGGTTCATTACAGGCGGCGGAAGACTGCCCATCACCCGCACCATCAATCGCTGCGTCGCGGTCAGCTGAGGCGCGCCGGCCCTTAGCGCTCCCTGACGCGGTATCCCCATCACCGCCCGGGCCATATGATGCATAGCGGCTGTTGGCAGAACCCTGTTGAAGACCATCAGCATTGCCGCGTCAGGTCCCGCAGAACGTCTGCGAAATGGTGCACGGTCGTTGAGAGCCTTCACCAATCCGTCGGTGAAGCGCGTTGGGGGTCGAGCGAATCTCATGGCGAAATGGCCCCGCACGTCCATCGTGTGATGAATGGGCGAGTAGGGGCCGTCCCAAATCCGGTAGTCGGGATAGCCCGGCGCGCGATCATCGATGATGTCGGTGTCATAGGCGCCAGCCACCAGGACCGTCACTCCAAGTCCGAACGGCGAGATCTCCGTTGCCATTGACTCGCCCCACCGCTCGAGAGCACCCTTCGCCGCCGAGTATGCTGCGATTCCCGGCTGGCCGCGCACGCCACCGGCACTTGATACCAGAACGATCCGACCTCGACCGGCGGCGCGCATCACGGGTAACAGCGCTTTGGTCAGCGCAACCGGACCCGTCAGGTGAGTCGCGAGCATACTGCTCCAGAGGTCTTGATCAAGCTCCTCCGACATCCCGATCGAGGCGATTCCGGCGTTGTGGACCAATGCATATGGCGCGCCAACCAATGCTTCGATCTGCTCGGCCGCTGCACAGATCGACTCCTCGTTCATCAGGTCGAGACGAACGCCGACAAGACGACCGTCGTCGGGACCAGCTCCGGTCGCATCACGAAGGAGGGCGACACCTTGGTCGGGTGAGCGCATTGCCGCGACCACACGCCAGCCCTCGTTGTAGAGCCGGACTGCGGATGCGAAACCCAACCCTCGCGAGGCTCCAGTGATGACGACCGTGCGTTGCTCAGCCATTCGGCTCCTTGGGGGCACAGGCACCCTGCCCCGCCGGTGGCGCTTCCACATCGGGCCGCCCGTTCGGCACGCCGCTCTGCCAGGTAGCCCACTTGCCGACAGAGTAGGGTCCCACCGCACCTTCTTTCTCGTAATAGCCTTGAGGGTCATACACTTTGGCCTCTGGGTACGGCCAAGGACAGGCGACGGCCGTCGCGGCTCCGCTGGCCTTGATGGCCCAGAACCATCCTCCGTAGACGAAGTAGGAAACGTTGGTAATCACAAACATGACCAGGAACGTGCCCAGCACAGGCTTCGCCGGGAAGAGCTTCGCCTTCGCCGCCAGCTTCTCAGCGACCGACTTACCCGTGTCATCGCGATAGCAAAGGATCGCGGCGGGGATCATGACAAAGGTGACGCCCAAAGACTCCCATATCAGTGGGAACTGGAAAGTGGTGCCCGGCCAGAGTGATCCAAAGGGAATGACCTGGCTGTAGATGTACATCCCGGTGCGGATAAAGACAATTTCCATGACCATGTCGTAGACAAATCCCACGACCAAGACCACCAATGCGAGGGTGATCAGAGGATGCCGCGCAGCGAAGGATTCCGGTCCACCCTTGGCCTGAAGTTTGCGTGTGATCCAGATGCCGGGGAAGTACGGGACGAGATAGAAGATCGCATAGGAGAATACGAAGAACGGCTCAACCGTTGGCGACATCGAGATCAGCGGCCAATCTTCGGGCCAGTGAAGCCAGTCTGGGTTGTACACCGCGAAGGGCGCCCAGTTCATGATCGGGTCCTGCCACACGATCAGTGTCGTGCAGATGGCCATCAAGAGAACTGGGTGACCGGGATTTCGCCGCCAAGCGACACAGAAAGCCACGATCATCCCCAAGAGCAGACCCAAGATAGCCCACTGGTAGACCGGGATCCACCAGTCCCCAACGGTGAAATCGACTGGGCGCGGCCTTCCCTGAACGTTCGGATTGGCAACGCGCGGTGCAAGTTCCGTTCTCGACACAGCCACGAAAAGCCCTGCGAAGGCAATGACCGCCAGGCCGCTGATCCATCGCCCCCAGTTCACTCCCTGAGAACGACCTGACGACTTTTCCTCGGGTTCGAGTGACGTGGTTCCACCTGTCGTCATCGCATCACCTTTTCTTTCGGAGAGATTGACACCAGATCACTTCTGGCATCCGGACATTCGACTGTCAACCGGTCTGCCCGGTCGGATCACCCAGGTAGACATCGATCATTTCGTTCAAGCCGCGGCTCACACCAGCGTCGTCGGTAAGCGGTCCCGCGATCGCTGCGCGGGCAGCTTCCCTCACTGTCAGGCCCTCAACGATCAACTGGGCGGCCGCAATGAGCACACGGGTCGAGGCAACCTCACGGAGGCCTCCGGTCTCGAGCTTGCGGATGGCCTGCCCGAAGCGCACCAGATCTGCAGCTGTCGAGCGGTCGACTCCGGACTCGTGTATGACGAGGCCCTCTTCGATGTCGGGACTGGGGTAGGAGAAGTCGATCGCCACCATCCGCTGGCGCGTCGAATCCTTGAGATCTTTGAGCACGCTTTGGTAACCAGGGTTGTAGGAGACAACCAAGCCGAATCCTGGGGCTGCATCGAGCGTCACACCGAGCCGTTCGATCGGCAACTGCCGACGGTGATCGCCAAGGGGGTGGAGGACAACGGTGGTGTCCTGCCGCGCCTCGACCACCTCGTCGAGGTAACACAGCGCGCCTTCGCGCACGGCGCGCGTCAACGGGCCGTCGACCCACACGGTCTCGTCGCCACGCAACAGGTAGCGGCCGACGAGGTCAGCGGTGGTGAGGTCGTCATGACACGCCACAGTGATCAACGGCCGGCCGAGGTCGTACGCCATGGCTTCGACGAAGCGGGTCTTTCCACAACCGGTTGGCCCCTTCAGCATGACCGAAAGCCCTTGGCGGAACGCCGCCTTGAAAACGGCCTCCTCGTTGCCCACTGACCGGTAGTACGGACGATCCGAGGGTGATATGTCGGATGCCCCGTTCCGCGACGCGGTTGTCAGCTCGTTGGTCATGAAATCCTTCCGCCCTCCGCCTGGAGGCGATCGATGGATGGTAGCCCAAAACAGAATTCTGTTTCAAGGTGTGTAAACGGACATTCTCGAGACTGCCGGTCACGACACGCGCCGCCGGACTTCTGCCGAGCGAACCGCTGAGCGAAACAACGGACCAATCGCGCCGCCGAGCTGGTCGGGTCGCGCAATCGTCATATGCGCCGCGCTTCCGAACACCCGGCGAAGCGATGCTGCATCGGTGTCGGCACCGATCGTCAGGCATACACAACCGGTACCGCGTCGACGCGCCTCGATGAGCGCTCGGCGTGCGTCGGCGGCGCCGGAACGGCGGTCGTAGCCATGGTCGTAAGCCAACCCGTCGGACACCACCACCAGCAGCCGTCTAGAGGTGCCGCCGCGCGCCTCAAGAACCGCTGATCCATGTCGGATGGCCGCGCCGAGGCGGGAATAGGAGCCAGGTTCGAGGCTATTCAGCTTTCTGAAGACCTGTGCGTCAAGGTGATCGTTGAAACGTTTGATCGGCGTCATCGTGACCGCAGTTCGTCCTTGCGAGCAGTACGCATAAAGCGACACCCGGTCACCGAGATCGTGTAGGGCGATCATGAGATGCGCCGCCGCAGCGCGTTGCTGTTGGTGCACGGTACGGCCCAGAGTCCCGGCCTCGGCGGTCGAGCCCGACACGTCCAACAACAGCAGGACCGAGAGGTCGCGTCGGCGCCGCACGGTGTCTATGTACACCGACTCATCGGGCACCGAGCCGGCCATCACCTCCACCCGCGCCTCGATCGCAGCGTCGATGTCGATGTCGTCGCCCTGCGCCTGACGTCGGCGCCGATGCAACCCCATACCGAGCCGTGCGAGCGGCTTGCGGACGGTGATCGCGCCCTCGATCGCCTGTGTGGCGAAGGGCTTAATCCGCGGTTCCACCTCGCGCACCGTGCACCAGTTGGGCTTATAGACGTTCTTGCCGGCGTCCCATTCCGGATACATGAAGTCAGTCGGTTCGAAGTCGTTGACACCTTCGCCGTCCGCCGAGGCCAGAGAAGCCACGGCATGTCGCCCGCGCTTCGCCGAATTCGTCTGATGCGTAGCAGAATCGGCGCCAGGCGGCCCAAGGCTGTTGTCTCCGCTCTTACGGGCGCTCTTGAGCAGTTTCGACAGCCACCTGCCGATGAACGTACCGCCGCCGATCGGACTGGAGAACAAATCGAGATCGTCGGACTCGTCGAGGCTGTCTTCGTCGAGATCGTCGAGTTGATCGACCCCGCCGTCCTTCTGCTTGCGGGGCGCGTGCCCCACGGCCTCCTGGTCTGCCTTTGATACTGCGTCACGAGATGCCGCCAGCACCTTCTTCGCGCGGATCGTGCCGAAAGCCGACGGCGCATCGGCGAGGGCAGCCTTGGTCGAAGCGAGTGTCAACGAGGCCGTCGCCGAGTCGCTTCGCCTTGCGACTTCCGCGTCTCCGAGATCGAGCAGCGCGCCTGGCAGCAACCCGGCATTGAACATCAGCGCGCGGTGGGCTTCGACGGCCAGGTACCGTTTGGCGAGCTTGGGATGTCGTACCATCGGGCGGACCACATCGGGATCGAGACTGCCGGCGGCGATCAGAGACGCCTGCACCGCGACCGCCCGTATCGTGAACTCCGGTGAGGCTGACGGATTGACGTAGATGGCGTCCCCGTCGGTCCAGGGCCCGTCGGCGTCGGCGCCCTCCATCACGGCAACTGCCTTGCCCGCGAGCGCAGAAGCGAACATACCCAACGCCTGGAGACGCTTTCCGGCCTCATCGTCGGCCACTTTGGCTCCAAATCACCACTTGAACAGAATTCTGTTTCAGCCTAGATTGAGGGGTCTGTTGCCGTCAATCACCAGCAAGCCAGATGGGAACCCGTGGACTTCACCTATTCACCCGAAGCCGAACAGTTCCGTACGGAGCTCCGATCGTGGCTCGCTGCGAATCTGACCGAGGACATCGTTTCCGCCACTCGTCATCCTGGGGCCGATGACCAAGCGTTCGAGCTATTGCGCAAGTGGAATGCGCGGCTAGCGGATGCCGGGT
Source organism: Mycolicibacterium vinylchloridicum (assembly GCF_013404075.1). Taxonomy (GTDB): domain Bacteria; phylum Actinomycetota; class Actinomycetes; order Mycobacteriales; family Mycobacteriaceae; genus Mycobacterium; species Mycobacterium vinylchloridicum. The sequence goes on from NZ_JACBJQ010000062.1 coordinate 16,382, forward strand.
GGGCGGCGGTGGCGTGGCCGACGCCCTACGGGGGCCGTGGCGCCTCGGTCCTGGAGCAGCTTGTCTATGCCGAGGAAACCACCCGTGCGCGAGTCCCCAACCCGCTGAACATCATCGGTATCAACAACATCGCGCCGGCAATCATGAAATACGGCAGCGAAACACAGAGACTCGACCTGCTCCCCCGGATGCTTCGCGCAGACGACATCTGGTGCCAGGGCATGTCCGAGCCCGAATCCGGTTCGGACTTGGCGTCATTGCGTACCAGGGCAATACGGGACGGTGATGCGTACGTCGTCAACGGCCAAAAGATCTGGACGTCACTAGGCCATCGCGCCGATTGGTGCCAGCTCTACGTCCGCACTGATCCCGATGCCCCCAAACATCAAGGGATCTCGTGCTTTCTCGTGGATATGAAGTCGCCGGGGATCACCGTTCGGCCTCTCGTTGCGCTTAACGGTGACATGGATTTCGCCGAGGTGTTCTTTACCGATGTCCGCATCCCTGCCGACGCAATGCTCGGTCCGTTGAACGAAGGGTGGAAGGTCGCTACCGCGACGCTGTCTTATGAACGCGCAGCAGCGGCCCGGCTGTACTTGGAATTGCAGGTTGATCTTGAACAGCTCGTCAGCGACCTGGCAACGGCGCGCGTGGGCGATCGTCCCGCGCTGCAGGATCCCATCACTCTGCACCGTATCGGCGAGGTGGTCACCCGTATCAAGTTTCTCGAAGTCTTATGCCTACGCTCGATTTCGGCGATGCTGCACGGCGGGGACGCCTTTTCGACGGCAAGCCTGGCTAAGTCGGTGTGGGGTGAGTCCGGCCAGATGTTGGCCGCCCTGGCCTACGACGTGCTAGGACCGGTGGCCAGTGCTAGATGGGCCGATTACCGACTGACTGCCCGCGCATTGACAATTGCCGGCGGCACGACGCAGATCAACAAGAACATTACCGCTCAGCGAGTGCTCGGTCTCCCGCGACGATGAGCGCTGGTGCAACGACTGAGGAGCACGTGTGAACCTCGAACCGACTGATGAACAGCGCGCGTTGCGTGCCATCGTCCGGCAGTTCCTGGCCGAGCAAGCCGGAGTCGACGCCCACCTTCGGCAGGTGATCGACGACGAGAGCGGCACGACACCTCTGGTGTGGAACGGGCTCGCAGACCTCGGCGCGACCGGTGTGCTGGTCCCCGCCGAGAGCGGCGGCGCCGGCATGGCGATGGTCGACGCAGCGATCGTCGCCGAGGAAATGGGGGCGGGACTCTACTCGGGACCGTGGCTGTCTAGCGCAGTCGCCGCACCGAGGGCGATCGCACGTTTCGGGGCCGACAGTGAAACGGCCGAGCTACTCTCGGGTATCGCCGCCGGCGATCGGGTCGCCGCGGTTGGGCCGCTGTACTCGGTGCCGGCCACATTGTCGGGCAACGGCCGAGTCTCTGGAAAATTCGTCGTCGACGATGCTGGGGCCGCCGACGTCATCTTGACTGTGACCCAGGATGGTGGGGGCCTGGCGCTTTATGCCGTGGAGACCGCCCTACCGGAGGTGACCCTGGTCCGGCTGCCTGGCATTGACCAGACCCACCGTTGCTTCCAGGTGACCCTCGACCGCGCGCCGGGAAGGCTGCTGGGAAGGGCGGGCTCTCAGGCACTATCGGCGCTCGTTGACGACGTGCTGATCATTGCGGCAGCCGACGCGCTCGGTGCCGCACAGTGCCTCGTCGACATGACGGTCGACTACGCCAAAACGCGCACCCAGTTTGGTCAGGCGATCGGTAGCTTTCAATCGGTCGCGCACCTGTGCGTCGATATGTTCGAGACCGTGGAGTTGGCCCGGAGCGGGGTGATCCACGCGGCGTGGGCTGTCGATGAGGGCGACGGCGATCACCGTCACCCTGCGGCGCTGCGACTCAAGGCATTCAGCGGCCGACTCGCCGCCGTCGGCGACACCGCAATCCAGGTGTTCGGCGGCGTGGGGTACACGTGGGAACACGATGCTCACCTCTACTTGAAACGGCTGCTGTCGTTCAGCACCCAGGGCGGAAACGCCGATCGATACCTCGAACTGGTCGGCGCGGAGTTCGCCGCCTCCGTGATGGCCGGCGAACCCCGGACCACTTAGGAGCCACCGTGGAGATCGACCATCTGCTCACCGCCACGCGCTCCGCGCGCAGAACATTGGACCTCGACAGCCCTGTCGACCTCGACGAGATTCGCGACTGCCTGCGGATCGCACTGCACGCCGCCAACGGTTCAAATCAGCAGAACTGGCGTTGGCTGGTCATTGTCGACGACACGCTTCGCGGCGCGATTGCGGAGCTGTACCGCTCGGCCTACCTCAAGAAGGTCGGTGGCCAGATGGTTGCAAGCTTCATACCTGCCGGTTCGGCAGAAGGGCGGCTGATGTCGTCCACAGAGTGGCTTGTCGAGAATCTGGCGAACGTGCCCGCTTTGGTGATCCCGTGCTACGAGCCAACGTATCCACGAAGCGATGGCGATGAGTCGTTCTATATGGCCACGCTGTATGGCTCCATTTTCCCGGCGGTCTGGAACTTCCAGCTCGCACTGCACACTCGCGGCTACGGTACGTGCATCACCACATTGCACCTTGACCATGAACAGCAGGTGCGCGAATTGCTCGGAATCCCTGACAGTTTCGTGCAGGGATGCCTGTTGCCGGTCGGGCGCCTGCGCGCGGGTCACACATTTTCGTCAGGACCGCGGCGCGACGTCAACGAAGTTGTCCGGATCAACGGATGGGACGGCCAATGACCCAGAACCTCGCTGACCGTGTTGCCCGCATCGAGGCGCGCGACGAGATATGGGCATGCATGCTGCGCTACACGCGCGGGATGGACCGTCGGGACCGCGCGTTATTGCGGTCTGCCTATCACGACGGCGCGATCGACAATCATGTCGGCTTTGTCGGAGATGTCGAAGGATTTATCGACTGGGCCTTCGCTTACCATTGTCACCAGACGCGTTATCAGCACTACATGACCAATCACATATCCGAGGTCGACGGCGACACCGCTCATGCCGAGACCTACTATCTGTTTATCGGCACGGACCGTCAGCCGGTCGACCACATGACGATTTCGGGCGGCCGGTACGTCGACCGGCTCGAGCGCCGTGCCGGCCGGTGGGCAATTGTCGAGCGCGTCTGCGTCGTGGAGTGGATGGATGAGTCCACGAACGCCGTCAACGACGAATTCATGGCGACGCTATCGGCGGTGCAGACCGCCGGACATGTCCCTGCCGATCCGTCGTATATGCGCCCGCTGGTCGCTTCAACGCGATGATCCCGGGCGATGGCGACGGGACGTCCCGATGCGCAAATTAGTGGACTGCTAATGTCGGAACGCACAATGACCAGCGCGAAGCGTCCCCGTCGCCGTGCGACGGGCAGTCCGGACGAAGTCACTCGGCGTACTGAAGTGTTGCAGGCAGCCAACAGGCTCATCGCCCAGCACGGTCTGAGTACCTCGCTACAGCAGATCGCCGACGCCTCTGGGATCCTGGTGGGCAGTCTCTACCATCACTTCAAGTCGAAGGATGCATTGCTCGATGAATTGAATCGACGTTATCGCGCTGACTTGGACCTCGTCGGCGAAACAGCGGTAGCCCAGCTCGCAGAAAAAGGGTCGCCCCCAGTCGCGGAGCAGATCAGGGCGCTGTGCCGCGAGATCGCGCGCTGTGCGGCGAAGCATCAAGCCGCACTTCAGATGTCGTTCTTCGAGGGCCGCTCGAAGGGCTCGAACTCGGCGCAGTCCGGCGGCAAGTCGTCGGGCATCGAGACAGCGATGTTGCAACTGCTACGCACCGGCCGCAGGACTGGCTTCATCCGGCCTGACCTCGACCTCGCTGTCGTCTCAGACCGGGTATGCCAAAGCGTATTGCACGCGGGCCTGGCCGTCGTCCGGCACGGCGCCCCCACCGACGATGTCGCCGAGGTACTGTGCGGCATTCACCTACTCGGACTTGCCGCAGCCGATCCAACCAACGATCACCTCGATCGGTCGTCGGCGTTTTCTGTCGCCGACAGGGTGGTCAAATCCTGGGTCGGTGAGGATGTCGCCGCAGCCGACACGGCCTCACGCGTGCGCATCGCTGCGCGTACGGCGTTCAGCAGCAAGGGATTCGAGGTGACAACGATCCGCGATATCGCGGCCGCAGCGGGCCTTCCGCCGGGAACCGTCTATCGCCACCTCGGTTCGAAGGACGAGATGCTCAAGACGATCATGCTGTCCATCACGCAGAAGATCGGCGATGCGTGGGCCGACATCATGCGCACCGATTCGTCACCGACCGAGAAGCTTGACGCGCTGTGTTGGTTGAACATCAATGCTGTCGACCGTTTTCCCGAAGAGTTCGCGATCCAGCTCGCATGGATGCGTCATGCACCGCCGGAGGTCACCGAACCCCTTTGGTCGTTCGACACTCGTCTGAGCGAGATGAGCGAGCTACTCGCTGTCGGTATCGAGACGGGCGACTTGGTCGTGCCGTCGCACGACATGGACATCCTCACTCGATGCGTGATCGGCGTCCTGTGGATTCCACCGAACATTGTACGAGAGTTAGGATCCCGCGCCTCGCTCATCCATTCACGCGACACCGTTCTGAGCGGCCTTGCGGTCCGCGGGCACTAGGTCCGCATGAGCCCGATGCTGGGCGCGGCATGGAAAACATGCGTGCTGGCGTCTGGTAGTACTCGGCGGGCGACGAGGTAATCCACGCCCATCCAGCCTTGACGCATGTATCGCCCGAATTGCAGACACGTCCCCGGCGCCCCACTGGCGGCAGGCACGAATTTCACGCCTTCCAACGCCTCCTTGACGCCGGATCCGGTGAGCGGCCGCGCGTTGGCGATCGCGTGAACAATGACCGTGGCGACATCGCGACATAACGGGGGCATGAAGTAGTTGGGTCGCCGGCCGAACCGCGCCTCGAAGCGATCGAGAAACTCTTGACCGACCGCGTTGCGCTCGTCGTAGCTGTCCAGCCCGATCCAGCCGGCCAATTGGTCCATCCACATGGGATCGATGTGAGCGAGTTCAAATGCCGTCATGGTGTAGCGGGGTGGGTTCCAATTCGCCTTGGCCAGAGCGTCGTTGAATCCGAACAAGCCGTGCCCGAATCCAACATGAACCAGGGCGTCTGGCTCAGTGGCGCGAAGCGTGGCCACCGCTTCGACTTTGTCGGCCTCAACCTGGGGTATCGCCACCGAACCCACGATCTGCAGCCCGGCCGCTTCATAGGCCCGGACCGCATAGCCGAGATACTCCTTACCAATCAAGGAAGTCTCGTGCGCGATCGCGATGCGCGTGCGTCCGTCAGTCTTGAGCACCGCCGCCAACATCACCGGTTCTTCCGCCATGGACCCGTTGTTCAAGGCGAAGCACCATTCCCCCAGTGCCGTTTCGGATCCCGCGAGCGTGATGATCGGGACATCGGCAGTGCGCTCGACGTGAGCGCTGAGCGGGACGACGTTGTCGGACACGTAAGGGCCGAAAATGACCAGACAGCCCTCGGCCACCAATGCATCGAATGCTCGCTGAACGAGCTTGAAGTCGCCGTTGGGCAATCCGATCACCTCACGCCTGACCAACTCGATCGGCCGGTCGATCAATCGCTTGTCAAGCGCCTCGTCGAAAATGAGCTTCAAGGAGTCCAGCGTGTCATCCGTGGTCGCGGCGTTCGCCGGGTAGTCGGCCAGCCAGCCCACTTTGACCGGGATGACAGTGCCATATCCACGCGTACCTTCGTCAGCCATGAACGCAACATACACTATGAATGTTGCTATGATCGGCCTCGTGGGCGATCGAGGAGGCGGCGAGGCAGAACGGCGTGCGCGGGGTGATCAGACTCGTCGCGACGTGATCGCCGCCGCCCGTGAGCTGTTCCTCGATCCCGGATACCACCAGACCAGCGTCGGGGACATTGTGGCTAAATCCGGCACCGGCACCCGGGGCGCGTTCTACCACCACTTCAAGGACAAGGCCGACCTGTTCCGCTTGGTCTTTGAAGAAGTGCATCAAGATTTGGTTGATCGTGCCATCGCCCACCCGCCGCGCGGTGATGCCTGGGATCGCCTTCGACTGGGTCTGCACGGATTCCTCGATGCCGCGCTCGAACCCGAGGTTCAGCGCATCGTGCTGATTGACGGCCCGGTGGTTCTCGGCTGGCAGGCGTTGCGTGCTATCGAGAATGCGGGCGGTCTCGCACTCGTACAAGAAGTGTTGAAGGAGGCGATGGACGACGGTGCAATCCAGCAATTGCCCGTCCAGGAACTCTCGCACATGGTTCTAGCCGCACTGGAGGAGGCCGCCCTGCTTGTTGCTCAGGCACCGAACAAAAGGCCGGCCAAGCGTTCAGTCGGAGTCATCCTCGACCGACTGCTGTTCAGCCTCACCCCCGCGGCCGGCGAACTCGCCTCCGGTGTCGACTGAAAGTTGCCAAGGCCGCCTGTCAGCGACGGGAAGCTCTGACCGCTTTCCTGGGCGCCGCGGCAGCCGAGGCACGCTTGCGAACGGGTGACCGAGTTGGCGATGTGCCGCCCGTCGGCGCGGCGACAGCCTGTCGGCACCATGACCAGATGTCGTCCAAGCTGAGCTCGACGTTAGGACCGGTGTGAAGCATGCTGAACTGACCGAGGCTGGTCAGCGTCGCCGTCAAGAGTGCGGTCAGCTGTGCTATCGACAAGTCCTTACGCACGAGACCCGCTCGTGAGCAGGACGTCAATATTTTCCTCAGCAGCTTCTGGTGAGGTTCCCACACCTTTTCGAAGTCGGCGGGCCGCTCAAGCGCAAGACTGAGGTTGTAGAGCGTGACGATCCTGCCGCCCACAGCTTCTGACGACTCAGCCCGGGAAAGAAAGCCCCGACAAAACGCCTCGAGCTGACCCATCGGCCCGTCGGCCCCGGCAACCTCTTGACGGATATCTTCGGTGAACTGACTCTGGACATTCTCGTAAAGCGCGAGAAGCAGTTCTTCCTTACCCGCGAAATGCTGGTAAAAGGCCCGCAGGCTGAGGTTCGAGCGGTCAATCAGATCCTGCACCGTGAAATCGGCACGCCCCGAATCCTGCACCAGTTCCAGCGCGGTCGCGAGGAACCTGGAGCTCCTGGCCAGCGCCCGCGCGCGGGCACCGCTAAGTCGCCGTTCGACGGCGCGCTCCTGCCACGTCTCCAGCGACTCAACGCTGCCGTCGCCCTCGGGCTGGACTTTCGTACCGCCCTTTTTGGCGGCCTTCGCACTCACCGGCGGCATCAGCTGATTCCTTCCAGGAAAAAGTTCCGATACCACAAAGGAGTACCACATCACCATCGATAATGGTGATTCTCCCCCGTGCCGTGCGGTGTGACTAGGCGTTGTTCATCAGGCTGTCGGCTGCGAATCCGTCGACCTTGATCTTGCGCGAGGCAATGAGCCATCGCGTCCGAACCGGATGCAAGACGTCGCGGTAACGTCCCCAGTGATCGACGCCGACGTCGGTGAACACCACGAAATAGCTGCTGGCCTCGGCCTTGTCCGGCTCCAACCCGAAAACCCGGATGCTGGAGACATGGTGGCGGACGTAAGTGGGCTTGGGCCCTGGACTGGCGCCGGAAAGCTGCGCTCTCAGACCGGACTCGATGTGATCGCGCCCCACCAATGCCCCACCCCCGCCGGTGTATTCCAGGGTCCCATCCTGGGTAAAGCACAACGCAAGCGCAGCTAGGTCGAACCCGTCAGTCGCCGCCGTATAGTCGGCGAGGGTCTGACGGATCGATTCACGCGCAGCAAGTTCCCAGAGCTCCACAAACCCTTCCTACGGCTTCGGTTTCAACGAGTTATGACGCGGCTGGCCGAGAAACAGTCGACACACCTGGTAGAGCGCTCGGCTGGGCAGCAGGCGAGCACCGATCATCAACATCAACGCGTCGATTCCGACAGCGCGACGTACAAAGGGGCCGGTGTCGCCGTCCAGCGCCTTGGCGAGCGCGCGGGCGAATTTGTCGGGACTTCTCGCAAACTTGAGAGCCTTGTGCCCACGGACATCCAACGGGCCGTGCTGCTTGCCGTACACCCCGTCCCAGTCGCGATAGTCCGGATAGCCCAGCGCACGGTCGTCGATGATGTCGGTGTCGTGCATGCCGGTGACCAGGATGCTCACCCCGATTCCGAACGGCGAAATCTCGGCTGCCAACGATTCCGCCCAGCGCTCAAGTGCCGCCTTGACCGCGGAATAAGCGGCCGCCGAAGGCATCCCGAAGACACCACTCTGACTCGAGACCATGACGATGCGTCCGCGCCCAGCCGCCCGCATGCTCGGCAGCAGCGCCTTGGTCAAGCTCACCGGCCCGAACAGGTTGGTGGCGAATACCTGCTGCCACACGTCGTCGGGAGTCTCCTCGACGAAACCCAACGAGCTCACACCGGCATTGTTTACGACTGCGTACGGCGCCCCGACGGTCGCGACGATCGTCTCGGCGGCCTGCTTGACCGATTCCGGATCGGTCAGATCCAACGGCACTCCCACAAGTCTGGCATCGTCGGCTGGCGCCCCGGTCAGTTCGCGGATGCGCGCCAACCCCGCTTCCGAAGAGCGCATCGCGCCCACGACGCACCAGCCCCGCCGGTACAGCTCGACCGCGGACGCCAGTCCCAATCCCCTTGATGCACCGGTGATGACGACGCTGCGAGTGTCAGCCACCTCGACGTTTACGCGGGACCGTTCGGGAATTTCAGGTACGAGCCGGCATCTACCCGGATGTGCTGCCCTGTCACGTAGCGGCTTTCGTCGCTGGCGAGGAATACCGCCAGGTGGGCGATGTCCTCGGGCTCGACGTACGGGATCGGCATCAGCTGGAAGTACGTGAATGCCGGCTCGGCGTCCTCGCGGGTGATGGGCTTTCCTTCGGCCTTCAAGTCGGGCCGGAACACGCCATACATGCCGTCGTTGTGCAGCAGGTGCGTGTTGACGTTGGTCGGGTGCATGCAGTTGACCCGGATCATCCGCGAGGCGAGGTGGAAGGCGATCTCATCGACGTACTCGATGATCATGCGCTTGCTGAAGCCGTAACCGGACCCGCCGGGTCCCATCTCCGGGTTGTCCGTGGTGCCCTTCATCATCCCGGCCGTCGAGCCGGTGATGATGACCGATGCCCCATCGGGTAGATGCGGAGCGGTGACCGCGACCGCGTTCATCACGCCAAGCAGGTCGACGTCGGTGGCATCGACGAAGCCCATGAAATCCGGCTTACCCATCGCCATCGGGAGGATGCCGGCGTTGGCGACGACGATGTCGACCTTGCCGAAGTCCGCCAGACCCGCCTCAAGGGCGTCTCGCAGCTCGTGGCGTTCACGCACATCGGCGACCCGGGCGACAACGCGCCGGCCGAGTTCCTTGATCGCACGCTCCGTGTCCGCCAAATCCTCCGGCGTCGCTAACGGATATGGGTTCGACGGGATCTGCCGACAGATGTCGACCACGATGATGTCGGCGCCTTCCCTGGCCATCGCAATCGCATGGGCACGCCCCTGCCCGCGAGCCCCACCTGTGATGAAAGCGACCTTGCCCTCAAGCCTCCCGGCCATGTGTCCTCCGTCAATAGGCGGCGCAGCCGTGGGTCAGCGCCGGATTTCGATCAACCTACAGTGTGTATGTTGTATTCTCAATACCCTGGGGCACCAACGCGTTTGCGCTCGGCGTGCGAGGTTCAGCGACCTCCTGCCGCGGCGTGAACACCGGTACGTACACAGCTTCACCGTCGATGTCATGACGTTCGAAGCCGACCTGTACCGGCATGCCGACTCGGACCGAATCTGGTTCACAGCCAACGATGTTGGCGGCGATGCGCAGATCGTCCTGCTCATCGAGCCGCACGATTGCGATGACGTAGGGAACCGGCACCGCGGGATTGAACGGCTGATGGTTCACCGTATAGGTGAACACCGTGCCACGGCCCGACACCGCGCGAGCCTCGAGCGAGTCTCCACAGTCAGGACAGTCCGGGGCAGGCCGGCTCACCCACAAGCCGCATCGCAGGCACGCGGTGATGTGCAACCGTCCGTCAGCGCCGGCGGTCCAGAACCCTCGATTGTGCTCCGAAAGGTCGGGCAAGACCCGAGCCGGAGCGGAAGGCGAAACGTGACTAGACATCCATGGAAACGTACATTCTCATTGGCGGTCCGCACAATGCGGCACACGCTGCAACTGATCGCGCGGTACTTGATGAGGGCGGTGCTTGGCAGATGAGCTTCTTCGAACAGGACGGGATCATCAGCGGCCTGGGTATTTCGCAGATCGGCAGACGTACCGCCATTCCTGGGCTGGACTTGACTTTGGAGGCGGCACGCGCCGCGATCCAAGATGCCGGGCTCACACCGGCGGACATTGACGGGATCATCACCTTCGGCGACACACACCCAACCGATGTTGTCGCCGGACTCGGCAATCAGGCCACCGAAGTCGGATTCGGGTTCGCCACCGGCGGAGTGATCACCCCGGTGATGTCGGCGCTGTTGGCCGTGTCCGAGCGACGCGCACGCCACGTCCTGGTCTATCGCACGGTGGCGATGCTGGGCGGCGTGATGACCGATCAGCCGGTGTCGCCGATGCTGAACCCGCTCTCCGATCCGCCGGTCGAGCCCCGAACTCCCGGGCAGCGGCGCAAGCTCAAGCCGTTCGAAGACCTCGATGAGCTCATGGCAGCACACGCGTATTCGGCCGCCAATTGGCTGGCGCTGCATTGCCGTCGCCACATGGAACTCTATGGGACGACCAAAGAACAGCTCGGCTGGCTGGCGATCAACAGCAGGCGTAACGCGAGCCTGAATCCCCTTGCGGCGTTTCGTGATCCGATGACGATGGACGACTACCTCGGTTCACGCCCGGTGTCGTCGCCATTCGGATTGTTCGACTGCGATGTGCCGATCGACGGTTCGATTGCCCTGATCGTCTCCCATGCCGACTACGCGCCCGACTGCCCGAACCCGGCTGTCAGAGTGGAGGCAATCGGCGGCGCATACGGATCGGGAGGGTGGTTTCACCGTGACGACTTCCCGAAGATGGCCTCCGTCGAGGCCGCGGCGGAGATGTGGTCACGCACGGACCTCAAGCCAACAGATGTGGACGTTGCCGAGCTGTATGACGGCTTTACGTTTCTGACGTTGGCTTGGCTGGAAGCGCTGGGTTTCTGCGCCGACGGCGAAGCCGGACCATTCGTGGAGGGCGCGACGCGCATCGCGCTCGACGGTGAGCTCCCGCTGAATACTTATGGTGGACAGTTGTCGGCCGGACGACTGCATGGCTACTGGCTGCTACATGAAGCGTGTCTGCAACTGCGCGGGCAAGCCGGCGACCGTCAGTTGGTCCGGCGGCCCGAGGTCGCGGTTGCCGCAGCGGGGGGCGGACCGATCGCAGGCAGCATGCTGCTGACCTGCTGACGGCTGCCGACGCCAAGGCGCCTACCAGTCTGCGCCCACAACGGCTGAGCATGATCCCGCATGACCGCCGAGCGTGACTTACGACGTCAGACCGACCGCGCGGGCGAGGCGGTTGGCCGCCCGCCTCCGCCCGCACGTCCAGTCGAATTTCCTACCCGTTGCGGTCGACTCGTAGGTAATTGGTCATGTAGCCGAGGTATGTCAGTGTGTCGGGGTCGAGTCCGATGAGGTCAAGGTAGGGGTTCCATTGCCTGGAGTCGACAAACCAGTCCCAGCGGGTGATCTGACCGTCCTCGTTGGTCCAGATGTAATCCCATTCATCCAGTGCCAGAACTCTGCCATCGGTTGTGGTTCCCGAGTACGTGTCTTTCACCGCGAAACCCCATTCGGTGGCACTGCAGTCAAAGGGGGTAACGAGTCGCCAGTCCGGCATGTGTTTCCACCACATCCTGATCTCAGGGGTAAGGGTGTCACCATCGGCGGGCAGTAGCGATATAAGTTCATCAGTGGCCAAGTCAGCGAACCGTTGTGGCTCACCGTTGTTGAAGCGGGGGCACATGATCACTGCATCGGGCGCATAGACCCATTCGTCTGAGTACTTGACGAGACCGGTCTCCGGAGCGTTCGCGTAGGCTTCCCACTTGCTCTTAGCGAGCCTGCGATGCAGATCAATGCGATCCGACATTGAATTCCCTTCTCACGACATCAGGTATCCGAGCGGTGCCCTCCGCACGGCTTTGAGAGTAATGGTTTGCGGACCGGCAAAATATCCATTTCCCTTCTGTGGTGGGAGAAGGCGCTAGGCGTCTGGCCACAGCGGAGCGTTCGGTCCCGAAGCGATCGGGGCGCTCGGTGTGCCTATCCGGACAGGTTGAAGTTGCCGTTGGATCCGTAGATGGCCAGTGAGACCAGCAGGGTGACGGAGACGACCACGATCAGGGAGGTCCGTACCGCGTTGCCGACCGCGACGCCGACTCCAGAGGGTCCGCCGGTGGCGAAGTAGCCGAAGTAGGTATGGATCAACAAGATCGTGATCGCCATCAACACCGCCTGCAAAAACGACCAGAGCAAATCGATCGGGTTCAAAAACGTGTTGAAGTAATGGTCATACAAACCCCCGGACTGACCGAACAACACCACCGTGGTGAACTGGCTGGCCACAAAGCTCAAGATGACCGCGATCGAGTACAACGGGGTGATCGCCACCATCCCGGCCACAATCCGGGTGGACACCAGGTATTCGACCGGGGGGATGCCCATCGACTCCAGGGCATCGATCTCCTCATTGATCCGCATCGCCCCCAACTGCGCGGTCACACCGGCACCGAAGGTGGCCGCCAACCCGATCCCGGCCACCACCGGCGCCGAGATGCGCACATTGATAAACGCGGCGAGGAATCCGGTGAGGGCCTCGATACCGATATTGCCCAACGAGCTATAGCCCTGCACCGCCAACGTCCCACCAGCAGCCAACGTCAAAAACCCGACGATCACCACAGTGCCGCCGATCATCGCCAACGTGCCCGCACCCATGCTGATCTCCGCGATCAACCGGATGATCTCCTTACGGAAA
>NZ_JACBJQ010000063.1 GCF_013404075.1 Mycolicibacterium vinylchloridicum
CCCCCGCGCCCGCCCCGGCCAAGCCGCGCTAGCGATTCCGGCGTGAAGTGGTTGTCAGCGTTGGTCGCCGTCGTGCTGACGGCGGCCGCTTCAGCGGCGCTGCCCCGCGCCGTCGCTGACACATCGCTGCCGACGTGCCCGCAATCGAACCCGGTGATCACGCCCTTGGGGACTTCACCTTTGGTGGATTGCACGCTGCACTCCGGAGATCTCGATTTCGCCGTGAAGTACTGGAGTGTGCCCGAGTTGCCTCGGCCCAGGGCGGTGAAGGTGACCGTGACCGACCAGACGGGCGCGGTGGTGCAGACGATCGACGAGCTGTTGGAGCCGTCGACGCCGAGTGGTGTTGGCATGCAGGACATCGACGGTGACGGCCGGGACGAGCTGATCATCCCGATCTCCCAGAATCTGCTCAACGGCGGCAACCCCAACACCCGCTTCGCGGTATGGCGGGCGCACGGCGACAGCCGGCATTACGAGCGCACCCAAATGGTCGGGCAGGCCGCCTATCCCAGCGGTGACGGCTATCTGGTCACCAACGGCGGCGGGTTGGCGAGCCGGGATCTGACCTTCTATCTGCCGACCGGAGCGGGGTACACGCTCGTGGTGGTGTTGACCATCGAGGTCTTGGAGGCTGATCCGGACACCCACCAGGCGTTGACCGTGAACTGCCGTGCCCACCAGGAGGACGGCCTGCACGCAGTCGACATGAGCATCCGCCAGGCCGAGGACTACTTCTGCAATTCGCCTGCCGCCAGGGCTATTTGGCCTGATGCCAACCGGGTGCAGATCAAGCGCTGGGGCGTGTTCGGAAACTAGCCCGACGACGATGCAGAGCGAGGAACGAGCGATGAGGAGGAGTCGGGCAATCGGGCCTGAACGCTAGGGCGCGCACCACTCGCGGACCGCGACCAGCAGGCCCCTGGCCTTGGCCAGATCGCCGGCGAGGCGTTCCGGGGTCGCCGGCCGGTACGGGTCGTTGTTGTCGATCTGGGACGCCACCATGTTCGACCGAATCCGAAGGTCGATGCCGGGCGGGCTGCTCAGGTTGTGCAACGGGCTCAACGGGGCGCGGACCCGGGCCGCCACCCACGGCGCAGTACCGGTGGGCGCGATCTCGTTGAACACGGCCTCCAGCTGATCCGCGGCCGGCAGCAACAGACTGCAGTCGTCATCGCCGGCCGCCGCGACGGGCGAGGCCGCCAGGCCCACCAGGACCGTGATGGCCGCGAGCGGCACGCCGAACATTCCTCCACGCATCCTCTCTACCTTCGCATTTCATCGGAGATCAGGGGCGCCTTCGCCCAATCCCGCGCGGCCGCCTGCGCGGGCCTACGATCCTCTCACCATGTATTCGACAGTTGGGTTCGACCGCGGAGCGGTGCTCGATAGCGCGCTCGCACTGTTCGTGTCGCGCGGATTCGCGGAAACGACGCTCGACGACGTCGCCGAAGCCAGCGCGATTCCCGTGCAGACCCTCAAGCAGGTCTTCCCCACAACGAGTTCGATAGTCCTCGACGTCGTCGACGACATGCTGGCCGCGGTCGTCACGCACCTCGCCGACGGCGAGCAGGACGAAGACCTCGTCGATGCACTGAGCCGTTCCCATCGAGCGATGTTGAGCGACATCATCGCCGGCACAGGGGCGGTGCCGCTGCAACGGATGCAGCAGGTCGGCCTGCTCGCTATGGCCGCACCCGAGGTGGCCACCTTGGTTTCCGCTCGACGCAAGGAGACGCTGGCGCTCGCTCTGGCGAAGCACTACGGCATGACGTTCGATGACCCCCTGATCGTGCGCACCATCGCGGTCTGGTCGGCGGTGATCTCCGGCACCTACGCGGCCGGCGTCGGAGACCTCGCCGACGTCGAGCCCGAGCGGGACCTGCAAGACACGAAGCGTATGACCCGGCGTTTGGATCACGCTTTCCGGCATATCACCGGGCGGAGCGACGCCTAGTCCAGCCGCCCATGTCGTCACCGGGATGAGTTCTCCAGCCACGTCGCGTTCACCGCAGTCGAAGGGCATTTTCCCAAGACTGTCAGGAGAACAGACATGAGCGTGGACAGCATTTCACCGGCGGTCGACGAGCTGGTTCCGTCCCGCTACGCGGTGCAGGTGGGCGATATCGAGGTGTTGGTGATCAGCGACGGCGTCCTGCCGATCACCGCCTCCACGTTGGCCACCAACGCCAATTCGGCCGAGCTGGCGGGCTGGTTGGATGACCAGTTCCTGCCGCGAGACGTGGTCGACTGGCCCCTCAACGTGGTCGTGGTGCGCACCGGCGGGCGGACGATTCTGGTCGATGCCGGTCTGGGCGTGGAGTTCCCGGACTTCCCCCGGGCCGGGCAGACGGTGCACCGGCTGGAGGCGGCCGGGATCGACCCCGGATCCGTGACCGACGTCGTGCTCACCCATCTGCACATGGATCACATCGGCGGGTTGCTCACCGAGGGGTTGAAGGCCCGTCTGCGCCCCGACTTGCAGATCCATCTGGCCACCCGTGAGGCGGAGTTCTGGGAAGCGCCCGATTTCACGCACACCGTCATGCCAGAGCCGATTCCGGATGTGTTGCGGCGCACGGCCACCCAGTTCCTCAATGACTATCGCGGCCAACTACGGCCGTTCGAGACCGAGCACGAGGTGGCGCCTGGAGTGCTCATCAGCCGCACCGGTGGCCACACGCCGGGCCACAGCATCGTGCGGCTTGAGTCACGCGGTGATCGGCTGACCTTCGCCGGTGACGCGGTGTTCGCAGTCGGATTCGAGAAGCCAGTGTGGGAGAACGGTTTTGAGCATGATCCTCAGGAGGCTGCCCGCGTCCGGGTGGATCTGCTGCGGGAGCTCGCAGCGACGGGCGGTTCGCTGGTGGCGACTCACCTGCCGTTCCCGTCGGTGTGCCACGTGGCGACCGCGGGCGACGTCTTCCGGTGCGTGCCCGCGACATGGGATTACTGAGGCAGGGTCGTGGACGTCTACGAAGCGGTGACGAGCCGGCGGGCAGTGCGCGGGTTCACCGACGAGCCCGTTCCGATGGATGTCTTGGAACGGGTCTTGTCCGCGGCGTCCTGGGCGCCGTCGGGGTCGAATCTGCAGCCGTGGCGCAGCTATGTGGTGACCGGCGCGCCGCTGACGCGGCTCAAGAAGCTCGCGGTGGAGCGGGTGGCCGCCGGCGCCCCGTGGGACGACCGAGAATTCGAGATGTACCCGCGGGAGATGAAGTCGCCCTACCGTGAACGCCGATCCGCATTTGGTAAGGAGCGATACAGCGCGCTGGGGATCACCCGCGACGATTGGGAGGCCCGCCAGCGAGCGGCGATCGCAAACTGGGATTGCTTCGGCGCACCCGCCGCCCTGTTCTGCTACATCGACCGCGATCTCGGCCGTCCTCAGTGGGCGGACCTCGGGATGTACTTGCAGACCGTCATGCTGTTGCTACGCGCCGAAGGGCTACACAGCTGCCCACAGATGGCCTGGTCCCAGGTTCGGACAACCGTCGCGGACGCAGTGTCGCCGCCGGACGAGCTGATGTTGTTCTGCGGCATGTCGATTGGTTATGCGGATCCCGCCGTGACGTACCTGCGCACCGGGCGGGCACCGTTGGACGACACGGTCATGTTCATCGCAGATTGACAATCGGGGTTTCAAGACCGGCTCCCTGGGCACTCAACGTCATGTTGCAATGATCTGGACAGGAGGCTGTCATGCCCAACTCGTCGATCAAGAACGAGAAAATGTACGAAGATCTGCGCCGCGAGGGAAACTCCAAAGAAAAGGCTGCGCGGATCTCCAATGCCGCCGCAGCTCGCGGCAAGTCGTCCGTCGGGCGCAAGGGCGGCAAGTCGGGAAGTTATGACGACTGGACCGTGCCCCAATTGAAGAAGCGCGCCAAAGAGCTTGGCATGTCGGGCTATTCAAGTCTGACCAAAGGCAAGTTGGTGGCCAAGCTCCGCAACCACTGAGGTGCATCACGCGGCCGACAAGCTGGACGGCACGGGCCGTGGGACCGGAAGTAGCACCGCGAATCTTCGGCTTGGCCGGCCGGACACCTATGCGGGGTTGAACAGCCGACGTTCGACGAGGGGGCTGTTCTTCATCTGGTGCAGTGCCTTCGCCCCGGCGAGTACGCCGAGGTCGGCCAGCGGCTCCACGATGATGACGGCCATGTAGGCGACGCCGAATGTCGCGATGCTGGCGACGGTCTGTCCCGAGAACCCTTCGCCGTACAGCGCCCAGAAGGCGACCCAGGACACGATGCCGGCCTGGTAGGTCGTCGAGAGTGCCAGCACCTGACGGTATTTCAACTGCACGTACGGCGTCTGTGGCGCGATCACCTTCTGCGCGACGAATTGCAGGGCGAACAGGGGTACCAGCAGCGTTGTCACGTTCATGCCGAACTGCGGCAGGTCGAACGGTGCGAAGAAAAGTCCCTGCAACAGCAGTCCGCCCGCCAAACCGAACGCGGCCGGTGCGGCACCGAAGATCAGGAACAGCGTCGAGCCGAGAATGAGATGCACCTCGGAGACACCGACCGGGTAATGCGGAAACACCTGGAAGAAGACGAACACCAGCGCGGTCGTCATCACTGTGCGGACCAGGAGCGCACCCAGGCCGCGATCCTTGACCAGCTTGGCGGCCAGATACAGCGCGTAGCTGCCCGCTCCGGCCGCCGTGACATAACTCAAGATGAGCTTGGGACCTTCGACGATTCCCGGTTCGATATGCATGGGCGAACTCACCTCTTCGCGGATAAGCGTGGACTTGCAACGAAGTTAAGCACACCAAACGGGTGTCGTCCGGCTCACCGACGGAGGGGAACTTTCCGGGAGTCGCAGCCGACTATTGCCCACGAACACCTAGTGCGCGCTGCGTGAGATGGTCGCCGCAATCGCTTGCAGGATTTCGGGTGTGCTCTTGCCGGTGGACGCTTCCATACCCATCAGCAGAAGTCCGGAAAGGTTGATCAACCCGGTGATCAACCCCGATTCCCCGTGCGGCTCCGCGAGGTAGGAATCGATGCGGTCGTGGACGAAGTCGGCGTCGCAGTCCTGCGCCCACGCCGTCATCACATCGATTGCCCAGCGGGTCTTTTCGTCATCAGCCATGTACAGACCCGCAACCGGGCTAGAAGATCAGGCCCGCGGTCTTGGCGGTCGCCGCCGCGAACCGCTCCTGCACATCGGCCCAGTTGACGACGTTCCAGAACGCCTTGACGTAGTCGGCTTTCACGTTCTTGTACTGCAGGTAGTAGGCGTGCTCCCACATGTCGACTTGCAGCAGCGGGATGATGCCGAGCGGCACGTTCGCCTGCTGGTCGTAGAGCTGGAAGGTCAGCAGTTTGTCGCCCAGGGTGTCGTAGCCCAGAACCGCCCAGCCGGAACCCTGCAGACCGTTGGCGGCCGCGGTGAACTGCGCACGGAACTTGTCGAACGAACCGAACTGATCGTCGATGGCCGCCGCCAACTCGCCTTCGGGTTTGTCACCGCCGTTCGGGGAGAGGTTCCTCCACCAGATCGTGTGGTTCACGTGACCACCAAGGTGGAAGGCGAGGTTCTTCTCGTTGAGGAAGATCGCGGCGTGGTCGTCGTTCGCGCGAGCCTCCTCGAGCTTGCCGATCGCGTCGTTGAGCCCTTTGACGTAGGCCGCGTGGTGCTTGCTGTGATGGACCTCGTTGATCTGCCCGGAGATGTGGGGCTCCAATGCCCCGTAGTCATAAGCCAGTTCGGGCAAGGAGTATTCAGCCATGCATTCCTCTCAACGTCCCTGCGGGAGGCATCGCCAAACGGCGGCCCACGTCAGCTTATCTGTTCAAGTGTTCAGATGATAGATTGAATTGGTCGGTCGGCCGTGGGCGCACAAGTCGATGCAGCAAACACGACCCGGGTCACCGTGACGCGGAGGGCACGCGGCCGACCGCCACTACCTCGCGTCCGGCCAGCGATAGGCACCGAAGACCGCCGGTACGACAACGCCGGGCGGGGCGGCAAGGACGTACGGAATCGCGCGGACAGCTGTCATCGCGACGGCGAGTTGGCCGCCCGCTACCCCCGGCAGATCGGTCTCTTGATTGTCGATCGTGAGCGCCAGCCGCATCGGTGGCTCCCCATCGACGATGATGCGGATCAGGAACTGCCCCCCGAGAGCGAGATCCCACCCGGGGATCTCCTCGACGGCAGTCCAGTACTCTTCGGCCACCAGGACGGGTGCGCCATCACGGTATGCCGACCACGACATGATCTGGCCGACCACTGATCCGGCGGGCAGGGTCGCACACGTCACGTCGACGTCGTAGGGCAACGTCGCGGTCTGAACGTCTGTGCGGATCTCGTCGAAGCACAACCCAAGCACATCGGCCGTCGCCGCCAGTGATTGCTCGTACTGCATGGAGATCGCCTGAAACAAAGGCGATTCCGCGGTCACATCTTCTGGTGGCTTGCCCATGCCCATCAAGTCGACGAGCATCTCCCGCGCGCTGATCCCACGACAGTCGACAAACTCTTGCACGGTGATCTTGTCGACCCGCCGGCACAGCGCGGTCAGTGAGGTCGCGAGGCGTTCGAACATGAAGCCGGGATGTTCACCGGCGGCGTGGAATCGGGCGCCCGACCGGGCGCATGCCTGCTTGATGCGTTGCTCCACATCGGGGTCGTATGTCGCAAGATGGTTGTATGACGTCGTCGTGATGACGCTTTTCCCCGAAGCAAGCAGCGCCACAATGTCGTCGGTATTGGTGTTGCCGGGAAACGCCTTGCTTGCCGCGTGCAGGACGACGTCGGCGTTCAGCGCGACGATCGCCGCGGCATCGCTGGTCGCCGTGATTCCCGTCGGTGCTCGCCCGACGATGTCCCCGGCGTCGGTGCCGACCTTCGATGCGCTGTAGACATAGAGCCCGGCGAGTTCGAGGTCGGGACGGTCGATGATCTCCCGCAGCTGGGCCTTGCCGACCGACCCCGACGCCCACTGGATGACGCGGGCCGTCATGACAACTCGGGCCGTTCCAGCAGGCCCTCGATGGTGCCGTGCATCACGATGCGGCTGGCGTCGGGCAGTACCCGCCGGGCCACCAGGAACTCGCTGCCCATCCAGCCGTGCCGGATGTACTTGCCGAATCGCAGCCGAGTGCCGGGCGCGCCGGTGGCCGCGGGAACCATCTTGATCCGTTCGAGTGCTTGCTTGACACCCGTGCCGGTCAGCGGTCGCGCATCGGCCAGCGCAATCATCATCAACCGGCCGACGTCATAGCAGTAGACCGGAAAGAAATACTCCGGCCGTCGGCCGTGGCGCTGCTCGAACCGGTCCAGGAACTGTTGTCCGGTCTGGTTTCTCTCGTCGTACTGGTCCAGGCCGACCCAACCCGCGAACTGTTGCCGCCACCAGTCGCTCGTCGAGGCGAACTCGAATGCGGTGGTGGTGTAGCGCGCCGGCAGCCAGCCGACCTCGGTGAGCGCGTCGTTCATCCCCGGGATGCCCAGACCGAAACCGACATGGATGATGCCGTCCGGCCGGTCGGCGGCCAACGTCGCCATCGCAGCGCGCTTCTCGGCCTGCACTTGCGGGATCGGGACCTCCGCGGTGATGGTCAGCCCGGCGTCGGCGCACGCGACCCGGGTGGTCCGCAGATACTCTGCTCCGATCAGCGAGTCTTCGTAGGCGACCCCCACCGTCCGGCAGCCGTCGAGTGCCGCCACGGTCGCGATGATGATCGGCTCTTCCTCCATCGAGCCGGCAGGAAGACCGAACACCCACTCCCCCAACATCGTTTCGCTGGCACCCATCGTGATACAGGCGACTTCACCAAGCTCTTCGACGTAGCGGCGCAGCGCCGCGCCGTTCTCGGACACCCACGGCCCGAAGATGACGTGGGCGTCTTCCTCGACCAATTCGAGGAAGGCGTCGCGGACCGCCCGGAACGACCCGTTGGGTAACCCCTGCACCGCGCGCACGACGAATTCGACGGGCCGCTCCAACAGGCCCTTTTCGGCGTACTCGTCGACGACCAATTGCAGTGACGGCACGATGTTTTCGTCGTAGGTACCGTCGTCGTCGAGGTAGTCGATGAGCAGACCGATCCGTGCCGGCTCCACTGTCGACGTCATCGTAGGACTCCTCGGAAGTCGAGATCGGCAAGGTCGAGAACACCCGGTGGTGCCTGCCGGATGGCCGGGATAGCGTGCACGGCGTGCATGGCGGTTGCCAGACAACCCATTTCGGTGTGATCTTCGCCCCGGGTGCCCAGTACCAGGTTGCACCGCAGGGTGGGCGCGCCGCCGAACTCGATCTCGTAGCCCTCAGCTCGCGACCACTCCGGAATGACGTCGGGGCTCATCCACGTCACATGCTCGATGCTGATCGCCGTCGGCCCGCAATCGGCTCGGACGCCGAGCTTGATGGCGCCGACCGTGCCCGCCGGAATCACCCCGGATGCGACCTGAAGATCGCGGTCGGTGACGGCGGTCGTCCGGAACGGCTCGCAGGATGCTATGTCGAGCCTCAGCGCCTTGGCGATGATCCGCGCGGTGGCGACGAACGCCTTGCCGGCCCGCTCGGGATCACTCAACACCGGCGACGTCGCATCCGGTGGATGTCCGTAGCCCATCACATCGAACATCATCTCCCGGCTGGGATACCCCGCATACGAGAGGGATTCGCGAACGACGATCTCGTCGCAGGATTGGGAGAGCCGGGACAAGACAGGCGCCAGCGTTTCGCCCAAGAATCCCGGGAACAGGCCGACTCCGAGGAACGACGCACCACCGTCGGCGCAGGCCGCCTCGATCAGCTTCGCACGCCGCGAATCGAACCCATGGACATCGATGAACGAGCTGCCGGTGGCGATCACGTCGATGCCGCAACTCAGCAGATGCACCACATCGCTGAAACACTCATCGGGGTGCCGCTCAACGCTGCCCATGTAGAGCACGACATCGGGCCTGGCCGTGACGATCTCGTAGTTGCTGTCGGTGGCGACGATGCCCCTTCGGGCCCGGCCGACCAGGTCACCGGCATCGCGGCCGATCTTCGCCGGGTCATAGACGCGAACGCCGGCGAGTACGAGGTCAGGCGCATCGATGACTGCCCGCAATGCCAGCCGGCCGGTCGCGCCGGTAGCCCACTGGGCGACCCTGGTCGCGTTCACACCGGCCGCCAGGACAGCTGCAGGTCCGGGACGAATCGCAGGGGCGGGCGGTAGCGCACCTCGTAGCCGGGGCTCAAGGTGTATTCGGGAATGCGGCAATGCCACTCCCGCAGGGCGATTCGCAACTCGCGGCGAGCGAGATGCGATCCGAGGCAGCGGTGCGGACCCGCGCCGAAGGCAAGGTGGCGGTTGCCGCGCCGGTCGAAGTCGACGGTGAGCGGAGCCTCGAAATCGATCGGATCGACGTTGGCCGCCCCCAGGTTGACGAGCAGGTGATGGCCGGCGGAGACCGTGTGCTCACCGACGACACGTTCCTCGCGGGCCCACCGAACCGCCCACGGCACAGGCGTTTCCCAGCGCAGCAGCTCTTCGACGGCACGCGGAATGACATCGGGGTCTTCGGTGAGTTGACGTTGCTGACCGGGATGCTGGGCGAGATAAGCCCAGAAGCAGGTGAGGGTGTCCGTCACGGTGTCGAGGCCCGCCGTGAGCAAGACGAAGCAGATGGACAACAGGTCGTCGCGCGAGACGGGCTCGCCGTCGAGGCGGGCCCGGGTCAGTTCGGTGAGCAGATCATCGCGCGGCGAAGTCAGTCGTTCGTCGAGAACCGCGTCGAAGTAGGCGTAGACGTCCTGTGCGGTGCGGCGCTGAATGGCCAGCTTCTCGTCGAGTGTCGACTCATCGGTGCCGGGGTGCAGCAGCCCGTCGCGCATCTCGACCAGGGTTCCGAGCTCTTCCCATGGCAGTCCCATCAGGCCCAGGAAGACCGAGGACGGGAACAATTCGGCGAATTCGGTGGTGAAGTCGCATGATCCGCGAGCGATGAACGTGTCGATGAAGCGATTGACGCGCACAGCGATGTCCGTTTCCTGGGCCTCCATCCGCCGCGGCGAGAACATCGGCTCCAGCAGGGCGCGAAACCGGGTGTGGTCGGGCGGATCGATGCCGAGCGGAATCAGCGGCTTCGTCTGCCCCTGCTCCACCAGCTCCGCCGAGGAGAAGGTGGCGGCATCGTTGAGCGTCGCGCTGACCAGCGAACGACATCCGACCATCACGCTGTTTCCCAGGGCGATCGAACCCTGCTGTGCAAGAGCGTGGTTCGCCGATTGCGGTGACCGCGAGTCGAGGCCCGCGCCCGCACCGCCACTGACGAACTGGAACTTCTTCACAGGCCGATCGGCCCGCGAGACATCCGCCTCTGTCACGCGCACTCCCGTCGAAATATCTAGATGTATTCGAGCATGCTAGATTGGAAATGTCTAGATGTTTTCCGACGCGATTCCGAGGCGGCGACGTGACTGCAGGCAAGACACCGGTCGTCGAGAAGCCCGAACAGATTGCCGCCGAGCTGCGTCTGCAGATCATCAGCGGAGAGCTGACTGACGGCACAGCGCTGGGGCGCGAGCCCGACCTGGTGGCCAGGTTCGAGGTGTCGCGCCCGTCCCTGCGCGAAGCGTTACGAATCCTGGAGACCGAGGGCTTGATCGAAGTGGTGCGCGGGGTTCGCGGCGGCATCTTCGTCCGGTCCCCCGATGAACGGATGACGGCGCGAACCGCCGCCATGCTATTGCGGTCCCAGAACGTCTCGCTGGCCGATGTATTCGAAGCCCGCTATCTCCTCGAGCCTCCGGCAGCGCGGGCCATCGCGGCGGGAAGCCGGCGACGTCGCGCCGCGGTCAGCCAACTCACGTCATTGATCGCCCGCGAGGAGCAGGTGCTCGACGACCACACGGAGTTCGGCCTGGCGAATCACGCTTTTCACGAGGCGCTGGTGGCCCTGGCCGGCAATCAAACGCTCAGCATCGTCGCCGGGACTCTCGACAAAGTGCTCGCCAGCGCACTCATCGCGGTGAGCCGGGCCGACAAAGAGCTGACCGCCGCGGCGACCCGCCAGCGCGATCTGCGCTCGCAAGTGCGGCTCGTCGAGTTCCTCGACGCGGGCGATGCCGATGGCGCCGAGAAGCATTGGCGCGCCCACATGCGATACCTCGCGCGCAATATGGCGCGCGCCGCCGCGACGACGTTGGTCGAGCTGATGCCCTGATCGGGTCCCGACCCGAGATCATCCGTCGCGCAGCACCACCGACGCCAATGCCGCCGCGACGGCGGCGAGCACCAGGATCGTGACGGCCACGGCCGTCCACCCGCTCGCATCGAACGCCACTCCCCCGAGCCATCCAATCGCACTGGAACCGCCGTAGTAGAACAGGTTGTACAGCGACGACGCTTGAGCCTTGCCGACCGGCGCGGCCTGACCGGTCCAGCCGGCCGCCGTCGAGTGCGCTCCGAAGAAGCCGGCCGTGGCGACGACCAAGCCGATCAGGACAGCGAACACGTTGTCACTCAGCGTGATTGCGACCCCGACCATCATGACCACCACCGACACCAGAAGGACTCGCCTGCGCCCGAAACGCGCGGCCTCCGCACCGGCGCGCGAGGACGCCCAGGTGCCGGCCAGATACGCCAGGAACACCAGGCTCACGACCGATGCCGGCAGATTGAACGGCGCGGCCGTGAGGCGGAAGCCGAGGAAGTTGTAGAGCGCCACGAACCCGCCCATCAACAGGAAGCCCTGCGCGAAGAGCACCAGCTGACGCGGTGTGCGCAGGTTGGCGACCAGTCGGTGACCAAGGTGACCTTCCGGGTTGGCGCCGCGACGCGATGACGGTGTGAAGCCGCGCGGCTCGGGCGCGAGCTTGACGAACGCCGTCGCCGCCAGCCCGCAGATCACCGCCACCGTGAAGACCCCGACGCGCCAGCCGGCGAATTCGGCCACCGGGCTGGACACGAGGCGCCCGAGCAGGCCACCGATGGTCGTTCCGGCCACGAAGGTGCCTGCCGCCCTGGCGGCGTGACCGGGATCGACCTCTTCGGTCAGATAGGCCACCGCGATCGCGGGGACGCCGCCGAGCAGCAGGCCCTCGACGAACCGGCCGGCCATCAGCAGCCCGAACGTCGGGGCGAACGGCACCACCAGCCCCACGACGGTGGCACCGGAGACGGAGACGGTGATCGCCTTCACTCTGCCCATGCGATCGGCAAGTGCCGACCAGGGGATGACACCGATCGCGAGGCCCACGGTGGAGGCCGAAACCATCAGCGCCGCATTGGCGGCGCCGACTCCCAGGTCCGCCGAAATCAGCGGAAGCACCGCCTGCGGTGAGTACAGCTGCGCGAATGTCGCCACTCCGGCGCAGAACAGCGCCGCCAGCAGCCGCGCGTAGGCCGACGATCCCCGGGTGTGTCCAGTCCAAGCGGGTTCCAGGGACTGGTCGACGGTCATGGATGCGACGGTAGGAACCGGCTAGTGATGTGTCCAATGCATGGAATGGTCCTTGTTCATGTATTCGGCGTATGAATGCACGTGAGCCGCCCAGCCGGGGCACGTCAGCTGCCGATGAGAAAGTCCATGAATCGGGCTGCGGGCGGGACCAGCGGACGGTCACGTCGCCATGCCAGACCGACCTCACGCTTGGCGCGAGCATTCGACAACGGGACATGGACCACTCGCACATCGGCTCGGTCGCGCGGCACCGGCACCACCGCGACACCGAATCCCGCCGCCACCAGTCCCTCCATCGTCGGGATCTCGGAGGCCTCGAACACGATCTCGGGGTCGATGCCCGCCTCGGCCCACAGATCGTCGGTGAGCAGCCGCAACCCGAGTGGCTTCTCGAGGGCGACGAAGGGTTCGTCGGCCGCCGCCGAAAGGCTCACCCGGCTGCGTGCCGCGAAGCGGTGTCCCACCGGTACCGCCAGGCACAGCCGCTCGACATACAGTCGGTGCCAGACGAATACCGCAGTGTCGGGACGCGGTGACGTGATCGCGATATCGGCTCCGCCGTCGCGGATTCGCTGAACGATCTCCGGCGCGGGCCCCTGGAAGAGTTCGAACGCAATTCGCGGCGCGGCTTCCCGAAACCGCCGAAGCTGTTCGGGCACATACCAGTTGGCCAACGAGTGCAGGAATGCCAGCCGGACACGGCCGGTGTCGGGATCGCGCAACGCGGCGATACGGTCGACGGCCGCCTGCATTTCGGCGATGCTGCGGCGGGCATGCTCGAGCATGACGCGGCCGTATTCGTTGAGCTGCAGCCGGCGCCCGACGCGATCGAACAGCGGCGCACCCGCCTTCTCCTCGATCCGGGTCAGGGCGCGCGAGAGCGTGGGTTGGCTCACCCCCAACTCGGCGGCGGCCTCGGTGACGTGCTCGGTTTCGGCCAGCACCACGAACCACTGCAGTTCTTCGAGATGCACGGTCTAGACCCTAGCCATCGGGTTCGGCGTTCACACCGTCCAGCAGCGCATCCACCAGGGCCCCGTAGCGCTCGAAAGCGTGGTCGTTCGGAATCGGCGCACTCATGACCTGAAGCAGCAACGTGCCCATCAGCGCATTGGCGATCGCGTCGGGATCGGCGTCGTCGCGCACTGCGCCGCTGTCCACCGCACGGCGCACCCGATCGACGAGCCCGCTGCGCTGCGGGACACTGAGCTGTTCGTAAAGTGCTTCGGTATCACCAGAACTCGCGGCCGCCGCGGCCACAAGCGCCCGGATGAGTTTAGCGTTCGCAGGTTCGGTGATGAACTCGCCGTGCTCGATCAGCCACCGCAGCAGGTCCGCTCGCAGGCTGCCGGTGTCGGGCACCTCGAACGAACCGCCGCGACCGTAGGCATCCAACACCGCCTCGGCCACCAGCGGCGCCTTCGAGGCCCACCGGCGATAGATGGTCTTCTTCCCCACCTGCGCCTGTGCCGCGACCGCGTCCATCGACAGCTCGGCGTAGCTGGACACGACGAGCAGTTCGCGAACGGCGTCCAGGATCGCCGCGTGCAGCGACGCATCCCTGGGGCGGCCGAGCGGTTGTGCCATGTCGCGAGCCTAACTTCGTCGATTCATTGCCGACCGGGTTCGTGGTGCAGTAGGTTACCCACCATTACGACACAGATCGTGTCGTAATGCCCCCGGACCTGCCCAGAGGAGCGCACCCGCAGATGAGTACACCCGAACTGTCGGTGCCCACCGATTTCGCCGAGGTCTCGCCGAGCTGGATGACCCGCGCCCTGGCCGCCCACCATCCCGGCGCCGTCGTCAGCGACGTCGCCATCGATCTTCGTGACGACGGCACCAATCGCCGTGCGCGCCTTCGCCTGTCCTACTCCGAGGGCGATGGCCCGGCGACCGTCTTCGTCAAGGCCGCCGATCCCGATCACAAGGAACTCATCCGCATGACCAGCGGCATGTTCCACGAACCGCGACTGTTCAGCTCCGGAGTCGAGCTGCCGCTGGAACATCCCGTGGTGTACGCCGCAGCCATCGACGAGGACGCCTACGACTTCTGCCTGGTGATGGAAGACCTGAACGCACGCGGCGCCGACCCGCGAGACTCGTTGCGGCCTTTGACAATCCAGGAAGCCCGCTCCGGGATGCGCGGGCTTGGGCGGATGCACGGCCGGTATTGGGGATCGCGCGTCATCGAGGAGCCGGCGCTGAGTTGGTTGGAACCGTTCGAGCCGTTCGACGGCCTTCAGTACGCGCCGCTGCCCAGCGCGCTGGAACAACTCGACGCCAGCACTCCCACCGAGGTGCTGTCGATGTCGATCGAGCAGTTGGTGGAAGGCGTGTGGAAGCCCTACATCCGGACGCTGACCACCTCGCCGCAGACGCTGCTGCACGGCGACCCGCATATCGGCAACACCTACGTCACCCCGGACGGCGAGGTCGGCTTCCTGGACTGGCAGGTCGCACGTCGCGGCAATTGGTCACTGGATGTCGGGTACTTCCTGCAGGGCGCGCTGACCGTCGAGGACCGCAGGAAACACGAACGCGCTCTGCTGGAGGAGTACCGCAACGCACTCGGCCTGCCTGCCGATGAGTTGCCCGGCATGGACGAGATCTGGCTGCGCTATCGCGCGTCGGTCGCCCACGGCCTGGCACTGTGGCTGGCGACGGCGAGCAGCGGCGGTGGCCTGTGGCAGCGCCTCGAGGTCGCCGTCGCGTTGGCACAGCGCTATGCCAACGCCTACGGCGACTTGGACACCCCGTCGGCGATCGCCGAGATCACCGCTGCGCGTTAAAGATCGGTCTGGCCGGCTATCGCGTTCGCCGCTTGCGCCGGCTCCTGAAGCGCCTGGCTGTTGCGCTGCTCCATCTCGGTGAATCCCTGCGCACTGGCGTGCAGTCCCTGGGCGTGATCGCTCAAACGGTTGACCAACGTGGCGGTGGTGGCCAGCCACTGCTCGGACAGTGCCGTCATCGCGAGCGCCGATGCGCCCTGCCACCCGGCCTGGGCGGCGTCGATCCGGCTCGCCGCCGCGGCATGTTTGGCGGCCACGTCTTCCCCGTGACCGGTGACCGCGACGCCCGATGCGGCCAGATCTTCGATATTGACTCGAAGCGACATCTTCACACCCCTCAGAGCTGCTGACTCATGGATATCAGCAACGGCGAGCAGGCCGCCAGTCACCTTCGAGGGTCAGCGACGATCTACGGCGAGCCGGGCTGGCCGTCCGATCCTCCTGCGCCGCCGATGCCGCCGGCGCCACCGCTGGAATTGGCGCCCTGAGTCGGGTAGGCGTCACCACCGTCACCACCGTCGCCACCATCGGATGTGCTGGCGATCGAGTCGCCGCCATCGCCGCCGTCACCGCCGGTCGAGGTTCCGCTGCCGGCGTTGTCTGCGAAGCCACCCGCACCACCATCTCCGCCGCCCGTCGCGCCACTGCCGCCCTTCCCGCCGGTCCCGCCACTGGCATCTCCGGTAGCCGGCCCGGTGGAGGCGTAGATCGTTCCTGCGCCGCCGTCCCCGCCGATCCCGCCGACGCCACCCGCCCCGATTCCACCTTCACCGCCGTCACCGCCGACGGCGTCACCGATTCCTTCAAAGGCGTACGCATAGCCACCGAGACCGCCGGCTCCCCCGTTTGCGCCGCCGGAATCACCGCCGATTCCCCCGGCACCGCCAATCGAGTTGCCGTTGAAAGCGTGACCGCTCTGGTCGTAGCTCGGGTGGGCCTCCGACCACCCGCCTCCGCCACCGGCCCCACCGTCACCGTTGACGGAGCCACCGCCGGCCCCGCCGGCGCCGCCCGTCGCATCGCCGGCGCCGTTTGTGCTCACCGCGCCGCCGTCGCCGCCCGCTCCGCCCTCGCCGATGCCGCCGGCTCCGCCGAACCCGCCAGCGCCGCCCGTGGCCGCGCCGTAGTACTCGGCGTCGCCGCCGTCACCGCCGGCTCCGCCACCGATGCTGCCGTCACCGCCGTCGCCGCCCGCGCCACCGGTGACACTCCCAGAGCCAAAGATCTCGAAGCCGCCTGCGCTACCGCCATTTCCGCCGGCACCACCGTTTCCGTGGAGGGCGGAACCACCCCGGCCGCCCTTGCCGCCGTTGCCCACCCAACTGCCGGCCCCGCCGTTGCCACCCTTGCCACCCTCGACGCCGGCCTCAGTGGCGGTGAAACCGTCCCCGCCGGCCCCGCCGGCCCCGGCCGGCCCGCTGACTTGATCGCCGTCCGTACCGGCGGCCCCGTCGGCACCGCCGAGCGCACTGCCTGTCCCGCCCTTGCCCGCAAGGCCGGCCACACCCAGGTCGCCACCGTCGCCGCCTGCCCCACCGTCGGGGGTGGCGGCATCGCCGTTGGCGCCGGCGCCGCCGTCACCTGGCGCGCCCGCGTCGCCGCCATTGCCGCCGGCCCCACCGCTGCTTCTGACCGACAACGGGCCCGCGCTGCCCCCTGCTCCGCCGGTGCCGCCAGTGCCTCCGGCCCCGCCCTTCCCGCCGGAGTCGCCCGGATTCACGCCGATGTCGCCAGTTGCGCCCGTGGCGCCCGCTCCGCCGTCACCGCCGTCGCCGGCCGCGCTGAACCAGGCAAGCAGGCCGGTGCTCCCTCCGGCGCCACCATCGCCACCGGAACCCGAGTTGACGCCCGTGGCCCCGGTCGCCCCCTTCCCGCCGTCTCCACCGTCACCCTTGAGCAGTCCCCCGGACCCACCGCGACCGCCGTCGCCGTTGTTGACGGTCGTGATCCCTGCACCGCCGTCGCCGCCGTTGCCGACCAGCCCCGCCGAGCCTCCGCTGCCGCCGTTGAATCCATCGCCGCCGTTGCCACCGAAGATGCCGCCCCGCCCGCCATTGCAAGCGAGCGCACCGGTGCACGTCG
Source organism: Mycolicibacterium vinylchloridicum (assembly GCF_013404075.1). Lineage (GTDB taxonomy): Bacteria > Actinomycetota > Actinomycetes > Mycobacteriales > Mycobacteriaceae > Mycobacterium > Mycobacterium vinylchloridicum. The sequence goes on from NZ_JACBJQ010000063.1 coordinate 17,292, forward strand.
TGGCGTCGTAACTGAACCCGGTACCGAACAACAACCCCGCATCGGGATGCGCCGCCGTGCCGTTGCCGACGAAGATCGCGATGAAACTGGAGATCGGGTCACTGGATGCGACCACCGCCCCCTTCGGCGCCGCGACGGTCAAACTCACTGTGGGACGCGGCTTTTTGGCGGTCGACACCGGGCGGGAGTCGCGATGTGCACCCGCAGTCACCAACGTGCCGCGGCGACCGTTGCCGATAGCGGGCGGCTTCGTCGCATGCCGCGCGGGACCCGCGGCTGACGACGTCCGCGGGTGTGCGTTCGACGCGGAGGATTCCGAACTCGAACTGTGTCTGGCGGAGCCCGCCCCCGTGTCGGCCAGGGCGACTGCCGGCATCGACGCGATCGCCGCGCCCACGCCGAGGGCGATCGCCAATGCGCCCGTGCGGCCGATGTATGCGTGTTCGGACATCACTCGCACCCCCCTGTTCACGCTGACCGCGGCCGATCGCGATCTGCCGACATCGTCGCGCGGGTTCCGGACGGCAACCGCAGTAGTGCCCTACTGCAATTCGCGCCCGCAACATGTCCGAGGTCGGCGACCCATCCGCAACAGCCGCAGCCTCGAATGCCGTTTATGGATCCTGTGCGCGGGGATCCAAGTCGGGCAATCTAGCGAAGGCGGGATGGATGACCCAGCGATATGACGTGGCGATTGTGGGCGGCGGCCCGGCGGGTTCGGCCGCGGCGTGGCAGGCCGTACAGACCGGAGCGCGGGTGGTCGTGCTGGACAAGGCCGAATTCCCGCGGGACAAGCCATGCGGCGATGGCCTGACCGCTCGTGCTGTCAGTCTCATTCAGAAGATGGGCTTGGCCAACGAGGTCGACAAATTCCACCGGGTCAACCGCGCCACGATCTTCAGCCCCACCCCGTTGGAGCTGTCCTTCCCGAGCCGGCCCGGCATGCCCGACCATGGCCACTGCGCGGCGCGGCGCGAACTGGACACGCTGCTGCTGAGACATGCCGAGTCCGCGGGCGCCGAGGTGCGCCGGTCCACCGAGGTCACCGGCCCTATCCGGGACGACAGCGGACGGGTGACCGGGCTGACACTCAAGGGCGGCGAGCAGGTGTTCGCCGATGCGGTGATCGCCGCAGACGGCGCCTATTCGCCCATCAAACGGGCACTCACGTTGGAGTCGCAGTACAACGGCTACTCGGCGATCGCGATCCGCGCCGAGATGCAGGCCGACCGTCCGGACTCCGACTCGCTGGACATCTACCTGAAGACGACGTTCCAGGGCGATCAGTTGCCCGGCTACGGCTGGGTTTTCCCGATGGGTGGGGGTCGCATCAACGTCGGCGTGGGTTATGTCAACAGCTACAAACGCTGGCAGCAGATCAACGCCACCGAGTTGCTGGGCGGACTTCTCGCCACCCTGCCTGCGGAGTGGGAGCTCCCTCCAATCAGCGAGCTGCGGAAGGCCAAGGCTGTCCAGGCCTGGCGGTTGCCCATGGGGTTCACCGCCTGGCCGCCGTGGCGCCCGGGTGTGCTGTTCGCCGGCGATGCGCTGGGCGCGGCCCGGCCCGCGTCGGGCGCGGGCATATCCAAGGCGCTGCAGTCCGGGCTTGCGGCCGGCGAGTGCGCCGTCGCCGCGCTGACCAACGGCGGCCCTGACGACTTCACCAACTACGAGCAGCGCATCAGGTCGACCTGGGGTCGCGAGTACCGCCATGGCCGGTTATTCCACCGGCTTGCCGGCATCCCGGCAGTGGCAAGCGCAGGCGTTCATCTGCTCGACGGCTTCAGTCACGCGAAGTCATTTGCGCAGCAACGCTTTTAAAAGCAGTACGGCGGAGCACCGACGCCACTGAGCATCAGTTGCCCGGAGGGGATTCGTTCCACGAGTCGCACTGCGGCGCTGCGGTTTCCGATCCTCAGGTGGGCATGATGGCCCGCCGCTAAGTCGTCGGGCGCACCGTACGCGAGGCCCTGCCAGTGGTATTGCCCGTCGATCGGGCTGAGGTGACCCGCAAGACGAACCCGGACTTCGCAGACCACACCGGCGACGTCCAGTTCCGCGGCACCGTCGAAGACACCGCTTTCGTCGACGGTGGCGGTCACAGGAAGCTGCACCGCTTCCACAGGCGGCGGCTGATCGGGTTCATCAGCCCGATCTCCTCCAGGAACGTTGCGAGCGGCGCGAACCCGGCGCGGGTGGCCTGGTGAAAGTACGGATTGGCGCGGGCCTGACGGCGAGCATCTCGGCCGTCGAGGCCCGCGCGCCGGTACACGGCGCGGTTGGTGAACAGATAACGGTAGAAGGGGCCGCCTGCACCGTGGATCGTGGCGAGCAGGAACCGGTTGCGCCGCTTCATCATCGGAACATCCCGGCGCGCGCCGTCGCGGGCGAACTGGATGTGTCGCGCCTCCTCGGTGACATGGATCCGCATGATCCGGCTGACGATCGGCTGCAGTTCCGGGTCGTCGAGGATCTGGCGCTGCAGCGCGTCGAAGATCTCCTCCCCCACCAGCGCGGCGATCCACAGCACTTGCTTCTGGAATACCAGCGGCAGCGCGTTGATGATCATCCGCTGGAATCGGCCGGGCTGGAAGGGTTTTCCGTCGACGGCCTTGATGGCGCGGCCGAACATGACCATGTGGCGGGTCTCGTCACCGAGCTCGGTCAGCGAGTAGTGCGTCGACGCCGCGGTGACATCGGCGTGCATGAGGCCGCGCAGCAGCGCCTGATTGAGGATGTTCTCGAACCACACACCGGCCGAGAGCAGGTTGATGAATTCCTGACGCGACAGCTCGATCTGCTGTTCGCGGGTCATCTCCGCCCACATCGGCGTTCCGTACAGCGACACCACCCGGGGCGGGAGGAAGAATTTGTCCGGCACCACCGGCGAGTCCCAGTCGATGTCGACGACGGGGGCGTAGGACTTTCTGGCCGATCCGTTGAGCAGCCGATCGGAGAACTCTTCTCGACTTACCGTCGTCGAAGCCGCAGCCATGGAAAGCCTCCTAGTCGAGGGGTATCTGAGCCGGTGGAACTGAAGATACATTCTTCGTTCGTTTGTATCAATGCCTCAGGCGAGGCTTTACACTGACTCCGATGAAGCACAGCGGCCTGCTCGCCAAGGCGGTGCAGCGATTCGGGGCGCCGACGGCGGAGGGCAACGCCCAGAAGATCCTCGACGCCGCGTTGAAGCAGTTCGAACTGTTCGGCATCCGCCGCTCGACCGTGGAGGACATCACCCGCCGCTCCGGGCTGGCCCGCGTGACGCTCTATCGGACCTTCGCGAACAAGGATGCGATCGTCGAGGCGGTCCTGGTGCGGGAACTCGAGCGGTTCCTGTCCGAGCTCGCCGCGGAGGCCGGCGGGTATCCGACAGCGGAAGACAAGCTGGTCGAGGGGTTCGTGTTCACCCTGACGACGATGCGCGAGCATGCACTGCTGCAACGATTGCTCGCCACCGAGCCCGAGACCGTGCTGCCGTTCCTGACCGTCGAGGGCGACAGCGTTATCCAGACGGCCTCGTCGTTCCTGGCCCATCAGCTGGCGGTGGCGCTGCCCGACGACAAACGCACCCAGATCGAGCTGCTCGAGGTCGCCGAAGTCACCGTCCGGGTGATCGTGTCGTTCGTGCTGACGCCGTCACAGAACGTCGCGCTCGGCGACGACGACGCCGCGCGTTCATTCGCGCGGCGATACCTGGTGCCGCCGCTGCTGGGGTTGACGAGTTAGCTGCCGCGGCGGGCTCGCTATCATCCTGCCGTCATCTGTTGTCGTCATGTCGAACGGATTCACCATGGCCGAACATGTAGAGCAGCTGGAGTTCCAGGCCGAAGCCCGCCAGTTGCTGGACCTGATGGTTCACTCCGTCTACTCCAACAAAGACTCCTTCCTACGCGAGCTGATCTCCAACGCCTCCGATGCGCTGGACAAGTTGCGCCTCGAAGCGTTCCGCAACAAGGACCTCGACGTCGACACCTCCGATCTGCACATCGAGATCGACATCGACAAGGCTGCCCGCACGCTGACCATCCGTGACAACGGGATCGGGATGACCCGCGACGAGGTGGTGGGGCTGATCGGCACCCTGGCCAAGTCCGGCACCGCTGAACTGCGCCAGCAGTTGCGCGAAGCGCAGAACGCCGCTGCGTCCGAGGAGCTGATCGGCCAGTTCGGGATCGGCTTCTACTCGTCGTTCATGGTGGCCGACAAGGTCACCCTGGTGACGCGCAAGGCGGGCGAGAGTTCGGCGACCCGCTGGGAGTCCAGCGGCGAGGGCACCTACACCGTGGCCGACGTCGACGACGCCCCGCAGGGCACGTCGGTCACCTTGCACCTCAAACCCGAGGATGCCGAGGACGAGCTGCACGACTACACCGCGGAATGGAAGATCCGGGCACTGGTCAAGCAGTACTCCGACTTCATCTCCTGGCCCATCCGGATGCAGGTCGAGCGACGCAGCCCGGCCGCCGAGGAGGGCGGCGAGGAGCAGGTCACCATCGAGACCGAAACCGTGAACTCGATGAAGGCCCTGTGGGCGCGCCCCAAAGACGAAGTGTCCCATGAGGAATACGTCGAGTTCTACAAGCACATCGCGCACGCCTGGGACGACCCGTTGGAAGTCATCCCGATGAAGGCGGAGGGCAATTTCGAATACCAGGCCCTGTTGTTCATCCCGTCGCACGCACCGTTCGACCTGTTCAACGCCGACGCCCGGATCGGTGTGCAGCTGTACGTGCGGCGGGTGTTCATCATGGCCGACTGTGAGGACCTGCTGCCGCCGTACCTGCGGTTCGTCAAGGGTGTCGTCGACGCGGCGGACATGTCGCTCAACGTTTCTCGCGAGATCCTGCAGCAGGACCGGCAGATCAAGGCGATCCGCCGCCGGCTCACCAAGAAGGTGCTCTCGACGATCGCCGAAATGCAGAAAGACCGGCCAGACGAGTACCGCACGTTCTGGAGTCAGTTCGGCAGGGTGGTCAAGGAGGGTCTGCTCTCCGACGCCGACAACAAGGACACGCTGCTGGCGGTGTCCTCGTTCGCCTCGACGCACAGCGACGAGGAGCCCACCACGCTGGCCGAGTACGTCGCGCGGATGAAGGACGGTCAGGACCAGATCTTCTATGCCACCGGCGAATCGCGTCAGCAGCTGCTGAGTTCGCCGCATCTGGAGGCGTTCAAGGCCAAGGGTTACGAGGTGCTGCTCCTCACCGAGCCGGTCGACGAAGTCTGGGTCGATATGGTGCCCGAGTTCGACGGCAAGCGGCTGCAGTCGGTGGCCAAGGGTGAGGTGGACCTCGATCCCGCAAAGGACCAGAGTGAGGCCGAACGGTCACAGCTTCAGCAGGAGTTCGGTGGTCTGCTGGAATGGCTGCAAGAGACGCTCTCTGATCACGTCAAAGAGGTGCGGTTGTCGACCCGGCTCACGGAGTCGCCGGCCTGTCTGGTCACCGACAGCTTGGGGATCACGCCGGCTCTCGCGCGAATGTTGCAGGCCTCCGGGCAGACGGTGCCGATGGAGAAACGCATCCTCGAACTCAACCCCGCCAATCCGCTGATCGCCGGGTTGCGTGACGCGTTCTCCTCGCGTGGTGGTGACGCCGGGCTGGCCGAGACGGCTGAACTGCTCTACGGCACAGCACTTCTGGCCGAGGGCGGCACGCTCGCCGATCCGGCCAGGTTCGCCGGACTGCTGGCCGACCGGTTGACGCGTTCGCTCTAGAAGGTTGGCGTTACGTCAGCCGGCACCCGGTGTAGGCGGACACGACCATGTTGCCTTTGTACGAGAACTTGAGGAAGGCACCGCCCGGGCCGCTGAACCAGACATCGTGCTTGCCCGGTTCGTCCTGCATGACCTTGATGTCAGTGGCGCCGACGGCAGTCGCCGCGGTCGTCGCGACGCCGAGCAGTGCGGTCCAATCCTGCTCGGAGACCGGCACGTTTTCGGCGATCCGGTTCGGCAGATAGGCCGACTTACCGCCGCTCTGCTCGTAGGGCGCAGGGCAGCTGCCCGAGTCGGCGTTGTCGGCCGTCGTCCAGACGATGCCCGGTAGGCGTTGCGTTGCCGCGGAGGTGATCTTGGTGATCGCCTCCTCGAACTGCACTCTGGTCGCGTCGAAGGACGGCAGCGACTTCAGTTCATCGAGGGCCTGGGTCGCCGCTGTAGAAGGTGTTGGGGCGTAGGGCTTTTCCACGTGACATCCTGTCGTCGCAAGGAGGAGGACGAGAACCATGACGAGCGTTGATCGGAGCCTCATAGGTCTGCTTTCTACTTCTGCCGGACGGCGTCGCCGCTGAGCCCGGCGATGACGGCGGCGATGTTGTAGTTGGTCGTGCGCGGGGTGCCGTCGTCACCGAAGCGCGGGTAGTCGCTATGGCCATGTGCAGCACCAAGATTCATCGTTCCGCTACCGTCGGGCACGGTGGTGGCACCGGTTTCCAGGTGCACGAAGTTCGGGTTGGTCGCCGGATTCGGCCCGAATTGCCCGGCGCCGGAGGCATCCAGGGTGCGCATGATCGATTCGCCGAATCCCCGTAACGGGGGTGGCAGCGTCTCGACCGCGACGTGCGCCCACGGTGGCAGATCATAGACTTTTTGGATGGGATCATCCGGCGTCTCCATCGTGAAGACGTGACCGGGCTGCAGCCCGAGTTCGCTAGGCGTGGTGGCCTCGATGCCGGGTGAGCCGTAGAAGATCGCATCACTGACGCCGTGACTACCGGGTTCCTGCAGAGCCAGGCCGGTGGTCAGCGACCCGTAGGAGTGGCCGACTGCGGTGAGGTGCACCGGGCCGCCTTCATGCGCGGCGGTGATGCCGTCATAGAACTTCGACAGATCGGCCGCCCCTGCCCGAGCGACCGTGTCATGGCTGACCTCCCAGCCGCCCTCCGCCGATCCCTTGAGGTCGTCGAAACCGGGTACCTGCGGCGCGTCGTAGCCGATCCACGCGATCGTCGACACGGTGTCGCCTTCGTGGCCCGGCACGTTCTGCAACTGCCGCAGGGCTTCCTGCCGCAACTGCCGGGCCTCGTTGGTCATCCCGTCGATGGCCCCGTGGACCGTCGTGTTGAGGCCGGGTGTGGTGACCGAAACATGGTCAGCCGTATCGGGATTCCCGATCGCGATCGCTGCGCGGGCTTGGTCTCCGCTGGTTGTGTCGAGCAGCATCAGCTTGCGGTCGGGGCCGTCGTTGATCGCTTTGTCGACGGCCCGCAGATCGGGCAGATACTTGGCGCGGCCGAGCGCGTCGTTGAGTTGGCGCTGCCAGGCTTCGTATTTGAGCCGATTGTCGAAGATCGCGCCGGGCTTGTTGGGTGCGGGGATGTTCTGTCCTGCCGCCCAATCCGGATGCTGCGCGCGCAGCGCGTCGGCCTCTGATGCCGCCGCCTGCGACGTCGCCAACTGGTCAGCCAGGTTGAGCTTGTTGTAGTAGTCGGCAGCGGGATGCTGATCGTCGCCGGCAGGCATCCCCGGATGATTGCCGATGTTGTGGTCTTGGCTGTAGAGGTAGTCCTTCTGTTCCTTGGACAGGCTTCGCCAGTAGTCGGCGAACTGTGTCGGGTCGTCGGGCGGCGGTCGGTCCGGTATCTGGGGGTGCGGACCCGTCGACGGGATCGGCGTCTTACCGCCGGCCATGTTGATCGCGTTGGCCAGCGCCACGTCGACGAGGTTGGCGTCGGCCACGATCTTGTCCAGCCGGGGTTGCAGCTGCATCTCTTTGAGTTCGGCTTCCATCGGGTTGCGTACCGATGGGCCCGGCACCACGGTGCCCGCGACGGGATCGATCTCCATGCCCAGTGATTGGGCGTCTGCCTTCAACGTCGCGAGTTCGGCCTTGATGCGTTCGATCTCGTCGGCGGCGTGGCGGGCCGCGTTGGCCACGGCCTGTGCCTCATTGCCGTGGGCATCGAGATCCTTGCGGGTCTGGCCGATCGCATCCTTGGCGGCTTCGGCTGCTTCACCGCCCCACGTCGCGAACGCGGGCAGCGTCGCCAGGCCGTCCGCGGCGTCCTTGGCGGCCTGGGCACGGCTGATCGCGGCGTGGAACACCTCACGCACATCTCCGGCGTTCCAGCGCTCGATGTCGAGAACGGTCAGAGTCATGCCGACGTGACTCGAAGCGACATCTCGTCCCCCTTCAGACCTGCTGGCTTATGGATACCAGCAAAGGGCGCGGGGGCGCCAGTGGCGACAAGCGTGTACCAGCATGAAGCGGCCTCCGAAGAAATCTCCTGTTCCCGGATTAGTAGCGCTGAGCCTGTTCAGTAGATCCCAAGGCCGCGGAGGAAGTGGTGCACGGGCTAAACCGCGGTTCGTGACTCGTCGCAGAACGGTCCGCATCGAACAATTCGACGGGCCCCTGATCGATGTCATGACAACGAAGATCATCGCCATCAACCGTCTGGCGGCCCCCATACACTCGCGGGGGTAGGGCCTTGCCATGGGGACATCCTTCCAACCTGCCCACGCCGGACAAGCCAACTCAGATGCCACCTATCCGTGCAGCAGTCCCTCCGAGTCCGTTCGAGGCGTGTAGTCCAGATGCAGTTCGGTCAAGCCGCGCAAGATCCACAGCGGAACATAGTTGAATTGCCGTGCGCCGGAGGGGCCGTGCGCGGCATCGCTGATCTGAATGTCGCCGAGGCGGTTCAACAGACGCTCGATACTGACCCGCGCTTCGATACGAGCCAGGGGCCCGCCGGGACAACTGTGCACACCACGGCCGAACGAAATATTCTGTCGCGCATTGGCTCTGTCGGGCTGGAATTGTGACGGGCATTCAAAATGAAGCGGATCGCGGTTGGCGGCTCCTAGCAATAACATCACCGTGGTACCGGCGGCCACATCGACTCCACCGAGGTTTGTGGCCACACGAGTCAGCCGAAAGTCGCTCTTGATCGGTCCTTCGTAACGGAGCACTTCCTCGACGAAGTTGGGAATCAGCTGGCGGTTGTCGCGCAGTGTGGCCTGCAGGTCGGGCCGCTCGGCCAGAACGTGCAGCGCGCTCGACAGCAGTCTGGCGGTAGTTTCATGGCCGGCTAGGAACAGAAACGTCGCTAGCCGAACGACTGCGGCGACGGGCGGCAACGATCCGTCTGGGAAGCCGGTGGTCGCCAGTCTCGTCAGAATGTCGTCGCGCGGGTCTGCGCGGCGATCCTCGATGTAGCCCGTGAACCATGTGTCGAGGTAGGACAGCGGGTTCATATCGATCGTGCCATCCTCACCAGGCACGGCCCAAGGCTGATCGGCGGTCGGCCCGCCCCCCGCGAGCAGTGCACGGAACATGTCATGGTCCTCGGCAGGGACGCCGAGCAGGTCGGCAATGACCAGCAACGGGAACGGTGTGCCGTAACTGTTCAGGAATTCGCAGTGGCCGTCCTCGATGAACTCGTCGATGAGCTGATCGGAAAGCTCCCACATGAATGCTTCGTTGTCCTGCAGCCGTTTCGGAGTGAACAAGCCGCTGAGCAGGCTGCGATGCGCCGCATGTTCGGGCGGGTCGAACGCGATCAGATGTTCGCTCATCGGAAACTGATCGCGATGCGCATCGATGTCTGCCGAGATGTCGAGACCGTCAGAGGAGAACGGTAGCGGGAAGGGACCCAACGAGGAGTTGACCGACGAGAAGGTACGGGTATCCCGGTACACAGCGGCCACTTCGTCATAACCGGTCACCGCGATGACACCACTGCGCGGATCGCGCCACACCGGACACTGCTCACGCAGGAATTCGTAGTAGGGATACGGATCTGCGACGACAGACGGGTCGGTGAAGAAGTCGAGTTGGGCAAAATCCGCCATGGCCGAGGACCCTTTCCGCCGCTTGGCCGCCTGCCTGAGCGGCGTGCGTTAAAATTAACAAACCATACAATGAGTGTAAAGGGCGTCAAGCCATGGGGCGGACAACCAACGCGGGACGGGCCGCAACGCGGACAAGGATCTTGGAGGCCACCGCCTCCGCGTTAGGCCGCTTCGGGCACAGTAAGCTGAACCTGTCCGACGTTGCCGCCCAAGCGGGCATCTCGCGGCCCACGTTGTACACATTCTTCGCCTCCAAAGACGAGCTGCTCGACGCCTTCAATACCTACGAACTCGAGCTCCTGAGCGCCGAAATAGCCCAAGCTACAGATGGTTTGACCGGCCAGGCGCGCCTCGACGCCGCGCTCGCCGTCATGGTGGATATCCACCAATCGCAGCGCTTGCGCAGAATGGTCGATGTCGAACCGCACCAAGTGCTGACTCAGATGTCCCGGGCGCTCCCGGTAATGTTCGAGCTCTTCCTACCTGCGTTTCAGGGTGCTGTCACTGACCCGGAGATAGCCACCACCGCCGCGGTGCGCATCGGCATCTCGCACTACTTGGTTCCATCACACGACGACGGTCAACTCCTGGCCCAGCTTCGCTTGGCGACCTATGGGTCGATCATTGCGGTTGCGTCCAGCAGAGTGGTGTACGAGTCGGACCTGATCAGCGGTACCGGCGTGTCGTAGCCGGATGAATGAAGGTCATCGCGTGATTCTTCGAGAGACCCGCGAAAGTCACTCGAGCAAAGGAAT